>NZ_DASZBV010000009.1:0-123288 GCF_035943735.1 Pseudolabrys sp.
GTGGTGGGCCCGGCAGGACTCGAACCTGCAACCAGACCGTTATGAGCGGTCGGCTCTGACCATTGAGCTACGGGCCCGTTCCGTCATTGTACTATCAATGCCCCCAGGCGGCGCGCAATCCTCACCTGCCCGGGGCACCGCCTGCACGCCGCAGGCGAATGCAGCCGCGGCCGCCCGGCACCGCCCCGCATCACAGCCTGAGCAGCCGCCGGGCGTTGCCGCTCAATATTTTGGCCTTGTCTTCGTCCGACAGCGGCACACCGTTCATCCATTCCACCGCCGGCCGGTTATCGGGCACGAACGGCCAGTCGACCGCGAACAGCAGATGGTCGACACCCATCTCCATCACGCAACACAGCAGCGCCGGGTTGGAGAAGAAGCCGCTCGTCGTCAGGTAGAAGTTCTTCGAGAAGATGTCGCGGAAGCTCAGAGGCTTCTGCCCGGGACGCCTGAGCGCGGCGTCGATGCGCCACATCAGGAACGGGAGCGTCTCGCCCAAATGGCCGAGGATGATCTTGAGGTTCGGGTACTTCTCGAACGCGCCGGACAGGATGAGACGAATCGCCTGCGTCGCCGTCTCCACCGTGAAGCCCCAGGCCGGCCGCACGACCAGCGGGAAGTCCTTCGCGTAGTCCTGATAGTAGACCTCGGTCACGCGCGGATCCGGCAACGACGGATGGAAGTAGATCGGGACGTCGAGCTTCTCGGCGCGAGCATAGATCGGCCAGTACTTCGGCAGGTCGACGAATTCGCCGTTGGCCATGCCGTGGATCATGGCGCCCTTGAACCCGTGTTTGGTAACGCAACGCTCGAGTTCGTCGGCGGCCGCTTCCGGATTGGCGGTCGGCAGCACGCCGAAGGCGGCGAAGCGCCTCGGGTTGGCGGCGCAGGCCGCGGCCAGCCTGTCGTTCACCTCGCGCGCGAGCTTGACGGCGATGTCGGCCGGCAGCTTCTGCGTCGACGGCGCGCCGTGCGAGATCACCTGCACGTCGATGCCGGCCGCGTCCATTTCCTGCAGCCGCAGACTGCCGAGATCGTACAGCTTCTTGTCCACGTCGGCGCCGCGCGGCGCCTCGATGCCGGTGTAGTGCCTGGTGAGTTCCGGGTCCCAATAATGCTCTTCGATCGCGATGATCGGGCAGTTCGGCTTCTTCATCATCGGTTTCCCCCCGCCGGTCTTTGCCGGACGTGGCCCTCCCTAGCAAACGGGGGCAAGGCCTGTCACCCGGCCAGGGGCGTTCGCCGTGAAAGGCGGATCGATCGATGCCGGAGCCGCGCCCCCATCGGCATCATGCAGCGCGATCGCGCCGCGCACTGCTTTGCGCTGCGATGGCGTCAAGCCGGCTGTTCATCGGACCGCTGATGCAGTTCCGCCACGCCACCCCGCCGATATCGCACACAAGGTTTCATTTTGCGTGTTGCATTCTAGCCGACTCAGTTAAGCACGGAACATGTTGCCGTTTCTTCGCATCGTACCGATCGGTGGCGTATGCCTTACCGCTTTGGTCCTGGTGCTGGCTCTCGAGCCGCCGGGCAAGCCGCCGCGCGTCCCCTCGCCGGATATGGTCCTGGCACGTGGCCCGCTGATCGACCGGGCGGCACATCCGGAATGGCCGCAGATGCTGGTGCGCGCCGCCTACACGCGCGCCGGCGAGATCCTCAAACTGCGCGATCTGCCGAACACGCCAACACAAGTCGCGCCGATCATGTTGCCGCCGGAACGGCCGGCGATCCCGTCCGTTCTACCTGCGCCCGCGGCTGCGACGGCTGCGCAACCGGGACCGGATGACGCGGCGGCGAAGCCGACACCGCAGCCAGTCACGCGGACGGCGAGTTTGCCGGCCAATGTTGACAGTGTGAAACCGACGCCGGTCGCCGCGCCTTCGCCGACACCGCCGGCCGCGAGCACATTGACGCGAGACGAGACGCAAGCCGCACCGGCTGCTTCGGCTGCTAGCGCGACAATGTCCCAGGCCGACATCAAGACCGAAGTGAACCGGAAAGTGGCCGCGCCTGCCGCGCAGGTCGACCTCGCGGTCGCGGCGGATGTGCAAACCGCGCCGCCACCCGAGACTTCGACAGGCGCGGTGCCGATGCCGGAGCCGAAGCCGACAAAACTCGCCGCGTTGCCGGTCGAGCGCGCGGCGAGCGCACCCGCATCCGATGACGACGTCACCGGGTCGGTCGCCGATTCCTCGGGCGCGACCATCCCTGTCGACATCGGCGAGGCGTCGTCGACGGAGTTGCCTATCGTCCTGCCACGTGAGCGGCCGGCCATCCTGCGCATTCGCCACCGGGCCGAACCGCGGCGACGCGTGCAGCCGCATCATCAGGTCAAGGCAAGGGCGAAGCCGAAACCGAAGCTGCAGGGGAACGAGCAGCCGGCGAGCCAGGTCAATCTGTTCGATCAGTTGTTCGACGACAAGAATGCTGCGAACCGAAAGGCGCCTGCGGTCAGGGCCCGCGGCGCAAAGACGGCGACGACACAGGCGCCGAGTGCAACGAGCAACCTCTCGCCGCCGCCGCCCTACTACGACGCCCACTAAGCGGCAGCGCCGCTCGCGCGGCGCGGCTGCGGACGTCGCGTCTTGATCCTCAGTGGAAGTTCATGCCGCCCGGCGACAACGTGGCGAAGCTGCGGGTCTCCTGCGCGGCGGTCGGCGCGTGCTTGAGCGAGGCGAAGGAGTCCATCGCGACGTCATTCGCCGGCGCGGTCGCCATGCCCTTGCGCTTGGCGGCGAAATAGTAGCCGGCGGCATAATAATGGACGGCGCGCTCGGCATTGCCGCCGGCCACGTGGTAGGCGCCGGCGAGATATTTGACAGCGTAATTCATGTTGGTTTCGGCATCGAGCAGGCCGGCCGCGCCGCCGCGGTAGCCGAGCGAGCGAGCGGTCGCGAGCTTGATCTGCATTAGCCCGAAATTGCCGCGCGAGACGACGCGGGGATTGCCGCCGCTCTCGCGCTTGATCACGCGCCGCACCAGCGATTCCGGCACGCCGTTCTCGGAGGCGTATTTCGCGATCAGCAGGTCGAGATTGCCGTTGGCATCATAGGAGACGGCACGGCGTTCACGGGCTGAAGCGGGGACTGCGAGGGAGGCGGCGAGCATGAGAATCGTCGAGGCGAGGCAGAGGCTGCGAATCATGTCGTCTCCGGGTTTGGGGGGAGGCGCGGGATGTCGCGGACAACCCCGGCAACTTTGTGGCGCAACCGGCGCGGTTTAACCGCGTTCCATCACGAATTGATGCGATTTGTTGCCTTAACTTTAACGCGTCGGCCAGGACGGCTGTTGGTCCGGCCCGCGGCCGTCGAGGCAGATAAATGGCGGGAACCGGCGCCGTTCACGGTTTCACTTTGAAAAAGAAACCGTACCGCCCGATATCATTATCAATATGTGATCGCAGGGACTTTGGGGCCGTCGCCGCAGTGCTGGCCGGCGTCGACAGCAGCGGCGCACCGAAAGGGGCGCGCCGCATCGACGGATATCAGGCCGCCAGCGGATACCGTTCGGTTGCCGCGCGCGCCCGTACCAGGGCATCGGCGATCACGTCGATCACCGCCCTGAGGACCGTCAGGAAGCGGCCGAACACGGCGAAGGGCGAGGCGAAGCGGGCCTGCGATGGGCGCAGAATCAGAGTGGTCATTGTCGTGGTCTCTTGTCTTACGAGCGATCGGAAGTGCGGCTGGGGTGAGCGGGCTCACCAGCGCTGGTTCGACAGAAAGCGGCGCTCGATCTCGCGCTCGCCCTCGTCCGTGAACTTGCCGCCGGAGCGGGCCAGGTAGAGCCCGATCTCGCGTTCCGCCTGCCGCAGGCGGGCAGCCTGCATCGTGCGGAGCAGATGGCGGAAGAAGCCTTCCTTGCGGGCGGGCTTCACGCCACCGGTGTAGAGGTCGCGGGTCGTCAGTGCGGAATGTGCAAAGGCCATGGTTGTCTCCTTCGGAGATGACCAAGGACGTTTTCTCTCAAAGTTTCTTGCTGTTGTTGCGATGCAATATACTCGCTTCGCAGTGCAACAGAAGCCTTGCCGCCGCATGTGATCCATTCGTAATTCACATGGCGGGTTAGGAACTCCTTAAGGCAGCCAATTTTATTGCCAGTTAATCCGCATATAAGATTATTTGTTGCGTCATTCAGGCACATAAAGACATTATGCAATCGGTCATGTTTCCGTCATGCGATTTATGACGGGCAGCGGGATTTAGTGCATCCGGTTTTCGACCGGTTTGCTCTTCTGGCTGTCGGGGCTGTCGTCCAGATCCAGCGAAACCTCCAGACGGTATCGATCGGTGGCGCCGTCGGCGGCTCGGGAAAGGCGCCGGCATTGTCGGTGAGCACGTCGCGATTGCCGAGCTTCGTGACGCATTCAGCGATGCAGGCCTTTCGCCGGAATTCGCCCGGCGGCGCTCGACTACGGGCGATGAAACCCGAAGTTTCGCCTCTGCGTTGCGGTAACGAAGCTGAACACGAGGAGAAGAGCCATTGGCCGAGACCGCCGTATTGAAGAAGAGTGACGAAGCCGACGCGCGCGGTCTCGATCTCGGCAAGAAGGAAGGCGAAGCGTTCGGCCGCATTCTCAAGCACATGCTGGAAGAGGTGGCCGACGGCGGCAAGGAGATCGCGCACGGCGACTATCTCATCGCCTATGCCTTCGAGAAGGCCGAGGGCATGTATGTGCCGCGCGACGGCAAGCTCGAATGGATGGCTCCGGAGCGCGAGAACATCCACATCGAAGTCGCGGTGCGCGACCGCGCCGACGGCAGGCTGTTGCCCGGCCTCGATATCGACGTGACGCTCACCGATGCCGACGGCAAGGAGGTCGGCACCTATAAGCACGCGCTGCTTTGGCACCCCTATCTCTATCACTACGGCCGCAACTGGGTGATCCCCGGCGATGGCACCTATTCCCTACGCGTGCGCTTCCCGGCGCCGCAATTCCACCGCCACGACAAGAAGAACGGCAAGCGCTTCGCGCAAGGCGCCGATGTCACGTTCAAGAACGTCGCACTGAAGACTGGTCGGGAATAGAAGCCGCCCTTCACGCGAGCCCGCCCTGCGCGCTCCGCGGCGCGGCACGCTTTGCAATCCCCGCCGCAGACGCTTATATCCGGCCCTGGAGTTTCCAAACCCCGCGCGCGCCGCGGGGTTTTCGTTTGAAGGGCAAAAAGGACAAACCCGCATGGCCAAGAAGCCGGGAAGCAACAATAAAGGCGAATGGGCCTTTTTTGACGTCGTCTACGAGGACGGCTCGCAGCGCTCCAACCGGCGCGTGCCGGCCGAACTGCTCGGCGGGCTGGAGAAAGACGAGCCCGCGCGCGGCTACATCATCGAGCAGGATCGCGAGATCGCCGAGAAGTCTGGCCGCTCGCCGTTGGCGATCAAGAGCATCGCGCGCACCGGCGCGAAGAAGAAGTAGGCAGAGCCGGACCTCAAACTTTCACGGAATGAACCGACGCCCCACTTCCGAAGGACGTGAAAGAACGAAATGACGGCGCGGCCGGCCTTGCCGAGCTCGCGGACGACCTCCTAAAGTCGGCGGTACACTAGCCCTTCCAAGCGGGCCTCACTCCCGACATGGCCGATTACACGCGCGCTCCGGACCAGCCGCTCGATCAGGCGCCTGCGAACAGCATTCCGACGCATCCTCGAGACTGCCGATCTGGCCGCAACGACGTGATCGTTGGCACCATGCACTACGGCATGAAGTGCATGGTCTTCGAAAAGGATGTGCCGGTAAAAACCAGAGATGGCACGATCCTGTATGTGAACGTCTTTCGCCCTCCACACGAGGGACGGTTTCCGGCCATCGTGTCGTTCGACATCTACGGCAAAGACTCCATTCACGTCGATTCCGGGATGCCTGCGGGCGGGCCCTACACGCTCGGACAATACAATGCGTCCCTGTTCGCGGCGTGGGAAGCGCCGGACCCCGGCTTCTGGGTCCCGAACGGCTACGCGGTTGTCAAAGCCGCCGCCCGCGGCACATCCGGATCGGCGGGCAGGATATCGCCGATGTCCACGATGGAGGCGGAAGACTTCCATGACGTGATCGAGTGGTGCGGCGTCCAGGATTGGTGCAACGGCAAGGTCGCGACCAACGGCGTCTCCTACCTTGCAATGACGCAGTGGCGCGTCGGCCAACTCAATCCGCCGCATCTGGCCGCGATGATCCCCTGGGAGGGCGTGAGCGACCTCTATCGGGAATGGGCCTTCCACGGCGGCATACCGGAAACCAGCTTCTGCCCGTTCCTCGACGCGCTCGTGAAGAAAAGCTGGCCCGACGCCGAAGTCGATGAGCTGGATGTCGGCAAACGCAATCATCCGTTTCTGGACGACTACTGGAAAGAAAGACACGGCGACTTATCGCAGATCAAAGTGCCACTGTATGTCTGTGCGAGCTGGTCGACGCAGGGGCTGCACAATCGCGGAACGATCGAGGGGTTCCGTCAGGCCGCATCGGAACACAAGTGGCTGGAAATTCACGGACGCAAGGAATGGGAGTCTTACTTCCACCGTGAGTGCCTGGAGCGTCAGCTGCGCTTTTGCGACTATTTCCTGAAAGGCGAGGACAACGACTGGCTCGAGACGCCTCGCGTTCGCTACGAGCTGCGGACGCGTTTTTACGATGGTCGAACCAGGTTCGGCTCCGCCTGGCCGCTGCCGGACACGCGTTACCAGAAAATGTATCTGGACGCGACGGAGCGAACGATGCAGCCCGTCCCTCCGACAACGGCATCTGTCGCCTCCTATGTTTCCACGGCCCCAAATACCCCTGATGGCCGCGCAATCTTTCGTTGCACATTCGATGCGGACACCGAGATCACCGGCCACATGAAGCTGAAGCTATGGGTCTCGGCCGAAGCGGCCGACGACATGGACCTCTTCGTCGGGATTCGGAAGTACGACCGTCGCGGGCAGGAGGTGCATTTTCCCGATTTCAATCACGTCGAGAATGGACTGGCGGCACGTGGATGGCTGCGTGTCTCGCATCGGGAGCTCGATCCGCTCCGTTCGACGGATTTCCAGCCATGGCTCAAGCACGAGCGCGCCCTGAAGCTTGAACCCGGCGAAATCGTCCCTGTCGAAATCGAAATCTGGCCTTCCAGTACCTTCTTCCGGGCAGGAGAGACCCTGCAGCTGGAGATACAGGGCGGGTCTTTCACTTACACGCGATCCAACCCTTTGCCGCTACGCCACGGACGAATTTGCACCGACCACCACGAGACCATCAACAGTGGACGCCATCGGATTCATGCCGGTGGCATTCATGATTCCTTCCTGGTGCTCCCCACGGTTCTTCAAGGCGTCTGAGTTTCTTGGCGTCGTCGCGGTCCGCGCTCCACTCTGACCGGTCTTCTGCAGCAGTAAAGGCAGGACACGGGCGCCAAACCAAAGCGCGCTCGGCATCCTTGCCTCGCGCCGATGGGCCGCTACAGTGCCGCTTCCCAAACGACGCAAGAGGAAGCGCCCGATGCCGAAGGCCTACTGGATCACCGTCTATCGCGAGGTCAGAGACCCCGAGAAGCTCGCCGCCTACGCCAAGCTCGCCGCCCCGGCGACCAAGCCGTTCGGCGCGAAGTATCTCGCCCGCGGCACCGCGCAGATGGCCTACGAGCACGGGCAGAAGGAACGCGTGGTCATCACGGAATTCCCCTCGCTCGAACAGGCGATCGCGGCGCACGACTCGCCTGGTTATCAGGAGGCCGTGCGCGCGCTCGGCGACGGCGCCGTCCGCGACGTGCGCATGATCGAGGCGCTGGAATAACGGCGCCGGCGAGGGCGTGGCGCGCACCGCCGCGCCCTCACCGCGGTTGCGCTTTTGAGGCAGCAGCGCGATATAGCGCGCCATGCGCCTTCTCCGGCTGCCGCTGATCCGCCTGCTCGCGATCAATCTCGCCATCGGCGCGACGATCGCCGCGCTGATGCTCGGCGGCCTGCTGGCGCTCAATCCCGGCAACCTGCGTGGCCTGATCCTGGCCGACCGCAACGGCCCCGCCGCGCTGCTGCTGCTGGCCTTCGGTTTCGTCGTCACCTTCGGCAGCGTCGCCATGGGCACCGCCATCATGGCGCTCGGCAAGAAGCCGAAACAGTCCGGTGGTGGCGGCGGCACGCCGGCGCCGGTGCGGATCGCCCGCAAGGCACGCTGAGCCGGCCGTTCCGGACACGGCGCTGTCACGCAGACGTGTCAATTCGTGTCGTGCAACAGGGCCGCCCCGCCGCTATAGCGGAACGAGATTACTCTCGGGAGGCCGCCACGATGAAACGCCCTGCCCTGCTCATTGCCGCCGCGCCCGCTTTCCTGATCGCATTCGCGCTGTCGGCGCCGTTCGGCGTCCACGCTGAAACCCCCGTCATGGTGCCGCCGCCCGCGATGGACGCCCCGGCGCCCGCAGCGGGCCTCGAGACCGCCGTGCTCGCCGGCGGCTGCTTCTGGGGCGTGCAGGCCATCTACCAGCACGTCAAGGGCGTCACCAATGCCGTGTCCGGCTATGCCGGCGGCGCGCAGAAGGACGCCGAGTACGAGACCGTCAGCACCGGCACCACCGGCCACGCCGAAAGCGTCAGCGTGACGTTCGACCCGAAGCAGATCACCTACGGCAAGATCCTGCAGATCTATTTCTCGGTCGCGCACAACCCGACCGAGCTCAATTATCAGGGCCCCGATCACGGCACGCAGTATCGTTCCGAGGTCTTCCCGCAGAACGACGCGCAGCGCGCGTTCGCCACGGCCTACATCGCGCAGATGAACAAGGCGCACGTGTTCGACCGGCCGGTCGTCACCAAGGTCGACGCGACGACCGCCGCCTTCTTTCCCGCCGAAGGCTATCATCAGGACTACGCGACGCTGCACCCCTCGCAGCCCTACATCATGTTCAACGACGCGCCGAAGGTGGCGAACCTGAAGAAGATGTTTCCCGACGTCTGGCGCGACAAGCCGGTGCTGGTGCGCGAGGCGACCAAGACGAATTGACGAACGCCGCAGCCGACGAACAAAGACGGCGGGCTTGTGGCCCGCCGTTTCGATTCCATGTCGACGCCGCCGCTCACGCCGGCGGAATAGGCCGCGGCTTGCCGTTATCGTCGATGGCGACGAAGGTGAAATTGGCATCGGTGACCTTCTCGTGGATCTGCGTCTGGAAGCGCCGCGCCCAGGCCTCGACGTGGATCTTCATCGAGGTGCGGCCGATACTTTCCACGACCGTGTAGACCTCGAGCACGTCGCCGACGCGCACCGGCCGGATGAACTTCATCGCCTCGACCGTGATGGTGACGACGCGGCCGCGGGCGCGCTCGACGCCGGCGATGCCGCCGGCCTGGTCCATGCGCGACATCACCCAGCCGCCGAAGATGTCGCCGTTGGCGTTGGTGTCCGCCGGCATCGCGCTGATGCGCACGGTGAGTTGGCCGCGCGGGCTCAAGTCGTCGCTCATGTCGGCTTCCCTGCTTTGCATCTGACAGCCCATATGGAAACGCGGCAACGGCCGTTGTGCAACAGGCAAACGCGGGCGCGCCGTGCGGCCGGACGCTCATGCATGCGCGGTCCCACCGGGCGCTTCGCGCTCCGTCTCCTCCGCGCCGAGCGCGCGCGCGAGCAGGATGTCCAACAACTGTTCGCGCAAGCGCGCGGCGAGCCAGGCGTGCGTCGTCTCGATACCGGCGAGCGGGACGCGCGGCGCGGCCATGCATTCCCTCTGCGGCGCCATGCAGCATTGCTCGCGCCGGCAGCGCCGCTCCGGGCATTTGCGCCAGCGGCCGGTCATGTCGCTCACGGCGATCGGGACGATGCGCGACATCGCCTCGCGGATCACCTGTCCATCGGTCGGCAGCGGCGGAATGCCGGCAAGCGCGTCGCGCACGGCGGCTTCGCGGTCGGGGTCGGTCATGTCGCAGATCTCCGTGGGTATGAGGGTTCGTTTCCGCGCGCCGGACGGCGCCGGACTTTGCGAGGTCGCCCGTCCCGCCCGACCGGGCGAGAAGGGGTGGAGCGCCGGAAGGCGCTAACCACGGCCGCGCGAGGCGGCGGCGCCGGTTCGAGCGCCTCGCCTCCCGGCACTCCACCGCGGCGTTTTTCGACCCTGGGACCGTGCTTCCGAGCGGCGCGCGAGGCATGAGGCCCGCCGGACGGCCCGATCGGCCGCCCCTTGGGCCTGGCCTTGTCGGAGCGGCTTTCGCCGCCCCTAGCGCCGCCTCGTCCAGCCATTGAAGGCAGCCCCTCATAGTGGGGGCGGACGGGCACCCAGGGCCCCCGAGCGCCGGTTTGACGGACCGGCCCGCGGGCGCCGCCCTCCCCCCGTTCGCTGCGTCACTGCAGAACGCCCTCGCGTGGGGAAGGTGACCTGTATATAGACCTAACACGGATTATAGTCAAGGAGTATTTTACTAGGAAAAATAGACGAAATCCGGAGCTTCACCCAGCCTGCTCTGGCGATTGCGGTCCGTTAGCACTTCCCGAGAGCTCTTCGGCGGGTTCGACGAAGAAGGCCATCGGCACACCCGACAAGTGCCTTTCAGAACTCGACATCAAAAGCAGCCGGTTGACCGTATTGTCTTGTATGCCGCCCGGAGGGAAGACGCATGAGATGCGCCCCTCCTTGACCGGCACGCCCGACTTTTTGAATCCGGCCTGCGCCGCGGCATGCGCTTTGGCAAACCGGCTGACAAACTGCGCCTCGCGATTGGGTTTCGCCCCGCGCTCTTCGAGATTGGAAAGGTACTTGAAGAGGTCTCGTAGTAAATCCGGGTAACCCGCGCCGGTCTTGCTCAAGGCCGCGGCCACAACGTCCGTCGCGCTCTGTGGGAACGCGAATTTCGAGCGCTCGATGTCGGTCACGAGCGGGGCGAGACCGGGAGTCGCCGCCTTGTAGCGCCGCCGGATGGCGCCCTGGACCTCACTCCAGCGGAACGGGCTATCCGTGACGATGCAGGCACCCGTTGCTTGGGCCAAATACATCGTCATCTCAAAGTTCGGTACGAGCTTGAACATACTCATCTGCCCGCCGCCTTTCCCGCCTTCCAACGAGCCTTCCTGGAGGACGGCCAGGGGATCAGCCTCCCGCATTCGCACGCCGGCGCGCATGACTGCCTCGATCTCCTCCTCATTGAGGTCCGGCTTGAGCTCGCGGAGCTGCCTGCGCATCGCGTCCGTAGGCATCAGCATGATGCTGCGCCGATGGCCCTCTTCCATCGTCTTTTGTAGGCGGGAGTCATCCTTCGGGTCGAACCGCGGTGCCCGAGCCCTTGCCATGCTCATCATCTGATTGCGGAGATGAAAATCGAAGTCGCAGGGGTCCGGTATGAGGTTGACTATGCCGAGATCGACGAGCGGCATGATGTTCAGGAAGAACAAAATCGTCTTGAGGAACTCCTGCCGGTAGGACTTCGGGTTGCCGGTCGGGCTCATCTCCTTTTTCATTATTCCGGCGTGGACGAACGGGTGCGCGACAATCAGCTCCCCGAAATACAGGGGAGCCGCCAAGGCGAAATCCGTGATCGACGACGGGTGGATAGACCCAGTGTAGATGGCGCGAGCCTCGCCGTCGGGCTTGGGCAGCAGTGCGAGCAGATCGGTTTCGAGCGGCCACAGCGCTTCGTAGAGATTATAAATCTTGCCGATCTTCTCGTCGGTCAACTCGCGGCGAATCTGCACCCAGTCCTTCCCGGACTCGAGCTCTAGCATATTCACAATGGCATTTTGGAGCATCAGGTTGCGCTCGCGAATGCTCCTTTCGTTCCAGGCCGGGCGCAGCGCCTCCGGCTTGGACTGGCAGCACTCCTTAAATGATCTTCCGCGCCCGCATCCGCAGTAGTCGCCCGGCCGCAACCGCTTGTCCGGCGGCTTCTTGATCAAGAACTCCCGCGGCTTTTCCGTCCTGCCGAACTCATCCTGGTAATGGACATGGCCGCTGTCGTACTTAACGAATATCTCACCGCCGAACTCAAACAGGCCGAACTCTGGCGGCATCAGCGTTTTTCGGAGTTCGCTCCACGGCTGCGTCACGGCCCTTTCCGGGTACAGCCATTCCTTGCGCCCGCCGCCGATATACCGGCTCGCGCGCTTCTTGATGATGAAATTGATTTCCGCGACTTCTTGCGCGGTGAGCTTCCGCTCGCGGATAACCGAGTCGATCTTGGTTATCGACTGCCGGTAGTTGCGCGCAAAGGTCCTCTTCTGGAGCGGATCGGTGCTCGGGTTTTTCGCGTACTCTAGGTTCGTAAGGATTAGGCAGTGGTTCCGGTCCATCGGGTAAAGCGTCTGCGAACCCCGCAGCGCTATCCCGGGATCAAGCGGGTACGCGCACGCGCGATCCGTGGGAGGGACTGCATGGTTGTAGATCGTCACCGGGTGGTCGCTCGTAATGAACTTCACGTCGGACTCTTCGGCAGAGACAATCTCGCGCACGCCGCCGACCCAGATCGCGCAGTGCAGCATGCGGATGCCCTGCATCTCGAACATCAGCTCGTTTTGCGTGAGGGCGGGATATTGGGCCTGGAGCCAGGCCAAGCCCTTCGGTGTGCGGATTTTCTGAATATCGAGAAACTCGAAGAAGTCTTGGAAATGGTCGTGCCATTCGTGCATGTCCGCGCCTATGAATGCGCGGACGGCTTGCGACCCTCTAGTATCGACATCGCCAAACAAGCGGCGTTCGATCTCGTCGTTGACGGACGTGCCGAAGAAGGTCGAGTACAAGTCCCTCTGACAGAATGCCCTTGAGGTCGGCGTGTAATTCCACGCGCCGTTTTGAATGATCACGCGCCCGTCCGGGAGGACTTGCTGCTCCGGTGTCATATCAACATAGGCGAGCGACTTCCGACCGGGCTCGAAGAACCCTTCTTGATACCATTGCGGGACGTAATGGTTGTTTCTGGTGACCGACATCGCAGCGATACTAACCGCTGCAAACCAAAGGAAACAGTTCTTCGCCTGATCGCTTACGCCCTCGCCCAGGACGACAGCGGACAAGCCCCCTACTCACCCTCACCGAGCTTGCGCTTCACGCCCCAGCCGGCGAGCAGACCGGCAAGCTCGTCGGCCACGAAAAAGCGCGCGCTGTCGCGGTCGTAGCCTTGCGCCAGAAGCGTGTCGTAGTCGGTCAAAGTGTGCCGGGCATAGGCGACGAGCGACAGCCACGCGGCATTTTCGGGCGAGGCGACGCGCAGGCCCGGACTGTCCATCGCGTGATCGACGACCGCGGCGAACTCGTGCGCGGGGAGATGCGGCGCCAGATGGCGCAGGGCGGAGGCGATGGCGGAGCGGGACGACATGAAAGGAGTATAGCGGCGCGCGTGCTGGTGCGGTGCGCGACCCGCGCGGTTTCGAGTCGTCCGTCCTTGTGCTTCCGTGATGCGCTACTCGGCAGCGACCTGCGTCAGTTCGCCCGCCTTCGCCATGCGCTCGTGCAGGGCGATCGGATCGAGATCGAAGCCGTTCGGCCAGGTGAGCGCCCCGAGTTCGATGAAGACCCTGGCAAAGAATGCGGGATCCTTCAGCGGCCGGACCATCTCGCCATCGCGCGCGGCAGTCGACGAGAAATCATGCACGCCAGCGGAGCCATCGGAAAATCCCACGCGCAGCTTGTAGCCCCGCAGATGCTTGACCGAGACGACGTCAATCATTGGCGGGACCTGCGACCCGGAAGCAGCGGCCGTCGGTTTGGGCATGTCGTCAGTTCTCCATCAACGCGGTTTGCCGCAGCAGCACCCAGGACTTTACCAAATTCGCCTGCGTGCGGGGAAGCGAGCCGCGGATCATCGCGCCGTCGCTGAGCCGCACAAGCGCTTTGAACTCGCCGTAGAATGCGTGCACGTGCGGCGGATTGTGATCTTCAAAGAACATTTGGATGATGATGCCGTTGAAGATCGCGATAGTGGGCATACCAAATTACTATCATGGGTTGCAGGAAACGAAAAGCGGTCCGCCAGACATGAAAACGGCGGGCTCGAGGCCCGCCGTTTTCATTCCGATGGAAATAACCGGGGTCCCGTTTCTGCGGCGCACCACATCGTGCTGCGCCGCGCCCGGGACACGAGAGATCAGTTGTCGAGGAACGACCGCAGCTTCCGCGACCGGCTCGGGTGCTTGAGCTTCCGCAGCGCCTTCGCCTCGATCTGACGAATGCGCTCGCGCGTCACCGAGAACTGCTGACCGACCTCTTCCAGCGTGTGGTCGGTGTTCATGCCGATGCCGAAGCGCATGCGCAGAACGCGCTCCTCGCGCGGCGTGAGCGACGCGAGCACGCGCGTCGTCGTCTCGCGCAGGTTCGACTGGATCGCCGCGTCGATCGGCAGGATCGCGTTCTTGTCCTCGATGAAGTCGCCGAGGTGCGAATCTTCCTCGTCGCCGATCGGCGTTTCGAGCGACAGCGGCTCCTTGGCGATCTTGAGGACCTTGCGCACCTTCTCCAGCGGCATGCCGAGCTTTTCGGCGAGCTCTTCCGGGGTCGGCTCGCGGCCGATCTCGTTGAGCATCTGCCGCGACGTGCGCACGATCTTGTTGATCGTCTCGATCATGTGCACCGGAATGCGGATGGTGCGCGCCTGGTCGGCGATCGAGCGGGTGATCGCCTGCCGGATCCACCACGTCGCGTAGGTCGAGAACTTGTAGCCGCGGCGGTACTCGAACTTGTCGACCGCCTTCATCAGGCCGATGTTGCCTTCCTGGATCAGGTCGAGGAACTGCAGGCCGCGGTTGGTGTATTTCTTGGCGATGGAGATGACGAGGCGCAGGTTGGCCTCCACCATTTCCTTCTTCGCCTGGCGCGCCTCGCGCTCGCCCTTCTGCACCATCTGCACGATCTTGCGGAATTCGGCGATCTCGACGCCGGTCTGCGCGGCAAGGTCGTGCACCATGCCGCGAATGTCCTTGATCCGGTCCTTCTCGGCGCCGACGAAGTTCTTCCAGCCCTTGGCCGAGAGCTTCGACACGCGGTTGAGCCAGCGCGGATCGAGCTCGCCGCCCATGTAGTTGCGCAGGAAGTCCTCGCGCGCGACGCCGTAGGATTCGGCAAGCCGCATCAGCCGGCCTTCGTTCGACACGAGGCGCTTGTTGATGTCGTAGAGCTGCTCGACAAGTGAATCGATGCGCGCCTGGTTGAGCCGCAGCGACTTCACCTCGGCAATGATCTCTTCCTTCAGCTTCTTGTACTTGCGCTCCTGCGACGGCGAGAGATTGTCGCTCTTGAGGCGCAGCTCGATGTCCTGGTCCTGCAGGCGGCGCAGCTTCTTGAAGGAATCGGCAATGGTGTCGAAGGTCTCCACGACCTTCGGCTTGAGCTCGGCTTCGATCGCGGCGAGCGACAGCGAGGACTCCATGTCGTCCTCGTCGTAATCGCTCTCGGCAGCGGACTCGCCCGGATCCTTCTCCTCGCCGTCGCCGCTGTCGGCGGTCTTGAACGGCGTGGCGGCCGGCGGCGCGGCCGGCGGCGCCGGCGTCTGCACGACCTGCAGATGCGGCGCGCCGGGGACAGGCGTGCCGACCTGCGAGCCGGGAATCGGCTTGCCGTCCGGACCGATCACGGGCGGCTGCATGTTCTTGGCGTCGGGGCCGGCATAGGTGGCCTCGAGGTCGATGATGTCGCGCAGGAAAACCTTTCCTTCGTTCAACTCATCGCGCCAGATGATGATGGCCTGGAAGGTGAGCGGGCTTTCGCACAGCCCTGCGATCATCGCCTCGCGGCCGGCCTCGATGCGCTTGGCGATCGCGATCTCGCCCTCGCGCGAGAGCAACTCGACCGAACCCATCTCGCGCAGATACATGCGGACGGGATCGTCGGTGCGCTCGGACGGTTCTTTCTTTTCGGTGGTGGCGAGCGATTTGGACTTCGTCTCGACGAGCTCGGAGCCATTGTCCTCCTCGTCGTCGTCGGCGGCCTCCTCCGTCTTTTCGGCGTCGTCGGCGTCCGCTTCCTCGTTCTCGACGACGTTGATGCCCATCTCCGACAGCATCGCGTAGATGTCCTCGATCTGGTCGGAGGACACCTCGCCCGAGGGCATCACCTCGTTGATCTGGTCGAGCGTGACGTAGCCGCGCTTCTTGGCGGCCTTGATCATCTTCTTGACGCCGGCGTCGGTCAGATCGAGCAGCGGCAGCGGCGTATCGGGGGCGCCTTCGCCCTCCTTCTCCTGGGTCTCTTCCTTCGCCTGCGTCGCCTTTACTTTGCTCGCCATCTCTTGTCTCTCTGTAGCGGCCGTTCTGGCCGTCTTGCCGGCTCATCGGGACCGGACGGCGCCAGCCCGTCGCCAAAAAGGGCCCGCGCCCCGCTCGGAAGTGCGCCGGCCCGAATCAGGCCGCCAGTGTCGCGGGGCGCCACTTAAGCCCCTCTTAACTCTGTCAAAAACGACGGATTGTCGACCCGAACAATCCCTGCCGTCAGCTGCCGCCGAACCGGGCCGCGCCCGTCCTGGGCCGCCCGCCGTGGGTAGTCGTCATAAGCCACGAGCGCCCCGGCCGGAAGAGGCTCCGAAGCCCTCAATCAGGGCCTCGGTTCCGTCCATCCGGGCGAGGCGCGCCTTCACGTCTCGCAACCGCAAATAGTTGGCTTCGCTGGCGTCCTCGCCGAGGGCGTGCTCGGCTTCCTTGAGCTCCTTAAGTAGTGAATGCCACTGACGATGCAAGCCAACGAGCTGGCTCCAGGTGACCAGAACGTCGTCCGGCGCGGCGTCCTCGCGGGCGCCCCAGACCGAGGCGGTCGTGATGGCGGCGCCGAGGCGGGCGAGCGCATCCGACACGTTGCGGGCGGCGAGCTCCGCCTTCAGTCCCTCGGCATCGAGCGTCGCGGCATGGGCGGCAATGTCGATCAGCACGGCTTTCAGCCGTTCGGCATCGGCATGGCGGAATTCGAGCTGGCTCAGCTCCTCCAGATGGTCGTGCAGCAGCCACGGGTGGTTCAGCGCCGCCTGCAGGATCAGCGCCTCGCGCAGCGGCACCGCGGCGCGGTGCCCACGATGCACCGGGCTCGCCGCCAGTTGCTGGCTGACGACGACATAGGGCGTGGCGCGGCCGGTCTGCGGCCGGGCGAAGGCGCCGCCCTGGCGCGGTGGCCAGTCCCGACGCGGACCTGACGGCCGCGCGTTGCGCCAGGGTTCGCGCGACGCCTGCGCCGGGGCGAACAACTGCTGCAGCCGGCCGCGGAAGTCCTCGCGGTAATACCGGCGCACGGCCTCGTCGGCGATAGCGTTGGTCACCTCGCCGATGCGCGCCTCGAGCGCGGCGCGCCGTTCCGGGGTGTCGAAAACATGGCCTTCGGTCATGTTTGCCCACAGCATCGCCGCGAGCGGCTTGGCGGCGTTGATCACGTCGGCCGCCGCCTCGCGTCCGGCCGAGCGCACGAGGTCGTCCGGATCCTGTCCCTGCGGCAGCAGCGCGAATTTGAGACTCTTGCCGGGCTTGAGCCGCGGCAGCGCCAGATCGACGGCACGATACGCCGCGCGCACGCCGGCGCCGTCGCCGTCGAAGCAAAGCACCGGCTCGTCGGCCATTTTCCAGAGGAGGCCAAGCTGATCCTCGGTCAGCGCCGTGCCAAGCGGCGCCACGGTCGCCGGGAAGCCGGCCGTGACCATGGCGATGACGTCGACGTAACCCTCGACGACGATGACGGTCGCGCCGGCATTTTCTTGCCCAGCCTTCGTAGACCTGGCTGCGTGCACCGCCTCGCGCGCGGCAGCGCCGTTGTACAGATTCGAACCCTTGTGGAAGAGCGGTGTCTCCGGCGAATTGAGATACTTCGCGGGGACGTCCTTCTCCAGCGCGCGGCCGCCGAAGGCGATGATGCGCCCGCGCAGATCGGTGATCGGGAACATCACGCGGTCGCGGAAGCGGTCGTAGGGCACGGGAATCTCGTCGCCGGCAACGAGCAGCCCGGCTTCGATCATGTCTGGCACGGGGATGCCGTGCGAGCCGAGGTGCTCCTTGAGCGCGTAGCGATCGGGAGACGCGTAACCGAGGCGGAATTTCACTTGCGTCGCGGGATCGAGCCCGCGGTCGGCGAGATAGCCGCGCGCCTTGGCGCCGGGGCGGGCGGCAAGCGTCGCCTCGAAGAACTTCGCCGCGAGATCCATGACGTCGTAGAGCGACTTGCGTTTGGCCTCGCGCGCCTCGTCCTCGCGCGACACCTTCGGCAACGGCACGCCCGCGAGCTGCGCCAGGCGCTCGACCGCCTCCGGGAAGGAGACGCCTTCGGTCTCGATCAGGAAGTCGAAGATGTTGCCGTTCTTGCCGGAGGAGAAGTCGAACCACATCATCTTCGCGTCGTTCACGAAAAAGGACGGGGTTTTCTCCTTGTTGAACGGCGACAGCCCCTTCATCTCGCGGCCCGAACGAATGAGCTTCACCCGCCGCCCCACCACCTCGGAGACGGGGATGCGGGCGCGCAGCTCATCGAGGAACTGGGGCGAGAAGCGCATGGGTTCTGGTTCGAACGCCGCGAGGTGCGGGGGTTGGCGGCTTTTCCGCGATCCTGCGAATCGGTCGGCTATCTTAGGCCGGCAATCGCAGCGATTGCGGGGCATATGGCGAAACCGGGCGCCGCCGGGGTCGTTGGCGGCGTTTTCCTGCTTATCCACAGGACTGCGGCAGCGGATGGCGGGACCGGCAGCCGACGCACCGGCCTCGGTGGGCCGCAATGCAGCGCCTGCCCACGCATGTCGCGTGTCCGATGTTCGCAGGTGGATCGCATCCGACGGTGCCTGTTCGTTCCCCTCGGACAGACGCCCATCCAATACCGAACTACCGGTAAACGCCGGTTCGTTCGCCGTCCGTTTCACGGCGATAACGAGCGCTAATGAGTCATAAGACTGTACTTAAAGGCAAAGACGCCGCAGCGGCTTTCAGATCGTCGAATACATATCTACCAAAACTTGCTCAAAGGTACTTACGCAACTCAGACGCGGAGTCCTGCGGCTTGCGATCCAATCTGAATGGGGCGACGAAGCGGCCACTCTTGTCCATCAGATACACGATCGCGCTGTGGTCCATGCTGTAGTCGCCGTCCTTTCCGGTCGGCACTTTCTTGGCGTAGACGCGATATTCCTTCTCGACCTTGCCGAGCTCGGCCTCGTTACCAGTGGCGCCGCGCAGATGCGGATCGAAGCTCGAGAGGTACTCCTTCAGGACCGCCGGCGTATCGCGATCGGGATCGACGCTGATGAAGAGTCCCGCCGTGCGATCCGCATCCGGCCCGAGCGCACGCATCACCTCGGACATGTCGAACAACGTCGTCGGGCAAACGTCGGGACAGTGCGTGTAGCCGAAGAACACGAGGAACGGCTTTCCTTTGAAGTCGGCCGCGGTGATCACCTTGCCGTCCTGGTCGGTCAGCTTGAACGGGCCGCCGACCGCCGACGATCCCGACCCGCCGCCGCCGCCGAACTGCCCGGTCGCGTAGAGAAACACGGCAAGGAAGACGACGAGGCCGGCGAAGAAGGCGGACAGGACGAGAAGGATGTGCGACGCGCGCGAGGCCATCAGGGAACCCTTGCTCACGAGATCAGAAGCACGCCGCAAAGCCGGCGCGCAGCATCTCGAAGAAAACCGTCGTCCCGTACCAGGCCCACAGGCCCAGAGCGGCCACGGTCAAGAGGCCGGCCGCGGCGCCGAGTACGGCGAGCGGGCGCGCCATGGAGACCGGGGCTATGGGCGTTTGCGCTGTCATTAGGCTCCCTTGAGCCATCAGATAGGACCGTTCCCCCCGGAAGGCAACAAACCCGGCACGCGGGTGACGGCAGCCCACGCCGTTAACCATTTTCGCGCGCAAAAGCTGTGTTTTGGGGCGTTGCGTTGACTCAAAAGGTTAAACCCGAAATGAATAGCCCAACCTGAATTTATGGCAGTTGGGAGACCTCGATGCGTACTGCTATCACCTTGGCCGTAGCCTTCTTCATGGCGGCCGGCACCGCGGCATGGGCCGAAGACGCCCAGGCTCCCGCGCCGGCAGCGCCGACGCAGGCCAAATGCGACAACCCGAATGCACTCGGCGTGTCCCGCATCGTGCAGATCGACACGACCGGCGGCCCGGGCTTCGGCTTCGAGCACTTCAAGGCCTACGACTTCCTCAAGGACAAGGAAGTCGTGCTCACCTTCGACGACGGCCCGTGGCCCGGCAATACGCCGCGCGTGCTCAAGGCGCTGGCCGACCAGTGCACCAAGGCCCTGTTCTTCCCGATCGGCAAGCATGCCGGCTGGCATCCGGAGATCCTCAAGGAGGTCGCCGCGGGCGGCCACACGATCGGTTCGCACACCTGGTCGCACAAGGACCTTTCGCGCCTGACGCAGCAGGAAGCCGAGGAGGAATTCGAGAAGGGCATCGCCGCGGTCAGCATCGCGCTCGGCAACAAGCCCGTCGACGCGTTCTTCCGCTTCCCGACGCTGCGCAATCCGCCGGACATGATGAAATATCTGGCGCAACGCAACGTCGCCGTCTTCTCGACCGATTTCGACTCCTTCGATTTCAAGATGCGCCGCCCCGAGCAGGTCGTGAAATCCGTGATGAGCAAGCTCGAGAAGCACGGCAAGGGCATCATCCTGATGCACGACTTCCAGCACGCGACCTCGGAAGCGCTGCCGGAGATTTTGAAGGAGCTCAAGGAAGGCGGCTACAAGGTGGTGCAGATCACCGGCAAGACGCCGATTGAGCCGAAGAAGGAATACGTCGACGCCGTGCTCAAGGAGATGGGCGGCGGGCTCGACGAGGCGCGGCCGATGTCGAGCGTGATCAAGACGATCAGCGGCAACTGACGCTTTTGAAATTGTGAACGGCCGCGCGGGTCACCCGCGCGGCCGTTTTATATTTCGGGTTCCGGCCGCGGAACTGCGGCGGTGGCGCGACGCGCGCGCCGCAATGCGACCGCATCGTTTTCAAAAAACCGGCGCGTTTGCCCAGCACAACCCGACATAACGCCGGGGCATTCCTCCCGTTCCATTGTTTGTTCGCCACGCCGTGTGTTTCACGGCGCGAAGGTCACCCCCACGCCGCAGCGTGTCCGCGGCGCGTCGAGGATTCGTGAATGCGGCCTCTGATTGCCAGTACCTTCATTTGCCTTGCCGTCATGCCCGGTTCGCTGGGCTTCGATCAGAAAGCTTTCAGCAGCCGCCTCGACGATACTTTCGCCGTCGCCGCGGTTCCGGCCGGCAACGCCATCTCGGTACGGAGCAAGACGCTGCGGGAGCAAAAAGCTGCGGACCGGCTGGCGCCGCCCGCCGATGCCTTCAGCCCCGTGCCGCTCGCCGGCGTTGCGCCGTCGCTGACGCCGGTTGCCGATGCACCGATCGACATCCCGCCCGAGACCGGCACATCCAAATTGCTCGAGCCGCGCGACCTGCCCTCGCCGCCGCCGGCCCCGCCGAAGCCGGTGGTGCACCGGTCCACGCGCGAGGTTTGCGACACGTTGGCCGAGGCGGCGCAGCGCAACGGCCTGCCGGTGCCGTTCTTCATCCGCCTGCTGTTCCAGGAAAGCCGTTTCAAGCCCGGCGCAGTGAGCCGCACCGGCGCGCAGGGCATCGCGCAATTCATGCCAGAGACGGCGGATGCCGTCGGCCTCGACAATCCGTTCGATCCCCTGGAAGCGATCCCCGCCTCGGCGCGACTGCTGCGCAATCTGTTCGAGCAATTCGGCAATTTCGGCCTCGCGGCTGCCGCCTACAATGCCGGACCGAAGCGGATCCATGACTGGCTGGCCCGCAAGAGCAGCCTGCCGAAGGAAACCCAGGGCTACGTGAAAACCATCACCGGCCGGCCGGCCGAAGGCTGGAAGACCGCCAGCGCCGGCACGCCCGCCGTCAAGCTCCCTGAACGCGCGCCGTGCCAGCAGGAAGCAGGCCTGCTCGCTTATAACGGCCCCGATCGGATTCCGGTGCCGGAACCGGCGCCGCGCCGCGAGGCCCGGCTCGCGAACGCCAGAGACGCGAACGCCAAGGCCGCGCAGTCCAAGGTCGCGCAGTCCAAGCTCGCGCATGCCGGAGGCGCCCACGCCGTGCGCGAGGCCGCACGCCACCACGGGCACACGACGCTCAATCTGGCGGCGCGGCGACATTCTCCGGCGCCGCATCGCAAGATGCCCAGCCGCATCGCCTCCGCCGCCAAGTAGGTCAGCCGCGCGGCTTGCGCCGGCGCTCGGGCAACTGCTCGACCGTCAGCACCCGCGAACTGTAGAAGTCGCGCGCGCCGCAAGCGGGACAACGCAGCGAAACTTCATCCGGCAGAGTCGCCAGCCGGTAGACGTGGATCGCGGTTCCGCAGGCGTGACACGCGATGGAGCCGCGCGGATAGACGGCGCGTCGGCGGAAATCGGCGGGTCGGGCAGGAAACATCGAAATCATCCAGGATCAATTTCGTTTCAAATTGACCGAAAATTCTGCCGGTCGCGTTAAACCGATCCGATGCAGCGGGTAAATCCCCGTTAGTCATGCGCGAAACGCGGGTGGCTCATGCCGACGCCGCGAACAACCTGGCTGGCCTGACGACGGACGCAGCAAACCGTGCCGGAACGGCGCCCGCGGGCTGGCGTTGCCCTCCAAACGAAGGGCGACGGCACCATGGCGTCAATCAGACACAAGCGCAGGCTGGATGCGGTCGATGTGACCGGCTGGTTCCTCGGCGCGACCATCGTGGTGCTCGCTGTGCTCGACCTGATGATCTGGGCGGCCTTGTGGAACGTGCCCAACCCGATTTCCAAATTCATCGCGCCTCAAACTGCCAGCGCCGCGTTGCCACCTGCGCACGCGGCCCCTGCACCGTTCCGCTAAATTCATATCGCCCTGGCGATCGCGTCGCGCTGACGCTTGGCGGCACAGCGTTGCTATCTCCGCTCCTGCTTGCGGGCAGCAAGCCGTGCCGCAACCCGACATCAATCGCCTGATTCAAAACGGCGGTCCACGCAGCGCATCTCCTTGCAGCACCGCGACACAAATATGTGACGCAAGTAAATGCAGACATGTCACTCGCTTACCCCGGTCAGGGTGCATCAATACCGCACAAGGGAACCGTCGCCGGAACCTGAATTCGAACGGGCGGGTTCTCCATGAAAGGTCGCGCATCCAGGTCCGTCAGCGTGCGCGACATTTGCATTGAAACTGCGCGGAGCGCCGATCGTGTCGAAAATGCCCGTGCCGCAACGCAATCATCTGCTCGATCGTCTGTCGGCGGACGATCTCGGCCTGCTGCGCCCACATTTGCAGGAAGTCCGCCTCGACTATCTCGCGCCGCTGTGTGAAGCGGGACGTCCGGTTCAACATGTCTTCTTCCCGATGAGCGGCGTGGCGTCGCTCGCCAAGACGATGGAAAACGGCGCGTCGGCCGAGGTCGGCACCACGGGCAATGAAGGCTTTGTCGGCCTGCCGCTCCTGCTGGAGAGCGAACACGCACCGACCGGCGTGCAAATGCAGGTGCCCGGGCACGCGCTGCGTCTGCCGGCGCGCGCCTTCCTCGGCGCCCTGGAGCGCAGCCAATCGCTGCATCGCGTCCTGAGTCGCTTCGCCTTCGCCCTCTACACGCAGACCTCCCAGCTCGTCGCCTGCAACCGCTTTCACGACGTCGAACAGCGCTGCGCGCGCTGGCTGCTGATGGCGCACGACCGCATGCCGCACGACGATTTCCTTTTGACGCACGAGGTCCTGAGCATGATGCTCGGCGTGCGGCGCTCGAGTGTGACGATCGCGGCCGGCCAGCTGAGCGAAATGGGATTGATCGAGTACCGGCGCGGCCACGTCACCGTGACCGATCGCGCCGGCCTCGAGATGCGCGCATGCGAGTGCTACTGGTCGATTCGCCGCGAGTACGAACGACTGATCGGCTTCGCCGAAAAGGAATATGCCGACTGAGCGAGGCCGCTCGCTCAGGGCACCGCGCGGCGGCTGAAGGCGGTGAACACCGACGACGCCGAGGTCGCGTGTTCGTAGGCGAGGCGCCCGGCGACCACGAACAGCACCGCGGCGAGCACCAGCTTGAGCGCCCGCTCGGGGATGCGCACCGCAAAGTAGCTGCCGAGGAAAATGCCGGGCAGCGAGCCGGCGAGCAGCGAACCGATGATGTGCCAGTCAACCGAACCCATCAGCCAGTGGCCGCCGCCGGCGATGAGCGTCAGCGGCACCGCATGCGCAATGTCGGAGCCGACGATGCGCGACATCGGCAGGTGCGGATAGAGCAGCACCAGCGCAACGACGCCGATGGCGCCGGCGCCGACCGACGAGATCGACACCAGAACCCCCAGCACCGCCCCGACCGCCACCGTGCTGGCGGCGGTGCGCGCCGGCGCGAGCTGCTGCACGCGCGCGCGGTACAGCCCGATCAGCGTGCCGCCGAACACCAGCGCCAAAGCCGTCACGAACAATGCGCCGCTGAGTGCGAAGGTGATGAGGCCGCGCGCGGCGCTGCTGTCGAGATCGAAACGCGACAGCACCGCCATCGTCAGGATCGTCGCCGGGATGCTGCCGGTGGCGAGCCGCCGCACCACGCGCCAGTCGATCGAGCGCGCCAGACCGTGCACCAGACTGCCGCCGGTCTTGGTCGCAGCCGCGTAAAGCAGGTCGGTGCCGACCGCCGTAGCCGGATGCACGCCGAACAGCAGGATAAGCAGCGGCGTCATCAGCGATCCGCCGCCGACGCCCGTCATGCCGACGAGGAGTCCGACGAAAAATCCGGACAGCGCGTAAAGCGGATCGATCATGCATGCTCCGAGTGGCCGACAGGGCCGGCCCCGATGTAACCACATTTCGGCGGAACGGTCATGGTTCCGCAGCGTTGGAGTGCGCACAGCTTGATTGCTGGAAATGACTTTCGCGAAAGATTGAAACCGCGATTGGCGCCTCTGCGACAAAATATTACTCTCTTTCCGATTCCCTCCGTTTTTGTGGGGAAATCAGGCGAAGCGAAAGACGAAACGTGCCCGATATCGTCACGCTCACGATCAACCCGGCCGTGGACATTTTCGTCAACGTGCCGCGCGTCGAGCCGACCGCGAAGCTGCGCTGCTCGGCGCCGAAGCGCGATCCGGGCGGCGGCGGCATCAACGTCGCGCGCGTCGTGCACCGGCTCGGCGGCGACGTCGCCGCGATCTATCCGACTGGCGGCGCCATCGGCCAACTGCTGCATCGCCTGATCGAGCGCGAGGGCATCGACAGCATCGTCACCCCGTCGCATGTCGAGACGCGCGAGAACTTCACCGCCTATGAAGAGGAGACCGGCCAGCAATTCCGCTTCGTGCTGCCGGGCTCGCCGCTGCACCGACCCGAATGGGAGGCGGTGCTCGACAAATTGACCTCGCTTGCGGACAAGCCGCGCATCGTGGTGGCGAGCGGCAGCGTGCCCCCGGGCGTGCCCGAGGACATCTACGCCGAGATGACGCGCCGCGCCCGCGCGCTCGGCGCGCGCATGGTGATCGATACGTCGGGCCGGTCGCTGGCCGCCGCGCTCGCGGAAGGCGTCACGCTGATCAAGCCGAACCAGAACGAATTGAGCGAATTCGTCGGCCGGCAGCTCGAAACGGAATCCGATTGCGTCGCGGCCTGCCGCGCGCTGATCAAGTCGGGACGCACCAAGCTCGTGGCGCTGACGCTGGGCGAGCAGGGCTCATTGCTGGTGAGCGAGGAGCGCGCGCTGCGCGCAAAGCCGATGCGCATCGAAGTGGTCAGCGCCGTCGGCGCCGGCGACAGCTTTCTCGGCGGCCTCGTCGCGGCCCTGGCCAAGGGCGAGGCGCTCGACCGGGCATTTCGGGTCGCAGTGGCCGCCGCTTCGGCCGCGGTCATGAGCCCCGGCACCGAATTGTGCACGGCGGACGACGTGCGCGATCTGATGCCGCGGGTGGAGATCACGGAGGTCGCGGCAGCGGCCGCCTGACTCACCATGCTGGATTGTCTCATCATCGGCGGCGGACCGGCCGGTTTGACGGCGGCGATCTACCTCGCCCGTTACCGGCGCGACGTGCTGGTGGTCGACGCCGGCGAAAGCCGCGCCGCGCTCATCCCGGAGAGCCACAATTATCCGGGCTTCAAAGGGATCGCCGGACCGGCGCTGCTCGAGAAGCTGCGCGAGCAGGTGCGGCTCTACGGTGCCGGACTGGAGAAGGCCACGGTGACGGTGCTGGCCCGCGACGGCGACGTGTTCACGGCCGACGCTGGCGGCAAGAGCCTGCGCGCCCGCACCGTGCTCGTCGCCACCGGCCTCATCGACAAGAAGCCGGCGATCGAAGGCCTGCATGAAGGGATCGCACATGGCGCCATTCGCTTCTGCCCCATCTGCGACGGTTACGAGGCGAGCGACAAGCGCATCGGCGTCCTCGGTCCGTTCGATACGGCCGGACACAAGGCGCTCTTCCTGCGCACCTATTCGCGCGACGTGTGGCTGTTTCCGACCGACGGGCGCAAGCACAACGAACTGGCGCAGGCGCTCGATGACGCGGGAATTACCGTCGCCGGCGTGCCGCAGCGGGTGACGCCCTCGGCCGGCTCCGTGAGCGTCGGCGTGGCCGGTGGCGGCGCGCACGTGCTCGACGTTCTTTATCCGGCGATGGGTTGCGACGTCCGCTCCGATCTTGCGACGGCGCTCGGCGCCGCCTGCAACGGCATCGGCAATCTCCGCGTCGACGAGCACCAGCGCACCAGTGTCGACGGCCTTTTCGGCGCCGGCGACGTGGTTACCGACCTGCACCAGCTCAGCGTCGCCGTGGGACACGCGGCCATCGCCGCCACCGCCATCCACAACCGCCTGACGCGCAATTTGCGCTGACGCGCCGCCGATGCCGGTGCTGTCGTCCCCGACGCAATGCGTCACCGCTAAACGCTTTATTGTCCCAGTTTAACGAAACGGCCGCCTGCGGTATCCCGCTCCGCCGCCTCGGCGCCTCGGGCAGGCTAGGATTGCATCCTCCACGGATGCTCATCATGGCGAAGAAGATGGTCAGCGACCGCATGGTCGTGAAGAAGGCGGAGCTGGAAAAGAAGCTGCTCGCCTACCTGCGCAAGGCCGGTCGCTGCGTCGACGCGGCAGGCGTCGTCATCGCGCCTGTCGCCGAGGCGACCGGCGGCCATGCGAATTGGACGATCGCAGCCGTCAATTATGGAAGGGCGCCCAAGCCCGACTGTGACGAAGAGCTGACACGCATCGCGCCGCTCTTTCTCCGCCACTTCAACATTACCGTCGAACCGGCGGCGCGGTCAGTGGAAAATCAGCCCCCGGCTAAAACGGAAGAGGCCGCGTCCGCGGCCTGATCGCGGAACGCCGCGTCCGATATCCGGCATCCGCTTGTCAAGATTTGAAAGTCTGGTCGCTGATATTTGCGAGCAAGCCTCTCGGACATCGTCGCCTTTCCGTTTCACGCAACGACTATTCAAGACAAGTTCCTGATGGCGCACCGTCCGCTCCCGATGGCTCGTCCACAGCCGTGGGCACGTCTCGCACGAGGAGCGGCTCTACTCCGCATAGCGAACTTCGCTTGCTGCGTCAGCTTAGGTCGGGACGGGCCAGAAGCCGACTAAAGGCGCGCTGCGGATTAGGATCGGGCTGAGGCGGTGGTCGGCGCTGCGGCACCACATAGAGGGAGGTCATTTCCCCAAAAGCGCATCCGGAGACGCCAGCACCAGCAATCGCCCGCCCGAGGCAGTGCTTCGCTTCAAGGAAATTGACAGGCCTGCAAAGCAAGACCGCGGCCGTTCTCGTGGCTTGCCTGGATCAACATCAAAGCCCGGCAGTTCTCGCCGTCGTGGGCATTGTAGATTTTTATCGCCCTTCCGCCGGTGCCGGCTCGTCGGTAGGCTCCTTTGGCGTCAGCAGTCTTGCCAGGGTGGCGCTTAATTCCGCGCGGTGAAACGGCTTCTGCAACACCGGAAAGCCTTGGTAGCCGTTTAGCATTCTGTCTTTGTCATAGCCGGTCACAAAAACTAACGGTACGCCGCGCGCGATAAGCGCATCGGCGATTGGGTAGCTCGTTTCTCCGTTGAGATTGACATCAAGGACCGCCACGTCGATGGCGTTAGCCTCGACCATCGCCAGCGCCTGATTGACTTTGGCGACGGGACCAATGACCACACAGCCTAATTCGGCGAGCATGTCTTCAAGAAGCCACGCCACGATCATCTCGTCCTCGACGACGAAGACTCTGCGGCCTGACAAGGGGCTATTCATGGCTCATCCAACCGCCGACCGGGGGACTGGCATGGTGATCTGGCAAACTAAGCCGGCGGGCTTGTAGTCAAGGTGAACTTCGCCATCGAGGTCCCGCGCCAGCCCGCCCTCGATCAGGCGCGACCCGAAGCCCTTTCGCCTGGGCGGCTTCACCGGCGGGCCACCGCTTTCCTGCCATCGCAATCTCATCCGGCCACCTTGTGGCGTCGGATCAACCTGCCAAGCGATGTCGATCTTTCCGGCGGCGTCGTTCGAGAGCGCGCCGTATTTTGCGGCATTGGTCGCCAGTTCGTGGAATACCATGGCGAGGGTCAAGGCCGCTTTTGGTTGCAGGCGAACGTCGTCGCCCCTAATCGAAAAATGGGCAATTCGTCGGTCGTTGAGGCCAAACGGCTGCAAAATCCGATCGATGATTTCGCGCAGACCCACAGCCTGCCACTGCTTGCTTCCCAGCAGGCTGTGGGCCTTTGACAATGCCAGTATTCGACCCTCGAAGGCCTCAACCACTTCCTTGTCCGCCGCGCCGCGCAAGGTCTGCACGGCAATCGCTTGCACGGTGGCGAGCGTGTTCTGAGTGCGGTGATTCAGTTCAGCCAGCAGAAACAGGAGGTGCTCTTCCTCCTGTATGTGCTTGGTCACATCTACGAACGAGGCGAAATGCTGGACAACGTCACCGCCCTTGTCGCGAACCGGGCTGATGAAAACGGCCGCCCAGAACTTGCTGCCATCCTTGCGGCGAAAACAAATCTCAAAATCTCCTTCGGAACTGCCGGCGAAAGCGCCTTCAATCTGCGCCAGCACCGCGGGTTCGGCGGGGCGCCCGAGCAGAACGTCGAAACTCTGGCCGACTATTTCCGTCCGGCTATAACCAGCCAGAGACAAAAAGCTGTCATTGGCAAAAATGAGCGGGTGATTGGGTTCCTTGGCGTCGGTGAACACCATCGCCATACGCGTCGTTTCAGCAGCGACGACGAACGGCCCAAGGTCCTTCCGGAAGCTCTCGACTTCGGATTCGGCCGCTTTCTGCTCCTTGGATTTATCCCGTTCGCTCGGCAAAACCGATATCCTGTCTAGCCACGCCGATGCTGAATAGCGCCTTGTCGCGCTTCTGCATCGAACCCAGTTCAAGCTTATACAACAGGGATCAGCCAGTACCCAGCGGGCAATTTATTCCGTCGTTTGGCCGTCGAAGTGTTCGTTATCGGCCTCCGCATCGGCGCGGGTATGGTGGACGACGCCGTCTCGATGATTCGGCGGAGAATACAGCGTATAAAGCTTCAACGGGGCACTGCCGGTATTGATGATGTTGTGCTTGGCGCCGGCTGGAACGACGACCGCGAAGCCCGCTTTGATCGCCGTCCGAACGCCATCGAGAACCGCCTCGCCGGTTCCTTCTTCAACGCGAAAGAACTGATCGAGCTTATGGACTTCGGCCCCGATTTCCTCCTTCGGCTTTAGCGCCATGAGGACAAGTTGGCAGTGCTTTGCCGTGTAGAGCACCCGGCGAAAATCGTTATTCTTGACAGCAAGATCCTCGATATCCTGCACAAAGCCTTTCACAACAACCTCCTTTTCGCTGTCCGTTCGGTGCAAATCAATTGCGTTCCCAAGCAAGCCGCCCGGCCTTGCAGACATGCGTAGACTGTGAGTGCGTTGTGCTTCCTGCGATTATCAGATCGCGACGATAACGCGCTGAAGTTTGCCGGTGACGGATTTGGCGATAATTTCGAGCGCCGGATTCCCGACTTGCTCCATGGATGTCGCTGAGTCGATGGCCGCGACTTCGATTTTTCCGCCGCCGAGGTCCTGCACAATCACATTGCACGGCAACATCGTTCCGATCTTGTCATCGGCCGTCAATGCCTGGTGCGCCAGATGCATGGAGAACGACTGCCATATTGGATTCGTTGCTCGGCTTTTTTACGCTAGCGCTTGGCCAGTCATTTTGACCTAACGCAAATTACGGCAAGGATGCGCGGTAGACTAAATTTGTTTCTGACAAACAGCGGCCGTCCTGTTGGTCGCGGCGCAAGTCCAAGGCGGGTCAGGACCGCACTTCGGGCGCGCCGCAGGCCGCAACGGCCGCTGAGAAAAGCCAATTCAGGCCCTCGGAAAGTGTAGCCCGAAGCGTTGGATAAGCTCGGGAACGCTGCTCATGTCCACGTCGAGGGCGTAGCGTAAGCGGATCGCCGCGAGCCGTTGCGGGTCAGGATGGCCGCAGCTCAACTCCGCTCCTGCCTCGCGGAAATAATTCTCGAACCCAGCCGGTGATATGATTTCCAATATTCGGGCGGGCGTGTCACCCGCGTTCCAGAACGTGTGCCACTGTTCGCGCGGCTTGAAGATTAAGTCTCCAGGATTGCCGATAACCACTGTATCTCCGAGCAACGCCCCGATACTGCCCTCAAGGATGAAGCTATATTCGTCCTCACGATGGTGCCGGTGCATGGGAGCGGCCAAGGCTCGCGGCTGCATCGGATGTTCTACAAGCGCGAAATGCTTGCCAGCGTCTTCTCCTTCAATGATAAGTCGCGCGCCAAGACCTCCTAAAACTGCGAGATGGCCATCACGCGGACCCAGGACCCTAGGCGATGTCATGAAGCCCCTCTTTCAGCGCTGTCGTCTGCTCGAAGCGGGAGTGTGATTCTCAGCGGACATGGGCTTGGAGCGGGCGAAGGGAATCGAACCCTCGTATGCAGCTTGGGAAGCTGCCGTTCTACCATTGAACTACGCCCGCGTCGGCGGCGACCATAGCCAATCGCGCCCCCGCGCCGCAAGCGGGTCGACGGCCTAAGCCTTGAAATGCTTCGACAGCTTCAGGCTCTGCGCCTGATAGTTCGAGCCGATGCCGGTGCCGTAAAGCGTGTCGGGTTTCGCCAGCATCTTCTCGTAGACGAGGCGGCCGACGATCTGCCCGTGCTCGAGGATGAACGGCACCTCGCGCGAGCGCACTTCGAGCACCGCGCGCGAGCCGGTGCCGCCGGCGCCGGCATAGCCGAACCCGGGGTCGAAGAAGCCGGCATAGTGCACGCGGAATTCGCCGACCAGCGGGTCGAACGGCACCATCTCGGCGGCGTAGCCGGGCGGCACCTGCACCGCTTCCTTGGAGGCGAGAATATAAAATTCGTTCGGATCGAGGATGAGGCTGTTGTCCGGCCGCGCGGTGATCGGCTCCCAGAAGTCGAGCACCGTGTAGCCGGCGCGCCGCTCGACATCAATCAAACCGGTGTGACGCTTGGCGCGATAGCCGACAACGCCGTCGACGCCGGCGGCCGGCGACAACAGGCTGCCGGAGAGATCGACGCTGAAGGTCACGCCCTCGCTGACGTCGGCTGCCGCGTCGTCGACGAGCCGCTCGCGCGCGTGCAGGTCGCGCAGTTCGTCGGCGGTCAGTTGCGCGTGGCCATGGCGAAAGCGGATCTGCGACAACCGCGAGCCCTCGCGCACCAGCACCGGAAAGGTGCGCGGCGAAATCTCGGCATAGAGCGGCCCGCGATAACCAGGCTCGACGCGGTCGAAGCCGCGCGTCTGATCGGCGATCACGCGGGTGAAGACGTCAAGCCGGCCGGTCGAGCTCTTCGGATTGGCGGCGGCGGAAATATCCTTCGGCAGCGCCAGGCTTTCCAGCAGCGGTACGATGTAGACGCAGCCGGTCTCCAAGACGGCGCCGTCGGCGAGCGAGAATTCATGCAGCTTGAGGTCGGCGATGCGCTGCGCCACTGAGGTGCGGCCGGGCAGGAAGCTCGCGCGAACCCTGTAGGCAACGGCGCCGAGCCGCAGGTCGAGGCTCGCCGGCTGAATTTGGTCAGCGGCAAACGGCCGCGCCTGCACGATGGCGCCGTCCGCGGCCAGCATGGCGATCATGCGGTCGGGCAGAATGCCCTTGTGCTCGTTGGCGAAAGTGAGTGCCACCCAGTGTCCTCGTCCTGCGGCGATCGGTCCCGATCTAACCCGAGGCCTGCCTTGACGGGAAGCGCCCGCCCCCGCTACAACCTCGCTTATCCCGTGGTCATTTGAGCCGGCCGGCTTGCAGCCACGTAAAACAACTCGCTAAAAGGCCGGGGACGCGTAAGCAGCCCGGCCGAGACTTTTCTCCGGCCGGTTTTTTGTTGCCTGCGCGGGCCCTTCGACCGTGCAGGCTCGCAGGGAGGCCCGCATGTCCGCGAAGAAAGATTACCGCCCCGAAACCCGCCTGGTCCACGCCGGCACGCTACGCTCGCAATTCGGCGAGATGTCCGAGGCGCTGTTCCTGACGCAGGGCTACATCTACCCGAGCGCCGAGGAATGCGAGGCGCGTTTCTCCGGCAAGGTCCCCGGCTACGTCTATTCGCGCTACTCGAATCCGACCATGAGCATGTTCGAGCAGCGCATGGCCGCGCTCGAAGGCGCCGAGGCCGCGCGCTCGACCTCGACCGGCATGGCGGCGGTGACCACCGCGCTGATGGGCCTCGTGCGCATGGGCGATCACGTCGTGGCGGCGAAGGCCTTGTTCGGCTCGTGCCGCTGGGTGATCGAGGACTGGCTGGGGCGCTTCGGCGTCACGTCGACGCTCGTCGACGGCGACGATCTCGATCAGTGGAAGAAGGCGGTGACCAAGAACACCAAAGTGTTCTTCATGGAGACGCCGACCAATCCGACCTTGCAGGTCTACGACATCGCGGCGGTCGCCGAGATCGCGCACGGCGCCGGCGCCAAGCTCGTCGTCGACAACGTGTTCGCGACGCCGCTCTACCAGAGCCCGCTCAAGTTAGGGGCCGACGTCGTCGTCTATTCGGCGACCAAACACATCGACGGCCAGGGCCGCGTGCTCGGCGGCTGCATCCTGGCGACGGAGAAGATCATCGTCGACAATTATCATCAGCTGTTGCGCCAGACCGGGCCGTCGCTGTCGCCGTTCAATGCCTGGGTGCTGTTGAAGGGGCTCGAGACCCTGTCGGTGCGCGTCGCGCGCGAGACCGAGACTGCGGGCATTATCGCGAACAAGCTCGCCGGCCACGACAAGCTCACGCGGCTCGTTTATCCGGGCCGCAAGGACCATCCGCAGGCGGCGATCGTCGCCAAGCAGATGACCGGCGCCTCGACCCTGATCGCCTTCGAGATCAAGGGCGGCAAAGCCGGCGCGTTCCGCTTCCTCAACGGCCTGTCGCTGATCGGCATCACCAACAATCTCGGCGACGCCAAGAGCCTGATCACGCATCCGACGACGACGACGCACCAGCGGCTGACGCCGGAGCAGCGCGCCGAGCTCGGCATCGGCGACGGGCTGGTGCGGCTGTCTGTGGGCCTCGAGCATGTCGACGATCTGCTCGACGATCTCACCGGCGCGCTCGAGAAGGTGTGAGGGCTTCTTCTCCTTCCCCCTGAAAGGGGAAGGGTCGGGATGGCGGTCCACTTTTCCGAATTGGAAAAATGGCAATGCCCCACCCGCTCGCGTCGTGCGTCGAAGACCCGCGTAACCGCGCTTTTGCCTGGCGAGCGACCTCCCCCTTTCAGAGGGAGGTAAAGAACAATGCTACTGCGCCTTCGCGCGCGCGGACACCGTGGCCGACACCACCGGTCGCTGCGCGGCTTCGGCGATCGCCTGCCCGAGCCCTTTGGCCATGCAGGCGTAGCTCCAGTCGTTCATGTGCAGGCCATCGGGCGACACGAACGCCTCGAAGCGCAGATGATCGACGTCGTGCCACCGCTTCATCACGTCGTAGCGGCGGAAGAGATCGACGTTCTCCTGCTTCGCCGTGACCGAGATCAGTTCGACCATGCGCTCGGATTCCGGCTTGGCGATCACCTTGGGCGCGAACTGCGGATCGATCAGCACGACGTCGGCGCCGGTCGAGCGGATCTTCTTCAGGCCGGCGCGGATCAGCGCGCCCTGCTCGCTGCTCATGTGGCCGCGCACGACCGAATTGGTGCCGAGCTGCCAGAGCACGAGATCGGGCTTCGCCTTGACGACCGCGTCGTCGAAGCGCTTCAGCATGTCGGGGACTTCCTCGCCGCCGATGCCCTGGTTGATCACGACGATCTTGTTGTGCGGATAAAGCTTCTGCAATTCGGCGCGCAAGCGGCTCGGATAATTCGCCGCCGGCGAACTCGCGCCGGCGCCCTGCGTCGAGGACGAGCCGATGGCCACGATCGTGACGGAGTCGCGACCGGTCAGCTTCTGCGCAAGGTGATGCAGCGGATTGCTGAAGCGCGCCAGTTCCTGAGCCGTCTGGCACGTCGGTTCGGCCGCGCGGGCCGCGAGCGGCAAAGCGAAGGTGGCGGCGAGCGCCAGTGGTGTCACGCCGCGACGAACGAAAGAAAGTGCCTGCAAACGAGATACTCCCCGGCCCCGGCGCTTGCTCATCGCAGGACCGGCCCCCGGTGCCCCCCGTCGGGGTCCTGCGTCATTGCCCGCCTTTCGGCGGTTCTTCAGGTTTGACCGCGTCCACGATGAGCGCGGATAGAAGTTGCCCTATGCAATTGTGTACCTGCCCGGCCGTGTCAAGCGCCTTGGTGGCAGAATACAGGTCGAAGGTTCCCAGATCGCTCCACAATTTCATAATCGCAAAGCGATCGAGCATCGGAATTTCATGTTGCACTGCAACCCAGCGCATGACTTCCACGTAGGTGCTCAGTGCAATCATCGACTCCGTGCGGGGAGAATACTGGGCGTTGATCAAGATCATGTCGGCGCCGCCAGCCTTGGCAGCGGCGATGCCGCGGTCGAGGGCCTGATTGAACAGGTCGGGATCGACGCCCTGCATGGCGTCGACCGTGCCCGTCTGCCAGACAATCAGATCCGGCCTGGCTCGCTTCACATCGCCGGCCAGCAAGTCCGCCATCTGAACCGCGGTGCGCCGGGCCGTGACATCGGTGGCCAGCGTCACGGCGACCCCCGGCAGCGCGGCCTGCAGCGCGGCCTTCAGGCGGGCGGGATACGCCATCTCGGCACCGGCGGGACCCGGCAGCGACGAGGAGCCGGCGCCCAGCACCAATACGGTGAGGCGCTTGGCGGCGATGGCCGCCGCCGCCTTGGGCAGATGGTTGCTCTCCTCGAGCAAAGGCCGCGCCACCAGGCACTCCTGCGGCATCTCGGCCTTCGCCGATCCCGCCAACACAACGAATGCCAGCAGAACCGCTGAACGCGTCCTCATGCGTCGCCCCCAGCAAACCCCGGCTTTGCCGCCGGCGGTCGCGGCCCCCTCTCGACATTCCTATACCATGTCAGCAGGGCCGCCGTGGCAACCATGATGGCGATGCCGGACACGCTGACGATGACGTGCGTCAGCAGCCGGTTGGAGACTTCGGTGAACACGAAGTGGCCGGCGAACGCCAGGAACACGCCGAGGCAGAAGATGGCGAGCGAATGCTGGCCGCAAATGATCGCGGGTTCGGCCCACGGCGTGCGCAGGGCCGGCCAGTCGCGCGGCACGAAATTGACGGTGATCACCGCCAGCGCGAAGAAATGCAGGATGCGCAGGACGTCGAGATTGGTCTTGTCGATCGGATAGATGTTATCGCCGATGATGCGCGGCAGATACGGCGCAAGCCGCGGGAAATACCACGTCATCGCGACGAAGAAGGCGAAGCCGAGATAGGCGACGGCGAGCGCCAACGTCACCCGCGAACTGATGAACCACGCCAGCCGCTTGGCACCGCCGAGCGCGCACCAGGCGCCGAACACGAACAGCAGTTGCCAGGCGAACGGGTTGAACAGCCACACGCCGCTCGGATAGGCAGCGATATTCCAACCGAAGATGTCCATGAGCACATAGAGGGCGGCCGAGGCGATCAGCGCCAGCGACGGCGCGCGCAACAGCAGCCACAGCGCCGGCGCAAACCCGACCAGCAGCATGATATAGAGCGGCAGCACGTCCATGTTGACCGGCTTGAACTTCAAAAGCAGCGCCTGGATGATGGTGACGTCGGGATTGCGCAGGAAATCGAGGACGCCCATCTCCTCGGTGAACAGCGGATTGCTGAAGGAATGCGCGACGTAGGCGATCTCGGCGAGGTAGATCGCAAACAGGAACACATGCGCCACGTAGATCTGCCAGGCGCGCCTGAGGATGCGGGCCGCGGCGACGATAAAGCCGTGCTGCCGCATGGCGCGGCCGTAAACGAATGCCGCGGTATAACCGGAAATGAAGACGAAGATTTCCGTCGCGTCGGAAAATCCGTAATTGCGGATGGTGATCCAGCTCACCGCGTTCGACGGGATATGGTCGAGGAAGATCAGCCAGAGCGCGATGCCCCGGAACAGATCGAGCCGCAGATCGCGTTCGGAGGTTACGGGCGCCATGAACGGCTTTTCTTTCCTGCGGCATTGAGGCCATAATCCCCGCCGACTGCCCCGGAACAACACGAATCCGCGGCATATGTTTGGCGGACTCTTAGTTGACGGATTTTTGAATGTATCGGGCCGTAACCCGCAAGATCGAAGTCACCGTGACGCCGCGCTTCCTCTCCGAGCGCTCGTCGCCGGCGAACAATTATTTCTTCTGGGCCTATACCATTGACATCGCCAACCTCGGCGGCGAGACGGTGCAGCTCAAAACGCGGCATTGGCGCATCACCGACGCCACCGGCAAGTTGCAGGAGGTGCGCGGCCCCGGCGTCGTCGGCGAAGAACCGGTGCTCAAGCCGGGCGAATCCTACGAATATACGAGCGGTGTGCCGTTGCCGACGCCGTCCGGCTTCATGGTGGGCAGTTACGGCATGATCACCGACAAGGGCGAGCATTTCGATATCGATGTCCCCGCCTTCTCGCTCGACTCTTCCTACGCCGAACGGACGATCAATTAGCCGCCTGCGGCAGGCATTCCTTGAACCGGTCGAGCGCCTGCTTGGGTAGAACGGCCAGCACCGCCCCTCCCTGCGCGAAATCCTGCAGTTTCAGGACGGCCGGCGTGCGCACCGCAACGCAACCGGCGGTGCCGGTCTTTCCCGGCAGCCAGGCGTGGATAAAGATGCACGAGCCGGCGCGAGCCTTTGCATCGGTCGGGTAGTCGACGACGAGCCCGTGCGCGTAGTCCGGCACGCGCGACATGTTCTCGCCGTGCACGCGATTGCCGACCTTGGCGCGGCTGGTGATGGTGTTGTAGGCGCGCGCGTGCGGATCGTCGACGCAGACCGTGCCTTCGGCGAGGCGCAGATAGTCGCGTAGCCGCGAGGGCTGGAAGCCGAACGGACGGCCGATCCGATAGAAGCCCGCCGGCGCCTTCTTGTCGCCGTCGACCTTGATCGGCTCCCGGTCCTTCGCATAAGCGCGGAAGGCGTGCGCCCAGCCCATGCCGTTATGACCGACCAGCGCCGCGACCGGGCCGCCGTCCGCCTTCCAGGGCGCCTGCGGCGTGGGGCGGTTGAAGCGCTGCAGGGTGGCATTCGCGCTGGCCATGTCGAGCGCCGTGACGAGCACGAGCTTGCGGGCGCCGGCAAGCGGCGCCGGGCAGCTTTGCGCCAGCGCCGGCAGCGGGACGAGAAGGATCAGGAGGAGGAGAATCGCGCGCATCGCGCGCGACCATAGCACCGGCATACCGCGCCTGCATTGCGGGGCCGTCTCCTCCCCGCGATAAAGCTGCTCTTGGTTACTCTTCGCCGGCGCCCACGTCGCCGGGAGCAAACTGGTAGTTCGCGCTGCAGAATTCGCAGGTGACGGAGATCTTGCCGTCCTCGACCATGTGGTCGCGGTCGTCCTGCGAGAAGTTCTTGAGCATCGACTCCACAGTCTCGCGCGAGCAGGAGCATTCGGCACGGACGTCGCCGGGCTGGAAGACGCGGACCCCCGGCTCATGGAAGAGCCGGTAGACCAGCCGCTCGCTCGACAGCGACGGATCGATCAGTTCGAGGTCCTCCACCGTCGAGACCAGCGCCTGCCCCTCGACCCAGGCGTCGTCCTCCTCGACGACGTGCGGCTCGACCCCTTCCGGGGCGTCGCCCGGATGAAGATCGGCGACGCGCGCGCGCTCCGGTGACTTCGGCAGGAACTGCAGCATGATGCCGCCGGCCCGCCAGCGATGGCTGGCGCCGCCTTCGCCGGCCCGCAGTTCCTCGGCGACCGCGAGGCGCACCCGCGTCGGAATCTGCTCGGAGCGAAGGAAATACTCGTGCGCTGCGTCCTCCAGCGTGCCGCCATCGAGCGCCACCAGACCCTGGTAACGGCTCATGTCGGGCCCCTGGTCGATGGTCATCGCCAGATGCCCCTGCCCCAGGATGGCGCCGGCGTCGGTCTTGCCCGCCGTGATCGCCTCGGCGACGCGGCCCTTGTCGTAGCGCGCGCAGGCGCGGACCTTGCCGGGCGCGGTGAAGTCGACCACCAGCATGCGCACCGGACCGTCCGTCTGCGTCTGCAGGATGAAGCGGCCCTCGATCTTCAGCGCCGAGCCGAGCATGACGGTGAGGACGATGGCCTCGCCGAGCAGCTTCGCCACCGGTTGCGGATAGGCGTGCTTCTCCAGGATCTCGTCGACCACGGGCCCGAGACGGACGACGCGCCCGCGCAGGTCGAGCGAGGAAACTTCGAACGGCAGCACGATGTCGTCGACGGCAAGGGCCGACGGCGCGCGCGAGGGGATTTCTGTGCGAGGTTCAGACATGCGTCTTATGTAGCGCGCGAGCGCGGATTTTCGAGAGGCTGTTCCGCGCGCCCCGACGCCATCACGCCTCGGCGTGCAGGCACCAGGTGAGCACACCCTTCTGCGCGTGCAGGCGGTTCTCCGCCTCATCGAACACGACCGACTGCGGCCCGTCCATCACCTCGTCGGTGACCTCCTCGCCGCGGTGCGCCGGCAGGCAGTGCATGAACAGCGCGTCCGGGTTCGCCTTGGCCATCAGCCGGGAATTGACCTGATAGCCCTTCAGGATGTTGTGGCGGTGCTTGCCGTCGCGATCGCCCATCGACACCCAGGTGTCGGTGACGACGCAGTCGGCGTCCTTGACCGCCGCCTCCGGATCGGTGCCGATCTCGACCGAGGCGCCGGACGCCTTGACCCAGTCCTTGAGCCACTTCTTCGGCTTGAGCTCGGCGGGCGTAGCGACGCGCAGACGGAAGTCGAAGCGCTCGGCCGCATGCATCCACGAGGCGAGCACGTTGTTGGCGTCGCCGGTCCAGGCGACGGTGCGGCCGCGGATCGGGCCCTTCTTCTCCTCGAAAGTCATGACGTCGGCCATCACCTGACAGGGATGCGAGCGGCGCGTCAGTCCGTTGATCACCGGCACGGTGGCATGCTGCGCGAGCTCGGCAATCGCCTCGTGGTCGAGGATGCGGATCATGATGGCATCGACGAAGCGCGAGAGCACGCGCGCGGTATCGGCGAGCGTCTCGCCGCGGCCGAGCTGCATCTCCTGCGCCGTGAGCATGATCGCCTCGCCGCCGAGCTGGCGCATGGCGACGTCGAACGACACGCGCGTGCGGGTCGACGGCTTGTCGAAGATCATGGCCAAAGTCTTGCCGGCGAGCGGCTTGGAGTCATGCCCGCGTGACCGCGCCGCCTTCATGGCGCGGCTGTTGTCGATCATCGCCTGGAGATCGGCCTTGGAGACGTCGATCAGGTCGAGGAAATGCCGGACCTCGCGCATCATGCCGCCCCCTTCTTGGGTGCATGCATCTGCGAAAGCCGCACGCAGGCGCGGTCGATCGCATTGACGGCGTAATCGATTTCCGCCTCGCCGATGATGAGCGGCGGCAGCAGGCGCACGACATTGTCGCCGGCGGCGGGCACCAGCATGTTCTCGGTGCGCAATTCATCGACCATGGCCGAGGCCGGCGGCACCATGCGCAGGCCCATCAGCAGGCCTTCGCCACGCACCTCGGCGATCACCGAGGAATGCCGGTCCTGCAACTCGGCCAGCTTCTGCTTGAAGCGCAGCGCGGTCTGCTTCACCTGCGCCAGGAAGTCCTTGGTATTGATGACGTCGAGCACGGCATTGGCCACCGCCATGGCGAGTGGATTGCCGCCGAAGGTGGAACCATGCGTGCCGGCCGTCATGCCCTTAGCCGCTTCGGCCGTACCGAGGACGGCGCCGACCGGGAAGCCGCCGCCGAGCGCCTTGGCCAGCGCCATGATGTCTGGCGTCACGCCGCTGTGCTCGTAAGCGAACAGCGCACCGGTGCGGCCGACACCGCTCTGCACTTCATCGAACATGAGGAGCAGGCCGCGCTCGTCGCAGAGCTTGCGCAGCGCGCGCAGGAAAGCGTGCGGCACGACGCGCACACCGCCCTCGCCCATCACCGGCTCGATCAGGATGGCGCCGGTCTCGGGGCCGATCGCCTTCTTCACCGCCTCGAGATCGCCATAGGCGACCTGGTCGAAACCCTCGACCGGCGGCCCGAAGCCGTCGAGATACTTCTTGTTGCCGGTCGCCGACAGCGCCGCCAGCGTGCGGCCGTGGAAGGCGCCCTCGAAGGTGACGATGCGGTAGCGCTCGGGCTTGCCGGAGACGGCCTGATACTTGCGCGCCATCTTGATGGCGCCCTCGATCGCCTCGGTGCCGGAATTGCAGAAGAACGCCACGTCGGCGAAGGACGCCGCGCACAGCCGGTCGGCGAGCGTCTCGGCGCCAGGAATGCGGTAGAGGTTGGACACGTGCCAGAGCTTGTGCGCCTGCTCGGTCAAGGCCTTGGTCAGGACCGGGTGCGCATGGCCGAGGGCGTTCACGGCGACGCCGGAGGCGAAATCGAGGTAGCGCTCGCCCTTGGCCGTATAGAGCCAGGCGCCTTCGCCCCGCTCGAAAGCAAGGTCGACACGCGCATAGGTCGGCAATAGGTGCGGGCTTACAGGCATTGTCTCGAACGTTATCGTCTGCGCGCGGTGGTGTCGCCGCCCCGCTCACGCCTTAAGCGCTTCCGGGAGCACGCTTTTCGGGATCACGCGCGGGCCCCGAAAAGAAATGTGCCGCCTCGCCGGGCGGCACTTTTGGCATTCTATGAGCCGCGCCCGGTCCGGTCAACGGCGGCAAAGAACCGAATCAAGCGACTCAATTATGCCGCAAGTGCCGATTCTAAAGGAAAACCTGTTGGTAGTTGGGGCTTTGGCGATGGCAAAAGCTTGTGCCTGAGTCAAGCACTGGTGTAGCTTTTGGCTCAGGCGGTACGACATGTCGTACCGGGAGACGAGATTTCTGTTCATCCCTGGAGCGTGAGCGTTCAGGCGCCGAGACACGGCGCCCGGCGAACGGGGATGGATTCAAGCGAGAGGCTGGGAGGCCGCAAACCCATGAGCTGGACCGACGAACGGGTGGAACTCCTGAAGAAGCTTTGGTCGGATGGGCTGTCGGCGAGCCAGATTGCCGCCGAGCTCGGTGGCATCACCCGCAATGCCGTCATCGGCAAGGTGCACCGCCTCGGCCTGTCCGGACGGGCCAAGAGCCCCTCGTCGGCCGCGCCCCGGCCGCGCAAGGCTCGCACCTCGGGCCACATGCTGCGGGTGTCGCGCCCGGCGATCCGCGGCAACACCGCGCTGGCCTATGACTACGACCTCGAGCCGGAGCCCCAACTGCTGGAGATCCCGGTCGAGCAGCGCAAGACGCTGCTGCAGCTCAACGAGCACACCTGCCGCTGGCCGGTCGGCGATCCGGGCGCTGGCGATTTCTTCTTCTGCGGCGGCGACACCGCCAACGAGCTGCCGTACTGCTCGTATCACTGCCGCGTTGCCTACCAGCCGGCGCACGACCGCCGCCGCGACAAGCGGCCGTTCCGCGGCTGAGCGCCGCCGCGATCGTCTTCGATGGCCGGGCCAATGCCCGGCCATTTTGTTTGGGAGGCCGTGTCCGTCACGCTGAGGAGCGCGCGAAGCGCGCCTCGAAGGGTCTCAGAGTCAGAACCGCGCTGATCGCAGGATCACAGATCCTTGGAGGCCCGCGCTGCGCGCGGACGCCTCAGGATGACGGGACAGTCAATTCGCCCGGCCGAAGCGGTCGTCGAGCGAATAGCCGGCGCCGCGCACGGTGCGGATCGGGTCCGCCTCGTGGCCGCGGCTGATCGCCTTGCGCAGGCGGCCGATGTGCACGTCGACAGTGCGCTCGTCGATGTAGATGTCCGAGCCCCACACGCCGTCAAGCAACTGCTCGCGCGAGAACACGCGGCCCGGCCGCTCCATCAGGAACTCGAGCAGCCGGTACTCGGTCGGCCCGAGATCGACGGCGCGGCCCGAGCGCGTCACGCGCTTCTTGTCGCGATCGAGCTCGATGTCGCCGATCGCCAGCACGCTCGCCACGCGCTCCGGATTGGCGCGGCGCAGCAGCGCGCGCACGCGCGCGATCAGCTCCGGCACGGAGAACGGCTTGACGATGTAGTCGTCGGCGCCGGTGGCCAGCCCGCGCACCTTCTCGCTCTCCTCGCCACGCGCTGTGAGCATGATGATCGGCAGCCCCTTGGTCTCGGGACGCGCGCGCAGCCGGCGGCACAATTCGATGCCGGACAGGCCGGGCAGCATCCAGTCGAGCACCACCAGGTCGGGCGCCTTCTCCTTCAGCCGGGTGTCGGCCTCGTCGCCACGCGCCACGCTGTCGACCTCGTAGCCTTCGGCTTCAAGGTTGTAGCGGAGCAGCATGGTCAGCGGCTCTTCGTCCTCGACGATCAGAATTCGCGCGTTCATGCGTCAGGCCTTCAGACTTCGCCCGCCTTGCGCAAGGCAGCAAGCGTGGTGGTGTCGCCCTTCGGCCGCTGATCGGCGATCGGCTTGCCCTCGATGATGTAGTGCACCGTCTCGGCGATGTTGGTCGCATGGTCGCCCATGCGCTCGATGTTCTTGGCGCAGAACAACAGATGGATGCAGAAGGTGATGTTGCGCGGGTCTTCCATCATGTAGGTGAGCAGTTCGCGGAACACCGACGTGCAGACCGCATCGATCTCCTCGTCGCCACGCCACACCGCCATCGCCTCGGCGACGCTGCGACGCGCGTAGGCGTTGAGCACCGCCTTGAGCTGGCCGAGCAGCAGGTCGGTCATGTGCTCGACGCCGCGGATCAGCTTCGGCGGCGGGAATTCGCCGTTGAGAGCGATGACACGTTTGGCGATGTTCTTGGCGAGATCGCCGATGCGCTCGACATCGTTGGCGAGCCGCAGCGCGCCGACCACCTCGCGCAGATCGCTCGCCACCGGCTGGCGGCGGGCGATGGTCAGCACCGATTTCTCCTCGATCTCGCGCTGCAGAGCGTCGATCTGCGCGTCGGCGGCGGTGACGCGCTGCGCCAGCGCGGTGTCGCGGCGGGCGAGCGCATCGACGGCGTCGGCGACCTGCCGCTCGGCGAGGCCGCCCATTTCGGCGACCATGCGCGCAAGCTCCTGCAGGTCGGAGTCAAAAGCCTTGACGGTGTGGTGCTCGGTCATCGTTCGCCCTCCACCTAGCCGAAGCGGCCGGTGATGTAGTCGTGGGTGCGCCGGTCGTTCGGCGCGGTAAAGATCGTGCTCGTCTCGCCGAATTCAATGAGCTCGCCGAGATACATGAAGGCGGTGAAGTCGGAGACGCGCGCCGCCTGCTGCATGTTGTGGGTGACGATGGCGATCGTGTAGTCGTCCTTGAGCTCGGAGATCAGCTCCTCGATCTTGGCGGTGGAGATCGGGTCGAGCGCCGAGCACGGCTCGTCGAACAGGATGACTTCTGGCTTCACCGCCACGGTCCGGGCGATGCACAGGCGCTGCTGCTGGCCGCCGGACAGCGACAGTCCCGAGGCGTTGAGCTTGTCCTTGACCTCGTTCCACAGCGCGGCGCGCTCGAGCGACACGCGCACGCGGTCGTCGACCTCGGACTTCGACAGCTTGTCGTAGAGCCGGATGCCGAAGGCGATGTTCTCGTAGATGGTCATCGGAAACGGCGTCGGCTTCTGGAACACCATGCCGACCTTGGCGCGCAGAAGGTTGAGATCCTGCGACGCCGACAGGATGTTTTCGTCGTCGAGGGTGACGAGGCCGGTCGCGCGCTGGTGCGGGTAAAGATCGTACATGCGATTGAGCACGCGCAGCAGCGTGGACTTGCCGCAGCCCGACGGGCCGATGAAGGCGGTCACGTGGCCCTGATAGAGCGGCACCGTCACGCTCTTGAGCGCGCGGTGATCGCCGTAGAAGAAGTCGAGATTGCGCACCGAAATCTTCTCGGCGAGCCCTTCGGCCCTGGCCGTCCGGTTGCCGGGAAGGGCGTTGGAGTAGTCGGCGATGCTCATGACGATTTACTCGCTGCGGAAAGGGTGCGGGCGATGATGCTGAGCGCAAGCACCGCGAGCGTGATGATCAGCGCGCCGGTCCAGGCGAGCTTTTGCCAATCGTGATAGGGGCTCAGCGCGAACTGGTAGATGACCACCGGCAGGCTCGCCACCGGCGCGTTGAGGTTGACGCTCCAGAACTGGTTGTTGAGCGACGTGAACAAGAGCGGCGCCGTCTCGCCGGAGATGCGCGCCACCGCGAGCAGCACGCCGGTCACCATGCCGGCGCGCGCGGCGCGGTAGGCGACCTTGCGGATCATCAAGGAGCGCGGCAGGCCGATCGAGGCGGCAGCCTCGCGCAAGGTGTCGGGCACCAGGATGAGCATGTCCTCGGTCGTGCGCACGACGACCGGTACGACGATCACCGCGAGCGACACTGCGCCGGCCCAGCCGGAGAAGTGGCCCATCTGCGCCACCATCACTTCATAGATGAACAGGCCGATGACGATCGACGGCGCGCTCAAAAGGATGTCGTTGATGAAGCGCACGACCATCGTGAGTTTGTCGTAGCGGCCGTATTCGGCCATGTAGGTGCCGGCGAGCATGCCGAGCGGCGTGCCGATCGCGACGGCGATGCCGGTCATCACCAGGCTGCCGACGATCGGGTTCAGGAGGCCGCCGGCCGCGCCCGGCGGAGGCGTCATCTGCGTAAACACCGCCAGCGACAGGCCGCTGAAGCCTTCCCACAGCAGCACGCCGAGGATCAGCACCAGCCAGGCGAGCCCGAACAAGGTGGCGGCGACCGCCAGGCCCATGGCGACGATGTTGCGGCGACGGCGTTTCTCGTAGAGGGCCATGTGCTAGGTCCCCACCCGCGCGTTGAGCCGCATCAGCATCAATCGCGCGGCGGCGAGCACGATGAAGGTGATGACGAAAAGGATGAGGCCGAGCGCGATCAGCGACGAGGTGTAGGTATCGCCGACCGCCTCGGTGAATTCGTTGGCGATGGTCGCGGAGATCGTGGTGCCCGGCGCCAGCAGCGACGGCGAGATGCGGTGCGCGTTGCCGATGACGAAGGTGACGGCCATGGTCTCGCCCAGCGCGCGGCCGAGCGCGAGCATCACGCCGCCGATGACGCCGACCCGGGTGAACGGCAGCACCACGTCGCGTGAAACTTCCCAGGTGGTGCAGCCGAGCCCGTAGGCGGCTTCCTTCAACACCGGCGGCACCGCGGCGAAGACGTCGCGCGAGATCGAGGTGATGAACGGCAGCACCATGATCGCGAGGATCAGGCCGGCGGTCAGGATGCCGATGCCGTAGGGCGGCCCGGCGAACAGGTCCGACAGGATCGGTACGTTGCCGAACGCGTCGATGATGAATGGCTGCACGTATTGCTGCAGGAACGGCGCGAACACGAACAGGCCCCAGATGCCGTAGATGATCGAGGGAATGCCGGCGAGCAACTCGATGGCGATGCCGATCGGGCGCCGCAGCCACATCGGGCAGAGCTCGGTCAGGAATATCGCGATGAACAGACCGACCGGCACCGCGATCACCATCGCGACCGCGGAGGTGACGAGCGTGCCGTAGATCGGCGCGACGGCGCCGAATTTCTCGGTCACCGGGTTCCAGGTGTCGCTGACGAGAAAGCCGAACCCGAATTTCGCCAGCGCCGGCCAGGCGCCATGCACCAGCGAGATGATAATGCCACCGAGGATGATCAGCACGGCGATCGCCGCGCTGCGCGTCAGGATGCGAAAGACCAGATCGTTGAGACGAAGCCGCTTGAGAACGTCGACGCGATCTGAAGGCTTGCTCACGGAGACAGCCTCGCCCTTTAGTGCCAGATCGACCATGCGCGGCGACTCCGACTGTTACTCTTCTCTGCCGCCGGGCCGCCGCGGTCGCCTGTGCGAACCTCAGCTCCGGCATAACAATGCCCCACGGGGGCGGTCGAGTGGAAAAGGCGCCCGGGGGCGCCTTTTCCGTTTGTCAGGCTTAGAACACCGGCTTGCCGGCGCCGTCCTTGACCTCATTCTTCCACTTGGCCTGGATCAGCTGCACGACATTGGCCGGCATCGGGATGTAGTCGAGGCTCGACGCCATCTCGCCGCCGTTCTTGTAGGCCCAGGCGAAGAAATCGAGGGCTTCCTTGGCGGCGGCCGCATCCTTCGGCCGCTTCGGAATCAGGATGAAGGTCGCACCGGCGATCGGCCACGACTGCGCGCCCGGCTCGTCGGTCAGGATCATGTAGAAGCCCGGCGCCTTCGCCCAATCGGCACCCGACGCGGCGGCCATGATCGCTTCCGGCGTGGCGGTCACGGTCTTGCCGTCCTTGTTGACCATCTTCATCGTGGTCAGCTTGTTCTGCTTGGCATAGGCGGTCTCGACGTAGCCAATCGCGCCCTTGGTCTGCACGACGCCGTTGGCGACGCCTTCATTGCCCTTGGCGCCAATGCCGCCCGGCCACTCGACCGCAGTCGAAGAGCCGACCTTGTCCTTCCAGGCGGGGCTCACCTTCGAGAGGTAGTTGGTGAAGATGAAGGTCGTGCCCGAGCCGTCCGAACGGTGCACCAGCGCAATCGCCTGCGACGGCAGTTTGGCGGTCGGGTTGAGCTTCTTGATCGCCGGATCGTCCCACTTCTTGATTTCGCCGAGATAGATCTTGGCGAGCGTCGCGCCGTCGATCGTCAGGTCGCCGCTGGCAATGCCATCGAGGTTCACGACCGGGACGATGCCGCCCATGACGGTCGGGAACTGGATGACGCCGATCTTGTCGAGTTCAGCCGGTTGCAGCGGCATGTCGGACGCGCCGAAGGTGACGGTGCGCGCGGTGATCTGCTTGATGCCGCCGCCCGAGCCGATCGACTGGTAGTTCAGGCCGTTGCCGGTCTGCTTCTTGTAAGCATCGGCCCACTTCGCATAGATCGGATAGGGAAACGTTGCGCCGGCACCCGAGATGTCGGCAGCCTTGGCCGGAACATGCGCCGCAACGGCGATCAGGCCGGCAGCAGCCAGGGTGGTCCAGAGTTTCACGAGATATCTCCGTGTTGGCGGCCACGGCGGTACAGGGCCGCGCTCGTGTCGATGCGCCCCCGCAGGCGACCGGCCGCGTTGTTTTGACGAACTCACTCCATGTGCCCCGGGCCGCGGTTGCTTGTGCACGCAACGTCTGTCGATCCGAGACCGGGGCAGCCTTAGAGGCCGCGTGTCACCGGTATATTACCGTTTTGCGACAGATGGATGACATAACAAGCGACTGAAATTATTGACTTTTTCTGCCCTGGCCGGTTTCGGCGCTGTGCAGTGGGATGTGCATTGTGAAAGCCGCTCCGGCGCCCGGCGTGCTTTCGATGGTGATGCGGCCGCCATGCCGGTTGAGCACGTGCTTGACCAGCGCGAGGCCGAGACCCGTGCCGCCTTGCGAGCGGCTGTCGGCAACGTCGACGCGGTAGAAACGCTCGGTCAGCCGCGGCAGATGCTCGGGCGGGATGCCGAGCCCGAAGTCGCGCACTGTGATGCGCACCTCCGGCGTACCGGCGCGCGTCTGCCCGCGCACCAAGGTGATGTCGACGCGCTTGCCGGCAGCGCCGTACTTGAGCGCGTTCTCGACCAGGTTCTCGAGCGCGCGAACGAGCTCGTCGCGTTCGCCGAGCACGACGAGCGGCTCGTCCGGCGCGCTCACCTTCATGTCCACCCCGCGATCGCGCGCGAGCGTCATCAGTCCGTCCACCACCTGCCGCACCACCGGCGCCAGCTCGACCGGCGTGTTCGGCTGCAGATGCGCGTTGAGCTCGATACGCGACAGCGACAACAGGTCGTCGATCAGGCGGGCCATACGCGCCGCCTGCACCCGCATGATGCCGAGGAATTTCTCGCGCGCGGCGGCGTCGTCCCTCGCCGGCCCCTGCAGCGTCTCGATGAAGCCGAGCAACGCCGCCAGCGGCGTGCGCAATTCGTGGCTCGCATTGGCAATGAAGTCGGCGCGCATCTGCTCGACGCGGCGCAGGGGCGTCAGGTCGTTGAATGTAATGAGCAGCAGGTCCGCCGTGCGCTCAAGACCAGGCAGTTTCACCGGCGTGACGAAGGCCTCGAACCAGCGGTCGAGCGGCACGCGGTCGAAGAACTCGACCCGCTGCGGTTCGCGCCGTTTCCCGGCGCGGCGGATGGCGTCGACGAGTTCCGGCGTGCGCAGGCTGATGAGGGCCGGCTCGCGCGGCCGCAGCGCCGGCGCGACCGACGCGGCCGCGCTGTTGAAGGCGATGACCCGGCCGTCACGGTCGAGGACGATCGCCGGGGCATGCAGGCCGTTCACCAGTGCTTCGATGACCGCGGCATGCGGATGAGCGATCGCGACCTCGGTTCCGGCGGCGGCGCCAAGCGCGAAGGGGCCGTAATCCGGCTCGCCCAGCAGCGCCCGCCAGGCGCGGCCCAGGCGGACCGACCATGGCTGGCCTGTCCGTGCCTTTCCGTCCTCGGCGGCCTCTGTCGTCATCATCGGCGGCGCTCGCCCGTCTCGCTCTCGAACTCGCTGCGGATCGGGGCTGAGGCTTTCACCGATGTCAACTCCGCCGGCGTCTTGCTCCTGCGCATGTTCAGCCAGATCTCGCGGATGCCGAGGATAACGACCGCGACGATGAATGGCGCAATATAATAGAGCATACGGAACAGCAGCAGGCCGGCGACCAGATCTTCCTTGTTGAATTGCCAGAGCGCGACCAGCATCGCCGCGTCGAACACGCCGAGGCCGCCCGGCGCGTGACTGGCAAAGCCGAGCAGCGTCGCGGAGACGAACACGACCAGCAGCGTCACGTAGCCGACATGCGGTTCCGTCGGCAGCAGCATGAACATGGCCATGGCGCAGAAGCCGAGGTCGCACAGACCGATGCAGATCTGCACCAGGGTCGAAGGGCCATTCGGCAGCCGCACGGTCCAGTCGCTCTTGCCGACCGAGCGCGGCGCGCTCCACACCCAGGCGATATAGGAGAAGAGCACCGCCAGGATGCCGACCGCGATGAGGCGGTTCAGCCAGCCCGGCAATTGGGTGATTGGCCCCGCCGCGTGCGGATCGGCGGCGACGCTCAGGCCCAGCACCGTGGCATTGCCGAGCCAGAAGGTCAGGCCGGCGACAAAACAGATCTTGGCGACGTCGACGGCGGAGAGCCCGCGCGCGGAATAGATGCGGTAGCGCACCGCGCCGCCGGTGAAGACGGTGGCGCCGATATTGTGGCCGACCGCGTAGCTGGTGAAGCCGGAGAGCGCCGCGGTCGTATAGGGGATTTCGGGATGCCCGATCGTCCGCAGCGCGAACCAGTCGTAAAAGGTCAGGGTGAAATAGGCGCAGGCCACGAAGACCGCCGCGAAGGCGATGCGGCGCGCAGACACGGCCTTCAGCGCGGCGAAGACCTGGTCCACGTCGATGCCGCGCAGCATGTGCACGAGCACGATGACCGCCACCGTGATGATGGCGATGCTCAACAGGAAGCCGATGCGATTCCAGCCGATCGTGTTGCTGAAGAAGCGCGCCACCGCGCGCAGCAATCTTGGCATTCTTCCTCCGGGCCGAGGCGCGGGCCGCCGCCCTCCGCGCGCGGCCGGCCCCGACAGGGTCCGGTCCCCACTAGCAGAACTCATCCGCCGGCGCGAGGGACGCCGTCAATGAGGGTGAAAATCGGCGTCGGAACGGGATTCAAAGCCGGCGGGTGAAGAAGGAGGCCAGCGCTGCGGTCGTCTCGGCCGGCGCCTCCTCGGACAGATAATGGCCGCAGGGCAGCGCCCTCGCCTCGACGATGTTGGCGGCATAACGCTGCCAGATGTCCGCCGGCTTGTGATTGCGCCCGACGCCGCCGGTCGCGCCCCAGAGCACCTGCACCGGGCATGCGATGCGGCGGCCGGCGTCGACATCCGCCGTGTCCATCTCGAGATCGATGCCGAAGGTGGCGCGGTAGTCCTCGCAGATCGCGTGGATGGTGTCCGGATTGCGGAAGCAGCGCATGTATTCGGCGAGGGCCTCCTTGTCGAAGAAGGACAACCCCTGCTCCGTCTTCGCCAGCTTCTTCTTGATGTACCAGTCCGGATCGGCGCCCATCATGCGCTCGGGCAGATCGTAGGGCTGGATGTTGAAGAACCAGTGCCAGGAGAACGTACCCCACTGGCGCGTCACGTTGTTGAGCAGATGGTGCTGCGGGATGATGTCGAGGATCGCAGCGCGCGTGACCGCCTGCGGGTGATCGAGGCACATGCGGTGCAGGACGCGCGCGCCGCGATCGTGACCGGCGGCATGGAATTGAGAAAAACCGAGCGCCGCCATCACCTCGATCTGGTCCTGCGCCATGGCGCGGAACGAATAGTTGACGTGCCGCTCGCCGCCCGGCGGCTTTTCGGAATCGCCGTAGCCGCGCAGGTCGGTGCAGACGACGGTGAAGTCGCGCGCCAGGACCGGCGCCACGGCGTGCCACGACAGATGTGTGAAGGGATTGCCGTGCATCAGCAGCAGCGGCGGGCCGCTGCCGCCCACTACCGTGACGATGCGGGCGCCTGACGTCTGGATATCGCTGCGGGTGAAGCCGTCGAGCATTGCACCTGCCAGCGTAAGTCAATGCGCGGCAAAAGGAAGCCCCGGCTCCGCGGGGACGTCGGAGCCGGGGCGCCTGGGGCGGCGACAGCGGGGGATCAGTCGCAAACCGTCACGCGGCGAGCGCGCGGGCCCCAGGGCGTCTGAACGACGCGGCGGACGATGTAGCAGTCGGGGCCGTAGTCCGGGCCGTAGAAGCCGACGTGCCAGCCGTGATGCCAGCCGTGATGGTAGTGATGGGGGAAGGCGGAAGCGGCGGTCGGGGCGAGCGCGGCAGCGCCGAGGGCGACGGTGGCGGCGAGGGCGATGGTGAGCTTGCGGATCATGGGTCTCTCCTGGGGTTCTAGGGGATGCGGGGCATCGCATCCTGGCCATAGGTCGCGGCCGGCCCGGGGGAGGTTCAAAACTTTTTTAGCCTTGTCGGCGGGGTTGCTTGCCGGCCGCCCATGGAAGGGAGCACCCTGCAACCCTGGCCGGGGCGGGCACGCAATTTTCCGTAAATCCGCTTGAACCTCAGCGGCCTTTGCCGCGACCCATACACGAGCCGAGCGGGCATTTGCGATGCAGACGAGTTCGGACGAAGTCCTGATTTCACGCATCGCCAATGGCGACCGGCTCGCCATGCAGGTGCTGTTCGCACGGCACCATTTGCGGGTCTACCGCTTCGTGTTGCGGCTGGTGCGCAACGAGGCCACGGCGGAGGATCTCATCAGCGAGGTCTTCCTCGACGTGTGGCGGCAGGCGGCCAAGTTCGAAGGCCGCTCCGCGGTGTCGACGTGGATGTTGAGCATCGCGCGCTTCAAGGCGCTGTCCGCCTTGCGGCGCAAGCCGGAGCAGGAACTGGACGAGGAGACGGCGGCGGCGATCGAGGATCATTCCGACGATCCGGAAGTCACGCTCGCCAAGAAGGACAAAGGCGCGGTGCTGCGCGAATGCCTCACCGGGTTGTCGGCCGAGCATCGGGAGATCGTCGATCTCGTCTACTACCACGAGAAGTCCGTGGAGGAAGTGGCGCGGATCGTCGGCATCCCGGAGGCGACGGTGAAGACGCGCATGTTCTATGCGCGCAAGAAACTCTCCGAGCTCCTGAAGGAGCGCGGCATCGATCGAGGTTGGCCATGACGAGCGAACACGAAAGCGCGGAAACCGACAGCATCGAAGCGCTGCTGCCCTGGCACGCCGCCGGCACGCTGAGTCGCCGCGACGCCGAGCGCGTCGAGGCCGCGCTCGCGCGCGATCCGGAGTTGGCGCGCCGCTACCAGCTGGTGCGCGAGGAGTTTGGCGCCACGATCGCGCTCAACGAGTCGCTCGGCGCGCCGTCGGCGCGCACGATGGAGAACCTGTTCGCGAAGATCGACGCCGACCTGCAGCGACGGCCGCGCGCCATGCGCGGGCTCGGCGCGCGCATCAACGACTTCTTCGGCGCCTTGCCGCCGCGCACGCTCGCCTGGGCCTCGGTCGCGGCGGTGATCGCCATCATCGCGCAGGCGGGATTCATCGGCATGATGGCCACCCAGCCGGCCGGCGGCCGTTTCGAGACCGCCTCGGCGCCGACCACGGCGCCCGGCGTCGGCGCCTTCACCATCATCCGCTTCGCGCCGCAGGCGACGATGGACGACATCAACAAGTTCCTCGAGATGAACCACTTCGATGTCGTCGCCGGACCGAGCGCCGGCGGCCTCTACAAGGTGCGCGTCGCTGACAGAGCGCTGCCGCAGGCTGAGCTCGGCGCGCTGACGCAGAAACTGCAGAAGGACAAGCTCGTCGGCTTCGTCGCACCGACCCGCTGACCCTGACGGAGCGAGCCATGATCAAGCGCCCTGCCCTGTTCTGCCTCGCACTTTTCTTCGCCGCCGGATTTGCGCAGAGCGCGTCCGCACAGTCGCTGAAGTCGGTCGGCGTGAGCCGGCCGCCGGTCTCGGCGCCACCGCCGGTGCGCGGTGGTGGTAGCGGTGGTGGTGGTGGCGGCGGCCGCGGCGACGGCGGCTATCACGGCGGCGGTTATCGCGGCGGCCTCGGCGGCTGGGGCGGTGTGGTGACCGGCATCATTTCGGCGCTGCCGCCGCCGGGCGCCTACGGCGACGACGGCCCGGTCGACGGCGGCTACGGCCCGCCGCCGCGGCGGCGAACACCGCAACGGCAGGCGCGGCGCAATTCCAATGCCCCGCCAGCCGGCGAGCGGCGGCTGGTCCCGGACGAAGTGGTGATCGAATTGCGCAATTCGGCGACACCGGCGCAGATCGACGCGCTGCAGCGCCGCTTCCGCCTCGCGCGCATCGCGCAGACACCCAGCACGCTCACCGGCACCACCGTCTTCCGCTGGCGCATCCCCGATCGCCGCTCGGTCGCCACCGTGGTGCGGCAGCTTGAAAGCGACGGTCTCGTCGCCTCGGCACAACCGAACTACCGCTTCACGCTGCAGCAAGCCGCGGCGGCGACGCGCGAGGGCGACCCGGCGCAGTACGAGCTCGCCAAGCTGCATCTGCCGGAAGCGCATACGCTGGCGAAAGGCGATGCCATCCGGGTGGCGGTGATCGATTCCGCCGTCGATACGGCGCATCCCGATCTCAAGGGCGCCGTCGCCGCAACCTTCAACGCCACCGGCACGCCAGTCGAGCCGCACGCGCACGGCACCGCCATCGCGGCGCTGATCGCTGCGCACGGCAAGCTCGTCGGGGCGGCGCCGGGTGCCGCCATCCTCGCCATCCGCGCCTTCGACCCCAAAGGCGGCAGTGCCGAGGGCACCACCTTCGCCATCCTCAAGGGCCTCGACTGGGCCGTCGCGCAACACGCCCGCATCGTCAATATGAGCTTCGCCGGCCCGGCCGATCCCGCCATCCATCGCGCGCTCGAAGCCGCACACCGCAAAGGCGTGGTGCTGATTGCCGCCGCCGGCAATGCCGGACCGAAGTCGCCGCCGCTCTACCCGGCCGCCGATCCGGTGGTGATCGCCGTCACCGCCACCGACGCCCATGACAAGGTGCTCCCCGTCGCCAATCGCGGCCGCTACATCGCGGTGGCGGCGCCCGGCAGCGACCTCCTCGTCGCCATCCCGAACGGCGGCTATGAAGTGTCGTCCGGCACATCCTATTCGGCAGCCGAGGTCAGCGGCATCGCCGCGCTGCTCATCCAGCGCAAGCCGACGCTGCGGCCCGACGACATCCGGCGCGTCCTCGAAGCCACGGCGCGCGATCTCGGGCCGAAGGGACATGACGCGCTGTTCGGCGCCGGCCTGGCCGACGCCTACAGAGCGGTGCTGGCGGAGACGCCCGCGGTTGCTGCGACGCCGTCGCTGCCGGTCGAGCGCGTCAGCACCGACCGGCACTAAGGCTGACGCTATTGCTGGATCGTGCGCAGATAGGCGCTCGCGTCGTGGGCATCCTCGTCGCCGAACCTGAACTCCGGCATGTCCGGATGGCCGGACGATATCCCGCGCGCCAAAAGCCGCGGAAAATCGTCGAGGTCGAAGCTGCGGCCCAGCGTCCGGAACGGCGGCGCACCCTTGTGCCGGCTGCGGTCGTGCGAGCCGATGGCGTGGCACGAGCCGCAGAACTCCTGCAGCAACGCGCGGCCATGGCGCAACGGGTCCTGCGCGGACGCCGGCGCAGTCAGAAGGCCGAGGGCGATGAGGACGATAAGGACGCGCATGGCCGCCATCATGCGATCAAGAGCCGCGCCTCGCCTTGCGCAAGATCAAGCCGCCTCGCGCGCATTGAATTTGCGCAGCAGTCGCGCAACCTCGCTCACCGGCCGCGGCGGGCTGAACAGGAAGCCCTGCACCTGGTTGCAGCCTTCGACGCGCAGGATGTCGAGTTGCTCGTGCGTCTCGACGCCTTCGGCAACCGTCACCATGCCGATGTCGGCGCCGAGCTGCGTCACCGCGCGAATGATGGCGAGACAGTCGTCCTTCTTGCCGAGCTCGGAAATGAACGAGCGGTCGATCTTGATCTTGTCGAAGGGGAAGCTGCGCAGATAGCCGAGCGAGGAATAGCCGGTGCCGAAATCGTCCATCGAGATGCGCACGCCGAGCGCGCGGATCTGATGCAGCATGTCGATGACGGCGCGGTCGTCCTGCAACAGGACGGACTCGGTGATTTCCAATTCGAGCCGCTCGGCCGGCAGATTGACCGCACCGAGCGCCGAGACGATGGTCAGCGGCAGTGACGGATTGCGGAACTGCACCGCCGACAGGTTGACCGCTACGGTGATGTCGTCCGGCCAGGCGGTCGCGTCGCGGCAAGCTTGTTTCAGCACCCACTCGCCGAGCGTGCCGATCAGCCCGATCTCCTCGGCCACGGGAATGAAGACCCCGGGTGAGATCATGCCGCGCTGCGGGTGATTCCAGCGCACCAGCGCCTCGAAGCCGCGCACTTCGCCGCGCGCGACGTCGACGATGGGCTGGTAGTGCACCACGAATTCGCCGCCGGCAACCGCCTTGCGCAGATCGAGCTCCAGCGCATGGCGCTCCTGCATCTTCGCGTCCATCTCGGCCTGGAAAAAGTGGTAGCTGCCGCGGCCTCCGCTCTTGGCGCGGTAGAGCGCCATGTCGGCATTGCGCAGCAGATGGTCCGGCTCGCGGCCGTCGGTCGGCGCGACGGCGATGCCGACGCTGGCGCCGACCACGACCTGGTGGCCGAGCACGTCGAAGGGCTGCGCCATCAGCTCGATGATGCGCGCCGCGAGTTCGGACGCGTCGCTCGGCCGCGCGCCGTGCTGCACGATGGCGAATTCGTCGCCGCCGAGGCGGGCGACCGTGTCGCTGCCGCGCACGGCGGCGAGCAGACGCTGCGTGACCGCGCAAAGGAGCGCGTCGCCGACCGGATGGCCGAGCGTGTCGTTGACTGCCTTGAAGCGATCGAGATCGACGAACAGCACGGCGAGCTTGTCGCCATGGCCGAGCGCCTGCTCCATCTTCTCGCGGAACAGCACGCGGTTCGGCAGGTCGGTCAGCGCGTCGTGGCGCGCCATGTGCATGATCTGCGCCTCGGCCAACCGCCGCTCGGTGACGTCTTCGAAGGTCGCCACCCAGCCGCCGTTGCTGGTCGGGCTGTACACGCTGGCGATGATGCGGCCGTCGCCGAGCTCGTAATAGTGCGTGCCCGACTTCTGGCGGCTGATCATCTCCGCCTGCTCGCTCAGCACCTGCGTCGCGGCGGCGCCGTCATGATTGCCGCGCGCCGCGCTCAGTTCGAGGATCTGGCGGAAATTGACGCCGGGCGCGATCTGGTCGCGCGACAATTCGAAGATCTCGAAGAAACGGCGGTTCACCACCTCGAGCCGGTTCTGCGAATCGAACAGACAGAGACCCTGCGACATGTTGTCGAGCGCCGCGTCGAGACGCAGGTTGCTCTGCCGCAGCGTCGCTTCCTGCCGCTTGGCATGTGTGATGTCGCTGCCCACGACGATGAAGCCGCCGTCGCGAGTCGCGCTGCTGCTGATGCGCAGCCAGCGCCCGTCGGCCAGTTGCCAGTCTGGAGCCGGCGTGTCGCCGCTGCGGCACATCAGCATCCAGTCGGCGAGCATCGGATCGTGCAAGGCCGCCTTGAGCTCGGCGATCGGCGTCCCCGGCTTCAGATGCTCGAGCGCCAGCGACAGGAAGTCGGCGGCGCGTGCATTGGCGAGCGCGATGCGGTCTTCGGCGTCGACGACGACCACGGCCTCTTCCGAGCTTTCCAGCGCGTCGGCGAGCCGCGTCTGCGCCGAACGGCGCAGCGCCACCTCGCGGTCCATCATCTCCTTGATGTTGTCGCGCATCGCACTCATCGACGACAGCAGATCGCCAAGCTCGTCGGGACCGCCGTGCGGAATCACCACGTCGAGCCGGCCCGTCGCGATGCGTTCCGCCACGTGCGAGGCGGCGGCGACCGGACGCACGATGCGGCGGGTCAATTGCCAGGCGACGAGGCCCGACAGCAGAAGCGCCAGAACGGCGCCGCCGATATTGAGCTTGATGTCGCGCTCCACGGTGGCGCGGGCCGACTGGCGATACAGGAAGCCGTCGCCGGCGGTGTAGTTGATCAGCAGGTCGATCTCGTCGTTGACCTTCTTGGCGTAGCTGTCGAGCGTCTCCCAGCTGGCGTCGAGCTTGGTTTCGTCGGTCAGCCGGCGGCTGGTGCGCTGCCAATCCTCGACCGCCCGCTCGACCCGCGCCGCCGCCAGCCGCGCGCGCTGCGACTGCGAGCGTTGAACCGCAACGCCGAGATCTTCCTTCAGTGTCTCCGCGAGCTTGACGATATGCACGTTGAGCTGCGCGCGCATCTGCGGATCGTCCGCGATCCAGCGCCGCGCGAAAGCCGCGCGCATGGCGGCGAAATCGGCCGCCGCCGCGCGCGTGTAATTGATGGACATCAGAGATTCGTCGTAGGTCTTGCGCACCAGGACGCCGGCTTCCCGGATCGAGGTGACGGCGAAGCCGGCGAGCCCGGCGGTGATCAGCGTCATCACCGTGAAGGCGACGAGGATGCGGCCGCGGATAGTGCGCAGCGACGCCGCCGCGCGCGCGATCCTGCGCGGCGCGGGCGAGGTGCTCTTCGCCAGCATTGTTTCGATCGGGCCTGGAATCATCCCGTCCGCCTGCCCTTTTTTCGGCTCTGCAGCCTAAGGCGGGGCGGTTAAGGCAAGTTCAGTTCCAGACGCTATCCGTGCGGCTTCGTTAACGCGGCCTTAACCGCGTAAATCCACGCTGCAAATGAGAGCCCACGCGGCGAAAAGGCGGAAGTCCATGCGCATTGGCAGGCTGACGGACCGGATCAAAGTGGGGTTGAGCCTGGTGCTGATCGCCGGCTCGCTCACGGCGCTCGGCGTCATGGGCACGCTCGCCGCGCCTCAGTACACGGTGTCGCAGAAAGGGCGCGAGTTTCACCCGGGCCAACTGACCATCCACCCCGGCGAGGCCATCCTCATCGTCAATGACGACGGCGACCTGCGTCACCACGCCTATATCGATTCCGACAAGTTCAGCTTCGATTCCGGTGACCAGGAGCCCGGCAGCAAGACTCTGTTGACCATCCCGGTCGCCGGCGACTTCACCGTGCTCTGCGCCATCCATCCGAAGATGAGGCTGGTGGTGCACGTGAAATGACCACGCCGATCTATGTGATCGGCGTGCCGTACAGCACCGTGTGCGAGAGATAGTAGCAGGCCATGAACAGGGCCAGCGCCGCCGCATAGCCGACCGGCAGCAGGTACGGATAGCGGACCAGGTCGCGGCGCCCCCTGTCGTCGCCGATGATGGCGAACAGCACGACCACGATCAGCGTATGGCCGATGAGGTCGACCTTGCCGAAGGTGAAGACCGCGCCGAGAAACATCGGCGTCAGCATGATCGCACCGACGCGGCGGACGAGCGGCGTCCACACCAGCGAGAAGGCCAGCGCGAACTCCACGGCGCCGGCTGCACGCATGTAGAATTCGGAGTCGAAGCCCAGCGTCATGCCCGGGTGCTGGGCCAGCAGCGGATAGGTCCACTCCGGATAGGCCCATTTCTCGATCGACGCCCACATCAAAGTGATGCCGGCGCTCCAGCGCACGATGTCGATTGCCTTCACGCCAAAGAAGTCGCGCTGCAACCCCGCGAGCGCCAAATACACAGCGATGCCGAGAAAGATCGGATAGTCGGCCATGTGGAAGATGCCATACTCCCAGGTGCCGATGGCGTAGATGACGGCGATGCCGAGCGCCGACAGCGGCATTGTCCGGCGCGACAGCATGCCGGCGGCGATGCCGAGTTGCATGGCCCCGATGAGCGGCGAGTTCGTCTTCAGTTCGGGGGTGAGCAGGACGCCGCCGTAAGCCCAGATCGAGATGAAGAAGAAGGCCGTGCCGGCGCGGAACAGGAGTTCGGTCCGGTCACGCAGCGGATCGGTGACCCGGTCCATGGCCCGCTGCAGGGCAGCCCCGATATTGGTGCCCTCAAACAGGCAGCCGGCCAGGAGCGCCAGCAGCGACAGGCCGAACAGATACTCGAAATTCGGGGTCAGAACGTCCTCGAGCCCGCGCGGCTGAGCGTTGATGTTGTAGTTCACGAACCATTTGACATGGGCGCTCGCACTTTCCACGAGCAGCGCGTAGATCGGGAGAGCCAGCGCGGCAGCCATCAGAGGTTGTAATGATTTCAACGACTTACGCATGTACAAAGGCCTCCCCCGGCCCGACACATTCCAACTCGACTTCACGACCCGCTTGCGCTCGCCCCAGCAGCGAACTGAAGTTACTGTCTTTTTACCACAATCCAACGGTGTCCGGATGGGGGGTGGTAAAGTAATTTTTAACGATTGGTTAACTCTCGTCTCCGACGGCGGGCGCGGAGCGGCCGGCTGCAACCTTCCGGTAGGCAGTTCATTCTAAGGATAGGCCGCAACCGGCGCGTTTAATTGCCGGCAGACCCGGAGGCGGGGAATGATCGCAATCGTCAGCCTGATCAGTGTCGTTCTTGGCGGTGTGGCCGCCGTCCAGGCCGAGCGCTACCCGGCCTATGTCCAACTGATCGAAACGGTCGCCGGGGTGCTCCTGATCGGCGGCCTCGGCCTCATCGGCGCGGCTCTGCCGATCGCCGCCTAGGCGCCGGAGCTTCCTTCAAAGATCGATAGTGGCGCTCTGTCAGCGCGGCAGGGCGGTCAGCGCGACCGTCACCGGCGTCCCAGTGAGGGTGTGGAGGAACGCGATCAGATCGGCCTTGTTCTGCGCCGTGAGGCCGAGCGGCCGGACGTCCTCGGCCCGGCTCGGGCGGTCGATGCCGCCGCGATTATAGAGATCGATGACCTTCTCGAGCGTCGCCACCGAACCGTCATGCATGTAGGGCGCGCGGCGGTCGACGTCGCGCAAGGTCGGCGTCTTGAAGGCGTAGCGCAGCGATTCGGAGGTCGGGAAGAGGCGGCCGCGGCCGATGTCCTTGCCGGTGGCGACGCCGACGTCATGAAACGACGAGTCGGTGAACGACCAGCCGGAATGGCAGGCGGAGCAGTGCGCCTTGCCGTTGAACAGGTCGAAGCCGCGCTTGGCCGCAGCGCTGATCGCGGTCTTGTCGCCGTTGATCCAGCGGTCGAACGGCGCTTCGCCGGCCACGATCGATCGCTCGAAGGTCGCGAGCGCCAGCTCGATATTGTGCTTGCTGACGCCGGTATCGCCGAAGGCCGTGTGGAACGCCTTGACGTAGCCGGGAATCGCCGAGAGCCGCGCAATCAGCTCCTTCTCCGGCATGTTCATGATGCCGGGATTGGTGATCGGCCCGAAGGCGACGCTTTCGAGATCGCGGAAGTGGCCGTCCCAGCCGAGCTTCGGCGTCCAGGCGACATTGAGCAAAGTCGGCGTGCGCACCGCCATCGGCTCCATGTTCGCGCCGACGCCGCGCGGCAGGCCGTCCTGCCACGACAGCGCCGGGTTATGGCAACTGGCGCACGCCTGCGTTTTCGTGCCGGACAGCACCGGATCGAAGAACAGCATGCGGCCGAGATGCGCCTTGGCTTCGGAATAGGGATCGCTCGCCGGAAACGGGATCTCGGACGGCCGCCGGTACTCGGCCATTACCTTGGCGCGAGCGGGCGTGGCGCCATCGTCTGACCGCGACACGACCGTGCCGGCGACAAGGACGACCATGCCGGCGGCAAGGCTCGCCAGGCCGGTGATCGTCGTTATCGTACTCGTCCGCATCCACGCCTCGTTAACCATCCGCGCGGCTACGTGCAGAAACCTGCACGGCTTGCGCGTTCGGCCAGACGATAATCGCGGCTGATTAGCGGGTTCTAAATGCCGCGGCGCAAACCGTGCGGCAATCCGGCGCGGGGCGGCTCAGTCCCAGCCGCCGGCGACGCGGCCCACCGGGTTCGCGACACGGCCATCGGCGCGCTTGAGCGCCGAAATGCGCCGCATCTCGTCGTCGCCGAGTTCGAAATCGAACACATTATAATTGTCGGCGATACGCTGTGGATTCGACGAGAACGGGATCGACGCCACGTTCTGCTGCAGCAGCCAGCGCAGTGCGATCTGGGCGACGCTGCGGCCGTGGCGCTGCGCGATCTCGGCCAGCACGGCGTCGCCGAACAGCCGGCCGCGGCCGAGCGGACAGTAGGCCACATAGACGAGGCCGCGCTCGCGCACGGCGGCGAGCAGCTTCGACTGGTCGAGGTACGGGTGGTACTCGGCCTGCAACACCGCCAGCGGCTCGGGGCACAGCGCGATCGCCTGATCGAGCAGCGCGATATTGAAATTGGCGACGCCGATGTGCCGCGCCAGTCCCTCGCGTTTGGCCCTGGCGAGCGCCGGCATCGTCTCGGTGAGCGGGATCTGCGGATTGGGCCAATGGACTAACAGGAGATCGACGTAATCGACGCCCAGTGCGGCGAGGCTCTGATCGACCGAGCGTGCGAAATCGTCCGGCCGCAGGTTCTCGTGCGAGACTTTCGTGGTGAGAAAGATGTCGCCGCGCGGCAGGCCCGACGCGCGCATCGCTTCGCCCACCGCCGGCTCGGTGCCGTATTTGCGCGCGGTGTCGATGTGGCGATAGCCGGCCGCGAGCGCAGCCACCACGGTTTCGGGCGACATGCCGCCGGTCATTGGCGAGGTGCCGAAACCCACGGCCGGAACGGCGGCGCCATGGGCGGAAAAGGCGGGTGCTGCAGGCATGCGCGGCTCCGGGACGACAATGGCCGCGATGCGCGGCCATGTCCGTACGTAACGGAGACCGCCGGGCGAACTCAAGCCCCGTGCGTCAGAGCGCTAGAGCAGGGCGGGCAGCGCGCCGATGATGAGCGCAAAACCGATGACCGTGACAACCAGGATGGCCAGCACGTAAGTCTGACCGACCACCCAGCTCGACAGGATGGCGGGCGACTTGCCGTAGCGCGGGCGCGCTACCACGACCATGCCAATGCCCGCAGCCAGACAGATCAGGCCGTAGACACCTCCCATAACGCCGCCCATTGCCGCCCCCCGCGTTCTCGTGTCCGGCGATGCGTATGCCAAATGGCGCGGCAAATCGGCATAATTTCCGTGTTAATTCTCAACGGCCGGGCGCCGCGGAATTCAGGTCAAGCAGCGCTGCCCTGCGGCTTTGCAAATTTGCCGCTGGTATCCCGCTCCGGTTCGGACATATCTATAGGCGAGCTTGGCCAGCAGGATGGCGCACCGGACGGCAAGCAGCCGGGCGCGACGGGGGGAGACATGCTCGCGCCACTCATCGGCACGATCGGCGCCGCCGCTGCGATCGGCGGCGGGATCGTCGCCAATCAATCGCGATACAACGCAGCCAAGGCCGCGCTCTCTGAATTGATCGGCGGGCTGCTGCTGGTCGGAGGATTGGCCACGCTGGGCGCCGCGCTGAGCTTCGCCAACGGCTGAGCGCCGCCGCCTCAGCGCAGGGCAGAAATCGCGGAATTGTTGACGTGCTCGATTGCCGCCGCGCGCGCCCGCGCGGTGTCGCGGCGCTGGATCGCCTTCATCAAGGCCTCGATCTCCTTGATGCTCTGCGCATGCCGCTCCTTGCGCACCAGCGAGCGCTTGCGCAGGCTCGAGGTGCGCAGCACCAGGCGGTTGATCATGTCGAAGGCGATCTGGTTTTTCGCGCCGGCGCAGATGCGGTCGTAGAAGTCGCGCTTGGCGGCGACGATGTCCGCGAGGACGCCGCCGCGGTAGGCCTTCTTAAGCCTTTCGCTTTCCTCGACGAGCTCTTCGATTTGCGCGTCGCTCGCCTGCTCGATGAACTGCTCCACCGCCAGGGCCTCGAGCACCGAGCGGAGACGGTAGATGTTCTTGGCATCCTCGACCGAGATCGAGCTGACCGACAGGCCGCGGCTCGAATTGTATTCGAGGATGCCTTCGGCCTGCACTTCACGCAGCGCCTCGCGCAGCGAGGTGCGACTGACGCCAAGCTGCTCGCACAGATCCTTTTCGATCAGGCGCTGGCCGGGGACGAGCACGCCGGTCTCGATGGCGCTGCGCAGCGCGGCGATGATCTTGTTGCGCAGCGGCGCCGACGCCTGCTGCACCGGCTGCAGGCGGACGCCGAGAACGGGCGCCACCCGCTCGCTGCGAGCGGGGTCCGCCGCCAAAGCCGAGGCAAGCACCGGCCGGCCGGCCCGACGCTTCACCATCCTGCTCGCCCCGTTGGCCATTGGCTCCCGAAGTCCCCGTCCTAGCCTTTGGTCTTTTCGACCGAGCGCACCGGCGTCTCCGGCTTCAAATTCCCATGCCGCCGGGCATAAGTCGATTCGCCGTTTTTGCGCCAGTCGCCGGCGACCGCGGCGTCGGCGAAGTCCGCCCATTGCTGCGTCCAGTCGCCGAGCTGATAGCCGTGCCACGGCGCCTGCGGCGTGATGCGCGGCAGACCGATCTCTTCCCAGATCGCCTTGGCGCGGCTCATGTACTGCTCCGCCGGCAAAGCCAGCGGCGGCATGTCGTGCTTGAGCGTCGCGTCGATCAAGAGCGTGCCCTCCGTCGGGGCGCGGCCCGATTTCGGTCCGTGGCCGCTCGTGCGGTAGGGCGTGACGTGCAGGTCCTCGAGGAAGTTGGAGCGATAGGCCAGCGACCAGAAGATCGCGTCGGCGTTCTCCGGCTGGATGTCCTCCGACACGGCGATCACCAGCTTGCCGCACTGCGCCTGCAGATTTGCCGCGCCCTGCATGCCGCGCCAGACCTCCGTCCGCGGCGTGCCGCGCGCGAATTGCAGGAAGATCACCTTGCGCAGATTGGTCAGCGGCTCGTGCATGACCACGCGCGTGATGCCGCGGATGCCGAGCGCGTGCTGCAGGTGCTCGAGATACATCGGCTCGTAGGCGACTTTCTTGAGCACCGAGGACTCGCTCGGCGTCACCTGGCTGACGATCGAGATGAAGACCGGCTTGCGCTTGCGCGTGATCGCGGTCACGCGCATCGACATGTTGTAGTCCTCGAGCGCGACGTGACCGTGGCTCTCGCCGAACGGCCCTTCCGGCTCGAGGAGGTCGGTGTCGATCAGGCCCTCGATGACGATCTCCGAATCCGCCGGCACGACGAGATCGACCGTCTTGCAGTGCACGGTGCGGACCGGACGACCCATCAGGCCGCCGGCGACCGCCATCTCGTCGACGTCGATGCCGAGCTTCTGCGGGCCGGTGAACAGCACCGCCGGCGCGCAGCCGATGACGATGGCGCAGGGCATCGGCTGGCCGAGCTTCTTGTATTTCTCCCAGTGCAGATAACCGCCGGCGCCGCTCAGGCGCGAGGCCATGCGCACGCCGAGCCGGTCGTTCGCCTTCAGCGCGGCGCGATAGGTGCCCATGTTCTGGATGTTGTTGTCGGGATCTTTGGTCACGCACAACGTCGCCGTCAGATACGGCGCCGAGTCGAAGCCCGGCGTCGACACCGGCACCGGCAGCGCGGCGAGCCCTTCCTTCTTCAGGTCGTCGCCGGTGATCACGACGTCCTGGCACGGCGCATCGTTGACCGGGATCGGCGGGATCGGCGCCGCCATCGCCTTCACCCAGACGCGGCCAATCTCGGACACCGGCACGCCGAGCCCGGCGGCATAAATCTCGGGCGAGGCGGCCAAGCCGCCGACCAGCACCGGGATGTCGTATTTTTCGCCGTGCGCGCCGACGACGTTGGTGAACAGGAACGCGCGCCGCTCCTCGTCGCGCAATCCGCCCTGGAATTGCCAGCGCGCCAAAGGATGCAGTTCCGAGTCCTTGTCGATCGGCTTGTCGATGCGGGTGACGAGGCCGCGCGCGGTGAGGCGGGCGAGATGTTCCTGCAGATCGGCGGGAGCGTCGGTGGCGGCGGGTGAACTCATGAGAGGTCTCCGGTGTGGCACGCCTGTGCCGTCAGCGTCGCGGCGCATCGGCCGCGACTACTTGTAGGACTGCGCGCTTCCGAGGTGAGTCATGGCGCGGCGCGCCATCACGTGAACGAGGTGGGCGCGATATTCCTTGGTCGCGATCAGATCCTCGAGCAGCGTCGACGGATCGACGGTGAGGCCCTCGAGCGCCTCGGCGCGGAAGTCCTTGGCCAGTGCCTGCTCGAAGTTCGTCGCCCTGAACACGCCCCGCGCCCCGGCGCCGGTGACGGCGACGCGCACGTCCTTGCCCTTGCGCGAGATGAAGACGCCGGCGATGGAATAGCGCGACGCCGGATGACGGAATTTCGCGTAACCCGCGGCATCCGGAATCGGAAACACGATACGGGTGATGATTTCGTCCGGCTCGAGCGCGGTCTCGAACAGACTGACGAAATAGTCGTCGGCAGCAAGCTCGCGCCGGTCGGTGACGATGGTCGCGCCGAGACCCAGCGCCGCGGCCGGATAGTCCGCCGCCGGATCGTTGTTGGCGAGCGAACCGCCGATGGTGCCGCGGTTGCGCACGTGCCGGTCGCCGATCGAGCCGGCAAGTCCCGCCAGCGCGGGGATCTTCGTTTGCACGGCCTCCGACGCCGCGACCTCGGCGTGCAACGTGGTGGCGCCGATGGTGATGGCGTCGGCCGACGCCGCGATGCCGCGCAGGCCGTCGATCCGCGTGAGATCGATGACGACCGGCGGCCGCGCCAGCCCCTGCTTCATGGTCGGCAGCAGCGTGTGGCCGCCCGACAGGAACGACGCCTCGTCGTTCTTTTCGCGCAACGTGCGCGCCTCGGCCAGCGACGTCGGACGCAACAGGCGGAACGGCTGCATGACCATGGTTCAGCCCTCCACCCTGTCGCGCGGGGTCACTTCACCGCGCGCGACGGCGAGGATCGCCTCGACGATGTTGTGGTAGCCGGTGCAACGGCAGAGATTGCCCTCCATCTCCTCGCGCACGATGGCTTCGGTCAGTTCGCCTTTGTAGGTCTCGACCAGGTTGGTGGCCGCCATCACCATTCCAGGCGTGCAGTAACCGCATTGCAGTCCGTGCAGGTCGCGGAAGGCTTGCTGCATCGGACTGAGCAGGCCGTCTTTGGCCAGACCTTCGATGGTCGTCACGTTCGCGCCTTCGGCATGCGCCGCGAGGACAGTGCAGGACTTGACCGACTTGCCATCGAGTTGGACGACGCAGCAGCCGCATTGCGTCGTGTCGCAGCCGATATGCGTGCCGGTGAGCCCGAGATGCTCGCGCAGGAAGAACGCGAGCAGCGTCTCGTCAGGCACGTCCTTAGACACGGGCGCGCCGTTGACCGTCATCGAGACAACCGTCATGCGCGCGCCTCCTTCTGCCTCTGGAGGCCCTGCTGAATGATCGTCCAGACCTTGAGCGAGGTAATCGGCAATTCAAGTTCGAATGGCCGGAACTCTTTGAGGCCATCCTCGACCGCGCTCATGATCACGGCGGGCGCGGGCGTCGTGCCGCCCTCGCCGCCGGCCTTCACGCCGAACGGATTGGTCGGCGACAGCACTTCGACGATCTGCGTCTTGAAGCTCGGCAGGTTGTCGAAGCGTGGCATCCCGTAGTCCATGAGCGAGCCGGAGGTCGGAATGCCCGATCCCGGATCGATATGGCACTCCTCCCACATCGCCTGGCCGACGCCCTGGGCGATGCCGCCATGCGTCTGACCGTGCACAATCAGGGGATTGATGCAGCGGCCGACGTCGTCGACCGTCGCATAGCGCACGATGTCGAGCGCGCCGGTCTCGATGTCGATTTCGATCTCGCAACTGCAGGCGCCGTTCGGAAACACCGGCGTGTGCATCTCGTTGTCGCGCCGCACCTTGAGATCGCCGCGCAGCTCGACGGGAATGTCGGGACCGTTCGACCGCCCGGCAAGGTCGAACCAGCTCAGCGAGACGTTGCGGTCGGCAAGGCGGAAAATGCCGTCCTCGAAATTCACGTCCTCGACGGGCACGCCGAAGATATGCGCGGCGAGCTTTTCGCCCTTGCTGATGAGGTCGCCGCTGGCTAGCGCAATCACCGTGCTGGCGTGGCGCATCGAGCGGCCGGAATGCGTGCCGCCGCCGGCGGACACGATGTCGGTGTCGCCGAGGGTCACGTTGACGCTCTCGAACGGCAGGCCAAGCAGGTCCGCGGTCACCTGGGCAAAGCTCGTCTCGTGCCCCTGCCCCGCCGGCTGCGTGCCGATCACGAGCTCGACGCTCTTGGCATGAATGATCAGGTCGGCGCGCTCCTTGGGCGATCCGATCGAGGACTCGACGTAGTTCGCGAATCCCACGCCCAGGATCTTGCCGCGGCTGCGCGCCTCCTTGCGCCGCTCCTCGACGCCGGCCCAGTCCGCCAGCGCGAGAAGGCGATCCATGTTCGCTTCGTACTCGCCGCTGTCGTAGGTCATGCCAGTCGCGTTGGGGTACGGCATCTGCGCCGGCGTCACGAGATTGCGCCGACGCAAGTCGAGCCGGTCGAAGCCCAATTCGCGCGCCGCCTTGTCGATCAGGCGCTCGATGGCGAAGGTCACTTCGGGGCGTCCCGAGCTGCGATAGGCCTGCGTCGGCATCGTATTGGTGTAGACCGCCTGCGCATGCAGCGTGGCGTACGGTATGTTGTACGAGCCGGTGATGAGACCCGACCCCTTGCTCAGCGGTGACAGCGACACGCAGCGCGAGCCGACATTGCTCAGGTTCGCCGTCTTGACGGCGAGAAACTTGCCGTCCTTGTCGAGGGCGAGGGAGATGTCGACGAACAGATCGCGGCCCTGATAGTCGGTCAGGAAGGACTCGGATCGTTCGGCGCGGAATTTCACCGGCTTGCCGAGCTTCTTCGAGGCGTAGCAGACGAGCGGGAACTCGACGAAGGTTCGGTTGCGCGTGCCGAAGTTGCCGCCGATGTCGAGGGCGATGATGCGCACGGTCTCCGGCTCGACATCGAGCACCCCGGCGATCTCGTGTTTCTGCCTCACAGCGCCGCCCGAGCCGGCATACAGCGTGTAGCGACCGTCGGCGGGGTCGTAGAACCCCAGCGACGCGCGCGGCTCCAGCGGCACGCCGGTGACGCGGCCGATATGCGTCTGCAGCGACACGACGTGCGCGGCGCGCGCGAAAGCCTTCTCGGTATTCTCCGCATCGCCGAATTTGGCGTCGACGAGCACGTTGTCCTGCATTTCGTCGTAAAGCTTCGGCGCGTCGGCACTGAGCGATTCGCGCGAATCCGCCACCGACGGCAGCGGCTCGTAGTCGACCTCCACTGCTTCCGCCGCCGCATAAGCCTGCGCCCGCGTTTCGGCCACGACCATGGCGACGGCCTCGCCGACATGCCGCGCCTTGTCGGGCGGCAGCACGTCATGCGCCCCGATGAAGACCGGCGTGCCGCCACGCCCGGTCAGCTTCACGTCGTACTTCGTCGACGGAACCGGGCTGTGCGGAATGGGCTTCAGCCCGTCGGCGATGCAATCGGCACCGGTGTAGACTGCGAGCACGCCGGGCATCGCCAGCGCCGCGGTCTTGTCGATGCCGTTGATCCTGGCGTGCGGATGCGGCGAGCGCACCATCGCCGCCCACACCTGCCCCGGCAGGTTGAAGTCGTCGGTGAAGTGGCCCTTGCCGGTCAGAAGACGCAGGTCCTCCTTGCGGCGCAACGGCTTGCCGACGGCTTTGAAGGCCCGCTCGTTCAGCATCGCGATTTCTCCCGGCCCATGGTTTGTATTATTGTCATACAAACTCGTTCCCGGCAAGCGCCGCCTCCGGTCAGGAGGCGGTCGCCGCCTTGTAGAACGCCAGATCGAGATACTTGTCGATGTCGCTGAGCTGCTTGCCGCCGCCGTAGCGCGAGCGCAGGTCGAGCACGGTCTTCATGCCGTCGCGCAGGATCTCCGCGCGCGGCGTCAGGCCGGAGCGCGGCGACAGCAGGCTCGTCATCACGGCGTCGACCACGCCGGGCTTGATCTCCGGCATCTTCGCCTGCAGCAGCGCCGCGGCCGCCGCGCGGTTCTCCGGCGCGAGCGTCCAGTCGAGGCCCTTGAGATAGCCGCGGATAAAGGCGGTCACGGCGCCGGCGTTCTTGCTGGCCCAGCTCTCGCGCGCGGCGACGATGCCGCCTTGATAGGCCGGGAAGGTCTGCGTGCTGGTGCGCAGCACGCGGAAGCCGGCGGCAGTGGCGATGCTGGTGAACGGCTCGATGGTCATCGTGGCGACATGCTGGCCGCTCTTGACCGACGCCCAGCGCTCCGGCGTGGCGCCGACGGCGACGCGCTCGTAGTCCTTGATCGACAACCCGAGTTCCTCGAGCATCGCATAGAGCACGAAGGCGAAGCCGGTGCCGACCGCGTCGAGCGCCAAGGTCTTGCCGCGCAGGTCGCCCGCGGTCTTGATCTGCGGCGCGACGATGGCGCTGAGCTCGACCTGGGTCGCGCCCATGATCACGCGGAAGTCCGGCACGCTGTCGAATTTCACCGCGCCCATGCCCTCGCGATAGGCCACGATGTTGTCGAAGGCGGTGAAGGCGATGTCGAACTCGCCGGCGTGCAAGCGCTCGATCTGCGACACCGAGCTCGGCGTCGTCGACAGCACGACGTTGAGCCCCTGCGCGGAGAAATGGCCATGCTCCAGCGCGGCAAAGACCGGCAGGTTCGGCGCGCCGGGAAAGGCAATGACCTTGATCTCCTGAGTGCTCATCGATCGATCCTTACTGGCGTGAGAAAATCCGCGGCGGCGTGGCGTTACCGCCCGAATACCCGATGGGCGCGAGCGGCCCGGGTAGACGGCGGCGGGTTTGTATGACAATCATACATGCAAGGAAAGGGCTCTCCCGCGCACGCGGGTTCGCTGCCCGACAGAGCCGGCGAACCATGCCCGGCCCCAGGAGGAACACCGCAATACGGCGCACACGCGCCGCGACCCCCCATCCGATAAGCTGTCCGGATTTCCAACGATCCGTTCGTCGCGGAGATTGACAATGCCTCTCTTGAAACATCTGGCGCTCGCCGCCACAGCCGCCCTGCTTCTCGCCCCGATGCAGAGCTGGGCGCAAAGCAACTACCCCACCCGCCCGGTGCACCTCGTCGTCGGCTTCGCCGCCGGCTCTAGCGGCGACGTCGCCGCCCGTATCGTCGGGCAGAAGCTCGCCCAGATCCTCGGCCAGAATGTCATCGTCGAGAACCGGCCGGGCGCCAGCGGCGTCGTCGCCGCCGAGAACGTCGCGCGCGCCGAGAAGGATGGGTACACGCTGCTGCTCGCGACCATCGCCAACACCATCAACACCACGATGCTGCCGGGCAAGGGGCCGAATTTCGAGACGGCCTTCGCACCGATCACTTTGATCGGCTCGCTGCCGGAAGTGCTGGTGGTGAAAAAGGATCTGCCGGTCAGCGACGTCAAAGGGCTGATCGCGCTGGGCAAGTCGCGCAAGGAGCCGCTGCTGTACGGCGCTTCCGGCGTCGGCAGCGGCCCGCGCATGGCGAGCGAGCTGTTCGCGCAAATGGCCGGCATCGACATGACGCCGGTGCTCTATCCCGGCAGCGGCCAGACGGTGACCGATCTCATGGCCGGGCGCATCGACGTCGAGTTCGCGCCCGCCTCGAGCGTGCTCGGCATCATCAAGCAGGGAAGCGTCAAGGCGCTCGCCACGACCGGCACCAAGCGCGCCAGCGTGCTGCCGGACCTGCCGACGGTCGCCGAATCCGGCCTGCCGGGCTACGACACCAGCCTCTGGTTCGGCATCCTGGCGCCGGTCGGGACGCCGAAGCCGCTCCTCGATAAGCTGTCGGCCTCGATCAACCAGACGCTCAAGGATCCGGCGGTGCTCAAGGAACTGCACAACGAAGGTCTCGACGCCGCCGGCGGCACTCCGGAAGAGTTTGCCAGCTATATCAAGAGCGAAACGGCGCGCTGGGCGAAGGTCATTCACGGCATGAAACAGATCAAGCCGAAGTGAGGACGTGCATGCCGGTCAGGTCGGTACCCTGCCAGGACGCCGACATGGCCGGCATGCTGCAATCTCGTTTGATGATGACGCCAAGACTCCGATAGCTTTCCGCACATAGAACGCGAAGACGGGACGGCGCACCGCCGAAAACCGTCTGCAACAGAGGGAGACGCTGATGCCCGACAAATCACCACGTCTGGCGGTGAGCCGACGCAAGTTTCTCGGTACCGTCGCAGTCGCTGGCGCCGCATCGGCGGTAGGCGACCTCGACAACAAGGCGCTCGCGGCAGCACCGGCAAAAGCCGAACCGGTCAAGCCGTCCGCGCTGCCGCCGTCGGCGAAAGTAGCGGCGGCCGAGACGAGCGCGCCCGACGCACAGGCGCCAGTGATGGGGACGCCGAATTCGGATTTCATGGTCGACGTCATCAAGACGCTCGACATCGACTACGTCGCAGCCAATCCGGCCAACAGCTTTCGTGGGCTGCACGAGTCGCTGCTGACCCATGGCGGCAACAAGAAGCCGGAATTCCTCACCTGTATGCACGAGGAATCCTCGGTGGCCATGGCGCACGGCTACTTCAAGGTCGCCGGCAAGCCGATGCTGGTGCTCTGCCACGGCACTGTCGGCCTGCAGCATGCCTCGATGGCGGTCTACAACGCCTGGTGCGATCAGGTCCCGATCGTCATCATCGGCGGCAACGATCTCGATGCCAGCAAGCGCCCGCCGTTCGTGCCGACCTATCACTCGGCGCAAGACATCGGCGCGCTGCTGCGTGACTTCGTCAAGTGGGACGACATGCCGGTATCCGCGCAGCACTTCGCGGAATCTTTCGTGCGCGCCTACAAGCTGTCGATGACGCCGCCCTACGAACCGGTGCTGCTCTCGCTCGACTCCGACCTGCAGGAAGAGCCGATCGAGAACCGCGACAAGCTGACGATCCCGCGCTACGTGCCGACCTCGCCGCCGCAAGGCGACAGCAACGCCGTGCGTGAAGCAGCCAGGCTGCTCGTCCAGGCCGAGAATCCGGTCATCGTGGCCGACAGGCTGGCGCGCACGCCGGCGGGCATGGGCCTGCTCGTCGAGCTCGCCGAGCTGTTGAACGCGCCGGTGGTCGATCGGCGCAGCCGCCTGAACATGCCGACCACGCATTACCTGCACCAGACCGGCCGCGGCAAGGTGCTCGTCCACAATGCCGACGTCATCCTCGGGCTGGAGCTGTCCGATTTCTACGGGACGGTGAACACCTACATCGATAACGGCGAGAACACCCGCCACCCGAAGACGAAGCCGGGCGTGAAGCTGATCAGCATCAGTTCGCGCGATTACTACCTGAAATCCAACTACCAGGACTTCCAGCGCTTCCAGCCGGTCGACGTCTCGATCGCCGGCGACGCGGAAGCCACCATGCCGGCGCTGATCGAGGCGGTGAAGAAGGCATTGCCCGCTGATCGCAAGGCGGCGCTGGAGAAACGCGGCGAGGCCATGCGTAAGGCGTGGTCCGCAACGCGGGCCCGCACGCTGCAGGCCGCCACCTACGCCTGGGACGCGAGCCCGGTGAGCACCGCGCGATTGGCGTCGGAGGTCTGGGCGCAGATCAAGGACGAGGACTGGTCGCTGGTCAGCTCGGACCGCATGATCAGCAGCTGGGCGAGCCGCCTCTGGCCGATGGAGAAACACTACCAGTTCATCGGCGGCCCCGGCGGCTTCGGCATCGGCTACGGCTCGCCGGCCGCAGTCGGCGCGGCGCTCGCCAACCGGCCGCACGGACGCTTCTCGGTCAACATCCAGACCGACGGCGACATGATGTACGCGCCGGGCGTGCTGTGGACGGCCGCGCATCACCGCATCCCGCTGCTGAACGTGATGCACAACAATCACGGCTATCATCAGGAGGTGATGCACGTTCAGCGCATGGCCGACCGCCGCAACCGTCCGCTGCCCGACGGACCGATCGGCACACAGATCAACGGACCGAACATCGACTACGCCAAGCTCGCGCAATCGATGGGTTGGTGGGCGAGCGGACCGATTACGGATCCGAAAGACCTCGCGCCGACGCTCAAGCGCGCGGTCGAGGTGGTGAAGGCCGGCGAACCGGCTCTGGTCGACGTTTACACGCAACCGCGCTGAGGGGCTGGCACCATGCAAAGCATCAAACTCGCAAGCGTCCTTGCCGCCGCCGCTCTCGTGGCCGCGCTGACGTCCACAACTGCCAGCGCCGCCTCCGCCGAACACGGCAAGGCGGTGTTCATTCAGAAAGGCTGCTGGCAGTGCCACGGCACGCAGGGCCAGGGCGCGGTGACGGGCCCAAGGCTTGCGCCCGATCCCATTCCGCTCGAGGCGATCGCCAATTTCATCCGCAACAGCACGGGGCCGATGCCGCCCTACCGCAAGGCGATCCTCTCCGACGCCGACCTCGCGGACATCTATGCCTATCTGCAGTCGGTTCCGAAGCCGCCGGCCGTGAAAGACGTGCCGCTGCTCAATCAGTGGGCCAGCCAGCCGAAGTGATCGACGGGTGAGCGCGGCCGCGCTCACCGCATCGGTAACCGCGGATCGTCGCCGACAGCGACGGTCCGCTTTCTTTTTTCGAAGGCTTCCCTGTCCTAGTGCCGGACGAATTGCGCCGAATTGCGGAAAGCGAGGACGAGGTCGAGCAATTGCTGGTGCGGGTCCTTCGCCTCGGCCGGAGCGGCGAGCGGCTCCATCCCTGCTCCCGCCAGCAGCGCGTGCGCGCTCTGCAACGTCGCGCGATGATCGCAGTCGATGAAGAACGAATGGCGCGCCAGCTGTAATAACAAGCGGGACAGCAGGTCGCGGTCCGGCCGCACGATCGTGTTTCCGACAAGCTCGTCGAGCCGGAACGAGGTCACGAAGGGAAACAGCGAGCCGAGGCGCAGCCGGCCGTCGATCGCGGCGCCGCGCAGCGCCAGATCGATGGGCAACGCGGCCCCCTGCGACAGGCTGCGCGACAGAACATCCACCACTTTCGCAATCGACCGGCGGTTGACGACGAAGGACATCGTGCTGGCGAAGTAATCGACGAATGCCGGCTGCACGCGGACGATCCCACCGCCCGCATCGCGCGCGATGCAGCGATCGTACAGCGCCTTGGTCCGGGCGAAGTCGCGGCTCGACGGCTGCACGACGGTGTCGGTGAAGACGACGTCGAAGTGCTCCAGCGCGCCGGAGCCGATCAGCGCGCCGATGGCCGGCACGGTGAATCGCGAGAGCACGACATCGTCCTCGACGATGTGCAAATGGCAATCGCTGTCGAGCTTCTTCTGCAGCAGAAACAGATGCGAGAGAAAGCAGCCGACCTCGCCGCGGCGCAGGCGCTCGCTCGGCAGGTTGAAGGTGGCGCCGTCCACGGCGGCGACGCGCTGATAGGGCTGCGCCGGCGCGTGGCGGGCGATCTCGCCTTCGACCCGCGCCCGCCGGTCCGTGCTGCGATCGAGATTGACGTAGAAGCCGGCATAGCGCGGCGGCGTCTCGTGGTGATCCGCGAGCGCCGGCAAGGCCACGCCGCGACGGTTCACCGCCTGCAGCGCAAGCCCGCGATTGAAGCGGGCTTCGTAATGATCGGCGCGGAGCGCAAGCGCTTGGTCATAGCCGGCGATCGCCTCCTCGAGGCGATCCAGTTCGCAGAGCGCGTCGGCCCGCTTGACCAACGCCTCGACGAAATCCGGCCGGCCCGCCAGCACGCGATCGTAGCCCTGCACAGCCTCGTCGAAACGGCCGAGATCGTCGAGGCAGATCGCCCGCAGATACAGCGCCTCGATCAAATCGGCGCGCAGCGCGAGGATACGCTCGTAGTCCGCCAGCGCGGTCTGCGGCCCTTTCAGCTCATGCAGCGCGATGGCGCGATGGAGCAAGGCCTCGAGAAAATCAGGCCGCAGCGTCAGCGCGCGGTCGAAACAGGCCAGAGCTTCGTGACGATTGCCGGCATCGACGAGCCTGCGGCCTTCGCCGAACCAGGCGTCGGCGGTCTGGGCGTGCCGTGGAAGTGCGGGAGTTACAGGGCTCTCCGCTGCCTCGTGCGCCGCAAGGGTAATGTTCGCCATCGCGCAGGAACCGAGGCCAGCCGGACCGGAACTCAGCCCCGTTCTAGGTCCGCCATGGTTAGCGAACGATTAACGGGCGATCCGGCGGTCGCGGGCTCGCATCTGCAGCCTGGGGCCGCGACCGGGCATGTCGACCCCGTAAACACGAAGCATTGGCGCCCGCCGGCCCGAAGCGAATGCCGAACGCCACGATGGCCGCCGCGGCGCCCCGACAGCGAAGCATGCGCAGGCATCGGCAGCGACTTGACAACCGTCACATCTCGGCGCGCGAATTGATAAAACGCAAGTCGAAAATCACAAATTCCCCGCGACGTCGTTGATTTTACGGAAGCCGTTGATCCAGATCAGCGAGCAAGCGTCAATTTGTAATTATCGATATAGGACCAGCCAGCCTCCCCGATCCCGCACTGGTGGGGAACTCCCAAGGGTTGACGCCCTCTGCGGATCGCTTTTCCGCTCGTGGAGGCAATACAGTGAGGTTCGTCATGAAAAAGATCGCACTTTCAGCCGCCGTTCTCGCCCTGCTCTCCATGCCCGCCTTCGCGCAGGTCACCGGCCCGAGCAACGCGCCGGCGCAACGCGACTCCGGCACGGCCGCGACCTCGGGAAGTGGCGTGCAGGTTTCTCCGCCCGCGTCGAAGACCCCCGGCTTCACCAAGGGCAACGACGTGTACGACTGCACCGGCAAATACCTAGGCACCGATCCGGATCCGCAAATCCGGCTGCAGTTGTATCGCGAGGGCGACAAGAGCTGCCAGGGTAACTGACATCCGTCGCGTGACTATGTCGAGAGGCCGCCGGTTTGGCGGCCTCTTTCGCTGCAGTTCCACGCTATTGTTCCCATCGACGATCTTTGGCTTGCAGCGCAACAAAACGACGCGCCATGCGTTTTCATCGGAAGCGGCGGCCACAGACCATGGCAGCAACGTTTCTGCGCCCAAGGAACAACGAGAAGAACGCACTGGTCTCGACTGCCCTTGTCAAGCTGACATGGATTTCGGCGAATGGCGGCATCCGCTGCCAAGCCGACGTCTGTCAGTTCAAAGAAGGAGACGGCTATGTTGAAAACACTCATGATCGGTGCGGCACTTGCCGCGATGATCGGCGCGCCGGCGATGGCGCAGTCGTATGACCCGTCCGTCGGCAGCGGCAACATCGTTCGCGGCCACGGCCATATGTATAGCCGCTCGACAGTGCCGAGCGACAGCTATGGCAGCGACCGCTATGGCTATGACACCTCCGAGGGCGGCTACGGCGGCGCTTACGCGTTCGCGCCCGCGCACGATTACGACGCCTACGGGCATCATCGCGCCTATCGCCAGGACCAAGACTAACGAGCTTGCGTAATGACGAAAGCCCCGGCCAAGCGGCCGGGGCTTTTGTTTTGCGCGCGCGGGAGCACGCCGGGCGGTATCGCGATCTGCGGCCTGATCGCATCGCCGAGGGGCCTGCCAGGCGGATCGGCCCTGCGCCCCCGCGTATTCCCAAAAGCTCCGCAGTCCTCTAAACCGCCGCGAGAACCGACACCAATCGCAGGGGAGCAGGGACGTGGCATCGACGCATGCGGAGATCAAGGAACGGATGGTTTGGGCGGGGAAGGTCCTCGTCGGGGAAGGACAGGACGATTTCACCCGCGGGCACATCTCCTGCCGGCTGCCGGACGATCCCTCGCTCTTCTTCATGAAGCCGCACAGCATCGGCCTCGACGAGATCACGGTCGACAACATCCTCACCATCGACCTCGACGGCAAGGTCGTCGCCGGCACCGCCCGGCGCCACAGCGAAGTCTATATCCATTCCGAGATCTTCAAGGTGCGGCCCGACGTGAATTGCGTCCTGCACACGCATCCGCCGTACAGCATCGCCCTGTCCGCCTGCAACCGCCCCCTTCTGGCCTATAGCCAGCCCGGCGCGCTGTTCCATAAATCGGTCGGCCTTTACGAGGACACGATCAACCTCATCCGCAGCGAGGCGATGGGCGCGGGCGTCGCGCGCGCGCTCGGGCCGCATCGCGCCGTGCTGCTGAAGAACCACGGCGCCGTCACGGTCGGCAGCACCATCGGCGAGACGGTGGTCGGCATGATCATGCTGGAGAATGCCGCGCAGATTCAGATGATCGCGGAAGCCGCCGGCGAGACGCGGCCGCTATTCCCGGACGCCGACATCCAGAAGCTCCAGCACGACATCAGCCGGGTCGACCAGTTCGACATCAACTTCGACTATCTGGTGCGCCGCGCCCGCCGCAAGTGGGCGTGATCGTATCTCCGCTGCGCGGCCGCATGGCCGCGCGGTGGGGCTGCTCGGGTTGCGAGGGTACCGTGGTCTGGCCGTTGAACTGGCGCGCCGGAAGGGATTCGAACCCCTGACCCCCAGATTCGAAGTCTGGTGCTCTATCCAGCTGAGCTACCGGCGCCGCGCTAGGGTCAACGCACCCTAGCGCAGGCGGCGCAAGCCGGGGAACGGCTTTTTCCAGAACAATTTCCGAGTCATGCACGTGGCAATGGCAGCGGCGGTATGGACCTTGAACAGTCCCTCGCCGTTGTCCACTATCCGCGGGGGCAGAGTCCAGACGGTGACCGGGTAATCGCGAGCGGTGCGGCGCGCGTCCAGCGCCGATGGAGCAGCGTGTTTGGCCGTGCGACTGAACGCTTCATCGAACCGTCACGGGCGCAGCCCGCCGCGCTTATCCGCCATTGGCGCGGTTGCGGCTGATCGCAGGCAGACGTCGTGGCCCAACGCATGACGCACACGGATGGCGGCGAGCACCTGCCGGTCAGCGGGCCCCGCAATCTCGCGCTCGGCATCGAGCGCATCGGCCTCCTGCCGATCCGCTTTCCGCTCATCGCCGCGCTGGTCTTCCTCGTCCTGCTCGGCGCCGGCGCAGTCGGCTTCGAGCGGCTGAAGGTCGACGACTCGCTCAGCCAGCTGTTCCGCTCCGACACGCCCGAATACAAGACCTACCAGGAGGTCACGCACCGCTTCCCGGCGAGCGAATACGACGTGCTGGTCGTCATCGAGGGCGACAAGCTGATGGCGCGCTCGTCGCTCGAGAAGCTGCGCGACATGGCGATCGACCTGCAGCTCATCGACGGCACGCGCGGGCTGATCTCATTGTTCTCCGCGCGCGAGCCACCGCCGCCGGGCGGCGGGGTGCCGCCGCCTCTGTTCCCGCAGACGCTGCCGACCGGCGCCGACTACGATGCGCTGGTCCACCGCGTGCTCACCAATGAGATCATCCGCGGCAAGCTGGTCTCCGACGACGGCAAGCTGGCGCTGTTCGTGCTCGCGCTCGATCCGGGGGCGGTCGACAACGGCAAGCTCGCCAAGATCGTCGGCGACGTGCGTTCGACGGTGCACGACGACCTCGCCGGCGCCGGGTTGAAGAGCGATTTGTCCGGCGTGCCGGTGATGCAGCTCGAGATCCGCAACGCCATCGAGCGCGACCGGCTGATCTACAATTCGCTCGGCTTCATCGCCGGCTGCCTGATTGCGGTGATGTTCTTCCGCCGCATCTCCTTCATGATCATCGCCGCCGGCCCGCCGCTCGCGGCCATCCTGCTGGCGCTCGGCACGCTCGGCTGGCTCGATTTTCGGCTCAACATGTTTTTGAACGTGATGACGCCGCTGATCATGGTCATCAGCTTCTCCGACTCGATGCAGCTGACGTTCGCGGCGCGCGACCGGTTGATCGCCGGCGACAGCAAGGTGGCGGCGTTCCGCAACGCGCTCTACATCGTCGGCCCCGCCTGCGTGCTCACGCACGCCACCGCCGGCGTATCATTCATCGCGCTGATGTTCTCGCAATCCGACTTGATCCGCGCCTTCGGCGAGGCCGGCCTCGTCGCCGTCGCGGTGGCGATGGTGGCGGTGCTGATGCTGGTGCCGCTGCTCGGCATGCTGCTGATACGCAACGAGACGCGCTTCGCCGAGGAGACGCGCGGCGCCGACACCGGGCTCGATTTCCTGCGCCGCTTCTGCTCGTGGATCGCGACGCAGATGGTGACGCGGCCGGGGCTCTATTCGCTGATCTCGGTCGTCGTGGTCGGCGCCCTCTGCGTCGTCTATCTGCAGCTCCAGCCGCGCTACCGGCTTGCCGACCAGTTGCCCGACCGCGAGCAGGCGGTGCAGGCGGCGCACCGGCTCGATGCCAAGCTGACCGGCGCCAACCCGGTCGACGTCCTGATCCGGATCCCGAAAGGCAAGTCGCTTTACGACCCGGAGACGCTGAACGTCATCGCCGACGTGCATGCGATGGTCGAGAAGCAGGCCGGCGTCGGCAACGTCTGGTCGCTGCAGACCTTGCGCAACTGGCTCGCCGAGAAGCTGCATGTCAGCGACGTCGCGACGCTGAAGAGCTACGTCGACATCCTGCCGAAATACCTGACGCGGCGCTTCATCTCGGCCGACGAGGACGCAGTCATCGTCAACGGCCGCGTGCCCGACATCGACGCCAGCCAGCTGCTGCCGGTCATTCGCGCGCTCGACCGCCAGCTCAACCGCGTGCGCGTGCAATATCCCGGCTACACGATCGCCGTCACCGGCCTCTCGGCCATCGCCGCGCGCAACTCGGCGATCATGATCGACCGCTTGAGCCGCGGCCTCACCATCGAGATCGCCTTCGTCGCCGCCTTCATCGGCATCGCCTTCCGCTCGCCGATCGTGATGCTGGTGAGCATTCTGCCCGGCATCTTCCCGATCGTCGCCGCCGGCGCGCTGCTGCTCGCGCTCGGCATGGGGCTGCAGTTCGCCAGCGTCATCGCGCTCACGGTGTCGTTCGGCCTCGGCCTCTCCGCCACCATCCACTTCCTCAACCGCCTGCAGATCGAGGACACGGTCGAGGACGATCCCGGCGTCGGCGTCGAACGCGCCACCGTGCTGGTCGGGCCGCCGCTGATCCTGACCTCGGCGGTGCTTGCCTGCGGCCTGGCGATGACGGTGTTCTCCAGCCTACCGTCGCTGCGGCTGTTCGGCTGGCTGTCGGCGTTCGCGATGATCGCGGCGCTGGTCGCCGACCTGTTCATCCTGCGGCCGGTGGCGATGTCGCTGAGCAAGCTCATGCGTCGCGCCGGCGGCCGGCACCTGTCCGGACCGCGCCGCAAGCGGGTGACGAAGGGCTAGTTGCGCGCCAGTGAGATGGTCGCGCCGCGGATGCTCGAGTCCGGCGTCTCGGACTTGATCGACACCGACTGGCGCTTGCCGTGCGTGACGAGCCCGAACACCGCGGTGAAGGCCGGGCTCTTGGCGAGCACCTTGATGTTCGATCCTTCCGCCGTGCCGTTCAGGCTGCCCGACACGTTGAGCGTCGCCTCGCTCCAGCTGCCGCTCACCTTGCCACCCGCCTCCCTCACCTTGCCGAGGAGGTCGATACGGTAGCTGTCGCTGGCGCAGCGGATGCTGAGCTCGAGATTGGCGCCGCCCAGCACGTCGTAGGCGGCACGGCAGTGCAGCGTCTCTTTCGATTTGTTGGAGAATTCGATGGTGCCGTTGCCGCGCCACTGGCCTTCCAGCCGCGTGAAGGCGTCGCCGGCGAAAGCGCTCGCCGAGCCGCCGATGATCACGCAAAGCACGGCCGCGAAGATTGTCCGATGCATCGGTTTGCCCCCGTCCGCGTCGACGCCGGAAGTGGCGCAGCCAGTCGCCGGCCCGAATTCCCCCGGAATCACGCCCGAGAGCCCAGTATCGCCCATGATGTTCCATTTGGAAACGCCGCCCGCGACGGGCGAGCCGAGGGCATAGACAGCGCGCCGTTCAGCCCCGCCGGCGCAGGATCATCGGCATGCCGCCGTCCGGGCGCAGGGTCATCTTCTGGATGGGGCGCACCGTGTGGCCGGGCGCCAGCGCCCAGTCGAAGCTGCGCGCCAGCGAGGCCAACGTGACGCAGGCTTCCTGCAAAGCGAAGGCCGAGCCGATGCAGACGCGCGGGCCCGCCCCGAACGGCAGATAGGCGAAGCGGTCGATGCTCTCGCGCGCGCCGGGCAGGAAGCGGCTCGGATCGAAGCGGTTCGGACGAGACCACAACGTGCGATGCCGGTGCAGCACGTAAGGCGCGACCACGACCATCGTGCCGCGGCGGACCGCGTGACCGCCGAGGTCGTCCTCGGCGCGCGCGACGCGGCTGATGGCGCTGATCGGCGGATAGAGGCGGTTCGACTCGTCGATGACGGCGCGCGTTTCGACCAGACGGTCGGCGAGTGTGGTGATGTCGTCCTTGTCGAGCTCGCGCTCGGCCTCCGTGCGCAGGCGCGCGCGCCATTCCGGCGACTGCGACAAGAGATAGAGCGACCAGGTCAGGCAGTTCGCGGTGGTCTCGTGGCCGGCGGCGATGAAGGTAAGCACGTTGGCGCGCACCTCTGGCTCGCTCAGTCTGGCGCCGGTTTGCGGATCGGTGGCGTTCAGGAGCAGCGTCAGCAGATCCTGCGGCACGCGCTCGGGCTCTTCGGCGAGCCGGCGGCGGCGCGTCGCGATCAGCGTGTCGATGGTCTTCTCGAAGAAGCGCAAGGTCGACCACACGGTGAGCCGGCGCGGACGCGGGATCGCCGCCGGCAGGCCGAGGATGTCGAACGGGTCGATGCGGCTCGCCACCTCGAAATAGCGCTGCATCGCCAGACGGACGTCCTCGCGGTCGGCACCGATGCCGTCGGAGAAGATCGTGCGCTCGAGCACGTCGAGCGTCAGCCGCGTCACCTCGGCGCCCATATCGACGACGTCACCCTCACGCCGGGTCAGGCGCGCGATGAGCGCATCGGCCGATGCCGTGACGGCGCCGGTGAAGCTCATGACGCTGCGGCGGGAGAACAATGGCGCCAGCGCCCGGCGCTGCACGCGCCATTGATGGCCCTCGGCGCTGAGCAGCCCATCGGCGAGACCGGCCGAGAGGATGCGCCGCTGCATCCAGTCCTTTTCGTAATTGCGCGGGTTATCGAGCAGCACGCGGCGGATCGCGGCCGGCTCGCTCACCACCACCGCCCGGCCGAACGGCAGGCCGCCGGGGACGACCGGCTCTTCGAAGTGCTTCCGCGTCCAGGCTTCCAGCGGGTTGGTGGCCAGGACCTTTAGGAGCGACAGAACGCCAAGCGGTTGCGCACGTGGGATCGGCGCAGGCGGCCTCGGCAGGGTCACTGTCTGCAGCATGCGGCGAACTCGCGGTAGAACGACATGACAAACGACAAGAGCCTCATAAACGGCAGAGTTCCATCGCGGTTCCATTGTCCGCAAGTGTTTTTATCCCTCCCCGCGCCCGGCCGATTGAACCATTCGGCTCGTTCGACATTTGGTTCAGTGCAATCTTCTCGTGGCCGATCAGGGGTTTGCCCAATGTCTATGCGATTCCGAACGACCGCCGGCCTGGCCGTGGCCGCGTTTTTGCTGGTCGGCGGCGCTGCCATAGCCGCGCCCGGACAGGCCGGTCCTGCCGGCACCTGGCGCACGGAAAAGGGCGACGCGCTGATCCGCATCGTCGACTGCGGCGGCCAGTACTGGGGCGTCGTCGCATGGGAGAAGACGCCGGGCACCGACCGCAAGAATCCGAACCCGGCTCTGAAGTCGCGGCCGACGCTCGGCATGCCGGTGCTGCTCAGCATGCGGCAGGACCAAAGCGATCGCTGGAGCGGGCACATCTACAATGCCGAGGACGGGCAGACCTACGACAGTCACATCAAGCTGAAAGGCGCAGACACGCTGCGCGTTGAAGGCTGCGTACTCGGCATCATGTGCGGCGGCGAGACCTGGACCCGCGCCGGAGCCGCAACGCCGGTCGCCGATAGCCATCACCCGTCGCGGCCCTACACCAACGGCGCCGGCCGTGCCCGCGCATCAATCGCGGAAGAGCCGCCGGCGCGCGTCTGCTCAGGGATCGGCCGGCGCTGAGGCCGCGGGGTCGATCTCGCGCGGCTTGCCCATCAGCGCCGGCTGGAACAGCACGGCGGCGCAGAGCGTGCAGCCGAGCGACAGCGCCAGCAGCTTGCCCATGCTCGCCGTGCCTGGATGGCTCGACAGGCAGAGGCTGCCGAAGGCGGTCGCCGTCGTCAGCGCGCTCCAGATCACCGCGCGCGTCAGGCTCGACTGCAGCAGATTGGTCTGCCCCGAGCGCCACGCCAGGATGTAATAGATCTTGAACGCCACGCCGACGCCGAGCAGCAGCGGCAGCGCGATGATGTTGGCGAAGTTCAGCGGCATGCCGACGATGACGCAGACCTCCAATGTCACCACGCCGGCAAGCAGCAGCGGCACCAGCGTCAACAGCACGTCGCCGATACGGCGCAGCACGATCAGCAGGATGATGGCGATCGACAGCAGCGCGTAGATGCCGGCGTGCACGAAGGCCGAGACGATCGTCTTGCTCGATTCGAGAATCGAGATCGGCCCGCCGGTCGCCATCGGATAGGCGGCACTCACCGCCTGTGCGAAGTTGCGCAGCACTTCGGTCTTGTCCGGATCGCCTTTCGGGAAGGCCTGCACCCGCGCCTTGCCGTCGGCCGCGAGCCACTGGCTTTTCAGCGGCGCGGGTATGCCGGCCGCGCTCACCGGCGCCGCCTGCAACTGGTTCGACAGCATCGCGAGATCGACCTTGAGTGGCACAAGGAACACGGCGGCCGCCTTGTCGCGCAAGGCTTGGGCGCCCTGCGCGAGCTTTGTCATATCGTCGGCGAGGCGACGCGCGGCGACGGCGCCCGGCCCCTGCGCCGCACCGGCCATCTGCTTGAGCCGCGCCGCAGTCTTGGTCAGCGCCTCGACATTGTCGGCGTCGGTCGCGCGATCCTCATCCGCCGGCGGCTTCAGCGCCGAACCGACTTTCTGCGCGAGATCGTGGATCATTGCTAGCTTTTGCGGCTGGTCGTCGGGGATGAAGCTCTGCAGCGTCATCACCCGCTCGACCTCCGGCAGCGCGCGCAGACGCGCGGCGACGGTCTGCGCTTCGGCGAGCGAGCCCGCCGCCACATCCACCGCGTTGACGCCGACGCCGGGATCGCGCTGCACGTCGAGCAATGTCGAGATCGACTCCGCCTGGATGCTGCGCAGGTGGATCGGATTGAAGTCGAACGAGAGATAATAAAGAAGCGGCAGCCCGGCGAGCGCCACCGCGACGGTGCCCGCCACCACGCCGACGCGATGCCGCTGCAGGAAGTCATCGACGGGCGCCAGCGCCTTGTAGCCGATCGGCTCGGGCTCGCCCTGCGGATTCATCACCGTGATCAGCGCCGGCAGCAAGGTGATGCTGGTGGCATAGGCGATCAGCATGCCGGCGCCGGCGATCTGGCCGAGCTCGGAGAGGCCGCGATAGTCGGTCGGCAGGAAGGAGAGGAAGCCGGCGGCCACCGCGGCGGCGGCGAGCGTCAGCGGCACGCCGATGTCGGCGGCGGTACGCTCGAGCGATTCCTTCAGGTCGGGGCAGACATGGCGCTCGGCGCGATAGCGCACCGAGAACTGGATGGCGAAGTCGACGCCGAGGCCGACAAACAGCACGGCGAAGGCCACCGAAATCATGTTGAGCGCGCCGACCATCAGCAGGCCGAGCGCCGCGGTCATGGCGAGACCGGCGAACAGATTGATGAAGACCGCGCCGATGATGCGCTTCGATTTCAGCGCCAGCCACAGGATCACCAACACGATGACCACGGTGCCGATGATGTTGGTCCAGGCGCCCTGCTGCACCGTGGAGAATTCCTCGTCGCCCATCGGCACCGTGCCGGTCAGGCGCACGCGCGCACCGAACCGTTCCGCCAGGTGCAGGTCGGCTGCCGCCTTGCGGATGGCGGTGTCGGCTTTCAGGCCGGGCTCGAGCGCCGAGTAGTCGAGCACCGGCTCGACTTCGACAAAGCGCCGCAGCTGCGTCGTCGGCGCCTTGGCGCCGCTCATCAGTTCCTGCCAGGAAAACACGGCCGGCTGACCGGCGATCACATTGTCGAGCGCGCCCGCCGCCATCGTCATCGGCCGCGCCATCTGGTCGAGCGTGAGCTTGTTCTGCACCACGCCGGCAAGACCGAGATTGAGCGCGGCGGTCAGCCCGCGCAGGCTCTGATCGTTGTTGAGCGCATCGATGAGCGGCTCTGCCGCGCCGAGCCCGCGTGTGAACTGCGCCACCTCGCCGGTCGGTTGAAACAGCAGCCCGTTGCGCGCGAAGAACGGACTACCGCTGGTGTCCTCGACCGCGCGGAAAAGCTCCGGATGCCCCTGCAACTGCTGCACCAGCGCCTCGGTCGCCGCCGAGACCAGTTCGGGCGTCGGTGCGTCGATGACGACGAGCGTCGACGCGAAGTGGCCGGGAAACTCCTTCTCGAATGCCGCCTCGCGGTGGCGCCACGGCAGATCTGACGAAATTAGCTTGTTGATGTCGGTGTTTATGGCGAAATGCGTGGCGGTATAGGCCGCCGAGCCCGCGGTCACGGCGAGCGCCACGACGATCACGAGCCAGGGAAACCGCGTGCAAATGCGGACGATGCGGGAAACGACGGCGGCCAGCATGAGGCGATAAACCTATTTCCTCGCCCCATTTCCGGTTCCGGGGCGCGGTATTCACCGCCGGGGTCCGGGGAACCATTCAGAGCGACCTCTATTATCCCCCATCGAGCGCCTTTTCGAGGCGTTTAGATGACCTGATCGCTGGGGGGCGTTCGAAGGTGCGCCGCACCGGGACACCCCTACGGCGCTTCCTTGCACAGTAAAGGGTGATACCGGATGTCAGCACCCAGTCCGTTCTCCGACCATACGCGCCCGCTGTCCCGCCTCGAGCGGCTGCGGACACCGGCAGATCTGCGCCAACTCGACGCCGGCGATCTGCAAGAGATTGCTGACGAACTCCGCAGCGAAACCATCAACGCCGTGGCCGTGACCGGCGGTCATCTCGGCGCCAGCCTCGGCGTGATCGAGCTGACGGTGGCTCTGCATTACGTCTTCGACACCCCGCACGACAAGCTCATTTGGGACGTCGGGCATCAGGCCTATCCGCACAAGATTTTGACCGGGCGCCGTGACCGCATCCGCACCTTGCGTCAGAGCGGCGGCCTGTCCGGCTTCACCAAGCGCGCCGAGAGCGAGTACGACCCGTTCGGCGCGGCGCATTCCTCGACCTCGATCTCGGCCGGGCTCGGCATGGCCACCGCGCGCGATCTCGCCGGCGACGACTTCAACGTCATCGCCGTCATCGGCGATGGCGCCATCTCCGCCGGCATGGCCTATGAGGCCATGAACAATGCCGGCGCGCACGGCCGCCGCCTCATCGTCATCCTCAACGACAACGAGATGTCGATCGCGCCGCCGGTCGGCGCCATGTCCAATTATCTGGCGCGGCTGATGTCGAGCCCGACCTTCATGTCGCTGCGCGACATCGGCAAGCAGGTAGCCGAGCATCTGCCGGACTTTATCAAGGAGCGTGCGGCCAAGGCGGAAGAACTGGCGCGCGGCTTCGTCACCGGCGGGACTCTGTTCGAGGAGCTCGGCTTCTATTATGTCGGCATCGTCGACGGCCACGATCTCGATCAGCTCGTGCCGGTGCTGGAGAACGTGCGCGACGCCGATGCAGGTCCGATCCTCGTGCATATCCGCACCCAGAAGGGCAAAGGCTACGGGCCGGCGGAAAGCTCCGCCGACAAGTATCACGGCGTCGTCAAATTCGACGTCGCAACCGGCAAGCAGACGAAGGCGGCGCCCGGTGCGCCGTCCTACACCAAGGTGTTCGGCGAATATCTGGTCAAGGAAGCGCAGCACGACGAGCGCATCGTCGCCGTCACCGCCGCGATGCCGTCCGGCACCGGCGTCGACATCTTCGAGAAGCATTTCCCGCACCGCACCTTCGACGTCGGCATCGCCGAGCAGCACGGGGTGACCTTCGCAGCGGGACTTGCGACGCAGGGGTTCAAGCCGTTCTGCGCCATCTATTCGACCTTCCTGCAGCGCGCCTACGACCAGGTGGTGCACGACGTCGCCATCCAGCGGCTGCCCGTGCGCTTCGCCCTCGACCGCGCCGGCCTCGTCGGCGCGGACGGGCCGACCCATGCCGGCTCCTTCGACCTCGCTTATCTCGGCTGCCTGCCCGGCTTCGTCATCATGGCGGCGGCGGACGAGGTCGAACTCGCCAACATGGTGGCGACGGCGGCGGCGATCGACGATCGCCCCTCCGCCTTCCGCTATCCGCGCGGCGAAGGCATCGGACTGCCGCTCCCGGACCGCGGCACCCCGTTCGAGATCGGCCGCGGCCGCATCGTTCGCGAGGGCAGCACGGTCGCCCTGCTCTCCCTCGGCGGCCGTCTGCAGGAGTGCCTGCGGGCAGCGGATATGCTCGCCGCGCAGGGCATTTCCACAACCGTCGCCGATGCCCGTTTCGCCAAACCGCTTGATTCCGCGCTGATTTCCAGCCTCACGCGCAATCATGAGCTGCTGATAACCATCGAGGAGGGGGCTATCGGCGGCTTCGGTTCCCATGTGCTACAGTTCCTCGCCGGAACCGGAGCGCTGGAACAGCGAGGATTCAAGGTCCGTTCGATGATTTTGCCCGACGTGTTCATTGACCAGGATAGTCCCGCCGCCATGTACGCCAAGGCGGGGCTCGATGCCGACGGCATCGTCGCCAAGGTGTTCGAGGTGTTCAGCACCCGGGCTCCGTCGTTGCAGCCGGCGCTGGCGGCCCACATCGTGGGCGTCAACGGAGGCGCGCGATGAAGGTTATTCTGGCGCAGCCGCGCGGCTTTTGTGCCGGCGTGGTGCGCGCCATCGAGATCGTCGAGCGTGCGCTCGAGAAATACGGCCCGCCCGTCTATGTGCGGCACGAGATCGTGCACAACAAATGGGTCGTGGACGCGCTGAAGGCCCGCGGCGCCAAGTTCGTCGAGGACCTCTCGGAGGTGCCGCCGGACGGCATCACCGTGTTCAGCGCCCATGGCGTCGCCAAGAAGGTCGAGCTGGACGCGCAGGAGCGCGGCCTGCACGTGCTCAACGCCACCTGCCCGCTGGTCTCGAAGGTGCACACCCAGGGGCGGCATTACCTGCGTAAGGGCCGCACGGTCGTCCTCATCGGCCATGCCGGCCATCCGGAGGTCGAGGGCACCCTCGGGCAGATCCCGGGCGAGGTGCTGCTGGTCCAGTCCGAGAAGGACGTCGACCAACTCACATTGGCGCCGGAGACGCCGATCGCCTATGTGACTCAGACGACCCTGTCGGTCGACGACACCAAGGGCATCATCGCCGCACTGTACCGCAAGTTTTCCGACGTGGTGGGCCCCGGAACCGAGGACATCTGCTACGCGACACAAAATCGCCAAATGGCGCTGCGTGAACTCAGCAAGGCGGTGGACGTTATCTTCGTGGTCGGTGCCGCCAACAGCTCGAATTCGAACCGTTTGCGCGAAATCGGGCTGGAAGCCGGCATTCCCACCCACCTGATCGCCAACGGCAGTGAAATCAAGCCGGAATGGGTCGACGGGGTCGAGGTGGTGGGCATTACGGCGGGCGCCTCGGCGCCCGAAGTCATGGTGATGGATGCGATCGAGGCCCTGCGAAAGTTCGGTCCGGTCGAAGTCTCCTTGCTCCCTGGGCGCGAGGAGAATATGGAGTTCCGCGTTCCTGTCGAATTGCTTCAGGTCAAGAACGCCAGCAAAATAGGTAAGGACGGAAGTCTTGGGCATTCCTCTCTTGCAAAAGTTGATTGTGGGTAGCTACGTCGTCCGGCAGCGCATTGCCGGGCGAGAACGCTATCCCCTTGTGTTGATGCTGGAACCGCTGTTCCGGTGCAACCTCGCATGCGCCGGGTGCGGCAAGATCGATTACCCGGACGAGATCCTCAACCAGCGTATTTCAGTCGCCGACGCCCTCGAGGCCGTCGACGAATGCGGCGCGCCGGTCGTGTCGATCGCCGGCGGCGAGCCGCTCCTGCACAAGGAGCTGCCGCAGATCGTCAAGGGCATCATCGCCCGCAAGAAATTCGTCTACCTGTGCACGAACGCGCTTCTCATGGAGAAGCGCATGAAGGACTACGAACCGTCGCCCTACTTCGTCTGGTCGGTGCATCTCGACGGCGACAAGGGCGATCACGACAAGTCGGTGTGCCAGGAAGGCACCTACGACCGCGCCGTGGCCGCGATCAAGGCGGCCAAAGCCAGAGGCTTCCGCTGCAACATCAACTGCACGCTGTTCAACAACGCCGATCCGGAGCGCATGGCGAACTTCTTCGACAGCGTCATGGCGATGGGTGTCGACGGCATCACGGTGTCGCCCGGCTACGCCTACGAGCGCGCGCCGGACCAGCAGCACTTCCTCAACCGCACGACGACCAAGCAGCTCTTCCGCGACATCTTCAAGCGCGGCAACGGCGGCAAGAACTGGTCGTTCAGCCAGTCCGGCCTGTTCCTCGACTTCCTCGCCGGCAACCAGACCTACAAGTGCACGCCGTGGGGCAACCCGACGCGCACCGTGTTCGGCTGGCAGCGGCCCTGCTACCTGCTCGGCGAAGGCTACGCCAAGACCTTCAAGGAGCTGATGGAAGATACCAATTGGGACAGCTACGGCGTCGGCAATTACGAGAAGTGCGCGGACTGCATGGTGCACTCCGGCTTCGAGGCGACCGCCGTCAACGACTCGATCGCACACCCGCTGAAGCTCTTGAAGCTGTCGCGCAAGGGCGTGAACACCGACGGGCCGATGGCGCCGGAGATCGATCTCTCGAAACAGCGGCCGCCGGAGTTCGTGTTCTCCCGCCACGTGCAGCAGAAGCTGACCGAGATCCGCGAGGAGAAGGGCCGCGCCAAGGAAGCGCCAGCCCCGATGGAAGCGGCGGAGTAAGTCCGCCCCCGCATCATCGTCCGCGAAAGCGAACGATCCAGATCTTCAAATGCCCGGCCTCGCGCCGGGCATTTTGTTTTGAGGCCCCGTGACTGTCATGGCCGGGCTTGTCCCGGCCATCTCGATCAGGCGGGCACCGTGCCTCACTAAGCGCGGCCACCGGGACAAGCCCGGTGGCGACAGCTCTTCTCACATCCCGAACGCGAAGCGCTCGTTGCTCGACCGCAGGCGGCGGTAGCGCGCCAGCGCCCACAGCGGGAAGTATTTCCGGTAGCCGTGGTAGCGCAGGTAGAACACGCGCGGGAAGCCGGTGCCGGTGAAGCGCTCTTCTTCCCAGAAGCCGTCGCCGCCTTGCGTCTGCATCAGGTAGGCGACGCCGCGCGCCACCGCCGGATGCGACACTTCGCCGGCCGCCATCAATCCCATCAGCGCCCACGCCGTCTGCGAGGCCGTGCTCGGCGCCTTCTCGTGACCCGTGTAGGCGAGTTTGTAGCTGTCGCCGTCCTCGCCCCAGCCGCCGTCCTCGTTCTGGATCGATACCAGCCAGGCCGCCGCCTTGGCGACCGCCGGATGATCGTGCGGCAGGCCTGCGGCGTTGAGCGCGCACAAGACCGACCAGGTGCCGTAGATGTAATTGAGGCCCCAGCGGCCGTACCAGCTGCCCTCGTCCAGTTGCTCGGCGAGCAAGTAGTCGATGCCGCGCTTCAGCACCGGATCGTCGGGCCTGGCGCCGAGCTGCGCCAGCGCCGAAACGCAGCGCGCGCCGACGTCCTCGGTCGGCGGATCGACCAGCGCGCCGTGATCGGCGAACGGGATGTTGTTGAGATACTCGTAGGTGTTGTCGATGTCGAAGGCCGCCCAGCCGCCGTTCTTGCTCTGCATGCCGCGCACCCATTCCTCGGCGCGCGCGATCTCCGCCTCGTAGTGTTTGTCGCCGCCGATCTTCTGGGCGCGGTCCATGGCCATGATGACGACCGCGGTGTCGTCGAGGTCGGGATAATGCGGATTGGCGTATTGGAAGGCCCAGCCGCCGGGACGCAGGCCCGGCGCGCGCACGATCCAGTCGCCCTCGACGTCGAGCACCTGAAGCGGTTTGAGCCAGTCGAGCGCCTTGCGCGCAGACGCGACGGCATCGGGCGAGCCGACGTCGAGCAGCGCCTGCGCGGCGAGCACCGAGTCCCACACCGGCGAGGCGCAAGGCTGGCAATAGGCTTCGTCGTACTTGATCACCAGCAGCCGCTCGACCGAGTCGCGGGCGATCGCCGCCTTCTCCTTGTCGCCGAGCACGTCGAACATCATGCAGGCGTTGGCCATCGCCGGGAAGATCGCGCCCAAGCCGTCCTTGCCGTTCAGCCGCTCGCTGACAAAGTCGACGACCTTGGCGATGGCGCGCGCACGCAATTTCGCCGGCGGATCGGTGAAGGTCTTGCGCAGCAGGATGTCGACGCCGCGGAAGAAGGCGAAGATCGCCGCGTTCTGGTGCGGCGCCTTCGCGGCCGGACCGATGGTCAGCGGCGGCTGCAGAAACAACTCGTCGAGCTTGATGCCGCGCGCATTGACCGCCCGCGGCTTGAGCGCGAACAGCACCAGCAGCGGCGCCAGCACCGTGCGGCCCCAATACGAGATCTTGGTCAGGTGGAAGGGAAACCACTGCGGCAGGAGCGCGATCTCGACCGGCATCATCGGCACGGCCTTCCAGTCCATGATGCCGAACAGTGCGAGCAGGATGCGGGTAAACACGTTGACGTGCACGGCGCCGCCGCGCTTGAGGATCGCCTCGCGCGCACGTTTCATGTGCGGCGCCTCGATGTCGTCGCCGATGGTCTTGAGCGCGAAATAGGCCTTCACCGTCGCGCTCATGTCGAACGCGCCGTCCTGAAACAGCGGCCAGCCGTCGTGCACAGGGTTTTGGATGCGGCGCAGATAAACGCCGATCTTGCGCTCCAGCTCGGCGTTAACCGGCTCGCCGCGATAGTGGCGCAGCAGGACGTATTCGGCCGGAATCGTTGCGTCGGCCTCCAGCTCGTAGACCCAGTGGCCGTCGGCCTGCTGCGTGCGGTAGAGCGCGTCGCAGGCGCCGTCGATGGCGCGGTCGAGCGCCTGCGGGTCGGGGCTGGTGCGGGTCAGATCGAGCATCATGCGGCCTGTTTAGAACGTCCTTCGCCGGCAATGAGTTCGGCGGCGCGATGACCGGAACGCACGGCGCCTTCGATGGTTGCGGGCAGGCCCGTGTCGGTCCAGTCGCCGGCGAGCACCAGATTGCGCCATTGCGTGACGGCGCCGGGCCGCTTGGCATTCTCTTCCGGCGTGGCGGCGAAGGTGGCGCGGCGCTCGCGCACGATCTGCCACGGCGGCAGCGTGTCGGAGAGACCGAGCACCTTGGCCACCTCGTTCCAGATCGTCTGCGCCACCTCGGCGCGCGGCGCGTCGACAAGCTCGCCGGCATCGCTGACGGTCACGGCGACGCGGCCGGGCAGCGCGAAAATCCACTCGGTGGTGCCGTTGACGACGCCGATCATGCGCGGCGATCCGGCCGGCGGATCGACGCGGAAATGCGCGTTGACGATGCTGCGGAACGCGGTCGGCGCCGACAGGCCGGGGACCATCGCCGTGGCGATGAAGGCCGGCACGGCGAGGATGACGCTGTCGCCGTCACCGAGCGCGATCGTCTCCTCGCCGAAATCGAGCGCGCGCACGCGGCCGTTTTCCAATTCGAGCGCGTGCAACGGATGCTGCAACGTCACTTCGACTCCCTGCTCGCGCAAGGTGCGCAGCGCCGGCGCGATGAAGGCGTCGCCGATGCCGCCCGGCGCGATCAGCGGCCGGCAGGCCTGGCCGCCGAGCGCAAGCGTCTCGCGGATGATCTGGCCGGCGAGCTTGCCGGAGCCGTGCAGCGGCTCGATGTTGAGCGCGGCGAGGAACAGGGGCTCGAGCAGGCGGTCGTAGAGCGGCCCCTCGCAGCGCATCAGCTCGCTCAGCGGCCGGTCGCCGGAGGTAAACATCAGCCGCATCAGGCCGAGATAATCGCGCACTTTGGTGTCGGGCACGCGGCGGCTCTTGTCGAAGATCCACCACGGGATCTGGCCGTCGTTGAAGCGCACGGTCCAGCGCTTGGTCGTGGCGAGATCGATGAACTCGAACTCGGCCGAGGGCGGGCCTTCGAGCAAATGCTCGGCGCCGATGGCCTTGAGATAGGCCCGCGCAGCGTGATTGCCGGACAGGAGCAGATGCGAGCCGTTGTCGATCACCATGCCGGTGACGTGGTCGTAATAGGAGCGGCAGCGGCCGCCCGGCTGGCCGGTCGCCTCGTGCACCACGACGCGGCGTCCCTGCGCCGTCAGGCGCACGGCAGCCGCGAGGCCCGCAAGCCCCGCGCCGATGATGTGGACTGTGCCGCTGTCAGATGAAGGCATAGCGTAGTGCGATTCCGATGAGATGCGATTTGGAAATGCGGACGCGCTGGCGCGGCGGCGCAAAGCCGTGCGCGTCCATGGTATCGAGGATTTTCCGGTAGGCCTTGCCCATGATGCGCGGCGCTTTGACGGCGCGGCGCGGCGAGCGCGCCATGATCTTGTCCGCCTCGATGAAGTGGTTGCGCGCACGGGCGGCGACCATGCGACAGGCCGGGTCGATGTCGCGATGCGCGGCGACCGTCGCGGGGTCGTTCGAGGCGATGCCGGCGGCATCGAGCGCCTCGCGCGGCAGATAGAGGCGGCCGAGGCCGGCGTCTTCGTCGATGTCGCGCAGGATGTTGGTCAGTTGCAGCGCGCGGCCGAGATGATGCGCCAGTGCGATGCCGTCTTCCTCGCCCATGCCGAACACACGCACCGACAGCCGTCCCACGGCCGAAGCGACACGGTCGCAGTAGAGATCGAGTTTGTCGAAGCTCGGCGCGCGGATTTCCTCGACCGCGTCCATCTCCATGCCGTCGATGACGGCGAGGAAGTCGTCCTTGCGCATGCCGAACGCTTTCACCGCGCGGGCGAGCGAAGCGAGCGGCGGCGGCGGCGCGCCGGCATAGAGCGCGTCGATGTCGCGCCGCCACTGCGCCAGCGCCGCCGAGCGTTCGGCGCGCGGCGCATCGCCGTCGGCGATGTCGTCGACCGCGCGGCAGAAGGAATAGATCTCGAACATCGCCTCGCGCTGCGCCGCCGGCAGGATGCGCATGGCGAAATAGAACGACGAACCGCTGGCGCGCGTCGCGGCCGTGCTCTCAACCGGTGCGGCGGTCATGGCGCTCATCGGGCGAAGGCCGAAGAAGGGGCGCGCGAGAACAGGCGCCGCGACATCGCGCCGAGCGCACCGGACAGTCCGGTGAGCAGCATCTGCGGCTTCGACAGGTGCACGCGCTCGCTCAGCGGATCGTGCGTTTGCAGCACGCCGACCAGCCGCTCGGCGAGGCTCTGGATGGCGGCGACTTCCATTGCCAGCCGCCGGTCTCTGATCTGCAGCGCAAACGGCCGGCTTTGCTCGAGCAGCGTGCCGGTGCGCGTTGCGAGATCGCGGATGCAGCGCATCAGCGCCAGCGTCGCGCGCGGCGCGGCGAGCGCCTCGACCGTCAGGGCGTTGGCGGCGAGCGCATCGAGCGGCACGTAGACGCGGTCGAGATCGCGGAAATCCTTGGCGCAGTCCTGCAGGTGATTGATGATTTGCAGCGCCGCGCACAAAGCGTCGTTGGCGACCCATGTCGACTGCGACTCGCCGTGCACGTCGAGCACGTAGCGGCCGACCGGCATCGCCGAATAGCGGCAGTACTCGATGAGGTCGTCCCAGTTATCGTAGCGCAGCTTGGTGACGTCCTGGCGGAAGGCGCGCAGGAGATGCTGCGCATGGATCGGCGACAGGCTGCGCGCGCGCAGCACGTCGCGCAGGCGCACGCCTTCGGGCTCCGCGTCCGACGTGCCGAGCAGGCTCGCTTCCATGCGGTCAAGGCGCGCGAGCTTCTCCGCCGGCGGAAGCTGCGCGTGATCGGCGATGTCGTCGGCGACACGCACGAACTCGTAGAAGGCGAGCACCGCCGCCCGGTGCTTCGGCGCGACCAGCACCGAGGCGACGGGGAAATTCTCGTCGCCCGAGCCCTTGCCGGAACGGAGTTCGGCGCTCGTCGTCATTGCAGGCTCGGCGCGTTGACGTGCACGCGTCCCTTCCACTGGCCGCCGCGGCGGCGCCAGTGCTTGAAGGCGGAATCGAAAGTGTAGAGCGCGTACAACATGGCGATACCGGGCAGAGCGATACCCCATAACGGCGACAGGCGATAGAAGCGCAGCGTCGGCACGAAGGACAGCGCCATGGCCGCCCACACCGCGATGCCGAGCCATTGTGGCCAGCCGTGGCCGAACAGCGCCAGCAGCGGCGCGGCCAGATAAGTGACGAACATGCCGAACAGCGTACCGAGCAGCAGCAGCGGCGAGTAATTGAGTTGCGCATAGGCCGAGCGCGAGATCATCTGCCGCACGTCTGCGAAGCTCTCGTAGGGGCGGATGCTGTGCACGCGCTCGGTCAACCCGAGCCAGATCGGCCCCACTGCCTTGAGCCGCCGCGCCAGCGAGCAGTCGTCGATCAGCGCGTTGCGGATCGACTCGATGCCGCCGGCGACACGCAGCGCCTCGGTCTTCAGCAGCACGCAACCGCCGGCCGCCGCCGCGGTCCGCGCCTTTGGCTGCCGCACCCAGGCGAAGGGATAGAGCATCTCGAAGAAATAGATGAAGGCCGGCACGTGGCTGCGCTCGGCGAGACTCTTGCAGCGCAACTTGGCCATGAACGAGGTGAGCACGGTGCCGTCGCGCGCCGCCTTGGCCACCAGCCAGGACAGTGAATCCGGCCGGTGCGCGATGTCGGCGTCAGTGAGCAGCAGGAAGTCGGGCGCGCCCTGCTCGGCAGCAGCGATGCCCTGCTTCAGCGCCCACAATTTGCCGGTCCAGCCCGGCGGCAGCACGGCGCCCGTAAGCACCGTCACGCCGTGCGGCGCGCCCTGCCCGGCCGCCGCGGCGACCGCGCCGGTGCCGTCATCGGAATCGTCGTCGACCACGATGACCGCCAGCGCCCCCGGATAGTCCTGCTGCAGCAGCGAACCGACGGCCTCGCCGATCACCGCCGCCTCGTTGCGCGCCGGGATGACGGCCACCACCGAAGGCCAGCGCTCGGGAGCCGGGACGCGCTCATCGTCGCGCACCCTGCCCAGCCAATAAAAGCCGCGCCCGAACAGCAGGGCGAGCCAGATGAGGGCCGTCAGGGCGGCGAGCGCGGCAGCAAACATAAAGGGATGGGGTCCGATCAGGTCGCGGGTTCCTTACCCTAAGAATGTCCGGCGGGCGAATTGGTTCGAGGCCGCCGGAACCGGGGTCAGGGCCGGATTCAGAAGCAATTTCCGCGACATAATCAAGGCAAAAGGCTTTGCCGCAAGGCCGGTTTGCGCGCCCGGCCTATTCGATTGCAGCCCTGCCGGATTGGCGCAATATGGCCGCCAGATCCCTGAGGAGACCGGGAATGCCGGATGTCGACGGCCTCTGGGCCGATTTCGCCCGCCCGATTGCGACCGCCGAGGACTACATCGCCTCGCTGCGCGGCCGACGGATGAACGTGTTCTTCATGGGCGAGCGGGTGCCCGAGCCGGTCGACCACCCGGTCATCTTCCCCTCGATCAACGCCATGGCCGAGACCTATCGGCTGGCGTCCGAGCGGCCGACGCTCGGCGGCGTCCACACGCCGATCGCCGGCCTGCAGACCAACCGCTTCCTGCACGTGCCGACGGAGCCTGCGGACCTCGTCGCCAAGCACGAGATGCAGCGCGAGCTCGGCCGCCGCACCGGCACCTGCTTCCAGCGCTGCGTCGGGCTCGACGCCATCGGCGCCTGTCATTCCGTGACCTTCGACATCGATGCCGCCAACGGCACCGACTACCACAAGCGCTTCCTCGCCTTCCTCAAGCGCGCGCAAACCGCCAACATCGTCATCGGCGGCGCCATGACCGACCCCAAGGGCGACCGCTCGAAAGCGCCGCACCAGCAGACCGATCCCGATCTCTTCCTGCGCATCGTCAAGCGCGACGCGAACGGAATTACTATTTCCGGCGCCAAGATGCATCAGACCGGCGCGGTCAATTCGCACTGGCTGATCGTGATGCCGACCATGCGCATGACCGAGGCCGACAAGGACTGGTCCTTCGTCGGCGCGCTGCGCGTCGATGCGCCGGGGCTGACTTACGTCGTCGGCCGGCAGACCAACGACACGCGCGCGGTCGACGGCGGCCCGCTCGACGCCGGCAACGCGCAGTTCGCCGGCCAGGAAGCCATGATCGTGTTCGACAACGTGTTCATCCCGCACGAGCACGTTTTCATGGACGGCGAGTGGCAATACGCGGCGACCCTGGTCGAGCGCTTCACCACCTATCACCGCTCCTCCTACGTCTGCAAAACCGGCCTCGGTGACGTGCTCATCGGCGCCGCCGCGGAAGCCGCCTCGCATAACGGCGTCGAGAGCGTGTCGCACATCAAGGACAAGCTCGTCGAGATGACGCACTTGAACGAGACCATCTATTCGAGCTGCATGGCGGCCGCTTACCGGTCGAAACCGCTAGCATCGGGCGCGTACCTCAACGACGAAATGCTGTCGAATGTCGCCAAGCACAACGTCACACGCTTTCCCTTCGAGATCGCGCGGCTGGCGCAGGACATCGCCGGCGGCCTCGTCGTCACCATGCCGTCGGAGAAGGACCTGCAGAACAACGAGATCGGTCCCCTGATCCGCAAGTTCCTGCAGGGCAGACAAGGCGTCGACACCGTCGACCGCATGCGCGTGCTGCGGCTGATCGAGAACATGACCATCGGCCGCAACGCCGTCGGCTATCTCACCGAGAGCCTGCACGGCGCCGGCTCGCCGCAGGCGCAGCGCATCCAGATCGCGCGCGGCATGGCCATCGACGACAAGAAGGCGCGCGCGCGCAAGCTCGCCGGCGTCGAGGAGCGGCGGCGATAGGGCGGCTGCCGCCCCGCCGGATGGCGTATTGACCGCGGGTTGCCGCCCCCTATTCTTCAGAAAAACAGGATCGCTCAGGGAGGAGCCGCATGCCCGGGACCGGCGCCGCGCCATTCATCGAGGCGCGCGACTTTCTGCTGCGGCACCGCGAAGACTACGACACCGCCTGTCGCGACTTCCGCTGGCCCGCGCTCGACCGCTTTAACTGGGCGCTCGATTATTTCGACGTCATGGCGCGCGGCAACGACCGGCCGGCGCTGTGGATTGCCAATGACGGCGGCCAGGAAACGAAGCTCAGCTTCGCCGCCATGTCCGAACGCTCCAATCGCGTGGCGAACCACCTGCGCACGCTCGGCATCAAGCGCGGCGACCGCATCCTGTTGATGCTCGGCAATGTCGTGCCGCTGTGGGAGTGCATGCTGGCGGCGATGAAGCTCGGCGCCGTCGTCATCCCCGCGACCACGCTTCTCACGCGCGACGACCTCGCCGACCGCTTCGCCCGCGGCCGCGTGCGCCACGTCATCGCCGGCGCCGACGCGGCGGCGAAATTCGCCGACCTACCCGGTGACTACACCCGCATCGCCGTCGCCGGCGATGCCGCAGGCTGGCGGCGCTACGAAGACGCCTACGACGCCGCTGCGGACTTCACGCCGGACGGCGAGACCCGCGCGACCGATCCGCTGCTGCTCTATTTCACCTCGGGCACCACGGCGAAGCCGAAGCTCGTGCTGCACAGTCACCAGAGCTATCCGGTCGGCCATCTCTCGACCATGTACTGGATCGGGCTCAAACCCGGCGACGTGCATCTCAACATCTCCTCGCCCGGCTGGGCGAAGCACGCCTGGAGCTGCTTCTTCGCGCCGTGGAACGCCGGCGCCTGCGTGTTCATGCTGAACCAACCGCGCTTCAATGCGCAGGGCCTGCTCGACGCCATCGTGCGCGCCGGCGTCACCACCTTCTGCGCGCCGCCGACCGTCTGGCGCATGCTGGTGCAGCAGGACCTCGCCACGTGGAAGACGAAGATCCGCGAGCTGGTCGGCGCCGGCGAGCCGCTCAATCCGGAGATCATCGCGCGGGTGAAGACCGCCTGGGGGCTGACCATCCGCGACGGCTACGGGCAGACGGAGACGTCGGCGCAGGTCGGCAACTCGCCCGGCCAGCCGCTGAAGCCCGGCGCCATGGGGCGGCCGCTGCCGGGCTATCGCGTGGCGCTGCTCGACAGCGCCGGCGCCGAACAGACGGAAGCCGAGATCTGTCTGCGGCTGCATCCGGCCCCGGTCGGGCTGATGCAGGGCTATCAGGGCGACGACGGCGCGCTGTTGCCGCTCGCCGGCGACGTCTACCGCACCGGCGACGTCGCACTGCGCGACGACGACGGCTACCTGACCTATGTCGGTCGCGCCGACGACGTCTTCAAAGCGTCCGACTATCGCATCAGCCCGTTCGAGCTCGAGAGCGCGCTGATCGAATGTGCCCTGGTCGCCGAGGCGGCCGTGGTCCCCTCTCCCGATCCGATCCGCGCCGCCGTGCCGAAGGCGTTCATCGCGCTGACGCCCGGCAACGTGCCCGGGCGCGACATGGCGCTCGCCATCTTCCGCCATGTGCGCGGCACGCTGTCGCCGTTCAAGCGCGTGCGCCGCATCGAATTCGCCGAATTGCCGAAGACGATCTCCGGCAAGATCCGGCGCTCCGAGCTGCGCCGCATGGAGGCCGCCGCGCGCGACGGCAGCGGCCGCGGCCGCGGCGACGGCGAATTCTGGGAAGAGGATTTCCCCGAGCTCGGCGGGAGCTAAGGGCGCCTCACGTCGTCCCGCGCGCGTGCAGGCCGATGCCGATCAGCGAGGCGCCGCCGAAGATCATGTTGATGCCGACGAGGGTGCCGAGCGCCCACAGCGCCGTGCCCGGGAAGCCGGCGATGATGATCGCGGCGAGCACGAGGTCGACGATGCCGCTGAACAGCATCCAGCCCCAGCGTCCGGACAGCTGCCGACGGTGATCGAGCGCGTACATGATCGAGGCGACGCCTTCGACGATGAAGAAGGCGGTCAGCACCAAAGTCAGCGACAGCGCGCCGCTCACCGGCCATGCCAGCAGCACCAGGCCGGCGGCGACGCCGAGCAGGCCGGAGACGAGCGACCACCAGAAACCGGGCGCATGGCGCGCGGCGAAGGTCATGACCAGGCCGACGACGCCGCTGATGAGCAGCAGCCAACCGATGAAGATGGTGATGCCGAGCGTGGCGATCGGCGGCACGACGATCGCCAGCGCTCCGAGGACGAGCAGGACGAGACCCTCGATGACGAACAGGAGCCAGTAGCTGCGCATCGGCCGGACCGGCTGGCCGCCGAACGCGCTGGTCGGAATGCTCATGGTGCACCTCGCTTGGGTTGCCGTCGCGGACCGCTTACCCTGGCGGAGTGTAGCGCATCCTGATGACAAAAGATGCCGGTGCGAAACATTCATTGTAAGACAACCACTTAAGAGCAAGACAAGGGCGCGCAATGAGCGCGACATCCCGTCAGTGCCGAGCTTGGCGCGAGTCGGATTGGCCTTCGAAGAATATGAAGTCTGCGACTCGGAACTGGCCGCATCTACACATGCTGGTCACCGCGAGCCGCGGATGATCCGTGGCCGACATTCCAATGCCATGCCTTGTTCACAAGCACCTTACGCATCATCTCAAGCTTCTGGTCACGGCCCCCGCCGGATTCCAACACCTTGATCCCGGCGAATCCGGATAGCACCTACGTCAGCATACCTGCGCTCTTGATTGATAATCAAATTCACGCACAATGTGACCTAGAAATAATAATTTTATTGAGGGAGAGACACCGTGACTACTGCATCGCTGAACGCCGGGAACGGAATCCGGGTGGGTCATGTCCTGAGCCGGGCGAAGGAGCTTTTCGGTGCCAATCCCGGTTTCTTCTTCACCATAACCTTGATCGCAGCGCTACCGGGGCTCCTGTTTCACCGCGCCTATGCGGAGGCTCCCCATCAAATTGGATGGCGCCTCGGGATCGCGTTCATCCTTGTGACCATCCTGAATACGATCGCGCAGGCCATGATCCTGTTCACCGCGCTCGAGCATTTGCGCGGACTGCCGGTCCAGCCGGGCGAAGCCGTCCGCAAATCGCTCCAAAGGCTTTTCCCGCTGCTTGTGCTTGGAATCGTCGCCTCTGCCGCGATCGGGGTCGGGCTGATCGTTCTGATTGTGCCCGGGCTGGTTCTGCTGGTGGTTTGGGCGGTGGTCGTTCCTGCTTGCGTTGCCGAGAACCTCGGCCCGATCGCCAGCATGTCGCGCAGCGCGAGCCTGACGAAAGGGCATCGCTGGTCCGTCTTCTGGATCATCCTTCCGGTCGTCGTCAGCAGCTTTGTCGTAAGCTGGCTGCTCGATCTCGTTCTGAGCCCGCTGGGTTCGCTCGTCGCCGGTATCGCGGCTCTGGTATGGACGGCCGCTTGGTTCGCCTATTGGAACTGCGTTCTCGTGGTCATTTATCATGATCTGCGTGTGACGAAGGAGGCGACCGATATTCACCAGATCGCCGCGCAAGCCGGCAACTGAGCACCGTCCACCGGGCGCGCCTTCGGGCCGCTCCTCGGCTTCGTTTCGATTTACGCCTCAAACCACTTCGGAGGAAATACGCATGCGAAAGCTTCTATTGTCGATTCTGTTGGCGTTCGGAGTTGGCCTCGCCGGAATAGGTAGCGCATCTGCCATGATGGGTCCCGGCATCATCAACAAAGCTGCGTCCGACTTTTCACCGCGCGTGCGGCAAGTCACACATCAGTGCAGGGCAAAGACGGTTTGCGACAATAATGGCAAAAACTGCCATACAGTGGACGTCTGTCGCTGATCGATCGACCCGCGAAGCATTTAAAAGATGTGACGCAAATTGTTACATCACTCCTTGCCAGCGCAAACGACCCCAATGTGGTGGTGCCGTTAGTCCCTGGAGAAATGCGGCGCCGCCTCGGATTTCGAGCCGCGATGGGCGGTGACGGGCCGGCGCCTCATCGTCCGCGAGCCGCTCAGAGGCCCTTCAGCAGCCGCTCGATGTAGTCGAGCTCGAGCTGCGGCCGGTTGCTCTCGCCGTAGCGCTTGCGCAGCTCCTCGAGGATGCGGCGCGCCCGCTGCGCGTCGATCTCGCCCGGCACCTTGACGCTCGGGTCATTGTCGTAGCCGTGCCCGCGCAGCGGCCGGCCGAGCGGATCGGTGTCGGAATTGGCGCGCTGGCGGCCGTTCGGCCCGGGCTGGCCGCGGCCCTGCCCCATGCCCATGCCCTGCTGCTGCATCTGCTGCGCCAGCCCCTGCGCACCCTTGCGCATCGCCTCCAGCGCGCGGCCCTGGCTGTCGACGGCATTATCGGCATCGCCATCGCCGAGCTCGCCTTCCGCCTGGCCCATCTCCTTGCCGGCATCGCCGAGCTGGCCCATCGGGTTGCCCTGCTGGCCCTTTTGTCCCGGCTGCCCCTGTTGTCCTTGCTGACCCTGCCCCTGTTGCTGCTCACCGAGGCCGCGCTTGCGCAACTGCTCGAGCAGCTTGTTCATGCGGTCCTTGAGCGCCTGCTGGTCCTGCTTTAGGTCGCCCATCTGCGGCTTGCCGCTTTTGCCGAACTGCTGCTGGCCGCGCCGATCCTGGCCCTGCTTGAAGGTGCGGTCGCGCAGCTGCTGCTGCTTGCGGATCATGTCGCCCAGTTCGTCCATCGCCTGGTTCATGTCGTCGTCGCCCTGGTTGGGCGAGGCGCCGGGGCGCGCCATCTGCAGGTTCTCGAGCATCGACTGCAATTGATCGAGCAACTGCTGCGCTGCGTCGCGGTTGCCGGAGCGCGCGAGGTTCTCCAGCCGGTCGAGCATGCTGTTGAGGTCGCGCTGCGTCAGCGTGCGCGTGTTGCGGTCGAGCGGACGCGCCAGCTGCTGCGGATTGCGGCGCATCTCCTCGGCGAGCGACTGCATGAACTTGTCCAGCGCCGCACGCAGGTCCTGCATCAGCTTCTGGATTTCCGCGTCGGAGGCGCCGCGCTCGAGCGCCTGCCGCAGGTTCTCCTGCGCCTGCCGCAGCGCCTGCTCGGCCTGGCTGACATTGCCGTTCTCGATCTGCAGCGCCATGTCCCAGAGCCGCGCGACCACCTCGCGCAACTGGTCGTCGCTCTTGGCGTGCTCGAGGTCGAAGTAGATCGAGCGCAGGCCGAGATAGACGCCGGCCTCGGGCGTGAATTTGTCGGGCGCTAATGTGAGCGCGTCGAGCGCGGTGAGCACGATCGGCTTGGCGCCGGCGTCGAGCGCCAGGTTGCGCCGCTGCTCGATCAGCGCGCGCGCCAGCGGCTTGACGAAGATGCGCTCCGGCAGCGTCACCTCGCGCGGCTGGCTCTTGCCGACATTGCCGGCCTCGTCCTTCGCCGTCAGCGTGACGATGACCTCGGCGCCGGCCCAGGGATTATCGGTGAGGTCGCGCGTCGTCTGCGCGGCGCCGGAACGCGTGCGCAACTGCGGCAACGTCAGTGCGAATTCCGGCGGCCCGAACAGCGGATGCTTGCTGGCGGCTTCCGGATCCTTCAATTCGATGTCGGCCTTGGCGGAGACGACGCCGTAGTCGTCCGCCATCTTGTAGTCCATGCGCAGCGCGCCGCGCGCCTGCCGCTCCGGCTCGCGCGTGAATTCGATGGTCGGCGGCGTGTCGGGAATGGCCGTGAACGCCCAGACGCGGTCGCTGCCGAGCACGCCATGGATCGAGGCGCTGCCGTCGCCCTTGATGGTCAGGCGATGCTCTTCCGTGCCGGCGGGCAGCGGCGTCTTGTCGGCATCCTTGACGTCTTCCAGCCCGCCTTTGCGCGCGACCTCGAGATGCACGTTGCCGGTGGAGCGGATGACGAGTTGGCTGCCGGCCGGCACCGCCACGGGCGCGGTCGACGGCGCGGCGGTCTCGCCCGAGCGAATGCCGGTGAGCATGACCGGCGGCCGGCCGGTATAGCCCGGCGGCGTCACCCAGGCATCGACGCGGAAATTCGCCGGCGCGACGACGCCATGCCAGTCGAACGCGGCGGCGACACGCTTCCAGCGCTCGCCGCCGGCGGAGATGAACGTCGTGACGACCAGGAGCAGCACCAGCGCGCGCAACGCGACCGGGTCGCGCAGCGACAGACGCGGCGACGGCCAGCCGGCCCTGAGTTTCCGTGCCGACAGAAGCGCGCGCTCGACATGCGCCTGCCACAGCGCCTGCGCCACCGGGTCTTCGCGGTTGGCGGCGATTGCATCGGTGACGGCGGTGGCGGGGCGATGCTTCTCGCCGCTGACGCGATCGAGGCGGCGCAAGGCGTCGCGGTCGCCAGGCACGCGCACGCGCACGAGCGGCCAGGCGGCGGCGGCCATCAACAGCAGGAAGAAGATGAATCCGGCGGCGCGCGCCACCGGCGGCAGCACCAGCCAGAACCCGGCCCAGGAGAAGGCGAGGAATAATCCGAGCGCCGTCGCCAGCGCGGCCAGAGCCGGCCACAGGCGCTCCCACAGCAGGCTGCCGCGCGCCCGCCGCATGGCGCGCGCTAGCAGGAGCCGGGTCGGCGATTCCCGTCCGCGAGGCTCGTCGTCCATGGTATTCAAGAAGGCGCTCCGTCGCCCGGCCTGCCGGAATCCGTCAACACGCTAACACGCCGGTATTTCCCGGACCACGCGCCTGTTCCGCGGATCCGCCGGTCCGGCATGCGTCAGGTGGGCAACGCTTTGGGTCGGATTGATGGCGGAACGATGCGCCGCCGGCCCTACAGCCAGTCCGGCATTCGGTCGAGCGCGATCAGCGCGTCGACCTCGACGCGCGGGCGGACCAGCGCCCATTCGGCGCCGTTGACCAGCACTTCCGGCACCAGAGGCCGCGTGTTGTAGGTGCCAGCTTGCACGGCGCCATAGGCGCCCGCCGACATCACCGCCAGAAGGGCGCCGGGCGCAGGCTCCGGCAGGTCACGATCCAGTGCGAGGAAATCGCCGCTCTCGCACACCGGCCCGACCACGTCGGCGCGGATGCGCATGCCGTCGGCCGATTCCTGTACCGGCAGGATCGCGTGATAGGCCTCGTACAAGGTCGGCCGGATCAGGTCGTTCATGCCGGCGTCGACGATCACGAAATTCTTCGCCTCGCCGTGCTTCACGAACAGCACGCGCGTGACAAGGATGCCGGCATTGCCCACGATCAGCCGCCCCGGTTCGAAGATCAGCCGGCAGCCAAGATCGCGCGTCGCCTTCTTGACGACCTCGGCATATTGCTCGGGACGCGGCGGCGGCTCATTGTCGTCGCGATAGGGAATGCCCAAGCCGCCGCCGAGATCGACATGTGAGATGCTGTGGCCGTCGGCGCGCAGTTCGCGCACGAAGTCGGCGAGCAGCGCGAAGGCACTGCCGAACGGATCGAGATCGGTGATCTGGCTGCCGATATGCATGTCGACACCGGCGACATGGATGCCGGGGAGCCTGGCCGCCTGCGCGTAGACCTCGCGCGCGCGGCTGATCGGGATGCCGAACTTGTTCTCGGCCTTGCCGGTAGCGATCTTGTGATGCGTCTTGGCGTCGACGTCGGGATTGACGCGCACCGAGACGTGCGCGGACCTGCCCTTCGCCGCGGCGATCTGCGACAGCAGCGCCAGCTCCGGCTCCGACTCGACATTGATGCAGAGGATGCCTTCGTCGATCGCGAGCGCGAGCTCGGCCGCCGTCTTGCCGACGCCGGAGAACATGATCTTCTCCGCCGGGATGCCGGCGGCGCGGGCGCGCTTCAATTCGCCGCCGGAGACGACATCGGCGCCGGCTCCTAACTTCGCCAATGTGCGCAGCACCGCCTGGTTGGAGTTCGCCTTCATGGCGTAGCAGACGAGCGCGTCGACATCGGCGAAGGCGCCGGCGAACACCTTGTAGTGCCGCGTCAGCGTCGCCGTCGAATAGCAATAGAACGGCGTACCCACCGCCGCCGCGAGCGTGTCGAGATTGACCGCCTCGGCGTGCAGGACGCCGTCGCGATAGTCGAAATGATGCATCGCGATTTAGTCTAGTTGAGCATCGGGTCGAGAATGAAGGGCCGGTTCTGCCCTTTCGACGCGATGGGTTTGCCGCTCGAATCGACGCCCGGGTTGTCCGGCGTGCTGCGGCTGCCGATCGGCGCGGCGATCGGCGCGATCAGCCCGCCGTTTGCCTGCGGCTCGACCGCGTTCGACGCGCCCGGCGGCGGATCGAGCGGCCCCTTGCGGCCACAGCCCCCGAGCACGAGCAAAGCGGCCATCGCGGCGACGACAGCTAAACCCCTGAGCGGACGGCAAGATTCGGTCACGTCGGTCTCCTTGAACCGGCTGCACAATAGCAGATTCCGCACAGTTTACAGCCCCTCGCCGGCGTCCGGGCCGGTGCCGGGATGCGGTGCGCGCGGCGCTTTGCTACGGATGCCCTGCATGCAGCCTTTCCGCACCCGGCTCGCCCTCATCCTTCTGCTCGCCGTCGCACCGGCCACCTCGGCGCAGACCCGGTGGGCGACCTATGCCAATGCACGCTTCGGCACCACGGCCGACTACCCCGCCGACCTGTTCAGCCGCCGCGATCCGGAGCCGGAGAACGGCGACGGCGTGCGCCTGCACACCGCCGATGGGCGCTCGACGGTCGACTGCTTCGATCTGACCTATCCGGCGCGCGAGAAGACGACCGAGGACGCCATCGCCGCGCGCATCAGCAAGTCGCTGCGCGCGGGCAAAGGCATCGACGATTGAGATCATCCGGCTGCGCTGAGGACGCGGCGCAAATCGATGCGAGCGCCGTATGTGCGCTTACTTCGCCAGCCGCTTGAGCCACCGGTTCGCCTGCACGCGCACGTTCCTCGGCGCGGTGCCGCCGTAGCTGACGCGGCTCTTCACCGAATTGGTCACCGACAGCACGTTGAACACGTCGTCGGTGATCTTCGGCTCGATGCCTTGCATGTCGGCGAGCGACAGCCGGTGCAGCGGCACGCCCTTCTCCTCGGCCAGCGCGACGACGCGGCCGGTGACGTGATGCGCGTCGCGGAACGGCATCTTGAGCGTGCGCACCAGCCAGTCGGCGAGATCGGTGGCGGTGGCGTAGCCCTCGCCCGCCGCCTTCTTCATCTTCGCCTCGTCCGGCTGAAGATCGGCCACCATTCCGGCAATCGCCGTTATGGACAAAGAGAGCGCGGACAGCGCATCCATCGCGCCTTCCTTGTCCTCCTGCATGTCCTTGGCGTAGGCGAGCGGCAGGCCCTTCATCACGATCAGGATGGCGGTGAGCGCGCCGATGATCCGCCCGGTCTTGGCGCGCACGAGCTCGGCCGCGTCCGGATTGCGCTTCTGCGGCATGATCGAGGAGCCGGTCGTGAATTTGTCCGACAGCTTGACCAGGCCGACGAGTGGCGAGGTCCAGATCACGATCTCCTCGGCGAGCCGCGACAGATGCACGGACGCGATCGCCGCCGCGGCGAGCGTCTCCATGACGAAGTCGCGGTCGGACACGGCGTCGAGCGAGTTCGCCGTCGGCCGGTCGAAGCCGAGCGCCTTTGCCGTCATGTCGCGGTCGAGCGGAAACGACGTGCCGGCGAGCGCGGCGGAGCCGAGCGGCGATTCATTGAGCCTTTTGCGCGCGTCGGCAAAGCGGCCGCGATCGCGCGCCGCCATCTCGACGTAAGCGAGCAGGTGATGGCCGAAGGTGACCGGCTGCGCCGTCTGCAGATGCGTGAAGCCCGGCATCACCGTCGCCGCATGCGCCAGCGCCTTCTCGGCTAGCGTCTTCTGCAGAGCGGCGAACGCGGCGTCGATGGCGTCGATGGTGTCGCGCACCCACAGCCGGAAATCGGTCGCCACCTGGTCGTTGCGCGAGCGCGCGGTGTGCAGCCGGCCGGCCGAGACGCCGATCAGGTCCTTCAGCCGGCTCTCGACGTTCATGTGAATGTCTTCCAGCGCGCGCTGGAACGAGAACTTGCCCGCCTCGATCTCTGACAGGATCGTGTCTAGACCGTGAGCGATCGATTTCGCATCGTCGGCCGCAATGATGCCTTGCTTGGCCAGCATCTCGGCATGGGCCTTGGACGCCATGATGTCCTGGCGGTAGAGATGCCGGTCGAAATCGATGGAGGCGTTGATCTCCTCCATGATGGCATCCGGGCCCGAGGCGAAGCGCCCGCCCCACATCTTGTTGCTCATGACGAAATTCCCGAGGTTCTCCCGATCATGACCGAGCCGAGCCGTCCGAAATCAACGTTTGCCGTCAAACGGTTGGCCCTGGTCCTGGCCGGCGTCCTCGCCGGAATCGTGGTCGGGCTGGCCGGGGTATACGGGATTACGACCCTTTCGCGCAACGATCGGGGCGACAAGGCCTGCCGGCCGGCGGTGGCCCTGGCGCAGAAGATCGCCCCGCTCGCCCGCGGTGAGGTCGCGGCGGTGAACGTCGCCCAGAGCCCGCTGAAGGTGCCGGACCTCACCTTCGAGGACGCCAGCGGCAAGAAACTCGCGCTGGCCGACTTCAAGGGCAAGACGGTGCTCCTCAATCTCTGGGCCACCTGGTGCGTGCCCTGCCGCACGGAGATGCCGACGCTCGATGCGCTCGAAAAGAAGCTCGGCAGCCCGGACTTCCAGGTCGTCGCCGTCAACATCGACACCCGCGACCCCGACAAGCCGAAGCAGTTTCTCAAGCAGATCGGCGTGCACAATCTGACCTACTATACGGACTCGAGCGCCAAGAGCTTCCAGGACCTCAAGGCCGTCGGCAAAGCCTTCGGCATGCCGACGACGATGCTGATCGATCCGCACGGCTGCGAGATCGGCACCATCGCGGGCCCTGCCGAATGGGCGAGCGACGACGCGCTCAAGCTGATCAGGGCCGCGCTCGGCCAGGGCTGATCGCGAACTAATTTGGAGCCGACAATGGCGACGACACTGAAGGACATGATGGCGGCGGCGAACGCGGCGGTGCCGAAGGTCACCCCCGAGGAGGCGCGCGCGCTGATGGCGCAGGGCGCGCTGGTCGTCGACGTGCGCGACGCACCAGAAGTCGAGAAGACCGGCAAGGTCGCCGGCGCGCTGCACGTGTCGCGCGGGATGCTCGAATTCCGCGCCGATCCAGGCTCGCCCTATCACGACAAGACCTTCAGCAAGGACAAGACGATCATCGTCTATTGCGCTTCCGGCGGCCGCTCGGCGTTGTCCGGCAAGACGCTGAAGGATCTCGGCTACGGCGACGTGCGCAATCTCGGCGCGTTCAAGGACTGGGCCGAAAGCGGCGGCGCCGTCGATCACCCGATCGAACCGGGGATGTGACCCGAACGATCCCGTCACCCTGAGCAGCGCGCCTCGGGACGACCGACGAGGCCAGCGGCGCCCGACGCTAAGCGGAAATATCCACATTCCGGCCGACGCCGGCGGTGGTATCGGCGAGCCGCTGTGCATTCTGCGCAGCGGCGTCGATCACCTGCGCGATTGCGCCCTGCGCATCGGCATTCATGCGCACCATCTTCGCGGCGAGCACCATCTGCGCGCCGGCGCTCTGTGCGCCGCTCATCGCCGCGGCGATCGAAGTCGGATTCATGCTTTCTTCTTGCCGTGCAATTCTCAACAAAATGGAAATATCGGCGCCCGGCTTGACACGCGCCCCCGCCGCGATACACTTAACCACATGGTTTACTATTCACCGGCCGTGCTCGACCGCACCTTTGCCGCCCTCGCCGACCCGACGCGGCGCGCGCTGCTGGCACAATTGAGCGAGCGCGACAGCATCTCGGTCAGCGAACTGGCCAAGCCCTTCGCCATGTCGCTGCCGGCGGTGATGAAGCATCTCGACGTGCTCTCCGACGCCGGCCTCGTCACGCGCGAGAAGACGGGCCGCACCGTCGCCTGCCGTCTCGAGGCGGAGCCGATGCGCGCCGCCACCGACTGGCTCAACCATTATCAGCGCTTCTGGAGCGAACAGCTCGACAGTCTCGCCGCATATCTGGAGGAAGACGCATGTCCACCGCAGCAGCCGTCAAGCCGAGCCTCACCATCCGCCGCCGCTTCAAGGCCCCGCCGGCGCGCGTCTTCGCGGCCTGGACGGAGCCGGCGCAAATAGCACGCTGGTTCGGCCCCGGCGGCGTCAAGGTTCTCGAAGCCGTGTTCGAATTGCGCGTCGGCGGCCGCTTCATGGTGCACGGCACCTCGCCGTCCGGGGAGGATCATCGCGTCTCCGGCACCGTGCAGGAGATCGTGCCCGGCCGGAAGGTCTCCTACACGTGGGCGTGGCAATCCACGCCGGAGCGGCAATCGCTCGTCACCGTGGAGTTCAAGCCGGACGGCGACGGCACCGTGCTGACGCTGACGCACGAACAGTTCTTCGATGAAGGCGCGCGCGACCGCCACAACATGGGCTGGACCGCGGCGCTCGAGAAACTCGAAGCCTATCTCGCGTGAAGACCACGAGAACACTACAGGGAGAGGAATTGATGATGAAGCTCTACGGATTTCCACCCTCGCCGCGCACCTGGCAGGTACGCGCCGTCGCCGCGCATCTCGGCATCCCGCTCGACTTCGAGTTCGTCGACCTGACCAAGGGCGCGCAACACGCGCCGGAGTACCGCGCGCTCAATCCGAGCGGCCGCGCGCCGACCCTAGTCGACGGCGACTTCAAGCTGTGGGAGACGGCGGCGATCGCGCAGTACCTCGCCAGCAAGACGCCGAACACGCTGTGGCCGGACGACGTACGCACGCGCGCCGACATCATGCGCTGGCAGAGCTGGCAGATTGCGCACTGGAGCGGCAATGCCTGCGAGCCGCTGCTGGTCGAGCGCATCGTCAAGCAGATCCTCAACGCCGGCCCGCCGGACGCTGGCGTCGTGACGCGCGCGCTCGACGCCTTCCATCGCGAGGCGAAAATGCTCGAGGCGCATCTCGCCAAGCAGCGTTACATCGTCGGCGATGCCATCACCCTCGCCGACTTCGCGGTAGCGCCGACCCTGTTCTACGCCGAGCGCGCCGCCCTGCCGCTCGCCGATTATCCGAATATCCGCGAATGGTTCGGCCGCGTCGCCGCGCTGCCGTGCTGGGCGCAAACCGCGCCGCAGATGGCGGCGGCAGCCTGACACGCACGCTCATTCACAATGTGATCACCGGATCGGGCAGTGCGCCCCTGAACGGGATGGCCGGGACAAGCCCGGCCATGACAGTTGAAAAATGTAAGGAGCTAGAGAGGCCGATCAGCGCGTCGGCACCGGCTTTTCGCCGCGATAGTCGTAGAAGCCGCGCTGCGTCTTTCGGCCGAGCCAGCCGGCCTCGACGTATTTCACCAGCAGCGGGCACGGCCGGTACTTCGAGTCGGCCAGGCCCTCGTGCAGCACCTGCATCACCGAGAGGCAGGTATCGAGGCCGATGAAGTCGGCCAGTTCGAGCGGGCCCATCGGATGGTGCGCGCCGAGCCGCATCGCGGTATCGATCCCCTCGACGTTGCCGACGCCTTCATACAGCGTGTAGATCGCCTCGTTGATCATCGGCAGCAGGATGCGGTTGACGATGAAAGCCGGGAAGTCCTCCGACACGGCGATCGTCTTGCCGAGCTTCGATACGAAAGCCTTCGACGATTCGAAGGTCGGATCGTCGGTGGCGATGCCGCGGATCACCTCGACGAGCTCCATCAGCGGCACCGGATTCATGAAGTGAATGCCGATGAAGCGCTCGGGCCGGTCGGTCGATGAAGCCAGCCGCGTGATCGATATCGACGAGGTGTTGGTGGCGATGATCGCGTCCGGCTTCAGCGAAGCGCACAGGTCGCCGAAGATGCGGCGCTTGACCTCTTCCTTCTCGGTCGCGGTCTCGATGACGAGATCGCATTGCCCGAGGTCGTCGTATTTCTCCGCCGGCTTGATCAGCGCCAGCGCCGCTTTCTTCTCGTCCTCGCCGATGGCCTTCTTCGAGACCTGGCGGGCCATGTTGCCGTTGATGGTCGCCATGCCGGCCTTGATGCGATCCGGCGAAACGTCGTTGAGCATCACCGAATAGCCGGCCAGCGAACAGACATGCGCGATGCCGTTGCCCATCTGGCCCGCGCCGATCACCCCGACAGTCTTGATATTAACGGCCATGTTCCGATCCGATCGATCCGACGTGCGGCGACGGCTTCGCTTGCAAATCCCGTCCGTCTGCCTGTTTCAACTCTACGCCGAACCGCCGGATGTTGCCATCGGCGGCCGGCCTTGCTGTTCAGCGCTTGATCTTGTCGAGCTCCGCCGCCAATTCCGGCAGCGCCTGATAGAGGTCGGCGACCAGGCCGTAATCGGCGACCTGGAAGATCGGCGCCTCCTCGTCCTTGTTGATCGCGACGATGACTTTCGAGTCCTTCATGCCGGCGAGATGCTGGATCGCGCCGGAAATGCCGACCGCGATGTACAGCTCCGGCGCCACCACCTTGCCAGTCTGCCCGACCTGCCAGTCGTTCGGCGCGTAGCCGGCGTCGACCGCGGCGCGCGAGGCGCCCATTGCCGCGCCGAGCTTGTCGGCCACCGGCTCGATATATTTGGTAAAGTTCTCGCGGCTTTGCATGGCGCGGCCGCCGGAAATGATGATCTTCGCCGAGGTCAATTCCGGCCGGTCCGACTTCGACAGCTCCTCGCCGACGAAGCTGGAGAGCCCGGGATCGGCCGCCGCGACGGCGTTCTCGATCGGCGCCGTGCCGGCATCTGACCTTTGGCCCGCCGCCTGGAAGGTCGACGTGCGCACGGTGATGACCTTCTTGGCATCCAACGACTTCACCGTCTGGATGGCGTTGCCGGCATAGATCGGCCGCTCGAACGTGTCAGGGCCGACGACCTTGGTGACGTCGGAAACCTGCATCATGTCGAGCAGCGCGGCCACGCGCGGCATCGTGTTCTTGCCGTTGGTCGTCGCCGGCGCGACGAGCGCATCGTAATTGCCGGCGAGCGAGACGATCAAGGCCGCCGTCGGCTCGGCGAGCTGATGCTCGTAGGCCGCGCCTTCGGCGAGCAGCACCTTGGCGACGCCGTCGAGCTTCGCCGCCGCTTCGGCGGCGGGCTTCGCGTCCTTGCCGGCGACCAGCACGTGCACCTCGGCACCGAGCGCCTTGGCCGCCGTAAGCGCCTTCCTGGTCGCGTCCTTGAGCGATTTGTTGTCGTGTTCGGCGATCAGAAGCGTGGTCATTGCTGTGCCTCCGCACACTCACTTGTCATGGCCGGGCTTGTCCCGGCCATCCCGACTAGGCGGGCACAGTGCGTCTCTAAGCGGGATGCGCGGGTCAAGCCCGCGCATGACAGCGGAGAGGCTTCGGCGATGAGAAGCGTGGTCATGACAGCACCCCCGCTTCGTCTTTGAGCTTCGACACGAGTTCGGCGACCGAGCCGACCTTGGCGCCGGACCTGCGGCCGGCCGGCTCGGCGGTGGTGACCACCTGCAGCCGCGGCGTGACGTCGACGCCGTAATCGGCCGGCGACTTCTCGTCGATCGGCTTCTTCTTCGCCTTCATGATGTTCGGCAGCGATGCGTAGCGCGGCTCGTTGAGGCGCAGGTCGGTGGTGACGATCGCCGGCGCCTTGAGCTTGACCGTCTGCAGGCCGCCGTCGACCTCGCGCGTGACGCTGACCGTCTCGCCGTCGAGCACGAGCTTCGAGGCGAAGGTGCCCTGCGACCAGCCGAGCAGCGCGGCGAGCATCTGGCCGGTCTGGTTCGAGTCGTCGTCGATCGCCTGCTTGCCGAGGATGACGAGCCCGGGCTTCTCGGCGTCGACGATGGCCTTCAGGATCTTGGCGACCGCGAGCGGCTCGATGACGCCATCGGCTTTGACGAGGATGCCGCGGTCGGCGCCCATGGCGAGCGCGGTGCGTATGGTCTCGGACGCCTGCTGCGGCCCGATCGACACCGCGACGATCTCGGTCGCCTTGCCGGCTTCCTTCTGACGGATCGCCTCCTCGACAGCGATCTCGTCGAAGGGGTTCATCGACATCTTGATGTTGGCGAGTTCGACGCCGGAGCCATCCGGCCGGACGCGAATCTTGACGTTGTAATCGACCACCCGTTTGACGGGCACCAGAATCTTCATGATCTGAATCAGCTCCGCGGGGCCGCTATCTCTCTGAATTTCAGGCCCGAAATGGTGCGGCGCACCCTAATAGCGGGCTCTTTCGCGGTCAACGGCGGGCGGCGCGTGGGTCCTCAGCGGTTCTGGCCGGGCGCCCACAGCACGTCGGACGCCCCCATGTCGTTGGCGTGGCGGCTCGCGACGAACAGATAGTCCGACAGCCGGTTCACGTATTGCAGGGAGGGCGCCGACACCCCCTCCCCCGGCTGGTCCATCAGTTCGACCATGATCCGCTCGGCACGCCGGCAGACGGTGCGGGCCAGATGCAGCCAGGCCGCGGCGGCGCTGCCGCCGGGCAGGATGAATGACTTGAGGGGGCTCAGCTCCCCGTTGAGGCGGTCGATCTCACCCTCCAGCCACGCCACCTGCGCCTCGGTGACCGTCAGACGGGCGCCGCCCGGGCCCTTTTCGGACAGGCAGAGGTCGGCCTCGACGTCGAAAAGGTCGTTCTGGATACGCCCCAGCGCGGCATCGAGCATGGAATCTCCGGCGGTATGCAGGCGCGCCAGGCCGAGCACGGCATTGACCTCGTCCAGGGTGCCGTAGGCGTCGACCCGGAGATCGTATTTCTTGCGCCGGGCGCCGGAGCCGAGCGAGGTGGTGCCGTCGTCACCGGTACGCGTGTAGATGCGGTTGAGCACGACCATGCCATGGAACCCTTCGACTCGCCGTCAGGGAGCGCTAATCTGGACTTCTTCGGCAGACGAATACAGGGGGCACGCCATGATCCGTCTCACCGTCATCGCCGCTGCTGCGGCGCTCTTGCTGGCACCCGTCACGGTGCAGGCCTGCGCCGGCGCCGGCGCGCATGCGGCCAAGGCCGCGTCGACCGACTACGCCGCCAAGACGAAGAAGAAGCACGTGCGCAAGGCGGCGAAGTTGAAGAAGGAAAAGGTCGAGTACATGCGCGCGGCGCCGATGAAGTGACGCGCTAGCGGCCCATCGCCCAGATCGTCGCCATGATCACGATGATGGCGACGAATTGCAGCAGCACGCGCAGCCGCATGAGTTGCTGCGAGCGGTTCGGCGAGCCGCCGCGCATCATATTCAAGAGGCCGAGCACGAGCACCGCCGCGACCGCGATGATGGCCGCCGGCACCAGGTAATGGGACATGAAGTGCGACATGCCCGGCTTCTAGCACCATCGCCCGGTGGGGCCAACCGGGCTACGTGGCCGGGCGCGGAGCCCCGCCTCAGGTGTTGCGGGCGCGCAGCCGGTCGATCAGGTCGTACCAGCGCGCCTTCGCCCGTACCGTCTCGCGCAGCGCATCGTCGTAGCCATCCATGCAGGCGACCGAGCAGAACTGCCGTCCCGAGCGCCGCCGCCGGATCATGCCGAACGGTCCGTGACAATGCGCGCAGCGGGCGCGGCGCGCCGGCGCGGTGTTCGGTTCGGAAAATGCGTCTGCGCCCGGCACGTGCCGGACGTCCATGGATTCGATCATCGGAAGGCCGTCTCGTGTGCGGGCGTCGTCTAAGCCGCTAACGTGACGGTGGCGTGAAGGTTTCCCCCGTGTGCACGCTTTCCGTCACGTCGTCGTGCGCGCCAGGAACCGGGCGATCTCGTCGATCGCCGCGCGCGCCTCGGGCAGCACCGGCGCGAGCAGGTGCCACACATGCGGCATCTTCGGCCACACTTGCAATTCGACGGCGCAGCCGGCCTCGCGCATCGCCTGCGCCATGCGCACCGCATCGTCGCGCAGGATCTCGTCGCTGCCGGCCTGGATCAAGGTCGGCGGCAGCCCGCGCGGATCGCCATAGAGCGGCGAGACATAGGGGTCGCGCGCGTCGGCGCCGCCGATGTAGCCGGCCGCGAAGCGCGGCACGTCGGCAGCCACCAGCATCGGATCGCTGGCCGCGTTGTCGCGGAAGGACGCGCCGGTGAGCGCGAGATCGGTCCATGGCGACAGCGCCACCGCGGCCGCCGGCAGCGGCAGGCCGCTGTCGCGCAATTTCAGCATGGTCGCCAACGTCAGTCCGCCGCCGGCGGAATCACCCATGATAAAGGCGTGCTGCGGGTCGGCGCGGCGCGCCAGCAGCCACTGCCAGGCGGCCACGGCATCGTCGAGCGCCGCCGGATACGGGTGCTCGGGCGCACGGCGGTAGGCGATGACGAGCACGCGCGCCCGCGCCGCGTCGGCGATACGCCAGGTGAAATGCCGATAGAGCCGCGGCGAGCCCACCGTGTAAGCGCCGCCGTGCAGATAGAGGACGTGCCGCTCGGGCGACGAGCGCGGCGTCGACACCAGATGCGCGCGCACGCCTCCGGCGTCGACGAACTCGGTGTGCGTGCCGCGCGGCGGCGGCGGCACCAGCGCCTCCGTGCGCCGGAACGAGCGGCGGATGTCGTCGATGGTGAGATGGCGCTGCGAGCGTTTGATGAAGGCGCGGTAGGCGGCGCGGATGAGCCTTGCGCGCAGGCTGATCCGGTCGCGGATCATCGCGGCGCGCCGGCCGCCGCCCGCAGGTTCTCGGGCCGCGCCGAATTCTCCTCGACGCGCACGATGCGGCCATCCTCGATGTGATGGATTCGGTCGGCGAAGGTCGACAGCCGCGAGTCGTGCGTCACCACCAGCACGCCGCGGCCGGGCTCCCTGGCGATGTCCGCCAGGATGCCCATGATCGCCTGTCCGTTCTCGCTGTCGAGCGCGGCGGTCGGCTCGTCGGCGAGGATCGCGGACGGATCGGAAACGATGGCGCGCGCGATCGCCACGCGCTGCTGCTCGCCGCCGCTCATCTCGCGCGGATACGATTTGATCTTGTGCGACAGGCCGACGCGCGCCAGCGCATCGAGCGCGCGCGCACGCGCTTTCTCGCCCTGCTCGCCGCGCACGTCGAGCGCGAGCTGGATGTTTTCGGCCGCGGTCAGCGTCGGGAACAGATGATACGACTGGAAGATGAAGCCGATGTGATTGCGCCGCAATTCGGCCAGCCGCTCGGCCCCGGCATTCTCGGTCGGATGGCCGCAGACATGCACGGTGCCCGAGGTCGGCGCCAGCATGCAGCCGAGCACGGACAACAAGGTGGTCTTGCCGCTGCCGGACGGCCCCATCAGCAGCGTCAGCTCGCCGCCATGCAGCGACAGATCGACGCCGCGCAACGCGTGCACTTCGCCGGCGCCGTGGCCCAGCACCTTCGCGACACCCTTCGCTTCGAGGACCGGATCGCTCATCGCGAGAACACCACGACAGGATCGATACGCACCACGCGCAGGATGGCCGTGAAGGCCGAGGCGACGCACATCACCACGGTCAGCAGGAAGATGGCGCCCATCAGCCACGGCGTGATCACGACCGGCAGCGAGCCGCTGCGCGTGAACAGGACCACCGCATAGCCGATGATCGCGGCAAGAACGAAGCCGATCACGGCGTTGAGCAGCGCCTGGTACATGATGACCTTGTAGATGTAGCGATTGGAGGAGCCAATGGCGCGCAGTGTCGCGAACTCCTCGATGTGATCCTTGGTGCTGGAATAAAGCGTCTGCGCCACGATCACGGTGCCGACGATGACGCCGAGCAACGCGCCGGCGAACAAGGCGGTGCCGGCGCCGGTGCCGAACAGCCAGAAAGTGCGGCTGCGCTCGGCGAACTGCCCCTGGGTCAGGACTTCATAGGTCGGGCTCTGCGCCTCGATCGCCTTGCTCACCTGCGCCGCATCGGCGCCGGGCTTCAGCTTGATGAGGAAGTAGTTGGCGTAGGTCTTCGGGATGCCGATGTAGGTGCGCGCCCGGTTCATGTCGACGAACACGTAAGGCGTCGTCGTGAACGACCTGATCCCCTGGGTGAGCACCGTCACCTTCACCGGCTGGCCGCGGATTTCGGCGGTCGAGCCGATGCCGCTGGTGCCGAGCCGCTCGTGATAGGTCTCGTCGACCGCGACCGCGTCTTCCTGCGAGAGCGAATCCACCGAGCCCTTCACCACGTCCCACGGCCGCAGGCCGATGCCGTTGAGATTGGAGCCGACGATGAAGACCGGCGTGATGGCGCCGCTCTTCATGTGCCAATCGGAAAAGCCGATCACCAGAGGTTCGGCGCTGGCGACGCCGGGAATCGCCTGATAGGCGCCCTGCTTGCGCGCGTCGATCAGGGACGGATCCTCGAAGCACTTGGTGCCGCGGCGCATGACCCACAGGTCGGCGTCGGAACGATCGATCATGCGCGTCACCATGTGACCGAAGCCGAGGTAGAGGCCCATCTGCACCATCACCAGCACCACGGAAAAGACGATGCCGATGGTGGTGGCGACGAAGCGAAGCCGGTCATGAAGGAGATTGCGCGAGGCAAGCGTGAAGTTCAGCGGCATGCGGATTTTCTTTGCGTCGTCGTCGGAGCGTCAGCGCGAGACAGTCCAGGCCGGCCGTTTCGCCGCGAGCGCCTCGGAACCGGCGATGAGCCGGTTGAACCCGGCGCTGGCGGACCAGCTCAGCGCCATGCTGCCAGCGAACACCAGGAAGGCCTTGGTCAGGGCGTTAAGATCGGCCGGCAGCAGCGTGTACTGCAGCCAGACCACGAAGACATAGTGAACGAGGTACATGCCGTAAGCGTTCGCCGACAGGCTGTCGAGGACCCAGGAACGCCGGCGGCTGAACCGCAGGAATACCGCCAGCATGAACAGTCCGCCGGCGATGCAGGCCGGGGGATAGGTGAGCGTCGACGCGACCTTCGCCATCCAGCCCGCGCTCTGCCAGTCGGGCATGGTCAGCGAGGTCAGTCCGGCCCAGACGAAGAACATCAGCAAGGCGGCGCAGGTCCAGCCGAGCCATTGCCGCGCCAGCGGCCCCTCGCAGGAGAGCAGGCCGTGGCCGATGCCGCGGCTGCCGAGCGAGAAGCCGGCGAAGAAGACGAGGATGTAAATGAGCGGCCGGCAGAGCTGCAGCCCGAACGGCCCGACCTCCTGCCACTGCCAGGGCGAATAGATGAGCGCAAGCGGCGCATAAGCGAGAATCGCGACGCCGGAGAGCACGGCGAAGTATTGCAGCGGCCGGGTCCCCGCCCAGTCGGCGAAGCCGCGGCAGACGCGCAGCAGCGCGGGCCACATCGCGTAGAGACCGACCGCCATCAGGTTGAGGACCAGAAGCTGCCAGAGGAACCATTCGGGGCCGGTCGGCCAGAACGGCAAGGACAGCCAGGCGTCCCAGAACCGCGACAGGTCGGCGCCGGCGGTGCGCACCGCATAGGCCGGATAGAGTGAGATCGGACTGAGGAAGGCGACCGCCAGCACGAAAGGCAGGCCGATGCGCCGCAGCCGGTCGAGAAGGTAGACGCGGGTCCCTTTGCGCTCGAGACTGGGTCCGGTCAGCAGCCCCGAAAGAAAGAACATCAGCGCCATGAGGCTGACGTCCTGGGTGGCGCAGAAGATATCGAAGCCGAGCCAGCGATGCGCATCGGCGATCGGGAAGGCTTCCCATGTATACGGGGCCTGCGCGAACGCGACCGGCTGCGGAATGTTAACCAGATAAGCGAGGCAGGAGTGGAACGCGAGCACGATGACGATGACAACGGCACGCAGATTGCTCAGAGCCAGACTTGATTTGGACATGAGCGATGCCGTTTCCGATTCGTTGGAATTCGCGCCCAGCTTGGACAGCCCCATCGATTGCCGTTAACGTCCCCAAGGTTCCGAGAGTTCCAAGTTATCAGTTTCGCAGCAACACCTTTTTGCCTTCGCGAAACAGCCATATTTAGCGGTGATTGGTACACGCTCTGCTATTCGTACGGGGAATGAGATGAAAGCGCGCATGGCGATGCTTTTACTGGCCGCGGTTGCCGGTCTCGGGACGGCGCGGGCGCAGAATGCCTATTGGCAGCCCTCGCGGGCACAACAGCCTGCCCCGACGCAGCAATACTTGCCGCCGCAGCGGCAGGGGGCTGTCGCCCCGATCGCGCAGCCGCCGACCGTGGCCGGACTGTGGGAGAAACGCGCCGACGGCAAGCCGGTCATTTGGGTGCTGTTCGTCGACGACGGCAACGGCGTCTATGAAGGCGCCATGGCCAAGGCGTTTCCGCGGCCATTCGATCCGCCGCACCCGATCTGCAGCAAGTGCACCGACGACCGGCGCAACCAGCCGATGCTCGGCATTTCGTTCATCCGCGACATGAAGCGGAATGGTCTGCAGTACGAGGGCGGCAGCATTCTCGATCCGCGCGACGGCAACATCTATCACGCGCAGATGACGTTGAGCCCGGACGGCCAGACGCTGACCGTGCGCGGCTATCTCGGCATTCCGTTGTTCGGCATGGACGAAACCTGGCAGCGCCTCCCCGACTCGGACATCGCGACGCTCGATCCGGACGTGTTGGCGAAGTACATGCCGCAAGCGCTGCCGCCGCAGGAGCAGGCGGCCGCCGCCAAGTCGCGCAGCAAGCCGCTGCCGCGCGCCCGCCCGACCCATTAAGCACGCCGCTGCCGCGCGCAGTCGCACGAATACCCCCTGACCTCGGCACGGCTTGACGACCGTCAAGCCGAATCGCCGCTCCCGTGCAGCAAATCAAGCAATCCCGACTGCATCGTCGCGCGCCGCGGCGGCACCGTCCTTGATCGACGTCAAACGTCCTTCGCGCGCCCGGCGCATACTGCCGCCATGTCCGAAGCCACCCTGGTGCCTGCGCCACCCGCGCCCGTCACGGAACCGCCGCTCGGCTGTCCGCCGCCCGAACAGCGCGACGTCGACCTGCCGTCGTTCGAGACGCTCAATCGCATCTGGCGCGCGCTCGCCGCGCGCGTCACGCAGGGCATATCGCCGCACGCCGAATTCAACGCCTGGCTCGACTGGCTGTCGCATCTGTCGCGCGCACCCGGGCGTCAGCTCGAGCTCGCCGCGCTGGCGCAAATATACGCCGCGCGGCTTGCCAGCTTCGCCTTGCACGATGGCGCCGCGGCAGCGCCCTTCGCCCCGCTCCCGGGTGACCGCCGCTTCGAGGATCCGGCCTGGACCAAGGCGCCGTATCGCTATTTCCAGCAGGCCTTCCTGGCGCAGGAAGCATGGTGGCGCGAAGCGACCAAGGTCGTGCGCGGCATGCAGCCGAAGGACGCCAAGCGCGCCGCCTTCATGGCGCGGCAACTGCTCGACGCCGTGTCGCCGTCGAACATCCCGTGGCTCAATCCGGTGGTGGTGGAGCGAACGCTCACCGAGCACGGCGCCAATCTGGTGCAGGGCTGGGGCAATTTCGTCGCGGACGTCGAGCGCGCACTGACCTTGTCGCCGCCGCCGGCGCCGCAAGGTTTCGAGATCGGCAAGGACATCGCCGTCACGCCGGGCAAGGTCGTCTACCGCAACGAGCTCATCGAGCTCATCCAGTATTCGCCGGCGACGGCCGACGTCGCCGCCGAGCCGATCCTGATCGTGCCGGCGTGGATCATGAAATACTACGTCCTCGACCTGCTGCCCGAACATTCGCTGGTGCGCTTCCTCACCGAGCGCGGCTTCACCGTGTTCATGGTCTCGTGGCGCAATCCGACCGAGAAGGACCGCGACCTCACGCTCGGCCACTACCGCGGCGAAGGCGTGATGGCCGCGCTCGAGACCATCAACACCATCATGCCCGGCCGCAAGGTGCACGCCTGCGGCTACTGCATCGGCGGCACACTGCTGTCGATCGCCGCCGCCACCATGGCGCGCGACGGCGACGATCGGCTCGCTACCGTGACGCTGCTCGCGGCGCAGACCGATTTCAGCGAGGCCGGCGACCTCATGCTGTTCGTCGACGAAAGCCAGATCGCCTTCCTCGAGGACATGATGTGGGACCAGGGCGTCCTCGATACCAAGCAGATGGCGGCCGCCTTCCAGCTGTTGCGCTCCAACGACCTGATCTGGTCGCGCTCGATGCGGCAGTATTTGCTCGGCGAACGCGACCCCGAGACCGACCTGACCGTCTGGAACGCCGACCAGACGCGCATGCCCTATCGCATGCACTCGCAGTACCTGCGCGCGCTGTTCCTGGAGAATCGCCTCACCGCCGGCCGCTATGCCGTCGGCGACCGCGTCATCACGCTCAAGGATTTGCGCGTGCCGATGTTCGTCGTCGGTACCGAGACCGACCACATCGCGCCGTGGAAGTCCGTCTATAAAGTAAGCCTGTTCACCGACACCGAATTGACTTTCGTGCTCACCAATGGCGGGCACAATGCCGGCATCGTCTCCGAGCCCGGCCATCGCGGCCGGCATTATCTGCATGCGACGCGCAATCCGGGCGAGCGCTACCTCGATCCCGACACCTGGGCGACGCGGGCCGCGCACACGGAAGGCTCGTGGTGGACGGAATGGGCGTCATGGCTGTCCGCGCGCAGCACGCCGGACCGTGTCGCACCGCCGCCGATGGGCGCGCCGGAGCACGATCTGCCGCCGCTGTGCCCGGCGCCGGGCACTTACGTCTTCGGACATTAGCCGGCGCGTGCCTGCCGCGCCGTGACCCGCCACACGAACGCGTCGACGTCGCGCAGAACCGGCGCGAGGAGCCGCAGTCCCGGCGCGAAGGCGCCGATCAGCGTGAAATGATTGACGCGGCCATAGCTGCGCTCCTCGACGCGGCCGCCCATCTCGCGGATGCGCGCGGCGAAGCGCTTCGAATTGCCCGGTTCGACCAGCACGTCGCGCTGCGCGGTGATGAGCAGCGCCGGCGGCTCCCGGCCGGTGACGAACGAGATCGGCTGCGTCTCGGCGCGGCCCGGACCGCCGAAGATCGCCTGCAGCACGCGGCTCTCGATCGGCAGGAAGTCGTAAGGGCCGGCGAGGCCGATGAGCCCGGCGAGGTCGCGATGCGCGTCGAGGCCGGCGGCCGCGAGCCATTGCGGATCGCAAGCAAGCATGGCCGCGATATGCGCACCGGCCGAATGCCCCATCACCACGAGACGCTCCGGATCGGCGCCCCACTCCGACGCATGCGTGCGCGCGAAGGCCACGGCGCGCGCCGAGTCCTCGAGGAAGGCCGGAAAGCGCGCCGCGGGATAGACGCTGTAATCCGGCACCACGGTGACGATGCCCTGCGCCGCCAGCGAAGCGCCGAGAAAAGCGTAGAGGTCGCGCGCGCCGCTCTGCCAGCTGCCGCCGTAGAAGAAGACGACCATCGGCGCGCGGTCGCCGCGGCGCGGGCGATAGACGTCGAGTTGCTGGCGCGGCGCGTTGCCGTAGGCGAGCGATTTATGGTGTTGAAAGCGGCCGGCCGGCGTCCACAGATTGAGCAGGTCGGCGGCGGAGAAGCCGCGCTCGGCCCAGCGCTCGCGCAGGCGCGGCCGGCGCGCGTGCAGCGCATCCGCATGGGCAGGCGATGAAGCACGCCGTACAGTCGCCGATGTCAGCTTCTTCCGACCAGGCAAATTCCGTCTCCTCGCGCATTCACCATGGCCGTGAACGCGTCGCCAATATGGCGATCGGTCCGCGCCGCCGCCAGCAACCTTTCCCATTATCAGGCGGGCGCCCGGACTGCTCGGCCTCTCGCCGCCCTCGTCTCGCCCCATAGGGCGACCCGGGCAGCGGCCTCCCGGTTCGAGACGCGCCGCAATGCAGCACAAATTCTTTTCAACGGACTATTGACCTACTAGGCTGATATGCCTATTATGCGCCCGTCCTGCTCTTCAAGGGGCGTCACCGGAGACGTGCCGAGGACGGAGCAGCGGTGAGACGGGGGGCCGGAGATGCGGCCTCGGTCTCATCGGACGAAACGGGGAAACCCGGTTCGTCGATGCGGCGCCCGCGGGCGGGGCTCGTAACCCCAGCCCCCGGGAGGCCTTGGCCAGCCGTCCGCCGGCATTACGACCGGCTGCCCGCAGTTCTACGGAACGATGGGCTGCACGCGGCGGCGACGAAGGAGCGGTGGCCACCGCTCCGGATCGGGGGCTTGAACACGGGCCCCGTCGC
>NZ_DASZBV010000010.1:0-23482 GCF_035943735.1 Pseudolabrys sp.
CCAACTCCCAGCCGGCACTTGCCATCAACCGCCGTGAACGGGCGACCGATGACCGACTCGAACCATACCAAAAAACTGACCGGCATTCCGCCTGGGCGCGGCTCCAACCCTATGGAGCTTCCCCATGAATACCTCTATGTCCCGCCGCTCAATGATTGCTGGCGCAGCCGCTTTACCGGCCGCCGCTGCGATTCCTGCCACCGCCTTGGCCGGAGAGCCTGACCCGATCTTCGCCGCCATCGAGGCCCACAAGGCAGCGAACGACACGTATTCGCGGACCGTCTCAATTTCGGGAAGAATGAGTAGAAAGCATCCCGGCTACGCGGAGGCGGACGCTGCCACGGATGCGGCGATGCGGGCCGAGCGCGGTGCGGCCATTGCCCTAGCGCTCATTGCGCCGACAACGCGTGCGGGGATCGACGCTCTTCTTGCGTACGTGCTCGATGACGATAGGGATTATCCCGGCCACGAGGACTGGCCCACGGAGATGACCGCGCCTGATGTTCTGGATTACAGCGGCGAACCCGCCGTAATGCCGTTTCATTTTTGGCTGCTCCGCAATATCCGCCAATCGCTGGCCGTGGTTGGAGCCTGACCCATGCAGGTCACCCGCATAGAATTCCACGTGGCTGGCAGTCTCTGGCACGGCGGGGCGGTCAGCACGCGGGGGCACCGCTACGAGTTCGGTTACAGGAGCGGGCGCCTGCTGTGGTGCCACAAGCAGATGCCCCACGAAGGCGAGGGGACACTTTGGGCGGTCTGTGGTTCTCGGTGGCCCCGAGCACTGGTCGAGGCCGTGAGGGCATCTGTCGCGGGCCGGCAAAATCTGCGGCCAGCCTGAAACCGTCCGTCTCGCTCCGCGTTATCTGACGCGCACTACACGTCAACTTCGGTCTCCGAACCTCCCGAGAGCGGCTCCGGTACTCCATCGCCGGGGCCGCTCTTTTTCGTGAGGCGGCCTATAGGAGCCTGCAAACTTCTATGGCGACGGCTGCGAGAAGTTCGATCTGCAGAATGATGTAGACGCCGCGAAAGACCTCCATTGCCCGCTTCTCCCTATTGCTCCGAGGGTATGTCAGCGGCGTGACGGAGTTCTATCCCGGACTCAACATTGTCCAATAGAAAAGAGCGAAGGCGCCAATATGTCGCGCAGCCCAGGATTGTGGGCCCTCACTTACGGTAGAAATACAAAGAGATGTCTTGGAAGTCCCGCTCGACTGGCCACTTCCAGGGATTGGCGCGCATTTGGTAGCCGAATCCTTGGCTCTCCATGAGACTAAAAAGCGATGACAACTCGTCGTTCGCGGTGTCGATGTGGTGATGATACTCAAGGTGGATTCGCTTCGCGCATCTGAGTTTGTCGGTCTCCACGAGGTCCCTCAGAACCGCTCGCTCCGCGCCCTCGATATCGATTTTAAGAAGATCGATTTCCGATTTTATGAACCGAGACAGCTTGAATGTCGGCACCTTGATGCACCGACCGGCGTGTCGTTCCCTGATCGTGCTCATCAGCAGACTGGACGACTCCGGCGACTCGTCGCGGTAAAACTCTATCTCGCCCTCTGTATCGCTCAGAGCGCCGCGATGGGCGCTAACGTCGGACAGCCCATTCCGGCCAATGTTTTCGGTGAGCACGGCAAACGTGAAAGGGTCTGGCTCGAACGCGGTGATACTTGCGTTCGGATAGAGCTTCTTGAAGAACAGCACGGACGCGCCGATGTTGCTGCCGCAGTCGAATATCACTGGGCTGTCTGTCTCTCCTGGGAAGCAGTAGGAGGCCTCAAGAAAAATCTCATTGATCAGGTATCTGAAGTGATCTTGGCCGAGAAAGCGAATTTTGTAGCCGAGGATATCGATAGGATTTGGCAGGTTTCTCATCCGATACATTTTCCGGATAGTCTGCTCGACCTCCTTCTGGATGTCCCGCGGCAGCGAGCGGGACGGCCTGCAGTCCATCAAAATTGACCGAGCCGCTCGGCGCGCCACCTTTACTCCACCATGCTCTTCGATCATGAAATTGCGCAGCGTCTGCATTCTGCGATCCTCCCAAGCCTCAGTTTCTAAGTTGTGGTGCAGACACTATCACAAACTCCGCGTGTAGAATACTCATGTTCGCCTAACGTCGCCCGCTCGTGTCTGGCGTCACCCGTCGCAACCAAACATGCCACTAGTTGCCAGCCATGTTGCCAAGAAGAAGAAAACCGTCTTTCGGCGGTCTCGATATTGGCACTAAGTGTTTGATTTCTTTGGTGAGCGCGCAGGGACTCGAACCCTGGACCTACTGATTAAAAGTCAGTTGCTCTACCGCCTGAGCTACGCGCTCGTCACCAAGGCCTCTCGCGCGGCCATCCAAAGACGGCCGGAACGGATGCTGCCGGAGCGGCGTCCGGCACCTGGCGCACCGCGCTGTGTAGGGGCGGGCTCCCGCCCGGTCAATAGCGGCCTTGCGTCCCACCCGTTCGCGCCCGGTCTGCCGTTTGCTACAGTGCCGCCAGAGCCTTGCGAAGGAGTGCCCATGCCGATCGTCAATCGCGTCGCCGACCTGCATCCCGACATTACCGCCTGGCGGCGCGACCTGCATGCGCATCCGGAGCTCCTCTATGACGTGCATCGCACCGCCGGCTCGGTCGCCGAGAAGCTGAAAGCCTTCGGCTGCGACGAGGTGGTAACCGGGGTCGGCCGCACCGGCGTGGTCGGCGTCATCCGCGGCCGCCGCGGCTCGTCCGCCAAGACCATCGGCCTGCGCGCCGACATGGACGCGCTGCCGATCGAGGAGGCCAACGACCTGCCCTACAAGTCGACGGTCCCGGGCAAGATGCACGCCTGCGGCCATGACGGGCACACCGCGATGCTGCTCGGCGCCGCGCGTTATCTCGCCGAGACGCGCAATTTCGACGGCACGGCCGTCGTCATCTTCCAGCCGGCCGAGGAGGGCGGCGCCGGCGGCAAGGCCATGGTCGAGGACGGGCTGATGAGCCGCTTCGGCATCGGCGAGGTGTACGGCATGCACAACTACCCGAACATGCCGGTCGGCTCGTTCGGGCTGCGGCCGGGACCGATCATGGCGGCGGCGGACTTCGTCACCATCGAGATCGAAGGCGTCGGCGGGCACGCGGCGCGACCGCATCTGACCGTCGATCCCGTGGTGGTCGGCGCGCACATCATTACCGCCATCCAGTCGATCGTCGGCCGCAACGTAGACCCCGTGAAGTCGGCGGTCGTGTCGATCACCGTGGTCAAGGCCGGCACGACCGACAACGTCATCCCGCAGCGGGTGCGGCTCGACGGCACCGCACGCAGCCTGTCCGAAGACATACGCGTCCTGGTCGAGGAGCGGCTACGCACTTTGGTCGAGAACACGGCCGCGGCGTTCGGCGCCAAGGGCAAGCTCACCTACCGGCGCAATTATCCGGTGCTGGTCAACCACGAGCGGCAGACCGAATTCGCCGGCGACGTGGCGAGCGAGATCGCCGGCGCGGCGCAGGTCGACCGCGAGTTGCCGCCGATGATGGGCGCTGAGGATTTCTCCTTCATGCTCAACGAGCGGCCCGGCGCCTTCATCTGGATCGGCAACGGCCCGAGCGCGGGGCTGCATCACCCGGAGTACAATTTCAACGACGAGATCATCCCGTTCGGCACGTCTTATTGGGTGCGGCTGGTGGAGACGGCGCTCAAGGGCTGATGGTTGTCGTCCCGGGCGAGGCGCCATAAGCGCGTTTATTCGCGTCTTCGACGCGCTATGGCGCCGGAGGTCCGGGACCCATACGTTTCGGCAGAACTGAATCGCGGCGGAGTCTGGGTCCCCCGCTTTCGCGGGAACGGCATATGCGGCCTTACCGCACCGCTTCGCGCTTGTCGGGGGTGGCGGTCGTCACCTTGGCCAGGGTCAGACGCCGCGGCAGCAGCGCCAGCGTGCGCGTTTGCAGGCGGCGCCAGGTGGCGAAGTCGTTGAGCGTCGAGCGCTCGAGCAGCGCCAGCGCCACGGCGGCGAGGAACGGCACGCTCTGGATCACGAGCACGGCGGCGAAGAGATAGATCTCGCGCACTTCCCTGACGTTGGTCTCGACCAAGGTCGCGGAGCCGAGCAGCAGCAGGCTCGCCAGCACCGCTTCCCAGAAGGCCGGGAACTCCGTCTTGCGCTTGAGGCCGCCTTTGTCGGTGCGCACGAAGGGCAGGTGGTCCTTGATCACGCCCGTGGCGACGGCGCGCGCCACGGTCCACTGCACCGACATTGCGGCGATCATCGAGATGAACAGCTCGCGCTTGGAAACGTGCACGCGCAGCCGGTAGAGCGTGACGCTGTGCAGCACCGAAACCGCAAAGCTGGCGACGATCGGAATCGTCAGGATGCGGTCGGGCACGGCGATGTCGAGGAAGGCAACGACCGGCACCCACAGGATGTTGAGGATCGCCACCACGACGCCGACCGTTTCGGCGCCGAGCCAGTTGAGCCAGCCGAGCGCGAATTCGCGCTTCTGCTCGCGCGTGAGAACGCTGGCGCCCGGCAGGAATCGGCGCCAGTGCTTCTTGAGAATCTGGAAGCCGCCGTAGGCCCAGCGGTCGCGCTGCTTCTTGTAGGCCTCGTAGGTGTCGGGCAGCAGGCCGCGGCCGTAGCGGCGGTTGGTGTAGTGCGCGTGCCAGCCGAGCTCTAGGATCGACAGGCCGAGATCGGTGTCTTCGCAGATCGTGTCGCTCGACCAGCCGCCGGCGGCCTCGAGCGCGGTGCGGCGCACCAGGCACATCGTGCCGTGCACGATGATGGCGTTGACTTCGTTCCGCTGCACCATGCCGATGTCGAAGAAGCCGGCGTATTCGGCGTTCATGGCGTGATGCAGCACGCTGCGCGTGCCGTCACGGTGATCCTGCGGCGCCTGAATGAGGCCGACCGAGGGATCGGCGAACATCGGCACGAGGTCCTTCAGCCAGTCCGGATCGACCACGTAGTCGGCGTCGAGCACACCGATGACTTCCGCGTCGGCGGCGGTGTGCACGATGGCAAGGCGCAGTGCGCCGGCCTTGTAGCCCTGCAGGTTGTCGGCGCGCACGAACTTGAAACGTTCGCCGAGCAGAGCGCAGTGCTCCTCGACCGGACGCCACAGAGCCGGATCGGGGGTGTTGTTGATCACCACCACGCACTCGTAATTCGGATAGTCGAGGCGCGCGATGGCATCGAGCGTCTGCTTCAGCATCTCCGGCGGCTCGCGGTAGGCCGGGATGTGGATCGACACTTTCGGCGCGGGGCCGGCGGGCGCCAGCGCCGGCGCCTGCACGAGCCGCTGCGGCTTGCGCCCGAAGGCGATGGCCGCGATCTCGTCAATGCGGGCGAAGGCGATGGCGACCAGCGGGACCAGCAGCGCGGCGCCGAGCCCGAGTGCGAAGGCCGAACCGAAGACGAAATAGTGCCCGTTCCAGTAGGCGAACATGGTCGCTGACCAGGCGCCGACGACGTTGGCGGCGGCGGCGAGCAAAATTGCCTGACCGAGCGTCACGGCGCTCATGGCGAGGATCGGCAGCGACAACAGCAGGCTGACGAGGATAGCGATGGTGGCGAGCCGCCAGTGGTTCGAATCGGTGATCGGACCGGTCCACTCGAACTTCGGCTGGCGGTTGGCGTCGTAAATGCCCCAATACGGGCCGACGCCGCCCTCGAAGGTCTTCCACGGCTGATCGATGGCTTCGACGATGTTGTAATCCATGCCGTAGGCGTCGGCGCGGGTGACGAAGTCGCGCAGCAGCTGCGCCTGCTCGATGCGGCCGGGGACGGCGCCCTTGAGGTTGTAACCGGCGCTCGGCCAGCCGAATTCGGCGATGACGATGCGCTTGCCGGGATAGGCCTGGCGCAGCTTGTCGTAGATGATGACCGCCTGGTCGACGGCCTGCTTGGCCGAGAAGCCTTCCCAATAGGGCAGGATGTGAGCGGCAATAAAGTCGACGTTCGACACCAGCTCGGGATGTTCGAGCCAGATATTCCAGATTTCGCCCGTGGTAACCGGGACCGTGGTCGCGCGCTTGACCCGTTGAATCTTCTTGATCAGGTCAGGGACGGTCTCGTCGCCGCGGTAGATGGTCTCGTTGCCGACGATGATGCCGTCCACGTTGCTGTGGCGCTTGGCCAGATCGATGGCCGATTTGATCTCGCGCTCGTTACGGTCGGGGTGCTTGTCGACCCAGGCGCCGACCGTGACCCGCAGGCCGTATTCGGCGGCGATGCCGGGGACGAGTTCCTGGCCGCCGGTAGAGGAATAAAGGCGGATGCCGCGGGTCATCGGCGCCAGCATCTTCATGTCGGTGCGGATTTGCTCCGGGTTGGCCCGGCCGCCGGCATTGGGGTCGGTGGAGGGACCGTACGGGGCGTACGACACGCTCGCCAGTTGCCCGTCGAAATTGGGAGCGCTGACGTCGCTGCGCGTAAACGCCCAGACCCCAGCTTGCACGCACGCCACAAAGGCGATTACGGCACCTACGGTGCGCATAGCCTAAACTACCGAATGGGGCTGGATGGCAGACTTCTGAACCCGTCCCCTGGGTTCAAAAAAACCGGAGCATTGTCTGCGTCGAAACAAACTAGCCCGGCGTTAGGTTCCCAAGCAAGTAATGTTCCGACATGGCAATTCCTAGGCACCTGCATGGCGCCTGCATGAAAATTTACAAACACGATATCACTTGGCAGGTGTGGTGGGTGCGGCGGGCGCCGGAGCGGCCGGCTTGGCCGCGTCGGAGGGCGGGGCGGTAGCGGCCGCCGGTTCGGGGTTCATCGCCGGGTTGAGCCAGCAGGAGTGCACCCGCCCGTTCAGCGTCTCCTGCGCCTTGGGGTCGATGTTTCCCTGCCGGATCAGGCACCGGAAAGCGGCCTGGATATGGGCGCCCGGGCAGCCAAAGCGGTCGTAGAGGTCGAGGTGGCGGAAGGCGGTGTCGAGGTCGTCGCGCCAGAGCAGGGTGACCACCCGGCGGCCGAGCCAGACACATTCTGGATTGCCGGCAGGACCTTTCAGGACGCGCGAGGCCTCGGCGATCTCGTCGATCTTCTTCTGATTGTCCTTCGCGGCCTCCGCCGCCGGCTTGGCCTGCTCGGCGGGTTTGCCGCCGCTCTGGGCAAAGGCTGCACCCGAAGTGATCAGGAGACCAGCCAGCGAGAGCACGGCAAAGAGGCTACGCGTCTTGATATGCAACAGCATTGTCCCGCGACGAATATCTTGTGTGGAGGCTGCCCGCCCCACGGCGGATGTAGCGTTCCGATTGGGACGCTAATGCGGCATCCATTGGGCCGGCCGGTCCGGCGGTCTTGATTGCCCCGATAAAAGCGGCCTTATGACCGCGATCTGCCGGCTCGTCCGGGCGAGTGGCGCCGCGACCTTGGCCTTACCGTCTGCGGTTTGTCCAGCGATTCCGGCGGTCGTCCTTAAAGGCTGACGGGCGCAGGCGGCGCTTGGCAGGGAAGCCCATTGCGCGATAAGCGGATGCTCCACGCGCTCCCCCAAGCTGGATGTCGAATGCGGGTCGGTCTTGTCTGTCTCGCCGCGGCTGCGGCGATCATCGTCGGCTTCTGGGCCTGGCTCGGAGCGCCGGTGAGCATGCCGAACGCGCCTCTGTCACCCGGTGAAAAGCTGTGGTGCATGTCCTATGCGCCGTTCCGCGGCAGCCAGACCCCATACGATCCCGACATCAAGATCCCGGCGGCGCAGATCGACGAGGATTTGAGGCAACTGGCAAAGATCACGGACTGCGTTCGAACCTATTCCGACGATCAGGGCATCGAGCAGGCGCCGGCGATCGCCGCCAAATATGGGCTCAAGGTGCTGCAGGGCATCTGGCTCTCGGGCAAGCGGGACAAGGACGCGATCCAGATCAGGGCAGGCGTCGAGCTGGCCAACCGCTACCCGGAGACGATCCGCGCCTTGGTGGTCGGCAACGAGGTGCTGCTGCGGGGCGAAATGAGCGGCGCCGACCTCGCCAGCACCCTCCGCGCGGTCAAGGCGCAGGTGAAGGTGCCAGTCACCTATGCCGACGTCTGGGAGTTCTGGCTGCGCAACCCCGAAGTGGCCTCCGCCGTCAATTTCATCACCATCCATATCCTGCCTTACTGGGAGGACTTGCCCGTCCCGGCGGCGCAGGCGGCCGCCCATGTGGAGGCGATCCGGCGCAAGCTGGCGGCGGCTTTCCCTGGCAAGGAGATCGTCATCGGCGAGGTCGGCTGGCCGAGCGCCGGGCGCATGCGCGAGGGCGCGCTGCCGTCGCGGGCTAACCAGGCGCGCGTCATCCAGGACGTGCTGGCGCTCGCCAAGCGCGAGCACTTCAAGGTCAACGTGATCGAGTCCTTCGATGCGCCATGGAAGCGGGCGGCGGAAGGTACGGTTGGCGGCCACTGGGGCTTGCTCGACGGTACAACGCGCGCACCCAAATTCGCCTGGGGCGCGGCGGTGTCCAACCACCCGGATTGGCTCTGGCAGGCGGCGGGCGGGGTGCTGCTGGCGGTGCTGACCTTTGCCGCCGCCTTCACCGCTGGCCGTCGGCAGGACATCCCTGCGTCGCTTTGGCTGGCCATCACCGCCAATGCCCTGGCGGGCGGCTTGCTGATCGGCTGGGCGGTGGAGAATGTCGGGCTTGAAAGCCTCGGCGTTGGATTGTGGGTCAGGTCGCTGATGTTGGTCGCCGCTGCGACCCTGACACCCATCGTCGCCAGCGCCGCGGTCATGACGCAAAAACCGATGCCGCCGCTTGCGGCCGTGCTGTCTGTCGCAACCCTGCGCAAGAGTGACCGCCTGACGGCGGCACTTGGCCTGATGCTGGTCGTCGCCATCGTCCTGTCGCTACAGGTCGCGCTCGGTCTGGTGTTCGACCCGCGCTACAAGGACTTTCCGTTCGCGCCGCTGACCGCCGCCATCGTTCCCTTGTTCGTGCACAGCCTGGGCGTTGCGCGCGCCCCCGGCTTGCGCGGCGCGGCGGAAACGGTCGGCGCAGTCCTGCTCGCGCTGTCGATCATTTACATCGTGCCGAACGAGACCCTCGCCAACTGGCAGTCGCTCTGGCTGTGCGCGGCCTTCGCCGCGCTGGCACTCACGCTGTTTCGGGTGCGCGGCGCGCGAGACTGAGCACGAGCAAAGCGGCGGCGATCGACGACAGGCCGACGTTGTAGAGAACGACGCCCATGCAAGTGAGCGCCAGGGCGACGGCGAAAACGACGAGAGTCGGCCGCAGGAAATGCACCGCCGCAACGATCAGCGCGGCAGTCCCAAACACCGAATGTTCAAACAGCCCGACGACGATATGCCGCGACCGGCACATCCAGGTGTCGAGGCCGGCCGCGCAGGCAAGCCCGACCTGCGTGTTTTCGATGCCGAGATAGCGCATGTAGAGCGCGTAACCGAGCGCGCTGAAGCCGACGATCAGGAGCCAGTTGGTGGCACGGGCGCTGGGCAGGAACAATCGCATGCGCGCGACTATGCCCGCCGCTGTCGGCTCAAGCAACGTCAGCGCTCAGCGCACCACGTCGGCGGGGTCGATGCGCGCCGGCCAGCAGTTCCCGTTGAGCGTGGCAAATTGTGCGCACAATTTCCGTGCGGCGATCACGCTCGACACCGGGCCGGCGACGAGACGTACCGCCGTACTGCCGGGATGGCGGTCGCGCACCGCCACCGGGCTCAAGCCCACCAGCAGCGGACCGAAATTGGCCTTCGCCGAAGCCCAGCGTTGGCGCAATTGCTCCATGTTCGGCGCGGTGGCGATCTCGATGCCGAATTCCGGATGCGGGTGCGGCGGCCGTTTCGGCGGCTCGGATGGCGCCAGTGCGGCGACCTGTTCCGGCGCTGCATGTTCGGGCTCGCCCTTCGTTTCCTGACGCGGCTGGGTCGCGGGCAGGATCGAGGCGAGGCCGACCGGTGGTGTGGCGAGCGGATCGAGCACGATTGGGCCGCTCGGGAGCAACGCCGGTACGGATGGCGCGGCGGGTCCCGGCGGTTCTGGTTCGACGGCGGCGGTTACGACCGGCGCGGGTTTCGCCTCCGCGGTGCTGATGGGGTGGCGGCTTTGGGCGATCGAGCCGGTCATGTCCCCAAGATCGCGCTCGAGCGCGGCGATGCGTCCGGCCAGGCGATCACGGTCTTTGGTGAGATCGTCGATCTTCGCCTGCAGGGCGTTGATCGACCGCTCCCGGCCCTGTGCCGCATCGGCGATAACGAGGTGCGGCGTCGGCTTCTCGTCGATGCCGGAAAGGGTTCGCTCAATCCGTTGGCTGGCGGCGGGTCCATGTGCCACCACAAACAGGGTCGCGACCGCCAATGCTGCGCCGAGCCCCCAGGCGCCGGTGCGCAGGAGGATTCTGTCATGCGGCTTTTTTCCGGCAGGTTCGGGCGCGGTGCGCACCGGCGGCCTGATATCCATTTGCGATAAATCCGATTCCCCGAATCAGAACATTGAAAATGCTAGCAGAATCCTGCAAGTCTGGCTTGTGCCGGCGCTGCTGTCGCGGCCTGCCGCTTCTTCCAGACATCGATGAGTGTGTGAACGAATGAATGGACGATCCTGCCTCGCTATCGTGCTCGCCGCCGGTGAAGGCACGCGCATGCGCTCGCGCACGCCGAAAGTGCTGCACACGATCGGCAACCGCACGCTGCTCGAGCACGTGCTGAGCACGGCGATGGCCGCCGGCGGCGCCGGAATAGCGGTCGTGCTTGGGCCGGATCATGATGCCGTGGCGAAGGAGGCCAGGCGCGTTGCGCCGCAGGTCGCGATCTTCAAGCAAACCGAACGGCTCGGCACCGCGCATGCCGTGCTCTCCGCACGCGAGGCGCTTGCCGCGAAGCCGGCCGACGTGCTGGTGATGTTCGGCGACACGCCGTTGATCCAGGTCGACACGTTGGCGCGGCTGCGCGGTGCGCTCGCCGACGGCGCCGCGGTTGCGGTGCTCGGCTTCACGCCGGCCGATCCGACGGGCTACGGGCGGCTGATCACGGACGCTGCCGGGCTTGCGGCAATTCGTGAGCACAAGGACGCGAGCGAAGCCGAGCGCGCGATCGGCTTCTGTAACGGCGGCTTAATGGCGCTCGCCGGCGAACACGCGCTCGCCATTCTCGCGCGCATCGGCAACAGCAATGCCAATCGCGAATATTATCTGACCGACGCCGTCGCCGTCGCCCGCGACATGGGGCTCAACGCGGTGGCGATCGAAACCTCGGAGGACGACGTGCGCGGCATCAATACGAAAGCGCAGCTCGCCGAAGCGGAATCCGTGCTGCAGCAGCGGCTGCGCGCGGCGGCGATGGAGGCTGGCGTGACCATGGTCGCGCCAGAGACCGTGTTCCTGTCGTCCGACACCAAATTCGGCAAGGACGTCACGATCGAGCCCAACGTCGTGTTCGGCCCCGGCGTCACGGTCGAGGACGGCGCGGTGATCCGCGCGTTCTCGCATGTCGAGGGCGCGCACGTAGGGAAAGGTGCGCGTGTCGGGCCGTTCGCGAGACTTCGCCCCGGTGCGCAGCTCGGGACCGACGTCCATATCGGCAACTTCGTGGAGATCAAGGCGGCGACGATCGAGGACGGCGCCAAGGCTAACCATCTCGCCTATATCGGCGACGCGCGGGTCGGGGCGGGGGCAAACATTGGCGCCGGCACCATCACCTGCAATTACGACGGCTATGGCAAGCACAAGACCGACATCGGCGCGGGGGCCTTCATCGGCACCAATTCTTCGCTCGTGGCGCCGGTGAAGATCGGCGACGGCGCCTATATCGGCTCCGGTTCGGTCATCACCAAAGACGTCCCGGCCGAGGCCCTTGCGCTCGGTCGCGGGCAACAGACCATCAAGGAAGGTTGGGCAAAACGCTTGCGGGAGGCGCGGATTCTGAGCAAGAACGGCTCGCCGGCGGCGAAGAAGCCCTGATCCGTGTTCGCGCGAGCGTTTTGAGCGGCGCCGTTATAAGACGAAATGTGAAGTGATTTCCGTACGATCAGGCGACGCAGCTACAGCTAAGGCGGAACTTTAACGGGGGCGTCCTCTCGGATGTGCGGGATCGTTGGAATTCTCGGGACCGAGCCGGTCGCCGAACATCTCGTCGATGCGCTCAAGCGCCTCGAATACCGCGGCTACGACTCCGCCGGCATCGCCACACTGGACCACGGTACGCTCGGCCGCCGCCGCGCCGAGGGCAAGCTCAAGGCGCTGGAGAACCGGCTCGGCAAGGAGCCGCTCGGCGGCACGATCGGCATCGGCCACACCCGCTGGGCGACGCACGGCAGGCCGACGGAGAGCAACGCCCATCCGCACGCCACGGACAAAGTCGCCGTGGTGCATAACGGCATCATCGAGAACTTCCGCGAACTCCGCGACAGCCTGACCAAGGACGGGGCGAAATTCTCAAGTGAGACCGACACCGAGGTCGTCGCGCATCTCGTCACGCGCGAGATGAAGTCCGGCAAGACGCCGGTCGAGGCGGTCGCGGCGGCGCTCAAGCAACTGCGCGGCGCCTTCGCGCTCGCATTCCTGTTCACCGGGGAAGACGACCTGATGATCGGCGCGCGCAAGGGCTCGCCACTCGCGGTCGGCTACGGCGACGGCGAGATGTATCTCGGCTCGGACGCCATCGCGCTGGCGCCGTTCACCGACACTGTAAGCTATCTCGACGACGGCGACTGGGTCGTGCTGACGCGCAAGGGCGCGCAGGTCTACGACGCTCACGACAAGCCGGTGGAGCGGACGATTATCAAGTCGACCGCATCCGCAATGCTGATCGACAAGGGTAACTTCAAGCATTTCATGGCGAAGGAGATCCACGAGCAGCCGGAAGTCGTCGGCCACACGCTCGCGCACTACATCGATATGGTGCACGAACAGGTGAAACTGCCGAGCGACCTGCCGTTCGACTGGAAGAAGCTCAAGCGGGTGTCGATCTCCGCCTGCGGCACCGCCTTCTACGCCGGCCTGGTCGCCAAATACTGGTTCGAGCGCTTCGCCAAATTGCCGGTCGAGATCGATATCGCCTCCGAGTTCCGGTACCGCGAGGCGCCGCTGGAAGCAGGCGACCTGATGATCGTCATCTCGCAGTCTGGCGAGACCGCCGACACGCTCGCCACTTTGCGCTACGCCAAGGAGCACAATCAGCACGTGCTCGCTGTGGTCAACGTGCCGACCTCGACCATCGCCCGCGAGAGCGACGTGGTGATGCCGACTTTGGCCGGACCGGAGATCGGCGTCGCCTCGACCAAGGCTTTCACCTGCCAGCTGACGGTGCTCGCCTGTCTCGCCATCGCCGCCGGCTGCGCGCGCGGCGAACTCTCCCGCGCCGACGAGCAGAAGCTGGTGCACGCGATGATCGAGGTGCCGCGCCTGATGGTGCAGGCGCTCAAGATCGAGCCGAAAATCGAGGCGCTGGCGCACGAATTGTCGAAGGCGCGCGACGTGCTCTATCTCGGCCGCGGCACGAGCTTCCCGATCGCGCTCGAGGGCGCGCTCAAACTGAAGGAAATCTCCTACATTCACGCCGAGGGCTACGCCGCCGGCGAACTCAAGCATGGGCCGATCGCGCTGATCGACGAGACCATGCCGGTGATCGTCATCGCGCCGCACGACCGCGTGTTCGAGAAGACCGTCTCCAACATGCAGGAGGTGGCGGCGCGCGGCGGTCGCATCGTGCTGGTGACGGACGCCAGGGGCGCCGCGGAGGCGACCGTGGATTCCGCTCACACCTTGGTGCTGCCGGACATGGCCGCGACGGTCACGCCGCTGGTGTATGCCATCCCGGTGCAGCTGATGGCCTACCACACCGCCGCCGTGATCGGCACCGACGTCGACCAGCCGCGCAACCTCGCGAAATCGGTGACGGTGGAATAGACTGCTGCCATGGCAGACCTTGAGCAGAAGCCCGGTGACGAGTTGGCGGCCGACATCGAAAAGGTGACGGCGTCACAGACCAGCGTCATGGGCCGCATCCGCAACTATTTTCTGACCGGCCTCATCGTCACCGGCCCAATCGCCGTGACGATCTGGCTGATCTGGTCGTTCGTGAGCTGGGTCGACAGTTTCATCACGCCGCTCATTCCGCCGGCGTACCGGCCCGAGACCTACCTGCCGTGGCCCATTCCCGGCACCGGGCTGGTCATCGCCGTGGTCGGCCTGACGCTGCTCGGCTTCCTTACCGCCAACCTCGTCGGCCGCAGCCTGGTCGAACTGGGCGAGGGCCTGCTCAACCGCATGCCGATCGTCCGGCCGATCTACAAGACGATGAAGCAGATCTTCGAGACTCTGTTCTCGAAGTCCGGCTCGAGCTTCCGCAAGGTGGCGCTGGTCGAGTTCCCCGCGCCGGGCATGTGGTCGCTGGTGTTCATCTCGACGCCGCCGGGCGGCGACGTTGCCGACAAGCTGCCGGTGAAGGACGGCGACTACGTCTCGGTGTTCCTTGCCTGTACGCCGAACCCGACGACCGGCTTCTTCTTCTTCGTGCAGCGCAAGGAGCTGATCGAGCTCGACATCAGCGTCGAGAACGCAATGACGCTCTTGATCTCCGCCGGCATGGTGCAGCCGGGCGCCGACAAGGATGCGCAGAAGAAGCTGGCGTCGATGGCCGCGACAGCGCGCGCGGCGCAGGGCGCGAAGCCGGAAGCGGTGGCGTGATCTTCCTTATCCCTCCCCCGCTTGCGGGGGAGGGTGGTCGGCGAAGCCGACCGGGTGGGGGTGTCTCGCGATCGAAGACCCCACCCGTCCGCTCGCTGCGCTCGCGGCCACCCTCCCCGAAGACGGGGAGGGATGAAGCCTCACCCCGCCCTGATCAGCGTGATCGCCTCGTCCTTGCCGAACAGATAGAGCAGCTGCCGCAGCGCTTGGCCGCGCTCGCCGGTCAATGACGGATCGCGCGTCAGGATGAGTTGCGCGTCGTCGCGCGCGGCGCCAAGATATTTGCCGTGCAGCTCCGGGCGCGCGATGCGGAAGCCGGGCAGGCCGCTCTGCCGCGTGCCGAGCACGTCGCCTTCGCCGCGCAGGCGCAGGTCCTCCTCGGCGATGCGGAAGCCGTCCTCGGTCTCGCGCAGGATCGCAAGCCGCGCCTTCGCCGTCTCGCCGAGCGGCGTCCTATAGAGCAGGAGGCAGGTCGACTTGCCCGCGCCGCGGCCGACGCGGCCGCGCAACTGATGGATCTGCGCCAGCCCGAAGCGCTCGGCGTGCTCGATCACCATGATCGTGGCTTCCGGCACGTCGACGCCGACCTCGATCACCGTGGTGGCGACCAGCAGGCGGCTGTCGCCGCGGGCAAAGCGCGCCATCGCGGCGTCCTTCTCAGTGCCCTTCATCTTGCCGTGCACGAGATCGACGACGTCGCCGAACTTGCGACGCAGCTCTTCGTGGCGGTCTTCAGCCGCGGCGAGGTCGCTCTTTTCGGATTCCTCGACCAGCGGGCAGACCCAATAAGCGCGCTTGCCCTCGTCGAGCGCGCGGCCGATCGCGGCCTCGACCTCGTCGAGACGGTCGAGCGGGATGGTGCGCGTGTCGATCGGCTGGCGGCCGGCCGGCTTTTCGCGCAATTCGGAGATGTCCATGTCGCCGAAATAGGTGAGCACGAGTGTGCGCGGGATCGGCGTCGCGGTGAGCACCAGCACGTCGACGGCCTCGCCTTTCTGCGTCAGCGCCAGCCGCTGGTGCACGCCGAACCGATGCTGCTCGTCGACGATGGCGAGCGCGAGATCGCGGAAGACGACGTCGTCCTGGAACAGCGCGTGCGTGCCGACGAGCAGGTGAATGCCGCCGAGCGCAAGCCGCTTGAGAACTTCTTCGCGCTCGCGGCCGCGTTCGCGGCCGGTGAGGATGGCGACCTCGATGCCGGCCGCTTCCGCCAGCGGCGCAATGGTCTTGAGATGCTGGCGCGCGAGAATCTCGGTCGGCGCCATGAAGGCGGCCTGCCGACCGTCCTCGATGACTGCTGCGGCGGCGGTGAGCGCGACCACCGTCTTGCCGGAGCCGACGTCGCCCTGCAGCAGGCGCAACATGCGCTCGGGCTTCGCAAGGTCGGCGACGATATCATCGACCGCCTTCTGCTGCGAATGTGTGAGCGCGTAGGGCAGCGCCTTGAGTACCTTGGCGCGCAGATGGCCATCGCCGGCGTGTTCATGTCCGGCCTGCCGGCGCATATTCGCGCGCACCAGCGCCAGCGCGAGCTGGCCGGCGAGCAGTTCGTCATAGGCGAGCCGCGTCCAGGCGAGGCTTTCCGGCGCGATGTCCTGCGGCTCGTGCGGGCGGTGCAGTGCGCGCAGCGCCTGCGCGAAAGGCGGGAAGCGTTCGCGCGCGACCCAGGCCTCGTCCTGCCACTCCGGCAGATCGGGAAGCTTGGCGAGCGCGCCATCGACGGCGCGGCGGACATTGCCGAGTGCCAAGCCCTCCGTCAGCGGATACACCGGCTCGACCAATGGCAGCGCGGCGAACCCCTTTTCGTCGACGACGCGGTCCGGGTGCACCATCTGCAGCATGCCGTCATAGAACTCGGCGGTGCCTGAGACGTAGCGGGTCTCGCCGACCGGCAGCAGCTTCTCCAGATAGTCGGGGCGGGCGCTGAAGAACGTCAGCGTCAGCGTGCCGGTGTCGTCGCTGGCGAGGATGCGGTAGGGCGCGCGCGGCCGATGTCGCGGCGGCGGGCGGTGCTCCTCGACGGTGACGGCGACAGTCACCACGGTGCCGGGCTGCACCTCGTTGAGCTTCGGCCGCGCGCGCCTGTCGATGGCGCCGGACGGCAGGTGGAAGAGCAGGTCGACGAGCCGCGGCGTCTCGCGGTCGAGCAGGCGCGCGTAGAGCGCCTCCAGCTTCGGTCCGATGCCGGACAGGCTGGTCAGCGCGGCGAACAGCGGGTTGAGAACGGGCGGGCGCATTGCCTTTTATCTCACCTCTCCCCGGTTACGGGGAGAGGTCGGCCGCCATAAGCGCGACTTACGCGCGTCTTTGACGCTGGCGGCCGGGTGAGGGGCCTCTGATTTCACGATACTCACAGGCCCCTCACCCCGAACCTCTCCTCGTAGGCGGGGAGAGGGAGAAGAACGCTGACACACGCACTCGACGCGCCTATATAACCCCCGCCCGGCTCCGTCCGGGTTTTTGGCGTTGGAGACAAGCGTGACCGAATTGTCGAGCGAAGGCCTGGACGCGCGCCGGCGGCGTCTTCTGTTCCGCTGCCGCCATCGCGGCATCCGCGAGATGGACTTCGTGCTCGGCCGCTTCGCCGACGCCGAGTTGCCGCGCCTGTCCGATGCCGAGCTCGACGTGCTCGAGTCGTGGCTCGATATCCCGGACCAGCAGATCTTCGCCTGGGTGAACGGTTCGGAACCGACGCCGGCCGAGATCGACACGACGATGTTCCGCCGGCTCTGCAACTTCCATCGCGCGGTGAGCGCGCCTAAGTGACACAAGGTATGCCCGTCTCTCCCGCTCAATCCCTGCAGCCCGGAAAAGTCCTGACACTGGCGCAAGTCGCCGACGGCGCCGAAGGCCTGGTGCTGGCCGATCTCGCGCGCGCCATCGCCGCCAGGCCCGCCGCGCCCGCCATCTCGCTCGCGGTGATCTGCCGCGACGGCCAGCGCATGCAGACGCTCGCGCGCTCGCTCGCCTTCTTCGGCCCCGACCTCGAAATCATGGAATTCCCGGCCTGGGACTGCCTGCCGTACGACCGCGTGTCGCCGCATGCCGGCGCGGTGGCGCAGCGCATGACCACGCTGTCGCGCCTCGTGCGCACCGTGGGCCGCGACAGACCGTCGGTGCTGCTCACCACCGTCAACGCCGCGACGCAGCGCGTGCCGTCGCGCGACTTCGTCGGCACGCATGCGCTCTCGGTCGCGCCCGGCAACGTCGTCGGCATGGCCGGCATCGTCGAATGGCTGGAGCTCAACGGCTATCAGCGCGCCTCGACCGTACGCGAGCCGGGCGAATACGCCGTGCGCGGCGGCATCCTCGACCTTTTCCCGCCCGGCATGGACATGCCGGTGCGGCTCGATTTCTTCGGCGACGCGCTGGAGACGATCAAGACCTTCGACGCACAGACGCAGCGCAGCGAAATGCCGATGCGCGGCCTCGACCTCGTGCCGGTCGCCGAATTTCAGCTCGTCACCGAGACGATCCGTCGCTTCCGCACCGCTTACGTCGCCGAGTTCGGCGTCGCCGGACCGGACGACCTGCTCTACGGCGCCGTGAGCGAAGGCCGCCGCCATCCCGGCATGGAGCACTGGCTGCCGCTGTTCCATACTCAGATGGAGACGCTGTTCGATTATCTGCCGGGCACGGCGCTGGCGCTCGAGCATCTCGACGAGGATGCCGCGCACGAACGCCTCACCCAGATCGCCGACTATTACGACGCACGGTGCGAGGGGCTGAAGCAGGGCCAGACCCCGGTCTACAAGCCGCTGCCGCCGGATCGGCTCTATCTCGCCGAGGACGAATGGAAGGCGAAGCTCGAGGCGGCGGCGCGGGCGCGGCTGACGCCGTTCGCGGTGCCGGCGGCGCGTGACGTCATCGATATCGGCGCGCATGCGGGGCACAATTTCTCCGCCGAACGCAACGAGCCGGGCGGCAATGTGTTCACGGCGGTGACGAAGCACGTGCAGACGCAGCAGGCCGATGGCAAACGCGTCGCCATCGCATTGTGGAGCGAGGGCGCGCGCGACCGCATGAGCCACGTGCTCGCCGACCACAAGCTGGTGAACCTCGCGCCGGTGAAGTCCTGGCCCGATGTGCTGGCGCTGCCGAAGCACGCCATCGCGCTGGTCGTGCTCGGCATCGAGGCCGGCTTCGAGACCGAGGACGCCGCCGTCATCGCCGAGCAGGACATCCTCGGCGACCGCCTGGTGCGGCCACGCCGGGCGCAGCGGCGCGCCGACAATTTCATCGCCGAAGCGACCAGCCTGTCGACCGGCGACCTGGTCGTGCACGTCGATCACGGCATCGGTCGCTTTGTCGGCTTGCAGGCGATCGAGGCGGCGGGCGCGCCGCACGATTGTCTCGAAATCCATTATGCCGAGGGCGCCAAGCTCTATCTGCCGGTTGAGAACGTCGAGCTTTTGTCGCGCTACGGCTCGGAGGATTCGAACGTCGAGCTCGACCGCCTCGGCAGCGGCGGCTGGCAGGTGCGCAAAGCGAAGATGAAGGCGCGCATCCTCGCCATCGCCGGGGACCTGATCAAGATCGCCGCCGAGCGGCAATTGCACGAGGCGCCGAAACTGACGGCGCCGACCGGCGCCTATGACGAGTTCTGCGCCGGCTTCCCCTACGAGGAAACGGAAGACCAACTGACCGCGATCGAGTCGGCGTTGGGTGACCTCGCCAAGGGCCGGCCGATGGACCGGCTGGTCTGCGGCGACGTCGGCTTCGGCAAAACGGAAGTGGCGCTGCGCGCCGCTTTCGACGTCGCCATCAACGGCAAGCAGGTGGCGGTCGTGGTGCCGACCACACTGTTGGCGCGCCAGCACTACAAGACCTTCAGCGAGCGGTTCCGCGGTTTCCCGATCAAGGTGGCGCAGGCCTCACGGCTGGTGACAGCGAAGGATCTTGCCGAGACGAAATCCGGGCTCGCGGCCGGGACGGTGGACATCATCGTCGGCACGCATGCGCTGCTCGGCAAGGGCATCAAATTCAAGGACCTTGCACTGCTCGTCGTCGACGAGGAGCAGCACTTCGGCGTCGCCCACAAGGAGAAGCTGAAGGCGTTGCGCAGCGAAGTGCACGTGCTGACGTTGTCGGCAACGCCGATCCCGCGCACCTTGCAACTGGCTTTGACCGGCGTGCGCGATCTTTCGATCATCGCCTCGCCGCCGGTCGACCGGCTCGCGGTGCGCACGTTTGTCACGCCGTTCGATCCGGTGATCGTGCGCGAGGCGCTGCTGCGCGAGAAATACCGCGGCGGCCAGACCTTCTACGTCTGTCCGCGCATCGAAGATCTCGCCGGCGCCAAGGATTTCCTCGAGAAGAACGTGCCGGAGGTGCGCGTCGCCACCGCGCACGGGCAGATGCCGCCGACCGTGCTCGACGACATCATGTCGGCCTTCTACGACGGCAAATACGACGTGCTGCTGTCCACCACGATCGTCGAATCCGGCCTCGACATCCCGACCGCCAACACGCTGATCGTGCATCGCGCCGATATGTTCGGCCTGTCGCAGCTCTATCAATTGCGCGGGCGGGTAGGGCGCTCGAAGCTGCGCGCCTACGCGCTGTTCACGCTGCCGGCGACGAAGCCGATTACGCCGCAGGCCGAGCGGCGGCTCAAGGTGCTGCAGTCGCTCGATACGTTGGGCGCCGGCTTCCAGGTGGCGAGCCACGACCTCGACATCCGCGGCGCCGGCAACCTGCTCGGCGAGGAGCAGTCCGGCCATATCAAGGAAGTCGGCTTCGAGCTCTATCAGCAGATGCTGGAGGAGGCGGTCCTCAGCCTGAAGGCCGGCATCACCGCGCCGGTCGCCGACCGCTGGTCGCCGCAGATCACCATCGGCACGCCGGTGCTGATCCCCGAGGACTACGTCGCCGACCTGTCGGTGCGGCTGGCGCTCTACCGCCGGCTGGCCGATCTCGAGGACGAGCGCGAAATGGAGTCGTTCGCCGCGGAGCTGGTCGACCGCTTCGGCCCGCTGCCGAAGGAGGTCGAGCATCTGTTGCAGGTGGTGACGATCAAGGGCCTGTGTCGCCGCGCCAATGTCGAGAAAATCGACGCGGGGCCGAAGGGTGCGGTCCTGTCCTTCCGCGACAACCTGTTCGTCAATCCGGCCGGGCTTTTGCAATTCATCCAGGCGCAGGGGCCGAACGCCCGCATCCGCAACGACAAATCCGGCCAGAAGCTGGTGCTGCTCGGCGACTGGGAAACGCCGACGCAAAGGATCAAGGGCACCACGGCGCTGCTGCGGCAACTGGCCGGGATAGCCGAGAAGAAGGCGGCATAGCCGCGGGGCGCTTTTTCTCGTCCTGGCCGGGCTTGTCCCGGCCATCTCGCTCAGGAGTGCAGCGCCTTGTTCGGCGTCACCGCATCCGCCGCTGCGCAGCGGCCCGGTGACACCCACGCAATTGGCTGAGCCGTTTATTCCGCCGCCTGCGCGCTCACTTGCTCGATCGCCTGAGCCAGCGCCTCGGGCGCCTGCGCGCCTGAGATGGCGTATTTGCCGTCGAGGATGAAGCAGGGGACGCCCTGGATGCCGGCTTCCTTGGCCGCCTCGACCTCGCGCTCGATCTCGGCGATGTCCTGATCGCTGTCGAGGGCGCCGCGCACGTTCTCCGGGTCGAGGCCGACGTCGGCCGCGGCCTGTACCAGCACGGCGCGGTTCGAGAGGTCCGCGCCCTCGGTGAAGTACAGATCCATCAGCCGCTGCTTCATCTCGGCCGACTTGCCGATGCCGTCGGCCCAGCGGATCAGGCGGTGGGCGTCGCGCGTGTTGGGTTGGCGGTTGATGCGGTCGACGGCGTAGACGAGGCCTTCGTCGGCCGCCGCGGCACGGACGCGCTGGGCGATGTCAGTGTAGCGCTCGGGCGAGCCAAACTTGGTGGTCAGGTACTGCTCGCGGCTCATGCCCTCGGGCGGGATCCACTCGTTGAGGAAGTAGGGCCGCCAGTGAACTTCCACTGGAACGTCGGAAGCCAGCGCCAAGGCCTTTTCCAGACGTCGCTTTCCGATGAAGCACCACGGGCAGACGACGTCTGAGACGACGTCGATGCGGACGGGACGGCGGTCGGACATTGGCAGGCTCCTGGGCGCTTCCGGGACACCCGAAGGTAGGCCTCGGCCTATTCCGCGGCAACCATGCGCGGGCCCAGCACGCGTAACATCAGCGTGTCGACGCTGTCGCCGGCCTTCCACGTCGCCAGCGTGACGTTGGCGGCGACCGCCTGCGCCGGGCCCGGCATTGCGCTCTTCAGCGCCCCGGCGATGCGGCGGGCGACCACGTGCGCGCTGCGCAGGTCGGTCTGCGTGAAGGCCATGAGGATGGCGCCGGTCTCGTCGCAACTGGCGAAGTCGACCGTGCGCATGAGGCGTGTCACCAGCCGGGCGGCGTCGAAGGCGGCGCGGGCATCGAGGCCGTCGAACGTGAAGTGCGCCAGCGACAGCGGCTGGCTGCGGTCGGCGGCCGCGGCGATGGCCAGGCTGAGCTCCTGCGCGAAGGTGTCCGGCGTCATCAGCCCGGTATCCGGATCGATGACGCCGCCGGAGTCGAGCGCCGCCAGCGTGCGGGCGAGCCGCGCGCCGAAGGCGTGCAGGCGCACCATCGGCCGCATGCGGGCGACGATGCGGTGCGGCTCGGCTTCGACGGGGTCGACGTTCGGCAGCGTCGCGGGAATTGCGTGCGCGACGCGGCCGATGACGGCGACCGGCAAATCGCGGAAGCGCGTGTCGTCCGCCAGCGCGGCGAGGAAGGCGTCGATCATCAGCGGCGACAGGCCGTCGCCGACGATGACGCCGTCGATGTCGCGGCCGTTGAGCTGCTTAGCGGCGCCCTCGACGCTGAGCGCGACGACGGATTTCACCCGTCCGAGAACGCTCGCGATCTCCTGCGACAGCAAACCACGGCCGACAATCAGCACGGTCGCATCGTCGAGTGCGTCGGTGGCGGTCAGTGCCTCGGCGGTCGCCGTGTCGGCGCGGCGGAGCACGGCCGCGTGCTGCTCGCGCACGCGCAAGGCCGATTGCAGGCGGGCGATGAGGCGGTCGAACGGCGCGATGCCGTCGGCGGGCAGGGCGATCGGCAGCGCCGGCTCGTGTCCCGGCTCGGTGACGCCGATCACCGGCACCATCGGGCCGTTCGCCGTGGCGATCTGAAGGCAGAGCATGCGCGCGGCGGAGTCGCTCGGCGGCAGGCCCGGCGCGGCGACGATGACGGCCGCCGGCTTGACGGAAGCGAAGGCGGTCGGCGAGTCCGCCCAGGTGCTCTCGACGATGGGAAAGGCGCCGGCCGCGCTCAAGGCCTGGACGAGTTCGGCCGCCGGCACATCGGCGACCACGAGCAACGGACCTTGCAGCGACATGATACGCACGCGGGTTACAAAAGGACCGCGGCAATTTAAGTTGGGCTCGTTAATACGCGGTCAACGGCAGCACGCTTCGCTTTGCGGACCCTCCGAAACGGATTCAACTGTCAAACAGCCCGCGCGCGGCGGGCCTGCCCGCTTCGCGCCACGCATGACTCATCGCCCGTATTCTTTGGTCGGCCCCGGGCAGGCCCTCTTCGCAATTGCAAATCTCGGCTCCCCCGAGGGGAGCGGAGCGCCGGGAAACGCGGAGCGCTTGCGATCGCGCTCCTGAGCGGCCGGCGAGGCCGCCCGAGACACCGTGCGAAGGCGTCTCCCCGTCCCTTGCGATCGGGACGAGGCGCCTCCCGGCGCTCCACATGCGGCGTTCTCCTTGAGGCGCTTTAGGCCGTGCTTCCGGGCAGCGACGGGGCCCGTGTTCAAGCCCCCGATCCGGAGCGGTGGCCGCCGCTCCTTCGTCGCCGCCGCGTGCAGCCCATCGTTCCGTAGAACTGCGGGCAGCCGGTCGTAATGCCGGCGGAC
>NZ_DASZBV010000011.1:0-84291 GCF_035943735.1 Pseudolabrys sp.
GCGGCGATAGCTCGACAGGCCGTTGCCGAACACGCGGCGGCAGCGCGCGGCCGGCCCTTCGTAGCCCTTGATATTGTTGAACAGCAGCGCCGGGCCCTGGCCGGGCCCCTGGGCAAGCCGCATGATCGTGCCGAGCTCGACGTTCCAGTCGACGCTCGCATCGATGCCGCGCACCTCGCCGGCCGCCTCCAGCGCCTTGATCCAGCCGCGCAGATCGCCAAACGCGACCGGTTTACGTTGCACGCTCATTCCCATTCTCCACTCCGCCGCACCGGGCCAGTGTCGTCGCCCGACGGCTTCCGACCCATGCGGCGCCTCCGGGCATAAAAGAGAAGCCGCCCGGACGCAACTTGCGCGGAAAATGGGAAGGGGTGGCCCAAGACGCTGCCCCGGCGGCGGAAAAATGCCTTATCCGATGTCCGGCGATTTTCAGCTCTGCGGCGAGTGTGGCGGTGGCCGACGGTCTACGACCCGTGATAGCCCCGGATCAGGTGGACAATGGCGACCCCGATATGCCGGGTGTTGGGGAAACCGCCGGCGACCTCGGCCAGCGCCATGAACAGTACGGCATAGAAATAAGCGGGCGCCTGCTTTTCATAGACGAGCAGGGGGCGGGAAGCCCCTTCGGCAATCGTCGGCCGCGTCAGGACATAGCCGGTGAAAAGCCCAAGCAGCACGCCGGCCAGGATGTCGGACGGGTAATGGATGCCGAAATAGATACGCCCGAGACAGACCGCCGCGCTGAACAGTCCGAATGCAAGGCCGGCTCGCCGCGAGACAACGAGGAGGCAAGCGGTGATCGCGAACAGATAGGTCGCGTTGTCGCTCGGGAAACTGCTCCAGTGCTCGAGGTCGAAGGTCCAGGGGTACGTCGGCGCGTTGGCGCCCAGCGCGTACATCGGGCGCACGCGGAACGGCAGGAGCGTCGAGATCGTGCGGTTCGCGACCAGCGCGAGCGCCACCGCCGGCACGACGAGGATCAGCACCTGACGGCGGCGGATCTGGTCGCCGTCCTGACGAAACCAGTTGAGCGCGAACAGACCGAGGAAGAACACACCGGTCGGTCCGGCCAGATGATAGACGATGCGATCGAGCGTGTCGCTCATGCCGCACAGGCCGTTCAAGGCCCGGTAGAGTGAGACGTCCAATCCTTCGATGAAGTGCATGGGCGTCCCCCGATGACACATTCATGTCAAAGCATCGCCGGCTCCATAACAGAGGTGCAGAGACAATCGTTCCTTGCATCCGCGCGGTTGCAGGAACTGTGGTGTTCTGTGCGGGTCAGATGCCTGTTCCGGAAAAAAACTCGTGCCGGATCGTGCGCCAGATGATCTTGATGTCGAGCCACAGCGACCATCGTTCGATATATTCGAGATCGTAATCGACACGGGACACCGCGGCCGAAGCGAGTGCCGTGCTGCCGCGGCAACCGCTGACCTGGGCGAGACCGGTGATGCCGGGGCGGATGTTGTGCCGCTGGAAATAATACGGCACGAGGTCCTCGTATTTGACGCTGGCCGCCTTCATGCCAGGCACGTGCGGACGCGGACCGACGAGCGACATGTCGCCGATGAGGACGTTGATCAGCTGCGGCAGCTCGTCGAGGCTCGTCTGACGCAGGACGCGGCCGAGAAGCGTCACCCGCGGATCGTTGCCGACCGTCTGCGTGATGCCGGATTTATCGGACAACTGCACGTGCATGGTTCTGAATTTGAAGATGCGGAACGGCCGGTTGCGGTGGCCGTATCTAAGCTGGGTAAAAAACACGGGGCCGGGTGAGGTGAGTTTGATTGCCGCGGCGATCGTGAGCAGCAGCGGCGACAGCGCCAACAGCGCGCCGCCGGATGCGAGGATGTCGAAGAGCCGTTTGCTGGGCGATCGCGACGGCTCGCTCAACGCACCCTTGTGCGAAAGATAATAGACGCGGCGCTGCGGCCGATGCGTACGGCCTCGATAGGCCGGCGGCGAAAACAGCGCGCGGCTGTCATGCCAAAGAGTCGCGTCGCTGGAAAGCGAAGGCGATGGCGTCATGGACTGCTCCTGTCGAGAGTCGCTGTGTTGGCATCTGCGAGCAATCTGCCAGCCTCGGTGCTTCTTCCCGTTTACCGCCAAGCGCGTCTTGATCGCGCGCTCGACGTTTCTGCGTGGCCCGCTATCGCGCGAGCCATGACCCCTGTGCTCCTCCCTAAATCCCGGCTGTCGCATTTGTTCGGTGAGGTTAGTGGATCATTTGGAAAAATTATGGCGGAGCATCGTCGCGGTATTCCACTGTCGAGTCGCGCTTCGCTCAAAAGTGTCGCAATTGCGCGAAATATGGTCACGCGTTGGTAGAGTGATGCCGAAATTGAGAGTTGCGGTAAATGTCGGCGCAGCTCGGCGCGCGACACATATTTTTTGTTTGTGCTCTGAACCAAAATCCGGTTTTGACGTTCTGGCCTTGTCGCGAATTCTGAGCGGCTTTCGGGGAGGTATGCATGTGTGTTCGTGTCGGGGAGCGCGCGATTCGTTACATATTGTGTGCGATGTCGCTCTTTGCGACGGTAGCGCTTGCAGGCTGCAACGACTATTCGAATCCCGCTTCCGCGACCGGCGTTCAGTTGGCGTCGGCGTCGTCGATTTCGGCAGTCGGCCCGCGCACATACGTGTTGCGGTCGAATGACCAGATTCGCCTGCAGATCTACGGCGAGACGAACGCCTCCGGCGTGTACACGATCGATGGCGGCGGCGCGGTCTCCATTCCACTTGCCGGGCGCATCCATGCGGCGGGCCTCACGGCGGCAGAGCTTGAACGCACGATCACGAAGCGTCTCAACGGGACCGTGCTGACCGATCCGCACGTCAATGTGCAGGTTGCGACATATGGTCCGATCTATATTCGCGGCGAGGTCAAGCAGCCGGGGCAATTCCCGTACGTGCCCGGATTGACGATCGGTGATGCGGTCGCGCTCGCCGGCGGCTACACGTACCGCGCGGATGAGAGCACGGCTTATGTGCGGCCGGCGAATTCGGGCCGCGAGATGGCACGGTCGCTGCGCACCGATGTTCCCGTCTCTCCCGGCGACAGCATCCGCATTTCGGAAAGCTACTTCTGATTTCTCCCAGGCTGCATCCGGCTTCGGCATCTGCCGCGCTTGTGGTGCCGCCCGTACAGGAACCGATGCGTACCGACGGATTCCGGTTGTCCCGCACCGTCCGAAAATTTGCTGCGCTGCGGAACGAACCGCGGCGGCGTGTGTTGCACGTGCTGCCGATGTGCATGCGCAGCCGTGATCCGGGCTGGACGGCGCAATGCCGACGATGGGGGGCATGCTTCAGCGCTGCGGTACTTCTTGCCGTCAGCGCGTCATCCTTGGCGCAAGCGCAGGCCATATCGCCGTTGACGCCGCCGGCGTCACCGCCCTGGAATGCGGAGAGGGTATTTGAGCCTGTCCCCTACGCGCAGCTTTGGTCGCATTACCCCGGCGAGAAGATCGAGCCGGAGGACACGCCCGTGAGCACGCGGCAGTGGCCGGGTTACGAGCCGCACGGGATTCGCGACCACGCCTGGATGTTCTATCCGTCGGTGACGGCCGGCGGATTTTTCGACAGCAACGTGTTTGCCTCGAACGGTGACGAGAAATCCGACATCGCCGGTGTCATCAATCCGGCATTACGGGTGGAGCGGTTGTCGGAGCGCAACCCGCTGACGTTCGATACTTACGTTAAATCGACGAAGTACAGCCATTTCTCGAGCCTCGATCAGACCGATGCGCGCGCCCGCCTGAAAGGCAGCCTCTATCTGCGAGAAAGCGATACGCTGCTCTACAATTTCCAGGCCGCGTATCTGCACGAGGCGGTCGGTTCGCTGAGCTCTCCCTTGGGGGCGATCTCGCCGACGCCTTACGGCTACACCAAAGAGGATGTCACCTACTGGCATCACCATGACCGGCTGTCGTATTCGCTCGGCGCCAGCAACGAGAACTACGATTTCGGCTCGACGAAGGCGCAGAACGGCTCGACCATCAATGAGGACAGCCGCGACGGCTCGGTCAACAAGCTGCACAGCCGTTTCGACTATGCCTTCGGCGCCAACTTCGGTGTGTTCACGGCGATCGAAGGGAACATGCGCGATCTGCGCGGTTCGTCGACTGGCTCGCTGAGTTCGCAGGGATTACGCTCGCTGACCGGCGTCAATTTCAACCTGACGCACCTGATCAGCGGCGAGATCGGCGTCGGCTACACCAGTCAGCACTTCGACGATCCGACCATCGGCACGGTCAGCGCGCCCGCCTATCGGGCCTTGCTGCGCTGGAGCCCCACGCGTGCGCTCGACTTCACCCTGAAGGGGGAAGAGATCACCACCGAGGCGGTCGATACGGTGACCAGCGCGGTGCGGGCGCAGGCGGTTATGCTGCGCGCCGACTATGCGTTACGCGGCAACGTCGTGCTTTCGGCGCTCGGTTCTTATGAAAATGACAAATTCGTCGGTCAGGACCGCCAGGACAATGTCTATTCGACGATGCTGACCGTGCAATACCTGCTCAATCGTTTCAGCTCCGTAGGCCTCGACTACAAATATATCAACCGCCGCAGCAATCTGACGACCGCAACCTACGACAAGCACGAGGTAGGCCTCAATGTTACAGCGCATTTCTGAGAGGTCGGACCCCGTTCAACTCGCCGCGCCCTACAGCGCGGATACCGGCCCGGCTGCCGCCGGCGTCACGATAGCCGGCATCTTCAGCATCCTGCGCCGGCGCATCGGCATCGTCGGCGCGGCGACAGGTGCTGTCCTCGTGCTGACGCTCGCATTCATTCTGATCGTGCGTCCTTCCTATACCGCGACGGCAACGGTGCTAATCGATCCGCACCGGTCGCAAGTCATCAATTTCAACGATACGGCCAACGTACAGAATTCGTCGCCCGATGAGGCGGCGGTGCAAAGTCAGGTTCTCTTGATGCAGTCCACCGAGGTCCTTCGCGGCGTGGTCAAGTCGCTCAACCTGACCTCGGACCCGGATTTCTCGCCGCAGCCCGGACTTCTCGATCCGCTCAAGCACTTGCTGTTCCCGCACCATTCCGTCGACGGGCTTAGCGTGGAAGATATCGCGGCTCTCAACTCGGTGGAGATCCTGAAGAAGCGGCTCAAGGTCGAGCGCCAGCAAAACAGCTATCTCGTCGATATCAACGTGAGCGCGCACGATCCGAAGAAGGCCGCGACCGTGGCCAACGCAGTGGTCAACGCCTATCTGGGGCAACTGGTGAAGGCCAAGGCCGAGTCGGTGAAGGTGGCGGCCGGCTGGATGGACCAGCAACTGGCCCAGCTCAAGTCGCGCGTGCGCGATGCCGACAAGGCGCTCGAGACCTATCGCGGGCAGCACCAGCTGGCCGTGATGCAGGGCGTGACCGTGAATGACCAGCAGATCGCCGACCTGAACACGCAGCTCATCCAGGCGCGGGCGGAAGTGGCGCAGGCCCGGGCGAAATACGAGCAGGTGGCGCAGATCGAAAAGAGCGGGGCCGATCCGGGCTCGCTGCCGGAGGCCCTGGCGTCGGAGACGATCGCGCGCCTGCGCGGCCAGTATGCCGACGCGGCCAAGAACGTGGCGGATCTGGCGAGCCACTACGGCCCGCAGCATCCGCTGCTGATCGCGGCCAGAGCGCAGGTGCGCGACACGCAAAAGCTCATCAATGCCGAGGTGCACCGGATCCTGTTGAGCCGCCGGCAGGCTTACAACGTAGCGACGGCACGGGAGGCCTCGCTGCAGAAGAGCCTCGACGGTCTGCAAAACGTTTCGAACCAGTCGGGTCAGGCGCAGGTACAACTGCGCGAACTGCAGCGTGAGGCGGACGCCAATCGTTCGCTCTATCAATCCTTCCTCAATAACTACAAGCAGGCGGCCGCGCGGGAATCCCTGAAGCTGCCCGATGCGAGCCTGGTGTCGGCGCCGGACGTGCCGGTACAGCCCTCGTTTCCGAAGCCGGTGCTGTTCATGGCATTCGCCCTGCCGCTCGGCATTGCGTTCGGCTCGATCATCGCCATCGGCGTGGATCATTTCGACCGTCGGGTGAAATCCCTCAGCCAGCTTGCCGTCGTCACCGGTCTGCCGGCTTTGGCTTCGATGCCGGTGATCGGGTTGCGCGAGCTGTCGCGCATCACCAAGCGTGGGCGCGGGGCTCTTGCCCAGCACGATCCCGCGTCGACCGGGCTGCTGCCGATCGCGCTGCAGCCGCCGCTCATGCATTACATCGCCGAGGAGCCGAACTCGGTGTTCGCCGAAGCGGTGCGTGCGGTTCGCCTGTCGGTGCAACGCGCGGCCCGCACACGGCCTGTGCAGACGGTGATGGTGACGTCGGCGATCGACGGGGAGGGCAAGACGACCTTGGCGTCGAACCTGGCGTTGTCCTACGCCATGCTCGGAGCCCGGACGATCCTGATCGAAGGCGACCTGCGCAATCCGGAAATGACCCGCTCGCTCTGTCCGCGCGCGCAACACGGAATTCTCGACGTGGCGCTCGGGCGCGCGTCGCTGCGGCAGGCCATCTTCACCGATCCCAATGTGCCGCTGTCGGTGCTGCCGTCGCCTTCCTCCGACCACGCCCAGGTCTCCGGCGAGTTCGTGTTCTCGGAGGCCATAGGTGTGATCCTCGACGTGCTGAAGCAGCATTTCGACATGATCGTCATCGATGCGCCGCCGCTGATCCCGCTGGTCGACAGCGCGGCGCTCGGTGAATACGCCGATGGCATCGTGATGACGGTCGGCTGGGACCGCACGATCGAGGATGTGGTCGTCCGGGCGCTGAACCAGCTTGCGCCTTTGCAGGACCGTCTGTTGGGCACCGTGCTCACGCGCGTCGATCTCAAGCGCATGAGCCAGTACGACTGCTCCTACAGCTCGGCCTATATCGAGCCGTACACCTATGTCGGCAAGGACATGCGGCAGCCGGCCGCCTGATCACGGCTTGACGAGCACGCCCATGCCGTAACGGAACGCGGGGCTCAGCCCTTCGGCCTCGCAGAACCGCGTATAGGCGACGCGCGCCTTCCAGCTCGACTGCTCGCCGCAATCATCGACCAGCATGACGCCGCCGGTGGCCAGCCGCGGCCAGAAGCGCTGCAGCGCCGCCAGGGTCGGCTCGGTGAGGTCGACGTCGAGCAGAACCACGGAACAGCGCTCCGGCAGATCCGCGTCCGGCACGCCGGCGACGTCGCCTTCGATCAGCGTGACGTCGTCGCAGCCGTGCTGGTCCATGATCTTGCCGACCAGCACGCGCGAATTGCCGGAGAACAGCGTGCGATCGCTTGCCGGCGTGCCGCGCGCCGTGTCGGCGGCGAACTGCGCGTCGATGAAACCATCGAAAGTGTCGATGCAGATGTACTGCTTGTCCATCTCGAGGCGGCGCAGCATCTTGCGGGCAATGATGGCGGTGCCGCCGAGATTGCAGCCGATCTCGACCACCGCGCCTGGAATGGCGCGCGTTTCGATCAGCGTGTGCATGAAAAGGTAGAGCCGTTCCGGCGCCAGCGTGAACGGCGGATAGCGGTAGAGCAGGGGCGCAAGCGCGTTGCGGGCCATCCTCTTGAGCGCGAATTTGACGTCGAGCATCAGCGACTCTCCGTTGTTCCCGACAAGGCCGAGGTGAGGACGATGCCTGCGCCGGTGGCGCTCGCGGCGACGGTACCCCACAGGATGCCCTCGAAGCCGATCAGCAGGCCGAGCACGAGGGCGCTGCCGACGAACACGGCGAGCGCGATCCAGCGCGCGACGAACACGATCCGCGTGTGGCGCCTGGCGAGCAGCGATATCGCCGACGCCTGGCGCAGGGCGTCGAGCACGATGGCGATCGCCAGCGGCCAAAGCAGGTACGCCGCCGCGGCGATCTCGGGCTTCCTGTAGAGCAACGGCAAAACGAAAGGCGCAGCCGCGAGAATGATCGCGCAGTAGGCGGCGGCGATGGCGGCGAAGACCGCCGTGCCGCGACGCGCGAACCAGCGGCCGTAGTGATCGCCGACGTCGGCGATCTTGTCGGCCACGCGCGGCAACACCGCCAGGTGCAGGGCGGCGTTGAACTGGACGATGGGCGTCAGCAGGTTCTGCAGCGCGCGGATGATGCCGGCCGTGCCGGCGCCGGTCGTCGCCGCGACGATCGGGAAGATCGCCCAGTTGCTGATCCAGGTGGCGACGGCTGCGCCCGATAGCCAGCGGCCAGAACGCCAGAGTTCGGCCGTCAGCCACGCGACATTGGCCAGGCGCGTCGTGCGTGGACGGCCGACGCCGGACACGAGCGCCGTCACGACGGCCGCCAGTGCCCCAACTCCCCATAGCGCAATGACGCTCGCCAGCGACAGCGCCTGCAGCCGATAGAGGACGAGCGCGCCGCCCACCGAGATCAGGCCGTAGAAGGCGGCCATCGCCGCGGCGACCTCCTGCCGGTCGCGGATATAAGCGAGCCGCCGGCAGAACAGATAGAGGCGCTGCAGCGGATTTGCCGCGGCGAGCGCCAGCAGCGGACCGACATAGACCGGCCGCCAAACGCCGACGAGGGCGGCTGCGGCGACGAGCAGCAGACTGCTCATGCCGCCGAACCCGATCACCACCCAGAAGGCCGCGCCGTCGACACGGCTGCGGTGGTGCGCGCTCCGCCGGCCATGGCGGCTGACGATCGCCGGCAGCGAGTCGACGATCAGCGAGGTCTGGATCGCCTCGATGAACAGCGACACCGTCCACACCACGACGTAGCGGCCGAACGTGTCGAGCGGCAGCCATGAGGCATAGAGCACCGTCAGGACGAAGTTGGTGACGCTGTAGAGGCCCTGGTCGGCGAACGCAAAGAGCACGCGGCCCTTCCAGCGGTGTGCCATGTGCCACGCGCCTTTCAGGCGCGCGCGCATTCGCGCGCGGGCGAGGCCGGCTTCGATCGACGCCTGCGGCGACAACTCGCTCATGATGGCGGCACGCGCGACACCCGCGCTCCGGCCAGCCACTGGCGGAAGATGCGGCCGAGGAAGATCGGCATGTCGACAAGATAGCGCCGCCACAACCGCTGCGGCTCGTGCAGCAGGCGGAACATCCATTCCAGTCGTGCCGATTGCACCCAGCCGGGCGCGCGCGGCACCGACGCGGCAAGGAAGTCGAACAGGCCGCCGACGCCGAAGCCGAGGCGACAGCCGCTCGCGCTTAGATGCGCGTTGAGCCAGGCCTCCTGCGCCGGATTGCCCATCGCAACCAGCAGAATGTCGGCACGCGCGCTGCGGATGCGCGCGAGCAGGTCGCCGGTCTCCTCCGGCGGAAGGTAGCCGTGGCTGTGGCCCACAATGTCGTGCGCCGGCGCGATCTCCTTGAGCCGCGCGGCGGCGCGTTCGGCGACGCCCGGTTTGCCGCCGGCCATGAAGATGCGGTAGCGCCTCTGCGTCTGCCGCAGATACTGCGGAATGAAGTCGGTCCCGTTCAGGTTTTCAGGAAACGGCCGCCCGAACAGCAGCCGACTGGCGATATCGACGCCCACACCGTCATTGAATACGATGGCGCGGTCGAGCAGGGAACGCACCCCGGGATTGAGCGCCGTCTGGTTGAGCGTGTGCGCGTTCGCGAACACCACCATCGTTGGCTTGCGGCGATCGAAGCGCTCGTCGAGCAGCCAGGTCGCCTCCGGTGACGTGCGCACGAGGATCGGCACGTCCAGAATGCTGCGCACGTCCTGACCGAGCACGGAGCGGTAGAGGGCCTCGTATTTCTCGCCGACATGGCGCCATTCAAAGGCGGCGGCGGCATCCATGGCGTCGCTGCGCACCGTATCGTAATGCCCGGCAATATGCGGCCATTGCGCGAGGAACGCGCGCGCGGCCGCATCGGGGTCGGAAAAATCGAGTATGGTGCCGAGGCGTGTTCGGTCCGCCAGCAGCCGGAACGGCGGAATGTCGCTCATCACCGGCCACAGCCCGGCGGACATACCCTCGATGACCGTCAGGCCGAAGCCCTCGTACTCCGACGAGCTGATCAGAGCCGAGCACTTCGTGATCAGGGTGTGGATGTCGTCGTCGCAAGCTTCGGTGACGATTTGCACCGCGTCGCGCGCCCCGAGGCTCTCGGCAAGCGCGTAAAGCTCTGCGGCGGCGACGTCCCATTGCCGGCCGACGATACTGAGCTTCCACTCCGGGTCGAGCCGGCGCAGCGCCGCAACGAACTGCACGGCGCGGTCCAGGCGCTTGTTGCCGGAGAGGCGGCCGATCGCCACCATGTGTTTCACCGGCCGCATCGACGCCGCGTTGAAGAACTTGGCGGTATCGACGCCGTTTTCGATCATCCAGCGGCCGTGCCTGCGGATGCGGCCGAAGGTGGTGTCGTCGGGCCCGCTCACCGTGATCACGCCGGAATACCAGCTCATCGACAGCCGCGTGATGCACTGGAAATAGAAGCGCTTGAGACCGGCCGCGAACGAGGTGTGGAAGAAACCGCCATGCGTCGAGACGACGAGCTTGCGCCGGTGTAGCGGCCGCGTCCATGCGAGATAGTCGAAAAAGAAATCGATGCCATGCACGTGCACGATATCGGCATCTCGGATGTGATGGAGAGCCGACAATGCGATCGGGTATCGTTTGGAACCGAAGTAGGGGATGCGCACGATTTCGAAGCCGTTGAACAATTCATGCTTCGGCAGACGGTATGGTTTGGCGGCATTGAAGACGCGGTCGAGCGTGACGATCCGTACCTGATGCCCGTTCGCGCGCTGGGCGCTGGCGAGATTCTCGACGACATTCTCCATCCCGCCCACGGCCGGATGAAATTGCCGCACGACGTGCGTGATGCGCATGTTTGCTGCTGTCCCGAAAAAACCCTCAGCGCCAACGCGGATCGCATCAATCCGTTCCTGATAAAAAACTGCGCACGCTGCCGATAAAATCGGCGGATCAAATTTTCATGCTTCGGCCGTCTTGCCGTCGTGTTGCCACCATGAATCTCGGCTGCAATTCGCGACCGTGATTTGGTGGCGCGGCGGCGGGAACTTGCTTTCCGCCATCGTGCCGTTTTTGACATAAGTCGGAACGATTGCGAGGTGGAATGCGAAAGCGTGTCTCGCACGGGCTCATTCTCGCGGCGCTTGTGATCGGCGTCAGTGCGGCCTCGGCGGCACCGGAAGGCGAGCATCGCTTTCTCACCGGCGTGAACATTGCCGGCGCGGAATTCAACGGCAAGAAATTACCCGGCGTCGCCAATCAGGATTATTTCTACCCAAAGCCGGAGACGATCGATCATTTCGCCGCGGAAGGCATGAACGTCATCCGCGTACCGTTCCGCTGGGAGCGCATTCAGCCGTCCCTGAACGGCGAACTCGATCCGGCCGAATACCGTCGCCTCGCCGATACCGTTCATCGCGCAACGGCGAAGAAGCTCTACGTCATTCTCGACGTCCATAATTACGCCGCTTATCGCGACATGCCGATCGGATCGCCGGCCGTGCCGGTCACAGCGTTCGCCGATCTGTGGAAACGGCTGGCCGGAAAATTCAGGAAGGAGACGCAGGTCGGCTTCGGACTCATGAACGAGCCGAAGGGCCTGCCGACGGAAACATGGCTCGCCGCCGCCAACGCGGCGATCGTTCAGATCAGGGCCGCCGGCGCGCGCAATCTCGTCTTCGTGCCCGGCAACGGCTACACCGGCGCGCACAGTTGGTTCGGCAAGAGCTACGGCACGCCGAACGCCGCCGTGATGCTCGGCATCAACGATCCGGACAACAATTACGTCTATGAGATCCACCAGTATCTCGATTCCAACTACTCGGGCACGCACCCGAGCTGTCAGAACGAAACCATCGGCGTGACCGCGCTCGAGCCGGTGACGAAATGGCTGCTGCAGCACCACAAGCGTGGCTTTCTCGGCGAATTCGGCGTCGGCAAGGACGCCACCTGCCTGACAGCGCTCGACAACATGCTCGCCTTCATCGATCGCAACCGTCAGGCCTGGCTCGGCTGGACCTATTGGGCGGCGGGGGCGTGGCCGCCGCGCTATTTCACCAGCGTGCAGCCGGTCAACGGCGTCGACCCGCCGCAGATGAAGATCCTGCTCCGGCATGTCGCGCAGCCGCAGCAGGACAGGGCAGGCTTGCGGTGACCTTCGTCGTTGCCGGACGGCTGCGCGAGACGGGCGTAGCGCAGCTATCGCCGCGGCTATCCTTCGTCATCGTGCTCGGCGCCATGACCTTCAACATGGCGCTGTGCTTCGTCAATACGAAGGTCGGCGGGGTGGGCAACGCCGCGATCATCGGCTGCGAAGTCGTCATCGTGAGCACGGTGCTGCTGCTGTCCTATCCGGTGATCGATTACGCGCGCTTTCTCGTTGTCAGCAGCGTGCTCCTCTATCTCATTGCGCTTGCCGCGGTGCGGACCGCCTTCCACGGCGAGGGTATCCAGATCAAGCCGGTGCGCGATCTGCTGATCCCGATCGCGTTCCTTTTCTTCGGCATGCGCGCCGCCGATATCAGGCGCGCGGATCTGCTGGTCGGCATCGCCGCCGCGATCGTGGTCGGCGTCGGCCTGATCGAATACGCATTTCCGGACCGCTTCACCGACGTGTTCAACATCGCGCGCTTCTATACCGACCGGGGTGCGATGAGTAACGGTCAGGCGCCGCAGGCGTCGAACCTGTTCATCAGCGGCATGCGCCCCGATGCCCTCGGCGGACGCAATCTGCTCCCCTTCCTCGGCGACCACCGCGTTTCATCGGTTTTCCTCGAGCCGATCTCGGCGGGCAATTTCGGCATCATCCTGTTCATGTGGGCGATGGTACGCTCGCTGGCGAGCGGACGTCTGTATTGGAAGACATTCGCCGCCGCGGCGGTCATGATCGTGCTCTCCGACAGCCGCTTCGGCGCCATGTTCTGCATTGTCGCCGCAGGCATCGCGCTGCTGCCGCCGGCGATCGGTGCGGTGGTCGCGGGCGCACTGCCGGCGGTCGCGCTGACGGCGCTCATCGTGCTGCCGGAGCAGCTGGAGAAGATGCACGTGGTCGGCAACGGCTTCGTCAGCCGGTTGATCCTGTCGGGTCATTTCATTGCGGCGCTCGACCTGCAGAACTGGCTCGGCATCGCCATGCCGGATTTCCAGCCGTTCGATTCCGGCTATGCCTATTCCTTCATCGGCTTCGGCATCGTCGGCGCGGTTGCTTTGTGGATCGTGTTCTGGCTGATCGGCGGCCGCGGCTGGCAGTTCCGGACCTACCGCAATCTCGTTGGCGCCTATTACGGCGTGCTGCTTTGCGTCAGCAACTCGCCTTACACGATCAAGACGGCGTCGCTGCTGTGGTTTCTGCTCGGGGCCTTGTCGGCGGCGCGCGATCCGGCAATCGTGTCTGTGCGCCGACTGCCGTATCGGCGTAGAGCGCCGGCGTCAGCATTCGCTGCGCGACCTCTTCCCAGCTCAGCACCGCCGCCGCGCCTGCAAAGCGCCCGTGCGCCAGCGCCCGGCGGATTGCCGTGACGATGCCGGCCTCGTCGCCGCAGACGTAACCGAAGCGGTTGCGGCTGGCGCCGGCCGCGTAGTCCGGACACACCGCGGGCAGGCCGAGATACTCGTATTGCATCAGCTTCAGGCTCGACTGGGCGAGGTAGCCCGAGTTCGCCTGCGGCTTGTAGGCGGCGATGCCGAAGTCGGCATGCTTGAGATAGGGCAGGGTCGCCTTGAACGGCATCTCTTTATAGTGATGCACGTTCGCCGGCGCGGCGAACGGCTCGCCGGTGCCGATGAGGTGGAACCGGACGTCGGGAAATCGCGGCGCTGCCAGTTCGAAGAACGAGCGATCGAACAGCATCGAGCCCACGGTGACGGCATTGACGCCGCCGCTGTAGGGCGAGGGGCCGATGCTCGCGAACTCCTCGCGATTGATGCCCAATGGCACGACGTAGGTCTTCTCGGCGGCCCATTCGAAATCCGCGGCCATCTTTTCGGCCAGCAGGCAGAAGGCGTCGACGTCATCGACGCGCTTGCGCAACTCTGCGGCCAAGGCCGGAGGCGCGCCGATCGTCTGCAGCGCGTCGGAGCCGCGGTAGATGATGCGGGCCCGCGGGTTGAGCCGCCGCGCGCGATGGATGAGCATGATGCCGAGGCCGGATTCGACAAGGATATGCGAGGCGGAGCGCAGTTCGTCGTCGATGAAGCGGTTCGGCCACGATGCATAGGCCGAAAACAGCAGACCGCTGGAATTATCGATCGCGGGAAGGCCGGTGCGGAACGGGTGGAACGGCGTGCGCCAGAGATAGCACTGCACGCCGTTGACGGTTTCCGGGCAGTTGGCGCGGTCCCACAGGAACAGCCGGTGATCGCCCTTGGCGCGCGAGATGGGGCTGAAGCGGACGGAGATGAAGCTGACCTCGTAGCCGAGGCGCAGCAGCGCGTCGGCCAGCGCCTGGATGCTGCCGCGGCGGGGCGTGCGGTAGTCATGCACGCCGGAGACGATGACGACTTTCGACCTCGGCATCGCGGGTGACGCCTCTTGCGTGGCTTTACGACGGTTACACGCGCTTGCGCAGCAGCGCCCGGACGGATTGCAAGGCGGGACTGACAAGCCGTTGCAGGCGCAGGCTTTTCGAATTCATGACCGCATGCCATATCTCCGGATGAATGACAGCGGCCGCTGCTGGAGGCGGTTCGACCTCATAGGCTTCGAGCCGCCGGATCAGGTCGGGATTGCCGCGGTTGGCGAAGATGAGCAGGTTCTGCCGGTACCAGACGGCGATGCGGCGGTCGTTCCAGATGCGCCAGCGCAGGAAATCGAAGCAACGGTAACCGCGCTGGGCGAATTTCTCCGCCCAATAGGACGGCCATTGCTCGTTGACGTGGTGCACGCCGCCCTGAAACGGTGCGGCGGCCGAGAACACCACGGCATCGGCGTGGCGGGTGATGTTGCCGACGAACGTATCGGCGCATTCGGCGGCGAGGTGCTCGCCGACTTCCATCGAGATCGCCAGATCGAAGGTGCGGCCGATGTCGAAGGGCGCGGACAGATCGCAGGCGCCGAACACCTCCTGCGGAACCGAGAGGACCGGCCGTGCCCAGGCGCCGTCGACGCCGAAGCAATCGTGCAGGCCGAGCGACATCGCGCTTTTGAGCCACGTACCCTGACCGCATCCGACATCGAGCAGCGACGTCGGCTCGAAGATTTGCACGAGATAGGGGAGAATGATCGCCGCCGAGCGAAGCGAGCCGCCGCGCTGGTCGTCGAAGAATTGCGCGGAATAAACGTTGGACAGGATGGTACCCCTCAAACTTGCAGGACGGCGGTCAGGCTCGCAGCGTCGCAATGCACGGCCAAACGGCAACGAGACCGCTTTGTTCCCTGCGACGATAGGTCCAGCGGAAAGCTGACCACGAAATCCGATTTAAGCGCGATCAGGTGAGGGCGAAAACGTGGCAATCGCACGCGGATGTCGCGCGCGGCGGAGCGGTACTCAGTGCATGAGTCCGCGCACGACGACGTAGACGCCGACGGCGGTCACGATGCCCGAGAAGATACGCGTCAGCGCGTGCTTGTGCGACGACAGTCGGTGCGCAAGCTGGATGCCGGCGATGCCGCCGAGCGCACCGCCGAGGATGAACAGGCCGGCGAGCGGCCAGTCGACCAATCCGGAGAAAGAGTAGCTGACGGCCGTGGTCATGCCGAAAGCGGCGACCGCGAACAGCGATGAGCCGATGGCATTGATCAGCGGCATGCCGGTCGCGGCGATCAGACCCGGTACGATGAGAAAGCCGCCGCCGATGCCGAAGAAGCCGGAGAGCGCGCCGACCAGAAAGCCGATGCCGATCAGGTGCGGGAGCAGATGCAGGCTGTCGCGGTCGAGCCGCACGTCCGGATTGCTGCCGGATTTGCGCGGCCGCAGCATCAGAAGGCCGATGACGATCATCAGCGCGCCGAACAATGTCAGCAGGCGGCTTCCGTCGATGAGCTTGCCGAGATGCGCACCGCCGGCAGCGCCGGCGATGCCGGCGAGCGCGAAGACGACCGCGCAGCTCCATTTGACGGTGCGCGCGCGCGCGTGGCCAACGAGATTTGCCGCTGCGCTCACTGCGACGGCCACTGCGCTGGTGCCGATCGCCACATGCGGCGAGGCGACGCCGACGACGTAGACCAGCAGGGGTACGGCCATGATCGAGCCGCCGCCGCCGACCAGGCCCAGCGTGAAGCCGACAATGCCGCCGGAGCCGATCGCGAGCAGGTTGTGCAGGACGTTCATGTCGCGGTGGCGTGGGTCCGGCGGTTCCAGGGCATTAAGGCGAGCAAACGTGCCATCCCGCAGAAGCCGGTCGTACCGGCAAAGAGCAGGCCGGAGCCGACGAAGGCCGGGATCGCGTAGAAGCCCGGCGCGACCAGAGCCCCGAGAATGACGCCGATCAGCACCAGCGAGCCGGCGCCGATCTGCACCTGCCGCATGATGTCGATCGGCTGGCTGCGGTCGAGCGCGACCGGCAGCCCGGCTTTCTTCCATGCTTCGAGGCCGCCATCAAGGATGTAGGCTTCACACGCCGAGGTCACATGGGCGAGGCGAGCGGCATTGCCGCGAGTGCGCGCACCGGAGCGACAATGAAAGACGAGCACCCCGTCGCCGTCGTGCACTGGCGCGTCCGTGTCGATGCGGCTCAGCGCGTGGTGACGCGCGCCGGGAATGCGTTCGCGCGCATATTCGTCCGCCTCGCGAATGTCGATCAGCACCGCGCCTTGCCGCATCAGTTCTGCGGCGCGGGCGGGGGAGATGGTCTTCAGGTCGGTCATGGTTTCTCTCGTTTTGGATGTGCTTGCCGCTGTCAGCGGCAGTAGATGTCTTTCAGGAGGATCAGGAGCCGCTGCGCGTTCTCATTGGCGATGCGATAGAAGATGGTCTGGGCCTCGCGGCGGGTGGTCACGAGCCCTTCCTCGCGCATCCGGGCGAGGTGCTGGGATAGTGCCGATTGGCTCAAGCCAACCGCGGTGGCGAGATCGCCGACGGCCATCTCGCCCTTGAGCGCCAGCCGGCACAGGATCAGCAGGCGGTTCTCGTTGGCCAACAGCTTGAGCAGCGCGGCGGCCTCGGCCGCCTTGCTTTCCAGTTCGGCCATTCCCGTTGCCGCCAGTTTGCTAACCTGTGCGCGTGAGGCCATGCGGTTGCTCCGTCAATTAAGCATTGCTAATGTAGTAGTAGCTAATATATACGTCAAGTCCGAAACGGATGGATCAGCCAGCCCGAAGGAGTGCGCCATGGCCGCAACCGCGAAACCCGAGATCAAGGCCTTTTTTGACGAGCCGACGAACACTGTGAGCTATCTGGTCTGGGACCCGGCCACCAAGGCTGCGGCCGTGGTCGACCCCGTACTCGATTTCGATCACAAGAGCGGCGAAGCCAATGTGAAGGCCGCCGACGCCCTGCTTGCCGAAGCTGCCAGGCTCGGACTGAAGATCGGCCGCGTGCTGGAGACGCACGTACACGCCGACCATCTCTCGGCGGCGCCCTACATCAAGCAGAAGACCGGCGCGCCGGTCTGCATCGGCGAGCATATCCGCGATGTCCAGCAGATCTTCCGGCCGGTGTTCAATGCTTCCGACGTGTCGGGCGAAGGCTCCGAGTTCGATCATTTGTTCAAGGACGGCGAGCACTTCAGCGTCGGGACCATCGACGCCGAGGTGATGTACACGCCCGGCCATACGCCAGCCTGCGTGTCCTATCGTATCGGCGACGCGGTTTTCGTCGGCGACACCATGTTCATGCCCGATTACGGCACCGCGCGTGCCGACTTCCCGGGTGGCGATGCGCACCAGCTGTATCGCTCGATCCGACGCATCCTGGGACTGCCGGGAAAGACGCGGCTCTTCATGTGCCATGATTACAAGGCGCCGGGCCGTGACCAGTATGCATGGGAAACGACGGTCGCCGAGGAAAAGACGCGCAATGTGCATGTCCACGAAGGCATCGGTGAGGACGAATTCGTCGCCAAACGCAACGCGCGCGACAAGACCTTGTCGACGCCGCTGCTGCTCCTGCCGTCAATCCAGGTGAACATGCGGGCCGGGCATTTCCCGCCGGCGGAAGCGAACGGCGTGCGCTACCTGAAAGTGCCGCTCAAGCTTGGGGCGTGATGAGCCGGCAAATGGCGACGTCAGGTGGCCGGGCCGGCCGCAGGCCGGGTTGGTCAGTTCGACTTCGCGCGGAGCAGATGCTCAGCGGCGGCGGCGATGTCGAACAGGCGGCCGTCGCCGCCGTGATGGCCGATCAACATCAGGCCGACCGGCGCTTCGCCGGGCCGGTGGCAGGGCAGCGAGATCGCACAGGCATCGAGGAAGTTGGCGATCGTCGGATTGCGCAACAGCAGAAGGTTGATGTCGCGATAGGCGATTTCATCGTCCAGGTCGGCGATGCGCGGGGCGATGATCGGCACTGTCGGCAGCAGCAGCGCATCGAATGGCGCGACGATGGCGCCGACGCGGCGGATGAAGTCGGCGCGCGCGCGCACAAGATCGATGTAATCGGCGGCGTCCTGCTCGCGCCCGCGCAGGATGCGGCTCAGCACGCGCGGATCGTAGAGCGCCGCCTTGCTCTCGATGAGCGGCCGATGGAAGGTATACGCTTCGGCCGCGCCGAACCCGCCTTTGCTGTTGATCCGGCCCAGTTCCGACAATTCCCGCAGCGGAAGATCGGCGATCTGCGCGCCAGCTTCGCTCAGCCTGGTTCGCGCGGCGGCGAAGGCGCGGGCGACATCGGCGTCGATGCCGTCGAAGACCAGCGTCTGCGGCACGGCGAGACGCAGGCCGGTCAACGGGAATTCACGGAGCGGCCGCGGCTCCTCTCCGGCCAGAACGGCATCGAGCACGGCGCAGCAGGCGACGCTCGCAGCGATCGGGCCGATCGAGTCCAGTGACGTCGAGAGCGGCACCGCGCCATCGAGGGGAACGCGCTTGGCCGTCGGCTTGAAGCCGACGAGGCCGCACAGCGCCGCCGGGATGCGGCAGGAGCCGCCCGTGTCGGTGCCGAGCGCAGCGGCGGCCATGCCGTCGGTGACTGATACCGCGGCGCCGGACGACGAGCCGCCGGGGATGCGCGCATTCTTGCGGTCGTAGAGGTTTGCCGGCGTCCCGTGATGCGGATTGATGCCCAAGCCGGAGAAGGCGAACTCGGTCATGTTGGTGCGGCCGATCGGGATGAAGCCGGCGGCGCGCAACCGGCTTAATGCCGGTGCGTCGCGCTTCGCCGGCGGCGCGTCGCGCAGCGCCATCGATCCCGCGGTCGTCGTATCGCCGGCGATATCGAACAGGTCCTTGATCGACACCGGAATGCCGGCGAACGGCGAGGCGGCGGCGCCGTTGCGACGCATCGTGTCGTGGAAATCGGCGGCGGCGCGGGCCTGCTCCGCGTGCACCTTCAGGAAGGTGCGCCTGCCTTCTCCCTCCGGCGCAGCGATGCGCGCGAGACACTGTTCGATGATGTCGCGGCTGCGCGAACCCTGGTCGAAGCTGCGGGCAAGATCGGCGAGGGTTGGCACTGCGGAGATCTCCATAGAGCGGCTCAAGGCAAGAAACGCGTGGCGAGACGAGGGTAGCGGGTGCCGCCATCGATGCACTAGTGATATTTCAGGCAGAACTCAATGCACAATGCCTAGAAAATAGCGTTGACGCCTGATCTGTAACAGTGAAATATCACAGCCGCCGACCAGCTCGTCGTGCAATTTTCCGGCACTGGAGAGAGATGTGTCCGTTACCGCCGAAACCGCGCCCGCCGTCGCGCTGACCTTCGATTTCGACCTGCAGACCGGAACGCGCGCGCAGCGCACGGCCGTGACGATCAAGCAACTGGTGGTCGCCGGCTGGACCGGACGCGATCCGGTCGCTGTCGAAAAGCATATCAAGGAGTTAGAGGAGCTCGGTGTGAAGCGCCCGGCCTCGACGCCGATCTTCTATCGGGCTTCGGTAGCGCGGCTCACCACGCAGGGCGTCATCGAAGCTACCGGCGACGCGTCCGGCGGCGAAGTCGAATACCTGCTGCTCAGGCACGATGGCCGGCTCTGGGTCGGCGCTGGCTCCGATCATACGGACCGGCAGGTGGAGACCTACGGGGTCACGGTGTCGAAGCAGATGTGCGACAAGCCGATGGCAGCGCAGTTCTGGGCCTACGACGAGGTGGCGCCGCATTGGGACCGGCTGATGCTCCGCTCCTACGTGACCGAGGGCGGCAAGCGCAGCACCTATCAGGACGGCACGGTTGCGGCCATGCTGCCGCCGCAGGACCTGCTCGCGCGCTACGGCGCAGATAAGATGACGGACGGTGCGCTGATGTTCTGCGGCACACTGGCTGCGCGTGGCGGCGTCCGCGCCACGCCGAATTTTGAATTCGAGCTCGAAGACCCCGTCCTCGGGCGGAAGATCAGCCATGGCTATCGGGTCATCAGCCTGCCTGTTCTAGGCTGAAGAATTGAACTTGCGGCCGCCGGGACGCTGCCGCGCAGCAAGAGGAACTCCGCAATGCCGATGAACAAGCCGCACCTCGAATTCCATCAACTCGATATGAATGCCGGTTGGGCGACGCCGCCGGGCTATCCGTCCGGCATCAAGCAGAAGATTCTCGCCAGCGATCTCGACGAGACCGGCAAGATGGGCAGCCGCACGCGACTGCTGCGTTTCGACCCCGGCGTCTACACCACAGCGCCCTTCGTGCACGACCATTGGGAAGAAGTGTTCCTGCTGCAGGGCGATCTCATCGTCGGCAACGACGCGCAGGGCAAGGGCGGCGAGTCTTTTACGGCGCCGACCTATGCCTGCCGCCCGCCGGGCGCCTATCACGGCCCATTCAAGTCGGAGCAGGGCTGCATGCTCTACGAGATTCATTATTACGACGAGAGCAAGAAGAAATAACGGTCGCCGGTTGCGGGGTGGCGAAGAAGGTTGGAAATGGCTGACGAAGATCGACGTGTGCTGATTGTTGGTGGCGGCCCGGTGGGTCTGCTGTGTGCGTGGCTCCTGGGCCGCCAGGGAATCCCGGTGCGGCTGTTCGATCTCAACGACGCGCCGCAAGCCGACCCGCGCGCCGCGACGACGCACCCGGCCACGCTCGATCTGCTGGCGGACGACGGCCTTGCCGACGACATGGCGCGCGTCGGTCTGGTCGCACCGATCTTCCAGTTCTGGGATCGGCCGAGCGGGCAGAAGATGGCCGAATTCGATCACGCCATCCTGAAGAACGACACCGCGCATCCCTTCGTCGTCCAGTGCGAGCAGTTCAAGACGGCGAAGCTGCTGCTGGAGCGGGCGCAAAAGCTGCCGAACGTCGACATCCTGTTCGGCCACGAGGTGACCGGCGTCAGCCATGGCGCAAACCGCGTCACTTTGGATGTGCAGGGGCCGAATGGCCAGCAGTCGCACGCCGGCGCCTATGTGATCGGTGCCGACGGCGGCCGCAGCGTCGTGCGCAAGCAGGCCGACATTCCGTTCGACGGCTTCACCTGGCCGGAGCGGTTCATCGTGCTCACCACGCCGTTCGATTTCCAGGCTTCGAGCGGCTACAGCTTCCGCAGCTATTTCGCCGACCCAGACGAGTGGTGCAATTGCTTCAAGGTATCGGCCGACGGCCCGCCCGGGCTGTGGCGCACCGTCTATCCGGCGAGCCCGGACCTCTCCGAAGAGGAACTGATGAGCGACGCCGCCGTGCAGGCGCGCATGCAGAAATTCTTTCCCTCGTCACGGCCCTACGAGATCGTCCATCGCAATCTCTACGTCACGCACCAGCGCGTGGCCGAGATGTTCCGCAAGGGAAGGGTGCTGCTCGCCGGCGACTCCGCGCACATCAACAACCCGATCGGCGGTATGGGCCTCAACGGCGGCATCCAGGACGCCGCCAATCTGGCGGAGAAGCTGTCGAAGGTGCTGCTCGATGCCGCGCCGGAGGCGCTGCTCGATCTCTACAGCCGGCAGCGGCGCGTGGTGGCGACCGAGTTCGTGCAGGAGCAATCGATCGCCAACAAGAAGCGTCTGGAAGCAAGCGACGAGGAAACACGCCGCCGCAATCTCGGCGAGTTGCGCGAGATGGCGGCCGACCCGGTACGCGCGCGGCAGTTTCTGCTGCGCACGTCGATGATCGCCAGCCAGCAGCGCGTCGCGGCAATGACACTGGAAGAGGTCTGACATGACCGGCTCGGGACGGACACCATCGGTGAGGCCATTCCTGAGCAGCAGCGCGAGTTTCGCTGCGGGCGACGATACGCCGCGCGCCTTCCTGGAGCGCTGCCTCGAAGCCCATGCGGCGTGGGAGCCGCAGATCGGCGCCTTCGTGCACACCAACTTCGCCGCGGCGCGTGCGGCGGCCGACGCCGCGACGGCGCGCTGGCAAGGCGGCAAGCCACTGTCGGGGATCGACGGCATGCCGGTCGGCGTCAAGGACATCATCCAGACCGAGGACATGCCCACCGAGATGGGCTCGCCGCTGTTCGCCGGCTGGCGTTCGGGCTGGGACGCGGCCTCGGTGACGGCCCTGCGCGAAGCTGGCGCGGTCATCGTCGGCAAGACGGTGACGACGGAATTCGCGGCATCGCATCCGCGCGGCACACGCAATCCGCACGACGTCAAGCGTACCCCGGGCGGCTCCAGCAGCGGCTCGGCCGCGGCGGTCGGCGCCGGCGTGATCAGCGCCGGCCTCGGCACGCAGGTGATCGGCTCGATCGTTCGCCCCGCGGGCTTTTGCGGTTGCGTGGGCTACAAGCCGACGGTCGGCGCCATCAACCGCGGCGGCAGCCTCGATTATCTCAGCCAGAGTTGCACCGGCGTGCTCGCCGCGACCGTGCAGGACGCCTGGCAGGTGGCGATCGAGATCGCGGCGCGCGTCGGCGGCGATCCGGGCTTGCCCGGCCTCGAAGGGCCGATGCAGCCGCCCGCGCCGGTCAAGCCGCGCACGCTCGCTTTGCTCGAAACTGCCGGCTGGCGCATCGCGTCCGCCGAAGCTAAGGCCGCGCTTGAAAAAGCGGTCGAGCGCTTGAAGGCGGCCGGCGTCAAAATCGTCACCCGCGGCAGCCATCCCGAGGTCGAGGCGGCGGAACAGGCGATCGCCGAGGCCGTGTCAGTGTCGGTGCGCATCAACGATTGGGAATGGCGATGGCCGCTGAATTCCTTCCACGAGCGCGACGCCAGCAAGCTCAGCCGGGTGATGCTCGACCGCATGGCGCGTACTGCGACGATGCGTCCCGATGACTATCGCGCCGCCCTGACGGAGCGGGCGCGCGCCCGCGCCGTCTATGCGAAACTCGCCGGCATCTGCGACGGCGGGCTGACCCTGACCGCGCCGGGAGCCGCGCCGGTCGGACTGGAATCGACCGGCAATGCCGTTTTCGCGGTGCCGGGCTCGATGCTCGGCGTGCCCGCGATCTCGCTGCCGCTGCTGCGCGAGCAGAACCTGCCGCTCGGCCTGCAGCACACCGGCTTCGCCGGCAGCGACGCTGCGGCCATCGGCATTGCGGCGTGGCTCGTGCAGACGCTGGGAGGCGAGGGATGAGCGACGCCAGTTCGCTTCCTCCCTCGCTTGCGCGTTATCTCGACGCTCCGCCGGCCAATCCGCGCGACTATCCGGATCTGCATCAGCACGTTCTGGCGCTGGCGCGCGCCGGCCTGCTGGTGGTCGTCGACGAGCCGATCAACAAGGACACCGAAATGCATCCGCTGGTGCGGTGGCAGTACCGCGGCGGCATTCCGGAGGCGGAGCGCAAGGCGTTTCTCTTCACGCATCCCACCGACTCGAAAGGCCGGAAATACGATTGCTCGGTGCTGGTCGCCGGCCTCGCCGCCAATCGCGATGTCTATCGCATCGGCTTCGGCCGCCCGCTCGATGACATCGCCGGCACCTGGGTGAAGGCGATCGCCTCGCCGCTGCCGCCGCGCGAAGTGACGAATGCACCGTGCCACGACATCGTGACGCTCGGCGACGACTTGAATCGCGACGGCGCTGCACTCGACGGCTTGCCGGTGCCGATCTCCACGCCTGGCTGGGACAATGCGCCCTACCTTTCCGCCGGCCATTACATCACCAGGGATCCCGAGACCGGCATCCAGAATGTCGGCAATTATCGCGGGCAGCTGAAGGCGCCGCGGCGGCTCGGCATGAATCCCTCGGTCGAACTGCGCGCCGGCATCTATACGCATTGGCTGAAATATAAGGCGCGCGGCGAGCCGATGCCGTGCGCGGTCGTGGTCGGCTGTCCGCCGGCGGTCTCCTACGCCTCCGTGCAGAAGATGCCGGAGCAGCTCGACGAGCTCGCTGTTGCCGGCGGTCTCGCCGGCAGCCCGATCAATGTCGTGCGCTGCAAGACGGTCGACCTGCTCGTGCCGGCGGAATCCGAGATCGTCATCGAAGGCTTCATCGATACGCGTGAGCTCGAGCCGGAAGCGCCGTTTGGCGAGTCGCACGGCTACGTCAACCTGCAGGAATACAACGCCTTCATGGACGTGACCGCGATCACGCGGCGGCGTCATCCGGTGCTCACCTCGTTCATCAGCCAGGTGGCGCCGAGCGAATCGAGCGTCATCCGCCGCGTCGCCATGGAGCCGGTATTCCTGAATCACCTGCGCACGGCGCTGTCGATCAAGGGCGTCAAACGCGTCTCGATGCACGAGCCGCTGACCAATCTTTATGCGGTCATCGCCATCCAGTTCGAACGCGGCGTTCCCGAGACGGAAGTCTGGCGCGCGCTCGCCGGGGCCTCGACGTTGCATCGCTTCGCCGGCAAGTGGGTGATTGCGGTCGACGAGGATATCGATCCGGACAATGCCGACGCCCTGTTCTGGGCGATGTCCTACCGCTGCCAGCCGCAACACGACATGCAAGTCGTTCCGCACAAGGATGCAGGCCACGGTCCGCGTGGGCCGCGCGACAACGGCGAGAGCGCCTCGGTCCTGATCAACGCGCTGCTCAAGAGCCGCACCGCGCCGGTGGCTTTGCCGAAGCGCGAGTTCATGGAGAATGCGCGCGAGATATGGAATCGCCTCGGGCTGCCGCCGCTGAAGGCGGAATCGCCGTGGCACGGCTACGATCTCGGCTATTGGCCGGCCGAGCTTGCGCGACAAGCCGAGCTTGCAACGCGCAGCGAATATTTCTCTATTGGCACGGAGATTGCACGCCAACGGCGTTCGGATGTCGCGATGAACGCGCCGTTGGATCGCGACGCATAGCCACAAAACGTGCCGGCGCAGTTCGTGCGTCCGCCGGCCGAAACGTAACCAGAGGAGGCCCTTATGCGCAGTTCATCTATTGCTCGCTGGCTCCAGTCGGCCGCGCTGCTTGCGGTCTGTGTCGCTCCGGTGCTGTTCACAACCAATGGTCATGCTGAAGAATTGAAAGTCTGGCGCCATGGCGTCGTCGAGGCGAAGAGCGACGCCGGTTTCGTCTTCATGGCGGCGGAAGGCGGCTTCGGAAAGAAAGAGGGTCTCGACATCAAGATGATCCAGTTCAAGGGCGATGCGATCGCGCTGCGTGCGCTGCTTGCCGGTGAACTCGACAGCTACGAGGGCAGCCCGGGCGCGCCGATCATCGCTGCTGCACATGGTGGTAACGTGAAGATCGCCGGCTGCTACTGGCCGGGCCTCACTTACGGTATCTACAGCAAGCCGGACATCAACACCGTGGCTGACCTCAAGGGTAAAACCTTGGCGATCTCTGCACCCGGTGCGTTGCCGGATCTGCTGGCCCGCGCTGCGCTCGAGAAAAGCCACGTGCCGCTCAACGAAGTGCATTTCAGCGTCATGGGAAGCGACAGCGATCGGTTCAAGGCCGTCGCGGCCGGCATTGTCGATGCCGCCGCGGCCTCGACCGGCTTCCTGCCGCTGGCCAAGAAGAACAATCTCAAGCTTCTCGTGAACGCGCACGACGACCTGCCGCAATATCTGCGTTTCTGCGTCCAGGTCAGCGACAAGTCGATCAACGAGCGCGGCGCCGATCTCGCCAAGTTTCTCGCCGCCGAGATGCAGGCCTGGCAGTACGCGCTGGACAACCGGGACAAAGAAGTGGCGCTGACGAACAAGATTACGCACGCAAAGGCGGACGATCCGCGTGCGCCGTACATCTACGACGAGGTCAAGCGCATTTCGGCGATCGACCCCACCATGCCGCTGCCGATGGATAAGTTGGCCTGGATGCGGGATCTGCTGTTGAAGACCGGCAATCTCAAGACCACGGTCGACGTCAACAAGCTGGTGGCGCCGGGGCCGCGCGAAGCGGCGCTCAAGCTTCTCGGAAAGTAACGTCTGATCAGGGTAGGGACCCCGCCAGGGCGGGGTCCCGATGGAGTGAAGTATGGGTGAAGTCAGCCTCGTCGACGTCTCGCGGTCGTTCAACATCCGCATTGGCGCGGAGACGCACACCGTGCGCGCCTTGCAGGACGTCGGTTTCACGATCCGCGACGGCGAGATCGCCGTCCTGATCGGGCCGAGCGGCTGCGGCAAGACCACGGCCTTGCGTATCGCCATGGGGCTCGACTACGCGAGCGCCGGCCGAGTCATGGTCGACGGTCATGAAGTGCATGGCTGCGGCTATGACCGCGGCATGGTATTCCAGCATGCCGAGCTGCTGCCGTGGCTGACGGCGTTGCAGAACGTGATGTTCGGCCTCGAGATGAAGGGCGTGCGCGGGCAGAAGCTGCGCGACACCGCCATGCACTATCTTGATCTCGTCGGTTTGAAGAGCGCTGCTGACCGCAGGCCGCACCAGCTCTCCGGCGGCATGAAGCAGCGCGTCGGCATTGCCCGCGCGCTCGCCATCGATCCCAAGGTGCTGCTCATGGACGAGCCGTTCGGCGCGCTCGATGCGCAGACGCGCGAGTCGCTGCAAGGTGAATTGCTCGACGTGCACGCGCGCACCGGCAAGACCATCATCTTCGTCACCCACGATCTGGACGAGGCGGTGCTGCTCGCCGACCGCGTCTTCGTCATGCGCGGCGGTGAACTGCAGGAGATTATCGAGGTGCCACTACCGCGTCCGCGCGGCGATCTCGGAGCGTTGCGCGGTACGGCGGAATTCGCCAGTGCGCGCTACAGCATCTGGCAGGCGCTGCACAGGCCCGCGGCGACGGTCCAGTGAGCGGCGCGGCATAGAGGGACACGAATATGGTCGATATCACCAGCCAGGACATGACCGTCAATCGCGCCGACGCGGCCGGGAGCCGGCGCTTCGGCGGGCTGAGCGGCGTGCCGTCTTGGATCATCACGACCGCTGCGGTCGTGCTGGTTTTGCTGCTGTGGCAATACTTCGGGCGCAACGTCAATCCGGTGTTCGGCTCCTATCCGACCGCCATCGCGGAAGCCGCCTGGGACTTGACGCGCAGCGGCGAGCTCGGTTCGGCTCTGCTCGAGAGCATCAAGCCGTTCCTGGTCGGCTTCGTCGTTTCGTTGGGGATCGGCATTCCGCTCGGCCTGCTGCTCGGCCGATTCCGCATCTTCGAAGCTGCCGTAGGCCTGTTCGTCACCGGCGGCTATGCCATGCCGCTGGTCGCGCTGGTGCCGCTGCTGGTGCTGTGGCTCGGCCTCGGTTTTGCTGTGAAGGCAGCGGTCATCTTCCTGATGTGCATCTTCCCGATCGCCATCAACACGTGGCTCGGCGTGAAGGTGGTGCCCAAGACCTTGATCGAGGTCGGCCACGCCTTTGTTGCGCCGAATTCGGTGATCCTGCGGCGCATCGTGCTGCCGGCGACCTTGCCCTACATCATGGCGGGCGTGAAATTGTCGGTCGGTCGCGGCGTGGTGGCGATGGTGATCGCCGAATTCTTCACCGCGATTTCCGGCCTCGGCGGCATCATCATCAACTCCGCGAACAACTTCGACACGGCGCGCATGTTCGTGCCGATCATCGTGCTGATGGTGCTGGCGACCTTGCTCAACGCGCTGGTCGGGCGTATCGAACGCTGGGTCGCGCCGTGGCAGGTTGAGATCGCCTCGCGCGATTAAAGAATGATGGAAGGTCGACAGACGATGAAGCTCGCCGTGCCGGACATGATCTCGAACTCGTATTTCCCGGCAATTGCCGCGATCGAACTCGGGTTCTTCAAGGAGGAGGGGCTCGACGTCGAGCTCGAGCTGCTGTTTCCAGTCGACAAGACCTATGCGGCCTTGCGTGACGGCACGATTGACTTCGTCGCGGGCTCGGCGCATTCGGCGCTCGCGGCCTTCCCGGACTGGAAGGGCGTGAAGCTGCTCTGCGCGCAGGCGCAGGGCATGTACTGGTTCCTCATCATGCGCAAGGATCTCGGTGCCAGGCGCGGCGATATCGACGCGGTCAAAGGCCGCCGCATCGGCGCGGCGCCTTGGGTCGAGATGGGCCTGCGCGCGCTGCTCATGGAAGCTGGAATCGATCTTGTGCGCGACAAGGTGCAGATCGCGCCGGTACCGGGCGCGGTCGGCGCCACCGTCAATTTCGGTCTCACGGCCGCCAAGGCGCTGGAAGAGGGCAAGATCGACGGCTTCTGGGCGAACGGCATGGGCGCAGAGGTCGCACTACGCAATGGCGTTGGCACCATGGTGCTCGACGTGCGACGCGGCGATGGACCCAAGCCCTGCTTCAACTACACGATGGCGTCGATCGCCACCTCGGATCGCGTGCTTGACAAGGCGCCGCATGTCGGGGCCGCCACCGTGCGCGCAATGAACAAGACGCATGCCGCGCTGAAGCAGGACGTGTCGCTCGCCACCAAGATCGGCCGCAAGCTGTTTCCGCCGGCGGAAGCCGAGCTTATTGCCGAACTGATCCGCCGCGATCTGCCCTATTACACGGCTGGCATTTCACGCGACTTCGTCGCCGGCATGAATGCCTTCGCACGCAAAATGGGCATTCTCGCGGGCGACGTGCCGTATGAGACGATCGTCGCGCCGGCAGGGCGCGTCTAGGGCACGCCCGGAGGAGCGTTGTTTGACAACGTGGTCGGACTCAGAACATCACGATGGGCGGCCTGAACAAGGCTCACCCGTGGGCGTCGTCGTGCCGCCCGACCGGGCTCACCGTCCGGCTCCCGCTTGGCGATCGGCATGAGAAAGCCTGTGTCCGCAACCGTCGACCATAGGCGCAAGCCGATGCAACGCGGGCGCGCGGCGATGACCGTCGCCGAGCGGCATACGACACCGCAGTCGCTGCGCGATCTCGCCTACGAGACGATCAAGCACCGCATCATCACCTGCGCCTTCCGGCCGGGCGAATACATCAACGAAGCGCAGGTCTCGGCCGTGCTTGGGCTCGGTCGCACGCCGGTGCACCAGGCGATCGATCGCTTGATGCTCGACGGCATGGTCGAGGTGATTCCGCGTAAGGGCGTCATCGTCAAGCCGGTCAGCCTCGACGAGGTTCTGCACATCATCGAGGCGCGCCTGATGATCGAGCCGGCTGCGATCCGGCTTGCCACGGCGCGGGCGGACGACGGCGAGATCAGCGCCCTCGGCGATATCCTCGGCCGCGCGCAGCAATGGTCCGCCGTGCGCAATGTCGAGCAGATGATGCTGCTCGACCGCGAGTTCCATCTGGTGCTGGCGCGTGCGACGCGCAACGATGTCCTCGCCGACATCCTGCGCCGCCTGCACGAACGCTCGCTGCGCTTCTGGTTCATCTCGCTGACCGACGTCGGCCATCATAACGACGTGCAGGACGAGCACGGCGCCATCCTGCGCGCCGTGCGCGAGCGCGACAGCGACGCGGCCGAAGCGGCCATGCGGCGTCACATCGAATCCTTCCGCGCAACGGTCGCGCGCTACATCTGATTCGCAAGCGTGGTGGGCGCTCTCAGTGCGTCGATGATCGCCTTCAGCTCCTGGGGGCTGACGGGAAGCTTCGTCACCGTCCCGGGAGCGCCGAGCGCGTCGTCGATCGCCGAGGCAATGACGGCGCCGACGGCGGCGATGCCGCCTTCGCCCGCGCCCTTGATGCCGAGCGGATTGAGGTTGGTGGGCGCGTCTTCGGTGATCAGCACATCGACATGCGGCACGTCCAGCGCTGTCGGCAAGAGATAATCGGCGAGCGTGACGGACAAAGGTTGGCCGCGCTGATCGTAGCGGAATTCCTCGAGCAGGCTGCCGCCGAGTCCTTGCGCGAAGCCGCCGACCAGTTGGCCTTCGACCAGCATCGGATTGATGGCGCGGCCGACGTCGAAGGCGATCAGCATCTTCTCGATCTTGACGGCGCCGGTGCCGGCATCGATCGCCGCCACCGCCAGTTGCACGCCGTAAGGGTAGGTCATGTGACCGACCGTGAACCAGCCTTCGGCGGTCAGTCCGGGCTCGCGCTCGCCGCGCGTCTTCGACAGCGGCTTCAAATGCGCGGCGATGTCGCCGAGGGAAATGCCGGGGCCTTGCGCCTCACCCTTGCGGATGATCGTGCCGTTGACGATGTCGAGGTCTTCGGCGCGGGACTGCATGAGATGCGCGGCCATCTCCAGCGCCTTGTCGCGGGTCTTGCGCGCAGCAACGGCAGCGGCGTTGGCGGTCATGACGGTGGCGCGGGTCGCGTGCGCGCCGATGCCGTATTCGATACGATCGGTGCGGCCATGTACCACGCGCACTTTGCGGTAATCGCTGCCGAGCACGTCAGCACAGACCTGCGCGATCACCGTCTCGAGGCCCTGGCCGACGGACGCGCCGCCCGTGATCACCTCGATGCCGCCGCCGGTATCGATATTCACGCGCGCGCCATCGGTCGGGCCGAGTCCGCTCTTCTCGACGTAACAGGCGAGCCCGAGGCCGATGAATTCGCCGGCGGCGCGGCGCACGGCGGCCTCGCGTTCGAGGCGATCCCATTCGAAATGCTTGAGCGCCTTGTCGAGCAGCAGCGCGTAGTCGCCGGTGTCGTATTCGACGTCGTCGTTGAGCGCGACGAGCCCGCGGCTGAACGGCATGTCCCGCGCCGCAATGAGATTGCGCCGGCGCACCTCGATCCGCGACAGGCCGAGCTTGGCGGCGATGGCGTCCATCAGCCGCTCGCGGGCAAAATTCGTCTCGAAGCGGCCGGGCGCGCGGTAGGTCGCGCACGGCGTCTTGTTGGTCAGCCGCACATGGCCGGCGACGCGGAAATGCGGCAGGCGATACGGCCCGGGCAGGATGCCGCAGGTCGTGTCGACGACGCGCGTGCCGTGCGTGCGCAGATAGGCGCCCTGATCGTGAAAGAAGTCGTCGTCGAGCGCGATCAGCGTGCCGTCGGCGCCGACGGCCGCGCGGATGCGGTGCCGCTGCTGCCGTGACTGGTTGGCCGCCATCAGGTGTTCGCGGCGGTCCTCGATCCATTTGACCGGCCGCTTGAGCCGCAGCGCGGCGAGCAGGACCAGCACGTCCTCGGGGTAGATTTCGCCGCGGATGCCGAAGCCGCCGCCGACATGCGCCTCGAAGAGATGCAGCGTTGCCGTGCTGCGACCGAACATCTTGGCCAGCGACTCACGATTGCGGTGCGGCACCTTGGCGGCACCATGCAGTTCGAGCACGTCGCGCGCCGCGTCGTAGCGGCCGATGGCGCCGCGCGTTTCCAGCGGCACGCCGGAATGCCGCCCGATCGCGACATCGATCTCGACGATTGTGGCGCCGGCGAAGGCGGCATCGACCTCGCCATAGCCCTGTCGGCAAACCGCCGCTTCGCTGGAGCGGTTCGGGCCGAACTCGGCCGGCGCGGAGGCAGCGTCCAGCACGGCCGGCAATTCATCGACCGTGATGATCACGCTGTCGGCGGCGTCTTCGGCGATGTACGGATCATCGGCGAAAACCGCGGCCACCGGTTCGCCGACATAACGCACCGTGTCCGTCGCCAGCACCGGCTGGCGATAGGCAGTGAGCTTCTCGATCGCGCCTTCGCGGAAGTCGATGGGCGGTACATCGGCGATATCGGCTGCCGTCCACACCGCGCGCACGCCGTCCATCGCCAGCGCCTGCGAAACGTCGATCGCGCGCAGGCGCCCGTGCGCATGGGGCGAGCGGACGATGCGCATATGCAGTTGATGCGGGAAATCGATGTCGCCGGCGAAGCGCCCGTTGCCGGTCACCAACGGCGGATCTTCGAGCCGCCTTACGGATTGGCCAACCCAAGGCGTCCGCGTTCGACTCAACGCGCCGCCCTCATGTCCGCGGCGACCGACCGCACGGCCTTGATGATGTTCTGATAGCCGGTGCAACGGCACAGGTTCGACGACAGCACCTCGAGCAATTCCTCGTCGCCGATGTCCGGCCGCTTTTCCAGCACACCGACCGCCAGCATGAGGAAGCCCGGCGTGCAGAAGCCGCACTGCAAGGCGTGGTGGCTCATGAACGCCTGCTGCATCGGGTGTAGCGTCTCGCCGTTCTGGAGGCCTTCGACCGTGCGGATTTGTAGGCCCTGCGCCTGTACCGCGAACATCAGGCAGGACCGCACCGGCTCGCCGTCGAGCAGGATCGTGCAGGCGCCGCAGACGCCGTGTTCGCAGCCGATATGGGTGCCGGTCTGCCCGCAGTCGTCGCGGATGACGTCGACCAAAGTCTTGCGCGGTTCGACGCGCACGCGGTGATCGACGCCGTTGACGGTCAGCGTGATTTCGATCTTGTCGCTCATCGCGCCTTCTCCAATGCCCGCTGCGCGAGTGTCATCACCAGCGCGCGGCGATAGGCGGCGGTATTGAAGTTGTCCTCCATCGGCTCGATCGCCTCGCTGGCTGCTTGTGCCGCGCGGGCGAACGCCGCCGGTTCGGCGGGCTGGCCGGCCAGCGCCGCCTCGGCTTCGGCGATCCGGCGCGGGGCCACTTCGGCGCCGCCGACGGCGATGCGCGGATCGGCGATCCGGCCGTTCTCGAGGCGATAGGTGGCGAGCACCATCGCGATGGCGAAGTCGCCGGGCCGGCGGCTGAACTCCTGGAAGCCGCAGCGCGTGTCCGCAGGCAGGAGCGGCAACTCGACCGCGGTCAGCATCTCATCTGCCTCGAGCGCGGTGCTCATCACGCCTTGGAAATAATTGGTAGCGTCGATCACCCGCTCGCCGCGGGGGCTCCGCGCGATCATCTGTCCGTCGAGGGCGGCGACGGTGCAGCACCATTCCGAACTTGGGTCGGCATGCGCCAGGCTGCCGCAGAAGGTGCCGCGCACGCGGATGGGATAATGCGCGATGTTGCGCACGACCTTTCCCAGCAGAGCGCCGGTGGGACCGGGGATCGCGGTCTTGCCTTCGAAAGCGGCGTGCCGGACGCAGGCGCCGATACGAACGCGATCCTTGGCCACGCTGATGGTGCCGAGCGACGGGATGCCGTTGATATCGATGAGATGCCCCGGCTGCGCGACGCGAAACGCCATGGTCGGCACCAGGCTTTGTCCGCCGGCGAGGATGCGTCCATCCTCGGACGCGAGTTGTCCGAGGAGAGCGACGGCGTCGTCGACGGAGCCGGGAGCGTGGTAGCTGAATTTGGCAGGCTTCATCGGAGGACCACGGTCGGAAACGAAGCGTTTGTGCCGTTATTGGGACGCACCGTGCGGTCACACTGGCATGCCGGCTGGCCCAGGTAAAGCCACATAATTCAGCAGATTAAACCAGCGCCGCGGCACTCCGATGCTGTCACCTTGCGCTGCGCAAAGAAATGGTCCTAAAAATGGTACGAGGCGATGCAGCCTCGCGGCGCGGCGCGACCAACCCACGGTGAGGGCGGTGAGAACGAAGGTCTTTGGCGCATCGGTGCCGCGGCAGGAGGATCGCGCGCTGCTGTCGGGGCGCGGGCGCTTCATCGGTGACATCCGTCTCGATGGCATGCTTTACGCCGCGTTCTTGCGAAGCCCACATGCGCACGCGCGCATCCGGTCGATCGATGTGAGCCGCGCCATGTCGCTGTCGGGCGTGCACGCCGTGCTCACCTGCGCCGACATCCGCAAATACGTCACCACCGACCGCCTGATCGTGGCGCTGCCCGACAAGACTTATCGCCAGCGCCGCGACCGGCCGATCCTGGCGAGCGAGGAGACCGTCTATGTCGGCGAGCCCATCGCCATCGCCATCGCCGAGACGCCGTATCTCGCCGAAGATGCCATCGCGGCGCTCGACGTTGAGTTCGAACCGCTGCCGGCCGCCGCGGACTGCCGCGACGCGCTGCGCGCCGGCGCTCCCGTGGCACATGCGGACGCCGCGGATAATCTGATCGCCGCCTTCACGACCGCCTATGGCGACGTCGACGCCGCTATCGCGCGCGCGCCGCACGTATTTCGCGACAGTTTCGTCACGCATCGCGGATGCTCCGTCTCGATCGAGGCGCGCGGCTGTATCGCCGCGGTGGACCCCATCGACGCCGGCCTGACCTTCTGGAGTTCGACCCAAACGCCTCTCGTCGCCGCGCGACTGCTGTCCGAGATTCTCGGCCGCGACGAGGCCAGCATCCGGGTCATCACGCCGGATGTCGGCGGTGCCTTCGGCCCGAAGCTCGTCTTCTATGCGGAAGAGGCGGCGGTCGCCGTCGCCGCGATCGCCACCGGCAAGCCGGTGAAATGGATCGAGGACCGCCGCGAGCATTTCATCGCGACGACGCAGGAGCGCGATCAGTATTGGGATGCGGAGATCGCCGTCGACGGGCAGGGCAAGATCCTCGGCGTGCGCGGTTCGCTGCTGCACGATCACGGCGCCTACACCGCGCGCGGGCTGACCGTGCCGCAGGGCGCGGTGGCGGCCATGACGCTCGCCTACGAGGTGCCGGCCTATCGCATGGATGTGAAGGTCGCGCTGACCAACAAGGTGCCGGTGACCCCGGTGCGCGGCGCAGGCCAGCCGCAGGGCGTGTTCGTGATGGAGCGTCTCCTCGACCATGCCGCGCGCGAACTCGGCCTCGACCGCGCCGAGATCCGCCGCCGCAATCTCGTCCCGGCCGAGCGCATGCCTTACACCAAGCAATTTGTGACGCGCGGCGGCTTTCCGGTCGTGCTCGACTCCGGCGATTATCCGGGCTGCCAGGCCGACGCGCTCGCCGGCATCGATTGGGCCGGTTTTCGCGAACGTCAGAAACGCGCGCGCGCCGAGGGCCGCACCATCGGCATCGGGTTGGCCAATTCCGTCGAGGGCACCGGGCGCGGACCCTATGAACAAGTGAGCGTGCGCATCTCATCGTCGGGCATCGTTCACGTGGCGACGGGCGCGGCGGCGATGGGGCAGAGCACCAAGACCATGCTGGCCCAGGTCGTCGCCGAGCAACTCGGCCGGGACATGAACCGGATCGTGGTCACGACCGGCGATTCCGGCCGCATCGCGGTGGGGTTCGGCGGCTTCAACAGCCGGCAGACCGTGATGGCTGGTTCGTCGGCGCATGTGGCGGCGGTCAAGGTACGCAAGAAGGTGCTCGACGCGGCCTCGCACCTCCTTGAGGCCGACGCCGGCGATCTGGAGATCGAGGGCGACCGCGTCATCGTCAAAGGTGCGCCGGACTTGAAGGTGACGCTCGCCGACGTGGCCAGGGCAATGGCCGGCTCGGCCGGCTTCCGGCTTCCCGGCGGATTGGCGCCCGGGCTGGACGCGACCGAAAGCGTCGTCATCGATCCGATGACCTACAGCAATGCCTCGGCCTGCGTCGAGGTCGAGATCGACACCGCGACTGGGCGGACACAGGTCACGCGCGTGATGTTCGTCCACGACGCGGGCCGGCAGATTAACCCGATGCTGGTCGAGGGGCAGATCGTCGGCGGCATCGTGCACGGCATCGGCAATACACTGCACGAGCACATGGCCTACAGCGACGAAGGCGATCCGCTGACGGTCACGCTCGCCGACTACACGCTGATGCTGGCGGGCATGGTGCCGGCGATCGAGCTCGGGCACCGCGAGAGTCCGACGCCGCTCAATCCGCTCGGCGTCAAGGGCGTCGGTGAATCCGGCGTACTGCCTATGGCGGCGGCGATCGCCTCGGCGATCGAGGATGCGCTTACGGAATTCGACGTGCGCATCACGCGGTTCCCGGTGATGCCCGGCGACATCGTCGCGATGCTCGCCACGGCAAAAGCAAAGGCCTGACCGGCAGGTTGCTGCGCGATCAGGCCTTGACCTTTGTCAGTCAGAGAATGTGAGACGCCGCGGTCAGTTCAGCTTGATGTGCGCGGTGTCGATGACGTGCTTCCACTTGTCGAACTCCGCCTTGACGAAGGCGGCGCCGCCCTCCGGCGTGGTGCCGTGCGGCTCGGCGCCGACCTTGGCGAAGGCCTTGGCGAGCTCCGGATCCTTCAGAGCCTTGTTGATCGCCTCGTTCAGCTTGGCGCGCACATCGGCGGGAATACCCTTGGCGGCAAATACCGTCAGCCACAGGTCGACGGTGAAGTCCTTGACGCCGGCTTCCTGCACGGTCGGCTTGTCGGGATAGACCGGGCTCCGCTTCTCGCCGGTCGTGGCCAAAGCGAGCAGCTTGCCGCTCGACGTGAAGGGCAGGGCGCCTGCGATGCTGCTGAAGGCGAACTGCACCTTGTTGCTCATCATGTCGGTGAACGATGCGCCGATGCCCTTGTAAGGCACGTGCGTGGCATCGATGCCGGTGCGCTCCTTGAACAGTTCGCCGGCGAGATGCGGCGTGGTGCCGACGCCGGCCGAGGCGAAGTTCAGTTTGCCCGGATTGGCCTTGCCGTAGGCGATCAGCTCCTGGAAGGTCTTCACGCCGAGCTGCGGCGCAACGATGCAGACCTCCGGCGACGAGCTCACCACCGAGATGACGTCGAGCTGCTTGAACAGATCGTAAGGCATGTGCTCTTGCAGGATCGGGTTGATGACGATGGCGGGGTCCATCAGCACCAGCGTGTACCCGTCAGGAACGGAGCGCGCGACGTAGTCGGTGCCGACGATGCCGCCGGCGCCGGGACGGTTTTCCGCCACCACCGTCTCGCCCAGCGCATCGCCCATGTGCTTGGCGACGATGCGGCCGATGTAGTCGATGATGCCGCCGGGGTTGTACGGCAGGATGAGCCTGACCGGCTTGGTCGGGAAGCCGGCGGCAAAGCCTGGCGCAGAAACAAACACGGCCGAAATCGCGGCGACGAACGTCAGTATCTTTAGTCTTGATAGCATGTGTGCACCCTCCGATTGTTGCTTTGATCCAATTGCACTTCAGGCAGTTTAATGTCGCGACAGCCCCAGGATCTGCTTGCAAGGCTCATGCCGCCGGTGCGGCTCACCAGTACACGACCGGCGTCTGCATGCGGCCGACCGCCTTGCCGACCGGTTCACCGTCCTGCATCTGCACGTTGCCGCGCACGATGGAGCAGGTCGGCACGCCCTTGACCTTCCAGCCGCCCCACGGAGTCGGCACGTTCTTGGAGTGCAGCTTCCTCGGATCGATCACGGCTTCCTTGTTCATATCGACGATGGTGAGGTCGCCGTCGGCGCCGATGTTGAGCGAGCCCTTCTTCGGATACATCTGCCAGACGCGCGCCGGGTTCTCGCTGGCGACCTTGACGTACTGATTGATGGTCATGCGTCCGGCGTTCACCTGGGTGAGCATCAGCGGCACGCTGGTCTCGACGCCGCAGAAGCCGGAGATGCAGTCCCAGATCGCCGGCTTTAGCATCTTGCCGTTGATATCGCAGCCCTTCTCTTCGAGGGTGTGCGGCGAGTGATCGGTCGCGATCATGTCGATGAAGCCCTCGTTGAGGCCGCGCCATAGCACCTCGCCGTGATCCTTCGTGCGCACCGGCGGGTTCATCTTCAGCAGCGGACCCGCCTCGGCCATGTCCTTCGGCTCGCGCAGCAGATAATGCGGGCCGGTCTCGGCCGTGACGCGCAGACCGCGCGCCTTGGCGTCCTTGACCATCATCGCGCCCTGCTTGGTGCTGCAGTGGACGATGTGCAGCTTGGTGCCGAAGTTCTCGGCGAGGAAGATGATGTGGTTGATCGCTTCGGCCTCGCAAATCCACGGGCGCGTGTCTTCCCAGTAGATGGGGTTGCCCTTGCCTTCGGCCTTCATCTTGTTGGTGTAATAATGCTGGATTTGGCGGTTCTCGGCGTGCGTGCACAGAGGAATCTTCGATTCCGTGATCGCCGGGAACACCTCCATGCACATCCCGTCGTCGGGGAAGGGCAGGTTGCCGATTGTCTCGCCGAAGAAAATCTTGTAGCCGATCGCGCCCGCCTTCGCCATCGGCAGGATGTCCGCGACGTTGGTCTGATGGATGACACCGAGCACGGCGAAGTCGCACAGCGACTTCGACTCGGCGATCTTCTTCTTGACGCCGATCTGCTCCGCATTCTCCGTCGGCGGAATGACGTTCGGCATGTCGACGACGGTGGTGATGCCGCCGCACACCGCCGCGGCCGAGCCGGTGGCGAAGTCTTCCTTGTGCGTCAGGCCGGGATCGCGGAAATGCACGTGCGCATCGATGAGGCCGGGCAGGATATGCTGCCCCTTCACGTCGATGACGCGGGTCGCGTCGGGCAGCGCGTCGTCGGTGTTGACCGCGACGATCCTGCCGCCGGAGATGGCGACGCCCCCGTTGAACGTCTGCTGCGGCGTCACGACCTGACCGTTCTTGACGACGAGATCTGCTTTCATCTGCTTTTCTCTCTCTTTTGAATTCAGTGAAGGTGCGCGGCGCCTGACGGCTCCGAAAATCAGTAGATGTCGAACATGCGCTGGATATCGGCGGCGTCGTTCGTCTTCGACAGCGCCAGCGCGAACAGGATGCGGGCCTTCCACGGCAGCAGATTGTCGCCGGCGACGAAGCCGCGCTTGGTCAAGCCCGGGCTGCGCACGATGCGGCCGCTGCCGACGCGGCTGGTGAGACACATCAGCAAGCCGTGCTTGGCGTAAGCGGCGTCGAACGCGTCGTCCTGCGTCGGCGTGGGACGGCCGGCGCCGGTCGAGGCACTGACGATGCCTCTGGCGCCAGCGCGTACGGCGGCATCGATCATCGTGGCGTCGGCGTCGACATAGGACAGCACGACGTCGACGCGCGGCAGCGTCTGCGTCGTGCTCACGTCGAACTCGGTCTCGACCGTGTGCTTCTTCATCGGGCGATGGTAGAAAATGACGCTGCCGTCGGCGTCGGCATAACCGAGCGGCCCGAGGTCGCGGGCCTGGAAGGCGTTGACGCGGTAGGTGGCGGTCTTGGTAACGTCGCGCGCGCCGAAGATGGTGTCGTTCATCACCACGAGGCAGCCCATGCCGCGCGACTGCGGTGCGGCGGCGACGCGAACGGCAGACAGGATGTTGAGATAGCCGTCGGCGCTGATCGCGTTCGATGGCCGCATGGCGCCGACGAGAACCACCGGCTTGTCGGTATTCAGCGTGAGATTGAGGAAATAGGCGGTCTCTTCCAGCGTATTGGTGCCGTGGGTGATAACCAGGCCGTCGACGTCGCCCTTCTCGAAGATGGCGTGAATGGTGCGGACGAGATCGAGCCAGTCGCTCGTCGTTAGCGCCTGGCTCGGCAGCCGGCGGAACGGAATCTCGCGCACGTCGGCGATCTGGCCGAGCTCGGGGATCTGGCCGAGCAATTCGCCTTTCTCCAGACGCTTGCCGGCCTCGATGTACCAGGCGAGATCGAGTCGATCGGCGCCGACCGAATCGATGGTCCCTCCGGTCAGGATGACGCCGACGCGCGGCAGCTTAGACATGGATATTGCTCCTTGCTTTACGGCCAGCGGCGCGACGCCGCGTCTCGCAGGCTTGCGCGACAATCTGTACCGGCGCGCGGCATTCTAGCGTTCCGCCATTGGCGTCGACGCGATACGTCCAGGAGGGGAGATGCGGCGCTGTCGCGCGGCGATGGCATGCCGCGCGCGGCCGCCGCTCGTATGACGCCCACGGACGGGCAGCCGATCGGTTTGAATCGCCACTGGCGACGAGCATGTCGAACCTTTGGCTGAGAGCGACCATGCGGCCTTCGGCAATAGCCCGATTTACCGCCCCACGCAATGGGAATTGTACAGTTTTCGCTACAGTTGGCCGCAGTACGCGGCGACGCGACGGGACGAGCGCTTCGGCAGCGTGAAACAAGCCCGTGTCCTTGCCTCCGATCGACAAAAACGCCTGTATCCGTTACGTCACCGGCCTGCTCAATCTCCTTGCATCGGTCGCCGCGACGCGCCACCGGCAGACCAATGCGCCGACAGGGGCACGTACCAATAAGTTGACAGACGGCCGTTTTGATGGAAGCTTTCCTTGGACCAATTCGCATGGCGTGATGTCGGGTAGCGCGTGCGGGCCCTGGCCGTTTGCGGCAGGGTCGATCTGTTTTGGACCGGAGTGAGATGGCCAGTTTCGACGTTCTCGAACCGTCCTCGCTGGACGAGGCATTTTCCCTGCTCGATCCCGAAGACCCCGCAGTGCGCCCGATCGGCGGCGGTACCGCTTTGATGCTGATGATGAAGGCGCAGGTGTACAGGCCGCGCCGCCTCGTCAGTCTGCGCCGCCTTGACGGCATGTTCTCCGGCATCGACCTTGCGGCCGACGGCCGCGCCTTCCGCATCGGCGCCATGACGACCTTCGCCGCGCTCGAGCATTCGCGCGAGATCGCCGCGAAGCTGCCGGTGATCCCGCGCACGATGAAGACGCTCGCCAATGTGCGCGTGCGCAACGTCGCCACTGTCGGCGGCAATCTCGCGCATGCCGATCCGCATCTCGACCTGCCGCCCGTGTGGCTGGCGCTCGACGCGAAGGCGAAGATCGTAGGCCCGCGCGGCGAGCGCGTTATTCCGGTCGCCGACATCTTTGTCGGTTATTACGAGACGACGATCGCCAATGACGAGTTGATCGCCGAGATCGAGGTGCCGGTGCGCGCCGGCTGGCGCTCGCATTACGTCAAGGTGACGACACGCGCCGCGCACGACTGGCCGGCGCTCGGGCTGACCTTGTCGCTGCTCCTTGACGGCCGCACCATCAAGGACGCGCGCCTGGTTCTCAGCGCCGCGGTCGATTGCCCGCTGCGGCTCACCGACGCCGAAGCCATGCTCAAGGGCGGAGAGATCGGCCCAGATCTCCTCAAGCGCGCCGGTGAGGCGGCGGCGGTGCAGCCGGACATCGAGTCCGACAGCCGCGGCTCGGAGGATTACAAGCGGCACCTCCTCAAGGTGCACCTCGGACGCGCCATTGAAGCGATGGCGGCGGAGTGAAGGCGATGGCGGCGAAGACCTCGATGCGCAACATCGGCCAGTCGATCACGCGCCTGGAAGCGCGCGAGAAGGTGACCGGCCGCGCCGAATACACGCACCACGTCAAGCTGCCGGGCATGCTTTACGGCAAGATCTTCCGCAGCACGCTGCCGCATGCGCGCATCAAGAAGGTCGACGTCTCGGCGGCGCAGAAGCTGTCGGGCGTCTTCCGCGTGGTGACGATCGACGACATTCGCACGGTCATCCCGCATCCCTATTACGGCCCGGCGTTCCACGATCAGCCGGTGCTCGCCGACGGCAAGGTGCGCTTCGCCGGCGAACCGGTCGCCGTCGTCCTCGCCACCGACCCGTACGTCGCGCAGGAGGCGGTCGGCCTCATCACCGCCGAATACGAGGAACTGCCCGCCGTTCTCGACGAGGTCGAGGCGATGACCTCGGACGTGCTGGTGCACGACGAGTTGCGCCCGGCTTCGTCCTTCGCCGACCTCAAGCATCTCAAGGGCCGCAAGGGCACCAACGTCGCGCTCGACTACAAGCTGCGCCGCGGCGACGTCGAAGCGGGCTTTGCCGCCGCAGACCACATCTTCGAGCATACCTTCCGCAGCCAGCAGGTGATGCACACGCCGATGGAGCCGTTCGTCACCGTCGCCGACGTGGCCGACGGCCGGGTGACGCTGCACACCGCCTCGCAGGGCCCATCCTTCGTGCGCATCGAGATCGCGCGTCTGCTCGGGCTGCCGGAGAACCGCGTGCGGGTGAAGGTGCCGTATCTCGGTGGCGGCTTCGGCGGCAAGCTCTACATCAAGCTCGAGGCGCTGGTGACTTCGCTGTCGCTGCTGGTCGAGCGGCCGGTGAAGATCTCGCTCACCATGGAAGAGCAGTTCTTCATGGTGACGCGCCATCCCTGCACCTTCACCATCAAGAGCGGCGTCAGCAAGGACGGCAAAATCCTTGCGCGCAAGTGCTCCGTCGTGTGGAACGGCGGCGCCTATGCCGACATCGGCCCGCGCGTGACGCAGAAGGCCGGCTTCACGTCCGCCGGTCCCTACGACATCGAGAACGTGTGGATCGACTCCCACGCCGTCTACACCAACCGGCCGCCGGCCGGGGCGCTGCGCGGCTTCGGCGCGCCGCAGACGGCCTGGGCCTATGACTGCCACATGGACCTGATCGCGGAAGAGCTCGGGATGGACAAGCTCGAATTCCGCCGCAAAAACCTGCTGCGCGAGGGCAGGCCGCAGGCCAGCGGCACGCAGATGCATGACGCGGCGCTCGACACCGCGCTCACCGATGCCGCCAAGCTGATCAAGTGGGATCGTCCGCTCGATCGCGGCAACGGCCGCATCCGGCGCGGCCGCGGCATCGCCGTCGGCTTCAAGGGCATCACCACGCCGACAACCTCGGTGGCGATCGTCAATCTCTACGGCGACGGCAGCTGCGGCCTCTATATCGGCACCGTCGACATGGGGCAGGGTTCCGACACGGTGATGGCGCAGATTTGCGCCGAGGTGCTCGACATGGATGCGGCGGCGATCCGCGTCGTGCATCCGGACACCGACGTCACGCCCTACGACATGGGCACGCTCGGCTCGCGCTCGACATTCCACATGGGCAATGCGGTGCGCCGCGCGGCCGAGGACGCCAAACACAAAATCGCCGAACTGGCCAAGGAACTCGGTCTGCCGGAGGGCAGCAATCTGCCGCTGTCCGAGATGTTCAAGCGCCGCTACGGCATGCAGGCCGGCAACATCATCGGCACCGGCAGCTACATTCCCGATTACGAGAAGCCGGACGTCGAGACCGGCCAGTCGACCACGGCGACGCCGTTCTGGGGCGTGGCGGCATCCGCCGCGGAAGTCGAGGTCGACACCGAGACCGGCCACTTCACCATCACGAAGCTCATCAACGTCGCCGACGTCGGCACCGCGCTCAATCCGAAGCTCGTGCGGCTGCAGCTCTCCGGTGCCGCCATCATGCAGCTCGGTTTCACCACGACCGAAGAAATGATCTTCCGCGACGGCCAGCTCACCAACGGCTCGTTCGCCGATTACAAGATCCCGACGCTGCTCGACATCCCGCGCGAGTTCGTCAACACCTGGACGCACTCCGAGCAGAAGGACGGCCCGTTCGGCGCCAAGGGGGCCGGCGAGAGCACGACGATCACCCTTTCGCCCGCCATCGGCAACGCCATCGCCGACGCGGTCGGCGTGCGCCTGACCGACCTGCCGCTCACCCCTGAGAAAATCTATCGCGCCTTGATCGCCAAGGATGGCGCCGCAGCGAAAGGCAAGTGACGTGACGACGCCGCGCACCATCAATTTCGTTCTCAACGGCCTGCCGGTCTCGGCGACCATTATGCCGCACGAGACCCTTGTCGACGTGCTGCAGCACCGGTTCGATCTGCGCGGCGCGCGCGAAAGCTGCGGGCAGGGCCTGTGCGGCTGCTGCACGGTTTCGGTCGACGGGCGTCCGGTGTCCGGCTGCCTGCAACTCGCGGTCTTCGTTGACGGCTGCACGGTGGACACGGTGGAGGGCCTCGCCACGGCGAGCAAGCTCGATCCGGTGCAGGAAGCCTTCATCGAAGCCGCCGCCTTCCAGTGCGGGTTCTGCACGCCCGGCTTCATCATGATGGTGCGCCAGTTGCTCGACGAGCATCCCGAGCCGAGCGACGAGGACATTCGCCATTATCTCGTCGGCAACCTCTGCCGCTGTTCGGCCTATCCGGAGATCATGGAGGCGGTGAAACTCGCGGCAACGCGCCGTCGCGAGGCCGCGCGGGCGGGCTGACCCGGCCCCGGTCGGGGTGGAAAACCGCGTCGCACCTGATTACGTTGACGGCATGACAGTCATCGAACGGCAAGAGCCGGAGGTGGCCGCCGTCGGGACGCTCGACAAGGCCGGCATCGTCGTCATCACCGGCTATCTCGGCGCCGGCAAGACGACGCTGCTCAACCGCATCCTCACCGGCGACCACGGCAGGCGCGTCGCCGTGATCGTCAACGAGATCGGCGCCGTTGGCATCGACCATCATCTGCTGCTGTCGAACGAGCAGCCGATGGTCGAGATGAGCAACGGCTGCCTGTGCTGCACCGTGCGCGGCGATCTGGTGCAGAACCTGTTCGAGCTGTCGCAGCGGCGCTCCGACTTCGACACCTTGATCATCGAGACGACGGGCCTCGCCGAGCCGGCGCCGATCCTGCAGGCGATCTATGCCGACGACCGCCTGCGTGATGTCTTTACATTGCGTGGCCTCGTCACCGTCGTCGACGCCAAGCACATCCGCGGTCAATTGAAGGACACGGAGGAGGCGGTCGAGCAGATCGCCTATGCCGATCTCGTCCTGCTCAACAAGACTGACCTTGCGACCGCCGAAGAGCTCGACGAGATCGAGGCCGAGATCCACAAGATCAACCCGCTGGTCAAAGTCGCGCGCACACGCAACTCGCAGACTGAGCTCAAGGGCATCTTTGAGCTCGACCGTGCCGCGCTGGCGCCGGACGTGCTGCCCGATGCGCCGGCCGAACATTGCGAGGTCTGCGGCCACGATCACGCCCATGGCGAGCACCATGACCACGATCACCAGCACGGCCACCTGCGCGATATCCAGACCATCAGCATCGTGACGCCCGGGGCGGTCGACGGCCTCAAGTTCGGCAACTGGTTCCGCTATCTTGCGACCGAGTTCGGTGCCCGCATCTTCCGCATGAAGGGCATCGTTGCGATTTGGGGCGACCCGGACCAGTTCATCTTCCAGGGCGTGCAGACCGAGCTCGAGTGTCGGCCGGGGCCCGCCTGGGCCAAGGCGCAAGAGCGCATCAACCGCCTGGTGATGATCGGCCGCCGTCTCGACGAGGCGGCCATCCGCCAGAGCTTTGCCGACTGCATGTGTCACGAGCCGGAGCCGGCCGTGCGCATGACGCCGGGCGACCCGTTCCGGCGCAGCAACCACGAGGTCTCGCCGCTGCGGCTCGAGCAGATCCGCTACTGGTTGCGGCAGAACTTCCTCTATCCGCGCGATATCCCGATCGTCATCAAGGAAGTGCCGTGCGGCAAGCCGGGCTGCCCGCCGATCGAGACGGCGATCATCGCCGTGCTGCGCGGCGAGCCGCCGCAAGTCTTCAAGGTGCAGCGGCCGATCGACGAAGTCACCTTCGACCACATCTACGATCTGATGGAAAACCCGATGCCCTGTTGTTGACAGGGTCCTTCAGCCGCCTGCCTGTGCGACCGTCTGGTAGATCGACACGAGCTTCGCCCGCGCCGCCACGCGGTCGATCTTGCCGGCGCCGTTGAGCGGCAATTCCGGCACGATCTCGACATGGCGTGGATGCGCGTAGAGCGGGCCGCGCTCGAGGCAGTACTTCTTCAGCTCCGCGCCGGTGACGGCCGAGCCGGTGCGCGGCACCACCAGCGCCGCCGGCACATAGCCCTTGACCGCATGCGGCACCGGCGTGACCACGACGTTGGCCACGTCCTCGTGCATGAACAGCAGGTTTTCGACTTCCTTCGGATAGATGTTCTCGCCGCCGCAACTGAACATGTCGTCGACGCGCGAGCGGAAATAATAGAAGCCTTCCGAGTCGCGGTAGAATACGTCGCCGGTGCGCAGCCAGCCGTCCTGCAGCTTCTGCCGGGTGATCTCCGGCTGCTTGTGATAGCCGAGGCAGACATAGGGCGAGCGGATGAGGAGTTCGCCGAGCGTGTCGCTCACCTTGCCGTCGGCGTCGATCAGCTTGACCTCGATGTCGGGCGCGAGCACGCCGACGCTGCCGCGCGGCACGCGGCGGCCGTCGATCGGCGCGCGGAACGGGCTGCCGCCCTCGGTGAGGCCGTAGCTCTCCGACGTCTTCACGCCGGGAAGCGCGCGCTCGACCGCGTCGAGCAGTTCCGGCGTCACCACGGCCGAGCCGATAGTCATGCTCTTGAGCGCGCTGAGATCGAGGCCTTCGAGATAGTCGCGATGCTGCAGCACCGTGGTGAACACGGCGGCGACGCCGCGCGAATAGGTGCAGCGATATTTCGCCAAGGCCTGGAGATAGGCGCGCGGCTCGTACCCCGGCATCAGCACGAACGAGGCGCCGGCATAGAGCATCGGTTTGACCGTGCCGCGCAGCGCGTTCTTGTGGAACAACGGCAGCGCCACCATGCCGCGCTCGTCGGGCGGGGTTGGCCAATGACTCTGGTTGTGCACCAGGTACCAGAGCATGCCGTGATGCGTCATGATCGCGCCCTTGGGCACGCCGGTCGAACCGGAGGTGTAGGGCTGGAACGCCTGCGCGTTGTCGGCGATCGGCGGCGGCGGCACGTCCGGCGCCGGCACGGCGAGCTCGCGCTCGTAGCTGAAGAAGCCGTCGGCCTCCTCGTCGAGGAGCAGTCGTCGCCGCAGCGGCACCGCGAGCGCGATCGCCTTCGCCTCGCGATTGCAGCTCGGATCGATCAGCGCCAGCACCGAGTCCGAATCCTTGAAGATATAAGTGAGCGTATCGGTGGCGAGCCGCGTGTTGAGCGGCACCGGAATGGCGCCCGCGCGCATCGCGCCGAAGAAGAATTCGATGAACTCGACCCGGTTGCCGCACAGCATCGCGACGCGCTCGCCCGGCTTGACACCGAGCCGCGCCAGCATGCGCGCGACCGCGTCCATGCGCTCGTCAAGCTGGCGGTAGGTGACGGCATGTTCCCTGCCGCCGAACAGGTCGATGATGCAGGCCTTATCGGGAAAGCGCGCCGCCGCGTCGTCGTAGAAAAAGCCGAGGTTGCGTCGCCGATTGACGCCGTTGAGGTCCTTGGTCATATCATTTCACTCGTGGTGCATTCGCAGGTGAGGGGACGATGCCGGAAGGGCGCGCGGAGAACGACGATTTCATCGGCACGCTGCTGGCGCGGCCACCGTTTCATCAGTGGCTGCGGCCGCGCGTCGTCGTGCGCGACCCGGCCAACGATACGCTGACCGTCGCCATCGACCATCGGCCGGAGCTGGCGCGCTCCCCCGACGTGCCCGATTATCATGGCGGTATCATCGCGGCGCTCGTCGATATTGCAGGCCACGCTTGTCTCGCCGCCAAGCTCGGCCGTCGCATCCCGACCATCGACATGCGCGTCGACTATCTGCGCGCGGCGGCGAACACCGGTCTGCGCGCGATGGGCCGCGTGCTGCGCGCCGGGGTCACCGTCGGCGTCTGCGATGTCGAGGTGCGCGACGACGAAGGCCGCCTGGTCGCGGTCGGCCGCTGCACCTTCTCGACGCGCGAGCCGCATCAGGCGCCTCCCAGATAATCGGCGACGAGAAAGGCGTAGACGCGCGCTGCATCGAAGGTGCGGTCGACCGAGGCGACGTCGTTGGCGGTGTGCGCGAGGCTCTGCTCGCCCGGGCCGTAGTTTGCCGCCGGAATGCCGACGTGATTGAGATAGCCTTGGTCGAACGCCGACTGCGCGTAGTAGGGCTCGGGCTCTTTCCCCAGCATGGTCACGCAGGCGCGGCGCAGTCGCTGCGCGACAGGCGCATCGAGATCGATGAGCGAGGGATGCATCACCGGCCCGCGCGTCACCGCGATGCGGAACGGCTTGCCGCTCACCGGATCCTTCATGCCATCGACCTGCATCGCGATGGCTTCGATCTTGGCGGCGCAGGCGTCGGCATCGTCACCCGGCAGCAGGCGGCGGTCGACCGCGATCTCGCAGCGGCCCTGCAGCGTATGCGTCGCCTCGGGGAAACTGTGCAGGCCGTTGATGGTGAGACAGGCGGGTCCGAGCTCCGGATGCGTGCGCGGCGCCATGAACGCGTCGGTCAGCCGGCGAATGACCTCCATCGCGCCGGTGATGGCGTTGCAGCCTTCGTGCGGGCGGCTGCTGTGGCATGGCTGACCGTGCACCGTCACGTGCATGTCGATGCGGCCGCGATTGCCGAGCGCGAGCTTCAGCCAGTTGCCATACAGGAACGCCAGGTCGGCGCGCTCGCCCTCGACCTCGACGACATTACGAATGGCGTCGATCTTGCCGGTTTCTCCCGAAACGCAGCAGACGAAGGTCAGGCGTCCGGTCAGTGCGATGCCGGACGCGTGCAGCGCATCGAGCGCGTGCAGCATGGCGGCGAGGGTGCCCTTCTGCTCGCTGGCGCCGCGCCCGCGCACGACCTCGCCAGCAATGCCGAGGCTCGCACCATCGGCGACGTTGCCCTCGTAAGGGTCGGGCATGCCGCCCGGCGGATGATTCATTGCGTGCCCGATCAGCATCAGCGAACGGCCGCTGGTGTCGGCGCCGAGATGCGCGATCAGGTTGCCCATGGCATCGAAACGGCACACAGCGCCGAGAGTGCTCAGCCGCGGTGCGATGACCTCTTCGATGAAGCGTCTCAGTTGGGGCTCGGCTTCGAGCAATGCCGTTTGCGGGCTCGGCACGCGCACGAGGTCGATCAGCAACTGCTTGCAGGTCTCGCGCGAGAGTTGCGATTCAAGACGGCGTTTCAGCGTGTCCTTGGTCATGACGATGCATCGCGGCAATGTTGATGAAACGTTTGCATTAAGCGTGTCGCTCTGCAAGCATCGCGCCAGTCATAGAAGGGTGCGCGCGTATGAAGGCTGTCGCTTTCGATCGGCATGGCGGCGTCGAGGTACTCGACTATCGCGACTGTCCCGACCCGCAGCCGGCGCAAGGAGAGGTCGTGGTGCGCGTGCGCGCGACGGGACTGAACTATCTCGACGTGTTCGCGCGCCGCGGCATGCCGGGCGTGAGCATCCCGCTGCCGTTTATCTCCGGCGGCGACATTGCCGGCGAAATCGCTACCGTCGGCGATGGCGTGACCGGCTGGCGCGCCGGCGAGCGCGTTGTGGTCAATCCGAAGACGAAGCGCGGCCTGATCGGCGAGGAGGTGAACGGCGGTCTTGCCGAGCGCGTCGCCGTTCCGGCCGAAAACCTCGTCCGCTTGCCTGAGAGTGTCTCGTTCGAGGACGGCGCGGCCATCCCGATCGCCTTCGGCACCGCCTTGCGTATGCTCACGACCATCGGCGGCCTCAAGGCCGGCGAGAGCATTCTCATCCTCGGCGCCAGCGGCGGCGTCGGCACGGCCTGTGTGCAGATTGCCAAAATGGTGGGCGCCCGCGTCATCGCCGCGGCCGGTTCGGCTGAGAAGGCCGATAAACTCCGAGCCCTGGGCGCCGACGAGGTCATCGACTATTCGCGGGACGACTTCAGCCGCGCCGCCTGGGATCTGAGCGGCCGCAAGGGCGTCAACGTCGCCGTCAACTTCACCGGTGGCGACACGTTCAATCCGAGCCTGCGTGCGCTCGCGCGCCACGGGCGGCTGCTGGTGTGCGGGGCGACGGCGGGCTTCTCGCCTCAGATCGACCTCCGTTACCTGTGGCGGCGCGAGCTGCAGGTGCTCGGTTCGACCGGATATACGCAGCAGGACATCGCCGCGGCCGTCGCGATGGTGGCGAGCGGCAAGCTCAAGCCGGTGATCGGCCGCGTCTTTCCGTTGCGGCAGGCCGCCGAAGCGGTGAAGCTTTTGGAAGACCGCGCCTTCTTCGGCAAGATCGTCGTCATCCCCTGATCAGCGCGCCACGAAGCGCACCGGCTGCGGCTTGATCTCGCCGCGTTTGATGGTGTCGACCAGTTCGCGCTTGAGGATCTTGCCGTTCGGCGTCAGCGGCAGCTTCGCGACGCTGACGAAATATTCCGGCATGTCGAAGCGCGAGAGCCCGACCTCGTCGAGATGTTTGAGCAATTCGTCGGCGGTCAGCTCGCGGCCGGGCCGCGCCACCACGGCGAGACAGGCTTTCTCGCCGAGACGCTCGTCGGCGACGGGGACGACGGCGGTGCCGGCGACGCCGGCATGCCGCATCACGAGGGCTTCGATGCGCGCCGGATAGATGTTGTGACCGCCGCGGATGATCACGTCCTTCTTGCGGCCGGTGATCTGCAGATAGCCGTCAGCATCGACCCGGCCGAGGTCGCCGGTCATGAACCAGCCGTGCCGGTTGAACGATGTCTCGGTCGCTTCCTGGTCGTCGAAGTAGCCGAGCATCAGGCTTGCGCCGCGGCCGCCGATCTCGCCGACGTCCCCGACCGGCACTTCCTGGTCTCGGTTCTCGCGCGAAAACACCTTGATCTCGTAGCCGGCGCAGACGCGGCCCGAGCTTTCCGTCATGCGCGCCGGCGTGTCGTCGGGCCGCGTGTAATGGTGCGAGCCGGCCTCGGTCATGCCGTAGCCGCTCTGCGGCACGACGCCGTGCTCGAGCAGCCCCGCCGCGACCACCGGCGCCACCGCCGCGCCGGAGATGCGGAAGCCCTTGACGCGGCCGAGCCGGCTGAGCTTGCGCGCGCGCAATTCATTGAGCAGATCGATGGCATGCGTCGGCACGCCGATCATGAAGGTGGCGTCGACCTCGAGGATGCGGTCGGCGAGGCTGGCGCCGCGCGGCAAATCGTGCACGACGAACTCGCCGCCGTGGCTGAGCGTCATCACCAGCGCGCCGAGGCCCAGATTGTGGCTGAGCGGGCTCAGCGAATAGATGACGGCGTCGTCCTTGAGCTGCCAGTCGTCGGACATCACGCGCGCATTGGCGAGCAGGGTGTTGTCGCTGTGCATGACGCCTTTCGGCACGCCCGTCGTCCCGGACGTGAACGCCAGATAGACGATCGTATTGGCGTCGGTACGGACGGCCGCGTCCGGCTTGCCCGTGAGGTCGCCGAAAAGGCGGCTGCGCGAGCCGTTTTCGCTCACCGGCTCGAGTCGGTAGACGGCGCGCAGCGTTTCGATCTCGGAGGTGCGGTCGAAGATCGAGTGGCGGTGCACATCGGCGCCGTAGCCGCTCTCGGAGATCAGCGCGGTCGCCCGCATCCGGCGCAGCAGTTGCTCGATGTCGCCGGAGGTGTGGTCGCGATGCAGCGAGGGGCAGCAGAGATAACCGTTGCGCGAGCAGGCGAGCAGCGCCACCGCGGCCTCGATCCGGCTCGGCAGCCACACGGCGACGCGGTCGCCGGGGCGCACGCCGCGGCGCTCGAGGTCCGCCGCCAGCCGGTCGGCGGCATTTACGAGGTCGTGATAGCTGATACGGCGGAAACGGTCGCGCACGGCCGGCCGGTCGGGGCCCTTCGCAGCATGACGGGTGACGCAGTTGTAGATCGTTTCGTCCTGCCAGTAGCCGGCGGCATAGAATTCGCGAATCTGGGCCGCAGACAACAGCGTCAGAACAGCATTGAACATTCGGACCTTCCGCGCCTCGCCGTCAATATTTTGAATAAGTAAGCCAAAAACGGCACAGTGGCAATGCCGCTGCCCCAGTCATCCCTGACCGTGGACCACGGTGCAAGAGCGCCCGCCCGGCGGTACCCGGCCGCGACCGCTGAGTGCGAAAAATCATGTCCAATGGCCGAATTGGTGCCCGTAATCCATGCATCGAGCACGGCCCCGGTATTCTGCTCTCCACCGGGCGCGCGCTCCTGCGACGAAGATGCCGCACGCGTCCACAGCCCGCGACTTGTGCCTGAAACAGAAAAATGGTTTCATATTGTTACGCCGTCGTGCGCCGGGTCGCGCGGACAACGTACAGAGTTTCGGGACGTACATCATATGGCGAATAAGGATCTCCGCGATTGGCTCGCGGCCGTCGATCAGATCGGCGAACTCAAGACCATCGTCGGCGCCGAGCCGAAAGAGGAGATCGGCGGCATCGTCGACCTCTATCAGCGCAAGATGGGCAATGCCGCCGTCCTGTTCGACGAAGTGCCCGGCTTCCCCAAAGGCGCGCGTGTCCTCGCCAACATCCTGACCTCGGTGCCGCGCATCAATCTGGCGGTCGGGCTGCCGCACGACGCCACCGAGATGGACCTGGTGCAGTGGTGGCGCACTTACATGCGCGAGGCGCCGAGCTTCGAGCCGACCGAGGTCAATGGCGGCCCGCTGATCGAAAACGTGCTCGAGGGCAAGGCCGTCGACCTCACTAAGATTCCGACGCCGGTCTGGCACGAGCACGACGGCGGCCCGTTCATCGGCACCGCCTGCCTCGTCATCATGAAGGATCCGGATTCGGGTTGGGTGAACAGCGGCACCTACCGCGTGCAGACGCAGGGCCCGAACCTCGCCACCGTGATGATGTCGCCCGGCAAGCACTGCCGTATCATGATGCAGAAGTACCACGAGCGCGGCCAGGCCTGTCCTGTCGCGGTCGTCGTCGGCAATCATCCCGCCATCTTCATGCTGTCGGGTCTCGAAATTCCGTACGGCAAGAGCGAGCTTGCGGCGGCCGGCGGCATTTTCGGCGAGCCGGTCGAGATCATGAAGATGCCGCGCACCGGCCTGCCGGTGCCTGCGAATGCTGAGATTGCCTTCGAGGGCTTTATCCATCCCAACGATGTCATGCAGGAAGGCCCGCTCGGCGAGTGGACCGGTTATTATGCCGGCGGCAGCCGCCCCGAGCCGGTCATTCGCATCGAGACGATGATGCACCGCGACGATCCGATCCTGCTCGGCGCCATTCCGGCCGTTCCGCCGAACGACAACACCTTCTATCTCGGCACCTACCGCTGCGGCGCGATCTGGAATCAGCTCGAGGCGGCCGGCATTCCGGAGGTGCGCGGCGTGTGGACGCACGAGGCGGGCGGCAGCCGCTTCTGGACCACGGTGGCGATCAAGCAGCTTTACGGCGGCCACGCCAAGCAGGCCGGCATGGTGGCTGCGCATTGCCACGCCGGCGCCTACTGCAATCGCTGGACCATCGTCGTCGACGAGGACATCGACCCCGCCAACATCAACGACGTGATCTGGGCGATGTCGACGCGTCTCGATACGCGCGACGGCCTCGACATCATCGAAGGCGGCTGGAGCTCGGCGCTCGACCCCATGTGCTACGACGGCGACACCGATCGCCGCAACGGCCGGATCATCGTCAACGCCTGCAAGCCGTTCCGCCGCAAGGACACGTTCCCGACCGTCGCCAGATCCAGCAAGGCGATGGACGAGAAGATCATCGCGAAGTGGAAAAAGGATCTCCCCGCCAGTTGATGCACGCGGCCGGGGGCCAGGGCTCGAGTAAAGGGGACAGAGGACGCGCATGTCGGAGCATCCCGCGCAAGGCTGGATCGGCGCGAGCGTTCTGCGCAAGGAAGATGCCCGCCATCTTCTCGGCCTTGGCTCGTTCATCGGCGACCTCCGCTTGCCGGGCATGAAGGACGTCGCCTTCCTGCGCAGCCAGGTCGCGCACGGCGTGCTCAAGTCGGTGCGCAAGCCGGAGCAGGGCGGAGCACAGGTCTTCACCGCCAAGGATCTCTCCTGGGTGAAGGTGCTCGAGGCCGGTCCCGAGCTCACCAATTACGGCTCCAGTCCTTATCCGGCGCTGGCCGAGGGCAAGGTGCGTTACGCCGGGCAAACCATTGCGGCCTGCATCGGCGTCAATCGTGCGCATGCCGAAGACCTCACCGAACTCGTCGAGGTCGACATCGATTCACTGCCGGCGGTCACCGACGTCCGCGAGGCGATGCGGCCAGGCGCGCCGAAGCTGTTCGACCACTGGGCCGACAACGCCTTCATCCGCGCCAGCGTCAACGAAGGCGATGCCGCCTCGCTCAAATCGGCGCCGGTGCGTGTCAGCCGCCAGTTCCGCATGAACCGGCAGGCGACGGTGCATCTCGAAGGACGCGGCACCATCGCCTACTTCGACCGTCGCAACGACGAACTCATCGTCTACATGTCGTCGCAGGGTCCGCATGTCATGCGGCTCGGGCTGGCGCAGGCTCTCGGCCTGCCGGAGCACAGGATCCGCGTCATCGCGCCGGACGTCGGCGGCGGCTTCGGCGGCAAGAACCGGCTGATGCCTGAAGATATCGCGGTGGCGGCGATCGCCATGAAGGTGCCGCACCCGGTGCGCTGGCTGGAAGACAGGCGCGAGCACTTCATCGGCTCGGTGCACGCGCGCGACCACTTCTACGACCTGACCGCGTCGGCGGACGCGAACGGCAATCTCATCGGCATCGAGGGCTCGGTCTATATCGACGCCGGCGCCTATTCGCTGTGGCCGACCGGTTCGTTCATGGAAGCGAGCATGGCCTCGCGCAACCTGACCGGGCCGTATCGCATCCGCCATCTGACGATCGACACCTTCACCGTGGCGACCAACAAGACGCCGATGGGCCCCTATCGCGGCGTAGCGCGGCCGGGCGCGACCTTCGCCATCGAACGCATGGTCGACGAGGTCGCGCGCGAGATCGGCGTCGAGCCGATCGAACTGCGCCGTCGCAACATCGTCGGCGCGACCGAGATGCCGTATCGCACCGCCGGCGGCATGCTGCTCGACACCGGCGACTATCACGCATCGCTGGAAGAGGCGGTCAAGCTCATCGATTACGACGGCGTGCGCGCGCGCCAGCAGCGCGGCGAGAAGGACGGCCGCGCCATCGGCGTCGGCTTCGCCTTCTACACCGAGCAGAGCGGCCACGGCACCAAGGAATGGATGAAGCGCAAGTCGCGCGTCGTCCCCGGCTACGAGTCGGCGCGCGTGCAGATGCTGCCGGATGGCAGCGTGCTCGTGCACGTCGGCGTGCAGAACCACGGCCAGGGGCACGAGACCTCGCTGGCGCAGATTGCCGCGCACGAGCTCGGGCTTACGCCCGACCAGGTCTCGATCCGCTACGGCGACACGGCGACGTCGCCGTTCGGCTTCGGCTCCTTCGCCTCGCGCAGCATCGTCTTCGCCGGCGGCGCGGTGGCCAAATCCTCGCGCGTCATTGCCGAGAAGGTAAAGCGCATCGGCGCCCACCTGCTGCAGAGCGATGTCGCCAGCGTGCGGCTCGAGAACGGCATGGTCGTCTCCGGCGCGCGCTCGGTCGCGGTCGCCGAAATCGCGCACGCCGCCAATGTGCGGCAGGAACTGCTGCCGGAAGGCCTGCCGCCGCTGCTGGAGAACGTCTCCACCTACGAGCCGACCGAGACCGGCGGCGTCTTCTCCTTCGGCACGCACGCGGTGATCGTCGCCGTCGATCCCGACACCGGCGTCGCCGAGATCGAGAAATACGTCGTCACCGAAGACTGCGGCACGATGATCAACCCGATGATCGTCGAGGGCCAGGTGCAGGGCGGCATCGCGCAAGGCATCGGCACCGCGCTGTTCGAGGAAATTCCCTATTCCAGCGACGGCCAGCCGCTCGCCACCACCTTCGCCGATTACATGATGCCCTGTGCCACCGAGATCCCCACGGTCGAGATCGCGCACACGGTGACGCCGGCGCACGCCACCGAATATGGCGTGAAGGGCATGGGCGAGGGCGGCGCCATCGCGCCGCCGGCGGCGGTCGCCAACGCCATCGCCGACGCCTTCCGCACGATCGGCGCGCGCATCTGGGAGACGCCGCTGACGCCGCGCCGCATTTCCGATGCGGTCGCCGAGGCGCGCGCAAAGGAAGTCGGCAAATGAAGCCCGCGCCCTTTGCTTATGCACGCCCAGCGAGCCTCGACGACGCGTTGCGCATGCTGTCGGCCGACGCCGGCGACGCCATGCCGATCGCCGGCGGGCAGTCGCTGGTGCCGCTGCTCGCGCTGCGCATGAGCGCGGCGGAGCGTCTCGTCGACATCGGCCGCCTTGACGCGCTACGCCATGTCGCTGAGACCGCGTCGACGGTAACGATCGGCGCCGGCATCACGCATGCCGAGATTGAGGACGGCCGCGTGCCCGATCCGGCCAACGGGCTGATGCGGCGTATCGCAAGCGGCATCGCCTACCGCGCCATCCGCAACCAGGGCACCATCGGCGGTAGTGTCGCGCTCGCCGATCCGGCGGCCGACTGGCCGTCCTGCCTGATCGCGTTGCGCGCCGTGGCGAAGATCGCCGGGCCGAACGGCGAACGCCACCTCGCCGTGACGGATCTGATCGAAGGCATCTTCGCCACCGGGCTCGCGCCGGCCGAGCTCATCGTCGGCTTCGACATCCCGAAGCTCGCGCCGACAGTGCGCGTCGGCTTCGCCAAGGTCGCGCGCAAGACCGGCGCCTTCGCCATGTCGCTCGCCATTGTCGTCCTCGACGGCGCGGACACGCGCGTCGTTCTCGGCGGCGCCAGCACGCGCCCGCTGACGCTCGCCCATACATCGGCAGCCCTGGTGACGGCGGATGCGCGGGAAGCCGCGTTGCGCGACGCCATCGCGCGCGACTTCGACACGATCGACGACCTCGACGCCTATGCGCACCGGTTGCACACGGCCACGATCCTGCGCGCCACTGCGGAGGCTCGCGCGTCATGAAGACCGTTTCGCTCACACTCAACATCAACGGCGCCGACGTCACGACCGCCGTCGAGCCGCGCGAGACGCTTGCCGATGTGCTGCGCGAGCGGCTGACGATGACGGCGACGCATGTCGGCTGCGAGCATGGCGCCTGCGGCGCATGCTCGGTGGAAGTCGATGGAAAGATCGTGCGCTCGTGCCTGATGCTGGGCTTCATGGCGGAAGGGCGCGGCGTCGTGACGCTGGAAGGCCTCAGCGACGATCCTGTAATCGCGGTCCTCCGCCGTACGTTTCATGAGAAACACGCGGTGCAGTGCGGTTTCTGCACGCCCGGAATGCTGATGATGGCACGTGACTTGCTTAAGAATCGGCATGTCACATCCGAGCGGGACGTACGCGATGGAATGGCCGGCCAGATATGCCGTTGTACCGGCTACGCCGGAATCGTCAGGGCCATTCTTGCCGCGGCTGAAGAATTGCGGAGGACGAGCGCAGGCGCTCCCGCATCGGCATGAGACGATGACAAACACTGCGCATATGGGAGAGGTGGAATGACTGACTTTGCATTGACACGACGCGCGCTGCTCGCCGGATCGGCGGCGGCTGCGTTGGCGCCCACGACGCAACTTGCGTTCGGCGCATCGCCGGATGCTCTCAAGATCATCCTCGAGTTCCGCATCTACGGCGCGAACTCCCCGATGTTCATGTCGCAGAAGAGCATCTTCCCCAAGCACAATCTCGACGTCACGCCGATCGGTTCGGCCGGTTCGGGCGAAGCCGTGCGCGACGTCGCCGCCGGCCTCTATAAATTCGGCCTCGCCGACCCGAGCGTCGTCGTCGCCTTCGCCGGCAACAACCCGAAGGTCTCGCCGAAGATCATCCTGCCGATCTTCGACAAGGTGCCGGCCTGCGTCATCAGCTTCAAGAAGAAGCCGGTGAAGACGCTGGCAGACCTCAAGCACGTCAAGATCGGCACCGGGTCGTCGGACGCCGGCGCCAAGCTCTTCCCGGCGCTGATGCGCCTGAACAACATCGACATCAAGTCGCTCGACATCACGACGACGGACGTCAAGCTGCGCGACGCGATGCTGATGACCGGCAAGGTCGATGCCGTAATCGGCTTCGACTACACCTCGGTGTTCAACCTGATCGGCAACGGTGTGAAGCTCGAGGACATCGAGCTGCTGTATTTCTCGGACATGGGCTTCAACATGTTCGGTAACGCGCTGATCGCGCATCCGGACGTCATCCAGAAGGAGCCCGAACTGGTGAAGCGCGTGGCGGACGCCATCGCGCAGACCTGGATCTATGCCAACACGCACCGGCAGGAGTCTGTCGACGCGGTGATGCAGCGCGAGAAGCTGCTCAACGCGAAGGTCGAGCTCGCGCGCCTGAGCTGGGTGCTCGACCGGCTCATCCTGACGCCGAACGTCAAGAAGAACGGCCTCGGTGCCTTCGAGATGTCCCGCCTGACCAAGGGCATTGACCTGATCAAGGAAGGGTTCAATCTTAAGAAGGCGCCGTCCGTCGACGAGATCTACGACGGGCGTTTCGTGCCGCCTTTGAAGGATCGGATGTTTGCTTAATCCGCGCACGACCGCCGCGGTGATGGACGACGCAGGCGCCGGGCGCGCCTTCGTCGACATCGCCGGCGTGACCCTGCGGTACGGCGCGGGGCCTGAGACCCAGGCCCTCGCCGACCTGACCATGCAGGTGAAGCAGGGCGAGTTTGCCGCGGTGGTCGGACCGTCCGGCTGCGGCAAGTCCTCGTTGATGAAACTGGTCACCGGACTGCTGCCGCCGACCGGCGGCCGCGTCGACGTGGCGGCGAAGAATGTCAACGGCCCGCTCAAGATCGTCGGCATGGCGTTCCAGAACTCGACGCTGCTGCCTTGGCGCAACATCCTCGACAACGTCATGTTGCCGCTCGAGATCGTGCAGCCGCATCGCGAGCGGCTGCGCGGCAATCGCGCCGAATATGAAAAGCGGGCGCGCGGCCTGCTCGAGTCCGTCGGCCTCGGCGGGCTCGAGAAGCAACAGCCCTGGATGCTGTCCGGCGGCATGCAGCAGCGGGCGAACCTCTGCCGCTCGCTGGTGCATTCGCCGCAGCTGCTGATGCTCGACGAGCCGTTTGGCGCGCTCGATGCGTTCACGCGCGAGGAGCTGTGGGCGATCCTGCAGGAGCTGTGGCTGCAGCAGCGCTTCACCTGCATCCTGGTGACTCATGACCTGCGCGAGGCGGCTTACCTCGCCGACGTCATCTTCGTCATGAGCGCGCGTCCCGGGCGCATCATCGCCACGCATCGGGTCGACCTGCCGCGGCCGCGCACGGTGGACACCACCTTCGATCCCGCCTTCGTTGATCTCGTGCACCGCATCCGCGGCCAGATCGCCGAGGCGCGCGGCGGCAAGGCGACGGCCAGCACACGAGGAGCCGGCTAGATGTCTCCGGTCGATACCCGCAGGCTCGAGCGGGCCATGCCGTTTCTCGTTATCGGCGGCGCGCTGCTGCTGTGGCAGGCCGTGGTGCGCGTCCTGGCGATCCAGCAGTTCATCCTGCCGGCGCCGACCGACGTGTACGAGGCGCTGCTCGAGTATCACGACCCGATCTTCGCCAGCGCGCTGTTCACGCTGGAGAATACGATCGCCGGCTTCGGCATCGGCATCGTGGTCGGTCTCGTGCTGGGAAGCGTCATCGGCACGTCGCGGCTCGCTTATGCCGGGCTTTATCCGTTGCTCGTCGGCCTCAACTCGATCCCGAAGGCGGCGATCGTGCCGATCCTGGTGCTATGGATGGGTATCGGCCAGCCGCCGGCGATCACCACGGCGTTCCTGCTCTCGTTCTTCCCCATCGCCGTCAACGTCGCGACCGGGCTCGCCACGACGGAGCCGGAGCTCGAGGACGTGCTGCGCTCGCTCGGCGCGACCAAGTTCGACATCCTGCGCAAGGTCGGCATTCCGCGCTCGCTGCCTTATTTCTTCGCCTCGCTGAAAGTGTCGATCACGCTGGCCTTCGTCGGCGCCGTCATCTCGGAGACGCTCGCCTCCAATGACGGCATCGGTTACCTGATGGTGCAGGCGGCCTCGCAATTTCGCACGCCGCTGATGTTTGCCGGCGTGTCGGTGATCGCCGCCATGGGCATCATCACCTACCTGATCTTCGTGATGATCGAGCGCCGCTTCACCGGCTGGGCCATGCGCAAGCACAACAACCCCGTGGTGGTCGGCGGCGGTTGAGGCGCAATCCCGAGGGCGGCGCGACAGGCGCTTCGTTAGCGCCGCCTCTAAATTTTAAGCGGTGACGGAAACGACTGCGGTTCAACCGTACCGAACGCCGGGGCGGATCGGTGAACGCATCGGGACCGGAGTGAGAACCCGCAAACGCGCGCGAAGCATCCGCTTCACCACGTCGTTCGGTTCACGCGGGGCCGTCACCGTCTACCGCGGCTCACAGTGCGAGTGGCCTTAGCTGCCTCGCGCGCTGGAGCAGGCCTGGGCGTGATGCCTTCGAGAGGTTCGCGTCTGGTCCGCTCGGGCTTCCGGCAACTACTTTGGCAGGCCCGCTCTCCTCGGGGGAGCAGACCCCGCGTTTTCGGAGGCTTGGCCCGGTTAGGGCCAATAACTGACCTCGACCGAGACTCGGGGTCTTCGTCTCAGGGCGTTCTTTTGCCACGGACGAACCGCCTCCAAAGACAGACGGCGCACCAAACGACGATGACAAGGGCTGCAACCGAAACGGTCGCGTATCCGAAGGCTTGCGCGACAATATTGTGTCGCCACGTATCACTTCGGGGCAAAACGTGCGTAAACATCACCCAAAGAAAGAACCAGATTACACCCGTGAAAAACGCTATGTGGAGCCGGTTCAGGAATTTCGTTGGAGTATACCGAGTTGAAATGTCGTTTTGCGTCGATGGAGAAGGTTCATCACAGGGAGCGAACTGGGAATCGCCAGACGGCGGCAACGGGAGGATTCCCAAGATCATATAAATTAGTCCGATCAAGGCCACAAAGATAAGCACAAGCGCGAGCAACCCGGTCAGTGCAGCACCCGCAGAAACGCCCATTGCTGTATTCGCTCCTTGGCTGAAGGCATCTTCTTTGCAAGAGAGAGGCGCGCATCGAATATCCCGCAGCAACAACTTGTACGCGAGCGGTTGCTTCGGCACGTTTAAAGTTTTATTTCAAATCGTAGTGATTGCATGTCCACATTGGGTCAAACGCGGCCCTGACGTGATGTCGCGACCGGGTCAGCTTCGATCCGCAAAGCGGATCGGGGACGTAAGCGCCATACAATTCAGGTTGCCGTGCGTGCGACCCGGAGCAAGTGAGAGAGGTAGCCAAAGACTGCTCACGCTTCAGAGTGCCCGTGACGCGCCGACCCCGGCTGCGGCGCCACGATTGTCTGAGACCGTCATCCCGAGCGTGAACTCGAACACTGCCGCGCCGTTCGCGCCGCGGCCCCGGCCGATCGCCGTCATCACGCCATCGCCGTCCGCGGACTTCGCGACGCGGCCTGGCGCGAATTCGAAGGCGATGCGGTCGCCGGCGAACACCGGCTTGCGCCAGCGCAGCGGCTTCAACCACAGCAGCCGCCCGGGGCTGGGCAGGCCCGGCGTTCCCGCCTCGACGCTCGTTGCATAAGCGCGCGCCCAGCCGGCCGCCGTATGCCAGCCGGAGGCCGCCAGCGCCCCGAACGGGCCAGCCTGCGCCGCGGCGGCATCGATATGGAACGGCTGCGGATCGTAGATATGCCCGAAGGCAATAACCTGGTCGGCCGGGAAATCGACCGTGCCGAGCGCGATTGTCGCGCCTTCGCCGAGGTAGGCGCTCGAGTCGCTGTTGCGTACGGCGCCATCCGCGCGAACATCCGCCTCGGCCTGCTGTGGCGCGCGCAGCTCGATCATCACGGAATTGAGCTGCGAGAATACCGGCGTGCGATCGTCGCCGAGCAGTTCGTAAAAGAACTGGACGAGCCCGAGATGCGGCTTCGAGCGCGACACGCGGGCGCTGCGCACCGTATAGCGCGCCGACACGATCTCGCCGGCAATCAGCGGCCGCAGCCAGCGGGCCTCGTCGACGCCTGGCGCGCCGCGCGCGGCCGCCTCGTTCATCCAGCCATCGTAGTTCAAGCGCATCAGCAGCGCGGGCAGTTGCCACGGCGAGGCGGCGAGTGCGCCGGCCTTGCCCTTGCGGGCGCCGAGCAGCGGGTCGAAGTCGGCGGCATAGGCTTCGATCTGCTCGCGCGTCAGGTCGTAACGGCAGAATTCGCGCGTTGCGCCGACCGGGAAATCCTCGAAATACAAATGCTCGCTCACGCCGTACCCCGGCCTTTCATCAAACAAATATCGTCGGAGTCAGCTGCGGGCGCCGGCCAGAGAGCGTGTGCCGGGGGAACGCTGGTTGGCCTCCGCCTTGGCGAGGAGCCCGCGCAGATAGGCGGCCGCCTCGCGGCCCTTGATCGCCGTGCGCCACGCTTCCTTCACGACGTCTTCGTGCAGGCTCAGCGCTTCCGGCGCCGACGTCACCATGGCGACGCCGACGCGGATGTTGGGACGCTCGCCGAGGCGGAACGGGCTGATGGTGAGGACGTCGCCCGAGCGGCGGCGGAAGATGTGGAAGCCCATATGCGGCAGGCTGTCGGTGACGAGGCCGACCTGCACGCCGATCGACTCTTCTTCGGCGATCGAGGCGAAATGCTCGACCTCGGCGCGCGCCATGTCGCGGCGCACCGCCTTTTGCCGTTCGGTCAAGGTGACGCGGCCGATCAGGCCGTTGTTGAGGAATGGCTCGATCTGCATGGCGGAAATGAGATTGACGATCGGAGGCTTGCGCTCGTGATAGGCGCGTTTACGCTCGTGCAGGATCTCCATGATCTTCTCGACGTCGGCCAGCGCCTTGGCGCGATTGGACAGGTCGTCGGGAATGCTCTCGCGCAGCACCTGGTCGAGCGCCATCTCGAAATTGTTGGAGCCGAGCAGGAAGGAAATGGGGCCGGACAGCACGACGATGTGCTCGGCCGTCTCCTCGAGCTGCCGGATGCGCTCGAAATAGGCGACCGCCGAGGGGATGTACTCGATGCCGACGCCGAGCAGGGTCGGCAGCGAGACGTTCAAGAGCTCCGAGAGCCGCTCGAGCGTCTCGATCTTCGCCAGCTCGCCCTTCTCGAAGCGGTACAGCGCGGTCCGCGAGATGCCGAGCCGGTCGGCGACCTCGTCGGCGCTCAGTCCGGACGCCAGCCGGAAAGCCCGCAGGCGCTGTCCGATCTCGTCATATTGCAGGGCCATTTGCCTTTGCTCCAGGGTTCGGCACGGCTCACGCCGCGGGCTGTGCCGCGACGTTCGGTGTCTCGGACGGCAGCAACACGATGCGCCCGGAGACCTGCCGGTTGCGCAGCTGACGCAAGGCGTCGCGCACGGAGTCGAGCGGGAAGGTCGTGGTCGGAGGCGCGTGCAGCTTCTTCTCCTCGAACAGACGGAAGATTTCGGCGTAACAGTGGCGCATCAGGTCGGGCTTGCGCTTGCGGTAGTCGCTGACCTGAAGCCCGCTGACCTCCATGTTCTTCAGCATCACGTAATTGATCTTGAGCGTCGGAATGCGGCCGGCGGCGAAGCCGATGACGACCACACGCCCGCACCACGCCACCGCCCGGATCGCCGCATCGAAGAAGTCTCCGCCCAGCATGTCGAGGATGACGTCGGCGCCGCGCTTTTCGGTCTGGTCGTAGACCTGCTGGCGCAGCGACTCGCGCAGCTCGGGCGCGGCCAAGTTTACCACGCCGTCGGCGCCGGCTTCGAGCACCAGCGCGCGCTTATCCTCGTTGCTGATGCCGGCGAGCACCTTCAGACCGTAGGCCTTGCCGAGCTGGATGGCGGCGAGCCCGACGCCGCCGCTGGCGCCGAGCACCAGCATGGTCTCGCCGGCCTTCGCGCGGGCGCGCTCGCACAGCGCGAACCAGGCGGTGTCGTAGGCAAGCCCCATTGCCGCCGCGTCGGCGAAGCTCATCGAGTCGGGCAGGCGGATGCAGTCCTTTGCCGGCACGGCGATGTGGGTCGCGTAGCCGCCCTGTTCGGCCAAAGTTTGCACCCTGTCGCCGACGTTCAGGTCTTTCACGTCCGCGCCGACCGAGATGACCGAGCCGGAGGGTAACTTGCCGGGGATGAACGGAAGCTTGGGCAGAAACTGATAGCCACCCTCGATCACCAGCAGGTCGACGAAGTTGGCGGCGACCGCCTCGATCCGGACGAGCACCTCGCCGGGACCTGGAACCGGATCCGGGACGCTCTCGAGCGATAGGGTTTCCGGGCTTCCATGTTGACGGACAAAGGCTGCGCGCATGAAATCCTTACACTTTTTGGCCATCACCGAGGGTCGGAACGCGCGACGCAGGGGCGGGCCAGACCAATGTCGGCGGGGACGGGAGCGTCCCAATCCTGCAACACTTTCGGTAATTAGGCAGAAAAGATTACGCGGCGCAAGCGCGGCACCGGTTCCGAAAAGGCGGGCGGGTCTCTCTTGCCTTGGGCGCTGTCAGTAGCTGACGCCCCGAGGGAGATCGTTCACTCAGCCAAGCCGCGACCGCCACAAGGCCCACGCCCGCGACAGGGTGGCTTCCGGAAATTTGCCGGCCAGCGCGATCTCGTCCGGCGTGAAGACGTCGATCGGTCCATGCGCCAGAGCGCGCAATTGCAGCTCGGCGTCGCGGCAGCTGTAGATCGACCGGAAGGCGAGCTCGCGCAGGTCCTTTCCCACAACGGTCGCGCCATGACGCTTCATCAGCACCATGGAATGGGAGCCGAGACAGCCGGCGAGGGACGCCGCTTCCTCCGCGCGCGTCACCAAGTGGTTGGTGGCGCCGAACTTGTCGCGCTGGTCCCACATGGGGATGTCCGACCCCATGGTGGCGCCCAGCTGTGTCACGACGCGGAGCCGTAGGTCGTGGGCGAGACAGAACGGCAGGACCGCAGCAGCGTGGTGATGGCAGATTGCGTTGACGTCCGGGCGCGCACGGTAGATCGCGCCGTGTATGACGCGTTCGGAGTACAGCGGCACGTCGCAAGGTCCGACCGGCTGTGACGTCAGGTCGAACTCGACGATGTCGTCGTCCTTTACGAGTTCGGGCGCCAGCGAGCGAGAGAGATAGAAATGATCCGGCTTTTCCGGATGCCGCACGCTGACATGGCCGAAGGCATCGAGCACGTTCTCGTGCGCCAGTATGCGGTTGGCGGCTGCCAGCGCCGCTTGCGGCGTCTCGTCGATCATTCCGGCTTGATCCCGGTATAGCTGATGACCTTCGCCCACTTCGCGCTGTCGGCGGCGATCAGCCTGGCGAAGTCGTCGGGCGAATCGAAATCCGGCGTATTGCCGAGTTTAACGAGTTGCGCCTTGTAGGCCGGGTCGTTCACGACCTCTTTGATCTCGCCGTTCAGCTTGGCAACGATTTCGGGCGGGCAATTCTTCGGCGCCACGATGCCGTTCCAGACATAGGCCTCGTAGCCCGGAAGGAATTGGCTGATCAACGGTGCGTCGGGCAGCGCCGCGGCGCGCGAGCTGACGGCGAGCGCGCGCAACTTGCCCGACTGGATGAGCGAGATGGAGGACGCGATATTGTCGAACATCACGTCGATGCGTCCGGCCATCAGGTCGGACAGCGCCGGCGGTGAACCGCGATAGGCGACGTGCACCATCTTGATGCCGGCGAGCATCTGGAAGAGTTCGCCGCCGACATGGCTGGAGCCGCCGGTGCCGGGAGAGCCCATGTTCAGCTTGCCCGCATGCGCCTTGGCATAGGCGATGAATTCGGGAACGGTGTTCGCCGGGAAGTCCGGCCGCACCACCATGACGAGCGGGCTGCGGCTGATGAGACTGATCGGCGCCACGTCGTGCACGAAGTCGAAATCGAGCTTCTGGTACAGCGAAACGTTGATGGCGTTGGAGATGCCGGCGAGGAGCAGCGTGTAGCCGTCGGGCGCGGCGTGGATGAGGGTGCTCGCGGCGACGTTGCTGGCCGCGCCCGGACGGTTGTCGACCACGAATGTCTGGTTGAACCGCTCCGACAGCTTTTGCGCCAGCAGCCGCGCCAGGATGTCGCTCACGCCGCCGGCGCTGTAGCCGACGAGAATGCGCACCGGCCGTGACGGATAGGTGGCGGCGCGGGCGAGGCCCGTAAAGGGCAGCGAGATTGCCGCTCCGGACAGGGCGACAAAACGGCGGCGCGTCAACTTCATTGGCATGCTCCATGGGCATTGGCGCAGCAGGCTGCGACGGACGTCTCTGGTGGCAAATCGTCATGCGGCGGCAGGATCATGCGGCCGTGGTCGCGGGCGACTTGCAGGTCGAACCCGCGATGCAAGCCGTGCACCAGCACGAACGCAGTGCGCGAGCACGCGCGCCGCGACGTCGAAGAGCCGATGAATGGGCCGGAGCACGCATGGATTGCCTATGCCCGCCAAAAGCGGGGTATGGCACGAAGCGTACCAGTAAGTGTGCAAAAAGCCAAAAAAGTATCCTCACTGTGCACCGACCACGGGCAGGTCTATGCCCTGCCACATGCACATGTGCAGCTTGTGCGCCTGTTAATGCGGCGTCGCGAGCAGGATACCGCATCGGCGTGCGTGGACGCGACATCGTTTGTGCGTGGACAAAAAAGAACGACTTGTGCCATAAATAGCATCCTCGCATGACGTGACGATGCCGGTGAGAAAGTGAGGCGGTCGTGACCAGGTTGTTGACCCGCTTGTTCAAGGCGGCAGTGCTTGCTCCTTCGCTCGCGATCCTGATCGGTCTTGCAGTGCCTTCTGTGGCGCACGCGCAAACGAGCGCCGGCTATCCCACCAGACCGGTGAGGGTGATCGTGCCCTTTGCCCCGGGCGGCGTCGTCGACATCATGGGCCGCCTCCTGTCGCAGAAGCTTTCGCAAACGTTCGGCCAGAATTTCTATATCGAGAACGTCGGCGGCGCCGGCGGCAACATCGGCGTCGCCAAAGCGGCCGCATCACGGGCGGACGGCTACACCTTGCTGATGACCAGCTCGAGCTTCGTTGTGAACCCGAGCCTGCACAAGACGATCCCCTACGACCCGTACAAGAGCTTCGCGCCGGTCACGATCGCAGCGGCGTCACCGAACATCCTCGTCGTCAATCCGAGCGAGCAGGCCAAGACCGTCAAGGAACTGATCGCCGCGATCAAGGCGCATCCGGAGACCTACAATTTTGCATCGCCGGGCACCGGCACGACGCCGCATCTGTCGGGCGAGCTGTTCCGCCTGTCGTTCGGTCTCGACATTGTGCACGTGCCGTTCTCGGGTGCGGGGCCGGCGCTCGAGTCGACCGTCGGCGGCCACACGCGGCTTGCCTTCTCCAGCCTGCCGGCCGCCGTGCCGCTGGTAAAGGGCAGCGCGCTGCGCGCGCTGGCGGTGACCAGCCCGACGCGTGTCGGGGCGCTGCCCGACGTGCCGACGATGGCGGAGGCCGGCGCACCCGGGCAGGAGGCCGAGACGCTTCTGTTCGTGATGTTCCCGGCCGGCACGCCGCCGGACATCGTGACTTCGGTCTACCGGACGATCGAAAAGATCGTGCAGGAGCAGGATATCGTCGCGCGCTTCGACTCGCTCGGCTTCCACCCGATGCACACCAACCCGGCTGAATCGGAAGCGCGGATCAAGCAGGAAGTCGCAAAGTGGGCTAAAGTCATCCACGACGCGAAGATCCAGCAGCGCTAGCCGGGCCTGACGTCGAGCGAGCGCGCTGCGGGCGCCGGTTCTGAAATGGAGTCCTTATGGGCCTGAACACGAGCCTTGCCGCCGCGAATGCGGCGACATCCGCCAAGCAGGACCTGCGCGCCTGGCTGGCGATGATGGAGGCGGCGGGCGAAGTCACGCACGTGACCGGCGCCGAGCGCGAGCGCGAGATCGGCGGCATCGTCGATATCTTCCAGCGCAAGATCGGCAACCCGCTGGTGCTGTTCGACGAGATCCCGGGCTTTCCCAAAGGCCATCGCATCCTGGCGAACCTCTTGACCTCGGTGCGCCGCATCAACATGACGGTCGGCAATTCCCCCGACGCCAGCGAGATCGATCTCGTCCAGCACTGGCGCCGCTACATGAAGGAGGCGAAGACCATTGCCCCCGTCGAAGTCACGAGCGGCCCGGTGATGGACAATGTCGCCACCGGGCAGGACATCGACCTGTTCAGGATCCCGGTGCCGCGCTGGCACGAGCACGACGGCGGTTACTACATCGGCACCGGCGACATGGTCATCATGCGCGATCCCGACACCGGCTGGATCAATTACGGCGCCTATCGTGTGCAGGCGCACGACAAGAATGTCGCCACCGTGATGTGCTCGAAGGGCAAGCACGGCGATATGATTCAGCGCAAATACCATGAGCGCGGCCAGCCCTGTCCGGTCGCCGTCGTGTGCGGCATGCATCCGGCCTTGTTCATGATCGCCGGACTGGAAATTCCGCACGGCAAGAACGAATACGATGCCGCTGGAGGACTGATCGGTGAGCCGGTGCAAGTGATCCGCGGCCCGAAGACCGGGCTGCCGATCCCCGCCTATGCCGAGATCGCGTTCGAAGGCTTCATCCATCCGAACGACAAGATCGACGAGGGGCCGCTCGGCGAATGGACCGGATATTACGCTGGCGGTCTGAAAAAGGAGCCGGTGATCCGCGTCGAGACGATGATGTATCGCAACGATCCGATCCTGCTCGGCGCCATTCCGGGCATTCCGCCTGACGACGATTCCTTCTATCGCGGCTCCTATCGTTCCGGCGCCGTCTGGAACCAGCTGGAAGCGGCCGGTGTGCCAGAGGTGAAGGGCGTGTGGTCGCACGCGGCGGGCGGCAGCCGGCTCTGGCTGACGGTGGCGATCAAGCAGCAATATGGCGGCCACGCCAAGCAGGCCGGCCTGATCGCCTCTCAATGTCACGCCGGCGCCTACGTCAATCGCTTCGTCGTCGTCGTGGATGACGACATCGACCCCGCCGACATGGACAAGGTGGTGTGGGCGATGTGCACGCGCTTCGACCCACGCGAAGACATGGAGCTGTTGCGCGGCTGCTGGTCGTCGGCGCTCGACCCGATGGCCTATTCCGAGCGCGATCCGCGTAATGCGCGGGTCGTGATCGACGCCTGCAAGCCCTTCGGCCGCCGCGATACGTTCCCGATCGTCGTGCGCGCGAGCGAGGAAGTTGAGGCGCTGGTGCGCGGCAAGTTCGGCGCGCTGTTGCCGAAATAGGGACTGTCGCCCCCGGAACATCCGTGGTCGCTGATCAACACGTATCGTCATGACCGACCACGGCAAGCGGACCAATGTCTACGTCGGAAGCCCGGTAGAGCGGGTCGAAGATCGCCGCTTCCTGCGCGGGCAAGGGACTTATATCGCCGATTTCCAAAGGCCCGGGCAGTGGCACGCGGCGTTTCTGCGCAGCCAGATTGCGCACGGGGTTATCCGCCGGATCGATGCTGCGCCAGCCTTGAGAACGAAGGGCGTGCACGCTGTCCTGACTGGCCGCGACGTCGCGGGGCCAATTCCAACAATTCCGTTTCGCCGGCCTAATCCGACCATAGCTCCGTTCGCCCAGCCGGTCATTGCGCTCGACAAGGTCCGCTATGTTGGCGAGCCGGTGGCGATCGTGCTCGCCGACACGCCAGAGATTGCGGAAGACGCCCTGCAGCTGATTGAGCTGGATATCGAGGCGCTGCCCCCGGTGGTGGATGCGGAAGCGTCGCGGACGGGCGACGTTCGCCTGTTTGGCGACACTCAGTCGAACGTCGCATCGGCTTTTACGGCGCGCGTTGGCGACGCGGATGCCGCATTTCGCAACGCGCCTTACGTTCGTCGCGAAACCTTCAAGGTGCAGCGCGTGACCGCTCTGCCGATGGAAACGCGCGGCCTTCTGGCCGAGTGGAACGCCGCGGCGCAGCGGATCGCCGTGTATGGCGCGGCGAAACTACCATTCTTCAACCGGCGCGCTTTGGCGCGGATGATGGGCCTTGACGAGACCGCGGTCGACTACCTTGAGCTGGATGTCGGTGGCGGGTTCGGTGCGCGGGGCGAGTTCTATCCCGAGGACTTTCTCGTCGCGCACGCCGCGCGTGCCTTCGGGCATCCGGTCAAATGGATCGAGGATCGCCGCGAGCACCTGATGACGATCGCGCATGCGCGCGAGATGACGGCCGACATCGAAATCGCCTGCAATTTGACGGGTGACATCCTCGGCGTGCGCGGGACGATCGACGTCGATATCGGCGCCTATGTGCGTCCGAATGGAATGACGCCGGTGCGCAACGTCGTTCAGTTCCTGGCCGGGCCGTACCGGGTGGCCAACATCCAGTTGGAGGCCCGGGCCGTCCTTACCAATAAGACGCCGGCTGGGACTTATCGCGGACCGGGCCGCTTCGAAGGCTGCTTCTTTTGCGAGCGGATGCTCGACATGGCCGCCGCCGATCTTGGACTCGACCGGATCGAGATCCGGCGACGCAACGTCCTGATCGCCGACGACATGCCTTACGTCCTGCCGTCGGTGCTGCCGGACGACGGGTTCGGAGCAACGGCCTGCGACAGCGGCGACTATCGCGTGACGCTCGATCGCTGCGCCGAAGAATTCGGCTGGTACGACAAGCGCGGCCTCGTCGGTCAATTGATCGACGGGCGCTACCAGGGCGTCGCCATCGGCTGTTTCATTGAAGGCGGCGGCTCCGGTCCGCGCGAACACGCTCGGATGGTCGGCCGCCTCGACGGAGGCGTGGACGTCTACGTCGGCTCGTCGGCGATCGGCCAGGGCGTCGAGACGATCATGGCGCAGATCGCCGCCGACGCTCTTGGCTTGCCGATGGAGCGCGTCACCGTGATGCATGGCTCGACGAGCTATTTGCGTGACGGCTTCGGATCGTATGGGTCGCGCGGCACGGTGATGGGCGGCTCCGCCATCGTCGTTGCGGCGAAGGCCTTCCTTGGCGCTCTCGGCGCGGCGGCAGCACACTGGCTTTCTGTTGCAGCTGATGAGATCACGATCACGGACGGCGTCGCCCGAACGGTGGACGGTCGTTCGGTGTCGCTGGGGCAGGTGGCGGCTGAGGCGGGGTTGTGGGTCGACTCGAGCTTCGAAAATTCGAAGCAGACCTACACCTACGGCGCGGCGGCGGCGCACGTCGCAGTCGATCCTGCGTCCGGCTCGGTCGCCGTCCTCGACTACGTCGTCGTCGACGATGTAGGCCGCATCATCAACCCCGAAACGCTGCACGGGCAGATCACCGGCGCCATCGTGCAGGGCCTCGGCACTGTCTTCAGCGAGCATTTGAAATACAGTGAGGACGGACAACTGCTGGTTGGCTCGCTCGCCGACTATCTTGTGCCGATCGCCTGTGAGTATCCGCACATCCGCGCCATGTCGCTGGAGCAGTACCCGTCGCCGAACAATCCGCTGGGCGCGAAGGGGGCGGGCGAGGGTGGCATCATCCCAGTCGGCGGCGTCCTGGCGAACGCCGTTGCCTCCGCTCTCAAGAGCTTCGCCGTTGAGCCGCGCGAACTGCCGCTGACGCCCTGCGCGGTGTGGGAACTGATCCAGCGCTCTGCACAGACGAGGGTTACGCCCTAGCGCGTGCCGTACATGCGGTCGCCGACGTCGCCGAGGCCGGGCCGGATATAGCCGGTCTCGGAGATTTCCTGGTCGATCGCTGCGGTCCAGATGCGAACGTCGGGATGATGGCCGCGCACGTTCTCGATCGCTTGCGGCGTCGCGAGCAGGCAGACGACCCGGATCGCCTTGGCGCCGGTCTCCTTGAGCCGGTCGACGGCGGCGACGGCCGAGTTGCCGGTGGCCAGCATCGGATGCAGCACCAAAGTCAACCGCTCGGCCATGTCATCCGGCGCCTTGAAGAAATATTCGACCGCGACCAGTGTGCGCGGATCGCGATAGACGCCGACGTGGGCGACGCGCGCTGACGGCAGGAGGTTGAGCATGCCGTCGAGGAAGCCGTTGCCGGCGCGGCCAACCGGCGCCAGCACCAGTTTTTTGCCTGCGAGCACGGGCGATTGCATCGATGCGAGCGGTGTTTCAATGTCGCGCATCTCCAGCGGCAGGTCGCGCGTCACCTCGTAGCAGAGCAGCGTGCCGATCTCGTTGAACAGCTCGCGGAAGACCTTGGTCGAGCGGGTCTTGTCGCGCAGCAGCGTCAGCTTGTGCTGGATGAGGGGATGATCGATGACCGTGACGCCTTGCATGGCAAGCCTCTTCGATGATCAGAACACGGTGCCGTCGCTGACGGCGGTGAGCGGCGGGCCGCCGCCGGGGCGCTTCTCAGCGGCAAGCTTGCGCCCGGCGGTCCAGGTGCCGCCTTCGAGCAGCGAACCGAGGGGGAAATTCCCTGCGGTGACGCCGAGGCGCGCGCGTACCAGCGGCAACAACGCGTCGAGCAGCGCGATGGTGAGCGTGCGCCATTCAACGACGACTTCGGAATCGACAGGCATCGCCGCGCGCGCCGCGTCGGGATTGCGCAGCACCAGGACGCCTGAGTCGATGAACAGGCCACCGTTGCGGTATTCGGCCAGCCCGGTGAGACCGTCGACGTCCGTCACAGTCACGCCCGCGCGCCGGAGCGGCTCGATCAGCGAATAGCTGAGCCATTGGGAGAGCTTGTGCAGCGGCACGAGGCCGTTCGTGGCGTCGTCGCGCTTGATGGCGGCATGCCGCCAAGTGTCGCCCAGCGACACGCCCGCGAGGGTCAAGCGGTTCTGCCAGATGCCGCCGAGGTTGATGAGTATTGCGCGCAGGATGTCGCGCGCGGGCAGGGTGCCGACGTGGGTGGCCGCGAACAGATGATCGAAGAGGCCGCCGGCGCGTGCGGCGTCGTGCGATGCGAAGATTGCCGGTTTATCGTGCAGCGCGCGGCCAAGCCGCTGCAACAGCGCGGCTCGGCCGTCGAGGCCGGCGAGGGGATTGTCCGGCCGGCCCTGGAGGCCTTGCGCCAGTTCGCCGGCGCTCAACGTCATCAAGCGCTCGGCATCGGCGCGCAGTGGATCGCGCGCATCGGTGGAGAACAGGCCGGCCGCGAACATGCGCAGGCTGGCCAGCGCCAGGCCTTCCGAGCGGCCGATGCTCAGGCCGGTCGCGGCGTCCTTATAACGCCAGTCGGGACCAGCACCGGCATCGAGCAGCACCGAGACGATGGCGAGGTCGAACTCGGCGCGCGCCCGTGCCGCCACATCGCGCCATGTCGCCTTTGCCGCGATCTGCGCCCACAGATCGCAGCCGCCGAACACGAAATGGCGCCAGCGCGCGTGCAGCGGCACGAGCAAGTCGGGATAGTTGGTGCGGATGACGGCTGTGACATAATCGGCGGTCGCCGCCAGCTTCGCCTCATCGACACGGAAATGGCGCAACGCATCGGCACGGCCGAGCGCCAGCATCTCCCGCGCGCGCTCCCGCACCGCGCCTGCCGACAGGAGCGACAGTGCCAGGTCCCGCTCGCCTGCGAGCGTATGCGGTTCGGCCGGAATGGTTAGAACTCGTCGAGGTTGCGGCCGACGACGCCCTTCAACTCGTCGGCGTCCGGCACCTGATCTGGCGTGTAGTAACCGGCCGCTTTCTTCGCGTCGATCTCCACCTGCGCGTCGGGCGGCACGAGTCCGTCGGGAATCGGCACGCGCTCGCCGATATCGATGCCGCTCTCGACGATGGCATCGTATTTCATGTTCGACATCGAGACGAAGCGGTCGATGCGCGAGATGCCGAGCCAGTGCAGCACGTCCGGCATCAGCTGTTGGAAGCGCGCGTCCTGCACGCCGGCGACGCACTCGGTGCGCTCGAAATAAGTGGCGGCCTGATCGCCGCCGTCCTGCCGCTTGCGCGCATTGTAGACGAGGAACTTGGTGACCTCGCCGAGCGCGCGGCCTTCCTTGCGATTGTAGACGATCAGTCCCGCGCCGCCTTGCTGCGCCTGCCTTACGCATTCGGCGATGCCGTGGACGAGATAAGGCCGGCAGGTGCAGATATCGGAGCCGAACACGTCGGAGCCGTTGCATTCGTCGTGCACGCGGCAGGTCAGCTGCCGTTTCGGATCGCTGATCGTCGACGGATCGCCGAACATATAAACAGTGATCCCGCCGATCGGCGGCAGAAACACCTGCAAATCGGGCCGCGTGACAAGCTCCGGATAGATGCCGCCGGTTTGCTCGAACAGGGTGCGGCGCAGCTTATCTTCGTTGATCGTGAAGCGCTCGGCGATGCCGGGCAGATACCAGACCGGATCGATCGCCGCCTTGGTGACGGCGATGTCGCCGCCGTCGCGCACGATGTCGCCGTCAACCTTCACGCCCCAGTCGGCGGCGGCGAATTCCGGGATCGTCAGCCGCGCCTTTGTGACTGCGATCGTCGGGCGAACGTCGACGCCCTCGGCGATGTCGCGAGCGAAGTCCTGAGCCACGCGATGGCCCCACGGGTCGAGCGAAACGATACGGCCGGCCTCGCTCCATCGCGGGAAGGGGCCGATGTCGACGACCGGCGCGGTATTGGTGAGGTCTGGCCGCACGATCGGATTGAGCGCGCCGGACGATACGGCCAGCGCGCGATAGAGCGAGTAGGAGCCGCCATGCGCACCAATGACGTTGCGGTCACTGAGGTTGGCGACGGTGCCCACGATCGGGCCGCGTTCGCGCGCAGTCGTCGCACCCCACTTGATCGGATAACGGCCGGGTGCGCGGTGGCCGGGATGCGACGTCAGCCGGATATGGCCGGTCTTGTTCGTGGACATCAGTTGCCCCACAAAAGCAAAAAGCCCCTTTCGGCACGTGCCGAAGAGCGGCTTCAAAAAGACAATATAAGGAGGCCCGGATGCCGGCTCAAGGGCAATGTGTCGCCGGATCGCATAACGGTCGGCTCTGGATTGCGGCCTCCAGCCGTGCGCAACGGCTGAATATGCGACCTGGCAGCAGCGACAGCGTCCAGCGAGTCGCTGCAAACGACATCGCGGACGGCCTTGTGATGATGATATCCGCGCCTTACGGTTTCGCCGCGAGACGATGATGGATAAGGAAAGAACAATGCGCGCGCCGGTAATCGCAACGGGCTCGAACTCCAAAGGCGATCTGCGAGCCTGGCTCGCACAATTGGTGGGGGAGGGGCGGCTGGCGGTGGCGACCGAAAACCTGTCCCTCCGTCATGAATTGGCCGCGGTGGCAAAACGCCTCGAGCGCGAGCAGGCCGTGCTGTTCCCGAAGCCGGACGGGCACGCGGTTGCCGTCGTCGCCAACCTGCTCGCCGACCGCAGCTGGGTGGCCGATGCCATCGGCGTGCCGGAGCGCGAGTTGCTCAGCCGCTTCGAGCACGCGGCCCGTCATCCGCTACCCTGCGTCGAAGTGACGGACGCGCCGGTGCAGGCGGTGGTGCACCGCAAGCCGGACCTCACGAAAATCCTGCCGATCCCGGTGCACAACGAGCTCGACAGCGGCCCCTACATCACCGCGGGCCTCATGATCGCCCGCAATCCGCGCACCGGCGTGCAGAACGTCTCGATCCATCGCTGCCAGGTGAGCGGGCCGGACCGTATCGGCGTGCTGCTGCTACCGCGCCACACGCAGGCCTATTACCGCATGGCCGAGGAGGCCGGCGACGGCCTCGAGATCGCGCTCGTGGTCGGCGTGCACCCGATCTATCTGCTCGCCTCGCAGGCGATCGCCGCGCTCGACGAGGACGAGATGGGGATCGCCGGCGCGCTGCTCGGGCGGCCGGTCGACGTGGTCAAGTGCAAGACCAACAATGTGCGCGTGCCCGCCGACGCCGAGATCGTCATCGAGGGACGCATCCTGCCCAAGGTGCGCGAGCTCGAGGGGCCGTTCGGCGAATTCCCGCAATATTACGGCAACCGCGCCGAACGCGAGGTGATCGCGGTCGACGCCATCACGCACCGCGAGAACCCGATCTTCCACACCATCACCGGCGGCGGCTACGAACACCTCATCCTCGGCGCGGTGCCGCGCGAGGCGACGTTGCTGCAGCACCTCAAGCGCAGCTTCCCGAACGTGCTCGACGTGCGGCTGACCCGCGGCGGCACCTGCCGCTATCACCTGGCGATCAAGATCGACAAGCGCTCGGATGGCGAGCCGAAGAACATCATCATGGGCGCCTTCGCCGGGCACTACGACGTGAAGCAGGTCGTGGTCGTCGACCGCGACGTCGACATCAGCGATTCCGTCGAGATCGAATGGGCGGTCGCGACGCGCTTCCAGGCCGACCGTGATCTCGTTCTGGTGGCGGGCGCCCAAGGCTCCCGCCTCGATCCTTCGGCGGCCAACGGGATCAGCGCCAAATTGGGCTTCGATGCGACGGTGCCGCTGACCAAGGACGCATCGGCGTTCAAGCGTATCCACGTGCCGGGCGAAGAGAGTGTCGATCTCGCTGCGGTGCTGCAGGCCGATTCCAAGGAGACCCTGGTCAAGCTCCTCGGCGCCTGATCGCGACGAGCTCGCTCAGCCCATCTCGGCGGCCTGCCGCACGCTTTTGATCATCGACACGCCGAGCAGATAATCGTGCGTCTGCTCGGGGCTGGCGACGATCGCGCGCAGGCGTTCCTTGAATTCGGCGGGGTTCTCCAGATTCTTCTTGTTCTGGATCGACTGCGTCTGCACGAAGGCCTTGGTGATCAGGCGGCGTTGCCGGTCGTATCGGTCGAGTTCCGCGTCGGGCTTGCCTCCGCTCAACACCTCGATCAGCCGTTCGGTCAGGTTCATGGCGTCGTGGACGCCGCCGTTCATGCCCATGCCGCCGAGCGGATTGTTCACATGCGCGGCGTCGCCGGCGAGGAAGGCACGGCCCTTGCGGTAAGTGCCAGCGACGCGCTGATGCACACGGTAGAGCGTCGTGTGCACGATCTCGTAGGCATCGATGCCGGGCACGATCCCGGCCATCAGTTTCCGGGCGAACGCGTCGGACAGCGCGAGTTCGTCGCTTTCGTCCGCGGCGATGCGGAACATGACCCGCCACATTCCCGGGATCTGTAGCAGGAAGAACCACCGGTCCGGATCAGCGACGTAGCTGACCGAGACGAGATCGGGGATCACCTTGGTGAAATCGAACGGCGTGCTGACCACCAGATAACGTTCCGGCCAGGTGAAGCCCTCGAACTCGATGCCGAGGCTACGGCGGACATTGCTGCGGGCCCCGTCGGCGCCGATCACCCACGAATAGTCGCGCCGCTCGCCGACGCCGTTGCGGTTGATGGTCACCTCGGCGCCGTCGTCTGTCGCGGCAACGCCCTCGACAGAACTGCCGAACTCGATGCGGAAATTCGGATCGCCGCCGAGCCGGTCGAGCAGGAGGCGGGTCAGTTTCGACTGCTCGCATTGCAGCCGGTAGGGATGGCGCGTCGCGTCCGCGATGGCCGCGAAGTCGAAGGTTGCGAGAATGCCGTCCGCTCGCGAACGGAACTGGAATTTGGGCGCGATGAGGCCCTGATCGATCAGCGGGCGCACGACGCCGAGGTCGTCGAGCATGTCGAGTGTGATGGGGTGGAACGTCGAGGCGCGCGATTCCGTGCTCAGGTCGTCGCCGGCCTCGAGCACGGTGACCGGCACGCCGTGACGCACCAGATTGGTCGCCGCCGCCAGCCCAACGGGGCCGGCGCCGGCAATGAGAACGCGATCTTCCATTTCTGAATGCTCGTGCTTTCGTCGCCTTACATCTTCGGGATGCCGGCCTTCTCGATGATGCCGCGCCACTTCACTGTTTCCGAGGCGATGAAGTCCTTCAACTGCTGCGGACCACCCGCGGCCGGCTCGGCGCCTTGCTGGATGAAGTGCGCGCGCACGTCCGGATCCTTCACGGCTTCGGCCAACGCCTTGTACAGTCTGTCGACGATCGGCTTCGGCGTTCCCGCCGGCGCGAGCAAAGCGAGCCAGCCGTAGGTCTGATAACCGGGAAGGCCGGCTTCCTCAGCCGTCGGCACGTCAGGGAGGGCCGTCATCCGCTTCGGCGTCGTCACCGCCAGCGGCCGGGCATCGCCGTTCTTGAGCATGCCGAGCACGTTCGGCAGGAACTGGAAGCCGAGCGGCACCTGACCGGCCAGGAAATCCGGCGTGTAGTTGGCGATGTTGCGATACGGCACGTGCGTCAGTTTCACGCCGGTGAGCTGCTCGAAATACACGCCCGCCAGATGCTGCGAACTGCCGACGCCGACCGAACCATAGTTGATCCCGGGATGCTCCTTCGCGTAGGCGATGAATTCCTTGAGGTTCTTCGGCGGCAGCTTCGAATTGATGACGATCACATTCGGCAGCGTGGCGAACAGAGAAATCGGCTCCAGCTCCTTCTGCGGATCGTAGCCGAGGTTTTTGAACAGAGTGCGGTTCGCCGCCAGCGGGCCCGAGGTGCTCATCAGCAGCGTGTAGCCGTCCGGCGCAGCGCGCGTCGCCATCGCCGTGCCGATGTTGCCGCCGGCGCCGGGCTTGTTCTCCACCACGAAATTCTGGCCGAGCGATTTGGCCATTGTGTTGAGCATGATGCGCGTGACCACGTCGCTGGCGCTCCCGCCGGCAAACGGCACGATGACCTCGATCGGTTTGGTCGGGTAATCGGCCGCCCGGGCCGTCGGGCTGAACAATAGGGCGCCGGCCAGCAGGGCCGGCAGAAGATTCAGCAGGTTTTTCCTTATCGCCATAGTCGTCCTCCACGGTTGTCGTTGTTGCAGCAGATCGATTGCGGGTTTTTGCGTATCGCCGCCGGCGGCGGATCTATTCAGCTTCCCTTGAATTTGGCGGGACGCTTGGCATGGAAGGCTTCGACGCCTTCCTTGAAGTCGTCGGACTGGCGCAGCCGGCTGTAGCAGTGGCCTTCCAGCTCGATGGCGATCGCCAGCGTCGAATCCTCGGTGTCGTTGAGCAGCTTCTTTGCCGTGCGTTGCGCGATCGGCGAGAACGTCAGCAGTTCGTCCACCAGAGAGTCGGTGGCCGCTTCGAGCTTGTCGTCCGGCACGCATTCGGTGGCGACGCCCCAGTCGAGCGCCTGCTTGCCGGAAATGCGCTTCGAGCGCATCACGATGTCCTTGGTGCGGGTGATGCCGACCATCTTCTGCAATCGCGCCGAGCCGCCCGAGCCGGGGATCTGGCCGAGCTTCTGCTCCGGCAGCGCGTAGAGGCAGGTCTCCGAGACGATACGGAAGTCGCACGCGAGCGATATCTCGAACCCGACGCCGAAGCAGTAGCCGCGATTGACGGCGATCACCGGCTTGGCGCACCGTGCGGGCGCCGCGATGTTCCATGCGAGCTTCGAGACGTGCTCGGGCGAGGCTTCCATGAAGCCCTTGATGTTGCCGCCGCTCGAGAAATGCTCGCCGACCGCGCGCAGCACAATGACGCGCACGCGCTCGTCTTCATCGAGGGCCTCGAATATCAGACGCAGCTGATCGCGCTGCGGCATCTCGATCACGTTCAGCGGCGGCCGGTTGAGGACGATATCGGCGCGCTGTTTCGCCTCGTTCAGTTCGACGGAGAAACCGTTGAGCTTCGCGAGGCGCGGATCGGAAAAGGACATCGTGCTCATGCTGCTGTTCCTTGTTGGCCTTCGGCCTCGAATTCCCCGGCGACCAGCTTGCGCCGCAGGAGCTTGCCGACAGGCGATTTTGGAATCTCGTTGACGAAGACGTAGCGGCGCGGCCGCTTGAAGTTCGCCAGTCCCGACGTGCGGCAGAACTGGTCGAGGTCGTTGTCGTCGACCCTGCTGCGGCGCTTGATGAAGGCGGCGACGATCTTGCCCCAACGGTCGTCCGGCAGGCCGACCACCGCGACTTCCGAAACGGCCGGATGCAGCGAGAGGCAGCTTTCGATCTCGACGGGGGAGACGTTCTCGCCGCCGGTGATGATCATGTCATCGACGCGGCCGGTGACGAAGAGATCGCCGTCGGCATCGACATAGCCGGTGTCGCCAGTGAAGTACCAGCCCTGGCGCAGAGCTTTCGTGTTGGCATCCGGCCGGCGCCAATAACCTTCGAAGGCTTCGTCGCTGGCCAGATAGGCGATGATCTCGCCTTCCTCCCCGACGGCCGCACGCTCGTCGGGACCGGTGGCGCTCAGTTTGACGACGCGAATGCGCTGGTTGAGTCCCGCGCGCCCGGCCGAGCCTGGCTTTGCCGGGGCGTTCTGATCGATGGTGAAGGTGTAGATTTCCGACGAGCCATAGTGATTGACGAACAGCTCGGGTTTGAAGGCGGCGGCAAGCTCTTTTAGCAGGCCATCGGTCATCGAGGCGCCGGCGAAGCCGAGCTTGCGCACCGAGGAAACGTCCGTCCCGGCGAAGACGTCGTTGTGGATGAGGTCGTGATACAGCGTCGGGACGAGGTAGAGGTTGGTGATCTTCTCGGCCGCAATCAGCTTCAGCGCCGCGGCCGCTTCGAACCGGCGCAGGCAGATGAATGCGCCGCCGATCAGCGACATCGCCAGCAGCGATCGAACGCCCATCGTATGGTAGAGCGGCATCACGCCGAGGGTGCGCTCGCCGCTGGCATATTGATTCTGCGCGACATGGGCGATTGCCGCGGCACGTTCGGCACGCTGGCGGCGCGGCACGCCCTTCGGCCGGGCCGTGGTGCCGGACGTGTACAACATCACCGACCAGGCGTCCGCGCCGGCGCGCGGCACGGCCGGGGTGGCGTTGCGCTCGAGTAGGGTGGCGAATTCGATTTCGTCGCCTTGCGTGGCGTCCAGCGACACACGGATGCGGCCGTTCGCTTCCGCCGAGGCGCGTGCCGCATCGGCAGAGGCCGCCTCGAACACGACGGCCTTGGCCTCCGAATTCTCGACGCAATAATCGATCTCGTCGGCTTTCGACCGCCAGTTGATCGGCGTGATGACGATGCCGGCGAACTGGCAAGCCCAATGCAGGGTCGCGGCTTCCCAGCGGTTCTGCAGCACGGCGACGAGGTGATCGCCAGGCATGAGGCCAAGCCGGTCGAAGCCGGCGATCAGGGCGGAGATCCGCTCGTACCATTGCGTGTAGGTCATCCGCACATCGCCGTCGACGAGAGCGAGCGCGTTCGGATCGCGCTCGACGCTGGCGAGGAAGCTGTTACCGAGGTCAAGCATGATGTCTGGTCTCCCGCAAAAACCGCGCGGCATCAAGCGCAGCGGCAACGATCGGCAGGGATCCGTACCGTCGGCACGTAGGGCCGCCCCGGCCATTCCCGCAACCCCTGCCGATATTCCGGCGCTTCCATCGCCGGCGCTTGTGGCACGGCGTCCGTTCAGCCCGCGCTGTCTTCCTTGAACTCGGTGTCGTGGCGTGGAAAGAGCACGAAACCCTTCAGCATGTAATGCCAGTAAAGCAGCGGCAGACCCGTGACCTTGATCCACCAGCCGATCCAGCGCTCCTTCGAAGGGTTGAGCGGCAGCGTCGGGGTGACTTTGCCGCCGTAGACGAATTCGGCGAGGATCGCCCGATCGAGACCGGTCGTCAGGGGGCACGACGCGTAGCCGTCATAGACCCGGCTCGGCGCTTCTCCCGCCGTACGGGCGATGATCGCCGCCGCCACCACCGGCGCCTGCTTGCGCACCGCCGCTGCCGTCTTCGAGTTGGGCGCCGAGCAGACATCGCCGAGCGAGTAGACGTTTGCAAACTTCGTATGCTGCAGCGTCGCCTGATTGACGTCGACCCAGCCCGCTGCGTTGGCCAGAGGCGACGATTTGATCTCGTCGTGCGGGCTCTGCGCCGGCGTGACGTGGAGCAGATCGAACGGAACGCTCTCCTTCTCGCCCTTGCGCTGATCGCCGACGAACTCGAACGTTGCGGTCCTGGCGTTACCGTTCACGGCCACGAGTTGCTGCTGATAGTGCACGCCGATGCCATAGCGGTTGGCGACCTTGACCAGCGCGCGGGCGAAGTAGGGCACGCCGAAGATCGCCGGCGCATGCGTGAAGAAGTCGATCTTGCATTTGTCGAGGATGCCGCGACGGCGAAGGCGGTCCGCGATCAGGTAGGCGATCTTCTGCGGGGCGCCCGGACACTTGAACGGCATCGGTGGCTGGGTGCAGACGACCTTGTCGCCGGCCTTGAGCTTCTGCACGCACTCCCAGGTGTAGTTGACGCTGTTAGGTGAGTAGTTGCTGCAGACGCCGTTCGTCCCGAGCGTCTCTGCCAGGCCGGCGACCTTGTCCCAGTCGAGCTTCACGCCGGTGCAGACGACTAGGTAGTCGTAGGTCAGGTTGTCGCCGCTCTTCAGGACCACGCGGTTCGCTTCCGGTTCGAAACGCTGCGCGGAGTCGCGGACCCACTGCACGCCGGGCGGGATCAGGCCGCTCGTCGGCCGCCGCGTCTTGGCGAGGCGGTAAGCACCGGCGCCCACCAAAGTGAGGGCGGGCTGATAGTAGTGGTCCTGCGACGGCTCGACGATCACAATGTCGAGATGCGATGCCCGTCGGTGCAGGATTGCGGAGACGGTGATGCCCGCGGCACCGCCTCCGATGATCAAGACCTGATGATGTCGGTCGGCCATTGTGATGTCTCCCCTTTTGGCGTCGGCTTCTGATGCGACGGCGTTTCCATGCCATTGGCAGTCACGATCGGCGCAACGGCGTCCGATGTTGCGAACCGGATGAAGCGCCGGGCCTGCTCCGGACACCGCGCCGTCGATGTCACGGCTGCGGTGAAGGCGGTGACTGTCTGCAATTCAGGCGGGAGCGGGCCGGCGACCACGACGCCTGGCACGTGAAGGATTTCGGCGATCTGCTGAATGCCGATCTCGGCGCGCCCGTCGGCGACGGCCTCCGCCACCACGACCGTGTCGTTCTTGCCCGGGCCGATCACGATGGCCTTGGCGGCGATCATATCCGTCAGCCCGAGCCGGGCGAGCAGTTCGGTGAAATACCGTCCGCTCGGACTACCGGTGTCGGGATCGGCGTAGGCGATCGAGCGCACGTTGCGAAGAAGACGGGTGAAGTCGGCGGTCGACCGCAGGTCGGGGGCAGCGCTGCCGCTTCTGATTGCAATCCCGATCGACGATTGAGCAAGCGTGGCGACGCTGTCGCCAAGCACCACGCGTTCCGCGCGAAGCTCATCGATGGCGGCCTGTGTCGTTATGACGATATCGGCATCCGTGCCGGCGCTTGCGCGCTGCTTCACGACCCGGGAGCGCGCAATGCTGATGTGCAGCCGAACGCCGTTTTCCGCTTCGAACCGAGAGGCGAGCGCGGCGACGATGGACTCGACCGCGCCGGCGCTGAGCACGCGGATGCCGTCGGCGTCATCTGCGCGATCATCCGACATATGCCATCATGTCCTTCGCTCGTTTATGGCGCGCAACGCCCGGCGATCGATCTTGAGCAACGTTGTCCGCGGCAGCTGGTCGATGAAGCGGATCGACGCTGGAATCTTGTATGTGCCGAGCGGCGCGACGTTTTGCCGGAGTTCTTCGGTCAAATCCGGCGTCTCGCTATACCCTTCGCGCAGTACAACGAAGGCCCGGGCCTGCGTCAGACCGTCCTCATCCTCGTACGAGACCACCGCCGCCTCATGCACGGCCGGATGGCCGGTCAAGGCCGCCTCGATCTCGAGCGGAGAGACCCACAGGCCTTTGATCTTGAACAGATCGTTGCCGCGGCCGCTGAACCAGAAGAAACCATCGTCGTCGAAGCGGAGGACATCGCCGGTGCGCGTCCACTCGCCAATGAAGGTGTTTCGCGATTCCTGATATTTGCGCCAGTAGAAGAAGCAGGACGTCGCGCTCTTCACCCAGGCCTCGCCGTCGACGTTCGGCTCAGTGACATCCTTGCCGTCAGCGGTGACGAGCCGGATCTCATAGCCGAAGACCGGCTTGCCCAGACTGCCGCGCTTGAACTCGCGCGGCCTGTTGGCGATCCACTCGTAGGTGATCTCCGAACTGCCGATCGAATCCATGAGTTCGATATCGGTGAGTTCGTGGAAGCGTTCGAACATCTCCGGCGGCATTTTCTCGGAGGCTGCGACGACGAATTCGAGGTCGGGCAGGCGGGCCGGCTCGCCGGTGCGTGCCAGGAGCTGCATGATGTTCTTTAGCACCGTGGGGACGGTGATCAGCTTGCTGACGCTGCGGTCGCGCAACACCGCGAGCACCACATCCGCCGTGGGCGGGCGGCGCTCGAGGATAATCGTACAGCCCCAATACAGCGGGATGAGCACGCCGGGCCACAGCCCGTGGGTGAAGTACTTCTTCGAGGTGGCGAAGACGACGTCGTCCGTCTTGTAGTCCCAGAACCGACCGTGGCGTTCGGGGATCAGCACGAAATCGTGGGCGAGATGGGTGATCCCTTTCGCCGTTCCGGTGGTTCCACCGGAGTAAAACATATAGGTGATGTCGTTGCGATGCCGCTGATGTGGTGTCGCGGCCGGTCCGGCTTCTTTCGTCAAGGCGGCGAGCTGCAGCACGGTGCGACGATCTCCGAGCGCCGCGACTTCGGCAGGGACATCGCCGCGCACCAATATCGTTTTCAACGAGGCCGGCAGGCTGGAAGCCGTTTCGGCAAGCTTTGGTGTCTGCTCGGCATCGATGAACAGGACAGGCGCAGCCGTGTCGGTGAGGAAGTAGGCGAGATCCTTCGCCTTGTACAGATCCGAGACGACGATCGGAATTCCACCCAACCGTACGGCCGCCAGCCAGACGAGGATATAATCGAGGCTGTCGGTGCCGAATAGCAGCAGCCGCGTCTCCGGTCCAATTCCGGCACGAACGAGAGCCGCCGCGTACCGATCGATGCGCACGGGCAGGTCGGCATAGGTGATGCGATCATCGCCGCACAAAAGCGCGGTCTTGTCCGCAACCGGCGTGCCGTGGTGGCGATCGAGCAGCCAGGACACCGGCTCGATCCGGTCGGGAATCTCCGGATCGCGCCAGCGCCGCCAATCCGGACCGTAAATGCGGTCATCGCACACGGTCGGTTGGCGGATCAGAAGGCTGCTCATGACGCCCGTCGACTACTTTGCCGTATCGGGCTTCTTGAGCCCGAATTCGGCAAAGCGTGCGTAGGCGGCGTCGGCGTCGGTCTTCGCCGGCCAGACCATCGGCGGGAAGCGCGCGCCGTCGAGATCCGGGTCCGGATCGTAGTCGAGGTTCATGGTGGCG
>NZ_DASZBV010000012.1:0-74050 GCF_035943735.1 Pseudolabrys sp.
CATCGGCACGATCGGCGTCATGATCTCGCCGAGGCTGACGATGTCCTCCTTGCGCCGCACCGGCAGCAATTCGCGATAGCGCCAGATATCGGCCGGGCGGCCGGCGAGCTTCTCTTTCGTCAGCGCCTTCTTCACGCCGGCGAGGTCGTAGCGCACCAGCAGCGGCTTGCCGGCGCGCGAAAGGTTGTGCACCTGATCCGCCTCGTGGCGCTCGCCGGTCATCGCGCATTCGAGATGCGTGACGAAGCTCGGCAGATCGGCGGTCAGGTTGTCGTCGTAGCGCATGTCCTCACCCGTGGCGCGGCGTTGTTCTTATTCGGTGGTCCCGCGCGGCCGGCGCGTGCGGAACACCAGAAAATGCGACAGCGAGAAGTTGACGACGAAGCTGACGCCGATCGCCGCCACCTTGCCGGCCCAGGCGGGCACGTGCGCCAGCTCGACCAGGCACCAGACAGTGGCCGTGTTGGCCAGGAAGCCGGCGAATTGCGACAGCGCAAAGCCGAGATAGCGGCGGATGGCGAGACTGCGGCCGGACTCGGCGGCGAACGTGATCGTCGAGTTCATCACGTAGGAGCCGGTCACGGCGACGATCCAGGCCATCGTGTTGGCCACGAGGATCGGCAGGCCCAGATAGTAATAGGCGAAGGAAAAGACCGCGAAGTCGACGGCGGAGTTGATGAGGCCGACAACGCCGAAGCTGATCGCCTTGATGAGGAGCGCGCGCTCCTGCCAGGCGACGGTGAGGCGCTCACGAAGGGTCTTGCGGGACGGGGTCATCGTCGGCCCCGATTAGCATGGTCCTTGGCCGCCCGGTAGGGCGGAGGCGACAGCGCCTTTGCCTTAAGCTATAGATCGGGGATATCGGAGAGAATTCGCGAAAATGCCGGTGAAAACAGCAAGATCGGGGGCACGCGGAACCCGGGCGAAGGGCGCGCCCGGCCTGTCGATCGTGGTCCCCGTTTTCAACGAGGCGCGCGGCCTGCCGGCCCTGCACGAGCGCATCGCCGAGGTGGCGCGCTACCTCGACGGCAAATACGGGCTCAAGATCGAACTCGTCTATGTCGACGACGGCAGCCGCGACGAGACGGCCGACGTGGCGCGGGCGCTGCCGGCGACGCCGTGCGACGTGCAGGTCGTGTCGCTGTCGCGCAATTTCGGCAAGGAGGCCGCCCTCCTCGCCGGCCTCGACCACGCCCGCCTCGGCGCCGTGATGTTCATGGACGGCGACGGCCAGCATCCGCCGACTTTGATCGAGACTTTGGTGTCGCGCTGGCTCGATGACGGTTACGACGTCGTCTACACCGCCAAGGCGCATCGCGAGAACGAGCCGAAGCTGCGCTCGGTCGGCGTCCACTGGTTCTATTCGATGATCAACTGGGGCCAGCGCCAGCCGATCCCCGAGGACGCCGGCGACTTCCGCCTGTTGTCGCCGCGCGCGGTCGAGGCGCTGCGGCAGATGCCGGAGCGCAACCGCTTCTTCAAGGGCATGTCGAGCTGGATCGGCTTCCGCCAGGCGCGCGTCGATTACGAGCCGGCGCTGCGCGCGCACGGCAAGACGACGTGGAACGTGTGGACCTTGATCGGCCTGTCGATCGAAGGCCTGACCTCGTTCACGGTGGCGCCGCTGCGGCTGGCGAGCCTTCTTGGTGCGCTGCTAGCGGCGAGCGCGATCATCTACGGCGTCTGGACCGCGATCACGACGCTGCTTTTCGGTCAGGACGTGCCCGGCTATCCCTCGCTGTTTGTCGGCGTGATGGTGATCGGCGGCGTGCAGCTCTTGATGATCGGCATCCTCGGCGAATACATCGGCAAGATGCTCAACGAGATCAAAGGCCGGCCGGTCTATTTCGTCGCCGAGCACACGGTGAAGTCGGCCGACGAAGCCAGGACGAAGTCCGAAGCAACGCGCGCCGCCGAATGAACGTGCTGCCGCGCCGCATCTGGCTCTGCGCCGACGACTACGGCATGGCGCCGGGCATCAACCGCGCCATCCGCACGCTCATCGCCCACGGCCGCCTCAACGCTACCTCGGTGATGACGGCGGCGCCGCATCTCGGCCACGAGGCGGACGAACTGACGAAGCTGAACGCCGGCGCGACACGGGCGCTCATCGGCCTCCACGTGACGCTCACCGCGCCGTTCAAGCCGCTGAGCAACCATTTCGCGCCGCTACGCCATCACGCCTTTCCGCCGCTGGCGGAGCTGATCCGGCTCGCGATGACGCGGCGGCTCAAGCGCGAGCATTTCACCGCCGAGATCGCGGCGCAGCTCGCGGCCTTCCGCGCTGCATTCGGCCGCGCGCCGGACTTCGTCGACGGCCATCAGCACGCGCACCTGCTGCCGGTCGTGCGCGACGCCTTCCTCGCCGTCATCGGCGCGCAGGCGCCGCACGCCTGGGTGCGGCAATGCGCCCGCGCGCCGCGCGCGCGACCGCTTCACGACCGCAAGGGCCTGGTGCTCGACGTGCTCAGCGTGCGCTTCCGCGCCAGGGCAAAGCGATTCGGCATCCGCACGAATCCCGCCTTCGCCGGCGCCTATGCCTTCACGCCGAAGGCGGACTTCCCGGCGATCTTCCCGCGCTTCCTCACCGGCCTGCCCGACGGCGGCCTGATCATGTGTCATCCCGGCTTCGTCGATCCGGCCCTAAAAAGCCTCGATTCCCTGACCGACTTGCGGGAACGGGAATTCGCCTATTTCGACTCGGATGCCTTCCCGCGCGATCTCGCGCGACATCACGTCGAACTGGCGCGCCCCGCTGGCGAAACGGGTCCGGCCGCCTAGATAGACCGGACAAGCCCCGGCCTTGAGAGGACGCGCCCATGACCCCGCAGGAACGCCAGATGATCGACGACCTGTTCGATCGCCTCGCCAAGCTCGAGACGGCGCCGCGCGATCCGGAGGCGGAACACGCGATCATCGACGGATTGAGGCGCGCGCCGAACGCCGCCTACGCGCTGGTGCAGACGGCCCTGGTGCAAGACGAGGCGCTCAAGCGCGCCGATGCGAAGATCCGCGAGCTCTCCGGCGAAGGTCAGCCGCAGCAGACGCAAGGTGGCAGCTTCCTCGACAGCATGCGCAATGCGTTCACGGGCAATGTGCGCACGTCGGTGCCGAGCGTGCATACGCCGGCCGCCGCCGCCGGCGCCGGCGGACCCGATCCGCGCTGGAATCAGGGCGGCACCACGCAGAGCGCACCGAACTATCAAAGCAGCCCGCAGCAGGGCTACGCGCCAGGCTATGCCCCCTCGGCCCCCTCGCCCAGCCTGTTCGGCGGCGGCAGTTCCTTCCTCGGCACCGCGGCGGCCTCCGCCGCCGGCATGATCGGCGGCTCGCTGCTTTTGAATTCGATCAGCTCGATGTTCGGCCACCACGGCAGCGCCTTCGGCTCGTACAACGACGCGCCGCCCACCTCGTCGCCGTGGGACAACAGCGCCGCCGGCAGCAACCTCGCGCAGGACGCCGGCATCAACGACATCGGCAATCAGCAGAGCGCGGTCGGCGACCAGCAGGCGGCCGGCCTGTTCGATAATCCGAACGACCCCGGCAACGCCGATGTCGGCAACGACTTCGGCGACGACTTGGGTGGCGATGCCGGTGACGGTGGCGACTTCGGCGGCAGCGATATGGCCTGATGCGCCCGCGTCAGCGGTCGATCGGCTCGCCGCCGATGGCCCGCAGGAACAGCATGTCCCGCGCCTGCGGCACGCGGCCCTCCGCCGTCGCTTCGGCATAGACGAAGCCCGGTGCGCTACGCCGGTTGAGCACGTACAGCTCGCGCACGAAATTCTTCGGCAACTGCAACGTTCCCGGCACGCGCAGGCCCATCCATTCCGCGACATCGGCGACGAAGCTGTTGCAGTTGTAGAAGGTCAGGTGCCAGAACGGCCGATCCCGGCGCAGCTCGCGAACCTCGGCCGGCAGCGCGCCATACCTGAACGCGCTGATCTCACGCCGGTACACCAGGTCGCTGCGCCTCGCGTCGCGCGGCTTGAACTTGATAAGCGACGGGGTCGCCAGCACGGCGAGCAACGGCGTGTCCTCAAGGATTCCGCTCGGATAAAACCCGGCATGACGCGGACGCAGCAGGCGGCCGCCTGCGTCGACGCGGCCGTAAGCGATATAAGCGTGCCCGAAGATGCCGCCGGAGCGCGCGCGGAATTCGATGGCGTAACGCTCGTTTGCACACGCCGGCGCCACGGCCGCCGCGGCCACCAACGCGGCAATCCCCATCAAAACGAACCGTACGCGCGATCTCGCGGCCATGCCGGTTCCGGCGGCTTTCCATATTTTCTTGTACCGGGCGAGAGTGCGTCCAGCGGGGGCGCAGGTTCAAGCGCCGGTGACCACGACGGTTAATGTCGGACCGGCCGCTTGAGGAATATCAAATGTTCGGCGCTGACCGCGCGCTCACATCACCACCACTTTGGTGCCGACCTTCACCCGATTATATAAATCGATGATATCGGTGTTGCGCATGCGGATACAGCCGGACGACACGTTGTGACCGATGGTCCACGGCTCGTTGGAGCCGTGGATGCGGTAGAGCGTCGAGCCGAGATAGAGCGCACGGGCGCCGAGCGGGTTGTCGGGGCCGCCGGCCATGAAGCGCGGCAGATAAGGCTGGCGCTGCAGCATCTCTTCCGGCGGCACCCAGTTCGGCCATTCCTTCTTCGCCGACACGTGATGTTCGCCGGACCAGGTGAAGCCGGGACGGCCGACGCCGATGCCGTAGCGGCGCGCCATGCCGTTGGCTTCGACCAGAAAGAGGAAGTGGTCGGGCGTATCGACCACAATGGTGCCCGGCGGCTCGCTCGTCCGGTACTCGACCTCGCGCGGCAGGAACTGCGGATCCATCGGCAGGTCAGGCCGGTTGATCTCCAGCACCGGGTCAGGCTGCGGCCCGACGTTGACGTAGAGCGGCTGCGGCGCAGCCTGCGGATAGGCCGGCGGCGGAGCGACGTATTGCGGCGGCGGCGCGGCGTAGGCCGAACGCTCCGCATGATCGCCGAACACGAATTCGATGAAGCCGCCGCCGAGCTCGTTCTGCATGCGCGGCGGCTGCGCCACCACCACCATCGGCGGCGACACCGCCATCTGCTGCGCCGCGGCCGGCACGGCGGCCGTGGCAATTAACGCTGTGGCGGCGTGGTGAATGAAACGTCTGCACATAGGCTCGAATACAAGCCGAAAGAGAAACCGAAACGTAAATTGCGCGGCCCTCGGGGCAATCGAGGCCATCTTTGCCGCGGCTTTCGCGTCAACAAGGTTGCCAGCGGGTAAAGCGCGCGCGCTTTTGGTAAAGGCGCGGTTACCCCGATCGGACACCGGGTATTAATGGCCCTGCGCTAGGGTCGCCCCGGACGGACGGGAGCGCGTGGTGCAGCAAAAGCAATTTCGCATCGAGCAGTTGCTCGCGGGCGAGCGCGGCCTTGCCGCGCCGGCGCCCGACGATACGGCGTCGCTGCGGCGCAGCCTCGCGGCCCTGGTGGTCGACGCCGACGGGCGGCGCCTGACGCGCGCTGCGGCCGAACTCGGCGCTGCGATCGAGACGATCGAGAAGGCGGCGCAGATCGTGCTGTCCGGCGCGGAATCGATCGACGATGGCGCCCGTGCGCTCGCCGCCGTCGAAACGACGGCCGACGGCCGCCGCCTCGCCCACGATCTGCAGGCGCGCGTGCAGCACATCTACGAAGCCTGCAATTTCCAGGATCTCGCCGGCCAACGCATCGGCAAGGTCATCGACCTGCTCGCCGATCTCGACGAGCAGCTCACGCGCGTCGTGTCCGACGTTGCGGTCGTCGCCGCGCCGGCGATCGCGGTCGGCCGCGACGGCCTGATCAACGGCCCTCGCCTCGACGGCGCGCCGGGCCACGTCAGCCAGACCGACGTCGATCTTCTGTTCGGCTAGGCCGGCCGCCGGATCAGAATTGCACACAGGAAGGCGACCGCGGCAAAGGCAGCGGCGAGCGCCAGCGCCGCGGCGTCGGAGATCTTCTCGACCACGAAAGCCATGACCAACGGCGCCGCCGACTGCACCAGCAGGAATGGCGCGGCGAGCCGACCCATCAATTTGCCATAGCCGCTGGCGCCGAACAGCGACAGCGGCACCGCGCCGCGCGCGATGGTGACGAGCCCGTTGGCGCCGCCGAACATCAGCGCGAACACCGCCGCCGTCAGCGTCGTGATGCCGGTCAGCGCCAGCAGCGCGAAGGCGACGAGCAACGCGCCGAACGCCGCGCGCGCGATCCATATCGGATGCAGATCGCGGCCGAAGGCGAACTCGATGAGCCGCGCGATGACCTGCGCCGGCCCGAACAGCGCGCCGATCCACACCACCGTGCCGGCGTCGATGCCGTCGCGCTGGAAGATCGCGAGCAGATGTGCCGACAGGCCGGACGGCACAAACGCATATGAGGCGAAGGCGGAGGCGACGAGCAGAAAGATCAGCCCGCGCGCCGGCAGCAGCGTCGTGGGCTTCGGCGTCGCGCGCGTGTCCGGTGTCGGCATGTCCGCGGCATGTCGCGTGCGCGGCAACAGGAACGCGTGCAGCGGCGCGTTGACGAGCGCGAGCGCCGCGGCATAGACGAGATAGCAGCCGCGCCAGCCGATGCTGTCGATGAGCAGATGCGTCATCGGCCAGCTCACCGTCGAGGCGAAGCCACCGGCAAGCGTCAGCGCGGTGATCGGCCGCCGCGCGCCCATGCCGAAGATGCGGCCGAGGCTGGCGAAGGCGGCGTCGTAGAGACTCGCCCCCATCGCCGCGCCGAGCAGTATCCACACGGCGTAGTAAGCGGCCGGGCTGGCGGCGAGCGTGATGAGCGCCAGCCCGAGCGCGCCGGCGAGCGAGCCGCAGGTCATCGTGATGTGGCCGCCGAGGCGGTCGATCGAAGCGCCGATCGTGCGCGCGGCGATGCCCGCGGTGAGCAGACCGAGCGAGAACCCGCCCATGGCGAAGGCGATCGACCAGCCGCGCTCGGCGGCGATCTGTGGCACGATCAAGACCGGCGTGTAGAAGATCGCGCCCCAGGCGATAATCTGCGTCACGCCGAGCACCGGCACGGCGCGCCAGGGGCCGTGAAGCAACGAGCGCGCGATGCCGGTCGTTGTCACGGCCTCACCGGCGTCAGCCGGCGGGTTTCGGCTTCGGCTTGGTCTTCGGCTTCGGCTTGGCCGCCGCGCGACGCGGCTTCTTCACGCCTTCGGCCGGGCAGCGCACGTAGACCATCGTGCCGTAGCGCCCCTGCACCTCCGGATCGATCCAGCGCAGGATCATGACGCGGCCGTCGAACTGCTCGACCTCGCGGTCCTGCTGGCCGCCCGGCGGGTCGTCGGCCGGGCCGATATAGGTCTTGCCGCCCGGCGCGCCCTTCAGGCGCAACTCGCTCGGCGTCGCCTGGTCGGCGAGATGCATCATCACGCCGCCGGTCGGGCCGAGCGTGATGACGTAAGGCTGCGTGCAGGCCTTGAGCGCGGCCGCCTCGGTGCGCTGGCGATCGGTCTCGACGTGGTAGGCGGCAAGTCCCCAGCGGCCGACGATAGCGCTCGGCGGGAAAGCCGGCGGCAGGGTCGGCGTCACCGGCGGCGCGGCCTGTTCCGGCGGCGGCGCGGGCGAGGTGGTGGTGCAGGCCGCCAATGCGAGGCCGAGCAGCGCAACGGAAACGATCGGGATGAGGCGGAGGGGGAACGGTCGCATCGGGACTCCTGCTTCGCGAAAACCGACATTGCTGGGGTGCGCCGGCAAGTGCAAGCAGAACCGTGGCTTTTGGCCGCAAGCGCGGCGGCGCACGGTAATCCGCGACGCCGCTCCGCCTTGACAGGTTTCCCGATCCGCAATATCTCCCGGGCGACCGTCTGGCACTCTCCGTTAATGAGTGCTAACGGCTTGCATTAGCGACACTTTCCAAAGTTCAGAGCCGCGCGGGAGCGCCGACGAGGAAGCCATGGCCAAGACCAAGTTCCGTCCCCTGCACGACCGCGTGGTCGTGCGCCGTATCGAGGCTGAAGAGAAGACCAAGGGCGGCATCATCATCCCCGATACCGCGAAAGAGAAGCCGCAAGAGGGCGAGGTTGTCGCCGTCGGCCCGGGCGGCCGTGACGAGAGCGGCAAGCTGACCCCGATGGACCTGAAGGTCGGCGACCGCGTGCTGTTCGGCAAGTGGTCGGGCACCGAGGTCAAGATCGACGGCGAGGATCTCCTGATCATGAAGGAGTCCGACATCATGGGCGTGATCGCCTGATCGCCCGCGCGCACAACACCATCATTGGAGTGAATTGAAATGGCTGCCAAGGACGTCAAATTCTCTGGCGACGCGCGCGATCGCATGCTGCGCGGCGTCGACATCCTCGCCAACGCGGTGAAGGTGACCCTCGGCCCGAAGGGCCGCAACGTCGTGCTCGACAAGTCGTTCGGCGCGCCGCGCATCACCAAGGACGGTGTGACGGTGGCGAAGGAGATCGAGCTCGAGGACAAGTTCGAAAACATGGGCGCGCAAATGGTGCGCGAAGTCGCTTCCCGCACCAACGACATGGCTGGCGATGGCACCACCACCGCGACCGTGCTTGCCCAGGCGATCGTGCGCGAAGGCGCCAAGTCCGTCGCCGCCGGAATGAACCCGATGGATCTCAAGCGCGGCATCGACATCGCGGTCGGCGCCGTCGTCAAGGACATCGAGAAGCGCGCCAAGAAGGTCTCGTCCTCGGCCGAGGTCGGCCAGGTCGGCACCATCTCGGCCAACGGCGACAGCCAAATCGGCAAGATGATCGCGCAGGCCATGCAGAAGGTCGGCAACGAGGGCGTCATCACGGTCGAAGAAGCCAAGGCGATGGAGACCGAGGTCGAGATCGTCGAAGGCATGCAATTCGACCGCGGTTATATTTCCCCCTACTTCGTCACCAACGCCGAGAAGATGATTGCGGAGCTGGAGGACGCCTACATCCTCCTGCACGAAAAGAAGCTGTCCGGCCTTCAGGCCATGCTGCCGGTGCTCGAGGCGGTGGTGCAGTCGGGCAAGCCGCTCATCATCGTCGCCGAGGACGTCGAGGGCGAGGCGATTGCCACGCTCGTCGTCAACAAGCTGCGTGGTGGACTGAAGGTCGCCGCCGTCAAGGCGCCGGGCTTCGGTGACCGCCGCAAGGCCATGCTCGAGGACATCGCGATCCTCACCGGCGGCCAGCTCATCTCCGAGGACCTCGGCATCAAGCTCGAGAACGTGACCCTCAACATGCTGGGCCGCGCCAAAAAGGTGATCATCGAGAAAGAGAAGACCACGATCGTCAACGGCGCCGGCAAGAAGGCCGACATCGAGGCGCGCGTGCAGCAGATCAAGGCGCAGATCGAGGAGACCACCTCGGACTACGACCGCGAGAAGCTGCAAGAGCGTCTGGCCAAGCTGGCCGGCGGCGTGGCCGTCATCAAGGTCGGCGGCTCGACCGAGATCGAGGTCAAGGAGAAGAAGGACCGCGTCGACGACGCGCTCAACGCCACCCGCGCTGCGGTGGAAGAGGGCATCGTGCCCGGCGGCGGCTGCGCGCTGCTGCGCGCCAAGAAGGCGGTCGGCAAGCTCACGAACGAGAACGCCGACGTGCAGGCCGGCATCAACATCGTGCTCAAGGCGCTGGAGGCTCCGATCCGCCAGATCGCCGAGAACGCCGGTGTCGAGGGCTCGATCGTGGTCGGCAAGATCCTCGAGAGCAAGGACGAGACGTTTGGCTTCGACGCGCAGAACGAAGAGTACGTCGACATGATCGCCAAGGGCATCGTCGACCCGGCGAAGGTCGTGCGCACGGCCCTGCAGGACGCGGCGTCGATTGCCGGCCTGCTGGTCACCACCGAGGCGATGGTCGCCGAGCTGCCGCGGGACGCTGCTCCGGCGATGCCGGGTGGCGGCGGCATGGGCGGAATGGGTGGCATGGGCGGCATGATGTAAGTGACGCCCGTCACGAACGAACAGACGAAAAGGCCGGCGCAAGCCGGCCTTTTTGCTTTTGGGCGCCCCGGCCGGCCCGCGTCCCCGGCGCGGTGCAGCATGCAATGCTGCGACGCTGACCCGGGACCCCGATTTTGCAACTGCCGCTTTCATCGGCACGCGAAACCCGGGGCCCCGGATCTGCACCGCATCACTTCGCTTCGCTCCGTGCTGCGGCGCGTCCGAGGCACCGGCTCTGTTATGAAACCCAAGTTCCGCCCCGTGCGTTGAGCGCGCATGGCCGCGGCACCCGCATCGAGACTCGTCGTTCATGCCGCGCTCGCCGGCAACTTGCTGGTCGCTGTGACCAAGTTCGTCGCCGCCTGGTGGACCGGCTCGTCGGCGATGCTCAGCGAAGCCATCCACTCAACCGTCGACACCGCCGACCAGATCGTCCTGCTCTACGGCCTCACGCGCGCCGAGCGGCCGCCCGACACGCTGCACCCGCTCGGCTACGGCCGCGAACTCTATTTCTGGAGCTTCATCGTCTCGCTGCTGATGTTCACGCTCGGCGCCGGCGTCACCGCCTACGAGGGCGTCGAGCACATTCTTCATCCACGCGCGATCGACAACCCGCTGGTCGCCTACATCGTGCTCGGCTGCGCTGCTTTGTTCGAAGGCACGAGCTGGGCCTTCGCGCTGCGCGAATTCCACAACGCCAAAGGCAGCGCCGGCTATTTCGAGGCCGTGCGCCAGAGCAAGGACCCGCCCACCTTCATCGTGCTGCTCGAGGACAGCGCCGCTTTGGTCGGCTTGCTCATCGCCTTCCTCGGCACCTTCTTCGCCTCGCATCTTGACCTGCCGGTCCTCGACGGTGCCGCCTCGCTTGGCATCGCGCTGGTGCTCGGCATCACCGCGCTGATGCTCGCGCGCGAAAGCAAGGGCCTGCTGATCGGCGAGCCCGCGAGCCGCGAGTTGCGCCAGGCGATCCAGCGCACCGCCAGCCGCATCGACGGCATCGAGCACGTGCAGATCGTGTTCACCGTGCACATGGCGCCGGATCAGGTCGTGGTGGCGCTCAGCCTCGAATTCCGCGACAGCATGACGGCGCCACAGATCGAGCGCGCCGTCGACGCGCTCGAAGCCGCGATCCAGGCGGCGCATCCGGAAGTGATCGCCATTTTCGTCAAGCCGGAGGACCAGGCGCAGCAGATCACCTTGCCCGGCCGCTTTCCGGGCCGCGTCCGCCGCATCAGTGGTCGTCCGCCAGGAAGCGCAGCGCGACCGGTCCCTCGAGCGTGACGCCGCCGCCGGCCTTGCGCCATGTCGTCACCTGCGCCAGCGCGTTGAGCAGGGTGACGTCGGCGTCCATGCGCTCGGGCGCGCACTGGCCGTCGCGCATGTACTGCGGCAAGCTCTCGGGCAGCGGGGCCGGCACGATGCGAATCTGATCGCCGTTCGTCGTCACCTGCGCACTGGCGGTCCGGCACCACAATTCCAGCCGCGCCGAGCCGTCCGAGTCGATGGTGATGCTCGGCGTCCGCCGCACCTTGCCCATCGGCGCGACGTCGAGCATCAACTGCCGGTCGTAGGGAAATACGTCGTTGCCGAGCGCGGGAGATGCGAGCAACAACAAGACCGTGGCGATACCGCGCGTCGAGCGGCGCGCGGCCGGGCGTAAATTCCACATCAAATTCTCCGGATTATCGACCGCGCTCGCGGCGCCAGCGTGCAGAGGAAGGGCCTCTACCTACTTCAGTCGCAATTCGATTGAAAGTAGGATAGCCGCCGCCGCGAACTGGCGTAGCAGGACTGCAAGGAACTCCGCCTTGGATCAACAGATCATCGACCTCTACGACCGGTTCACGCACGGCGAATTCAACCGCCGCGATTTCTTCGATCGCCTGGCGAAGATCGCCGGCTCGAGCGCGGCGGCGCTGGCGTTGTTGCCGCTGCTCACGAACGATTACGCGCGCGCCGAGACGGTCGCCGCCGACGATCCGCGCCTCGTGACCAACACCATCTATTACAAGGCGTCGCCATCGCGCATCGCCGCCTACATGGCGCGGCCGAAGGACAAGAACACCGTCCCCTCGATGATCGTCGTGCACGAAAACCGCGGGCTCAATCCGCACATTAAGGACATCGCGCGCCGGCTCGCACTGGAGGGCTTCGCCACTTACGCGGTCGACCTCCTGTCGCCGCTCGGCGGCACGCCCGCCGACGAAGACAGAGCGCGCGACCTGATCGGCAAGCTCGATCCGGCGGAGACGGCGGAGCACATCGCTTCGCTGGTGCCGATCCTGGCCGGGTCGCCCGGCTCGAACGGCAAGGTCGGCGCCATCGGCTTCTGCTGGGGCGGCGGCATGGTCAATCGCCTCGCCGTGCTGTCACCGGAGCTGAAAGCGGGCGTCGTCTATTACGGCCAGCAGCCGCCGGCGGCGCAGGTGCCGAAGATCAAGGCAGCGCTGCTCCTGCAATATGCCGGCCTCGACCAGCGCATCGACGCCGGCATTCCCGCCTTCGAGAACGCGCTCAAGGCCAACCACAAGCAGTTCGAGATCTTCGTCTATCCGGGCGTCAATCACGCCTTCAACAACGACACGTCGAGCCGCTACGACAAGGCCGCCGCCGAGCTCGCCTGGTCGCGCAGCATCGCCTTTCTCAAGCGCGAGTTGGGCTGAGCCCCGATTACTCGCCGAGCCGCCCGGCCAGCCAGTTCGCCGTGCGCAGGAGCCGCGCGTCGTCGCGCGGCGCGCCGACGAGTTGCAGCCCGAGCGGCAGGCCGGCCTCGCCGGTCAACAGCGGCAGCGACAAAGCCGGGACGCCGGCGAGCGTCCAGAGCGAGCAGAACATCGGGCTGCCGGTCGCCTCGCCGACCGGCGCGACGCCAACCGTCGCCGGCGTGATGATGGCGTCGTAATCGCTGAGGATGCCGGCGATGCCGTCGCGATAGCGGACGGCGTTGTCGCGCGCCTCGAGATAGCGCGCGGCACTAATCTCCCGCCCTTCGGCGAGGAAGGCGCGCAGCGTCTCGCTCGATTGCGACTCGTCGCCGCGCGCGATCATGCCCGAGAGGTTGTGCGCCATGTCCACCGCCATCACCACGCGCTGGTCGTCGACGGCGCCGGCAAACACATCCGGCAGGTCGACCGCGTCGCAATGATCGCCGAGCGCATCGGCGAGCTCCTCGAAGGCCGCGCGCGTCGTGGCGTCAGCCTTATCCCAGAACGGTGTGCCCACGAAAGCGAAGCGCGGCGGCGACGGCAATTCATCGACGGCGGTCGCGAGGAAGTCCGGCGCGGCGACCGGCCGCGTATCGGCGTCGCCCGCGTCGTGGCCGACGAGCACATCGAGCATCAGCGCAACGTCGCCGATCGTACGCGCGAAGACGCCGACATGGTCGAGCGCACGCGACAGCGTCAGCGCACCACGGCGTGAAATCGCGCCGTGCGTCGGCTTCATGCCGTAGACGCCGCAGAAGGCGGCGGGACGGATCATCGAGCCGTTGGTCTGCGAGCCGATGGCGAGCGGCACCATCTCGGCCGCCACTGCCGCGGCCGAGCCCGAGGACGAGCCGCCCGGCGTGCGGGTGAGATCGTGCGGATTGCGCGTCGGCCCCGGATGGTAATAGGCGCACTCGGTGGTCACGGTCTTGCCGATGATCACGGCGCCGGCCGCCCGCAGCTGCGCCACCGCCGCCGCGTCTTCGCGCGGCCGCCGTCCCTTGAGCAGCGGCGAGCCGCATTCGGTCGGATAATCGGCGGTGTCGAAGATGTCCTTGATCGCCACCGGCACACCATGCAGGGCGCCAAGCGGCTCGCCGTCGCGCTGCCGCTCGTCGAGCGCCTGCGCCTGCATGAGCGCCGCGTCGGGATCGAGATGCACGAAGGCGCGGACGTCGTCGTCCATCGCCGCGATCCGGTCGAGGCAGGCTCCGACATAGGCTTCGGAGGTGAGCTCGCCGTCGGCGATCAGCGCGGCGGCCTCGATGGCGGTCAGCGCCATGAGTTCGGTGTCGGCCACATTAAACTCCGTTAATCCGGCAGGCTTTATACGACGGAGCGGTGGCGCCGCTCCAATTTTTGTGAAGTCTGGACATGCCCATCGCGTGGGCGGCGACCCCTATGGCCTCGTACCCGCCGCATTCCTGCGTCAGCAGCGGACCGGGGCGCCCGAGCCCACCCGCCCAATCGCGGTATCGGCTATGACCATTGCCGTCAGCCAGACAGGAGCCCTCCCGTGAGAGGCATGCTTTCCACCCTCGCCACCGTGTGGCGTATTGCCAGCCCCTATTTCAGTTCGGAGGACCGCTGGGCGGGACGAATTCTCTTTGCCGCAGTCGTCGCCATCGAATTGTCGATCGTCGGCCTGACGGTCCTGTATAATTCCTGGAACAACGCTTTCTACAACGCACTGCAGGAGCGCAACTGGAACGTCTTCGTCTATCAGCTCGGTTATTTCTGCGTCATCGCCGCCGCCTTTGTGGCGCTCGCCGTCTATCAATTGTACCTGAACCAGTGGTTGCAGATCCGCTGGCGCCGCTGGCTGACCCGCGTCTATCTTGGCGATTGGCTCGAGCACTCCGTGCATTACCGCATGCAGTTGCAGGGCGATGCCGCCGACAACCCTGACCAGCGTATTTCCGAGGACATCCGTTCGTTCATCGAACTGACGCTGACCATCGGGTTGCAGGTTCTCAATTCGACGGTGACGCTGATCTCCTTCATGGTGATCCTGTGGTCGCTGTCGCAAGCCGCGCCGCTGTCGCTGTTCGGCGTCAACATTCCCGGCTATCTGCTGTGGGCGGCCTTCGTCTACGCCGTCTTTGGCACCGCGCTGACGCACCTGATCGGACGCCCGCTGGTGGCGCTGAACTTCCAGCAACAGCGCTACGAGGCCGACTTCCGCTTCAACCTCGTGCGCGTGCGCGAAAACTCCGAGCAGATCGCCCTGCTCGAGGGCGATGAGGCCGAGCGCGAGCGGCTGCTGATGCGCTTCGGCAACGTCGTCGCCAACTGGTACGCGCTGATGACACGCCAGAAGAAGCTGACCTTCTTCACCGCCAGCTATTCGCAGGCGGCGGTGGTGTTTCCGTTCATCATGGTCAGCCCCGCTTATTTCGCCAACAAGCTGCAACTGGGCGGCCTGATGCAGACCGCCAATGCCTTCGGCCAGGTCCAGAGCGCGCTCTCGGTGTTCGTCTCGCTCTATCGCAGCCTCGCCGAATGGAGCGCGGTGATCGAACGTCTGTCCGGGTTCGAGCAGTCGGTCGCCTCGGCGCGTCGGCTCGCGGCGACCAGCGGCATCGTCATCGACCGCGGCGAAGGTAAGGCGGTCGCCTTCAAGGATCTTGCCGTGCGGCTGCCGGATGGCGTGCCGCTGGTCAACGCCAGGGACGTATCGATCGAGCTCGGCGAGCACGTGTTACTGAGCGGGCCGTCGGGCACCGGCAAATCGACCTTGTTCCGCGCGCTCGCCGGCGTCTGGCCGTTCGGCGAAGGCCACATCACGCTGCCGAAGGACGCCAGGGTGATGATCCTGCCGCAGCGTCCGTATTTCCCGATCGCGCCGCTCGCCGCCGCCGTCGCCTATCCGGCCGAGACGGGCCACTACGATGCGGAGAAGGTCGCCGAACTGATCGCCGCCGTCGGCCTGCCGGGACTCGTGGACCGCATCGGCGAGGAGGCGCATTGGAATCGCATGCTGTCGCCCGGCGAGCAGCAGCGGCTCGGCATCGCGCGGGCGCTGGTGCACGCGCCGGATTTCCTCTTCCTCGACGAGGCGACGGCCTCGCTCGACGAGGCGGCCGAGGCCACGCTCTACCGGCTGCTGCAACAGCGGCTGCCGCACGCGACCGTCGTCTCCATCGGCCACCGCAGCACTCTCGCCGCCTTCCACAAGCGCCGCCTCGCGCTCGTGCATCAGGGCGACCACCACGTGCTGAGCGAAGCCAGCCTGACGCCGGCCGAGTGACAGGCAAAAACAAAACGGCGGCTCCCGGGGGAGCCGCCGTTCGTCTCAGATCGAAACGTCAGCTTACTTGAGGGCCGACAGCGTGGTGTCGAACTTCAAAGTCGCGACGAAGGTCGAGCCACCCAGATCCTTCGCGCCGTAAGCAACCGGCGACAGGAAGGTGTTGTGCTTGTTGGTGTCCCAGTAACGCAGGTCGAGGGTGACGGCCTTGTAGTTGAAGTCGAGGCCGACGTCCCAGTAGGTGTAGCTCGGCAGAGCGAGATTCGTGAAGACGTCCGAGCTGTAGACCTGGCGGCCGATTTCCGGGTTCAGCGAGATGGTGATGCCCGCCGGCTGCCAGGGCAACGTGATGACGGCATTGCCCGAATAGTAGTAGGCGACCGCATCGCCGGTCCACACGCCCGCGCCGCCCGCACCGCCGGCGACCTTGTCATTGAAATTGCTGCCGCCGTCGAAGATGCCGCCGACGGTCAGCCAGTCGTTAAACTTGTAGCTCGGCTTGGCGTAGAACTCGCCGTAGTTGCCGGTGCCGCTCGCCGTGACGCCGTTCGGATACTCGTACTGGACGTAGCCGACATCGAGGCCGAAGTTGCCCCAGGTGAAACGGGCGCCGGCGGTGATGTCGAACTCGGCATCGGCAAGTCCGGCGTAGAGGCTCGAGCCCCAGACGCCGGCATACAGCTTCACCCAGTCCGTGACCGTGTAATCGAGCTCGAAATAGCCCTGAACGGCCGGCTTACGGTTCGACTGCGAGATGCCGCGCAGCACGTAATCGGTGGTGAAGGCGGTGCCGAAGGCGATGTCGAACGGGCTCGGCGCGGGCGCCGCAGCCACTTTCGCCGCCTTGACCGGCATGTCCGCCGCGAAGGCGGGGACTGCGGCCGAAACCGCAAGCGCCGCTACGACTGACAAAACTACTTTCTTCATTGGAGCCTGCCCCTTTTCTTCGGTTCGATCGGACTTTGAGCCGATGCCTGTGTGCACGTCGCAATTGCGTACTGAATTCTCTTCCCCGGCTCCGATCGACCCGTACGCAACAGGACGCGCGGTACAGCCGGATTTACGCACCGGCGGTTCCGAAGCCCAAGGCGAAAACTTCGGCAGTTGCTGCCTTTTTGGGCGGTTGCGGGGGTCTTTGACAGGATTCAAATGCGCTGTTGCGCGGATGTCACAATTCTTTGCGTGAAATCGCCCGGCTTGGGGATAATTCCCGGCCGCCGACGGGCAAATTGGAATTAATAACCAATAAAAAACCCTGCCGCCGGGGCGGCAGGGCCGATTTTATATCGCGATGCGACTTATCTTCAGGCCGCGGCCTTCTTCCGGTTGGCGTCCAGCCGCGAATCCACCAGCGCGACAATGGCGTCGACCTTGTCGTTCTGCATGCCCTTCTGCCGGGCGATGAGTTGCACCAGCTTGTCGGCGCGTTCGATGTTCGGGGCGCCGTTCTGCAGCGCCCGCGCGGCCGAGGCCGGACGCGACAGGCTCTGCGCCGCCGCCGCGTATTTCTCGAACGGCACCAGGTCTTCCGGCTTGGCGCCGAGCTTGACGCACAGGTCGAACACGAAGTTGTAGACCTCGCGCGCCTCGGCGATGTTGGAATGCACGGCTTCCTGCGCGGTGCGCATGCCGTCCTTGGTGATGCAGCGGTAGTTGCCCGCGAGCAGCATCGACCACTTGGCCAGCGGCGTGAAGATCGATTCGTGCACGCGCAGCTTCACCGGCAGCTCGATCTTGGCGCCGTCGACGTCGTAGCGCACCGCGTCGATGTCCTTCTCGAGATCGCGCAGGATCTTCGTGTGCTTGTCGTCCTCGAACCTGGCCACCTTGAAGTTGGTCGGCAGCGTGACCAGCAGCTCGTTGGCCTTGCCCTCGGGCGGACGAATCGCCTGCGGATCGGGGCTGCACAGGGTGACGCGGCCGGGATCGAAACTGTCCCATACGCTTGCGTCGGTGTAGGCCGGCTTGAGCGCGTCGTAGTCGAGGCCGGGGATGCGCTTCACGTAGGGCAGCGGCGGCATGTTCATGATCGACATGCACGGCACCTTTGCCTTCGCCACGGCATCGAGCAGTTCGCGCACGCCCGGCGAGCGGTACTGCGGCTCCTGCATCGCCAGGCCGACGAGGTCGTAGTCGGCCGGGTTGACGCCGGCCGCGCCGCCGGCGGTCACCTTGCCGGGCAGCTTGCGCGAATCGAGCGTGATGCGGTCCTGCCGGCCCTTGACCGGCAGATAGACGCGGAAGCCTTCGGCGTTGATCAGGTCGGCTTCCGCGGGCAGGCAGACGAGATGCACCGAATGGCCGCCGAACAGGATCTTGGAGGCGAGCAGCGACCCGTAAGACGCTCCCATAAGTAGGATTTTGTACGTAGCCATGCTCGGGCTCCCTTTCGACTGGTTCTGTAATTGCGTGCAATGCGGGTTCCGCGCCCGGAAACCGCGCGCCGGCGCATGCTAAGCGTCGCCTAAAGGCGATGCAATCGGTGGTAATGACGGCGGGACCCGCGCCGGCCTTGCCTGGCGCGCTCGAATTCGGCCCTTCGCCTATCGGTGGAGACGCTGCCGGCGACCGCTGTGGCGATCGCCGGCGCGATGCTTCACTGGCCTTCCTTGCCGCCGCCGAGCAGGCCGCCCAGGGTCGACAGGATGGGCATCGGCGCAGCAGCCGGCGCCGGAGCGGGCTTCTTCGCCGGCTTGCGCGCGGCCTTCTTCTTCACGGCCTTCTTGGCCTTCACGGTTTTCTTCTTCTTGGCCGGGGCGGCGCGCTTCACCGCCTTCTTGGCTTTCTTCGCTTTCGCCTTCTTACGCTTCTTCGCCATTTCTAAGTCCTCCGGAATGGTTCAACCACTCAACCCACGCTGACGTCGGGCGGGACCGGGGGCGTCAACGAAACGCCGTCAGGCCTCGCTCCCCTTGCCGGCCACGGCAGCGACGCGCTGCTTCGCGGCCAGATCGCGCAAGCCCTCCGGCACCGGACCGCCGGTCGCCCAATCGATGAGCTCGACCGTATGGACGACCGGGATCGAAGTGCCGGCGGCGATCTGGGTGATGCAGCCGATATTGCCGGCCGCGACCACATCCGGCTCGAGCCGTTCGATGTTGGCGACCTTGCGGTCACGCAGCCTGTCAGCCAATGAGGGCTGGAGGATGTTGTAGGTGCCCGCCGAGCCGCAACACAAATGCCCTTCCGGCACATCTTTGACGATGAAGTTAAGTTTGCAAAGCAATTCTTTCGGCGCGCCGACGATCTTCTGCCCGTGCTGCAGCGAACATGCGGAATGATAAGCGACGGCGAGCGGCTTCGCGGTGCCGGTCGGCGTAAGCTCGAGTGTGTACAAGTACTCGCTGACGTCCTTGGCGAGACGCGACACCGCCTTCGCCTTCTCGGCATAGGCCGAATCGGTGCGCAGCAGGAAGCCGTAATCCTTCACGACGGTACCGCAGCCGGAGACGGTCATCAGGATGGCGTCGAGCCCCTCGCCGTCGATCTCGACCATCCAGGCGTCGATCAGGTGCTTGGCCTGTGTCATGGCCTGCGCCTCGCGGCCCATGTGGTGCACCAGCGAGCCGCAGCAGCCGTCGCCCTCGGCAATGACGACCTCGATGCCATGGCGATTGAGCACGCGGATCGCAGCCTCGTTGGTCGAGGGCGCCAGCACCGGGTTGATGCAGCCGGCGAGCAGCGCCACCCGGCCGCGCCGTTCGCCCTCCGCCGGATACACCTTGCGGCTGCGGTCGGACGGCGGCGCCGGCACGTGGCTCGGCGTGAGGCTGAGCATCGCCGCGAGCCGCTTCAGGCCGATCGCCTTGAGCGCCGGCGCGAACGGCTTGCCGACCAGGCCCGCCACCGCGGCCCAGCGGAACAGCGCCGGGTCGGGCAGCACGCGCGCCAGCAGATCGCGAATCAGCCGGTCGGCGAGCGGTCGCTTGTAGGTCTTCTCGATGTGGTCGCGGGCATGATCGACGAGGTGCATGTAGTGCACGCCCGACGGACAGGTGGTCATGCAGGACAGGCAGGAGAGGCAACGATCGACGTGCTTGACCACCTCGGCGGTCCCCGGGCGGTCGTGCTCCAGCATATCCTTGATCAGGTAGATGCGGCCGCGCGGCGAATCGAGCTCATCGCCGAGCAGCACATAGGTCGGACAGGTGGCGGTGCAGAAGCCGCAGTGCACGCAGGCGCGCAGGATCTTCTCCGCTTCGGCGGTCTGCGGATCGGCGAGTTGCGCGAGAGTGAATGAGGTTTGCATCAGATGCCCGCCCACATGCGACCGGGGTTGAGCACGCCCTTCGGGTCGAAGCTTTCCTTCACGCGGTGGCTGAGCGCGCGCAGGCCCGGCGGCTCCGGCTGGAACACATCGACCGCGGCACGTACCGCCGCCGGCGCACGGATCAGCGTGGCGTGGCCTCCGAGCTCGCCGACGGCCATGCGCACGGAACCGGCGTCGGGCTCGTCTTCATAAGGCATGCCGAGCCAGACCAGCCCGCCCGCCCAGTCGTAAAACATCTGCGCCGCCGGCGTGATCAGGTCGACGAGGCGATGCGCCTGCGCCGGCGCGGTGGAGATGCGCCATACCGGCCGGTGCCGCGCCGAGGCGACGGCGAAGGCCTTCACGTCGCGGATGTCGCGCCAGACCGCGCGCGAGGCGGCCGCGTCGAGAATGGACACCGGGCCGAAGGTTTTCATCAGCGCGGCGAGCTGCCCTTCGCGATGCTTCACCGACGGCGCCACGCCTTCCAGGCGAAGCACTGTCGCGGCCTCCGCCTTGAGGCCGGCGAACCAGGATGCGACGTGGTCGGGCAGATGCGCGGCGCCGGAGACGTCCGCCGACGAGCCGGTCGCCGCCGTCATGGCGGCGCAGGCCTGCGCATCGCTCAGGCCCTCGACCACCACGGTCGCCTCGGTCTCCGGCTTCGGCAGCACCTTGATCGTAATGTCGGTCATCACCGCCAGCGTGCCCCAGGAGCCGGACAGCACCTTGCACAGGTCGTAGCCGGTGACGTTCTTCACCACGCGGCCGCCGGTCTTGATGGTCTCGGCGCGGCCGGTCACGGCGCTGGCGCCGAGCACGTGGTCGCGCGCGGCGCCGGCCTTGATGCGGCGCGGACCGGAGAGATTGGCGGCGACGACGCCGCCAATCGTGCCCTGCCCCGCGGCCTGGCCGAACAGCGGTCCGTAATCGGCCGGCTCGAAGGCGAGCTGCTGACCGTGCTTGTCGACCAGCGCCTCGATCTCGGCAATCGGCGTGCCGGCCTTCGCCGACAGCACCAGTTCCTCCGGCTCGTAGAGCGTGACGCCGGTGAGGCCCGACACGTCGAGCGTCAGGTCGGTCTGGCTCGGCCGCCCGATGGCGCGCTTGGAACCCTGGCCGACGACGTCGAGCGCCTTGCCGTCGGACACGGCCCAGCGCACCGCCTCCTCGACGTCGCGCGCATCCCGGGGTTTGAGACGATCGGTCATGGGACGTGTTCTATCACTCGGCGGCGCGCGCGGCAGGCGCGTCGGCAAACGCCGGCATGATCTCGCGCGCAAAGCGCCGCAACTGGTCGGCGCCGCCCGAGATCGTCAGCAGGATGTAGGTGACGCCCGCGGCCCGCAGCGCCTCCAGCATGCCGGCGATCTCGTCAGGCGTGCCGAACATCGCGTTCTCTTCGGTCGCCCCGGCCTTGTCGGCGTAGGCGAGCACGTGCGAGCCAGTCTTGCCGTCCGGCGGCCGCGCCGAGGTGATGGTGCGCTGCGTGTACTGCCGCTGCTTCTCCAGCGCCGCCTCCTTGTCGGCTTTGTCCCTTGCCACATAGAGCTGGCGCGCAACCGCCACCTGCCCCGGCGCAAAGCTCAAGCCCCGTGCCTCGCGCTCGGCGCGGTAGACGGCGATGCGCTCGCCAAGCACGGCCGGCGAGGCGTACTGGTCGAGGATCAGGTTGAAGCCGCGCGCGGCGGCGTTGCGGATCGACTGCGGATGGCCGGCCGCCACCCAGAACGGCGGATGCGGCGTTTGCATCGGCGGCGGCTCGACGACGATGTCGTCGAAATGCCAGAAGCGGCCGTGATGCGAGAAGCGCTCGCGCGTCGTGAAGGCGCGCGTGAGCACGTCGAGGCCCTCCTCGAAGCGCGCATCGGCCTCCTCGCGCGGCATGGCGAAGCCCTTGAACTCGCTGTGCCGGTAGCCCTTGCCGATGCCGAAATCGAAGCGGCCGTCGGACAAGAGGTCAAGCGTCGCCGCCTGCTCCGCGAGCAACACCGGATTGTGCCACGGCAGCACCAGCACCGCCGTGCCGACGCGCAAGGTCTTCGTGCGCATGGCCAGCGCCAACAACAGCATCAAGGTGGCGGAGGCCTGGTTCCAGCCGCTGAAGTGATGCTCGACGGAAAAGCTCGAGCAAAGCCCAAGCGCCTCGGCCTCGATGTTGAAGTCGAGGTAGTCCTTGAAGCCCTGGCCGGTCTCCGGGCCAAAGCCCGCCGCGTCCGCCTTCGGCGAACAGAACAGTCCGAATTGCATATTCAAAACCTCGGAATATCCGGGAACGGCAGCTTGCCGCCGGAGATGTGCATGCGGCCGAGCTCGGCGCAGCGGTGCAAGGTGGGAAACACTTTGCCGGGATTGAGCAGGCCCTTCGGGTCGAAGGCGCACTTGACCCGCTCCTGCGCCGCGAGGTCGATCTCCGAGAACATCGTCGGCATCAGGTCGCGCTTCTCGACGCCGACGCCATGCTCGCCGGTCAGCACGCCGCCGACCTCGACGCAGAGTTTGAGGATGTCGGCGCCGAACGCCTCGGCGCGGTCGAGCTCGCCTTCCTTGTTGGCGTCGTAGAGGATGAGCGGATGCAGGTTGCCGTCGCCGGCGTGGAAGACGTTGGCGACGCGCAGGCCGTATGTCTCCGACATCTCCTTCATGCGCTTGAGGACGAGCGGCAGCTTGGCGCGCGGAATGGTGCCGTCCATGCAGTAATAGTCTGGCGAGATGCGTCCCGCCGCCGGGAACGCCGCCTTGCGCCCGGCCCAGAACAGCAGCCGCTCCTCCTCCGAGCGCGATGCCTTCACCGACACCGCGCCACGGTCGCGCGCAATCGTCTCGACGCGGCCGATCAAGTAATCGACTTCCGCCGAGGGACCGTCGAGCTCGACGATCAGCAGCGCCTCGACGTCGAGCGGGTAGCCAGCGTGGACGAATTCTTCCGCCGCATGAATTGCGGGCTTGTCCATCATCTCCATGCCGCCGGGGATGATGCCGGCGCCGATGATGCGCGACACGCATTCGCCCGCCTGCTCCGAGGTCGGGAAACCGACCAGCACGGCGCGCGCGGTCTCCGGCTTCTTCAAGAGACGCACCGTCACCTCGGTGACGACGCCGAGCAGCCCTTCCGAGCCGGTGACGAGGCCGAGCAGGTCGTAGCCGGCAGCATCGAGGTGCTTGCCGCCGAGGCGCAGGATCTGCCCGTCCATCAGCACGATCTCGCAGCCGAGCACGTTGTTGGTGGTCATGCCGTATTTCAGGCAATGCACGCCGCCGGAATTCTCGGCGATGTTGCCACCGATGGTGCAGGCGATCTGCGAGGATGGATCGGGCGCATAATAGAAGCCGGCATGCGCCACGGCGGTGGAGATGCCGAGATTGGTGACGCCCGGCTCGACCACCGCGAGGCGGCTGGCGAAATCGATCTCACGGATGCTGTTGAACTTGGCCATGCCGAGCAGCACGCCGTCGGCGAGCGGCAGCGCCCCGCCGGAGAGCGAGGTGCCGGCGCCACGCGGCACCACCTTGATGCCCTCTTCATGGCAGTATTTCAGCACCTCCGAGACCTGCCGCGTGGTCTCCGGCAGCACCACGACCATCGGCAGTTGGCGGTACGCGGTCAGGCCATCGCTCTCGAACGGACGCATCTCATGCTCGGTCGCGATCACGCCTTCGCCGGGCACGAGCTGACGCAGCGTCGCGACGATGCGCGCGCGGCGGCCGAGCACGGCCTGATCCGGCTCCGGCATGTGGACCGACATGATGCGACCTCCCGGCAATTCACATTCGAGGCGACGATAGGCCATTTGACGCCCGCCACCTAGGGCTGGCACAACACACGGAAACGGACGTTGGCTGCGGTCGGGGCGCCAGCGCCATGCATAAGAGGAACGCACGAGATGAAAGCTGGAATTGGGCTCGCCGCCGCCGCGGCTTTGGCCGCGCTGACGATGACAGGCGCCGCGCACGCGCAGGACGCCGCCGCGGGCGAGCAGGTCTTCAAGATGTGCCTGCCCTGCCATTCGATCGGCCCGGGCGCGAAGAACAAGGTCGGTCCCGAGCTCAACGGCCTCGACGGCCGCCACTCGGGCACGGCTGCGGGTTTCAGCTATTCCGAGGCCAACAAGTCGTCCGGCATCGTCTGGGGCAAGGATACGTTCGAGAAGTACATCAACGATCCGCGCGCGATGATCCCGGGCACGAAGATGATTTTCCCCGGCATCAAGGACGCCAAGAAGGTCGCCAACCTGTGGGCCTATGTCAGCCAGTTCGACGCGGACGGGAAGAAGAAGTAGCCAGTACGGCTGCGCGTGCGGCGCAAAAACGCTGCTGCTCCCGGTCTTTTGACTTCCGTCAAGGCCCCTTGATGATGGACCCTGCATGGTGGCGGCCGTGAGCGCCGTCGCTCATGCAGGAGAGCTGTCATGATCAAGGATCTCATTGTCAATTTAGGGCTGGGCGACCGCGATCCGGCCGGCGAATTTGCGATTTCGATTGCCGAAGAGTACGGCGCGCACGTGCTTGGCCTGGCCTTCGCCTACGAGCCGGTCATACCCGGCGCGGTGATGGGCGGCATTCCCACCGAATTCATCGAGTCGCAACGCTCCGAGGCGAACGACAAGGCGAAGGCCGCCATCGCCCGCTTCGAGGAAGCGGCGCGGCGCACCGGCGTCTCCTACGAGCATCGCATCCTCAATGCGAGCCTGTCCGGCGCCGCCGATCAGCTCGGCCGGCTCGGCCGCCGCTTCGATCTCGTGGTCGTCGGCCAGCCCGAGCGCGACGAAGCGATCCCCGAGGAGGTCATCGACGAGGCCGCGCTGTTCGAGTCCGGCCGCCCGGTGATCTTCGTGCCCTTCATCCAGCGGGACGGCATCAAGCTCGACCGCGTCATGATGTGCTGGGACGGCAGCCGCGCCGCCACCCGCGCCATCGCCGACTCGCTGCCGCTGATCAATCGCGCCAAGCAGATCGAGGTCGTGATCATCGGCAACGGCCCGGCCAAGAGCGGCGAGGTGCCCGGCGCCGATCTCGGCGCGCATCTCGCCCGCCACAAGCTCAAGGTCGACGTCAAGCGCATCACCGCGCCCGACATCGACGTCGCCTCGACCATCCTCTCCTACGCCGCCGATTCCTCGGCCGACCTGATCGTCATGGGCGGCTACGGCCACTCGCGGCTGCGCGAATTCGTGCTCGGCGGCGCCACACGCGGCATCCTCGAGTCGATGACCGTGCCGGTGCTGATGTCGCACTAAACCTGTATTGTCATTCTGGGCCCGCTCGCCATAGCGCGTCGAAGAGCGCGTAAACGCGCTTATGGCTCGCGTCCCGGAATGACGGAGAGTGTTTTGCGCGAACGCCACGTCACATTGCGCGACGGCGAGACGGTGTTCCTGCGGCCGCTCACGCCGCAGGACGGCGCGCTCTATCCCGACTTCCTCTCCGAGGTCACGCCGGACGACCTGCGCCTGCGCTTCTTCGCACCGATGCGGCAGGTATCGCCGGACCTGATCGAGCGGCTCATCCATTACGACCCGCGGAAGGCGATGGCCTTCATCGCCATCGCGGAAGCGAGCGGGCGCATGCTCGGAGTCGTCCGCCTGCACGACGACCCCGGGAGTGAGGGCACCGCCGAGTTCGCCATCCTGTTGCGCACGCGGCTCAAGGGCCACGGCCTCGGCTGGCTGATGATGAAGCACATGATCGCCAACGCCAAGGCGAAGGGCCTGACGACCGTGCACGGCCAGGTGCTCACCGAGAACGCGACCATGCTGCAGATGTGCGAGGAACTCGGCTTCCACACCGCCGACGATCCGCTCGAGCGCGGCGTCAAGGTCGTGACCCTGCCGCTCGCCGAGGTGCCGGCGGAGGCGCTGCCCTAGGGCAGCGGCACCTGCGCGACCAGGCCGCGGGCGCGCGCGTCGATAACGCCGAGCGCGCGCAGCGCCATCAGCGTCATCCCTTGCACCGCCTCGCGCGCCGCCCCGGCGTCGCCGTAGAACGGCGCCAGCGGCCCGAGCAGGCCCTCCAGCAAGGCCCCGACGATCGCCGGAGCGGCCACGCGCGCGTCCTGCTCCGGCAGGAGCTGGCGCGCGCGCGCGACGCGGATGCGCGCCTCGAACTCGGCCGCGATCGCCTGTCGGAAGTCCAGCCGCATGGCGTCGACCTCGCCGTCGGCCGGCTCGGCCAGCACCGCCCAGGAGAGCTTGCGGTCACGAAGCGCACGGGCGGCGAAGGTGGCGATGCAGGTGGCGAGCGCCGACAAGGGACCCGGCGCAGCGTCGGCGGCGGCGCGCATCGCCGCCATTTCGCGCGCCGAGACGGCGGCAATCAGCTCGGCGATGAGGTCGGTCTTGGCCGGGAAATAGCGGTACACCGTGCCGGCGGCGATATTGGCCCGCCTGGCGACCGCCGCGATCTGCACCGCGTGCATGCCCTCCTCGCCGGCCAGCGCCAGCGCCGCCGACAGGATCGCCTGCTCGCGCGCGGCGAGCCGACGGCGGACGTTCTCCGTGCGGCGATAGGGCATGCAATGAGTGAACGGTGATTCAGGCCGCGGACGCAAGCCGCCAACGACCGTCTTCCCCGACGCCCCGCCGCGTCAGCTCACTTGTGACCGCCGCCGCCGGCGAGCGACTTCTCACGGATCGCCGACAGGGTCGCGCTCAGGGTCAGCGCCTCGGGGTCGATCTTGAGGCGGATGATCGACGGCTTGCCGGACGCCTTGGCGGCGGCGAAGGCGGCCGGGAAATCCGCGGTCTTCTCCACGCTGACGCCGAAGCCGCCGAAGACCTGCCCGTAGCCGGCGAAGTCCGGATTTTTCAATTCCGTCGCCACCACGCGGCCCGGATAATCGCGCTCCTGGTGCATGCGGATGGTACCGTACATGCCGTTGTCGGAAATGATCACGATGATCGGCAGGCCGTACTGCACGGCGGTCGAGAAGTCCTGCCCGGTCATCAGGAAGTCACCGTCGCCGGCGACGCACACCACCGTGCGGTCCGGATGCAGCGTCTTCAGGCCGAGCGCCGCCGGGAAGCCGTAGCCCATCGAGCCTGAGGTGGAGCCGATCAGCCCGCCGAACTGGCGCGAGCGATAGAAGCGATGGACCCAGCCGGCGAAATTGCCGGCGCCGAGGGTGACGATGGCGTCCTTCGGCAGATTATCGCGCAGCCAGATCATCACCTCGCCGAGATTGACGCCGCCGGGCTGCGGCGTTGCCTTCTCCGTCCAGGCGATGAAGTCGGCATGCGCGGCGTCGCTCTCGCCGCGCCAGGCGATCTCGTTCGGCGGCTGCAAACCTTCGAGCGAGGCGCAGAAAGCGGTCGGCGAAGCATTGATCGCCAGCGCCGGATGATAGACGCGCCCGAGTTCGTCGGCGCCCGGATGCACGTGCACCAGCTTGGTGCCCGGCTCGGGAATGCCGAACGCGGTGTAGCTCTGCGACGCCATCTCGCTCATGCGGTCGCCGATCAGCAGCACGAGATCGGCGCCCTTCACGCGCGCCAGCAATTTCGGATTGGGACCGATGCCGAAGTCGCCCGCGTAGCAGGGATGCAGCGCGTCGAACAAATGGCCGCGGCGGAACGTCGTCGCCACCGGCAACTGGAAGCGCTCGGCGAAGCGCGCCAGCGCCGCGCAGGCGGCTTCCGACCAGCGGCTGCCGCCGGCGATGACGATCGGCTTCTTCGCCGCCCACAGCATCTTCTGCAGCCGGCTCATGTCGGTGAGCCCCGGCCACGTCTCGACCGGCTCGAAAGCTGTCGCGTCCGGCACGACGATGCGCTCGCGCAGCATGTCTTCCGGCAGCGCGATCACGACCGGCCCGGGCCGGCCGTTGCAGGCGGTGTGGAAGGCGCGCGAGATGATCTCGGGAATGCGCGCCGGATCGTCGATCTCGGTCGCCCATTTGGTCATGCTGCCGAACACGGCGCGGAAATCGAGCTCCTGGAACGCCTCGCGCTCGCGCATCTCGCGGCCGACCTGGCCGACGAACACGATCATCGGCGAGGAGTCCTGCATGGCGATATGGATGCCGGCGGAGGCGTTGGTGGCGCCGGGGCCGCGGGTGACGAAGCAGATGCCGGGCCGGCCGGTGACCTTGGCCATTGCTTCGGCGGCCATCGCCGCGCCGCTCTCGTGCCGGCAGACGGTCAGCTTGATGTCGCTGTCGTGGAGGGCATCGAGCGCGGCGAGGTAGCTCTCACCCGGCACGCAGAAGGCATGGCGGACACCGTGGATGCGCAGCTGATCGATGAGGATTTCGCCGCCGGTGCGCGCGCCGTCGTTGGACCGCATGTCAAGGAACTCCCGCTCGGATGCCGCCCGAGACCTATAGACGATAGCCGAAGCGAATCCACCCTCCCCGCGCCGCGAGCGGCGCAGGAAGGATGCAAGCCTGCTATGAGTGAATCTTCGGCATCGGGATCGGTGGCGAGAACGACGTCGGCGTCATCAGCACGGTGCGCTGCGAGGCGAGATTGCCGGCCTTGCCGTTCTCCGCGATGTAGACCTTCCAGGCCGGATCCTTGGCCATGCGCGCCCGCTTCTCCTCGCGGTCGGCGGCACTGGCATAGACCCACACATGGGTGATGGTGTTGAGCTCGCCGCTTTCGGCCGTGGCGTACATCAAGGGCTCGCCCATATAGCGCAACTGAACCGGATAGCCGTACTTCTGGTACAGTTCGAGCTGCGCCTGGACGCGGCCGGGATGACAGGTATAGGTGCGGACATCGAGTAGCACGCGCTCCTCCTCGGAAAGCAAAACCGCCAAACCGGCGGTGGGGGCGGACTTTCGACGCCGGGACGGCGGCAGGTCAAGTAACCCCCGCCTTTTCCTCGCCGTTGACTTCCACTTCGGCGCGCTGCTCGGCCGGCTTTTCATGATGCGCAAGGTTGCTGGCGGAATTGACCAGTGCCAGATGCGAAAAGGCCTGCGGGAAATTGCCGATCAGGCGTTTCGAGCCCGGCGCGTATTCCTCGCTGAGCAGACCGACATCGTTGCGCAGCGACAGCAACCGTTCGAACAGCGCCTCGGCGTCCTTGCGCCGATGCTGCATCAGGTAGGCGTCGACCAGCCAGAAGCTGCAGGCAAGGAACACGCCCTCGCCGCCGGCGAGGCCGTCCGCGGACTTTTCCGTGTCGTAACGGCGCACGAAACCGTCGACGAGCAGGTCGCGCTCGATCGCCGAAATGGTGCCCTGGATGCGCAGGTCCTGCGGCGGCAGGAAGCCGATCGCCGGCAGCAGCAAGAGGCTGGCGTCGAGCTCCTTGGAGCCGTAGGCGCGCACGAACGAGCCCATGTCGGCATCGTAGCCGCGCATGCAGACGTCGCGATGGATGTCGTCGCGCACCTTGCGCCAGTGCGCAAGATCGCCGGGCAATTTGTGCATCTCCGCGCTCTTGATCGCGCGGTCGAACGCCACCCAGGCCATCGCCTTGGAATAGGTGAAGTGCTCGGCGCCGCTGCGCACCTCCCAGATTCCTTCGTCGCGATGCTGCCACACCGACTCGACGTGCTTGAGCATCTCCGTCTGCAGGTCCCAGCCGGTCTCGTTGACGCCGAGGCCGCCCTGGCGCGCCTGATGCAGCGCGTCCATCACTTCCCCGAACACGTCCATCTGCCGCTGGTTGTGCGCGGCATTGCCGATGCGCACGGGCTTCGAGTTCTCGTAGCCGGGCAGCCACGGCACTTCCCACTCGGTCAACCGCCGCTCGCCGCGCAAGCCGTACATGATCTGGATCTGCTGCGGCATGCCGGCGGCGGCGCGCAGCAGCCAGTCGCGCCACATATGCGCTTCCTCGTAATAGCCGGCGTTCATCAGCGCGAGCAGCGTCAGCGTCGCGTCGCGCAGCCAGCAGAAGCGGTAGTCCCAGTTACGGCTGCCGCCAAGGCACTCCGGCAGCGACGTGGTCGGTGCCGCCACCATGCCGCCGGTCGGCGCGTAGGTCAGCGCCTTCAGCGTGATCAGCGAGCGCGTGACCGCCTCGCCCCACGGGCCTTCGATCTTGTTGCGATGCGACCAGTCGCACCAGAACTCCTCGGTGGCCCGCAGGCACTCCTCGGGGTCGGATTCCTCCGGCAGCGGTCTGTGCGAGGCGGCATAAGAGAGGACGAACGGCATCTGATCGCCGGCTTTCACCGTGAATTCGCCCACGGTCTTCAGGTTCTCGCCACGCAGTTTCGTTTGCGTGCGCAGGACCAGCATGTCGGGGCCGGCGACGAGGCGCAGCGTCACGTCGTCAATGCGGGTCACCCACGGAACCACCGCGCCGTAGCCGAAGCGCAGCACCAGTTCGACGGCGAACGTAACGCTGCCGCGCTCGCCCTTGACGATGCGGATGAGGTGCGAATTGCCGCGCCGCGGCGGCATGAAATCGATCAGCGTGGCGGCGCCGTCCGCGGTCTCGAAACGCGTCTCCAGAATCAGAGTATGCGGCCGGTAGCGGCGCGTGATGCGCACGCCGGGGTCTTTCGGCACGATCTGCCAGCGGCCATGATCGCTGGTGCCGAGCAGCGCCGCCAGGCACGCGTCGGAATCGAAACGCGGCCAGCACAGCCAGTCGATCGAGCCGTCGCGCGAAACCAGCGCGGCGGTGCCGAGATCGCCGATCATCGCATAGTCTTCGATGCGCGCTGCCATCCGCTTCGCGTCCTTCATGCCGTGAAGTCCAGCACCACCTTGATGTCGTCATCGCGACGCTCCAGCGCCTCCTGCCAGCGCTCGAGCGGCACGCGGCGGGTGATGAGCCCGGCGAGCCATTTGCGGTCGGCCTTGGCGAGAGCCTCCGCCGCCGCCGCGTAATGATCGCGGTTGGCGTTCACCGAGCCGAACACGACGCGGTTTTCCAGCACCATGGCGCGGTTGAGATCGCCGATGTCGAAGGGCAGCTTGCGCCCGCCCGAGGACACGCCGGCGAGGCAGACGATGCCGTCCGGCGCGGTGCGGCCCATGACGTCGAGGATCACCGTCGGGGCGCCGGTGCATTCGATAACGATGTCGGGACACAGCCCGTCGAGCGACGTGTGGAAAGTGGCGCCGAGCGCCTTCACCAGTTTCGGCTTCGGCCCTTCCGTGTTGCGGTCGAGCACGTGCATTTCGAGCCCGCGCTGCGCGCCGATCATCGCCGCCAGCAGCCCGACCGGGCCGGCGCCGGTCACCAGAGCGTTGCGCGGCGTCCACGCCCGCGCGCGATCGCCGATCCGCAGCACGTGGTCCCACGCCTTGGCGACGACGCTGGTCGGCTCCATCAGGACGCCGAGGATGTCGAGGGAAGGGTCGAGCTTGAGCAGGAAATCCGGTTCGACGCGGAAATATTCGGAGCCGTAGCCGTTGCGCTCCTTGATGCCGCGCTCGGTGTACTGGCCGTTGCGGCACATGTCCCAGACTCCGGCGGCGCAGGCCGGACACGGCACCGGGTCGGGCCGGCGCACGATGCCGGCAACGAGATCGCCCTTGGCGAAGCCGCAGTCGTCCGGCGCCGCCTCGACGCGGCCGAGCGACTCGTGGCCGAGGATGAGCCGGTCTTGGCCTTCCGGCGCCCAGCCATAGTCGCCGGCGACGATTTCGCGGTCGGTGCCGCAGATGCCGAGCGCGAGCGCGCGCACCAGCACGGATCCGTCGCTCTCCGGCGGCGGTGCTACGGCGTCCAACTGGATGGAATTCGGCGTCCCGGGCTTGACGGTGAGCGCGCGCATATAGACCAGGTCTCGTGCTGACGCCCCTCGGCATTAACGCACGAAATGTTCCCGGGTTCGCTGCCGAACATTGATTTTACGTAAGACCTTACGTCGCAGGCTCGACCGAGACGACCTGGTAGGTATGCATCTCCTCGTCCTCGCCGCGAATGGAGACATATTCGCCCGGGCGGAAGACATGCGAGGCGAAGCGGTAGCCGCTCTCGTCGTCGTCCTCAGCGGTCGCATCGTAGTCGAACACCCAACGGCCGTGCTCCGGCCCGCCCGGCTTGTGCACGAGGAAGCCGATCTCGTCGTCCTGGCCTTCCCAGAAGCGGCGCACCCGGCAATGGCCGCGGTCCTTCTTCCACTGCGCTTCGTCGATATGGCCGTCGGCCTTCAGCGGCGCAACGAATTCGTAACCGTGCCGCGGCGAGCCCTGCGGAAATTCGCGGGAGCGGGCAAGATTGAGGCGGATGCGCTTGAAATTGTGCGGCAGCGTCGTCACGGAATGCTCTCCATCGTCTAAACTGCGCTTCGTCTATGTCACGCCGGCCGGCCCGGCAGTTTGATTTATATCACCCCTCCCGCATGACCGACGATCCGCAGCAGGCCATCCTCGACTTCCTCGGCGCCGCCGCCACGCATGGCGGCGCGAAGGTCACGCGCATCGACACCCACGCCGCGTCGGTGTTTCTGGCGGGGCGGCGCGCGCTGAAGGTCAAGCGGGCGGTGCGCTTTCCGTTCCTCGACTTCTCGACCCTGGAGAAGCGCAAGGCCGCCTGCGAGGCCGAACTCAGGCTGAACCAGCCCTCCGCGCCGGCGATCTACAAACGCGTCCTGCCGGTGACGCGCGAAGCCGACGGCAGCCTCGCGCTCGGCGGTGACGGCGAGCCGGTCGAATGGGCCGTGGAGATGGCTCGCTTCGACGAGACCGCCACGCTCGACCACCTGGCCGCCAAGGGCCGTATCGACGCAGCGCTCGCCGACCGGCTCGGCCATGCCGTCGCCGACGCACATGCCAAGGCGGCGCCGGTGCACGGTTTTGGCTTTGCCGCCATGCTCGCCGAGATCGTCAAGCAGAACGACGCCGAATTGCGCGAGCGGCCGGACCTGTTCGCGACGGACGAGGTCGCCGCGCTGACGCAGGCCACCCAGGCCGCGCTCGCGCGGGTGCGGCCGTTGCTCGATGAGCGCGAGCGCGACGGCCTCGTCCGCCGCTGCCATGGCGACCTGCATCTCGGCAACATCGTGCTCATCGACGACACGCCGGTGCTGTTCGATGCCATCGAGTTCGACGACCGCATCGCCACGGCCGACCTGCTCTACGATCTCGCGTTCCTGCTGATGGACCTGATTGAGCGCGATCTCCCCGCCGCGGCGACGCAAGTGCTCAACCGCTATCTCGTCGTCGTCGCACGCGAGAGAGATCTCGACGCGCTCGCCGCGCTGCCCCTGTTCCTGTCGGTGCGCGCCGCGATCCGGGCCAAGGTCACCGCGGCGCGCGCGGCGCATGCGCGCGACCGCTCGCAAGCTGAGCAAAGCGCCCGCGATTATTTCGCGCTGGCGCGCCGCCTCATCGATCCGCCAAAGCCACGGCTCGTCGCCGTCGGCGGTCTGTCCGGCAGCGGCAAGTCGGTGCTGGCCCGCGCGCTGGCGGCTTGCGTGCCGCCGCCGCCCGGCGCGGTGGTGCTGCGCAGCGACGTCGAGCGCAAGACGATGTTCGGCGCCGGCGAAACCGAGAAGCTGCCGCAGCAGGCCTACACGATGGCGGTCACCGACCGCGTCTACGCTACGCTCGCCGCCAAGGCACGGCGCGTGCTCGCCGCCGGGCACTCGGCCATCGTCGACGCTGTCTTCGCGCGTGCATCGGAGCGCGCCGCCATCGCGCAGGCCGCGCAAGGCGCGTCGTTTCGCGGCCTGTTCCTCACCGCCGACCTCGCCACGCGCGTCGAACGCGTCGGCGCGCGCGAGGCGGACGCCTCGGATGCCAATGCCGAGGTTGCCCGGCAGCAGGAGCATTACGACCTTGGCGCGCTCGCCTGGGCGCAAGTCGACGCCTCCGGCACGCCGCAGGACACCCTCGCCCGGGCGCGCACGGCGCTCGCCGGCTAGCCATGCATTCGCGGGCGCAGGACCCGCCGCCCTGCCCCATGGCGCCCGGACGCGATCCGTTGCATAGCAATCCCTGCATTCGAACACGTTGATTGCCGGTTCCAGAGACGCATGACATCCGCCACGCCAGGCCGTCGTTTGTTGGCCATACGCATCGCCGCATGCCTGGCGGGCTTCTGCACCTTCATCAACCTGTACTCGCCGCAGGCGATCCTGCCGCTTCTGTCGGACGAGCTCGGCGTCGACGCCAAGGGCATCTCGGCGATCATTTCCGCCAGCACGCTGGCGGTGGCGCTGATCGCGCCCTTCTCCGGCACCGTCGCCGACGTGCTCGGGCGCAAGCGCGTCATCGTCACGGCGATGGTGGTGCTGTCGATCCCGACCGCCTTCTCGGCGTTCGCGCACAGCCTCGACGCGCTGATCATGTGGCGCTTCCTGCAGGGGCTGGCGATGCCGCCGGTGTTCGCCGTCACCATTGCCTATATCGGCGAGGAACTGAGCCCGCGCGAGGCGACCGCCGTGACCGGGGTCTACACCTCCGGCGCCAGTCTCGGCGGCTTCACCGGCCGCCTGCTCACCGGCATTCTCGCCGACGCGGTGAGCTGGCATTTCGCCTTTCTCTGCATCGCGGCGATGACGGTGGCCGGCGCGGTGCTCGTCGCCGTGCTGCTGCCGCGCGAACGGCGTTTCGTCAAATCGGAAGGCCTGCTCGCCTCGGGCCGGCAGATGCTGCGGCACCTGCGCAATCCGCAGCTCGTCGCCACCTACGCCGTCGGCTTCGGCGTGCTGTTCAACTTCATCGCCACCTTCACCTTCATCAGCTTCCGCCTCGCCGCGCCGCCCTACAACCTGTCGCCGACTCTACTCGGCGTCATTTTCGTCACCTATTTGACCGGCACCGCTGCGACGCCGCTGACCGGGCGTTTCGTCGGCCGCTTCGGCCGGCGCAATTTCGTGCTGCTGGCGATCGGCATCTGGCTGTGCGGCATCGCGCTCACCCTGCTCGGGCCGATGTGGATCATCCTGGTCGGGCTCAGCATCAGCGCCTGCTGCGGCATGCTCTGCCAGGCGGTGTCGACCGGCCACGTCGCCATCACCGCGCAGGCGGGACGCTCGTCGGCGGTCGGCCTCTACGTGACGAGCTTCTACATTGGCGGCAGCTTCGGCGCAGCCATCGGCGGCGTCGCCTGGATCTCCGGCGGCTGGCCGGCCTGCGTCGCCATGATCGCCGCGATGCTGACGATCATGGGCGCCATCGTGACGCTGACCTGGCGAACGGCGCAGCCGAAGGCCTAGCGCGGCTCTAACACCGCGCCGCCGCCCAGGCCGGCTTGCGCATAACCAGCAGCGGCGCATAAACGAGCGCGTAACCGGCAAATCCGGCGACCCACAGGATGCCGCCGATCTCGATCAGCGGCAGCGAGCCGCTCACCGCCGCGATCACGCGCAACAGCGCGCCGATCAGCACGCAGGCATAGATCGCTTGCGTTGCCGGTCCCGCCTCGAGCTTCTGTCCGGTATGCCCGAGCGTGGCGCGCGTCATCACCGCCAGCGTCATCAGCCCGACCGCGCCCGCCATCCAGGCATGGATGCCGGCGCTTGGCGGCACGTCGCCGGTCAGCGCGGCGATGCCGAGCAGCAGGAATCCCAGCGGCACGAAGGCGTAACCGACATGCAGCACCAGCACGAGGCGGTCGGCGAGCGCGCGGTCGCCGGCCCAGCGCGCCAGCCGTCCGCTCTGCAGCACGCCGGCGGCGATGAGCACGCCCCCGGTGACGACATGCGCCGGCGCGGCGATCCACAGGACGAGCGCGAGCGCCGAGAGGCCCATGGTCGCCACGTCGTAGCGCGAAAACGGCACCGGCAGGCGGCCGGGATTGTTGCGGGTGAGCCAGTTGTTGGTGAAGCTCGGCACGATGCGGCCGCCGATCAGCGAGATCAGCAGGATCGCGGCGCCGATGGCGATGCGAATGCCATAGTCGGCGCTGCCCTTCAGCAACACCTCGGCATGGAAGACGACGTTGCCGGCGATGAGCACACCGAGCACGATGAGGACGCGCAGGTTGCGCCAGTTCTTGCCGGCGAGGATCTCGCGCGCCGCCACGGCGGCGAGCGTCACGAGGAAGCTGACATCGATGACCGCCGCGGCGAGCCCGCCGATCTTCGCCGAGCAGAGGATGGCGATGCGCCCGGCGAGCCACAGCGCGACGAGGCCCGCCAAAGGCCAGCCGGACACCGGCAGCCGTCCCGTCCAGTTGGGGATGGCGGTGAGCAGGAAGCCCGCGACCGATGCCGCGACATAGCCGTACAACATCTCGTGGATGTGCCAGTCGAGCGGGCCGAAGGCAGTCGGCAGCGTCATGAGGCCGAGATATTGCGGCAGCCACAGCAGGATGCCGAACGCGGCCCACAGACCGGCGGCGAGAAAGAACGGCCGGAAGCCGTAGGCGAACAGCGCCGGCCCCGCATAGTCGCGGCGGCGCTGCAGAGCGGCGGGAGTGGACATGGCGCCTCGCAGGTTATGGGGCGTTTATAGGCCCGCCCGCCCGGTTCCAGTTTGATCTAAGCCAATGTTCTCGAAGATCAGCCGGCGCTCACGTGCCAGCGCGGCGCATAGCCGCGCCTGAGCACGGCAAGAATCGACGGCGGCGTCAGCACGTCGACGTCGATACCGCGTGGGCGCGGCCGCGGCGCGCCGTAGCCCTCAGGGGTCCAGGGCAGCATCGTGACGCCCCGCAATGCGAAGGCTTCGCCGCCGACCGCGATCATGCCGCCGTCCGGTAGCCTGTCGATGGCGGCGCGGTGCAGCCGTTTCGCCTTGCCGTTCAGCCGTTCGCAATTCAACACGTCGTCCATCGCTCCCGCGCTTGCGCGCGCAGAGCTGTCGGCGAACAGCCGTGCGAAATCCTCCGCATCCCTGCGCCGGCACTCGAAGCACGGCCGGTGCCCGGCGGCGAAGGCGGTCACTTCGTCGAGGAAGAACAATTCCGTGTAGAACCGGCCCCAGACGTCGCGCTGGCGGTTCTTAAAATCGAGCACGCAACAGATCCACTGTCGCGACGCCCAGCGCCGCGTGGTCAGCGTCCGATCGTCGGTATGGAAGCGGCCGCCGCGATTGCCCATCAGCGTGCCGCGCGCCGGCGCGGCGAACAGATTTCCGAAAGGGTCGACGCGGTTCTGCAGCGGCATGATGGATCTGCTAGCGGTCGCGCGCCTCGCGCCCGTGGAAAACGCGCAAGATGACGATGCGGTCGTCCTCGATACGATATTGAAGAACATAGGCCGCATTCAGGACGCGCAGCACGATCTGACGGTAATGTTCATATCCGGCAATCGATGCCCAAGTCTCGGATTTTCGCCCAGCACGCGCGTCTTCTCGATGAGATCGTGGCCGACCACCTTGGCCATTGCCGGGAAACGGTCGTGAAGGACGCGCGCAAATCGATCGAGGTCCGCGATCGCGTCACGCGACCACTCGATCACTGCTCAGACCACGGCCGGAATTGGGGCGTGCCCCACGTCTGGAGCCAATGCTCGACCTCAGCCTGAGGCACGGTATTCGATCCGCCGGCGACGGCCGCCCAGCGGCGATCGAGCTCGGCCAGCGCCGCGTCATTGACCGCCAGCGGCACGAGTTCGGCGATCAGGTCCGATACACTAACGCCACGCTCGGCGGCCCGCGTTTTCAATTCCGCGGCCGTGGCGCTGTCTAGCTCGATGGATTCGGTCCGACTGCCCATACTGAAATTGTAGGTCTGGCGCCTGGGGGATTCAAGGCAGCGACCGCCAAAAACGACATCGCCCGCTTGCGCGGGCGATGAAAGCTTCGGATTGGCGCGCTCAGCCCTGCGGCTGCGGGGCGACGTCGCCGGTCGGCGGGGCATCGGGGCGCGGCCGCGGCTTGCCGGCCGGCGGCACCGCCGACGAACGCGGACCGGCCGGCTCGATCACCGACTCGCGCACCGGCGGCTTGCCGTTGAGCAGGTCCTTGATCTCGTCGCCGGAGAGCGTTTCGAACTCGAGCAGGCCCTTGGCCAGAACCTCGAGATCGCCGCGCCGCTCGGTGAGGATGCGCGTCGCCTCGGCGAGACCGGCTTCGACCAGCCGCCGCACTTCGGCGTCGATCTTGCGGCTCGTTTCTTCCGAGATGTTCTGCTGGCGCGACACCTGATAGCCGAGGAAGACCTCGTCCTGGTTCTCGCCATAGGCCACCGGCCCGAGCGCATCGGACAGCCCCCAGCGCGTGACCATCATGCGCGCCAGCTTGGTGCCCTGCTCAATGTCGGACGCCGCGCCGGACGTCACCTTGTCGCGGCCGAAGACAAGATCCTCGGCGACGCGGCCGGCCATGATGATGGCAAGGCGCGATTCCATCTGCTCGAGCGACATCGACAGCTTGTCGCGCTCGGGCAGCTGCATGACCATGCCGAGCGCACGGCCACGGGGAATGATGGTCGCCTTATGCACCGGATCGGTCGCCTTGACGGTGAGCGCGACCAGCGCGTGCCCGCCTTCGTGATAGGCGGTGAGGAGCTTCTCCTCGTCCGTCATCACCAAAGTGCGGCGCTCGGCGCCCATCATCACCTTGTCCTTGGCGTCCTCGAACTCGGACTGCGTCACCATACGCTTGTTGCGCCGCGCCGCCATCAGCGCCGCTTCGTTGACGAGGTTCATGAGATCGGCGCCGGAGAAGCCCGGCGTGCCGCGCGCGACGATCTTCAGGTTCACGTCGGGCGCCAGCGGCACCTTGCGCACGTGCACTTTAAGGATCTGCTCGCGGCCGACGACGTCCGGATTCGGCACCACGACCTGGCGGTCGAAGCGGCCGGGACGCAGCAGCGCCGGATCGAGCACGTCGGGGCGGTTGGTCGCGGCGATGAGGATGATGCCCTCGTTCGCCTCGAAGCCGTCCATCTCGACCAGCAACTGGTTGAGCGTCTGCTCGCGCTCGTCATTGCCGCCGCCGAGACCGGCGCCGCGATGACGGCCGACCGCGTCGATCTCGTCGATGAAGATGATGCACGGCGCGTTCTTCTTCGCCTGCTCGAACATGTCGCGTACGCGCGACGCGCCGACGCCGACGAACATCTCGACGAAGTCGGAGCCCGAGATGGTGAAGAACGGCACGTTGGCTTCGCCGGCCACCGCGCGCGCGATCAAAGTCTTGCCGGTGCCCGGAGGACCGACGAGCAGCACGCCGCGCGGAATACGGCCGCCGAGGCGCTGGAATTTGCCGGGGTCACGCAGGAATTCGACGATCTCCTGCAGGTCCTGCTTGGCCTCGTCGACGCCGGCGACATCTTCAAACGTCACGCGGCCATGCGATTCCGCCAGAAGCTTGGCGCGCGACTTGCCGAAGCCGAGCGCCTTGCCGCCCGCTCCCTGCATCTGCCGCGACAGGAAAATCCACACGCCGATGAGCGCGATGAACGGCAGCCACGACACGAGCAGCGACACGAACCACGGCACGTTGTCTGACGGCGGACGCGCGGTGATCGACACGCCCTTGGTATAGAGCTTCTGCACCAGGCCCGGATCGCTGGGCGAATAGGTCTGGAACGACGTGCCGTTGGCGAAGGTGCCGTGGATCTCCGGACCCTGGATGACGACGTCGCGCACGCGGCCCTGATCGACCTCGGTCAGGAGCTGCGAGAAGGAAATGTCTTGCGCGGTGGTGCGCTGGCCCGGGTTCTGGAAGAGCGTGAACAACGCCAACAGCAGCAGGACGATGATCACCCAGAGGGCGAAGTTGCGAAGATTGGCGTTCATCTAGGCGTCCTTACCCGCCGCGCGGACCGAGCCCGCGGCCGTAGCGTTTATGACGAATCTTTGTGGCGACGTCACGTCGCCTCAATGTAGGCACCCCTCCGGGGCGGGGAAAGGGGCGGATTCCACCTAATCTAGCGGCTTTTGGCCCCCGCCTGAGGCAGCTGCTCGGCGCGTGGTTAAGGTTCGCCTGCGCCGCGCCGGCGCCCGCTCCACCGTCACCGTCCGAGGGGTCAGCGACACCAGGGCACCGGCGAGGCTGCGGCGAAACCGCGCCTTCGGATCGGCCGCGGCCGCATTCAGTGCCGTGCAGAGAACCTCGAGCTTGCCGAGTTCGACCGGCCCCTCGTCACCGGCGGCGTCGATGGCGCGGCCGAGGACACGCTGGGCGATTTCACCCGGAAGCGCGAGAAATCCGGAGCGATCGAAGGCGAGAATGCCCCTTTCGCCAGGTTTTGCGGCCAGTTGGCAGAGGGCCGCCGCCGCCGCCGCCGCCAGCGCTGCCTCGGCGCGCGCCAGGCGCCGCGCCAGCAACGCCAACCGCGCCGCGTCCAGCCCCTCTGCCGCAAGAATAGGCATCAGTCCGCGCAGCCGGGCGCGGGTGAACCGTGGGTCGTGGTTGCTCGGGTCTTCGGCGAAGGGCACCTTTGCCGCCTTCAGCGTGGCGATCAGGCGGGCCTTGGGGATGTCGAGGAAGGGGCGGACCAGCCGCGGCGGTTCGCCGCGACCGCCTGCATCGCCCGGCAGGGCCGACACTCGCTGCATCCCCGCCAGCCCGGTGAGGCCGCTGCCGCGGCTCATGCGGATGAGCACGGTCTCCGCCTGGTCGTCGAGCGTATGCGCGGTGAGGATCGCCGGCGCGCCGGCCTTGCGTGCCGCCGCGGCCAGCAGCCGATAGCGCGCCACGCGCGCCGCACGCGGCAAGCCGGTCTTCGGCTTGGCGCCGGTCCAGCGCAACGTTCGATGTTGGATGCCGAGTTGCCGCGCCAGCTTCGCCACCGCCCGCGCCTCGGCGGCCGACTCCTTGCGCAGGCCGTGATCGACGGTGACCGCGATCAACGCCGGACCATTCTTGCGCGCCTTGCGCCAGCGCGCGGCAAGCACCATCAGCGCGGTCGAGTCCGGTCCGCCCGAAACCGCCAGCAGCAATGCCGGAAAAGATGCGAGGTCCTCAAAAAGCGAAGCCGCTTCCGCCGCCGAGACGATCGTCTCAGCAGTGGACACGCTTCTGTTCCTGCGCCACCGAGTGCTTCACGCTCGCGGCGGCGTGCGGATATTTGCGGCCGACCTCGGCGAGCGTGGCGCAGGCCGCCTCCTTCTTGTGGAGCGCCGCGAGCGACTGGCCGAGCCGCAACAGCGACTCCGGCGCCTTCGGGCTCGATTTGTACTTGGTCGAGACCGCGAGGAAGGCTTCCGCCGCGTCGCGATACTTCTGCTGCTGGAACAGCGACTCGCCGAGCCAGTACTGGGCCTGCGACACGAGCTTCTCGTTCGGATACTTGCCGACGAAGTCATGGAAGGCCTGCGCCGCCAGGCCGTAATCCTTGTGCAGCACGTAGCCGTAGGCGAGCTCGTACTCGTCCTTGGGGCTGTGCGATGGCGGCAGCGTCGCGAGCTGCTGCGCGCCGGTCGCGCTGGGATTGCTCCGCGGCGGCGGCGGCAGTTGCGACGACACGCCGCCGCCCATCGGCGGCACCGCACCAGGCTGCCCCTGATTGCCGCCCATCGACGACAGATCGAGCGGGGCGCCGGCCTCGCGGCCGCCCGGAGCGCCGATGCCCGGCGCCGCGCTCACCACGCGGCCGTCGGAAATGGTCTCGCTGCCGAGCGTGCGCGGCACGCCGGGCGCATTCGGATTGCTGTTGGGATTGAAGGCGTCGCCGCGGCGGTCGGGCGACGGCGCGGTGTTCATTGGCTGCTGCGGCGCCGGCGGCATCGCGTTCGGCGGCGCGCCAATCGGGGCTGCGTTGCGCGGCATGCCGGAGGGCGGCATCAGCGAGCCTGGCCCACCCTGCGTCGAGGGACCGGCGATACCGGCGCGCTGCTGCAATTCGCGCACCTGCGATTGCAGCTGCTGGTTCTGGTACTGCAGCTGCTCGATGTTGCCGGTGAGCTGCCGCATCGTGTTCTCGATGCGGTCGAGGCGCACGCCGATGTCGTTGCCGCCGCCCCCGCCGCTGCCGCCCGCGGGGGGCTGCGACTGGCTCTGGTCGTCGCCGCGATTGAAGATGTTGTCGAGGAAGCCCGGCCTGTCCTGCGCCAGCGCGGCGCCGGCGGTCAGCGGAAGCGTCAGCGCGACGAGCGCCGCGAAGCGGAGACGGTGAATAGAGCGCGTCATGTGACCTTGGATGTGCCGGTGATCAGCCGAATTCGAGCCCGAGACCGGTAGCATAGAACGGGCTGCGTCGAAATTGTGTCAGCGGCGAAAATCGCCGCTATTCGGCAGCGAGTTTGTGCTGCCGGCGGTGCTTGCGCGCCGCCAGACGCTCCTCGAACCGCTGAACCACCACGAAAAACGACGGCACCACCAGCACGGCCAGGCAGGTCGAGGCCAGCATGCCGGTGAACACGGTGATGCCGATCGAGGCGCGGGCATTGGCGCCGGCGCCCGTCGCCAGCACCAGGGGCGCCACGCCGAGGATGAAGGCGAAGGAGGTCATCAGGATCGGGCGGAAGCGGGCGCGCGCCGCCTCGACCGCCGCCTCGGCGATCTCCTTGCCTTCCTCGCGCAGTTCGCGCGCGAACTCGACGATGAGGATGGCGTTCTTCGCCGACAGCGCGATCAGGAGCACGATGCCGATCTGGGTGTAGAGATTGTTGTCGATGTGCAGCACGCGCAGCGTCGCCACCGGCCCGATCAGCGACAAAGGCACGGCGAGGATCACGGCCAGCGGCCGGTACCAGCTCTCGTATTGCCCGGCGAGCACGAGGTAGACGAGCAGCAGCGCCATGGCGAAGACCAGGTACATCTGGCTGCCGACCAGCTTCTCCTGGTACGACATCGCCGACCATTCGTAGCCGACGCGCGGCGGCAGCGTCTTGGCGGCGACGTCCTCCATCAATGTCATCGTTTCGCCGGTCGAGTGTCCGCGCGCGGGCATGCCAATGATCGTTGCCGACGGATAGAGATTGTACAGGCTGATCAGCGACGGCCCCGTCATCGGCGTGATGTCGATCAGAGTGCCGAGCGGGATCATGCTGCCGGCGTTGTTGCGCGCGGTGAGCTGCGACACCTCGTCGACGTTGAGGCGGAATTTTGCGTCGGCCTGCACGAAGACCTGGAAGACGCGGCCGAACTTGGTGAACTGGTTGACGTAGCTCGAGCCGAGATAGCCGGCGAGCGCGGAGAACACCTGGTCGACCGTGACGCCGAGCGCCTGCGCTTTCACGCGGTTGACCGCGACGGCGTATTCCGGCGTGTCGGACCGAAACGACGACAGCACCAGGCCGATCTCCGACTGCGAGCCGGCATTGCCGACCACCGCGCGCACGACATTGGCGAGCTTGGTGAAGTCGAGCGAGTTGTCGCGTAATTCGACCTGCATGGTGAAGCCGGCGGCGAAGCCGATGCCCTGGATCGGCGGCGGCGGCAGCACGCGCACCGTCCCCTCCTCGACCGAGCTCATCGCCTTGTTCAGGCTGGTGAGCATCGGCAGGAGGCCCTGCTTCTTGCCGCGCACGTCCCAGTCCTTGAGGATGATGTAGGCGACACCGGCGTTCGACAGCGAGGCGTTGTTGTCGAGCGGCGACACGCCGGCGATGGTGATGACCTTGTCGACGCCGGGCGTCTGCTTGGCGAGCGCGCCGACCTTGTCGAGCACGGCCTGCGTGCGCGGCAGCGAGGCGCCGTCCGGCAACTGCACGGTCGCCAGCATATAGCCCTGGTCCTCGATCGGGATGAAGCCGGTCGGCACGCGCCCGAATTCGAAGACCGTCAGCCCGATCACCGCCAGCGCGATGATGACCAGCAGCCCGGCGAAGCCGACCATGCGCCGCATCAGCGCCGTGTAGCCGCGCTCGAGCTTGAGATAGACGGCGTTGAAGCCGCGATAGAAGACGTTGCGCTTCTCCATCGGCACCGAGGGCCTGAGCCACAACGCGCACTGCGTCGGCTTCAGCGTCATGGCGTTGACGGCCGAGATGAGCGCGGTGGCGGCGATCACCAGCGCGAACTGCGCGTACATCTGTCCGGTAAGGCCGGGCAGGAACGCCGCCGGCAGGAACACCGCCAGCAGCACCAGCGTGATGCCGATGATCGGCCCGAACAACACGCGCATCGCCTCGATCGACGCCTTCGGCCCGCTCATGCCGCGGTCGATGTTGTGCGCGGCGCCTTCGACCACGATGATGGCGTCGTCGACGACGATGCCGATCGCCAGCACGATGGCGAACAGGGTCGCGAAATTGATGGTGAAGCCGAGCGCCGCCATGGCGGCGAAGGCGCCGACGATCGTCACCGGCACCGTCGTCGCCGGCACCAGCATCGCCCGCCAGTCCTGCAGGAAGACGAGGATGACGATCAGCACCAGCACCGCCGCCTCGATCAGGGTCTTGTAGACCTCGTCGATCGACGCCTTCACGAACACGGTGGTGTCGAACGGCACGTCGTAGGCGAGGCCCTGCGGGAACGCCTTCGACAATTGCGCCATGCGCGCGCGCACCTCCTGCGCCACGTCGAGCGCATTGGCGCCGGGCGCCTGGAAGATGGCGAGGCCGGCGGCCGGCTTGCCGTCGAGCGTGAACACTTGCCCGTAGGTCTGCGCGCCGAGCACGACATGGCCGACGTCGCGCAGGCGCGTGATCTCGCCCGCCGAGCCGGTCTTGACGATGACGTCGTCGAACTGCGCCGGGTCGTCGAGGCGGCCGGCGACGTTGAGCGTGTACTGGAAGGCGACGGTGTCCGGCCCCGGCGGCTGGCCGATCTGCCCGGCGGTCACCTGCGTGTTCTGCTGCGACAGCGCGTTGATGACGTCCTGCACGATCAGGCCGCGCGCCTTCATCTTCTCCGGATCGAGCCAGACGCGCATCGCGTACTGACCGGCGCCGAACACGCTGACGCTGCCGACGCCGGGCAGGCGCGACAGGTCGTCCTTGAGGCTGATGGTGGCGTAGTTGGCGAGATAGAGACTGTCGTAGCGCGAATTCGGCGAAGACAACGTCACGATCTGCAGGATCGACGTCGACTTCTTCTGCACGTTGACGCCTTGCGCCTGCACCGCCTGCGGCAGCGCCGAGAGCGCGGCGGAAACGCGGTTCTGCACCAGGATCTGCGCGGCATTGAGGTCCGTGCCGATCTTGAAGGTGACGGTGAGCGAATAGCTGCCGTCGGCGGCGGCGTAGGATTGCATGTAGATCATGCCTTCCACGCCGTTGACCTGCTGCTCGATCGGCAGCGCCACCGTGTCGATGATGGTCGTGGCGCTGGCGCCGGGATAGCGCGTCGTCACCTGCACGGTCGGCGGCACGACATTCGGGTATTGCGCGACCGGCAGCGCGAACACCGCCACCGCGCCGATCACGATGGTGAGGACGGCGATGACGTTGGCAAGGACCGGCCGCTCGATGAAGAATTTGGAGATCATCTCGTCACCGATCAGCCCTTGCGGGCCGGCGCAGCGGCGGCGGCCGCCGCCGCCGGCTCGACCTTCTGCCCGGGAATGGCGCGCAGAAGGCCGCTGACGATGACGCGGTCGTCCGCCGACACGCCCTTCTCGATCACCCGCAGCGTGCCCTCGCGCTGGCCGAGCTCGACCGGACGCTGCTGCACGACATTGTCCTTGTCGACGACCAACAGATAACGGCCGCTCTGGTCGCTGCCGAGCGCGCTTTCCGGCACCATCAGCGCCTCCTGCGGCGCGCCGAGCGGAATGCGCACGCGCACGAAGAAGCCGGGCAGGAGCACGAGCTTGGGATTGTCGAACACGGCGCGCACGGCGAGCGTGCCGGTGGTGGAATCGATGGTCGGCGAGCGGTAGTCGAGCCGGCCGGTGTGCGGATAGCCCTCCTCCGTCTGCAGCCCGATCTCGACCGGCACCTTGTTGAGATCCTGCTGCGTCAGCCCGCGTTCACGGATCTCGGCGCGGATCTTGAGCACGTCGCGCTCGTTGATGCTGAAGTTCACGTAGATCGGGTCGAGCTGCACGATGGTGGCCAGCACCGTCGGCTGCGAATTGCCGCCGACATATTCGCCGACCGACAGTTTGCGCGCGGTGACGACGCCGTCGAACGGCGCTTTCACGTTGGCATAGTCGACGTTGAGCTTGGCGAGCTGCGTGTTGATCTCGGCCTGGCGCAGATTGGCGACCGCGGTGTCGCGGCTGGCCGTGGCGTTGTCGAGCGTCGACTTCGAGGCGCTGCCTTTGGCGGTCAGCTCGGCCTGCCGGTCATATTCGGCCTGCGTCTGCTTGACGGTCGCCTGCGCGCTCGCCTGCGCCGCCTGCGACTGCTGCAGCTTGAGCTGATAGGTCTCCGGCTCGATGGTGAAGAGGACCGTGTCCTTCTTCACCGCCTGGCCGTCCTGGTACTTGATGGCCTCGAGGAAGCCGGGGACGCGCGCCACTAGGTTGGTGGTGTTGACCGCGGCGGTGTTGCCGGTGGCGTCGAGGTACCGCGTGACCGCCTTCTTCACCGGCGGCGCCACGGTCACCTTCGGCGGCGGCGGCGCGACATAGGCGTTCTTCTGATCGCAGCCGCCGAGCGCGACAAGCGCCAGCACCAGACCGCCCGCAAGAATCGGCCATGCCGCCCTGATCATGCCGTTATCCCCCCGTCCGCGGGGTGGATGTCAGAAATACGGCACCGCCCCGGTAAGGGCAGAAGCATCCGACTTTAGCGGGCGTTTGCAAGTGACAAAATTTGAGCGGAAACGACAACGGGCGGCGCCGAAGCGCCGCCCGTTCAAACGCGAAGCTGCCGGCGCGCTTTAGGAGCTGGCGCCGAGGACCGTCACCGCGCGGCGGTTCTGCGACCAGCAGGAGATGTCGTCGCACACCGCGACCGGCCGCTCCTTGCCGTAGGAGATGGTGTGGATGCGGGCCGCCGCGATGCCGCGCGACACCAAATAATCGCGCACCGTCTGCGCGCGGCGCGCGCCGAGGGCGAGGTTGTATTCACGCGTGCCGCGCTCGTCGGCGTGGCCTTCCACGGTGAACTGCGAGTACTGCGAATAGCGGTTGAGCCACTGCGCCTGCTTGTCGAGCGTGGCGCGCGCCTGCGGCGTCAGATCCGACTGGTCGGTCTCGAAGAACACGCGGTCGCCGACATTGACGACGAAGTCCTGCTGGCTGCCCGGCGTCGCGGCGCCGGCGGCATTGGCCTGCGCGTTCGGGTCGGGATTGTTGGCGCAGGCGGAGATCGCCAGAGCGACGGCGAAGACGGCGGCGAATTTCGCGCCGTGCAGCATTTTCCTGAAATCGATCATACCGGTTGGCTCCATTTACGCGCAGCGATGCACGCTTCACACGTACGGACATTCTCAAGACGCACCGCCACGTCGGGCATGGTGCGCGGCTGAAAATGTCTAGCAGCGCGTTCGTTAAGCGAACGTTCCATCAACCTTGATGGAACCTTGCCGAGGTCGTTTAAACAGATGCGACCCCCGTGAACCGTTTGTGATGGTTAAGAGACGGTGAATTTAAGGCAGCGGCGTGACAGGGCCGATCTTGTCCGCGCGGCGTGACGCGGCGGCAACGCTTTTTCGCAGCCGGGTTCCAATGACGCGATGTTGCGCGCGGGCGATTGCCAGCCGTCCGGCCACCGCTCGCGAGGGCTCGTCGACCGCCGGCACGAAGCCAAAGGGCAGGCTTCGCGCATCGAACGAGCGGATGAAGGCCTCGATCGCGGGCGGCGCAGCGCGACGCAGCGAGACGGCCCGCATATTGGCGATCGCCATGACGGCGGCGATATCCGCCTGGCCGAGACGCCAGATCAGGACCTTGTCGAGGATGACATGCGCCGCCGCCGCATCGGCGTCAGCGAAAGCCGGCAGGCCGAGGGCGAGCACGCAAGCCTCGTCGGTTTCGATCGCGTAGGGCGGCATATCGCGCAGCCGGGCCAGCAAGTGTCGAAGCTCGGTCGCGTGCACGGCGAAATGGGCCCTGCCCTCGCGCGCCAGCCCGGCCGTGAGCACGACCCGGGCCAGACGCATGTCGTTCCAGGCGCGCGCCGGCGCGATTGCCGTGAAGGGTTGCAAGGCGCGCGGCGTTCGCTGCGGCGGTCGTCCCAGAACCCTGCGCACGAGATGCCATTCCACCGCCGGGACGACGGTGGACGGATCGGCAAGCAGCGAAGCCGGCAATTCCGTTGCGGTCGCGGTCGCGAGCCGGCAATACGCCCGCACGAGCGTCGCGACGGGCCCGCGCGCCGGCAGGCCACGAGATTCGCGATTCGACCGGGCCCGCAACGCGCGAGCCGGTCTCGATGCGGGATGCGGCCGGCGCGACGCGGAGCGCGGTCGGGAGGCGGCCAGCGCTTCGGCGCACACCAACGTCGTGTGGTAGTCGGTGAGGAACGGCCAGTGGGCCTGCGCCACATTCTCCTCGCGCAAGGCATGCGCGACGTCCGCCGGAGCCGGCCACGACCCGTCGGGGCGCGAAACCGATGCGATCGCGGACAATTCGCCGGCCAGAGCCTCGACCGGTGTGCGAAGATAGCGCCGCGCCAGCACGAATTCGCCGCGCAGATCGAAGTTCGTGCGATTGTCCGGCCGCCAGGCGAGCGACGCCAGGATCGCGTCGAGTTCGGAGACGCCGGCGAGACCCGCCGGCCAGGCGCGCGCACCGAAGTCGGTGCAATAAAAGACGGTATGCGTGACCGCATAATCATCCGCCGTCGACAGCGAGGTCACATTGGCGCCGGCACGCAGGCATCCGCGCCGCGCGGCATCGTTCATCGCAGCGAACAGCGTTCGCCGGCCTGTCAGCTTCCAACAGACATGCAACAAGTCGACCGAGCGAAAGGGGATCCGCTCCATCGTTTGTGCGAGCGCCAGATCGGCCAGCAGGCGGACATCGGCCACGCCCCGCCGGTCCAGCAGGCCGCGACGAAAGCAGGCATACAACAGCGGCAGAAAAAGATTGGCATGCTGGATATTGTGACGCGCCATGCCCAGCAGCCGGCCGCCGTCGAGAACTTGCGCAAGACAGTCATCGACGGCCTGCACCAAGATCCGGTCGTACCGACGCAGTCGGGTCGCAACGAAAAAGGCGATCTCGCAGATCGCCTTCAGGCCGCGCAACGAGGTTCCGTCACGAAGCGCCGGCTGCAAGGCCGAGGAAAGGCCCGCCGCGAGCCACGCATCGGCCGCGGCGAGCCGCGCATCGACGTCGCTTCCAGCTCGCATCAGCGTTGACTGATGACGACCTCGCTTGCGACGTTCTTCGCCACCACCAGGACGTAGCGGTCCCACGCGGCGACATAGCCGGCGACCTGGTCGAGATCGCTCGAGAACCGCTTGACCACGTCCTCCAACGTCGCTTTGCGGTCGACGAGACCGCTCGCGAAGACGGCATCGACCACACGCTTGATGGCTTCCCCTTCCTTCTCGCTTGCCATGTTCCGCCCCTCTGTTGCGTGCCAGGTACTGGCACGTGCGAGAGGCTATCATCTCTATCTAGAGTTGTATATATCGATCGCGCAACCCGTCGCGAGCTTAGCCCGCCGAAACTCTGTGAATTGGGCGTCCGCCTTACGACAGCAGCGGCGACCAGGCCGGGTCGGAGGCGAAATTCGGCGACGGTTCCTTCTGCTCGTTCCGTCCGGTGATATCGACCGTGAACAGGAACGGCCCGGGACCGAGATCGCGGAAGAACATGATGACGCGGCCGTTCGGCGCGAAGGTCGGCCCTTCGTTGTGGAAGCTCTGCGTCAGGATGCGCTCGCCGGAGCCGTCAGGCTTGAGGATGCCGATCGAGAACTGGCCGCGGTCGCCGTTCGACTGGCCGGTGAAGGCGATGAAGTCGCCGCGCGGCGACCACACCGGCGTCGAGTGGCTGCCCTGCCCGAAGGAGATGCGCTGCGCCGGCCCGCCCGAGGCCGACATGACGTAGATCTGCTGCGAGCCGCCGCGATCGCTCTCGAAGCAGATGTACTTGCCGTCCGGCGAGTAGCACGGCGCCGTATCGATCGCCGCGGTGTCGGTCAGCCGCGTCGTCTGCTTCGAGCGCAAATCCATCGTGAACAAATTGGCGTTGCCGCCCTGCTGCAGGCTCATGATCACGCGCTGGCCGTCGGGCGAGAATCTCGGGGCGAACGTCATGCCGGGGAAATTGCCGACGATCTCGCGCTGCCCCGTCTCGATGTTGAACAGATAGACGCGCGGGCCCTCGCGCCCGTAGGACATGTAGGTGATTTCCTGCGACGTCGGATTGAAGCGCGGCGTCAGCACCAGGTCCTCGCCGCGCGTCAGGTAGCGCACGTTGGCGCCGTCCTGGTCCATGATTGCGAGCCGCTTGACGCGATTGATCTTCGGCCCGCTCTCGTCGACGAAGACGACGCGGGAGTCGAAATAGCCGCCTTCGCCGGTGAGCCGCTGGTAGATCGCGTCGGAGATGATGTGGCCGATGCGGCGCCAGTTCTCCTGCGTGGTGAAGTACTGCTTGCCGTCGAGCTGCTGCCCGGCGAACACGTCCCACAGGCGGAATTCCGCCTTCAGGCGGCCGTCGCCCTGGCGCGTGATGCGCCCGGTCACCAGCGCCTGCGCGTTGATCTGACGCCAGTCGGGGAAGCGCGGCACGGCGTCGGAATTGGTGACCTTCTCGATGAAAGCCGCCGGATCGATCGGCGCGAACAGGCCGCTGCGCTTGAGGTTATTGGTGATGATCTGCGTCACCCCCTGCGCGGTCGGCGTTTCGGTCGGCGCGCCGGCGACGAAATCCGGGATCGCGATCGAGATCGGCTGCAGGTTGCCCTGCGAGATGTCGACGCGCACGGCGGCGTGCGCCGGCTGCGTCAGCACGCCGGTCGCGGCGGCGAGCGTGGTGCCGCCGGCCAGTTGCAGGAGATGCCGGCGCGAGAGCGCGGGCGGGCGGATGAATGACTTGGTCATCGGGAGATCTGCACTTTCTTTAGCGGAACATGTCGCGCAGGTTGAATTCCATTTCCATGTCTTTCCATTGCGCATAGTGCTCCTGGTGCAGCATCGTATAAGGCTGACATTGCAGGATTGCGCGACGGGCGCTTTCGGCGAAAATCGGTCCAAGCGCGGAGGGCGCGCCCTCGACCACGTCGGGTCCGCGCATCACCGTGCCGTTGCGGTTGAATATCACGTGGAAGACGACCTGCAGATCGGCCGCGTTCTCGGCGCCGACCGGCGGCTGCCAGCACTGCTTGATGCGCTCGCGCAGCGCGTCGATCTCGCTCTGTGACAGTTGCGCCGCCAGGCCCTTGGCGCGGCCGAGCGTGGCGTTCGGATTGAGCTCGTCGCCGGTGACGGCGTGGCGCTGCGGCGCGCGCTGGTCGAGCAGCGCCGCGATCTTGCTCGGATCGAAGTCGGGCTGCTTCTTCTCGGGCTTCTTCGGCGGCAGTTGCTTGGGCTGCGCCTTCGCTTCCTTCTCTTTCTTCTCTTCTTCTTTCTTGAGCTCTTTGGCGATGACGTCGGGCTTGACCTCGGCCGGCTTCGGCTGCGGCGGTTTCTCCGCGGCCTTCGCTTCCTGTTTTTCCGGCGGCTTCGGCTCGGGCGGTTTCGGCGGCGTCGGCGCCGGCGGCTTCTGCGAGGTCTCCTTGATCTCCTGCTTCTCGGTGATCTTCGGCTTGATGTCCTCGACCTCGGGCGTCGGCGGCGCCTTCTTCTCGACCAGCGGTTTCGGCTTCTCGACCGGCTTCGGCGCGTCCATCGCGCCCTTGGTCATCTGCGAGAAGTCCTTGTCGGAGACGAGATCGACCGGCAGCGATTCCGTCGGCGTCACGTCGTAGGCCTTGCCGGAGAGCGACAAGGTCGCCCACACCAGCACTGCCACGTGGAGGCCTGCCGAAATCGCTGTGGCCTTGCGCATCACGACCTTACTTGCCCGCCGAGCCCTGCTCGAACTCCGTCACCAGTGCCACCTTGTGGAAGCCGGCGCCGGACAGCCGCCCCATCACCTTCATCATCGTGCCGTAATCGACCTTCTTGTCGCCGCGCACGTAGATGCGCGCGTCGGTGCCGCCGCGGGTCTGTGCGATCGCCTCGAGCTTCGGCAGCAGCGCGTCGACGTCGATCTCGGTGTTCTGCAGGTAGACCTGTCCCTTCTCGTTGACCGAGATGGTGAGCGGCTCCTTGTCCTGGTTGAGGCTCTTGGCCTGCGTCTGCGGCAGGTCGATCGGCACGCCGACGGTCAGGAGCGGCGCCGAGACCATGAAGATGATGAGCAGCACCAGCATCACGTCGACCATCGGCGTGACGTTGATCTCGGCCATGACGCCGCGGCGATGGCGCCCCCGGCGTCCTGAGCCGATGGCCGGTGTGCCGGCGTTCATGGCCATCTGTTGCTACCCCCGCTCGTCGATCTGGCGCGACAGGATCGCGGCGAATTCGTCGGCGAAGCCCTCAAGCCGCTGCGCCTGCTTGTTCACTTCGGAGGCGAACTTGTTATAGAAAATGGTCGCCGGTATGGCGGCGACAAGGCCCATTGCGGTCGCGAACAGGGCCTCGGCGATGCCGGGCGCCACGACTGCTAACGAAGTGTTCTTCGAGGCGGCGATCGACTGGAAGCTGGTCATGATGCCGACCACCGTGCCGAACAGGCCGACGAAGGGGCCGGCCGAGCCGACCGTCGCCAGCACCAGAAGCCGCCGCTCCAGCCGTTCGATCTCGCGCGCGATCGACACCTGCATCACCTTCTCGATGCGCATCTGCAGGCCGGCGATCGAGCGGCCGCTGCCCTCGAACGAGCGCTTCCATTCGCGCATCGCCGCGACGAACAGCGCCGCCATCGAGTGGTTCGGCTTGCCGGAGAGCGTGCGGTAGAGGTCCTCGAGCGACTCGCCGGACCAGAACGCGCCCTCGAACTTGTCCATGTCCTTACGAGAGCGCGCGTAGAGCACGATCTTGTCGATGGCGATGGCCCAGACCCAGATCGAGCAGACCAGCAGCCCGACCATTACGCCCTGGACGACGAAATTGGCGTGCGAGAACAGCGCCCACAGCGAAAGACCGGTGGCGGACGGTGCAATATTGGTCCCGACCACAGGGACAGTCTGCAACAGCACGAGCTGGTCCTTTCCCGCCTGATGCGGCTCGGATGGCGCGAGGCAGACGTCCGGGTTGCCGCGGCCAGAAAAAGTGGGTCGCTCACGCCTTCGACGTGAAGAATTCGCGCTTGTCCCGATGACCCCGAAAGACCACCGAAATCCCCGCGAAATCTGGCCAAACTAGGGCGTTTGAGCGGGCTTTCAGGCCCGTAACAGCGCTGATTGTGGTTAAGGATGCGTTAGCGCCGTTTCACCCTTCCCCTGGAGGGGGAGGTGGAGCGTGCTCGCGGCTGAAAACAAAAAAGGCCGCCCCTTGCGGGACGGCCTTGAGGCTTGGGGGGAAGCAAGCCTCGGAGAAGGCTCAGGCCTGGTGCGGCGGCGGCTCCGGCGGACGGTCGCGGCGGTCGGCCATGAACTGATCGAACTCGGCCTTGTCCTTGGCCATGCGCAGACGATCGAGGAAATCGCGGAACTCCCGCTGCTCGTCCTCGAGCCGGCGCAAGGTCTCGCTGCGATACTCGTCGAAGGCGCGGTTGCCGCTCGACGGTCCGCGCCAGGCGGGACCGCTTGACGCGCCGCCACTCCACGGAGCGCCGCCCATCCGCGAGCGCACCCAATCCATCTTGCGCTGTAGTCGGTCCATCTTGTGCTGCCAGCGATCATGGCCGTGATAACCGCATCCCATGCGTCCGCTCCATACTGTGAAGGCGAGGATTGCGAGGCCCAGCGGCCAGAAGGCCCAGAAGCCGAGGACGATCAGCGCGATCCAGGCGGGTTTGCCGAATTCGTCGAGCTTGGCGGTGATGGGCATGGTCAGCCTCGCGTGAATGTAAATAACATTTACATTTATGGGGACGTCCGGGGCGGATGTCAACACCCTTCACATTCAAATAGGCGGGCCGACGGCGGGCGGAAGGTCCCTGCCCGTGCGCCGCGCCACCGCCGGGCTTGCCGGCAAACCGCGGGGCGCCGCGCAAGGGTTTGTTCGTGCTTGTGGATTTCGCCCCAGCAAGGCGCAGCCGGAACCGCTGAAAATTTTTAGCTGCGGCTCGCGGTCGCGGGCGCGGTGAGGCCGAGCCCGCGCAAATAGATGAGCACCGCCGCCTCGAGCAGCTCTTCCGGCGGCATCGGCAGCGTACGCCGCGCCGCGTCGCCGCGGCCGAACAGCGAAGCGATGCCGTGCGTCATCGACCAGACGTGCAGCGCCACCATCAGCGCGGGCGGCCGGCCTCTCGCCGGCATCAGCGCGACCAACTTCTCAGCCGCCGCGCGCAGCACGGCGAATGCAGTGTCGCTCGCCGTGCGCAATTCCGGATCGCTGTCGGGCGCAACGCCGCCCGCCTCGAACATCGCTGAGTAATAAGCCGGCTGCTTGCGCGCGAAATCGAGATAGGCGCGGCCGAGCCGTTCGAACGCCGGCAGCACGTCCGGCTTGCCGTCGTCCCACGCCTTCGCCAGCGCCGCGGCGAAGATGTCGAAGCCACGCCGCGCCACGTCGGCGATGAGCGCGTCGCGATCGCGATAATGCCGGTACGGCGCCGCCGGGCTGACGCCCGCCCAGCGCGCGGCATCGGCGAAGGTGAAGCCGGCCGGCCCCTTCTCCGCGATCAGCTCGAGCGCGGCGCGCACCAAAGCTTCCTTCAGATTGCCGTGGTGATAGCCGCGCGGGCCCTTGCCCCAGGTCATGCGAGAATCCCGACGCGATTGAGATGTGAAGGGTTCTTACATGACGCCGCTGCGCGCGTCGATGGCGTTCAGCGCGCCGGGCCGCAGATGGTGTCGATGGCGGCGGCGGCGAGCGCCTCGAGATCCTTGCGCGCCAGGCCGGCACGGGCGCGCACCGCCATCGTGTGCAGCATCGCGGTCGCCACCTGCGCCAGCGCCGCCGCATCGGCGCTGCGCGCGATGTCGCCGCGCTCGCGCGCCTCCGCGATCAAGCGCGTCAGGAACATGTCGGTGCCGCGGATCGACTCGGCGACGAAGGCGCGCACCGTCGGATCGGTCACCGATTGCGTCGCCGCCGTGCCGATCATGTAGCAGCCGCGCGCGCCGCCGTTGAGATAGAGATCGAGCGCCACCTTGTAGAAGCGCGCGAGATAGACGCGCAGCGGCGGCTTGTCCGCGAGCAGCGACAGCGACACCGTCCGCGCCTCGTCGCGATAGTGCTGCAGCGTCTTGAGATAGAGGGCGCGCTTGTCGCCGAAGGCGGCGTAGAGGCTCGGCCGGTTCATGCCGGTCGCCGCCGCGAGATCGTCGAGCGAGGTGCCGTCATAGCCCTTCTTCCAGAACACGTCGGCGGCGCGGGCAAGCGCGATCGCCGGATCGTAGGCGCGCGGACGCCCGCGCGGCCGCGTGCCGGCGGTGGCTACGGCTTTGGCCCGGGTCGGCCTTTCCGCTTTTTGTACCATTTCGCAAAAAATCCTTGACGTCGCTAATTTGGTGCGAAACAGTACAAAATACAAACCGCACCGCCAAGGAGGCTAGCATGGACCTGTATTTCTCGCCGCTTGCCTGTTCGCTCGCCAGCCGCATCGCGCTCTACGAGGCGAACGCCGACGCGCGCTTCATCGAGGTCGATCCGCAGACCAAGCTGACGCTGGCCGGCGACGACTATCGCGCCATATACCCGCTCGGCCTCGTGCCGCTGCTCAGGCTCGACGACGGCGCGCTGCTGCCGGAGGGCGCCGCCATCCTGCAATACATCGCCGCGCGCTATCCCAAGGCCGAGCTCGGCGGCCGCGACGATCTCGAGCGCGCGCGGCTGCAGCAGTGGCTCGGCTTCATCGGCACCGAGCTGCACAAGGCGCTGTTCATCCCGCTGTTCGACAAGGGCCTGTCGGAGGAGGCCAAGGCGCGCGTCCGCGCCAAGGGCGAATCGCGGCTCGCTTTTCTCGACAACTACCTGCGCGGCCGCGAATTCCTGCTCGACCGCTTCAGCGTCGCCGACGCCTATCTCTACACGGTGCTGAACTGGACCGCATCGACCAAGGTCGATCTGACGCCGTGGACCGGCATCACCGCCTATCACAAGCGGCTGCAAGCGCGGCCGAGCATCGCGCGCTCGTTCAAGGAAGAACTGGCGCTCTACCAGGCCGAACTCGCGCGCCACAAGGCGGCGTGACTTGGACCGCAATCGCTCGGTTCTCCCGTTCATTCCCGCGATAGCGGGAATCCAGCAGGACCGAACTTTGTGGCACATCCGCGCTGGGTCCCCGCTTTCGCGGGGACGAACGGGTCATGAGCGCCGGGCCTGGAGCGGCAGGTGATCGAACAGAGTCGGCCCGCCCGGCTGCGCATTCTCGATACTGAGAATCTTCAGCTTGGTGTCCACGCCGCCCGCGGCGGAGAAGCCGCCCGTTTTGCCGTTGGCCGCCAGCACGCGATGGCACGGCATCACGATCGGGCACGGATTCTCACCGAGCGCCTGGCCGACCGCGCGCGAGAGCGCCTTGTCGCCAAGCCGTTCGGCGATCTCGCCATAGGTCAGCGTGTCGCCCGGCGGGATTTTGCGCGCGATGGCGTAGACCTTCTTGTTGAAGTCCGGTGTGGCCTCGTCATCGATGACGATGTCGGCGAGATTGCGCGGCTCGCCGGCGAGCAGCGCAACGATGCCCTCGATGGCTGCGCGGATCGCCGACGGCGGCTGCGCTTCCAGCGCCTGCGGATAGCGCTTGATCAGCCGCGCCCGCGTTGCTTCGCGCGTCGCCTCCGGTAACTGCACGGCATAGACGCCGCGCGCGCTCCAGACGATGCCGCAGGCGCCGATGGCCGTATCGAAGATGGTGAAGTCGAGAGCCGGCATGATGCGGACCCTAGCACGCGGCCCTATGCCGTGCCGCCCGATTCCTGATCGGCCTTCATGGCGATGCGCAGCGGCCTGGGAATCGGCCGCGGCGCCGAAGAGGCGGGAGCGGCCGATCCATTTGGATGCTGTGCGAGGTTACTCAGATCAGTAGCGCGGCGACGGCGCTCAGGGCGTCACGCATCGCGTTGTGGGCGGTAGGGATGTCATGGACGCGCCAGCCCGGATCGGCTTGGAGCCGGGCGCGGAGTCCGGCGAAGGGCGTCTCGGCTTCCCATCCTGAGCAGTAAATGAAATCGCGCCGGGGCACGCGGTCGACGACGCCGGTGAGCCGGATCGTTTGCACGAGAGAGGCGAGAGGGTGGCGGCGGCGGCGGGGATCACCGCCGTGCGGGGCGCGGAACGGCGGACGGACGGCGTAGCCCGTGTCCGCGGCACCGTCCACGAACGACTGCCGGTAGCTCTCGGTGGTCAACAACCAGCACGACTCACCGTTGCGCGGAACGTAAGCGTCGAGATGAACCAGGCGCGAGACGCGGCCGCCGGCGCGGTCAGCGGCTGCGGCGATCACCATCCCGCCATAGCTGTGTCCGACCAGGGTCGCGTCGGTGATCTGGGCGCGATCCAAGAAACCCACGACGTCTTGGGCGTGAGTGTCGAGGTTGGCGTTCGCCACCGTCGCGTCGTCGTCGTCGGGCCGCAGCCCCGTCAAGGTCAGGGCGCCCGGCACGCTCCAGCAGCGGTGTCACCGCCTCAAAAGCCCAGGAGCCGTGCCACGCGCCGGGCACGAGAACGAATATTGCCATGGACATCTCCTTCCTGCGTCACGATAGCACCCGCGGTCTGCCAGCCTCCCCTAGGCGGCGTAGAGGCGGTAATTGGCCATGTCCGCCGTGATGCCGAGACGCGCGATCGTTTCCTGCGGGTTGAAATTGATGTCGCGGTAGCGCGCCGACACCGCCGTCTTGGCGTTCTCCATGGCCTCTGCGCTCTCCCATTCGACGATCGTTACGACGTTGAATGCGCCCGGCCCGGAGACCTGTTCGAGCACGAGGTTCTGCCGGCAACCGGGCATCGCGTCGAGCATGCCCTTGATGGTGGCGACCCGTGCCATGAATTCGGCGTGCGCTGTGGCCGGGACGACGAATTTGTCGACGCGATAGACGGATGAAGACACGACTGACATCGGACTCTCCTTGATGAGGCGCCCGGCCTCGGCGCCGGACCATTGACAGTGTATTGTCATTTCGGATATACATTGTCAATGGTCAGTCGACAGCGCACCGCCTCCGGCTCCGCCCTCAGCCTGCTCATCCTCGATGTATTCCGGCTCAACGGCCGCCTGCTCGCCGCCGGCGATCGCATGGTGGAGGATCTCGGGCTGACCAGCGCGCGCTGGCAGGTGCTCGGCGCGGTCGCGCTTGCCGCGGCGCCGGCGCCGGTTGCCTGGATCGCGCGCAACATGGGACTGACACGCCAGGGCGTGCAGCGGGTCGTCAATGAGCTGGCCGCGGACGGCTTCGTCGCCTTCGCCGACAATCCACATCACCGTCGCGCCAAGCTGGTGACGCTGACCGGCAAAGGCCGGGCCGCCTATGAGGCGGCTGACCGGCTGCAACAGCCCTGGGTCAATGCGCTGGCAAAGGGTTTGAACGCCGGCGACATCGCGGCGGCGCGCCGCCTGCTCGACACGCTGCGGGATCGCATCGAGAAAAACGCAGGCGACGCACCCTGATCAGGACACGATCGTGCGCCGCACGGTCTTCAGAACACCGCCTGCGCGAGGTCCGCGACGTCGGCGGGCCGCGGCCCCGGCGCCGGCCAATGCAGGCGGCGATCCGCCGCCGCGATCGGCACATCGTTGATGCTCGCCTCGCGCCGGCGCATCAGGCCCTGCTCGTCGAATTCCCATTGCTCATTGCCGTAGGAGCGGAACCAGTGGCCGCGGACGTCGTGCCATTCGTACTGGAAGCGCACGGCGATGCGGTTGCCGTCGAAGGCCCACAGGTCCTTGATCAGCCGGTAGTCGAGCTCCTTCTCCCACTTGCGCGTGAGGAAGGCGACGATGGCCGCGCGGCCCTCGACGAACTCGGAGCGGTTTCGCCAGCGGCTGTCCTCGGTGTAAGCGAGCGCCACGCGCCCGGGATCGCGGCTGTTCCAGGCGTCTTCCGCCATGCGGACTTTCTGGCGGGCGGTCTCCACCGTGAATGGTGGCAGCGGGGGACGCGACATGATGCTGTTTTCTCTCGACGCAACGCCCCGGCCAACGGCGCGTGTAGCGACCGGCGTCACGCCCTGTCAATCGCGCGCACAGTCGATACGAGCTGTTTCGCGCGCCGCCGCCTTCAGATATTCGTGAACGCGCGCTGCTGTGCCTTACGCCGCGCCGCCGGTGCCCTGATCGGCCTTCATGGCGATGCGCAGCGGCTTCGGGATCGGCCGGGCGCGGCCGCCGGAGACGAAGGCCACCTGCACATGCGCGTCGACGATGAGTTCGCCGTTCCGCTCGACGCGCTGATAGAGCATCACCGAGGCGCCCTTCACCTCTTCCGGCGCGGTGACGATGTCGAGCAGGTCGTCCATGAACGCTGGCTTGTGGAAATGGATGTCCATGTGCCGCACAACAAAGGCGAAGCCCGGCGCCTCCTTTTCCGCCTGCTCGAACAGCGCGCGATGATCGGCGCCGATCAGCCGCAGGTAGTTGGTGCGGCCGCGCTCCATGAAGCGCAGGTAGCTGGCGTGATAGACGATGCCGGAGAAATCCGTGTCCTCGTAATAGACGCGCACCTGCTGCCGGTGCTTGCCGTCGCGGATCTCGCCGTCGAGGGGGTTCATTATGCTCGCCATGTTTGGTGTCATGCCCCCCAAGCGGGGGCATCCAGTATCCACCGCCATATCGACTGAATCGAGCGCTTTGTGAATACTGTATCGCCCGCGTTCGCGGGTGATGACAATGAGGGGCCGCGCATGAACGTCATCGAGATCGCCCGTACCGGCGGACCGGAGGTGCTCGAACGCCGCGAGCGGCCCATCCCCAAAGCAGGCCCCGGCGAGGTGCTGATCAAGGCGCATGCCATCGGCGTCGCCTATTTCGACATGCTCATCCGCACCGGCCGCTATCCGTGGATGCCGCCGTTGCCCTACGTGCCCGGCAACGAGATGACCGGCCATATTGTCGACGGCAACGGCACGGGATTGAACGACGGCCAGTCCGTCTATGTCGCCAACTGGGACAACGCTTACAACGGCGGCTTCTACGCCGAATACCTCGTCGCCGCGGCGAAAGCGGTGCGGCCGCTCGCGGCCGGCGCCGATCTCGACCGCGCTGCGGCGCTGTCGAACTACGTCGTCGCCACATGCCTTCTCGATTACGCCGTGCGCTTCCCATTCGAGACAGTCGCCGTGCACGGCGGCGCCGGCGGCATGGGGCTGGCGCTGATCGAACTGGCGCGGTTTGCCGGCGCCAAAGCCATCGGTATCGCCGGTGGCGACGAGAAATGCGCGCTGGTGCGCAAGCGCGGCGCGGAAGCCGTCGACCACACCCGCGAGGACATCATCGCGCGCGTGCGCGAACTGACCGGCGGCCGCGGCGCCGACCTCATTTGCAATCACATGGCCGGCGACACGCTCAAACGCGACCTCACCATGCTGGCGCCGTTCGGCCTGCTGGTCTCCTACGGCGCGCTCAATGGCCTGCCGCAGGGCGATCTGTTCCGCGACATGCGCGCGGTCGTTGCGCAATGCCCGGCGGTGCGCTGCTTCACCATGCATTCGTTCGATCACGCCGCGCATCTGCGCGACCGCGCTACCGACAAGGTGCTCAAGCTGTTCGCGGAGAAGAAGATCGACCCGGTGCTGGGGCCCTCGTTTCCCTTGGCCGAGGCGCAGGCCGCGCACCGCGCGCTGGAAGCCCGCGGCGTGATGGGGAAGATTATTTTGAAGCCGTAGCCCGCGAGCGCGCCCTACTCGTCTTCGTCCTGCGCGAACAACCCGAACTGGCTCGGGTCGCGCTGCGGCTCGGCGAGGCCGAGGTGCTTGAACGCCGCGCCGGTGAGCAGCCGCCCGCGCGGCGTGCGCTGCAGGAGGCCCTTCTGGATCAGGTACGGCTCGATGATGTCCTCGAGCGCGTCGCGCGGCTCCGACAAGGCCGCGGCGATGGTGTCGACGCCGACCGGGCCGCCGCCGTAGTTGAGTGCGATGGTCGAGAGATAGCGCCGATCCATCGCATCCAGACCGGCCGCGTCCACCTCCAGCGCCGACAGCGCGCGGTCGGCCACCTTGCGGTCGACCGTGCTCGCGCCGTCGGCATGCGCGAAGTCGCGCACGCGGCGCAGCAGCCGGCCGGCGATGCGCGGCGTGCCGCGCGCGCGCTTGGCGATCTCGTTGGCGCCGTCCTCGCTCATGGCAAGGCCGAGCACGCGCGCGCCGCGCGACACGATCAGCTCGAGCTCGGCTTCGGTGTAGAAATTCAATCGCACCGGAATGCCGAAGCGGTCCCGCAGCGGGTTGGTCAGCAGCCCGGCGCGCGTCGTCGCGCCGACGAGCGTGAACGGCGCGAGGTCGATCTTCACCGAGCGCGCCGCCGGTCCCTCGCCGATGATGAGATCGAGCTGGAAGTCCTCCATCGCCGGATAGAGGATTTCCTCGACTTGCGGATTGAGCCGGTGGATCTCGTCGATGAACAGCACGTCGCGCGGCTCGAGATTGGTCAAGAGCGCGGCGAGATCGCCGGCCTTGGCGATCACCGGGCCGGAAGTCGAGCGGAAATTGACGCCGAGCTCGCGCGCGACGATCTGCGCCAAAGTGGTCTTGCCCAGCCCCGGCGGGCCGACGAACAACACGTGGTCGAGGGCCTCGTTGCGCGCCCGCGCCGCGTCGATGAAGATCTTGAGGTTGGCGCGCGCCTTTTCCTGGCCGATAAAGTCGGCGAGCTTCTGCGGCCGCAGCGAGGCGTCAATGTCCTCATCGCGCTTGTCGCCCGAAACGATGCGCTTGGGGGCGGTGCTCACGTCATCCCCCGCCGGTATTTGTTCGGGAGCAATTCGCCGATGGTCGTCACCGCCGGCTCCTTGCCGTTCGGCACGATGACGCGCGCTCCGGCGTCGTAGTCATGGATCAGTTCGCGGCAGGCACCGCACGGCGACACCACGGCGACGCCGCCCGGCTCGCCGGGCTTCGGATGCCGCACGGCAACGATGGTCTCGATACCCTTGTCGCCCTCGGCCGTCAGCGCCGTGCCGATCGCCACCGCCTCGGCGCAGACCGCGCCGCGCCCGACATAGGCGTCGAGGTTGACGCCGACGACGACGCGGCCGTCGCGCGTGCGCAGCGCCGCGCCGACCTCCTGCCAGTCGTTGCGGTAGCGCGACGCGATCGCCTTGGTCGCGGCGTCGATCAGGTCCTGGTCCTTCTTGCTCAGCGCCATACGCAACTCATGTCTTCGCCAGTTCCTTCAGCCCCTGCCGGATCAGGGTCGCCGTGTCGGCGCCGTCGCCGGCGTGGCGCGCGGCGGCGGCGATGGCGGCGGCGGCCTGCGGCTGGCCGTAGCCGAGATTGACCAGCGCCGACACCGCGTCGGCAACCGGCTTCGGCGCGCGCTTCTCGTCGAGCGCGCCGGCCAGATGCACCACCGCCGGATCGATATCGGCGAACGCCGGCACCTTGTCCTTGAGTTCCGTGACGATGCGCTCGGCCACTTTCGGCCCGACGCCCGGCGTGCGCGCCACCATCGCCTTGTCGCGCGTCGCGATCGCCGTCGCAAGCTCGGCCGGCTTGAGCGTGCCGAGCACGGCGAGCGCCACCTTGGCGCCGACGCCCTGTACCGTCTGCAGGATGCGGAACCATTCGCGCTCGGCGTCGCTGGCAAAGCCGAACAACTTGATCTGGTCCTCGCGCACATAGGTCTCGATCGACAACGTCGCCGCCTCGCCCGGCGCCGGCAGCGCCTGCAGCGTGCGCGCCGAGCAGTGCACCAGATAGCCGACGCCGTTGACGTCGAGGATGATGTTGTCCTCGCCGTAGCTATCGACGATGCCCTTGAGCTTGCCGATCATCGCGCCGCCACTTTCAATTTCGCCGCCATCACGACGCTGCCGCGGTGGTGCGCGTGGCACACCGCGATGGCCAGCGCGTCGGCGGCGTCGTCCGACTGCGGCGACGCCTTCGGCAGCAGCACGCCGATCATCATGCGGATCTGCGCCTTGTCGCCGTGCCCGGCGCCAACCACCGTCTTCTTGACGACGTTGGGCGCGTATTCGGCGACCGACAGCCCCGCGCGCGCCGGCACCAGCATGGCGACGCCGCGCGCCTGGCCGAGCTTCAGCGTCGAGGCGCCGTTGGCGTTGACGAAGGTCTGCTCGACCGCCGCCTCGTGCGGCGCGTAGGTCTCGATGATGCGGATGAGCCCGTCATGGATCGCCACCAGCCGCTCGCCGAGCGTGGCACGCTCGCTGGTCTCGACCGAGCCGCAGGCGACATGGATCAGCCGGTTGCCGTCGCTCTCGATCAGGCCCCAGCCGGTGCGGCGGAGCCCCGGATCGATGCCGAGGATGCGAATCGGGGCTTTCAGCATGCCCTGTGATAGCCCCCCGCCCGCGGGAAGCCTAGGGAGCGGCCCACCGCCTCAGGCGGCCTTGCCACAGCCCTGCGGCTTGAGCACGCGCTCGGTCGAGGCCGGGTACTTGGCGAGCTTCTCGGCGGGGCGGATCGGCCGCGCCACCAGGTTGCCGCCGCAGTTCGGGCAGCGGCCGCCAAGCCGCGTCTCGACGCAGTCGCGGCAGAACGTGCACTCGAAGGTGCAGATCATGGCGTCGGCCGCATCGGGCGCCAGGTCCTTGTCGCAGCATTCGCAGCTCGGGCGCAGAGCGAGCATCGGTGCAGTCTCCGTATTGCGGCGCCATCGTCGGCGCGCCGCGGTGCCGTCGTCAACACAGGCGGCCTCGTCGCCCGGCAACCGATATTGACAATCTGTTGTCTGATTGACATACTGATACCATGAACAGTGAACCGAAGGCCTTGCTGCCGCTGATCGTCGCCGACATTTTCGAACTTGCGGGCCGCTTCCGCGACGACGGCGAAGCGATCTCGAACACTGTCGGTCAGACCCAAGCGCGCTGGCAAGTGATGAGCGCTGCCTCTGCCGATCCGCATACGGTGCCGCAAATCGCACGCCGGCTCGGCGTGTCGCGGCAGAACGTGCAGCGTATCGCCGATCTGTTGGTCACCGACGGCTCTGCGATCTTCCAATCCAATCCCGATCACAAAAGCTCGCCCTATCTCGTCCTCACACGCCGCGGCCAGGCCGCGCTCGCCGATATCACCAGGGCTGCAGCGGCGTCGCATGCGCGGATCGCGCGCCGGCTCGGCGGCACCGATCTCGCACCGCTGCACAGGAGCCTGCGGCGGCTGATAGAAGCCACCTCTTCGGACTGACATGCAAACCGACAGGAAACGACGATGAATACTGAGACGATCATGCAGTGCATGCGGGCGAGTTTCGCCGATACGCCCTTTCCGCTCGTGGTGCAGCGGCTCGCCGGCGCCGGCGTGACGCACTACCGCGCCGATCTGATGAAACTGCGCAATACCTATTACGACGCCGGTGCGGGCGCGTTCGACGAGACGATGCCGCTTGCCGACGCGCCGGCCGTCGCTGTCGGATTCGATCGCGACACCGTCGCCGCGACCGTCAAGGCCATTCAGCAGAAGCAGATCGGTTACGCCGAGTTCCTGCGGCGCATCATGGGTGCCGGTTGCGCCAGCTACGAGGTGTTCTTCGGCGGCCGCAAGGCGGTCTATGTCGGCCGCGACGGCGACACCTATGTCGAGCCGTTTCCGGCGCCGCCGGCGCAATGAGGAACGCCTGCTGCGTCATCAGGTCCAGAACAGCCGCGCCGGCGTGTCCACCAGGATGCGCCGCCGCGTCGCCTCGTCCGGCGTCCAGGCGCAGAACAGGTCCATGAGATGTCCGTCGTCCGGCATCACCGCCGCGTCGATCGACGGATGCGGCCAGTCGGTCGCCCACATCAGCCGCTCCGGGTTGGCGCGCACGAGCGCCTCATGGAACGGCCGCACGTCGGGATAATCCGGATACTGTTTCGAGTTGCGATAGGCCGCCGACAGTTTCACATGCGCGTGGCCGTCGCCGACCAGCTTCACCAGCGCCTGGAAATTCTCGTCATTCAGCCCGCGCCCGGCGTCGACCATGCCGTAATGATCGACGATCACCGGCATGTCCTGCGCAATCGCGCGCAAGGCCGGCGCAAAGTTCTTGAGCACGCGGCCGTCGCAGAAGAACTGCGCCACCCAGCCGAGTTCGGCCATCGTCTTGCGGAACACCTCGAACACCTCGAGGCCGACGCCGCGCACGTAGTTCGGCCTCTCTGGAAACAGATGGAACCGCAACCCGCGCATGCCGAGCTTGTGCCAGGCGCGCAAGGTCACGGGCGCGATGCGCGTGTCGGTGATGGCGATGCCGCGCAGGCGATGCGGAAAGCGCGTCAGCGCGTCGAGCAGAACGCGGTTGTCATAGCCATGCGCGTTGCCCTGCACGATCAGTCCGTAGTCGCAGCCGAGCGTATCGAGCAGCTTGAGGTACGTCTCGACCGGCGCGTCCGGCGGCGTGTAGCCGCGCCCCGGCGTATAGGGGAATTTGTCGGACGGCCCGAAGATGTGCGCGTGCGTATCCCACGCGCCTTTCGGCGGCCTTTCGCGCGGCGCTTTCGGATCGGCCACCGGCCCGGCGATGCGCGGGGGATCACGATCGGTACGCTCAACAGACATCGTATGAAACTCGGAATGGCCGCAGGCAGAGCAGGACTCCCTCTCCCCTGTGGGGAGAGGGTTGGGGTGAGGGGGTTCCTGACTCTCAGAATTTGTAACCCCTCACCCGCCCGTCTTCGCTGCGCTTCGACGGGCGACCTCTCCCAACCGAACTCGGGTTTGCCCGAGTTCGGCATCTAAAGTGGTCGAAGTCGGATATATCCGACTTCGACTGGGAGAGGTGAAGAAAGAGGTCGCGTAACTCACCCCAGATGGATGTTCGCGTCCTTCACCACCTTGCCCCACACGTCCATCTGGTGCGCGACGAAGGCGGCGAACTCGGCCGGCGTGTTCTGCCGCGACTGGATGTTGAGCTGCGCGAAGCGGTCGGCCACCGCCGGCGTCTTCAGCGCCGCGTTGAGCGCGCCGTTGAGCTTCTCGACGATCGCCGCCGGCGTGCCGTGCGGCACGAACACACCGTTCCACTCGTAAGCCTCGAAGCCGGGCAGCGTGTCGGAAATCGGCGGAATGTCGGGCAGGCTCGCCAGCCGGCCCTTGCCGGTATGCGCGATCGCCTTGACCTTGCCGCCCTTGATCTGGCCGACCACCGACGAGCCGTTGGCGAAGAAGAACTTCACCTGCCCGCCCATCACGTCGTTGAGCGCCAGCCCGCCGCCGCGATACGGCACGTGGTTGATCCTGAGGCCGGTCATCTTGCGGAACATTTCGAGGCAGAGATGCTGCAAGGTGCCGTTGCCGGACGAGGCCATGTCGATGCCGTCCTTCTGCGCCTTGGCGTAGGCGATGACGTCCTTGACCGTCGTCACCGGCACCGATGGCGTGACGACCAGGATGTTCGGCACCAGCGAGGCGAGGAAGACCGGCTCGAAGTCCTTCTTGTAGTCGAACGGCAGCTTCGGATAGAGCGAGCCGTTGACCGAGAAGCCGGTGGCGTCGTGCAGCACGGTGTAGCCGTCGGCATCGGCCTTGGCGACCACCGCCTCGCCGATCGTGCCGCCGGCGCCGCCACGGTTCTCGACCACGAACTGCTGGTGCAGTTCCTGGCTCGCCTGGTTGAACAGGATGCGGCCGGTGGTGTCGGCGCCACCCGCCGGCGGATAGGGCACGATCACGCGCACCGCGCGCGTCGGCCACGCGGTGTCGGCGCGCGCGGCGCCAACGAACGGCGCGGCGGCAAGCCCGGCAATAACGGTGCGTCGCGTGAACGCGGCCATGATCTCCTCCCTGATATTGTCGTTGAGGCGAGCTTAGCACCGCCGGCGCGATGCGGAAGCGGTCTCAGTGCGAGACCGACTTCAGGCCGCACAGGAAGAGCTTGTCCGGATCGCTCTCGCCGGCGAGCGTCGCCTCGATGATGGTGCGGGCGATCTTGCGCGGCTGGATGTCGTCGGTCAGATCGAGATCGATCGTGCGGCAGATGCGGTCGAAGATGTCGACCAGAGTGCGCACGCCCGCCTCCGCCTCCGGCGAGAATGTCGCGCCGTCCGGTACGTGGAGGAAGGTCGTGATCCGCGTCGACAGATCGTTCTGCTCGGCAAGCTTGAGCCAGCGCGCTTCCTGCTCGTGCCAGTCCGCTTGCGTTTCCGCGTCGCCCGCCTCCTGCGCGCGGCGTCGGCAGTCGGCGGCGCGTTCAAGGCATTCGCGCGCGTGTTTCGACATCAGTTCGAGCATGGACGGTTATCCCCGGCGGTAACTTGCTTTGCCAAGATGAATTTGACAAGACAGGAAATGGCACAAATGCAATTCACGCAGCGCAGAGACATTCTGTAAGCGGCGCCGCGCATCAAATAGGCATCTTCTATCATGATCGCCGTGGCGCATCGCCGCAGCGTATTATCCAGATGATTGTGGTTTCGGATGGCGAAACAGGCACCGCGGATCGCCCCGACAGGTTGCACTAGCCTGCTCCGGTTGTGTCGGTTCGCGGCCTGTTCCTTCGGGCGGGTTCCGCGCCCTTTCCCCGCCCCGGGACTCGCCCCATATTCCGGCGATGGCGAAATCCCCCGACAAGCCCAGGAATCCTGACAAGAAGCCGAAAGATCCCGCACGCGCGACCCGCGCCAAGGCGGCGCGGCCCGACGCGCCGCAAACGCCGGACGAACTCGCGGCGCTGCTCAACCCCGGTATAGCAAGGGGAACCGCGGGGCTGGGTTCCGGCACGGGTGCGCAACACGCGCGTGTCACCTCTCCCCAGGGGGGAGAGGTCGACCGAGCGAAGCGAGGTCGGGAGAGGGGGGACGATGCGATCGAATCACAAGCCCCCTCACCCGCGCCTTCGGGGCGACCTCTCCCCAAAGGGGAGAGGTTAGGAGAAGCGAGCGGCCTGCAGCCGCCGTCGGACAATTCCTGGGACCGCCGCCGCGATTTCTCGGCCGCGCACACCGCACGCAAGTCGGCGAAGGACGCCGACAAGACCAAGTCGTCCGGATTCGAGGACGCGCGGCAGAGCGACTACGACGCGGGCGCGAGCCCGATCACCGGACTCGATCCGCGGTTGGCGGCGGAGCTGGGGTTGGGCGATGAGGCAGACGCCTCTTCTCCCTCTCCCCGCTTGCGGGGAGAGGGTCGGGGTGAGGGGGCGTCTCCCGAAGCTCAGACTCGCGGTGATGCCCCCTCACCCGCCGACCTGCGGTCGGCGACCTCTCCCCGCCCGGCGGGGAGAGGTGAAGGAAGAGAAGACCCCAAATACCGCCTGCCGCGCGCCGACCTGCCGCGGCCGGGACAAGGCCTGTCGTCGATGGGCGTCGCCGCCACCGCCGAGTCGCTCGAGCGCCTGCTGCGCGAAGGGCGGCCGGAGGTGACCGAGCAGGTGTGGACGCCGCACCGCCCGCCGCGCCCGGAGAAGTCCGAAGGCGGCATCCCGCTCAGGATCAAGTCCGAGTTCGAACCGAAGGGCGACCAGCCGACCGCGATCCGCGAACTGGTCGAGGGCGTCAAGCGCCACGACCGCACGCAGGTGCTGCTCGGCGTCACCGGCTCGGGCAAGACGTTCACGATGGCCAAGGTGATCGAGGAGACGCAGCGCCCGGCGCTGATCCTCGCGCCGAACAAGACGCTCGCCGCGCAGCTCTACGGCGAGTTCAAGTCGTTCTTCCCCGACAACGCCGTCGAGTACTTCGTCTCCTATTACGACTACTACCAGCCGGAGGCCTACGTCCCGCGCACCGACACCTACATCGAGAAGGAATCCTCGATCAACGAGCAGATCGACCGCATGCGCCATTCGGCGACGCGCGCGCTGCTCGAACGCGACGACGTCATCATCGTCGCCTCGGTGTCGTGCATCTACGGTATCGGCTCGGTCGAGACCTATTCGGCGATGACCTTCACGCTCAAGCAGGGCGGCCAGATCAATCAGCGCCAGCTCATCGCCGACCTCGTCGCGCTGCAATACAAGCGCACGCAACACGACTTCTCACGCGGGACCTTCCGCGTGCGCGGCGACACCATCGACCTGTTCCCGGCGCACTATGAAGACCGCGCCTGGCGCATCCATCTGTTCGGCGACGAGATCGAGAAGATCGAGGAGATGGACCCGCTCACCGGGCAGAAGACCGACGAATTGGAATTCGTCAAGGTCTACGCCAATTCGCACTACGTGACGCCGCGCCCGACGTTGATCCAGGCGATGAACTCGATCAAGGAGGAGCTGCGCTGGCGTCTCGACCAGCTCAACACTGCCGGGCGCCTGCTGGAAGCGCAGCGGCTCGAGCAGCGCACGCGCTTCGACCTGGAAATGATGGAAGCGACCGGCTCCTGCGCCGGCATCGAGAACTATTCGCGCTATCTCACCGGCCGCCGTCCCGGCGAGCCGCCGCCGACTTTGTTCGAATACGTGCCGGACAACGCGCTGGTGTTCGCCGACGAGAGCCACGTCACCATTCCGCAGATCGGCGGCATGTTCCGCGGCGACTTCCGCCGCAAGGCGACGCTCGCCGAATACGGCTTCCGCCTGCCCTCCTGCATGGACAACCGGCCGCTGCGCTTCGAGGAATGGGACGCGATGCGGCCGCAGACGGTCGCCGTGTCGGCGACGCCGAGCCACTGGGAAATGAACGAAGCCGGCGGCGTCTTCGTCGAGCAGGTCATCCGCCCGACCGGGCTGATCGATCCGCCGGTCGACATCCGCCCGGCCCGCCTGCAAGTCGACGATCTCGTCGGCGAGGTGCGGCAGGTGGCGCTGAAAGGCTATCGCTCGCTGATCACCGTGCTGACCAAGCGCATGGCCGAGGACTTGACCGAGTACCTGCACGAGCAGGGCATCCGCGTGCGCTACATGCACAGCGACATCGACACGCTCGAGCGCATCGAGATCATCCGCGACCTGCGGCTCGGCGCCTTCGACGCGCTGGTCGGCATCAACCTCTTGCGCGAGGGCCTCGACATTCCCGAATGCGCGCTGGTCGCCATCCTCGACGCCGACAAGGAAGGCTTCCTGCGCTCCGAAACATCATTGATCCAGACCATCGGCCGCGCCGCGCGCAACGTCGACGGCAAGGTGATCCTCTACGCCGACCAGATGACCGGCTCGATGCAGCGCGCCATCGAGGAGACCAACCGCCGCCGCGAGAAGCAGGTCGAGTACAACACCGCGCACGGCATCACGCCGGAGAGCATCAAGCGCTCGATCCACGACATCATGGACTCGGTCTACGAGCGCGATCACGTGCTGATCTCGACCGGCGGCGCGACGTCGGCGGGCGAGTTCGGCGAGGCGACGACCATCGGCCACAATCTCGAAGCCGTCGTGGCCGACATGGAGACGCGCATGCGCGAGGCGGCCGCCGATCTCGACTTCGAGACCGCGGCGCGGCTGCGCGACGAGATCAAGCGGCTGAAGCAGACCGAGCTGGCGGTGCTCGACAATCCGACCGCGCGCGCTCCTTCTTCACCCTCCCCTGGAGGGGGAGGGTCGCGCGCTGCAAGCGCGCGGGGTGGGGTGGCAGCGCGCGGAAAAAGTTCACCCCCTCCCGGCTCGCTACGCTCGCCGACCTCCCCCCTCCAGGGGGAGGTGAAGGACACCGCCCGCCCGCACAAACCGCACCTCGACGAAATGGGCATCGCCACCTGGCACGAGTTCAAGCCGGCGCGCGCCGCTTCTCCTTCTCCCCGCGCGCGGGGAGAAGGTGGCGAGCGCAGCGAGCCGGATGAGGGGCGGCCTCGTAGACCTGAACTCGACGAGATGGGCCCCGGCGTCGAGTCGGTGCCGGCGAAACGCGGCGCCGCGCTCGAAGGCGGCCGCTCGACCATGGGCCGCCCCGGCCAGCACGGCGGCTTCAAGGCCAATAAGCGGAAACGGTGAGGTTATCCTGATTGCTAGCTGACAGATTCCGGCTGTGATCAAATCACGAATCGCGATTTGTTTGTATTGCTACAGGGCAATAAGAAAGCGGCGACGCAATGCGCTGGCTCCTACTAATTTGTCGCTTCTGCTCCTACGCCCTTCTTGCTGCCGCAGTAATCTTCGTCTTCGACGTAATTTTCGCTTTAGTAGCGCCGCGCGCTTGCGAAATGGAGAACATCCTGCCGTCGTTTAAGTGTGTGGGACAGCTAGGGGCGCCCATCAGCTTTATTCTCAACATCCCGATACTCTTCATTTATTCCGCGTTGTTCGCGCTGTCGGCATTGATGGGACATCCGGTTCCGGTGCGCCCGTTGTTCGTTCTGCTGGGTAGCGCCTTCGACCTAGTTCTGGTGCTCGGATTCGCTTGGCCAATTTACCTGTTCTGGAATTCGGTATTACGGTCGCAGAAACCGGAGAACTAACGAGCTGGCGCAAGTAAGAACCTCACCAGCGAAAACACTTTGTCGCGCGGCGGCGTGCGCTCGATTGTAGGCCGGCACGGCGACCTCAGGGCGAACGCGCTAAGCGGTGACGTCGGAGCACTAGCCCTCACTCCGTTCATTCCCGGGCAAGCGGAAATCCAGTTTGGACGATAGGATGGACTGACCCCGCGCCCTCGGGGATGAACGGCTAAACAGCTGAGATTATCATGTCCGACATCGGCATCCTCAACGACCCCCTGAGCCTCGCCTTCGTCTTCTTGATCATCGGCAGCCCCGGCCTGCCGCTCGGCGCCATCGCCGGCGCGTTCTTGTGGCGGCGTCATCGCATCTATGGCGCACTGCTCGGCGCGGTGGTGGGTTTCGCGGTGTGGTTGGCGGGGTGGATGATTTATGAGGGGGCGATGTGATGGGGTCTTTCCACGCCGCGAGGAGCGAGCGCGCTCCGTATCATTGAACGATACACGGTCTTGATCTTTGTATCATTCGATGATACATCGAGACATGGTCGGGGCTTTCCGGGACGCACTGACGGAAGCCGTCTTTCGTGGCGACAGCCCGAAGGGGTTTCCGGCCGATCTGGTCAAAGTCGCGCGGCGGAAGCTCGGGTATCTGCACGCCGCGGCTGATTTGCGCGATCTGCGCCTGCCGCCGGGCAATCGCCTGGAAGCACTTCGAGGCGATCGTGCCGGGCAGCATTCGATCCGGATCAACGATCAATTCCGGATTTGCTTCCGCTGGACTGCCCAAGGGCCGACGGACGTCGAGATCGTCGATTATCATTGAGAGAGATGCGCATGCCGAAGAGACTCCCTCCCCTCCATCCCGGCGAAATCCTGCGCGAGGAATTTCTCGTGCCGCTCAATCTTTCGCCCGGCGCGCTGGCCAAGGCGATGGGCGTGCCGCGCACGCGCGTCGAGCGCATCGCCGCCGAGACCTCCAGCATCACCGCCGACACGGCGCTTCGGCTCAGCAGGGCGCTCGGCACGTCGGCAGAGATCTGGCTCAATTTGCAAACGCGCTACGACGTCGAAACCGCCGAGCGCGCCATCGGCAAGGACCTCGCGCGGATTGCGCGCGTGACCGGCGACGCGGCGTAAGCGCCCCCCTACTTCTCCCTTTCCGCCACCTTCGCCACCTGCCCGCTGCGCTTGAGCGCGTCGGCGACGAAGCCTGACGCCTTCATCTCCTCGACGAAGCCATGCAGGTAGGCTGCCGCGGCGGGCCGGCCCTTCGGCGTGCCCATCGCCTGCCCGATCTGCTCGAACGCGCCGGTCATGACGCGAAAGCCGGGATGGTCCTTCGCATAATCGTCGAGCGGCTGGCGCACGCCGGCGGCGGCGTCGAGCTTCTGGTCGATGAACACCGGAATGCCGGCGGCCGCGCCGCCGACCTTGGCGCGCACCAAGGTCGCGTGCTTGAGCGTGCGCGTCAGATAGAGATCGTAGACCGAGGCGAGCCCGACGCCGATGCGGATGCCGGCCCTGTCGACGTCGCCGACGTCCCGCAGCGGCGAGTCGGTGCGCACCATGTAGGTGCCTTCGATGATGACGTAAGGCGCGGTGAAAGCGACGTCGGTGGCGCGCGCCGGCTCGATGGCGATGAAGCCGACGTCGACCTTGTTCGCGGCCAGCGCCTCGAACACCTTGCCCGCCGCCTGGAAGGTCGCGAATTGCAGCGGCACGCCGAGCCGCTTCGCCAGTGCCGCGGCGAGATCGGCCGAAATGCCGCGCGGCTCGCCGTTCGGGCCCTTCTGCGCCAGCACGCCGTTGCCGAAATTGATGGCGGCGCGCAGCGTGCCGGTCGGCACCAGCTCCTTGAGCGCATCGGGCGGCGGCGTCTGGGCCGAGGCCGGACACAATCGCGTGCCGAACAGCGCGAGGACGGCGAGCAAAACGAAGGCGCGTCGGTGTCGCATGCGAGCCCCCCTGGCCGCGGCGGGCGTCTGTCGCGCCGCCGGCATGGCCAAGCCAACGCGATCCCGTCGACACGCGCAAGGCACCCGGCTCGCGGGCGCCCCTACTTCTTCGTCGCGTTGCCCTCGGTCCCGTTCGGGACGTCGCCTGAATCGCCCGCCGGCTGGAGCGGCTGCGCGTTCGCATCCGGCTCCGGCGCCTGGCCGGTCAGCTCGCGGCCCTTGGTCTTGGCCCAGTCGGTCCCTGTTTCCGGCTTGGCCTTGGCGTCGGCGGGGAATTTGCGCGGCACCACGGCGATGATGGTCTTTTTCATCGGATCGAGCACGAGGATGTCGGTCGCCGTCTTGGCGTAACCGTACTGCTTGAGCGCCGGCTCCTTGCGGATGAGATCCTGCGGCATCGCGTCGACCTTCAACGTCTTCGGCAGCGCGGCGCCGACCTGCGGCCGGAAATCCTTCGGCGTCTTCTGCTGCGTGTGCTCGGCCACCAGCGCGTCGCGGATCGCGGCGCTCTGCTTGTCGTCGAGCCTGAGCTGCGGGCGTTTGGCCTGCTGCGTCAGTTCGCTGGGCTGAATCGTCTTGTCGCTGCGGACATTGTCCTGCGCCAGCGCCGGCGCGGTGAGCAGCGCCAGCGCGGCTGCGCCGGACAGAAGAAGGGTTCGCATGGCCTCGTCCTCCAATACTCGTCGGAACAACCCGAGACCCGGCGGCGGGGTTCCCTCCGCCGGGTATCGGGTGGAAAATCTTTCAATAGGACTGTTGACACATTCTCCGAAATATGGATTATCGTCCTGTCCTGCTCTTCAAGGGGCGTCACCGGAGACGTGCCGAGGACGGAGCAGCGGTGAGACGGAAGGCCGGAGATGCGGTCTTGTCGTCTCATCGGGTCGGACCGAAAGGTCCGGCTGATGCGGCGCCCGCGGGCGGGGCT
>NZ_DASZBV010000013.1:0-80567 GCF_035943735.1 Pseudolabrys sp.
GCGGCGATAGCTCGACAGGCCGTTGCCGAACACGCGGCGGCAGCGCGCGGCCGGCCCTTCGTAGCCCTTGATATTGTTGAACAGCAGCGCCGGGCCCTGGCCGGGCCCCTGGGCAAGCCGCATGATCGTGCCGAGCTCGACATTCCAGTCGACGCTCGCGTCGATATCGCGCACCTCGCCGGCCGCTTCCAGCGCCTTGATCCAGCCGCGCAGATCGCCAAACGCGACCGGTTTACGTTGCACGCTCATTCCCATTCTCCACGTTTTTTCTTCGGCTCGGCACCCAATAGTGTGCAGATCCGTTACAGCAGATTGTGCTTCGTCATGAATTCCATGCTCAGACGATAACATTCGGCCGGGTGTTCGATTTGCAGCAGATGACCGCCTCCTTCGACGATGTCGTAGTCGTAGCCGCCTTCGATCGCGAGCGCCCGGTTTGCAGGCGCGGTGGCCGGAGCTCCCTTTGCATTCGGGTCGGCGCCGATGAGCTTGACCGGGCCGCCGAACTCACGGGCCTTCGGCCAAAGATTGAGCGTCACCGCGGCGGCATAGATGCCGGCCTCGTTCTCTGGATCGCAGACCAGGACGAAGCCGTCGCCGCTCGGATTCTTGCGCAGGACACTACGGGCCATCAGTTCGTGCTCGCCCTCGACCCAGTTCCGCGTCGCGCGCGAGGCAAGGTATTCCTGCGTCAACTCGTCGATGGAGACGAACGCGCGTCGGCGGTTGCGGGCAAATTCCGTCAGCTTGTTTTCGAAGACCTCCATCGCCGCGTAATTGGGATGGCCGGGAGGAGGGACGTCCGGCGGGTCGAACAGGATCAGGCCGGACCACCGCCAGCCGACCTCGATCGCATGCTTCATCGCCGTTCGCGCCGACATCGAATGGAAGATGCCGATAGTCGGCTTGGCGCCCAGTTCGGTTTGGGTCGTCTGAAACACGCGCTCGAGATCGCGTGTCAGTTGCTCGTAGGTGTGGTTCGGCGGATTGGCGGGCGTGTTCTGGCCGTGGTTGCGGAAATCGAAAATGACCAGCTCGAAATCCGGCAGGAACTGCCGCCAGTAAGGATAGTAGGCGTCCACGGCAAAGCCGTTGCCGTGCGACATCAGGATTCTCGCGCCGGCCTGATTGCCGTAGGTGCGGGCGCGAATCGCCGCGCCATCTTCGAGGGCCACTTCATAGCGTCTAAGTGAGGCGGGCAGTTGAAACGTCACGATTTTCTCCGAACGGACTGAAAGAACGAAAGCGTTTGCGGAGCGCCGCTACGGCGTGCCGGCAGGGTCCGCTTTGGGACGAGATGCAGCGGCCCGTGTAGCGTTCTTGATGATCGTCTGGATCGTCACCGAACGGAGCGTTGCCCACGTGATGCGATCGACTTCGTGCAGTACTCGGCCCAATTCGCCGACGACGGGATTGTGCTGCTGGTGCTCGGTGCTTTCCTCGTTTGGCCAGCCGGTTTCGAACAGACAGATAATGTCATAGACCGTCAGCCGGTTGGCGTTCGCGCAGAACGTGAATCCGCCGCCGGGGCCGCGCGCCGACTTGACGATCTTCGCCTTGGTCAGCGCATGCAGGACGCGCACCATGTGATTTTGCGACAGGTCATAACGCTCGGCCAGTTCCTGCGCGCGAACCTGCTCGTTCGCGCGCGAGGCAAGCTCGACGACGGCCCACAGTGCGTATCGTGTTGCCTGTTGCAGCTTCATAAGGATGAATTCCGGATAGCGGCGCCCTTTACGGGCGCTCGAGCTTTAGTTCGAGTTCGACGAACGGCCCCGCCGTCATTCCGAAACTGCGCAAGAAAGACATCAGCAAATGATCGTCGACTTCGATCATGGTTCTGATCGAGGCGGCGCCGTTCTTTGCGAAATGATCGATCATGGCTTCCATCAGGGCCGAGGCGACTTTCTGCTGTCGGTATTCCGCGGCCACCCCGATCGCATAAATCCAGCCGCAAGCAGGCGCGCGGACCGGCCAGGCGCGCAGGTCGCCTAAGGCATAGCCGATAATCTCGTCGCCCATCGCGGCGACGACGATTGCCAGGGTCTTGCTACCAGTTCTTTGGTGCGACAGATCGAGCCAAAAGTCAGGACGCTTGACGCCGGTGACTTTGGCGTCGAGTTCAATGACACTTGGCAGCTCGTCAGGCCGAGCCTCTCTGATCGTCAACCCTGCGGCGGTCATCAGCGTCCTTTCGCGCCATTGTAGGTCTCTAGCGAAACGCGAACAGTATGCCGCGGCCGGGAAGACAAATAAAGTATTTTGATACAAGAATACCTTTACTTGAAGTCGCGGCAGTTCTAAGGTCCGCGACAAGAGCATAAGTGAACGTCTTGCAGATCCGGTGCTGCAGGTGAGGGCCTTGTGACGCAGTTCGTTGGTGAGTCTGTCTTGCGGAAGGAGGACGCCGCCCTTCTGTCCGGGCGGGGTCGTTACGCCGACGACCTGCCGGTGCCAGCGGGCACCTTGCAGGCGCATGTCATCCGCTCACCGCGCGCCCACGCCGATATCGTCGCCATCGATGCCCGTGCCGCGCTCGAGCGCCCAGGCGTGCATGCCGTCATCACCGGCGAAGACGTCAAGAAGCTCTCCGATCCGTTCCTCATTGCGCTGAAAGCCCCGGTCAATCAGTGGTCGCTGGCGGTCGGACGTGTGCGCTATGTCGGCGAGCCGGTCGCGCTCGTCGTCGCCGACAGCCGGTATCTCGCCGAGGACGCCGCGGACGCGGTCCGCATCGATTATCGCGATCTGCCGGCTGTCGTCGATCCGATCGAAGCGTGCAAGGACGGCGCGCCGGTGTTGCATGCGGAAGCGCGTACCAACCAGATTTCCGTTCGCGAATTCAAGTATGGCGACACCGCCGCCGCCTTCGCCAAGGCCGACCGTGTGGTGAAGCTGACGACCACCTATCCGCGGCTCTCCTACACGCCGATGGAGTGTTACGTCGTGATCGCCCAGTACGATCCGGGGCAGGGCAGCTACGACGTCACCGCCAATTTCCAGGGGCCATTTAGCACCCATCCGGTCATGGCGCGCGCGCTGCGCGTCCCCGGCACCAAATTCCGCGTTCGTATTCCGCCGAACAGCGGCGGCAGTTTCGGCATCAAGCTGTCGGTCTTTCCGTACATGGTGCTGATGGCAATTGCCGCGCGCGTCACCGGTCGGCCGGTGAAGTGGGTCGAGGACCGCGTCGAGCATCTCGTTGCGGCGAGCTCCGGGCCGAACCGCATCACCGAAATGGAAGCTGCGGTCACCAATGACGGGCGCATCCTCGCGTTCAGGCTCGACCAGCTCGAAGACTACGGTGCCTTCTTGCGCGCGCCGATGCCCGGGCCGCTTTATCGTATGCACGGCTCGGTGACCGGCGCCTACGACATTCCCAATGTCGACGTGGTCAACCGCGTCGTGGTCACGAACAAGATGCCGGCTGGCCTGATCCGCGGATTTGGCGGACCGCAGCTTTATCTCGCGATCGAGCGTCTGGTGCAGCGTATCGCGATCGAACTCGGCCTCGATCATCTCGATGTTCTCAGGAAGAACCTGATCCCGACGACGAAATTTCCGTACAAGACCGCCGCAGGCTCACTCTACGATTCCGGCGACTATCAGCGGAATGTCGAACTGGCCGTGGGTGACGGGCGGCTCGAGGAATTGAAGAAGCGCCGTGATGCGGCGCGCGCCGCCGGCCGACATTACGGCATCGGGTTTGCCGCCATAGTCGAGCCGGGCATGTCGAACATGGGCTATCTGTCGACGCTGCTGACGGCCGATGCGCGCGAGAAGGCAGGTCCCAAGAACGGCGCCGTATCGATGGTGACCGTCGCGGTCGACCCGCTTGGCGCCGTGTCGGCAACCGCGGATGTGACCGTGCAGGGGCAGGGTCACGAAACAGCGATATCGCAGATCATCGCCGATCGGCTCGGCCTCAAGCCCGCGGATATCGCGGTCAATCTCGAGCTCGACACCGCGAAGGATCAGTGGTCCATCGCGGCCGGCACCTATTCGTGCCGGTTTACGCCGGGGACCGCCGTCGCCGCGCACACCGCGGCCGGGCAGGTGCGGGACAAGCTGGCCGCCATTGCCGCCAAGCAGCTCAACGTCCTGCCGGACGACATCGAATTCGCCAACGGCAAGATCGGCAGCCGGCGCAATCCCGACAACGCCATCCCGTTCGGCCGCGTCGCGGGCACGGCGCATTGGTCGCCAGTCATGCTGCCAGAGGGCATGGCGCCTGGGTTGCGCGAAACCGGCGTGTGGTCTCCGCAGGAACTCGAGCCGCCGTCGAGCGACGATCGGATCAATACATCGCTGACCTATGGCTTTGTCTTCGACATGTGCGGCGTCGAAATCGATCCGGTTACCTATCAGGTGCGCGTCGATCGTTACGTCTCGTCGCATGACGCGGGCAAGCTGATCAATCCGATGCTGGCGGAAGGCCAGATCCGCGGCGCCTTCGTGCAGGGGATTGCCGCGGCGCTCTACGAAGAATTTGTCTACGACGAGACCGGCGCATTCCACTCGGGCACTTTTGCCGATTATCTGGTGCCGACCGCGGCGGAGATTCCGCCGGTAGAGCTGCTGCATATCGAGTCGCCGTCGCCATTCACGCCGCTTGGCGCCAAGGGTCTTGCCGAAGGCAACTGCATGAGCGTGCCGGCGTGCGTGGCGAACGCGGTTGCCGACGCGCTGGGCGTGAAGGATGTCACGCTGCCGGTTTCGCCGCGGCGCATTCATGAGTTACTCGCCGAGGCCGAGCCGCCACCGCCGGCACGGCAGCAGGCGCCTGTCGAGCCGGAAGAGAAGGCGGGTGGGCGTAAACTGCGCGGCCATGGCACCTTCGAGGTCGCCGCCGCACCTGCGGTGGTCTGGCGCTCGCTGCTCGATCCGGAGAGCCTCAAATCGGTCATCCCCGGCTGCCATGAACTCGAGCGGCGCGGCGAGAACGACTATCGCGCGCTCGTCTCGCTCGGGGTCGGTCCAGTGCGCGGCAAATTCGAAGCGACTGTCAAGTTGACAGACCTGGTGACGGAAAAGTCGGGCCGCATCGGTGGCACGTTGACCGGACCGCTCGGCGGTGCCGAGGGCTCGGGTCGCCTCGTGCTCGAAAAGACCGCCAACGGCACGAAGATCGATTACGATTATGTGGTCACGGTGAGCGGCAAGGTGGTCTCCGTCGGTGGACGTCTGCTCGATGGCGCGGCTGGTGTCATTATCCGCCAGTTCTTCGAACGTCTCGCCCGGCAGCTCAATCCCGAGTCCGGGCAGGGCAACGCGTCGGGGTCCGCAAGCGGGAAAAGCCTCTGGAAGAGGCTGTTCGGAGGGCGGTCATGAAGCCGCATCCGTTCGATTACGCCCGCGCCGAGACGATCGACGAAGCCATCGATCTTCTGGCTGAGCACGGGGAGGCGGCGCGCATCATTGCGGGCGGACAGTCTCTGCTGGCGATGCTCAATCTGCGATTGCTCGAGCCGGGTATCCTTGTCGATATCACGCGCATTCCCGAGCTAACGAATATCCGCGAGCACAATGGCAAAGTCGAAGTCGGCGCCGCCGTAACGCAGAACCGGTTGCTGGCGTGGCCGGACTTGAAAGAGAAGCTGCCGCTGCTGGCGGCCGCGCTGCCCTTCGTCGGGCATTTTCAAACACGCAACAAAGGCACCGTGTGCGGCTCGGTTGCGCACGCAGACCCGAGTTCGGAAATCCCGCTCACGCTGGCGACGCTTGAAGGCGAGGTGGTGTTGCGTTCGCGCAAAGGTACGCGCGTTCTCGCGGCACGCGAATTCCAGCGCGGCATGCTGATGACCGCGCGCCGGCCGGACGAAGTCGTGACCGCCGTGCGCTTCCCGGTTCACGCCGGCCAGCGCGCCGCGTTCCGCGAAGTCGCGCGTCGGCACGGCGACTTTGCCATTGTCGGGGTCGCGGCTGTCGCGGCCGGCGACAAGGTCAAGCTTGGCGTCGGCGGCATGGCCGGCCAGCCGGCCGTGCGCGAATTCTCGCGTGGTACAGACTTCGCTGACGCGATGAACACTCTGGCGTGGGAGCTCGAGGGCTACGAAGACATGCACGCGTCAAGCCGGATGCGACGGGATTTGCTGCGGCGCATGGGACCGCTCGTCATTTCGGAGGCGTTGCGATGAAGCAGTTCAAGCGCGACGAGCGACCTGTCATCGCCGTGACGCTGAACGGGCGTCGCGTTTCGGCTCCCGCCGAGCCGCGTATGCTGTTGAGCGACTTCATCCGACAGGCACTCGGCGCCACGGGCACCCATGTCGGCTGCGAGCATGGTGTTTGCGGCTGCTGTACGGTTCTGCTCGATGGAACCGCAGTCCGTTCGTGCCTCACGCTGGCGGCACAGGCTGACGGACGCGAATTGACGACCGTGGAGTCGCTCGCCGACCAGGACGGAACGCTCAATGCGCTGCAGAACGCGTTCCGCAACAATCACGCGCTGCAATGCGGCTTCTGCACGCCGGGCATCCTGATGTCGTTCACCGACTATCTGCGGCGTAATCCGAAACCGACGGAACAGGAAGTGGTTGACGTGCTGAGCGGCCATATTTGCCGCTGCACAGGCTACGCAGGCATCGTCGCGGCGGTTCTGGAAGCGACCGGAACGGCCGCACCGAAAACAGGAGGGAAATCATGAACAAGCCGCAGGAAACGCCGCAGTCCGGCACCAAGGTTTACGAGGAGCGCGTCACGATCGACGGCAAGAACGTCGTGCTTTCGCACAACGAGCCGCCGGTCATCAATGCTGGCGTGCTGGCGAACGCCGAGATCTTCCGAATGATCAACATTTTCGCGGAAAAGTTCTCGCCGAGCAACATCGACAAGGCCGACGGCACGCCGCTGCGTCTCTATACCTCCGATACCGTCAAGATCGACGTTTCGAAGCGCCGCAAGCACGACATGGGCTTCTGGCACCGCAACATCGACGCGCACGAGATCATCTTCTGCGTGAAGGGCGCGCTCAAGTGGGAAACCGAAATGGGCGTGCGCATCATGCATCCGGGCGACATGCTGCTGATCCCGAAGGGTATCGGCCACCGCTCGATGCTTTGCGAAGATTCAACCGACGACAATGTCCTCATCGAATTGAAGATCTCCGATGAGCTGACCTATGTCGGCGAAAACAAGTAAGCGAGTAGTAGGTAGCCGTGCAGACCGTTGACCTGATCGTCGCCAATATCGACTGGCTTATTACGGTGGATTCCGGGCGCCGCATCATCCGTGATGCGGCGATCGCTGTCGACGGCGGCAAGATCACCGCCATCGGCAAGACCGCGGAGCTCGCGAAATCGCACACGGGGCGCAAGACGCTCGATGGACGCGGAACCGTCGCAACGCCGGGGTTTGTCGATTGCCACCTGCATTCGTCGTTCCAGCTCTCGCGCGGCCTGGCCGACGAGGCGAATGCCCAGTCGTTCCTGTTCGACCGCATGTATCCGTACGAGGCGGCCCTCGACGCGGAGGACGTGCAGCTGTCGGCGACACTGGCTGCGGCGGAGCTGCTCAAGCACGGCGTCACCTGCTTCATCGATCCCGGCAACTATCATCCGGAAGCGTCGGTCGAAGGCATCATGTCGACCGGCATTCGCGCTCTCGTGTCGCGTTCGTCTTTCGACCTGACTAAGTCGGTGCTCGGTATCCTGCCGGAGCGAATGATCGAAAATACCCAGGTCGCCCTCGAGCGAGCCGAAGAGGTCCTGGAAAAGTACTGCAAGAGCGGCAATCCGCGACTGGGCGCCACCGCGTCCTTCCGCGGGCTCAACAATGCCTCCGACGAACTGATCGTCGGCCTCGACAAGCTGGCGAAGCGTTACAATACGCTGCTGCAAACCCACGCCTGCTTCAGCTATTCGACGCACGATTCCAGCGTCTCACGCACCGGGATGGCGGAGATCGAGCGGTTGGATTCGCTCGGCGTCATCGACGAGAGGATGCTGATCGTCCATTCCGGCTGGCTGGAGCCGGAGGAGGTGGCCATTCTCGCCAGGCGCAAGCCCTCGCTCGTCTGTGCGCCGAGCTCCAGCCTGCACAACGGCTACGGCAATTTCCTCGTCGGCAAGCTGCCGGAGCTGCTGGCGCTCGGTGTGAACGTCACGATCGGCTCCGACCACGCATCGTCGGGCATTGTCGACATGTCGCAGGAGATGCGGCTGGCCTGCTGCTGCTACAAGGAGACCCGCCTCAATCCGCGCGTGATGCCGCCGGAAACCGGGCTCGAAATGGCGACCTTGAACGGCGCCAAGGCGGCGCTGCTGAGCGACCGCATCGGCAGCATCGAGGTCGGCAAGGAAGCCGACATCGTCCTGTTCGATACGCAGCGGCCGGAATGGCAGCCGCTGATCAACCCGCTCGCGAACCTGGTCTACAGCGCCACCGGCGACTCGGTTCGGGACGTCTTCGTCGCCGGAGAGCACGTGGTGGCGGACGGAAGTCTGACCAAGGTCGACGAGATCAAGCTCTACGCGGATATCCCGAAGGCCGTCGCGCGGTTTGGCCGGCATCTGAAGATCGACGAGATGGTGCAATTGCGCTGGCCCGTGTCTTGACAGCGAGATCGATGCGGATGGCAGAAGGTTCGGCAGCGATGGCGACGCATGGTCAGGCGGCGGACGACCGGGTCGATACGATCCGCTATCCGTTCGCCGACTATCCGGCGCCGGGCGCGGCCATCGAAGTCGACGACGGGATCTTCTGGCTCTCCGTGCCGGTGCCCTTCGTCGGCCTCAAGCAGGTCAATGTGTGGCTGCTGCGCGACGGCGCCGGCTGGACGATGATCGATTGCGGTTACGGCGAGCCGCGGCTGACCGCGCAGATCGAGGATACCTGGCGCGCCGTTCTCTGCGGGCGTCCGATCACACGGCTGCTGGTGACGCATTTCCACCCCGATCACGCCGGCAATGCGGCCTTCATCTGTAGGCGCTGGGGCCTGAAGCCCTACATGACGCAAGGGGAGTGGTTCGCCGCGAACCTTGCGTGGCTCGATCGCGAGAGCGACGCGATCGCCGACAGAGGTGCCTTCTATCGCAGGCACGGCCTGCCGGCAGACGATGTTCGTCAATTCCTCGCCGAGGCCGTGCCGTACAAGGATGGCGTCAACCTGCCGAGCGAGTATCGCCGCATCCGCGAGGGCAGCTTCATCTCGATCGACGGCCATGACTGGCAGGTCGTCGTCGGCGAGGGACATTCGCCCGAGCACGTCTCGCTCTACGACAGCAAGCGGCGCATCCTGATCGCCGGCGACCAGATCCTGCCGGGTATTACGACCAATGTGAGCACCTGGCCGAGCGAACCGGAGTTCGACGCGGTCGGGGCGTTTCTGGCGACGTGCAGGAAGTTCCTGCCGTTGCTGGCACCGGACACGTTAATCCTGCCGTCGCACCGCAAGCCGTTTTTCAACGTGCACGCGCGGCTGCGCGAATTGGCGGTTCACCATGCGGAGCGGCTGAACCTTATTCTGGCGACGACGACGGCCGGGGATGAGATCTCAGCCGGCGACCTCATCGGTCCGTTGTTCAGATCGGGTCTCGACGGGCATTCTCTGGGGTTCGCGATGGGCGAGATCATCGCGCATCTGAACCATCTCGTCTCGCTGGGTCACATGTGCATGACGGAACGTGACGACCGTATTCGGTACAACCGCACGGGCACCGGCGTGCTCAAGTTACTGCCGGTCTTTCAATAGCACGACACGACTCCGCGTCAGGAAATCAACGAACAAAATTGGATGGTGAGACAATGGGTATGAGCGGACAGATCAAGAAGTCGGATCACGCCAACAAGCATTTGCAGGATTTGCGCGGCACCTTGGACTGGTTGCGCGCGCGGGGCGACCTGATCGAAACGACCAAGCAGGTCGATCCGGATCTGGAAGTCACCGGACTGCAGAAGCTGATGGACGGCGGCTGCCCTGTCGTCTTCGACAACGTCAAAGGCAAGCCGAAGCATCAGGTGCTCACCAATCTGTTCGGCGACATCAAGGTCGTGAACGCGATGTTCGGCTGGGCGGACGACAAGGATCGCACCCGGAAGCTCGCCCGCGCACTGTCGAAGCCGTTGCCGCCGGTCGAGATTTCGCAATCGGAAGCGCCGTGCCAGCAGGTCGTCATCGAGAATCCGAAGGACGTCAACGAACATCTCGTGCCGATCCGCCACACGGCGCTCGAGAAGGAACTGACGGTCGGCTCGGGAATCCGCTGCGTGTCCGGCGCGCAGTTCGGGGACGGCACCGACGTCGGCTACAACCGCATGAATTTCCGCTGGGGGAATGTCGGTACGTTTCAGATCTCCCCTGGCTCGCACATGTGGCAGGTTGTGAGCGAGGCGTACCGCCGCAAGGAGCGGGTGCCGCTAACGTTCTGCTTCGGCGTTCCGCCCGCCTGCACGCTGCTGGCCGGCGCGGCCTTCGACTACGTCATTCTGCCGTACGGTTGCGACGAGCTGGGCGTGGCCGGCGCGGCGCAGGGGTTCCCGGTGCGCGTGGTCAAGGCGCGCACGGTCGACGCCTGGGCGATCGCCGACGCCGAAATCGTGATCGAGGGTTATGTCGATCCGCAGGACCGGCGCTTCGAGACTGCTGAAGCGGAAGCCGACCAGACGCAGGGCCGCCACCACTTCCATCCGGAGTGGGCGGGTTACATGGGCAAGGCTTACAAGGCGCCCACCTTCCACGTGACTGCGATCACGATGCGCAAGGAAGCCAAGAATATCATCTACTGCCTCGGCGCGCATACGCTCGACGAGCACAACATCGACACGTCGATCCGCGAGGCGGCGATGTACGAGCTGTGCCACCGGCTGCAGCCGGGCATCATCCAGGACGTCAATATTCCCTACTGCATGACGGACTGGGGCGGCGTCATCATCCAGGTCAAGAAGCGCAATCGTCTGGAAGAGGGCTGGCAGCGCAACTTCCTGACCACCTTGCTCGCGACGTCGCAGGGCATGCGCGTGGCGATCGCGGTGAGCGAAGACACGGACATCTACAGCATGGATGAGGTCATGTGGGCGATCACGACCCGCGTGAACCCGCATACCGACATCCTCAATCCGACGCCGGGCGGCCGCGGCCAGACATTCATGCCGGCCGAGCGCATGACGGCGGGCGATCGCGAATGGACGGCGACCAATACGCGTTACGAGGGCGGCATGGGCATCGATGCCACCGTTCCGTATGGCTACGAAGAGGACTTCATGCGCCCCGTTTATCCGGTGGATCGCGTCAAGCTCACGGACTTCTTCACCAAAGAGCAGATCGCCAACGTAACCGGCCGCCTGTCCGGATGGACTGAGCTGCTGGCGAAAACCGGCCGTTGAGCCGGACGAGGAGGGCGCCTTGGACGACGTCTTTGGCGGCCACGAGCTTGGCATCCCGTATCAACCCGTTGCCGATCTCCTGGCCAAATATAACAAGCGGGACCCGAACAAGACGGCGATCGTCGATCTCGATCAGAATTCGTCGATCACGTTCGGCGATCTCGATCGCGTCACGACGCAAATCGCCGCGTTGCTCAAGCTGAAAGGGGCCAAACAGGGCAGCCGCATTCTGTTGCTCTCCGATGAATGCCTGGAGAAGCTACTGATCTGGCTGGGCGCCTGGCGGATCGGTGCGGTGGTCTGCCCGCTCAACGTCGAGATCAATGCCAATGTGATGGTGGACCTGACGAGGGCGGTGAACCCCGCGCTCGTTCTGGTCCACAAAGACCTGGATATGGCGGCGTTGGTCGGCGACCACCCGGCGCCCAGGATATCGTTCGGGGAATATACTGCCGGCGGTGCGTCGGGTCCTGGCGACGCGTTCTTCAAGGCGCTTCCCGGCGACGCGAAAGCCGAATCGATGCCGGAGCGTAACGAGCCGGGCGATGTCTGCTGCATCTTCTGCACCTCCGGCACGACGGCGCGGCCGAAGCTTGTTGTCTATAACAACGGGGCCTATTGGCTGAACGGCCTGTCCACGCTCGAATTCCTCGGGCTGAGCGAGAACGATAAAACCCTCGAGTATCGGTCGTTCGGCTGGAATTCCGCGCAGGTGCTCAGCCTGATGCCATTTCTGCAGAAGGGTTTGACGATGCATATCGCCAAGCGCTTCTCGCACAGCCGCTTCTTCGAGTGGATCAAGAACTACGGCATCAATTTTTCCGCCGGTGTGCCGACGGTCGTCAACATGCTGTTGAACAAGCCGTTGGGTTACACGGCCAAGGATTTACCGACGCTGCGCATGATGACCTGCAGCACGGCGCCGTTGACTGCCGAACAATGGGTGCAGTTCGAGGAGATGTATGGGCTTCGCCTGCTGCAGCTTTACGGCATGTCCGAGGCGGGCTGGGTCTGCGGAAACCGTCATTACAAGTTCAAGCTGGGCACCGTGGGCGTCCCCGCGCTCCATCAGGAATTCGAGATCGTCGATGGACAGGGCAAACCTTGTCCGATCGACGTCGAAGGCGAAGTGACGGCCGGCGGACCGCAAACAGCGGTGGGCTACCTGCTGGACGACGGCTCCATTGAGCCGATCAAGCCGAAGCGCATCAAGACCGGCGATCTCGCCATCATGGACGAGAACGGCTTTGTCCGGATTTCTGGCCGGACAAAGGATCTCATCATTCGCGGCGGAATGAATATTGCGCCGCTCGAGATCGATGCGGTCCTGATGAAACACCCTGACATCCTCGAAGCGGCGGCGGTCGGCGTGCCGGACAAGATCTATGGCGAAGAGGTCGTCTGTTACGTCGTTCCTAAAAAAGCCGGCGTGACGGAAGAGGGCGTGCAGGAGTTCTGCAAGTCCTATCTGCCGCCTCCGAAGATCCCCAAGCGGGTTGTCATCGTTTCCGACCTGCCAAAGAACGACCGCGGCAAGGTCGTCCGCGACAAACTTCGCGAGGATTGGGCGAAGCGCGTCAGCACCGTAACCGCGGCATGGTAAAGCAGAACAGAAAAAACGAAGGAGGAGCAACATGCACAGGAAGATCGGGTTAGCTGCCGCGTTGGCACTATTTTGCCTTGCGACGGCTGCGCAGGCCGAGACCTGGCCGTCGCGGCCCATCCGCGCGATCGTGCCGCTCAGCGCGGGAAGCGCCGTCGATATCATTCCGCGAATCGTCTTCGAGCAGGTCTCCAAGCAGATCGGCCAACCGATCGTCGTGGAGAACCGGGCCGGGGCAAGCGGGACGATCGGGGCACGGGCCGTGGCCACCGCGGAACCGGACGGCTACACGATTCTGGCGACGTCGTCGGCTCTCGTCATCTCGCCGTCGACCGTGCCGAACGTCCCCTACGATCCGGTCAAGGATTTCGAGCCGATCGCTGCGCTCGGCAACCTGCCCAACGTCCTCGTCGTTTCGCCGACGGGGCCGTTCAAGACCATTCGCGAATTCGTCGAGACCGGAAAACAGCGCCCGATCACATACGGCAGCATTGGAGTCGGCAGTCCGGTCCAGTTGGCACTGGAACGTCTGAGACTCAGCGCGGGGTTCAAGGCGCAGGCGGTCTTCTTCCGCGGTGCGCCTGAAGCTCTGCTCGATACGATGGCCGGACGTATCGACACTTATTACTCGCCTTTGCTGCCGGCGTTGCCGCAAATTCAGCAGGGCAAGCTGCGCGCCCTTGTGGTCAGCAGCCCCGAGCGCGCGGCGACGCTCCCGGATGTGCCGACGTCGGAAGAGGCCGGCTATCCGAATTCGAGCTACCGCTTCTGGATCGGACTTTTTGCACCGGCAAAAACGCCGGCCGCCATCGTCGATCGTATGAGCGACGAGGTTGAGAAGGCGCTCAAGGACCCAGGCGTCCGGGCGAAGCTTGCCAAGCTTGGCGTGCAACCGATGCAACTGGGTCACAAGGGCTTCGCCGAGTTCGTGAAGGACGATTACGCGAAAACGACCGAGCTGACGAAGGCCGCCGGCATTGCGGTGAAGAAGTAGCGCAAAGCCAGCAAGCTCACGCGCGAAGCCTCGTGCGCGGCGGGACTTGCAAGGGTGGGAGAGGGCATGTCCGGAATGCGTGATCATGACCAGAGGCGGCGAATGGTGGTCGGCATCACCGGCGCCTCGGGCATCGTCTATGGCATACGTCTGCTCGAGTTATTGCGCGATTGCGGCATCGAGAGCCATCTGGTCATGTCGCGCGCGGCGCAGACTACGCTCGCCTATGAGACCAGCTTCAAGGTAGCGGAGGTCGAGGCCCTCGCCACCGTGACGTATCCGATCAATGATATCGGCGCGGCTTGCTCGAGCGGCTCGTTCAAGACCATGGGCATGATCGTCGCCCCTTGCTCGATCAAGACAGTCTCGGAAATCGCCACCGGGACCACCAATAATCTTATTTCGCGTTCCGCCGATGTCGCCCTGAAGGAGCGGCGCAGGGTCGTTCTGCTCCTTCGTGAGACGCCATTGCACCTCGGCCATATCCGAAGCCTGGCGGCGGTCACCGAAGCGGGCGCGATCGTCTGCCCGCCAGTGCCGGCATTCTACGCCAGGCCGCAAAACCTTTCAGATATGATCGAGCATACCTTGGGTCGTGTCCTGGATCTGTTCGATATCGAGATCGGTACGCTGCGTCGGTGGACCGGCGAGAAGACCCGGGGCGGCAAAGAAGGCGCGAAGATGCACCGCGTCGAGACAGGAGAAATCTGAACGTCGAGATCGGCGGGGGGCGGCGAGCTGCGAATAAAGCCAAACAAAATAAACAGGCGGAGGAAAACGACATGCGCGCGGATACGGCCTTGCAACGTGACGCCTGCTCAACCGGAATTGTGCGACGTCTTTCACTCCTATCGTCGGGCATGACCCGACATGCTCTCGCAGCCACCGTCGCGTTCGGCCTCTTGTGGAGCGCAGGCGCGCGTGTGGCTCGTGCCGACGAATGGCCCGCCACCACCATTCGTGTGATCGTGCCGTACACGGCGGGCAGCGCGGCAGATGTCGTGCCTCGGATCGTTTTCGAAGAGGTCAAAAAGGAACTCGGTCAGGCCGTCATCATCGAGAACAAGCCGGGAGCGAGCGGGACGATCGGCGCGCGGCTCGCCGCGGAGGCGCAGCCGGACGGGTATACCTTCTTGGCCGCTTCCTCCGGTTTCACGATCGCGCCGGCGACATTCCCCAACCTGTCTTACGATGCCGAAAAGGATTTCACCGGTGTGGGGTCGCTGGGCAATCTGCCCAACGTGCTTGTCATCTCGCCGCAAAAGCACATCAAGACGGTGCAGGAACTGGTGGCGGCGGCCAAAAAGGATCCGGTCACGTTCGGGTCGACCGGCGTCGGCGGGCCGATCTATTTGACCATGCAGCGGTTCCGTCATGCGGCCGGTTTCCAGGCTCGCATCATTCCATTCAAGGGTGCGCCGCAGGCACTGACGGAGACGATCGCCGGGCGGATCGACGTGTATTACTCGCCGCTGCTGGCTGCCCTGCCGTTCATCCGCAGCGGACAACTGCTGCCGCTGACCGTCAGTAGCAACAAACGTGTCTCCGCGTTGCCTGACGTTCCGACGAGCCTTGAGGCGGGCTATCCCGACTCAAACTATAACTTCTGGATTGGTGTCTTTGCTCCCGCGAAGACGGCTCCCGCCATCGTCGCGCGGATGAATGCGGCGATCCAGAAAGCGCTCGCCACTCCGGACGTCGCCAAAAAGCTCGAGACGATCGGCGTGCAGCCGTTTCCGATGGGCGTGAACGATTTCAACGCGTTCGTCCGGCAGGAGCTCAAGACCAATGCGGAGCTGGCGAAAGAGGCCGGCATCGCCAAGCACTGATCAGCGAAGTTGGTATTCGGAAGGGAAGCAGAATGGACGCCAAAACCAACCAGAATAAGACCGAAGCCACGGCGACGGGTCGCTCCTACCCAGATCTGCACGACCATATCCGTGCCATCGAAGAGGCCGGGATGCTGGTCAGGGTCGATCGGCCGATCAACAAGGACACGGAGATGCACCCGCTCGTGCGGTGGCAATTCCGCGGTGGCATCGAGGAGAAGGATCGCAAGGCGTTTCTCTTCACCAATGTGGTCGACAGCAAGGGCAATAAATATGACATCCCTGTTCTCGTTGGCGGCTTGGCGGCCAATCGGGAGATTTATCGCCTCGGGCTCGGCTGCGCCTTCGAGGAAATGGATGCCCGTTGGATTCGCGCCACCCAAAATCCGCTGCCTCCCAGGATTGTCGAGAATGCGCCGTGCCACGAGATCGTGATCACTGGCGACGATCTCGATAGGCCCGGTCAGGGCCTCGATGGGATTCCTCTGCCTATTTCAACGCCCGGCTGGGACATTTCGCCTTACGCGACGCTGTCCCAGTACATCACCAAGGATCCCGAGACAGGGATCCAGAACATGGGCAACTACCGCGGCCAGGTGAAGTCGCCGCGGCGCCTCGGCATGAACCCGTCGCTCGAATTGCGCCCCGGCATCTACAACCATTGGCAAAAGCTCCGCGAGCAAGGCTTCAAGAAATTACCGGCTGCGGTGGTGCTGGGTGCGCCCCCGTGCGTGACATTTGCGTCCGTGCAGAAGCTGCCGGAAACGTTGGATGAACTCGAGGTGGCTGGCGCCCTTGTCGGTTCTCCTCTGAATGTGGTCCGCGCCAAGACCGTCGACCTGCTGGTGCCTGCCGAGGCGGAGATCGTGATCGAAGGGTTCATCGACACTGAGTATCTCGAGCCCGAGGCGCCGTTCGGCGAGTCACACGGCCACATCAACCTGCAGGAATTCAATGCCTTCATGGACATCACGGCGATCACCCGCCGCCGTGACGCCGTGCTGACGTCAATTATCTCGCAGGTGACGCCGTCGGAATCGAGCCTGATCAAGAAGATCGGCATGGAGCCGCTTTTCCTGAATTTCCTGCGCAACACGCTGGGCATCAAATGCGTGAAGCGCGTATCGCTGCACGAGCCGTTGACCAATATTCGCAAGGTGCTGTTGCTGGTCATGGATCGCGATGCGCCGACGACTGAAATATGGCGCGCACTCTATGGTGCGGCGGTGCTGCACCGTGCTGCCGGCAAGTACGTCATCGCGATCAACGATGACATCGACCCCGAGAATACCGACGCGATTTTCTGGGCGATGTCTTACCGGGCCAATCCCAACCTCGATTTCCACATTCTGCCGCACCGCGACCAGGGGCATGGCCCGCGCAGCCAGCGCAACGGCGGGCAGGACGGCTCGGTCCTCATCGATGCGACCTTGAAAGAGAAGTTCCCGCCGATTTCGTTGCCGAAGCGCGAATACATGGAGCGGGCAAAACAGATCTGGGAGGAGCTCGGGCTTCCCAAACTGAAGCCCGAGGCACCGTGGTTCGGTTACTCGCTGGGCGAGTGGTCGCCGGAGCTCGACGAGGCAGCTGCGCGCGCGGCTCGCGGGGACTATTTCGAGACCGGCAAGGAGATCGAAAAGCGCCGCCGCAAGGACCTGACGATGAATACGGAAGTGCGGACGGTGAAGGAGTAGCGGTCAGCCTCATCGGCCGCCGCACACTCGATGCAAGCGAGCGGGAGCCGGCGTACCGGCCCCCGCGTCGCGCTTAGTTCTGCAGATGGTTCTCAACGACGATCGTCTTGTTGGCGACCGTTTCGCTCTTGATCCGCTTTTCGAAGGCCGGGAGGCTTTCGGATGCGGGTACCGCACCGAAGCTGGAGAACTTTTTGGCGACATCCGGTTCGGCAAGAAGCGCCGTCAGATCGGCATGGAGCTTCTTGACGATGTCGGCCGGCACGCCGCGCGGGACGAACAGACCGGCCCAGACAGAATAGTCCGAATTCGCGACTCCCTGTTCGGCGATCGTCGGCCAGTCCGGGGCCCAGGGGATGCGCTGGGAGGACGCGACTCCGAGAACCCGCAATTTCCCCCCTTTGATCATGCCCATGACACCGGCCATGGCGTTGAAGCCGACGGGCACCTGCTTGCTCGCCGTGGCGAGGGCGGCCGGACCGCCGCCGCGATAGGGTACGTGCTGCAGTTTGATGCCGGCTGCCTTTTCGAAGGTCACCGCCGCGAGATGCGGTGCGGTACCGAGCCCCGGCGAGGAATAGCTGATTGCTCCGGGCGTTTGCTTCGCGGCGGCGATCAGGTCCTTCAATGTCTTGTAGGGGCTGTCGGCGGGCACGACGATGCCGACCGGATTGATCGAGACGATTCCGACCGGCAAGAGCTCGCCGGTGAAGTGGTTTTCCGCGCCCTTCTGGATGAAGGGGGTGGTCGTAACCTCGGGGCTGGATGCCATCAGCAGAGTATAACCGTCCGGGACCGCACGTGCAGCCATCGCATCGGCGATCATGCCGCTCGCTCCGGAACGGTTATCGACGACGACCTGCTGGTGCCACTTCTCGCTCAGCTTCTCGGCGACGACGCGCGCTGCTACGTCGGTGATGCCGCCCGGCGCCCAGCCGACGAGCATGCGAACGGGCTTGTCGGGATAATCTGACGCGGATGCGCTGCCGATCAGGCAAAGCATCGCCGCCACACTCAGAATAGCACGCATATGTCCTCCCTTCGTTGAAGCTTGTTGTTATGGCTTGGCTGTTGTCTATCTATTCGCTGGCCTTCTCTCCGGGCTTCCGCACACGGATGGCTGCGTCGCCATCCATGGCCATCTGTCGACTGCTGTTCGAAATCGGTCCTGCCGCCGATCTTTCGGTCAGGTCAGAGATCGAGATACGGGTCGTTCATCCGCTTGTCCTTGCGGCGCTTCTGAATGAGCTCCTCTCCGGTTTTCCAATATTCACCGCGGGTCGCCCGATCCGCCTCCATCTGGAATTCCTGCGGCCACTGCCCCAGGGCATAGCCGAACCAGGGCATCTCGGGCTTCAGCGCCGGCAGTCCAAGTTCATTCCAGATCTTCTTGGCATTCTCCATGAACTCGCGTGCCGGAAGCGAGATCGGCGGGAAGGGCCGCTTCAGCATGGCATTGATCAGCATTGCCGAGTCGGTCGCTTCGTAGTGATTGTCATCGGCGCCGGTGCGCGGTCCGTGGCCCATGTCCTTGTGGTCGAGGACCCGCATGTCCTGGTGCGGCCGCATGCGGTACGACATCGCCCAGAACACCATGTCGAGGTTTTCCGGCTCGATGTCGTCGTTCACCGCGATGACCATTTTGCCCACCGCCGAGGAATATGACGAGGCGCCGTAGAGCGCACGCCAGACCTCGGCCTCGAGTGTCCCGGCTTCCATCTGGATGATGATCAGCTTGCGCAAATTGGTCAGCGGCTCGTGCATGAACACGCGCTTCACGCCGCTGATATTCAGATGGTGCCGCAGGTGATGCAGGAAGGCGGGCTCGTAAGCGACACGCTTGATCAGGCTCGATTCGCTTGGCGTGACCTGGCTGATGATGGAAACGAGCACGGCATCTTTGCGGCGCGTGATCGCCGTCACGTCCATGAAGGCATTGTATTCCTTCAGGTTCATGTAGCCGTGCGATTCGCCGAAGCTGCCTTCCGGCTCCAGCCATTCCGTGTCGATGTAACCCTCGATGACGATTTCGGATTCGGCCGGCAGGATGATGTCGACCGTCTTTGCCTTGCAGACGCGAATGGGGGCATTGACGAGGCCGCCCGCCACCGCGAGCTCATCGAGATGCTTGGGCAGCTTGTGAACCGATGCGTAAGTGATCGCCGGCGGCGCGCCCAGGACCACGACGGCCGGCATCCGTTCACCGCGCGCCTTGTATTTCAGCCAGTGTTCGTAGATGCCCTGGTTCAGTTCGACCTCGGGATTCATGCCGATCCGGGTCTGGCCCTTCACCATCGCGCGATAGTTGCCGATGTTCTGTAGCCCCGTATCCGGGTCCTTCGTGATGAACATTGAGCATGAGGCGTAAGGTGCGTTGTCGAAGCCCGGCGTCGAAATCGGAATCGGAAGCGCGTCGACGCCTTTGCCGCGCTCGAGCAGAGCAGGGCCCTCGATGACGATCTCCTGGCAGCTTGGATTGTCGACCATCACCGGCGCGATGTGATGCTGCTCGGCCCGGTCCCAATTCTCCTTGATCTTGTCGACGGCGCAGCCGATGCCGACGCTGTAAATATCGCGGTTGGACGCCAGAATGCCGACAGCGACCGGCATATCGAATTTGCGCCCGGTGCTGTCGACGACGTTCTCGAACAGAAACGCCTTGCGTTGATCTTCCGGTATGCCGCCGCGAAATTGCCAGCGCACCAGCGGATGCATCTCGGTGTCTTTGTTGATTGGTCTTTTTACACGCAGCAGCAGGCCATTCTTCTCAAGTGCGGCAATGTGAGCGTGCAGATCCGGATATCCGAAATTGTCCATTGTTCTCCCCGGGGGCGCGACGAATGGCGCGATGCTACTAAAGCCTCTATCCAAAATAAATGCATTCCTGTATCATAATGACAGTTTTCAGTTGGTGAAAAACTGATCCTCGCAAGGATTGGTACCGGTCAGAATAGGGAGGGGTGATCTATGGAAACGTGCCGCTACAGGTCGGCTGCCGGCCGGCTTTTCTTCGGTGCAATGCTCGCGGCCTTTGTCGCCGGTCCAGCTTGGGCGCAGTCACCGATCCTCATGAAGCTCGGCACTCCGACCCTGAACGATGGCCAGCACGAATTCCTCAAGCGATTGGCGACGGCGATCGAGAAGGATACCGGTGGGCGCATCAAGGTCGAGGTCTATCCGGCAAGCCAGCTTGGTCCCATTCCGCGCGAGATCGAAGCAGTCCAACTCGGCGCCATTCAGGGCTTCATCTCTCCGGCCGAATTTCTCGAAGGCGTCGATCCGCGATTCCAGGTACTGAGCGCGCCCGGCATCTTCAAGGACATGAACCACGTCGACCGCGTCGTGAAAGATCCCGAATTCCGGAAGGAGTTCTACAAGGTCGGCGCCCAACGCGGTCTCCGCGTGTCGGAGGCGTTCTTGAGCGGCCCGACCGCAGTCAACACCCGCAAGCCCGTTCGCCACATTGCCGACCTGAAAGGTCTCAAGCTTCGCGTCCTGGCGTCGCCGATACAGATGGAGCCGGTGAAGGCGCTCGGTGCCACACCAGTCCCGCTGTCGCTCGGCGACGTTCTGCCGGCGCTTCAGCAGGGCGCGATCGACGGCGTGATGTCGGTCATGCCGGTGCTTGCCGCGATGCACTATTACGACACGGCCAAGTATGTCAGCGAGACGAATCTCTCGTATGCTGTCAGCACATTCGTAATCAGCAGCACCTGGTTCAATCATTTGCCGCCGGACCTGCAGAAGATCGTGAACGACGATACGCTGCGCGTCGGCGATCAGATGCATCCATGGGTGGTCGACTTCTACTACGCGCAGAAGAAGGTGTGGAACGCAGCGGGCGGCGAGGTGATCGCCATTTCGGATGAAGAACGCGCGAAGGCTTCGCCGCCGCTGGTCGCGGTCGCGGCCCGTGTCGCGGCTTCCAAGCCGCCCGTCGAGGCGATGTACAAGGTGCTGGAAGCCGCCGCCAAGCGCACGCAATAGGCAGAGCGGGCTTCACCGGACGACACGCGTGCCGGTGAAGCCCCTTTATTGCCATCGACCAGAATTCGGAGCGCACGATTGTGTTGGGCGGGCTTCTGAATGCAGGCAAATGGGTGATCCGCGCGGCTGAATATATTTCCGCCACGTGCCTCGTCCTCGGCTGCACCATCAACTTCGTCAATATCCTCGGCCGCTACTTCTTTCATGCCCCGATCGTCTGGGCGGAAGAGATCATTCAGTTCATGATGATCGCCGGTGTGTTTTTCGGCGCTCCGATCCTGACGCTGCGTCGAGCCCATATCCGGATGGATATGATGCTCACGATTTTCCCCGAGTCTCTGCGGCGGGGCGCCGACGTTTTCGGCCAGGTTGTTCTTGCGGGCGTGTGTTGCGCGATCATCTGGCTGGGCGTGCCAGTGATCATGCAGTTCATCGACTTCGGTCAGGTGACCGATGCGGCAGCGATCCCGGTCGCGATTCCGCAGAGCGTCATTCCCATCGGCTTGTTTCTGGTGATCGTCGCCGTGATCGTGAATCTCCTCGAGCCGGCGCCGACCGCATTGAATCAATCAGAGCCCTGACGCGATGTCCCACATCCTTTTCATCGTCCTCCCGATTGTCCTGCTGGTTCTGGGATTGCCGATCTTTCTCGTCCTTCTGACGACGGGCCTCTTTATACTGCTGACGAGCGGAACACCGGCAGGCGTGGTGCAGACCGTGCTGTTCGGGAGCTTGGGAAGCTACCCGCTCGTCGCCATTCCGTTCTTCATCCTCGCCGGCGAGATCATGGGGCAGGGCGGAATTGCGAAGCGGATCGTCGCCTGGGTGATCTCCATCGTCGGCGGCGTGCGGGGCTCTCTGGCGCTCGCGACGATCGCGTCATCCGAGATATTCGGTGCCATGTCCGGTTCCTCCGTCGGCTGCGTCGCCGCGGTCGGGCGCCTGCTTTTCCCGGCGCTCCGCGATAACGGCTACGGCGATCGCTTCGCGGTCAGCCTGATCGCGTGTTCCGGCGCGATAGCGATCATCATTCCGCCGTCGATCGCCATGATCATCTATGCCGTCACGGCCCAGCAATCCCTGACGGTCCTTTTCACCGCGGGCATCATTCCTGCGATCATGATCGGCGTGATGGAAGCGGCCTTCGTGCTCGTTTACGCCCGGATCAAGGTCGTGCCGGTCACCGACAAGACGCGGTGGAAGAATATCGCCGCGGCCACCAAGGATGCAGGCTGGGCACTCGGCACCATCGGCATCATCTTCGGCGGCATCTATGGCGGCATCTTCACGCCCACCGAGGCCGCGGGCATTGCCGTCGTCTATTCGGTCGTCATTGCCAAATTCGTTTATCGGGAGATCACGTGGCCGGACCTCGGCCGTATCGTGATGAGCGCGGCCAATCTTACGACCCAGATCCTGCTGATCGTCGCCGGCGCCGGCGTCTATTCCTGGCTGCTGACCACCAGCGGCATTCCGCAGCAGCTCGTCAATTATATCAGCGCGCTCGACGCCGGGCCGGTCGTCACTTTGCTGCTGATGAACATCATCCTGCTGTTTGTCGGCAGCTTCCTCGAGCCGCCGGCGGCCATCCTGATCCTGGCACCGCTCTGCGTGCCGGTCGCCGAAGCCATGCACATCAGCCCGATCCATTTTGGCGTCATCTTCGCCGTCAACCTGAGCATCGGGATGTTCATGCCGCCGTTCGGTTTGAACATCTTTGCCGCCCACCTGATGTTCAAGATGCCGATCACGAAAATTTACAAGGGAGTCATTCCGTATTTGGTCATCAATCTGATCGCGTTGATGATCATTACGTATGTTCCGATCGTGTCGATGGCGCTCCCGAATCTCTTGAAGTAGTTTCGCCTCCGCGTAGCGGCGGCGAAGAACGAGGGCTTGCCGGCCAGTCATAGCGCGGATGCCGGCAGCACAGCGAGCGTCTTTACGCCGTCTTGCGCTTGAGAATAATATTCATGGCTGTCAGGGACATTACGAGTTCAGAACGCTGATTGTAGACCTCTACCAAAGAGGTGACGATGCCCCGGTCCGGTTTGGATTTCGAAGCAACTGTCTTGGCGATCGTAACGCGGACGGACAGCCGATCACCCGGTCGTACTGGCTTGTGCCAGCGCAAGTCATCAATGCCGGGGGACACAAGACTGGCAACATTGCTCAAGTAGTACTCGACATAGAGCCGCATCATCAGGCCGACGGTGTGCCAGCCGCTCGCAATGATGCCGCCGAACGGCTTCAGTTTCGCGACATCGGGATCGGTATGAATCGGCTGCGGGTCGTAGCGTTTGGCAAATGAGATAATCTCGTCCACCTCGACTTCCACCGTGCCGAAATTGTGGACGTCACCCTCGACGTAGTCTTCGAAATATCGATCGTTAACATCGTGAAGAAAAGCCATGAGGACCTCGCGGACGTTCAATCGCTCGTGCTTGGGGTGGTTCGCTTCAGCCGTACGATTGCGATCTTCGACGACGCCGGAGATCAGGCGCACTTCTCAACCTATACGCTGCTCGCGCGGCTGTCAGCGAGCGGTATCCGAGGAATTGCCCTAGCTATGAAAGTCCTTTACTATGTCGGATCTTGGATGAGGCTCAACGCCCGTTTGGAGGAGGGGAGGATGATCAATAAGCGTATCTTTAGCGCTCTAGTTGCAGCATCGGCGCTCGTTGCGGGAGCGCAGCTCGCGCACGCGCAAAACCAAATCGTCATCGGCGCCATCGTGCCGAGTAGCGGTCCGTTCGCCGAGTGGGGGCGCGCCAACACCGTCACACTTCAAATGCTGGAAAGCGAGATCAACAAAAAGGGCGGCGTGAACGGGGCCAAGCTCAAGATCATGGTCCTGGACGACTCCGCCAAGCCGGCGCAGGCGGCGAACGACGTGCGCAAGCTTGCCGGCGACGACAAGGTACTCGCCATTGCCGGTCCGCTGACCAGCACCGCCTGCGAGGTGGCGTTTCCCGTTGCCAATCAGATGAAAGTCGTTGCCACGTCGCAGGCTTCGTCCAAACCAGGCGTGGCGGAGGCGAACCGTCCCTGGGCCTTCCGTAACACGGTCGATGAAGGCGTCCTGACCAAGGCCTCGGTGCCGTATTTCAAGAAAGCCTTCAACATCAAGAAAGTCGCCATCATCTACGACGCCAAGGACGCGGTCTCTACGGCCATCGCCACCAAGATCATGCCGGCGGTGATGAAGGCCAACGACATCGACGTTCTCAATGCCCAGAAGCCGATCTCGTTCAACACCGGCGACCTCGATGTCAGCGCCCAGGTGACCAGCCTCAAGGCGCTGCAGCCCGATGGCGTGGTGATCGGCGCCGACTACAGCCAGGCGATCACGGTCATCCGCGAGATGAAACGGCAAGGCTTCACCAAGCCGGTGATCGGCGGCACCCCCGCGATCTCCTCTGCTATCCTGCAGGCGGCACCGGATATCCCGATCGTTGCGCCGGCGACCTTCTACGCGGGCATGAGCGAGCCGCGGGCGCAGAAGTTCGTGCAGGATCTGCAGCCGCTCTTGCGCAAGGCGTCCGGTTTGCCGAAGGACGTCGAACCCAGCATGTTCGACGCCAACATCTATGAAACCGTCAACATGTATGTCGACGCGGTGAAGGCGGCAGGCGTCACCGGGAAGCCCGGCGACCTTGAGAAGGACCGCGAGAAGATCCGCGACTACATCGCCAAACTGAAGGGTTTCGAAGGCCTTGCCGGCCCGATCGCCTTCAATGAGCACGGCGATGCGGTGAAGAGGTACTTCATCGTCGAGGGCCGGAACGGCGCTTGGACGACGAAGGTCCGCGGGTGCAGCGTCGAGGGCGCTTGCGGCAAGTGATGACGTGAATATCGAGGCGGCCCGCCGACAAGCTCGGCGGGTCGCCTCTCTTATTATTCCTCCTACGACCCGGCACGCGCCCGTATTGTAGGGCGACGGTTCAGAGGCGAGAGCCGGCCTTGCCGGCGCGCCGCCGTGTTGGGCGCTCAGGCGCTTGCCTGCCGCGCTTCGCCTTCGCTTTGTCTGGTGATTCCGACTTGCCGCCATTCCGCGTGGGCGCGGCGGCATCGGTGCCGAGAAACGTGGTCAGCTCCTGCTCCATGGCGCGATATTGCGCCACCTTCAGCCGCAAGGACAAAAGCTGATAACGGCGTGCCTCGTGCTTCTTGCCCGGATGCGCCTCGACACGGGCCTTGGTCGTTTCCAGATAGGCGCGTTCGCTGCGGATACGATCGAGGTAGGCGACGAGCTCGCGGCGCATGGTATCCTTGCTGGCGAAGTTGCCGAGGAAGATGCGCAGCAGAACTTCGTCGCGGGTCACCGAAGCCCGGATCGGCTCGCTCATGAACCTCTGAAGCGCCGTACGGCCGCTGGGAGTGATGGTGTGAATCTGCTTATCGGGTTTGCCGACCTGAGGCAGTGACTGGCTGGTAACGTAGCCTTCGTCGCGTAGCTTGTGCAGCGTGTTGTAGATTTGCGGACCGGTGGCGTTCCAGATGAAATAGGTTGAGCGGTCGATCGCGCGCTTGAGATCGTATCCGGACGCCGGTTCGACCGCGAGCAGGCCAAGAAGGGCAAAGCGAAGCGACATGCCGTCTTAAGCCCGGCGGTATCGTGCGCGGCGAGCGCGGCATCCGGAGCAAGCGGACCGCTCAATCATAGGCGTCGGCTCCTTTGCGCAGGGTGGCCCACTGCTTGGCGTCGTGACTGCATATGATGGTTGCCCCTGCTGCCTCGATGCGGCGCACCTCGGTAAGCGACTTCAACAGCGCATCGCCGTCCCAGGTATTTCGAGGAACAATGCCGCTGTCGAGCGTTTCCCGCAAGCTGACCGTGTCGCCCGCCAGCAGGAAGGTGCCGCTGCGGTCGAGCTGGGTCATTGCGCCGATCGAGCCTGGCGTGTGGCCTGGCAGTGGCAGCAATACCACCCTGCCGTCGCCGAAGACGTCGCGCTCGCCGGTTAATGCGTCGAACGGGATCGGCTGATCCCAATCGGCGGAGAGGTACCCGGCCGCCTCGCTGTTCGGCGCGCCGGCGGCGGTAAGCTCTTCCGCGTGGGCGAGGAAGGTGGCCTTGCGAAAAAACGCGTTGCAGCCGCAGTGATCGGGATGCAGATGCGAGTTGATGACGACGTCGATGTCGTCGGCGGCGAGACCGAGTTCGGCAAGGCCGGTCAGGACGTGCTCGCCCGGCTGCATGATCGGAACCATGAGCTTCGCAAGGCCGCCCCAGCGGGCGTCCGGGTCCTCCGCCACAGTGGGGTGGCAGCCGGTGTCGAACAGCACGTTCGCCTGTCCATGCCGCAGCAAGGCGCTGGACACGGGAAGCTCGATCGTCTCGCTGCGGTCGGCCGCCGGCAAAAAGATGCTTTTCCGCATCCGCAGCCGGCCGCAGGATAACAGGTGCATTTTCATCGCGCGTGATCCTCGCTGGCCGGGCCGGCCTAGACCATGCAATAGCCGCCGCTCACGCTGATCACCTGGCCGGTGATCCAGCCGCTTTTCGGCGAGGCCAGCAGCGTCACTGTCGGAGCGATATCCTCGGGCTGCCCCAGCCGGCGCACCGGATAAAACTTGACCAGCTTCTCGCGATTGGCCGCAAGCCATTCGGGATCGTGTCCGGTCTCGACCATGCCGAGCGAGACCGTATTGGCGGTGACCCCGGCGCGACCCATTTCGCGGGCCAGCGACTTCATCAGCATGATGACGCCGCCGCGCGCGGCGGCAACGATCGACAGGCCGGACTCGCCGACGCGCGAGGAGTCGCCGACGATGGCGATGATCCGTCCGTTGCCGCCCTTCACCAGGTGGGGGCCGGCGGCGTGGCAAAGCTGGATGGCCCCAAGCAGGTTGACGTCGATCTGCTTGCGCCACTCTTCCGGCGTCGTGTCCTTGAACGGCTTGCGGATGGCCAGCCCGGCATTGCTGATCAGGACGTTCAGGCCACCCATGTCGGCGACGATGCCGGCAATCATTTTCTGCACGGACGCGTTGTCGGCGATGTCGGCCTGATAGGCCTTGGCTTGGCCGCCGTGGCTCTTGATTTCAGCGACCACCTTCTCGGCGGCGTCGCTCGCCCCGTGATAATGGACGGCGACCCTGGCCCCTTCGCCGGCGAGCGTCAGCGCGATTTCCCGTCCGACATCGCGCGTCGCACCCGTTACGAGAGCAACACGGTCCTTGAGTTGCATTTCCATGATTGTCGCCTCTGGAGTTGGCGGAACGGCGGCCCCGGCCGACAGGTTTTGAAAACGGGGACCCTCTCGTCAAGCCGCACCGCGCCTGTACTATTGACACCATCGCGCCGCGGGTGAAAGTATAGTAAAGGTCTTATATAGTAAAGAACCGTTGTATGGCCCGCCTGTGCGCGCAGCGCGCCACGTCCCGGGGGGAAGAAGCGGCGGAAAGAAAGGGGTCGAAATACTCGTGAAGCCGGCAGGGTTCGACTATTACGCGCCGCGCAGCGTGGACGAAGCGGTGCACGTCCTCGCGGATGCCGGCCGCGACTGCCGCGTGCTGGCGGGCGGGCAGAGCCTGATGCCGATGCTCAACTGCCGTATCGTCAGCCCGGCCGTGCTGGTCGACATCAATCGCATCGAAGAACTCGACCGCGTCGAGGCGACTGACGCTAGTCTGACCCTCGGCGCGCTGGTGCGTCATGCGGACTTGCTGCGCAATCCGCAGATCCGCGCCGGTTGGCCGCTGCTGGCGGAAGCGACGGCCTATGTCGCGCATCCGGCGATCCGCAATCGTGGCACGGTCTGCGGCAGCATCTCGCACAACGATCCGGCGGCGGAACAGCCGAGCATACTGGTCACGCTCGGCGGAACGGTCGTGATCGCCGGCGCCGCCGGGCGCCGCGAACTGCCGGCGGAAGAATTCCTCACCGGCATAATGTCGAACGCGCTCGAACCTGGCGAGATGGTCGTGGCCGTGCGCTATCCGCGGCCGGTCGCCGGCACCAGCGCGGCCTTTGTCGAATTCGCCCGCCGCCTTGGCGACTTTGCGCTGGCCGGCGCGGCCGTCATTCTGACGATCCGCAAAGGCGTCTGCGAGCAGGCACGGGTGACCGTGGTTGGCATGGGCGATGGCCCGTTTCGCGCGCACGAGGCGGAAGCCGTGCTCACGGGCAGCGCCTTGAACGGCAAGACGAGCAAAGATGCCTTCACTGAGGCGGTCGCGAAAGTGGTCGCCGGCGTCGGGCCGTCTGAGGACGTGCATGCGTCGGCCGACTATCGCCGACACTTGGCGGGGGTGATGACGGCGCGCGCCCTGCAGACGGCATTCGAGCGCAGCGGAGGAGCCTGAATTGGCGAGAGAGCAACGCATTCAGGTCACCGTCAACGGCAGGGCCTACGACAAGGTCGTGCCGGTGCGGTTGTCGCTCGCCGATTTCATTCGCGAGAACCTGTATCTCACGGGCACGCATCTCGGCTGCGAACACGGCGTGTGCGGCGCCTGTACGGTCCTGATGAACGGGCGCAGCGTGCGCTCGTGCCTCACGCTTGCCGTACAGGCCGAGGGCGCCGAGATCGTCACGATCGAGGGCCTGCGCGCGGAGGACGGGACGCGCCACCCCATGCAGCAGGCCTTTCATGAGAACTTCGCCTTGCAGTGCGGGTACTGCACGCCCGGCATGCTGATCACGGCCATCGAGCTCCTGCGGGAGAACCCCGATCCCAGCGAGCTGGAGGTGCGCGAAGCCTTGTCGGGCAATATCTGCCGCTGTTCAGGTTACCAGGCCATCGTCAATGCGGTGCTGGCCGTAGCCCGCCAGGGAGCGGCGGGCTAGCTGCACATGCCGGGAGTTCATTGATGTCGGACATGCGCTTCGTCAACCAGCGGGCAGTGGGCACTTCGGTGCTGCCCGACGAGGCCATTCCGCTGGTCGAGGGCTTTGGCCGCTTCCTCAACGACATTCAGTTGCCTGGCACGTATCACGTCGCCTTCCTGCGCAGCCAGCACGCACACGCCCGCCTTCGCTCGGTCGATGCGAGCAAGGCGCGGATGCTGCCCGGCGTGATCAAGGTGCTCACCGGCAGCGAATTGCTCGGCAAGGTCGAGCCTTTCCGCAGCATGCCCAATCGCTTCTCCGGCGGCGAATCCGTGCAGCACTGGCTGGCGGTCGAGAAGGTGCGCTTCTGCGGCGAAGCGATCTGCGCGGTGGTGGCCGAAAGTCGGGCGATCGCCGAAGACGCGGTCGAACTCATCGAGGTCGATTACGATCCGCTGCCAGTGGTGTCGGATCCACGTATGGGCGAGAAGGACGCTTCGGCGCTGGTGCACGATAGCTGCACGAACAATTATCTCATCAAACGCGAATACGAGCGCGGCGATGTGGACGAGGCGATGAAGGCTGCGCACCTCGTCGTCAAGCGCAAGTTCCGCATCGGCCGTAAACAGGCGCTGTGCCTGGAAAGCCGCGGCTGCGTCGCCGCCTATCGTGAAAGCACGTTCGCGCTCACCGTCTGGATGAGCCATCAGCTTCCCTATGTCGTCCGTCATTACCTCGGCAAGCATCTCGGCTTGCACGAGAACGAGGTGCGGGTGATCGCTCCGCACACGGGGGGTGGCTTCGGCCAGAAGGCCTCGATCTATCCTGAAGAATTCGTCTGCGCCCATCTCGCGCTGGCGCTGCGCCGTCCGGTGAAATGGGTGGAAGACCGGCTGGAGAACATGGTCGCCTCCACGCATGCGCGTGACCAGTACATCGAACTGCAGGCGGCGGTCGATCGCGAGGGCCACCTTCTGGCTTTGAGCTCCGACATATGGGTCGATGTCGGTGCCTACTCGACTTATCTTTGGTCCGCAGGCATGGAGCCGTTGCAGACCGCTGGCCTGATGCCGGGGCCCTACAAGGTGCCGGCGCTGCGATACCGCACGCGCGGTGTCGCCACCAACAAGACGCCGGTTGGTCCCTATCGGGCAGTCGGGCGCCCCTCGGCCTCGGCCTCGTTCGAGTTGCTGCTCGATGAAGTCGCCCGCCGGCTCGAGATCGACCCGGTGGAATTGCGTCAGCGCAACCTTATCGCAAACGAGGAAATGCCGTATCGCAACTCCAACAATCTGGTGCACGACCACGTCAACTATGTGCCCTGTCTGAAGCTTTCTACGTCCAAGGGCGACTACGCCAAGCTGCGCGAGGAACAGAAGAAGGCGCAGGCCAACGGCAGGTTGCGCGGCATCGGCGTTTCCTGCTTCGCCGAGCTGACCGGGCTCGGCACCACCACCGCCGTCGGCCCTGGCACACTGCTGCAGCCGGGCCGAGACGCCGTCACGTTGCGCCTGGAGACGAGCGGCGTGCTCACCGTGGCGGCGGCGCTACCATCGCAGGGTCAGCGCATCATGACGGCGATGCGCCAGGTTGCCGCCGACGAGCTCGGCATCAATCTTGAAGACATCACCTGCATAATCAACGATACCGCGACCGCGCCTTACGGTTTCGGGACCTTTGCCTCACGCACGGCTGTGTTCGGCAGCGGCGCGGTCATCAAGGCGGCAAAGGAGTTGCGGCAGCGCATTTTGGCCTGCGGCGCATTCCTGCTCGGCGTCCCGGTCGAGGATGTGACGATCGCGAACAGCGTCATTCACACGCTTGACCGCGGCAAGAGTATCTCGCTGCGGGAGATGGCGGAAAAGAGCTATTTCTCCGCCAAGGACATTCCGGAGGAGCTTAACCCCGGCTTTGAGGTCACGTCCTTCTACGACCCCAAGCGCGGCAGCTTTGCCGCCGGTGCGCACCTCGTTGCTGTCGATGTCGATCCCGAGACCGGCGAGGTCAAGATTGTGCGCTATGTGGCGACCGAAGACGTCGGCACGATCATCAACCCCTCGGTCGTCGAGGGCCAGATCATCGGCGGAATCGCGCAAGGCATTGGCGAGGCGCTACTGGAAGAGATCGTCTATGACGAACAGGGCCAGCCGCGCACCGTGACGTTGGCCGACTATCTCGTGCCTTCCGCGCTGGACGTCCCGCGCATCGAGTTGCATCACGCCAATACGCCGTCGGCCGCACTGGGCGGATTCAAGGGGTGTGGCGAGGGCTCGATCATCGGGGCGCTCAGTGCGATTTCCTGCGCGGTTGCCGACGCGTTGAGCCAGCGGGGCGGCGATATTCACGAGTTCCCCGCGACCCCGGAGCGGGTGTTGAGAGGATTGGGCGTGCTGCCCGGCGGGGCTTGACCGACGTAGCCAGGGTCGAAGCAGCGAACGATCAGCGCGCCCGCGCGGCTGAATTTGGAGTGGAAGCGTATGCAGTCCGATAGCCGTGGTCTTGACCTGACGACGCCGAGCGAGAACGCGGCGAAGCATCTCGATCAGGCTATTGCCGACTATATGGACTACCGGACCACGGCGTCTGGCCAGGTGAAGCAAGCGTTGGACGCCGACCCTGATTTTGCTCTCGCCAAGTGTATTCGCGGCTATTTCCTGCTGATGCTGGAGAACAAGGCGATCCTGCCGAAGGTGCAGCAGGCGATCGATGAGATTCGACCCCAGTTGGGCTCGCTGACGCAGCGTGAACGCCTGCATGCGAACGCGCTAGAAGCCTGGGCGGCGGGCGACATCATGCGGGCCTGCTTCCACTGGGAGCGGCTGCTCACCGAAAGCCCGCGCGACCTTCTGGCTCTCAAGCTGCATCACACCATGAGCTTCTACGCCGGGCGCAGCCAGATTATGCGGTCGGTGCTTGCGAGCGTTCTCGGTGCGTGGGAAGACGACGTGCCCGGCTACGGCTGCGTGCAGGGCATGTATGCCTATGCGCTCGAGGAATGCGGCGATTACGAGCAAGCCGAGCGCTGGGGCCGATGCGCCGTCGAGCGCAATCCCGGCGACCTTTGGGCTATTCACTCCGTAGCCCATGTCCTGGAAATGCAGGGCCGTTCGGCGGAAGGCGTCAAATGGCTCGCCTACACGCCCGATCAATGGGCGCAGAAGAACCCGTTCAAGGCGCACGTGTGGTGGCATGGCGCCTTGTTCTTCATGGCGCAGGGCGAATTCGAGTGCGCGCTGCATATCTACGACAATGAATTGAACTCGGTGAACTCCGAAACATACATCGACGTGTCCAACCAGGCATCGCTGCTCAAGCGTCTGCAGATGAGCGGTATGGACATCGGCAATCGTTGGGAGGTGCTGGCCGACCATTCGAGGGCGCGTATGCACGATCACATGCTGCCCTTCCGCGACGCGCATTTCTGCCTGGCGCTGGCTGCCAACGGCAACTTCGATGTGGCGCGGCGACACATCGAGTCCATGGCCGAGTCCGCGGGGCAGGAGCAGGGCTGGCGCGCGCAGGTTACGCGCAACGTGCTGATCCCACTGTGCGAAGGCATGATCGCTTATGAAGAAGGAAACTACGCACACGCCAGCGACGTCCTGTGGGCCGTGCGCAATGAAATTGTGGCCATCGGCGGCAGCCATGCGCAACGCGATCTGTTTGCGCAGATCGTCTGCGATGCCGCCGTGCGGGCGCGCGATCTGCCGGTGGCGCGCAGCCTGCTGTCGGAGCGGGTATTGAGCCGCGGCACGCACAAGGGCAACTGGCTTGCCTATGCCGAGGTGTTGACGGCGTTGGGAGACGGTGAGCGCGCCGAAGCCGCGCGGCGTCAAGCTGACGCCGCCCCCGAAGCAGGCGTGTGAGACCCAGAGATTTTGCTCATGAACGGCCGAGCAGGCCCGGGGGAGTGCGAAATGACTACGATGGCTCTACCGAAGAAGGTCGAAACGGCGTCGTCCAACAAATACGGCGCCTTTCATTGGGACGATCCGCTGCTGTTGGAAAGCTTGCTCACGGAAGAGGAGCGGATGATTCGTGATACGGCCCGCGGCTACTGCCAGGAAAAGCTGATGCCGCGCGTGCTGATGGCAAACCGCAACGAGGAGTTCGACCGCAACATCATTCGCGAATTCGGCGCGATGGGTCTGCTCGGGCCGACGCTGCCGCAGAAATATGGCTGCGCGGCCACGAGCTACGTCGTGTACGGGCTGGTCGCGCGTGAGGCTGAGCGCGTGGATTCGTCTTACCGCTCGGCCATGAGCGTGCAGAGTTCGTTGGTGATGCATCCGATCTATGCCTACGGCACCGAAGAGCAGCGCATGAAATATCTGCCCAAGCTCGCCAGCGGCGAATGGGTGGGTTGCTTTGGCCTGACCGAACCCGATTTTGGCTCCGATCCCGGCGGCATGACGACACGCGCCCGCACGGTCGACGGCGGCTTCCGGTTGTCCGGCAACAAGATGTGGATCACCAATTCGCCATTTGCCGACGTGTTCGTGGTGTGGGCGAAAACGGACGACGATGTAATCCGCGGCTTCGTGCTGGAGCGCGGGATGAAAGGGCTGTCGACACCGAAGATCGAAGGCAAGCTCAGCCTGCGCGCCTCGATCACCGGCGAGATCGTGATGGAGGACGTCTTTGTTCCGGCGGAAAATCTGCTGCCGAACGTGACCGGGCTCGCCGGCCCCTTCGGCTGTCTCAATCGTGCCCGCTTCGGCATCGCCTGGGGGGCCATGGGGGCGGCCGAGTTCTGCTGGCACGCCGCACGCCAATATGTGCTGGACCGCAAGCAGTTCGGCAGGCCGTTGGCCGCCAATCAACTCGTCCAGAAAAAGCTCGCGGACATGCAGACCGAGATCACGTTGGGTTTGCACGCCTGCCTGCAGGCCGGGCGTCTATTCGATGCCGGCAAGATTGCTCCCGAGGCGATTTCTCTGATCAAGCGCAACAATTGCGGCAAGGCGCTCGATATCGCGCGGACGGCCCGCGATATGCATGGCGGCAATGGTATCAGCGACGAATTCCATGTCATGCGCCATGTGGTGAACCTCGAAACGGTGAATACCTATGAGGGCACGCACGACGTTCATGCCCTTATCCTCGGCCGGGCCCAGACGGGCATTCAGGCTTTTTTCTAGGCTGGTCCAGGCAGCCACAGGCCCGCAGCCTTCCCGCCGGAGGCGGCGAAGGTAAAAGGCTTCGCCTCAATAGCGCCGGCTACGACGGCGGAAGAGGGGGTTGCGCGTGCGAACTCGGCCGGCCGCTTCGTCGCTATGCCAGCGCGGCTTCTGAAGTCTGGACGTCCTTATCGAGTGTCTTCAATTGGCGTCGCAGGATCTTGCCCGACGACGTGGTCGGCAGGGCAGCGACGAACTGAACTTCGCGCGGGACCTTGTAAGCCGCGAGATGCTTGCGGCAATAGCTGATGACGTCGTCAGCATCTACGTTCGCACCGGCTTTCAAAACGATATAGGCTTTGGCGATCTCGCCCTTGTTCGGGTCGGCCTTCGCCCCGACGCCGACCATTGCGACCGCCGGATGACCGGCGATTACGCGTTCGATCTCGGCCGGGTATATGTTGTAGCCGGCCGTCAGGATCATGTCCTTCTTGCGGTCGACAATGTAGATATAACCATCCTCGTCCATCTTGCCGAGATCACCGGAATGCAGCCAACCATCCGCGTCGATGGTATCATGCGTTGCCTGCTCGTTGCCGTAGTAGCCGAGCATGTTGAGCGGACCCTTGACCACCAGTTCGCCAACTTCGCCGGTCTTCATGGTTTTCGACGGGTCGACCGGATCGGCGATGCGACCGTGCATGAATGGCATCATAATGCCGACCGAGCCGAGCCGGTTTTCGCAATATGAATGCTGCATGATGCCGGGGCCGGCCAGTTCCGTCATGCCCCAGAGTTCGAGCACTTCCGTGCCGGTGCGCTCGAACCAGTCCTTCGATTTCGCCGGCGGCATGGCTTGCCCCCCAACCACGGCGGCGCGCAGCGACGACAGATCGTATTTGTCGAAATCGGGGTGCGCCAGCATATAGAGAAACATGGTAGGCACGCCATCGATGATGGTGACCTTGTGGCGCTGGATCGCCTCGAGGGCCTGTTGCGTGTCGAATTTCTCCAGTAGCACGAAGGTCAGGCCGAGCATGAAGCTGAGATTCATGACAACGGTGCCGTAAACATGTGCGAGCGGCAGCCCGGTGAACTGATTATCGTGCTCGGTGCGTACGTTCATGGCTGCGGTCAAGGCGGCGTTCAGCATCACGTTCCGGTGGCTGAGCATTGCTCCTTTGGGAAAGCCGGTGGTGCCCGAGGTGTAACAGATGGTGGAGAGGTCGTCGGCCTTGTTGCCCGGCGCTTCGACGACTTCCGGCTGCGCCGCCAGCAGGTCGGTGAACGCCAGCGTGCCGGAGATCGGTTCACCGATGACGACGATTTCCTTCAAATGGCCGTCGGTCTTCAAGTGAATGATCGCCCTAGCGCGGTCCGGGGTGGTGATCAGCACCTTGGCACCGCAATCCTTGACCACATAGGCAAGCTCGTCCGCGGTCAGCATTGCATTGACAGGATTGATAACGGCGCCGGCCTTCGCGATGCCGGCATAGCTGATCACCCACTCCGGGCTGTTCTGCGCGAACAGCGTCACGCGATCTCCCTTTCCGACGCCGAGCGCTTTGAACCCGTTGGCGGCCTTGTTGGTCAGCCGTTCGAGCTCGCGGAAGGTCAATGTGCGATCCGCAAAAATCAGCGCCGGCTTATCAGGGAGACGGGCAGCGGTCCCCGGCAGCAGTTGATCGATAGTCTCCTTCAACATGGCATTTCCTCCCCTACTTATCTTTGGCGCGAGAGTAGCATGCGACGCAGTCGAGACAAATCCAATGCTCGCCGCCGGGGCATGCCGCTCCGGACGCTTGCTGGGCGGACCGCGGGCATGGACAGGGGACCTGCTCTTTCCCATAGTTGCTGACGAGTTCTCACAATGTCTGATCGTGCTCGACGGCGGCAGGCCGGCTCACAACAACGCCGGATCGGGCTCTCCGCCGGATCGCGCGGGCATCGGGAGTCCGGTGAGCGTCTTCGGATGACCCAACGGCCGCGCCATATTTCCCCAAAATCACGCTCGATGGCGCCGAGGCGCACCGGGTTAACTGAGGACGCACACGATGTTGCTCGGCGAAATCCTCGCGCGGTTCGATACACCCTCGTTCGCCGAGGAGACAGTCCTCGCGCTCGGCGATCTCAATTTGCGGCGCGTATGCGCGCGGAGGCAGAGGCCGAAGGCGAAACGCTCGACGCCTTCGTCCGCAACGCTGTACAAGGTCTTGGGGCCGAGGCCAGCGATGAAGAGTGGGCGACGCTGATTGGCGGCCGTACGCTCTTATCCTAGAATTCGCCGTTTGCTTGGATGTGGATGGAATGATTCAAATCGTGAAATTCGCGCGGCTCGCTCTTCCGCTATGCTTGCTCGTGAGCTGCACGGTGACGTCATGGGCTGCCGAAGGTACGACTGTCGCAGGTCCTATCGGCGGAACCGACATTCGGTCGGCATTCCTGCCGTCGCCTGGAACGTATGGTGCTCTGATCACGAGCGCCGCGTCGGCCTACCAACTCCGGGACGGTGCAGGGCACCCCTGGGCGGGGCTCGACGCCGTCGGCATTGACGCCAAGGCAGCCGCCGCTGCCTTGCTGTTCGTTCCGAACTTCAAAGTGTTCGACGGCTCGATCGGATTTCTGGGTGTGGCCGGCGCGGGATCTCTCTGCGGGCAAATAAAATCCGCAAGTCCGGCCACGTGCCGAACGGGTTTCGGTGACATCTATGTCGAGACCTCATGGTCCCGCTTTTTCGGGTTCACGCGTCCGTCGCGCGAAAGCGGCGCTCTTCCCATCAGGGAAGGCCTCGCGATTGGCGCCGGCGTTGGTGCCGTGCTGCCCACCGGCCTCTACGACTCGCGCATCCAGGCCAGTAACGGCGTCACTGTCGGCAGTAATATCTTCGACATTGCGCCCTGGGTCGCCTTCACATACACGACGCCGCCCCTTTTCATGGACGGCACCGAGTTCAGCAGCAAGATTTACCTGAACAATTACCTGCGCAATCCGGCAACAGATTATGTCAGCGGAAAGAATATGGACATTGACTTCGCAGTTTCCGAGCATATCGGGCGCTGGCAAGTCGGCGCGACCGGTTACTACCTCCGGCAGTTCACCGACGACACGCGCGGCGGATCTATTGTTGCGCCCGATGGGCGGCGGTCCGAAGTGCTCAGCCTCGGCGGCGTCATCAACTACGACATTCCCGAGGCCAGGACTGCCATAAAATTCAAAGCCCGGACCTCGGTGTTCGCCTACAATACCGCCATGGTCACGCTTTTCGTGTTGACCGTCGCGAGAAAATTCAATTGACGGCACACGAATTGTCTACGGAACGCATGTCGCAACGGGGTTGCATCACCAACTGATGCGCGCGCCGACGGTGCCGGCGAGCATCACGCCGCTGCCGGACAGCTCGCTGTCGACGCGGGCGAAGACCGCCTTGGCCGCATCGATCGTCCAGCTTGCGCCGCCGCTGATGCGCGCCGCGTCACGCGCGGGCCGAGTGCCGTCGACGGTGAACGATGGGGCGGGGATGCTGACGAATGCCGCCTGAACCTGTCGCTCGGTCATGAATTCGTGCACCCAGGCCGCGCGGACGAAGGGCTGCACCGTCTGCCCGCCGACCAGGTAGCGGGTATTGAGTTGCGCGCCGACGAAGGCCGGCAGCGAGGTCGTCTCGCGCGCCGCATAGCTCAGCGCCAGGACTCCGGCGCCGCCGCCTGTAACCGTGGAGCTTTCGGTGTAGGCCTGCTGCCACAGCGCCGCCGGCTCGACCGCCACGAAAGGCGTGATCGCGTATTCGCCGATGCGCCGCCGCCAGCCGAGTTCGAACCGGCCGCCGAGTTGGTCACTCGAAAAGCGTCCCTGCGCATTTTCGGTCGGTCCCACGCCGGAAATGGTGCGCTCTGTCGTATTGTCGAACCGTGCATAATTGACCGTGGCGAGGGCATAGATGTCGCCCCAACGCTTCGCGAGATAGGCGCCGACATGAGCGCCGTCGATGCTGCCGCTGGTCGACAGGCTCGAAACGGAAAAATGCGACCCGCTGCCGCCGGCCGCAAAACCGAGGAGCAGGTCCGGTCCGAAGCTGCGCTCGACGCCGAAGCTGCCGCCGGCGGTCTGCATCGACTGATCGGCCGTGCCGGAACTGCCATCGATGCTGCGCGTCGAGCCGAAGCCGACGGCCCAGGCGCGCCAGACTTTCTCGTCAGGAGCGCGACGCACTGCCGCGAAGGCCTCGTATCCTGGCTTGGCTTCGGATTTGTCGGCGGCGGCTGCGTATTGCAGCGGCGCGCCGAAGGCGCCGCCTCCGGGCGCACCGCCGACGAACGCGAGCCCCTGCTGCAGCATCGCATCATTGAACAGTCCGGCGGCACCGAACGAGGCATTCTGCGCGGCGGCCGTGCCGGCGCCGGAGAGCTGATCGAAGACGTTCACCGATGTTGCGGCGAACAGGTTCGAATAGAAGTCCCCCAGCGACCCGGTCGGCGTCCCTGAGGCGTAGAGGTTCTGCAGGACGTCGGCGACCGCCTGCTGATTCGATGTCAGGCCCGGCACCGCGTTGAAGGCGATCGGCGTCAGCGTGGCGTCGAGATTGCAGGCGCAGGTCGACAGCGACAGCGTGAAGAATGGCGACGTGACCGAGGCACTGTCGAAGGCGCCGACGATCGTGTTGGTCGAAGTGATGATCGTGTAGGTGTTCGCGCTGGTGTAGAGCCCGGGCTGCACCACGATGATAAGGCGGCCGGCCAAGGTCGCACTGTTGACCAGAAGGCTGTCATTGAAACCCGCGGAATCGACGCGGGCCATGAAGGTGCCGCTTGAGGACTGTGTGAAGTCCGTGCCGAACAGCGAATGCGAGGTCAGGTTGGTCAGCGGATCGGTGATTTTGAGCACACCGTTGTTGGTGAATGAATCGACGCCGGGGACCGAGCTGACGATGTCGACGAGGCCGTCGATGGTGCCGTTGTTGATCAACCTGTCGGCGGAGAAGGTAGGGTTTGTGAGGCTGAAGGCGGACGTGCCGCCGACGCCCTGGATGGTGGCGCCGGGCTGCACCGTGAAGGTCACACCGCCCTGTGAGCCGGCGTTGTCGTTTGTCGTGGTGCCGGTGCAGTTAACGGTCGATCCGGTCTGGTCGCAGGCCGCAAAGGCAGGTCGAGGCGCCAGCACGGCTAAAGCAACGGCCAGGAGACCGCACACGATCGCACCTGTCGCCGCCGAGGTCCGAATACGCCGCGCGACAAGCCAATTCATTCCGATACGCCATTCATGTGCCTCGCCCGGGCAGCAGCGGAGACAGAACTTCCAAAGACTTGGATACTATGTTGACGGTCCAAGTGGCGAGTGTCCACCGGGCGCTTGCCGGGGATTTCAGAAAAATATCAGGGTATCAGCGGGGCCGGCTCAGGACCTGTGGGGAGGCACATGCCTCAATAGGTGCGCTCGTGCGGCGAAACCGCCGCACGCTGGCGTCGTGTTTGGGATTCCGAATATGTGACGCAGCGCATCCGAAAGGGAGGCTGACTATGAAGGCTTTGGCGGGGCTACTGCTGCTCGGTGCTTGTTTGATGCCGATGACGGCATCGGCATCAAACATGAATGCGGACGATGTGAAATGGATCAACCAGTGCATCAGCGATAACAAAGGCGAGCCCGGCGGCACTCCGCAGGTCGTTCGGGCCTATTGCGTCTGCATGAACGAGAAGATGGACGACAACGAAAAGCGGTCTATCACGCAGTGGGAAAAATCGCATCCGGCGGAGCGAAAGGCCTGCGACAAGCAGTCCGGCTGGCGCTGAGCGCGTGATTCCAGGGACGGCCGCCCGCGGCGGGCGGTCGTTCCTGTTCTGCGCGCGCCGATGACCGGCGCTTAGGCCGGACTATGGGTTCGGCAATCCGAGAGCGATCAACTGGTCGCGGATCTTCAGGCCCGCAGCCAGGAATGCATGGCTCGAGTTTTTGCTCGGCAGCATGATGTTGGTCGCGGTCGAGCCGGGGCGGATTTCCATCGCCTTGGCCAACGCCGCTTTCGCCTTGTCCGAATTTCCGGCGCCGTCATAGGCGGCGGCGAGCAGCATCAGCGGCCGTCCCGATGCCGGCGTGATGGCGATCGACCGTTCAAGCCAGGGAAGCGCTTCGTGGTATTTCTGCATCATCACGTAAGTCCAGCCGACGCCGAGCAGCCAGGTCCAGCGTGAGACCCGCGGCGTATCGAAGCGGTCGGCCTGCTTGAAAGTCGCGAGTGCATCCTCGAAGCGGCCCAACTGCAGTTGTCCGACGCCAATGAGGTAGAGAGCCATTCCGTCCCAGGGGTCGAACGCCATCGCCCGCGAGCAGGTCACGAGGCTCTCGATGAACTGATTGGTGGCGTTGAGAAACCTGCAATGCGCTTCCAGGACTGCGATGCTATTGGGCCGCGCGCGTTGGGCTCGCTGCAGCATCGTCTGGGCGTTCTTCTCCGCCGTCGCTGTTCCCAGTGCATCGTACCAAGCCATCTGAACGCCGCGCAATTGCAACGCGGCAAGAGCCATCTGCAGATTGACGTTGTCGGGATCGTCCTGGAGCGCCTTTTCCAGCATGGTCTGCGCCACACGGAAGCGCTCCTGCGACGTCTGCATGATCGACGCGGTCGCCTGATTGATCGCCGCTTTGGCAGCCGCACCACGGGCCGCGCTGGCCGGGTCGGCGCGCTGATTGTCAGCCTCGATGAGCGTGTTGATGCGAACGGCGAGTTGATGGCCGACCCCGGCCGCCAATCGCGTTCGCAGGAGATCGGGGCTTAGATCGGCCTTCTCGATCGTGACGGCTGGGACCGGCTCGACTTGTCCGTTGGACGTCTTGACCATCCGCGCCCGCAATGTCCACGAGGCCGGATCGCCGGACAGTTCGGTGTAGATGACGTAATCGGCGTTTCCGGGATTGGGCGTCGCTTGTCCGGGCAGGACCGCGGGTTTACGCGTGTCCGGCGTGACGAGCTTGATATTGTCGATCCTGGCGAGCCCGTCGACCAGACGATCAGTCACGGCAACAGCCAACGCCGTGGCCTCGGTATCCTGACTGGCGGCGACGACCGGCATCACATTCATGGTTGGGACCTGAGGCAGGCGCTCAGCCTGGAACACCACCAGGGCCAAGCCGGCCGCAACCGCCAGACCGACTGCGGTTGCGGCGGCGAGCGCAGCGCGCCCGCGCCGCCAAGGTCGCTTGAGGCCCGCCTCGTCAGCGGCAGGAGGCGTCATCCCGGATCCCGGGGCGAAGACGGGCGCGGCCTCCTTCGCCACATCGAGCGTCGGCGCGGCTTCGACCTGGATGTCCAGCAAATAGCCGCGGCCAGAGACCAGCCGAATCATCTGGCGCTGCTCGTCGCCGAGTGCCGCGCGTATTTCCTTGATGCACTGAAAGAGGCTGTCCTCGCCGACGTGGACACTCGGCCAGACCGCTTCCATCAGCTCCTGTTTGCTGAGAGTGCGGCCGGGATTGTCGAGGAAAATCCGGAAGAGGTCGTAGGTCTTCGGGCGAAGCCTGATGATTTCGCCACCGGGGCCTCGCAACTCGGCACGCTGCTGATCGAACTCGAAGCCAGCGAAACGGAGCACGAAACCCTCACAGTTTAACAAAACCGCTCCCGAGCCGGAAATATCAGGAATCTTTCAGAATGTCACCGCGCCCTGTCAGGACTTGGCGGCAGCGTTCTGCCAGCCTGTTGATGCCGCAGATAATTAACAAAGGCGGCCGTACGGGGAGTCATCTTGGTTTCGGGTCTCGAGGGTACAGCCGCTTTAGCTGCTGTTGGCGCGCGCCTTGTTGTCGGGTCCTTTGCTGACCGCGGCACGGTGGGAAGCCGTCGCTACTCGGGCGCTTCTCGGCATGCTCCCCCGGGCTCTGCATCAGGGTCACCCCTGGTTTCAAGGTTGCGTGATGTCACGATCGCAACCTAAAGTCACGGCTTCGGCCCAGGTCGCCGCTCGGCAACCTTCGAGGGCTGAGGCCGCCGCGCCCGCCGGTGAATTACCGGTCCGGCTCTTCATCGACCGGGCGTCGATGCGCGTGTCGGCGGCGAGCCTCGCCGTGCTGATGACGTTCTCTCCGACGTTGTCCTTCGCCCAAAGCGTTCCCGCCGGCGTGACCAACATCGTGCCCGACGGCCGCACGGCCACCACGGTCACGGCCACCGGCGGTACCAGCACCGTCACCACCAATACGATCAGCGGTCAGAACGCCTTCAACTCGTTTTCCGCCTTCCAGGTCGGCGCCGGCAACACCGCCAATCTGATGCTGCCGAACGGCACCAGCAACCTCATCAACCTCGTCCGCGGCGGCCCGGCCATCGTCGATGGCGTCCTCAATGCCTACAAGAACGGGCAGATCGGCGGAAACGTCTATTTCGCCGATCCCTATGGCTTCGTCGTAGGCCGCAGCGGCGTCGTCAACGTCGGTTCTCTCAACGTCACAACACCGACGCGGGAGTTCATGGATGGGGTGATCGGGCCGAACGGCCAGATCAACCAATCGTCGGTGAACAACCTGATGAGCGGCAACGTGCCGCTGTCGCCAGACGGGTTCATTTCGATCAAAGGCCGTGTTAACGCGCATGACGGCGCGCGCCTGATCGGCGAGAACGTCTATATCGGCGGCAACCACTCGCCGGCCGATGTGGCGCAGCTCGACCACGCCTCCAAATTCGCGGCGACGGTCAACAGCAAGGGTCTCCAGAGCGCATCGGGCATCGTCGTCCGCAACGGCTCGATCCAGATCGTCGCGGGCAATTCCGCGCGCATCAACGGACGGCTCTCGGCGAACGGCCACAAGGGCAGGAACGGCGGCGACATCTCCGTCACCGCAAAGTCGGTCAGCGTCGGCAAGCACGCGAACATTTCATCGAGCGCCAAGGGGACGGTCGCCGGCAACGCCGGCAACGCCGGCAACATCACGCTGCTGGCGCAGGACAAGCTGACGGTGAAGTCCGGCGCGACCTTCGCCGCATCGTCCAGGGCCGGTGACGCCGGCACGATCGAACTGTCGTCGAAGAACACCGTCGAACTCGCCAGCGCGGTCTACGACCTGTCGGCGCCGAACGGGAAGGCCGGCCGGCTCTACGTCGACCCGGTCGACTTGATCATCAACGCCGGATCGAGCCAGTACACCAATGGCGGCGTGATCGATTTCTCGGCGGACCATAGCATCACCATCGCTTCGGACGGCGTGCTCGACAGCCGCGCCTATGATCACAGTGCCGGCGATGTCTCGCTGACCAACCCGCTTACCGGCAATTCGGGCGACATCCGGCTCAGCGCGCCGGTCATTACCGTCAGCGGCAAGATCCTCGCCGGCACCGACAGTACCGGCTTCACCGCCGGCGATGTCACGCTGACGTCGACGCACAGTCAGACCCTCGTGTCAGACAAGGCCGTTTCGACCGCGACGATCGACATCAACGGCACCATCACCGGCAAGGACATCACGCTCAACACCAGCGCGACGGCCGTATCGTCCTACATCAGCGGCCTCGGCATCCTTGCCACGGTCGGTCAGACGTTCCAGTCGGCGCTGAGCGGTCTCAATGGCGGGTATGTCGGGGGCCAAGCGACGTCCACGATCAACATCAACAACGGCGCTCACGTCAGCGGCAGCGGCAAGGTGAGCCTCTCGGCGACGGGCTCGGAAGAGGCATCAGACCCCGCCATCACGCTGGGCTCGGGCATTCTCAACCCGGCGGCCGCCACCGTGGTGGTCGGGCAGATCGAGGCCAATGTCGCGGCCAACATCAATTCGGGCGCCAGCATCACGGCAGGCGGCGGCCTGAGCGTCATCGCCGCGAACGACGCCACGACCGCGGTCTCCGCCATCGGCATCACCCGTAACGGCGTCGCGCTGAACGCGACCGTCGCCTATTCGCAGGTCAACGTTGACACGAATGCGTCCGTGTCCTCCGGCGCCACGGTGACGGTCGGCCAGAACAAAGACGTCTCCGTCATCGCCAGCAACCACAACAACTTCAGCAATTCCTCGACCGCCTTTTCACTGGGTGCCGCGGAGGCGGGCATTGCCTTCGCCTATTCGGATATTTCGACCAGCGCGGCGGCGCATCTCGGCGCCTCGCTGGGGACCTTGGCCAATGCGCGGGTCGGTAACGTCACGGTTCAAGGCCTCTCTTACAACCAGAAGAACACGAACAGCGCGTCCGTGACGGTCGGCAACCCGGCGCTGGTCACCGGTCTGCTCGATGCGGTGCTGGAGGCTGCCAGCGTCACGCAGGCCTCGATCGTCAATGCCATCTTCAACACGGCGCCGGCACAGTCCGGCTCGACGGCGGTCCCGAAATTCGGCAGCGCGATCGCGATCTCCTCATCGAACATCGCGTCGTCGGCGAATATCGCGAATGACGGCGCCGCGAACGGGCCGACTATCTACGCCAACAATCTCGGCGTCTACAGCGACACCAACGTCTTCGCGCAGCGAAACCTCGCGGATTCGTCGATCAACTCCGAGACGACGAATCCGACGTCGTCGAACCCGACCGCGCTGGTGGCGATTTCCGCCGGCGTCGCGGTCGGCACGTTCGCGCAAAGTTCGAACGCCTATATGGGCCCCGGGACTACGATCAACGCGTACAATGTCGGCGTCAGCGCCAGCACCGAAGTCCCGATCTCGAACACCTGGACGCAGTGGGCCGGGTTTGGTGAGGTGCTGTCGCACCTGAACGGCAACCTTGGCGTCGTCAACAACATCCTCTCGAGCTATGCGAATGCGACCGGCAGTTCGGAGAATTTCTCGCTGTCCGGCTCGTTCGATTATTACGCACTCGATACCAAGACCACCGCCTGGGTCGGCAGCGGCTCGTCGATCACGACGGTCCTGAATACGACGCCGAGCTGGACTCTCAATCTCTATAACGGCAACCAGGCGTCGTTCGTGGAGGGCCTGGACATCCACGCGATGTCCGATCTCGCCTCCGTCACCGTCGCCGGCAACATCACGCCGCTTCTTGGCGGCACCGGATCGGATACGGGCGCGGCCGTCGGCGGCTCGCTCACCTTGATGAAGTCGTCGACGTCGACGATCGCCGGCATCGGCGACAACGCCGGGATCAGCGTCGCGGCCAACACCGCCGTCAACGTCACGGCCGACACGCACGACACCGTCTTCACCGTTGCGCCGAGCTCCGGCAAGGCGGCCACGACCGGGCTTTCGGGCATCGCCAGTGCCGTCCAGATCGACAACACGACGCATGCCTCGATCAGTGACAGCGCCGAAGTGACGGGCTCGTCGGTCAATATTTCGGCGACGCAGGAGCTGTCGCTGATGTCGGTATCGGCGGCGGTGACGGTCAGCCGGGGTTCGGCTGTGGGCTTGTCGGTCGCGGCCCTGGTCGCGAACACGGATACGGCGGCGTTCGTCGGGCCGAACCACGCCGACATCACGGGCGTCGCGTCGCAGGACGATCCGACACAAGTGACGCGCTCGGCCGGCTACGTTCATTCGACCGCGCTCAACGTCGCCGCGACGACGTCGGGCCGGCTCTATGCGGTGTCGGCCGCCGCCGCCGTGCAGGATCCGACGCCGAGCACGCCCATGAGCGAACAGCTCAAGGCCATGGGCAATATTCTGACCGACGGCTCGGTCGCCGGCGTCATGGCGGCGGCCGGGGGGCTGGCGGCATCGACATCGCAGTCGGCCGGACCGTCTGGACTGAGCCTGCAGATTTCCGGCAGTTCGTCGGTGACCGACGTGTCGCTCGATACGCGCGCGTATATCTCGGGTGCGCATCTCGACACCAATGGCGTCGAGCAGACGGTGACCGTCATCGCCCTCAACAACACGCTGCTGGCCAACGCCAGCGGCGCCGCCGCGCTGAGCATCGCGAGCCCGACCGGCGGGCAGAGCGCGGCAGTGGCCGGCGCCATCGCCGTCGGCCTCTCGAACAACCGGACGCAGGCCTATATCGAAGGCTCAACGACGGCGAACAGCAACGACATTACGGTGCGCGCGCTCAATGCGGGTGAGGCGACGGTGATCGCGATCGGCCTCGCCGCGGTCGGTGGGGACGGCGGTGCGGCCTCGCTGTCGGCGTCGATCGCGAGCATCAAGGACAGCGTCAACGCCTTCATCAACAACAGTTCGATTTCGGGTTACGCGGCGGCGACGAACAGTCGCGATGTCACCGTCGACGCCTACCAGACGACCGATATCGGCATCGGCGGCGGCTCGCTCTATCTCGGCGGCAGGGGCGGCTTCGGCATCGCGCTGACCTATGCCGAGGTGATCGATCCGGCCAGCGCGGCGGCGGTCAGCGCGGCCATCACCAATACCTCGATCTCCACTGCCGACAATGTCGAGGTCTATGCCGGCGACTCGGCGCGCATTGGCGCCGGCGCGGCGGCCGGCGGCGGCTCGCCTGACGCCAACGGTCTTGCCGGCGCCATCGTCATCAGCCACATCACGCCGACGATTTTAGCGACGATCAATTCCGACAACCGCGGCAACGGTACGCTTCCGGTCATCAACGTCGGCGGCGGCGTGACCGTCACCGCCGACAGCGGCGCGGTGTCGACCTTCAATACCATTCTCGCCAACGTCGTCACGCAGACCAATAACGGCAACGCGGTGACGAGCGACTCCGGCGTGGATTTCACCGCCGCCGACCTCAACGGTGGGGCGGGCCACGGCAACGGTCCGGGCGCCGCGATCATCAGCGTCGCCGGCATTGTCCAGGCGGGCGCCAACAATGCCGGCCTGTCGCTGGTGCAGAACACGATCGCGGCCACGCACAGCGCCACGGTGCGCGGCGTTGACCTGACCGCGTCCGGCGACGTCGCTGTCACGGCGATCGATCGCTCGACACTGCTCGGCGTCACGGTCGGCCTCGGTCTCGCGACCGGCGCCTTCGCCGGCCTCGCCTCGACTACGATCAATTTGATCGACAACACGGTGCTGGCGCAGATCGGCAACGATTCCTCGACCAGCGCGACGAGCAAGGTTCGGGGCGCCAACGTCAATGTCACGGCGACAAACGCGTCCGACATTCGCGGCGCCGCCGGCGCGCTCGGCATCGGCCTGTCGGGCGCCGCGGTCGGCCTGTCGTTCGTCTATGACAGCATTTCCGGCGCGGTCGCCGCCGAGATCGATGGCGCTCTCGTCGCGGCAAGCCAGAGCGTTGCGGTCAACGCGTCCTCGAGCGGCAAGATCCTGACGGTGGCGATGGGTATCGCGCTGTCGCGCACGGTTGGCGTCGCCGGCTCCGTCTCGACCAGCATCATCAAGACCGATGTCATTGCAGACATCCGCAACGTGTCCGACGTCGTCGCCAACAACAACGTGCAGGTTGTTTCGGGCAACGGCAACACGATCGAGGTGATCGCCGGCGCCGCAGGTGTCGGCGTGCAGGCAGCCGGTGCCGGTGTCTCGATCGTCGCCAACGAGATCGGCGGCTCGACCAAGGCCTATATCGACGGCAGCACGGTCGATGCCAAAGGCAACGGCACCGGGCGGAACGTCGACAGCGGCACGCTGGCGAACGGCAATTTCGACCTCTCGCAGGCGCAGGACCCGGCGGCGCTGCCTGACCTCAGCGAGACGCAGATCGCGGTCGACGGGCTCGCGGTGGCCGCCTCGTCGCACCAGGCGATCGTCGCGACTGCGGTCACGCTCGGCCTGTCGTTCCAGCCCTTCGTCGGCGATGCGGTAGCGCTGACGGCCGTCAGCAATGTCGCGGGCGGCTCGACCTTTGCTTACATTAATGGCGGTTCGATCGATACGCGGCTCGCGGCGTCAGGCGGTACCGACATTTATGTCGGCGCCGGCAGCCAGACCTATTCGAATACTCTCATCGTCTCCGGAGCGATCGGTGGCGGCTTCGCCGGCGCGGGGGCAGGGTCCGGCACCAATCTCACACGAACAACCAAGGCCTACGTCACGAATGCGGCGGTCGGCGGCACCAACAAGCCCAATAATGTGACGGTTCGCGCCAGTTCGACGCAGGTGTCGTCAAATATCGTGATCGGTCTCGCCATCGGGTTCGGCGGCGGCGCGGCGAGCGTGCTGGTCAACAAGTTCTCGGCCGACACCGAGGCCTATGTCGACGGAGGCTCGGTCACCGCGAGCGGTCTCGCGGTCAATGCCAGCAGCGTCAACGGCTTCTTCGCGGCGGCGGGTGCCGGTTCGGCAGGCATCATCGGTATCGCCGGCGCGTTTGTCGTCGGCCTCAGCAGCGACACCACGAAGGCCTATATCGGCGACAGCAGCCAGGACACGACGATCAACGTCAGCTCGGCGCTGGCGGTCTCGGCGATCTCGGACAACACGTTCAACAGCTATTCCATCGGCGGCTCGTTCGCCGGTCTTGGCGCCGTCGCCGGCATGGCCGATGCGACGGTCGTCAACAATACGACCGAGGCGCGCATCGAGCGGGCAACGGGGACGCAACAGAGCAGCTCGGTCACGGTCAACGCCCAGGAGACCGTGACGATCAGTCCGACCACCGGCGCGGGCGCGTTGGCGACGGGCGGTGCGGGCATCGGCGCCGGCGTCAACATCGTCATGCTCAAAAGCACTGTTGCCGCGACCGTGCTCAACAGCACGCTCAACACTAGCGGCGCATTCAACGTCTCGGCCGGCAGCGCCAAGAACATCAACATGATGACTGCGACAGTCGGCGCCGGCCTGACCGTGGGCATCGGCGCGGCGACTGCGGTGCTGCTGGTCGGCACGACCGCACCGGGCGACGCGGCCAACGCCATCGCCGACACGGTCGCATCGGCCGATAATTCGAGCTCCTCGACCTCGTCGTCCGGCAACGGCATTCGTTCGGGCAATCATGTGCCGGGCAACGATCAGACGCCGGCGGCTGCCGCGCCGGCGGTCAGCGTCGCCAGCCAGCTCGGTAGTGCGCATGATGCTGTGACGGCCGAGATCACCGGCGGCTCGACCACGGCCGGCTCGGTGAGCGTCACCGCACAGAGCCAGGTGCGCACATACAACCTCGCGCAGGGCTACGGCGTCGGGGCGCTCGCCGCTGGCGTCGGCGCTGCGGTGGCCTACACGCGCCTCAACGAAAACGTCGCTGCGTCGCTGACCGGCAATATCACCACCGGCTCTGTCAACGTGCAGGCGACGATGGGGGACAACCCGGCCAACTTGCCGAACCCGCCGGTCGGCTCGCCGGCGCCGCACGCGATCGACGTTCAGGCTTACGCGGGCGCAGGCGGGCTGTTCTTCGGCGCCGGCGCCGCCGTCGCCGACGGGGCGGAGACGAGCACGGTTGCCGCCAATATTGGCGGCACGATCACCGGTGCGAATTCGGGCACGGTCACCGTCAATGCGGATGACGGTTCAAGCCTCAATGCGCTCGCCGTCGGTGCGGCCGTCGCGGGCGGTGACGCGCTCGGCATCGCCTCGGGTGTCGTCAAGAAGACGAGCGCGGTAACGGCGCAGGTGGCGTCGACAAGCAGTTCGTCGACCGCGGTCGCGAACTACAACGCGCTCGATGTCACGGCGAGCGAAGACGGCACGATCGCCGCCAAGAGCATTGCGGGCGCGGGTGGTCTTGGCAGCGCCGGCACGGGTGCGGGCGCCAATGCGACCGACGATGGCGCGATCACGGCGCGGGTTGGCGACGATGCCACCCTCACGATCGGAACCGGCGATATCCTGATCGCGGCGGACGCCACGCCGCATGTGCTGGCCGAGGCCGTCGGTGTGGCGCTTGCCGCCGGCCTCGGGCTCGGCGCCTCGGTCGCGCTGGCGAACGCGGCGGTGGAAACGACGGCGTCGATCGGCGACTCGGTCACGATCCACAACGCGACGTCGGGCGCTCCGGACATCACGGTGCGCGCCCGCGACCTCGATCCGGGCAGTGCCGCCTATTCGGCGAAGGCCACCGCGATCGCCGGCACCGGCGGCTATATCCTTGGCCTCAACGCGACCGACGCCGAGGCTTCGAACAGCAGTGCGTCCTCGGCGACGGTCGGGGCCTCGTTCTCGCTCGGCAATGTTTCGGGTCAGACCACGACCCCGGTGGGCGCCGTCACGATCGCCGCGACCGACACCACCGATCAGTACGCGACGACGACCGGCGTCGCGGCCGGCGCCTATGCCGCCGGCTTTAACTTCTCGTCGGCGACATCGAGCGCCAACACCACGGCGACGCTCGGCAATCTCGGCTCGATCAACGCCGCGTTGCTGAACGTCAACGCGACCGGCACCGATACCAACTACGCCGACGCGACGTCAGGCACCGGCGGCGTCATTGCCGGGAATGCGGCATCGTCGCGGACTTCGGCCACCAGCACGGTGACGGCGAGCATCGGCGGCAGCGACGCAACGCACTTCTATAATCTGGCGAACGGCCTCACGGTCGCCGCGACGCACACGGCGAACTTCAACGGCTTCACCAACAGCGTGAATGCCTCGATCGCGGGCGGCAGCGGTGCGTTCCTGCAACACAGCGTCGACAGCACCGTCAATGCCACGATCGCCGACAGCGCCAAGATCCGCGCCTCCTCGTTCGCGCTGACCGGAAACAACAACATCTATCACACCTTCAGCAATCCGAGCGATCCGGACGGTTCGTCGTGGAACCTGACGTCAGGCTCCGGCGGCGTGCTGAACCTGCCGGCCGCGCACATCCAGATCGACGTTACCGCGAACACCAACGTCAACATCGGCAACAACGAAGATATTCATATCCTCGCCCCCGCGAGCGGGGTTTCCACCTTCAAGATCGAAGCCAACAACGTCATCACCGTTCAGGACAAGGCCAAGCTCGACTCGGGCGGCTACATCGCGCTGGCGGACGTGCGCGCCGACCTGAACGTGACCGACAACGCCTCGATCAAGATCGGCCGTTCCGACAACACCCAGAGCAACATCATCGTCGATATCGGCGACATCCAGGTCGGCGCCTGGACGACGGCGACGCTCGACATGCGCGTCGCCGCGACGACCTACGGCTATGCCGGTGCGCCGACTGGCGACAGCAACATCACCTTCAATGGCCGCATGGAGACGGACGTTCGTCCCAACACCCGCCTCGAATCGACGATGGGCGCGCTGACGCTCGCCGCCGGCGACAGCCCTGACGGCACGCTAGTTTCGACGATTGGCGCCAACGCGACGGTCGATCTCTACAACAAGACCGCCATCGCGATCCCCTCGACGCCGGACCCGACCGTGCGCGTGACGAGCGACGCGGTCATCGACATCGACAATTCCGGCACGTTCACCAATGCCGGCGTGCGTTCGGCCGGCGACATGCAGATCTATGCTGACCGTGGCACGATCACGATGAACGCCGTCGGGACCGGCAAGGATATCTACCGCGAGACGCTGGCCCAGGCGGCGAGCGCGATCAGCAACCTGTTCGGCGGCGGCGACGTCACGTTCGATTATCATGGCGGCTCGACCGGGCAGGGCGGCACGGCGACCGCGCAGATCGACGGCGTCGCGACGACCGGAATCCAGCGCTCGCGCTTCCTCACGATCAGTTTCGCGAACACGCTGGGCGATCTTCTGTTCGATGCGAGCCCAGGCGTCAGCTATACGGTCGACAACAGCCGCTCGGTGTCGACGACGATCCTGATCCGGCTCGCACAGCTGCAAAACCTGCTGCAAGTCTATGGCGGCGATCCCGTTGCGGCCGGCGCCTATGCCAGCGAGATCCTGTTCCTGCAGCGCAAACTGGTCGCCATGGGACTCGCCACCGGCGACCCGGCGGCCGGCACCTACAACATCGGCGCCTGGGCGCAGAACATCCAGACCGCGTATGCCGCGGTTCAGCGCGATGCCGTTCAGCTCTCGTCGGCGATCTCCGGCGTGACGGCCAAGCTGTCCGACGCGGCGACCTATTCCGGCAACGCCTATACGGCGGCGTCGAACGTCAAGACGAATGCGACTTCGGTCGTCAGCTACTGGGGTGACAGCAATTCGTTCGACACGAACGACTGGCTGGCGGTCAACATCGTCACCAACATGACGAGCCTGAGCAAATGGTCGACCGCCGTCGCGTCGGCGACTTACACGGCCTACATCAACGCGCTTTCGACGGCCCGCAGCTACGCCTCGACCTCAGGTGCCGATGCGGCTGCGCTCGATAGCCTCAACAGTCAGCTGAATGTCCTGAAGGGCACGATCATCGCCCAGCAGCAGATCGTCACCGCCCAGAATGCCATTGTGGCGTCCGCAAGTTCCTCGCAGACGAGCATCGATGCCGCCTACGCGACGATGAACACGGCGATGGCCACGCTCAACACCGCCGTCGCCAACGCCTATAGCAAAATGGGCGAGATCCAGACGAAGACGACCCAGTTGCAGACCGATCTGGGCAACCTCCAGAGCGCGACCACCAGCGTGAAATCGCAGTTGCTGGCGCTGCAATCGCTCGCCACCGATACGTCGAGCGGCAATGGCAATCACAGTGCGGCAGACGCGGCGATCAACAGCGGTGCGGTCGCGCCCAAGCTGGCGAAATACGACCAGAACATCTCGGACGCGAGCGGCTATCAGGGCTCGGTCAATGCCAACCAGACCAGCACGAACACCGCGGTCACGGCGTTCGGTGATCCCACCGGGATTCAGCAAACGGTCTGGGGTGTCGTCCTCGGCATTCCGGCCAGCACGGCGGCCGCGCAGATCCGCTACTACTCGATCAATTTCGGTAATTATTACAACGGGTTCACGGACAATTCCACGCTATACACGGTCGGCGGTTACGCCGCGGATGCGCATGCCTTGGCGAATGCGTCGAGCGGGCTCTCCGGCCGCGCCGTCTCAGTCGGCGACATCACTGCGACGCTCGGCGATCTCAGCGTCCGGGCCGACAAGCTCACCGGCACCGGCAAGCTGCAGGCGCCGGGCGATGCACAGATCGCGCTGACCAACAACACGGACGCCAGCCTGCTGGTCAACAACCTGACCATCAACAGCGACAGCGGCGGTCACCTCCGGCTCAACGGCGTACTGGTCAACAGCAATGCCGACATCAATGCGATCAATCGCGGCGGCGCGGTCGCCAATTTCAACAGCATCACGACCGCGCGGACGCAGGCGGCGCTCGGCATCTTCCCCGCCGTCACGATCGTCAGCAACTACGATCCGACGACCGCGATCGCCTCGCTGCGCAATCCGGCGCCCGACATCGTTCTCAACTCCGGCACCACGATCAGCAATCCGCTCGGCTCGGTGCTGATCCAAAGCCAGGCGGGCAACATCTATTCGAACGGCCAGATCAATGCGAACACCGTCACCATCCAGGTCAAGAACGGCGATTTCGTCCAGAGCTACGTGTTTGGCTACGACCACGTCGCCGGCGATCCGGCGGGGACGGGGCTCAATGGCGGCGATCCGACCGACACGTCCGCGCTCGGTGGCGGCATCGTCGCCAACGGCGCCGTGTTCATCAGCGCGCGCTACCTGAACATCAACGGCCTGATCCAGAGCGGCATCGACAACTGGACCCTGAACCTGCCCTCGACGCCGACCTTGACGGCAAGCGCCGCGTTGTTCGGCATCGACCTGTCGTCGGCGATCGGGACATACCAGTCGAACGGCGGCCAGGCGGTGACCTTCGCGGTGAACGTCGGCGGCCACTCCTACAACGTGACCTATACGGGCACGCCGGGGCAGATTCAGTTCGGCACCGATTTCGCGCTTGCCGACTACGCGACCGGCGCGAACCACGTGGCAAGCGGGCTGTATCAGCTCGTGACGCCGTCCGGCAGCAACATGACGTCGTATTTCGACGCCGCGAACGGGCGCTACCATGTCGACGCGACGGCGGTCCTGGGCGGCTACATCCAGCTCTACGGCCAGATCATGAATACGTCGAAGCCAAACGCGGACGGCTCGGCGGTCGGCCGTATCCGCGTGCTCGACGGCTTCGGCCAGATCAACCTGACCAACAATTCGAGCTACGACGTCTACCTCACGACGCTGAACACGGGCCTCGACAATAGCGGCACCGGCCGCGGCGTGGCCGGCCTCATCGACATCACCAATATTCTGAGCGTGAACGATACGTCGGGCGTCGTCGCGGCGATGCACACCGTCTACACGCGCGCGAACGGCCAGATCCAGGTCGCCAACACGAACGGTACGCTGAACTCGCTTGGCCAGGTCGTCGGCACGACGACGACTTCGACGGCGAGCGGCGACGGCCGCAACACGGTCTACGATCTCGGCACGATCTCGCCCGGCCAGCGCTACGTCTACACGACCGGCACCGACCAATCGACGGTGACGTACTACACCTATCACGGCACGCAGCTGTTCGGTTCGAGCACGCTGACCGTCGATTCCAATACGCAGTTCGACAGTGTCGACGGGCCGCATACGCTCAGCGTGTACCGGATCGCCAACGGCACCTATACGCTCGTCGACACGTCGGTGGATTCGGTCGCGAACAACCACAACCAAGCGACCCGCACCAACAGTACGGTCTGGGTCACCACAGCGGAGTGGACGGACTGCAACTGGTGGACACTTTGCACCGCGCAGGACCACTACAAGGATTTGACTAAGACCGATTACAACACGGTGATCGATACATACTCGCTGAAGGCGAACTACCCGATCGCCATCCAGTTCGGCGGCGTTGACAGCGGCATCATCAATGTCACGTCGAACAGCGGCGCGGTTCTGCTCGGCGGCGCGATCGGCAACAAGAACGGCAACACATCCATTACCGGCAAAACTATCGTCCAGTCGACCGATGGCGCGCTGATCTCCTCGAAGAATCTTGCGCTCAACGCCGTGGGCGTGGCGGCGAGCGTTGGCGCGCTCGGCAACGGCACGACGGCGGCGCGGCCGATCGAGGTCGACATTACCAACGGCGGCGCGCTCAGCGGCGGCGTCAACCAGGGCAACTTCGTCGTCGATGTCGCGCGCGACACGAACATTGGTAGCATCGTCGCGAATGGCGACCCATCCGCCGGCTACGGCCGGGTGTCGCTGACCGCCGGCGGCAATATCACGGCGGCCAATGGCAGCAGCTATATCCAGGCGGCCCGCATCGAGCTGACAGCCACCAACGGCGCGATCGGCTCGGCGGCGACGCCGCTCGTCGTCCGTGTCGGCGATATCGACACGACCAGCAATTTCGTCGGCTATTACGGCCTCAAGGCGCTGGCGGCGAACGACATCAACGTCACCGCAGCCGCCTGGACCGGCACCTACGGCAATCCGAACGGCGACCTGTTGCTCGACACGGTTGTCTCGCTCGGCGGCAACGTGACGCTCACCGCCCCCGGCCGCATCATCGACAACAACCCGATCCAGTCGACCGATACCCGGACCTATAACCAGCTCTTGTCCTACTGGACGTCGCTCGGCCTCGTCGGCGGCACGCAGGCGAACGCGGACAAACAGGCGGCGCAGGTCGCGACCTTCGAGGCGTCGCGCAACGCCGACTACAAGAGCTATTGGCAGATCCGCGCGACGCAGGCGAACGGCGGCACGAGTTACGATCCGAATTTCCAGTACGTCGCCTCCGCCTCGGAGCGAACGCTGCTGACCCAGCAGTTCACCGCCCAGGGCGTTCCGTCCGGTCAGATCGCCGGCAAAATCGCCGACTATGAAGCCAGCCGCACCACGCAATACCGCGCGCTGAACGCCGAGGTCGGCGGTTACACCGCGTTATTCGATGGGAACTTCAACTACGCGACGGCGACGTCGATCGCCGCGCAACGCGGAACCGACGAGGCGACGCTGGTGAACGGGATCTCCTGGACGACCCGTGAGCTGGCGTTCTCGCTGTCACCCGGCGCGTTGAAGACGATCACCGGCACGAACCCGATCATCAAGGCGCCGAACGTGTCCGGCAACCTGGTGACGCTGAATGCGGGGCAGGGCCTTGGCCAGGCGATCGCGACGGTCAGCCTCGACACGACCACGATCCCCGCCGATCTCGCCAACCTGACGACCGCGCAGAAGAACGCGCTGGTGGCAATCGCGGCGGCCGAGCGCTCCGATTTCATCAACTTCGGCAGCTCCGCGACGGTCATCACGGTGGCGCCGAAGCAGCCGCTGAACTTCTCGGCGGCGACCGCGCTCAACGTCGACGTGACCGGCAATGCCTATCTCGCGTCGATGGGTGACGCGCTGCTCGCCAACGTGTCGGTCAGCGGCGAGGCCCGCTTCAAGGTCCGCGGCTCGATCGTCAACGCGACGCCAAGCAGCGCGGCGATCGATACCGACAGCCTTATTCTCGAAGCGTCAGGCGGTGGCATCGGGCTGATCGCCAATAGCAGCGGCTCCTACGATGACCAGCCGCTGCGCGTCGCGGTCCACACCGGCAAGTCATTGGTGGCCCGCGCCCAAGCCGGCATCGACATCACCTCGACGGCAACGCTCAACATCGACACGGTGTTCTCGCCGAACGACATCAAGCTGACGTCGACCGCGGGCTCGCTGCTGAATGCGAATGGCGACCTGCTCATCAATATCCTGGGCAAGAACGTCGTGCTGAACGCCGCGGCCGGCACCATCGGCGCCACCGGCGGTCTTAACGCGATCAACGTCGGCGACAGCGCCGGCGGCGGCGTCACGACCAATGCGCTCGGTCTCGTCAATCTTTACGGTCCGTCGGGCTATCAGCTCGTCATCAAGTCGGTGGCCAGCGCCGCCGACGTGCTGGTGACGGCCGCGCTCGATGTCACTGTTGACGGGACGGTGTCGTCGGCCGGTCATGTCGAATTCGATGTCGCCGGCCTCGTGTCGCTGACCGCGAACAGCCGGGTCGACTCGACCGCGAATGCGGTCGACGTCAACACGTCCTTCGGCTCGCTGCCGGCGAACAGCCGCCTGAGCATGGCGGCCGGCTCGCGGATCTCCGGCGCGACCGGCGCGACGCTGGTGACCGGCGGGGCCGCCACGCTTGCGACCCTGCTGGCGGCGAACGGCAACATCGCCGTCACCGCAGGCGGCGCCATCGACCTGCTGGGCAACGAGCAAGTGGCCGCGTCCGCTGGCGCGGCGAGTCTGAACGGCGCGTCATTGACCATGGCGGCAGGGTCGCAGGTGGCGGCGTTGCTGGATATCGCCGTCGTGACCACCGGCGATGCGGCCGCGACGACGCTGGCGTCGACCAGAGGCCACGTCTCTGTGACTGCTGGCGGCAACGCCGCAGTCGCAACTGCCTCGGTCTCCGAGGCCGTACTCGGCGACATCGTCTACCTGGCTACCGGCAACCTGACCGTCGGCACTGCCGCGGCGGCCGGCAAGATCCGGGCAAACGCCGGCGGCGCCTTCACCGAGAACGCCGGTGGCCAGCTCACGTCCCGGACCGATCTCATCGCGGTCACGGCGGACTCGATCGCGATGGGGGCAGGAGCAGGCATGACGGCTGCCCAGACCATCGCGCTGCAAGGTACGCGCGATGTGACGCTGGGAGCGCTGACCAGCACGGCCAATCCGGCCCCCAATGCGTCGGCGGTCATCACCGTCACCGCGGGTAACCCAACCCTGGGCGGCGCAATCATCAGCAATGGCGACGGTCAGACCAACATCACGACGTCGCGGCCGAACGCGTCGATCCTCCTGACGGCCGGCGGCGGCATCGGCGTCAACTCCGTGCTCAACCGACCGGCGCAGGCGTCCGCGCCGGTCGCGATCAAAACCAACGTGCCGTTGCTCGCGGCCGCGACGACGCTCGGCGACATCAACATCGCGAATACCGGCGACCTGCGGGTGATTTCGTCGTCGTCGCCCGTCGGCAAGACCAACATCACGACAACCGGCGCGTTCTCGGTCTCGAGCGTCACCGGCGTTGACGTCGTCCTCACCGCGCCCGGCGACATCAATATCGGCACGATCAACGCAACGACCAGCGTCACGATCAACGCCAATTCGGCGACCGGCAGTATCGCGCAGCAGCCCGGCGCCGGCCCGCTGGTGCTCAACATCACCGGCGCGAACGGCGGCACGGCGCAGACCATGAACCTGACCATCGATGCGCCCGGCGGCACCGATGTCGGACAGTTCTCGGTCACAGACGCCAACGTGACGAGCAACAGCAACCACTTCTCGATCGCCAGCGGCAACGTTCCCGGCAAGCTCGTTCTGACCATGCCCGGCCAGGTGATCGTGCTCGATAATCGCAGCCCTGTGCCGACCGTTGGACCGTCGGTACAGATGTATGGGCCGGGCTCGCTGTTCAACTTCTCCCAGAACGGCTTCACCACGATTACAAGCAATTACGTGGTGTCCTATGGCGTTCTGTCCGCGATCACCGCGCTCGGCGCCTATCAGGGCATGTCATTCGTTCGCGACGTGCCGCGCGACCTGAAGTCGGGCGATGGATTCGACGTGCACGGCGGTTCGGGCAAGAGCGGCGCGGCACTGTTCTACATCCTAGGCGTCTCACCGACCTTCATGCTGGATATTCTTCAAGCTCCCAAGCCGGTCGAAGCACCGGCAGACGGTAAGGCGATCAATCTTAGTGGCCTGCAGTGAGGTGCTGTGACCCTTGAACCACCGGCCATGACGTATTGGGGCAACGCCGGTCGGGCGCCGCAGCGGTCGCGCGCGCCCGCTTGGCTGTTGGTTATCATGGTTTTGGTCCCCTTCGTTGGCGCTTCGGCGGCGATGGCGCAGGTGCCACCCGCCACGACCGTGCCGGGCGGCGTCGAGCAAGAGCAACAGCGCCAGCAGCGCCGGCTCGAGCAACAGACCCAGACGCCAAAACAGCAGGGCCCGGCCGTCATCGGACCGGGTCGTGGGCCGACCGAATTGCTCAAGCCGGGCGGACCGAAATTCCGGCTACGGGGCGTCCGTTTCGACGGCACATCGAAGTTCCTCAGCAGGGAGGAGTTGGACGCGGTGGTCGCGCCCTATGTCGGGCACGACGTTGATTTTTCGGACCTGCAGAAAGTCGTCGCTGCGATCAGCGCGCTTTACTCAGAAAAAGGCGTGGTGACCGGCATTGCCACCTTGCCGCCGCAGAGCGTCGCCGGCGGCGTGGTGCACATCAAGTTGACGGAAGGCCGTCTCGGCAAGTTCTCGATGACGGGACGCCAGCACACCGGCGAAGGGTACATCACCGACCGTGTCGAGCCACCCAAGCCGGGGGAGGTGCTCGACGTCCCGAAACTCTCGCGCGACGTAACCTGGTTCAACCGCACCAACGACGTGCAACTGCGCGCGTTACTCCAGCCCGGCACGACATTCGGCCTGACGGACGTTCAGCTTGCCGTCACCGAAGCCCCCGCCGACATCCTGCAGGTGTTCTACGACAACCAGGGTGTCCAGAGCACCGGACGTTATGAAGGAGGCGTCTATTATCGTCACAGCGGTGCGCTCGGCTTCGACGACCGGTTCACGTTCTACGGCACGAGGGCCGACGGCAATCTGAACGGGAACGTTTCATACAACATTCCGATCAACACCTGGGGCGGACGGCTCGGCGCGAGCTACACGCAGGGTCGGATCAAGATCATCCAGGGAAGCTTTCAGGCGCTCGACATCACCGGGCAGTCGCGGGCCGCCGGCGTGAATTTCAGCCAGCCGCTTTTCGTGACGGATGCGTGGTTGTTGCAGGCGAACCTTGCCGATACCTACAGCATCTCGCAGTCGGACCTGTCGCAGGTCCGCATCACCGACGACAGGTCGAACAAGCAGACTATCGGCGTCTCCGTCACCAATTCCGGAGCGGACTATTCGCTCACTTTGTCGCCGGCGGTAAATTTCGTTCAATATCACAGCGAGGTCATCGACATCGACCGTCCGCTGACGATCTACAGCGGCACCTGGAATGCGTTGTGGCGTTTCCCCGCGAACTTCAGCGTTGCGGCGCTCGGCAGCGCCCAATACACCACCGCCACGCTGTTGCCCGGCGATCAGCTATTCCAGATAGGCGGTCCGACGACCGTGCGCGGTTTCCCGACCAACACCGCCGCGGGCGACAGCGGCTTCTATGCCAATTTCGAGTTACATAACAATCTGTCGAACCTGATCGCCGGTCTCGATTTCTACGGCTTCATCGATCAGGGCGAGGTGACTTCGACCTTTCCGGCTCGCACCGTGCTGAGGTCGGGCGGTGCTGGCCTGTCGTTTACGCCGTGGTCGCCGCTGACCATCGAGGCAAGCGCGGGCATGCCCTGGCAGCAAGTCGTTCCCGACCAGCCGAAATATCAGGCCTATTTCCGCGTGATTTTCCGACCACTCCTGCTGGCGGATAAATGAGAAAAACTCAAAGTGAGGAGGCATCGACGATGACGAACATGAGAGCAATAGGGTACCTGGCCGCGGCATCTTTGGCGGCGATCGTGGTAACAAGCGGGGACCTGCTGGCACAGTCGAGCAAGGATGCCGGGAAGGCCACGCCGACGATCGCGGGAGTTCCTGCGATGGGCACGACGGCCGCAAACATCTCCGGCTTCCGCTCCGCGAGGTTCGGTATGTCGGAAAAGGAGGTGCGCGCGGCCATCTCGAAGGACTTCAATGTCAAGGCCGCGGCCATACGGTCCGAGAATAATCCGAGCGAGCACACACAGGTCCTCCAGGTGAAGGTGCCGGACGTTTTGCCGGGCGGCGGTACCGCGGAAGTGTCGTACGTCTTCGGATTCAAATCGAAGACGCTCATTCAGGTCGGCGTTTCATGGTCGAAGCAAACCGACGAGAAGATGACGCCGGAGCAATTGTTCTCGAACGCCAGCGTGCTGCGCGCGCATTTCATGACGGCCGGATACAAGCCGGATACGGTCGCCAACAACATGCCGATCAACGGCGGCTTGCTCATGTTCCGGGGCGGCGACGAGAAGGATCACACGACGATGCTCATCCTTCAGGGCACGGTGGCGCAAGGTGAGAACAACCAGCGCATCCTCACGCCGACCGGCCTCATGCTGTTCTACGTCGTGGATGCCAAGACGCCGGACATCTATCGACTGTCGCCTGGATCGTTCTGACGCCTGGCGCCGTCCGGCGTATCGTAAAGCGGCGTGGACGCAACGATACTTCATGTTGCGTCACGCCCTGCGGCGATGTCGCGGCTTTCGATGGCTGGCCCGCCATGAAATAATCCCGGCGATCTATTTCACGACAGGACGGCGCACTGGCTTGGTTCCGGAAAATTCGAGCGCCGCCCCCTGCGCGTGCTGAGGCTGGCCCGCGCCGCCTTGCTCTATCTCGTCACGGATATGGAGAGAATGGAGCGTGGCACTCACGTGTTGCCGCGGAATAGCTTTTTTAGCCCATCCCAGACGCCCGGATACTCACCATCCAGCAGTTCCAGACCTGATGCATAAGCGGTTGGGCTCAGCGGATAGCGCGTCTCGAACATGAAGGCCATTGTGCCTGCCAGTGTTTCCGGTTCCAGAGTCCTGTGCGACGCGCGCTCGAACGCCTCCGCATCCGGGCGTTCTTCAGTCTTCAAGCGCGGGCCGACGATCTACCGGCCGGACCAATCAAGATCGTCGTCGGCTTCGGCGCGTCCTCGACAGCTGACACTGTTGCAAGGCTGGTTTCACGGTACATGACCGATCATGTCGGTCATTCGGTCATCGTCGAAAACCGGACCGGCAACAGCAGCATGATCGCCGCCAAATATGTCGCGCATGCTGCGAATGACGGCCGCACTTTATTCATGGCGGAAGACCGGCACAGGCAATATTGTGGCCGCCTGGCGCTCCTGGCACCGCAATTAACCGAGCGCGAGATTCAAGTCTGCGCCGGAATCGTTTGCGGACTGAGCTCGAACGCGATTGCCGGTTCGCTAGGCCTGAGCGTCAATACGGTTCTTACTCATAGACGGCGTGCATATGCATAACTGCGCGTTTCCAGCTTGAACGAACTATCGCATATGTTGCTGAGGTAGCCCGGAAAGGCCGGGGCGTTCTTCTGTCCGATTCAACGCAAGGTGCTCCTGCCGGACAGACAACGGGCGGATTACCGACTGAGTCCGATCGCGCGCTTGCGCTGGCTGGCCAATCCGCTCCTTTCGATTTCCGCTTGTTGACTCCAAGCGGATGCGAGCAGCGCGCTCCACTTCAGCATCTGGCCCGGTTCGGACTAAGCCGTTTGAGGACGTAAGGTCAGTTCCCAAGAGTAGAGCAGGCATGCACCCGCCAATCGCCAATAGTCGCAGGTGGCGCGAAGCTCACGCTAGCGGGAGGCTGGTTTAGACCCGATTTCGGCCTGACGCGCACGCGGGCCCTAGGTGCGCGACCGACAGAAGACTCTAGTTACTGGTAATATGCTGGAGGATTAGATCTTCGACCACTACAGCGACCCCGTGCGTAGTTTGCGCAATCCGTCGATCATTCGTCAACGCCGTCGCACGCGCATGCGTTGCCCGACGAACACTACGAGAAATACCGCACACGCGTAAACCAGTGTGTCCAGGCGGATGGGCTCGCCGTTGACGGGCCAGGCCAGTGCGACAATCACGAACGGCTGCAGCAGCATCAGTTGTCCAGCGCGGGCGACGCCGGCGAGTGCCATTGCGGCATTGAACACAAAGAAGGCGAGGAACTGACTGACGAGGCTCACGTAGGCGAGGCCGGCCCAGGCAGAGGCGGCGATGTGATCGAGAGTTTGCCAGTGCCACATCGTCAATGCCGCAACCAGGGAGAACGGCAGAAATCCCGCCACCTGCCAGGATATGACTTCCCATCCAGGCATCTGCATGCTCAAGCGGCCCGAGAGGGCGTAGCCGAAGGCACCTGACACCACCGTACCGAGCAGGAACAGATCGCCGAGGGCGAAGCCGACGCCGTCGTGGTCGCGCAACACAAAGGCCATCACCACGGCAGCGCCCGTCGCGCTCGCCAGCCAGAAGCCGAGACTTGGGCGTTCGCCAGCGACCAGCGCAGCGGCGGCAACGGTCGCCAGCGGGACGATGCCAAGCACCACGCCCCCGTGCGCCGCCGGCACGTGCGCCATGGCGAGCGCCATGAACACCGGAAAGCCGATGATGGTGCAGATCCCGGTGACGACCAGTTCGAACCAAAGGTTGGGCGGCGGAATCGGCCGCCGCAACAGGACCAGCAATGTCAATCCGGCGCAACCGGCCACGCTCGCGCGCACGGCCGTCAGAAACAGAGGATCGAAATAGCCCACGGCAACGCGCGTCGCGGGCAACGTGCCGCCAAACAGCACGACTCCAGCGATACCGAGCGTAATGCCCCATCTTTCACGGGAAACGGCCATGCGTCAGTGCGCAGTCGATGTTAGAGGGATGCTGTGGAAGAAAGACATTCGGGAAAATCGACTCGGCGCCATTAGCCCCTCTGGGCAACGATTCGTTCGTTTGACAGGCTGGCGGCGAGGGCCGGTTCCGCGTGATGCGCCTGCAGACCCGGAACTTCGCTCGTCTATCCGAGAATCGTACCTTTTCCGCGGCCGTTCTTGCTTTGCTCGACCATGACGGTGTCGTATTTCAGCGCGAGCTCACGCGTGAGTTCAGAGTTCATTAGCTCGTCGTGGCTGAGCGCGTGCATGGCGGCAAACATGCCTTCGGTTCCGGCCGGGCTATAGATCATCAGCATACGCACGCCACTCGGTGAGGTGACCTGGTGCGGTACGCCCGGTGGAATATGAACGCAGGATCCTTTTACGGCGTGAAAGCGCTCTTCGCCGACCTGAAACTCGGCGCTGCCCTCGAAGACGTAAAAGGTCTCATATGCTTTGATGTGGTAGTGAGCGCGCGACTGAAAGCCTGGCTTGCAGTTCTCTTCGACGACTTCAAAGGTCTGATTGGTATCGTCGCCGGTGATCTTGACGATCACCTCGTTAGCCTTCGCATATACATTCCCGCCGCCCGGTGGGGAGTGTTTGCCTTTTCCTGCCATGCGCCGGAGATCTCCTCGTTCAGTGGGGCAGCGTTCGCATTATGTGGCCGAATAACTCAATTGTTCGGGTCTCTTCTCCTTCAGGAAGTCGTGAAGGTTCCAGCGCTGCACCTGCTGGAAAACCGTGCCGAAATCTTCTTCCGGCAACGGCTCGTCGATATACCGTTCGCCACGTCCGAAGTTGCCGAAATCCCACGGATGCAGGCTTTCAAACTCGGCGGGTACGGCGAGCCTCCATAGCGGCAGATATTTTGGCAGGTCCGCCTCAAGCGCGCGTTCGGCTTGTTTGAGTGCGCGCATGTAGCCGTGCACCACCTCGGGTGGTGAATTCGATGGCACCCACCACAGCGTCTTGAATGTGTCGTCGATAATCTTGCGCAAGCCCAACTGTTCCGCCATGGCGATCTGCGGGGGCAGTAAGCTGGCGGCATCAACTTCGCCGTCGAGCAACGCTCGAAGGCGGGCGCCGAAACCGCCTGTGTTCACGGTCTTGATGTTCTCAAGCGGCAGGTACTTCTCCAGCCGGTATGGAACGTTAAAATGGCTTCCTGCGCGCATGCCGACCGAGATCGGCACGTCTTTCAAATCTTCGGGCTTTCGGATGTTGGAGTCCGGCCGTACGAAGATCGCCCACGGCGAGAGGCCATAACCCTCGGTGACGACACGCCCCATGCCGGCGCTCGCATTGCAGATCGTACCCCACCAACACGCACCCTGTACGACGTCTTCGCTGCGTTTGGTGTAGGGTTGGTCCTGCGGCCGTTCGAGGTAATCGAGACCCTTCCAACTCGATTGGGTGCCCCGGAACGTTGTCCAGTCGAATTCGACATCGAGGCCTTCGGCTGCGAAAAGGCCCTCTTGCATAGCCACGAAATCATTTAGCCCCATTCCTTTAGGAGCAACCTTCACTTTTCGTAACGTCAGCGACATTGCATCCTCCTGGCCCGCATCGGCAGTCGTGTGTGGGGATGGCGTCTAACGTCTCTCTGAAGCTGTCTAGCAAAATGTCGGAGCCTATATGAGCAGCAAGTGTCGCTCTTTTCAACCGTTTGGACAAATATTGTTCAATTGTATCAGGCGGCACTCAACTCGGTGGCCGAGAGCGTAATGGGGAGAATTCGCATCTTTTAGATCATCGTCGATTGTCCGCGGCGGCGGTGAGCGCTCGCGCGTTGCCGGAGATGTTCGAGGAAAAGCTGGACAGGGGGGCTAATGCTGCGATTCTTCAGCAGAATCGCCGCTATGGGACGAGGTTTGGTCCGCAGCTCGATCGGTAAGGCGCGTAAGGCCCATTGAGATGCATTGTACTGCAGCACCGAGGAAGGCAATACCGTCACAAACCGTCCCGTTGCTAGCAGGTGATTGCGCATTAGTACGCACGATGAGATGATTCGCCCGTCGGGAACGGCCAATCCTTTTGTGCCGAACGCCTCTTCAAGGACTTCGCGTACGACCAGCGAAGCAGGAAGAATCCAATTCTGTGTCGTAAGATCCGCCAGGGTCACGTTCCGTCGCCTTGCTAGCGGGTTACCGGCACCTGTTACGACCACGTGTGGATCGTCAAACAGGACTTCTGCTGCCAAGTCACCCTTGGAAAACGCTGCCGGAATTCGCGCAACCATGAGATCGACGGTTCGCTCATGCAGTTGGTGGAATTCCACCGAGGTCGCGTCGGCGTCGGTCACCTGGCAAACTATCTTCGGATAGCGTTCGGTAAATCCGTTGATCACTTCTGAGATGAAGCCACCCGAAAGAAATTCGGAGCAGGCCACGCGTATTTCACCGGTCGCCGAATCCTCCAGCCTCTCGATATCCATGAGCGCCTGGTGCAGTTCGTCGAAGGCAATGCGGCTGCGCTTGAGAAGCGTCGTCGCATAGATCGTCGGCTCGACACCCTTGGCGCTGCGCTCAAGTAGCCGAACGCCCAGCGACGCTTCGAGATTGGCGATCGCGACGGAAACAACGGATTGCGAAGTCGACAGTTGGAGAGCGGCTTTGGCCATGCTGCCGCTACGCGCCACGAAGGAAAGGATGTGAAGATCCCGTAGCGTGATACGGCGGTCGAGGCGTTCGTGCCGGTTCACGGGCTTTTTTGCCATCGGCTTTTACGATACCTGCATCGTTAGTTCACGATACCACCCGCCGCCGCGCCTGCATAGACTGTCGGGATGCATCAGGCGCGAAAGGCACATTATGCCCAAACAACGGATCAGCTACGTACCCCTTGCAGCAATGGACGCAGAAATGCGTACGGAAATGGAGCGCTGCCAGCGAGAAGGCACTCCGCGGCCCGAGAGCTCTGCTGTGCGTGCGCATGTTCCGGCGGCATTCTGGTTTTTCGCCCGAAGCTGGAATGACCTGTTTCGGAACGGCATCGCGGACCACAGCCTCAAGGAATTGGCACGCCTTTACGTATCGCGCTCCGTGCAATGCGAATATTGCGGCAATCAGCGGTCGGTGAAAGCTGCACGCAGCGGCGCGTTAATCGAAGACCACGTCCTGGATTTGCTGAATTTCGAGAATTCGGGCCGCTTTACCGAGAAGCAGAAGGCCGTGCTGGCCTACGCGGAAGCGATCGTGTGGCACCTCAATACAGACGATGCGTTCTGGGAACGGCTGCACAAGCAATTCAGCGAGCCGGAGCTGGTGGAAATCGGCTGCATGATCGGTCTGACGCTCGGCCAACAGAGTTGGCTGCGGCTCCTCAATATTGATCATCATCAGGTGCTCACAGGGACCGACGCTTCGATGGCGCCTGGCTTCGAGTCGCTAACCGCGCTCGAGACGAGCAAAGCCTCCCCCGAGTACTGGGCAAAGGCCGCACCGGCGCGCTGACTGCGAAGGCGCTGCTTGCGTGCCGCCAAGAAATTCTGACGCAGGGAGATGAAGCCAAGCGCCGCACACGTTCGAGGGCCCTGAGCGGAGGAGTTGGTGCTCTCAAAGGTGGAGAACCTCTCCGAGCGCGGATTTCACCTGCCTAGGGACGGGAGAAAGTTTCCATCGTGACCCAATTGCTCCCGGCGATTTTAGCGTCCCTTTCGCTGCTGGGGCCATTTGCCGTCCATCTGTTCTTCCCGCTCATTCCCGTTCTGAAGACAGAATTTCATCTTGGCACAGCGGAAGCCCAGCTCGCTTTCACGGCCGGGGTGCTGGCGATGGCCGTTTCGACACTCTGGTACGGTAGCCTGGCAGATCGGCACGGTAGACGGCCGGTGCTACTCGTCGGTCTGGCCATGTTTGTGGCCGGAAGTATCATCTCCACGTTTGCCGGCTCGTTCACGATCCTGATGATCGGGCGCGTGATCCAGTCCATCGGCGCGGGGTGCGGCATCACGCTAGCCCGGGCGATCGCAAAAGACGCCTACGGGCCGCAGCTCCTGGTGAAGTCCATCGCGTATCTGACGACGTTCTTCGCCATCGGTGGGCTGGTCGCACCGGGGATCGGCGGCATCCTTATCGACCAGCTCGGTTGGCGCGGAGTCTTCGGGTTTTCGAGCGTCGCTGGATGCGCCATGCTGGTGGGTGCTTACGCGGTTGTGCCGGATACGCGCGCCGGGACTGCGCCCAGCCAATTCGGCCACTCCATGGCTTCGTCGTTCTTCGAACTGCTTTCAAAGCCCAGGTTTTGTGCCCTGATTGCCCAAACCGCCTGTAGCACCGGCACTTTCATGGTGCTCGCGACAGCGACGGCAGTGCTGATGAAAGACACGCTGCATCGACCCGCGACAGAGTACGGTCTTTATTTCTGTCTGGTGCCCGCCGGGTTCATAACCGGGTCGGTTATCTCCGGTCGGATCAGTAGTCGCGTTTCGCTCGAGCGTATGCTGTTGGTCGCCGCCTCGATCGCGGGGGCCGCCGCCGCCATACAATCGACCTTGCTCTTGTCCGGATACGTTACGCCGATCGTGCTGTTTGTCCCCGGGACGTTCATGACGCTGGCACAGGGCCTTTCTCTGCCATTCGCTCAGGCGGGTGCAATGGCGATCGTCCCGCGGCTGGCCGGCACTGCGGCCGGTGTCGGCGTATTCGCCCAGAATGTCTTTGGCGCCGGCTTCGCCCAGATTTACGGCTTGCTTGCGGACGGCAGTCCGATTCCGATGATCGAGACCACAAGCGTGACCGTCGGCTGCGGTTTTGTTGCGGCAGTGACCGCGCTCCTGACGAGGCCCGCAGGACATGTTGCCGCTCGGGGCACAGCCTAGTAGCCGCCCAGAAGGAATGAGAGCCTCATGTCGCGTTCGCCAGCACATCAAACAGGACGCGGTGCAATTGTGATCGGCGGGTCGATGTCCGGCTTATTCACGGCGGAATTTCTTAAAAAAATCGGCTGGCGGGTGGACGTCTACGAACGCTCACGGACCGAGCTCGTTGGCCGCGGAGCCGGGATCACCGGACACCCCGAGTTGTTTCAGGTGCTGGTCGATTGCGGCGCAGGGCTCGGGGGCCTTGGTGTGGAGGTGCCGAAGCGGATTGCGATCGACCGGGCGGGAAGTGTGACGGAGGAGCGTCCGTTGCGACAGATCCTGACATCGCGGGATCGGCTCCAGCGGCTTTTACGCACCACAATCGACGAGCGGAATTATCATCTCGGATGGAATTTCGAGAATGTGGAACAGGACGAGCGCGGCGTCCGAGTGACCTTTTCTGGCGACCGTGTCGAGGAAAGCGGACATCGTTGTGGGGGCCGACGGCATCCGTTCGAGCGTGCGCCTGCCTTTGTAGGGCACATGAACCATGTCGGTCCCGGTCAGCTTGAACAGCTCGCCGGCGAAATGAACCGTGCCGCCGACGCCTGAACTCGAGAAGTTGAGTTTGCCGGGCTCCCTTTTGAGGAGCTTGACCAAATCGGCTACGGTTTTGACCGGCAGCTTCGGCGTCACGGCGAGCATGTTGGGGAAAGTGGCGAGCAGCGTCGCGGGCGCAAAGCTGGTCACCGTGTCGTAGGGCAAATCCGATCGATATGCCGGAAGCACCGCGTGTGTCGACGCGGTCGCGCTCAGCAGCGTGTAGCCATCCGGCCGCGCGCGGGCGACGAACTCCGATGCGATCGCACCGGTCGCTCCGGCCTTGTTGGTGACCACGACCGGGTGGTCCCACTTCTCGCTAACATATTAGCGACCAGGCGCCGGATCACATCTGTCGTCCCGCCGGCCTGAAACGGAATGACCAACTCGACGTTTCCGGACGGATATGTGGCGGCACTCTCGGCGTAAGCACCCGGTGCCGGGCCTAGCAAGGCGATGGCCGCGGCAACGACTACCAGTGTTATCAGTTTCATGTTTCCCTCCCGTTTCAAGTTTTCGTCTTGTTGATTTAGTTCGCGACGCCAAAATGACGCTTGGCGTTGTCCGACAGGACCTTTCGCAGCACTGCCTCTGAATAGCCTTCGGACTCCCAGTCGCTGATGACTTTGCCGTAGCGCAGGACGGGGAAATCGCATCCCCACATGATGCGATCCTGCATGCGCCCTTCGATCGCGCTTTTTAGGGCCGGCGAGAACTGGCGCGGTCTCCAGCCGTGCGGTTCGTAAGCGACATTCGGCTTGTGCCGCAGGATCGCGAGCATCTCGTCCTGCCGCGGCCAGGCGGGGCGGGCGGCTAGTATTTCATCAAAGGAGAACATTCGCTCTTTGATAGTCTATATATCATTCATGCATCTTGAAGTGTCGTTTTGCTGGTGCTAGACATCGTAAAAGCACGGAAGCTATTCAGTCTCAGCTACAGGCGATGATTACCTCCGGTCAGTTGCGCGCCGCCCGCGCTCTTCTTGGCATCGACCAGCGCGAACTCGCGAAGCGAGCGGGCTTATCGCTGCCCACTGTTCAGCGCATGGAGGCTAGTGGCGGCGTCGTCCGCGGCAACGTCGACTCGCTCATGAAGCTGATCGATGCGCTAGTGGCGAATGGCATCGAACTGATAGGTGAGGGCGGAACATCCACAAGCGGCGGGCGGGGAGTTCGGCTCAAATGAGCGCGTCGCGCCGAGATATCGGTGCGGGGGCGGTGCGGAGGCGCCGATGGTGATCGATGCGCTCATCGCTGTAGCGGCTTTGCTGTTTCTGGCGCCTACCGGCATTGTCTTGGCGTCGTCATCAATCGGACGGCCTACAATCTACGGCGCCAGCCTCGCGCTCTCGTTAGCGCTGGTCATTGCCGGAGTCGTAAGCCTCTCGGGCCACCACAATTCCGCGGCAGTGCTGCCTTTCGGTCTGCCGTGGCTCGGCGCGCATTTCCGCATTGACGCGCTCTCCGCCTTCTTCCTCATCGTCGTCAATCTCGGCGGGGCGGCGGTTAGCCTGTTTGCCCTCGGCTACGGCCGGCACGAAGAATTCCCTGGCCGCGTGCTGCCGTTCTATCCAGCATATCTCGCTGGCATGAATCTCGTGCTGCTGTCGGCCGACGCGTTCTCCTTCCTCGTCTCCTGGGAGTTCATGTCGCTGTCGTCCTGGGCACTTGTCATCGCGCATCACAACGTGCGCGAGAATATCCGAGCCGGCTACATCTATCTGTTGATGGCGAGCTTCGGCACACTCGCGCTGCTGTTCGCCTTCGGTCTCATGGCCGGCGCGGGAGGCGACTACGCCTTCGCGGCGATGCGCGCTGCCCCGCCCACCGCCGGGCTTGCTGCGCTCGTTCTTATTCTTGCGCTTGTGGGCGCCGGATCGAAGGCGGGCCTCGTGCCGCTGCACGCCTGGCTGCCGCACGCGCATCCGGCCGCGCCCAGCCACGTTTCGGCGCTGATGAGCGGCGTCATGACCAAGGTCGCCGTCTACGGCTTCATCCGTATTGTCTTCGACCTAGCAGGATCGCCTGCGTGGTGGTGGAGCATGCCAGTCATCGGTATCGGCGCACTAACGGCGGTAATGGGCGTGCTCTATGCGTTGATGCAATCCGACCTGAAGCGTGTGCTCGCCTATTCGACCATCGAAAACATCGGCATCATTTTCGTCGCACTCGGCCTCGCACTCGCGTTCAAGGCCAATGCGATGACCTTCGCCGCCGCGCTCGCCATGACCGCGGCGCTGCTGCACGTGCTCAACCATTCGCTGTTCAAGAACCTTTTATTCTGCGGCGCGGGCGCGGTGCTCGCGTCGACCGGACAGCGCGACCTGGAGAGGCTCGGCGGCCTCATCCACCGCATGCCGCAGACGGCTTTCGTGTTCCTCGTCGGCTGTGCCGCGATCTCGGCGCTGCCGCCGCTCAATGGATTCGTCTCGGAATGGCTCGCGTTCCAGGCGATTCTGGTGAGCCCCCAGCTTTCGTCGTGGGGGCTGAAACTGATGATTCCGGCGACGGGCGCATTGCTCGCGCTGTCGGCGGCGCTCGCCGGCGCCTGCTTCGTGCGCGTGTATGGCATCGCCTTTCTCGGCCGCCCGCGCAGCGATGCAGCGGGATCGGCGCACGAGATCGAGCGTGTCTCGGTCGTCGCCATGGGTATTCTGGCTGGGGCCTGCCTCGTCCTCGGCATCTTGCCCGGCTTCGCCATCGACGCGCTGGCGCCGGTGACGCAGATCGTCGCCGGGGGCCGCATGCCCGTGCAGACGAGTGTCGAATGGCTCTCGATCGTCCCGATCGCCGCGAGCCGGAGTTCCTACAACGGGCTCCTAGTATTCCTCTTCATCACCGCGTCCGGCATGATCGGCGCCTTCGCCATCCATCGGCTGGCCTCAGACAAGATCCGGCGCAGCGCGATCTGGGATTGCGGCTTTCCCGATCCAAGCTCCGCGACGCAGTACACGGCCGACAGCTTTGCGCAGCCGATCCGTCGCATCTTTGGCACGCTTGTCTTCCGCGCGCGCGAGCTCGGCGAGATGCCGACGCCGAATTCGACGGCGCCGGCACGCTTTGTCGCCGTCGTGCACGATCCGATCTGGGATACGCTCTACGCGCCACTCGTCGGCTTCGTCGCTTTCGCCGCCGAGAAACTGAACGTCCTGCAATTCCTCACCATCCGTCGCTACCTGACGTTGGTCTTCGTGGCGCTGGTGTTGCTGCTTCTGGTGCTCGCGGCATGGCCCTGATCCACGATCTTCTCTTCCAGGGCGTGCAGATGCTGCTGGTGCTGCTGCTGGCACCGCTGCTCACCGGCTTCGTGCGCAAGGTGAAGGCGCGGCTGCTGCGCCGGCGCGGGCCGCCGCTGATCCAGCCCTATCGCGATCTCGCGCGGTTGCTGCGCAAGGACGTCGTGCTCGCGCACAACGCCTCGTGGCTATTCCGCGTCATTCCCTATCTCATCTTCGCCGCCACCTGGGTGGCGGCTTCGCTGGTGCCGACCTTCCGCAGCGGTCTTCTCTTCTCGTGGACCGCCGATCTCATCGCGCTGATCGCGCTTCTCGGCAGCGCGCGCTTCTTCCTCGCGCTCGCCGGCATGGACGCCGGCACCGGCTTCGGCGGCATTGGGGCCAGCCGCGAGGTGATGATCGCCTCGCTCGCCGAGCCGGCGATGATGATGATCGTCTTCGCCATCGCGCTGATCGCCGGCTCGACGCAGCTTTCGACCATGGCCGCCTTCATGAATTCGCCCGAGGTGGGCTTGCGCGTCTCGCTCGGCCTCGGCCTCATCGCGCTCGTCATCGTCGCCATCGCGGAGAATGCGCGCATTCCGGTCGACAATCCGGCGACGCACCTTGAGCTGACTATGGTGCACGAGGCGATGGTTCTCGAATATTCCGGACGCCATCTGGCGCTGATCGAGCTCGCCAGCTTCCTCAAACTGCTTCTCTATGTGTCCCTAATCGCCTGCCTGTTCGTACCCTGGGGCATCGGCGTGGCCAGCGCCGATCCGACCGAAGTTGCCATCGGCGTCGCCGGCTATGTCGCCAAGCTCGCCGCCGGCGGCTTCCTTTTGGCGGTGTTTGAGACGGCGATCGCCAAGATGCGCGTGTTCCGCGTGCCACAGCTCCTCGGCGCTGCCTTGATGCTGGCGCTGCTCGCGACTTTGCTGCGCTTCGTGTCGAGGAGCTTCTGATGCACGGATTGGCCTTCGACATCGCGCATATGCTGGCCGGTTCGCTGGTCGTGGTGAGCTTCCTCGAACTCTACCAGGATCGCATCCTGGCGCTGATCAACGTCTACGCCGCGCATGCGCTGGTGCTGACGCTGTCGGTCGCCTGGCAGGCCCTGGTCCAGGAGGCGCCGCACCTTTACGTCACCGCCCTGATCGCGCTCGCGTTCAAGGCTATCGTCATCCCGGTGGCGCTGCGCCGCATCGTCGTCAAGCTCGGCATCCACCGAGAGATTGACAATGTCGTCGGCGTCGGCCTCGCGATGCTGGCCGGCATCGGCCTCGTCGCGCTGTCGATGGTGGTGATGCTGCGCGTGACCGCCGAGGCCGACCCTCTCGCCCGCGAGGATCTTGCCTTCGCTTTGTCTGTGGTGCTGCTCGGCCTCTTGATGATGGTGACGCGGCGCAACGCGGTCAGCCAGGTAATCGGCTTCATGTCGCTGGAGAACGGCCTCGTGCTCGCGGCGACTGGCGCCAAGGGCATGCCGCTGGTGGTCGAGATATCGGTGGCCTTCTCGGTGCTGATCGCCTTCATCGTCATCGGCATCTTCTTATTCCGCATCCGCGAACGATTCGACACGGTCGACGTGCAGGCGCTCGACCGCTTCCGCGGAGAGCGCCGATGACGATCGACGCGCTCGAAACCATTCTCATCGTGCCGCTCCTCGCCGCGGCGCTTCTCGCCGTGCTGCCCGGCTATCGACTGACCGCCGGTCTCAATGTCGCTGCTGCGTTGGTGACCTTCCTGATCTCGGTGTCGTTGTTCTGGATGAAGCCGCAGGCTAGCGGCTATCTGCTGCTCGACGACTTGAACCGCGTCTTCATCGTGTTGACCACACTCGTGGCTCTGACCACGAGCATCTTCAGCGCCAGCTATATCGCCCACGAGATCGAGATCGGAAGGTTGACGCCGCGTTCGGTGCGCTTCTATCACGCGATGTATCAAGTGCTGATGTTCGCGATGAACCTCGCCCTTGTCGCCAACAATATCGGTCTGATGTGGGTGGCGATCGAGGTGGCGACGCTGACGACGGTGATGATGGTCGGCATCTACCGCACCCATGAGGCACTGGAGGCCGCCTGGAAATACTTCATCCTTGGTAGTGTCGGCATCGCGCTCGCGCTGTTCGGCACTATCCTGGTCTATATGGCGGCGCGACCGGTGATAGGCGAAGGCGCCGGTGCAATGGTTTGGACGACACTGATCCAGCATGCTGCGCGCTTTGATGCGCCGCTCCTCAATGTTGCTTTCGTCTTCCTGTTGCTCGGCTACGGCACCAAGGTTGGCCTCGCGCCGTTGCATGCGTGGCTGCCCGACGCGCATGCCGAAGGTCCAACGCCGATCTCGGCGGTTTTGTCTGGACTCCTACTTAATGTCGCGCTTTACGCGCTATTGCGCTTCAAGATGCTGCTCGCGCTTAATCCGGAGGCAATAGCGCCCGGCCCGCTGATGGTAACGATGGGCCTCATTTCATGCATCTTCGGCGCGTTCATGCTGTACCGGCGTCGCGACATCAAGCGCATGTTCGCCTATTCTTCGATCGAGCACATGGGCATTATCGTGTTCGCCTTTGGTATGGGCGGACCGCTCGCGAATTTCGCCGGTCTTTTGCACATGACCATGCACTCGCTGACCAAGTCGGCAATCTTCTTCACAGTCGGCCATATCGCCCAGGTCAAGCGAACGCAGAAAATCGCCGATCTGAGCGGGCTGACAGTGAGCAACCCGCTGCTCGGCTGGGCGCTCGTCGTCGGCGTCGTCGCTATCGCCGGGCTGCCGCCCATGGGCATTTTCATGAGCGAGTTTCTGGTCGTTTCCTCGACTTTCGCGCGGCAGCCGTGGCTCGCGATCCTGCTCGCATTCGGCATCATCGTCGCGCTCGGCGGCCTGTTTTTGCGGCTTAATTCGGTTGCCTTTGGCGAGCCGCGCGGACCATCGGAACCTACGCACGCCTCTTTCGTGCCGATATTCGCTCATTTCGCCATTGTCTTTGTCGCCGGCATCTACATGCCCCCGGCGCTGGTCGCTGGTTTCGAAAACGTCGCGAGACTGCTCGGATGACGATCCTCGACACCATTGCCGACGCGCAGGTCGTTGACGGGCACCGGCCATGGCCACGTGCAATCGTCGAGGACTTCGGTTGGGCACGGGCCATCGATGAACTAGCCAGCGGCCGCTGGACCTTGTCCGGCCTGTGGGGCGATGCCGGCGCCGTCCATATGGCGGTGATGGGCGAGGGTGGCGACATTGCCGTACTCACTTGCCGATGCCGCGACAGACATTTTCCGAGCGTCGGCGCGCGGCATGCGCCCGCGGTCCGGCTGGAGCGTGCAATCCGCTCCCTGTTTGGCTACGAGCCGGCCGGTGCGCCCGACGCGCGGCCGTGGCTCGATCACGGCGTCTGGGATGTGAAGCATCCACTCAGCGACCGCGCCGCGGCGCCTGCGCCGACGCCTGCGCGCTATACATTCCTCCCCGTGGAAGGCGAGGGCTTGCACCAGGTGCCGGTCGGACCGGTGCACGCCAGCATTATCGAGCCCGGCCACTTCCGCTTTACCGCCAACGGCGAGTTCGTCGTGCGCGTCGAGGAGCGGCTCGGCTATGTCCATAAGGGCATCGAGAGCCTGATGGCCGGCGCGTCGCTTGAGGGCGCGGCGATGCTCGTTGGGCGCTCCTCCGGCGACAGCACGGTCGCCTATGCCTATGCTTTCGCCCGCGCCGTCGAGGCGGCGACGCAATCGTCACCGCCGCCGCGCGCCGTCTATCTGCGCGCGGTGATGGCCGAGCTGGAGCGGCTCGCCAATCATCTCGGCGACATCGGCGCCATTTGCAACGACGCGTCCTTTGCGCTGATGCACGCCCAAACCGGCATCCTGCGCGAGCGCGTCTTGCGCGCGGCGGACGCCTGCTTCGGCCATCGCCTGATGATGGATGTCGTCATGCCCGGCGGCGTCTCGCGCGATCTGAACGCCGACGGCGAAGCGCGGATCCGCGCGCTCATCGCCGAGCTGCGCACGCGGTTTCCGCGGCTGATCGAGCTTTACGACAATACGGCCTCGCTGCAGGACCGCACGGTCACCAGCGGGATTGTCAAACCGGAGTACGCACGGCAGTTCGGCGCCGGCGGCTATGTTGGCCGCGCCGCCGGAAGGAACTTCGATGCGCGGCGTACGCCTGGGTATGCGCCTTATGACGCGCTGCAGTTTGAGGTGCCGGTGCTCGAAGCCGGCGATGTCAATGCAAGGGTTTGGATCCGCATCCGCGAGGTTGAGCAGAGCCTGTCCCTGCTCGAACAGCTTCTAGACCGCTTGCCGCGAGGCGATTTACGCACGTCCATTAAAATTGGCAGATCATGCGAGGGCATGGCCTACGCGGAAGCCTTCCGTGGGGATGTTCTTGTTTGGCTGCGTCTCGGCGACGACGGCACCATCGCACGCTGCCACTTGCGCGACGCATCATGGTTCCAGTGGCCGCTGCTCGAAGCCGCCATCGAAAACAACATTATCGCCGACTTCCCGCTCTGCAATAAGTCGTTCAACTGCTCCTACTCGGGACACGACCTTTAGAGGCGACGATGCGCCGCACGTTGTTTGAAAGCCTTACCACCGGCGCGTTGACCGAGCCGGCGCCACCGCCGGATCAGGCCTCGCTCGCCGAACTGGCGAATAGCGTGAACCGCGTCGCGCGGGCGCGGCTCGGTCGTTCGTTATCGATCCGTCACGTGGATGCTGGTTCATGCAATGGCTGCGAGCTCGAACTGCACGCGTTGTCGAACGCCTTCTACGATCTTGAGCGCCTCGGCTTGCGCTTCGTTGCCTCGCCGCGCCATGCCGATGTGCTCACTGTGACAGGGCCGGTGACTAGGAATATGCGCGAGGCGCTGCTGCGCACCTACGACGCCATGCCCGACCCAAAATGGGTGGTGGCGATCGGCGGCTGCGCCCGCGATGGCGGCCTTTTCGCCGGCAGTTACGCCGTTGTGGGAGGCGTCAGCGATGTCATTCCGGTCGATTTGCACGTCAATGGGTGCCCGCCGTCGCCGTATTCGCTGTTAAGGGGCCTGCTTGCGCTACTCCATCATCAGGGCGGGGGCGCTGTTTGAGAACACTGCTATGGCTCTGTTATGCCGGCCTTGTCGGGATGGCGCGTCAGGTTCTACCGGTGCTTATGATCGTAGTCGTGTTTTCTTTTTCTGGCTTTACAACGCGGGCTTGGTCCTACGGATTGCGCTCAACTTCTTCCTGATTGGCTGGCCGCGGCTCAACGCCGTGTTCGAGCACGGATTCGCCTACGCGCGCAGCGTTACCTTCTATAATGGGACGCTCTTCTGGCAGTGGATGCGGTTTCCGGGCGACGTGGTGTTTGCGGTGGCCGCCCTTCTGATGGCGTGGGATTTCCTGGTTAAGCTCGGTCCGCTTTTTCCGGGAGTCGCACGGTGGCTTCGGCGCGGGCCGGTCGTGCCGCTGGAGACAAGTCCGGCCGAGTGAGCCTTGGCGCTCGCGCTTGCCCGTTCGGTGAAGCTGCTCTAACCGCATCACGGCCTCACAGCGATACAACTCTGCATGCCAGCGTGGCGCCACAGGGATATCTAGCTTAAACCGGGCAATCTATGTTGCGAGCCGTCCATGCGCGTTCATCTCCTCTCAGGCATCCGTACATCAACGTACGGCGATGGGCGACATAATCGTGCGCGTTCGGCTGATGGAATGAGGCGAAGCTGGCAGGCTAATGCAAATGAGGCGGCGATTTGTCGCAGCCAGTAAAACAGTCGAATACGAGCGCGCTGGAAGATGATCACTTTTGAGGGCGGCACATTCGAGATCGACGCCGGGATCATAGCAGACGGACTGGAGATTGATGCATCGTCGCTTCAGCAGCGCATGCGAGATGGTACGCTTACAAGCCGGTGTGAGCGAGGGATCGATGGGGATGAAGGCCGCTATCGCCTGACATTCTTCACCGAACGGCGCCGCTTGCGGTTGATCGTCGACGGGGCGGGCAACGTGCTACAGCGATCGACGATTGATTTTGGCGAAGATTTCGCGACGCGGCCGGCCGGTCTACATCTCCGGTAAGGGTCGGCGGATCGATGACCATCGAGCCCTCCGATAGGTGCTTGCGCTTTACGTCGTGAGAGGGATGGCTCGAAAAGAGCATCTCTAACTGCGACTTCTGCGCAAGCCGAGTATTCGGTGACGTGAAGGACCTATCATCCAGCAACGAGGTATCGCCATGGACGATTCAATGTACCCCCATGCGTCTTCAGAGTTCAGCCGGCTACGGCGCGATTTGGCGCCCAGCCAGCAGGCCGCCTTTGAGGCCTTCGGCAAGGTAGTTTTCGCAGATGGAGCACTTCCATCCAAGATTAAGCAGATCATCGCTGTCGCCGTCGCTCACGTCACCCAATGTCCGTATTGCATCAAGGGCCACACGAAGGCAGCCCGGCGGGCCGGCGCGACCCCTCAAGAGCTCATGGAAGCGATCTGGGTAGCGTCTGAAATGCGAGCGGGAGGCGCCTACGCTCATTCGAATTTGATGCTTGCCACGCTCGCTGACGAGGAGAAGAAATAGAGCCAGATTCCTACGAATGAGATGAGGCCTGCCATGGCGCGGTATACCGTAGGTCTGAAAAAAGGAACCCACTCGAAGGCCCTGACCGTCGAAGCTGAAGACGCTCTGATGGCAGCGCTCAGCGCGAAGCTCGACAACCCAGCCGCAATGATCACCTACGTCCGCAAGGCCAACCGTCGTGGGGACCGTCGACACCCCCATGAAGGCCTGTCAGGCGTAAGGCACGGAGGAAGCGAAGGCGGTTAGGGCGGCTGGACCGTGTCCCCTTTGGCAGGCGGCCATTCCTCGCACGCGTGTCACGAGCGGGAGCGTTCCTGGGGCGGAGGGCATTAGGCCTTCGGTGATCATGATGAGTACAGACAATGCGCAGCACCGGTGGGAGACAAGAAACGACCAGGTTGCTTGCTGGCTATTGGGTGACAATGCCGCAGTCGGCACGGCACGGTTTCTGTTGCTGGCGCTGGCTTACATTGTGAGTACCGTCTTGGTTCTCGACTGGCTCTTCCGCTGAGATCATGGGCAACCCCGTGACGTCTCGATCCATCTCCGGCACCATCGCCAACACTTGGTCGCCGATGGCGGCGTGTAGCTCGCCCATATGTTGTCTGGTCGGTCAGACGTTCTGCTAGAGTAGCGTTAGGTCGGCTAATGGCCCTTAGCCGACCTTGGAGCTGCGCAGATTGATGTCCGCTTTCGTGGTATGAGCCCGCCTGAGGCGAGGAGTGGCTCCCGCGGTTGATGATGGGGCAGACACAACTCCGCGGACAGCTTTTGTCAGAGGCTAAGCACGGCTCGAAAGACCTCGTCGTACCGTGGGCGTACTCCCTTCGTGTCGCCACGTAGGAGGAGCTTGAGGCTGTCAACCGGTGCTTGTAACTGTCAACCCTGTCAACCTTGAAAATCAGACTGCCCAACTGGAAGTTCTTCGGGCGGCGTAGACCCCGCAGTGGGGGAGGGACTAGGAAGGACCCGAAGAGCTTTGATTCAAGGCTGGCCGGTCGGCTGCTGACATTCCTTTAGAGCGGCCGACCGGCGTTTATCGATGTACGCTGCCAAATCCACCGGATGCACGCCGCGCTGCAGTCTGCGGAGCTATTAAGTGACTGAGAAAACAAAAATATTACTAAAAACGGCGTCCCGCCGCTTCTGCGTCGCCCCGATGATGGATGGGACTGCTTGAGGCGGAATCTGACGTCGAGTCAGGTGCTTATCGCAACATAATAGACCTCTGTCGTACCGAGCGGCGTACCGTAGCTGTAAGATCGCAGGCACGTGGAAGTCCTCGTTAGAGCCGCGCTGAAAACCGCTCTAGCGCGGTCAAGGAGCGCGAGCGGACGTCCACCTCACGTTGATAGATTTCAGCGCGCAAGTACTCGATCTCGGCGGTGTGGTCGTCCTCGGCGACATCGATATACCAACTGCGAGGTCCTCCGTCGGACCCATCCGACCAGCGATAACCACGCGTCTTCAGGACGTCCTTCAGATCGAACGGCGACTGCTCGGCCCAAATCCTGAACGACCGCTGTCGCGCACGGGCAAGTAATGCCGCTAGAGCTGTCGTGGACGCACCGGGAAGAGCTTTGGCGAGAATCTCCAGCACGGCGTGGCAGTCGTCTACCGCCCGATGGGCCTCATAGAACAGCCCGCAGTCCGTGAGGAGGTATTGGAGGTTCGCGCCGGCAAAGCCATGCTTGCGCCATTCGATTTCACTGATTGAGCACGCCCAAGGCTTTTTTGAAAAGATGGGCCAGAGCCGCTCGGCGAATTTTCTGTCGAAGGCGGCATTGTGCGCGATGACGACATTGGCATCGCGGACGAACTCCTCGACCGCGTTTTCCTCGATCCGCTGACCCGCGACCATTTCATTCGTGATCCCGGTAAGGTTCGTGATCTCGGGTGAGA
>NZ_DASZBV010000014.1:0-63144 GCF_035943735.1 Pseudolabrys sp.
CGCCACCATGAACCTCGACTACGATCCGGACCCGGATCTCGACGGCGCGCGCTTCCCGCCGATGGTCTGGCCGGCGAAGACCGACGCCGACGCCGCCTACGCACGCTTTGCCGAATTCGGGCTCAAGAAGCCCGATACGGCGAAGTAGGCGCGCGAAGGGGCGGCCGAACTCCGTGGCTCAAATCGCACAATCCCGATGAAGCGCCTCTCGATCCTGAGTGCCGTCGTCGGGCTGGCCATCATCGCCGCAGCGATCATCGTCGCCGATCCGGCGACCGTCGCCGACGCCATCGCCCAGTCGCACTGGGCAACGGCGGCCGTGATCGGACTTCGGGTCGTCGCCGTCGGCTCGGCCGGATTGACCTGGTGGCTGCTCTTTCCTGCGCATCCGCGCCCGAAGGCCCGCATCTGCGCCCTGCTCCGCTATATCCGCGAGGGCACCAACGCGCTCTTGCCGCTAGCGCAGATCGGCGGTGACGTCATCGGCGCACGGCTGCTGACGTTCTGGAAAATTCCGGGTCCGCTCGCCGCCGCGACCATGATCGTCGACGTGCTGGCGCAGGCCGGCACGCAGTTCCTCTTCGCGCTCGTCGGTTTCGCACTGGTGATCGCGCACGGTGTCGGCGGCACCTTCATCCACGATCTCGCCTGGGCGCTCGCCGCGGGGGCCTTCGCCCTCGTCGGCTTCTATCTCGCGCAGCGCCACTGGGGCGAGCGGGTGGTGAACGCCGCGCTCAAGCGCCTTGCGCGCGGACGCGAGTGGCAGATCAACGGCACGTTCGAGACGCTCTTCCGCGAATTGCGCGCCGTCCATCGCCGCCGGCTTTCGCTCAGCGCCGCCATCGTTTGCCATCTCGCGGTGTGGTTTATCGGCGCGCTGGAAGTCTGGGTGACGCTTCGGGCGATGGGCTATTCAATCAGCTACTCCGACGCCGTGGCGATCGAGAGCCTGGCGCAGGCGGCGCGCGGCGCTGCCTTCGTCGTGCCCGGCGCAGTCGGTGTGCAGGAGGGCGGTCTCATCGTCCTGTGCGCGCTGTTCGGCGTCCCGGCGAACGCGGCGCTGGCGTTGTCATTGATCAAGCGCGCCGCCGATCTCGCCGTCGGCATCCCCGGCCTGATCGGCTGGCATGCGCTTGAAACCCGGCGCATGGCGCACAAGCACCGGAGCGCCTAGCAGACGCAACTCTGCCTTGGAGTTTAGGTCCGATAATCGGCCACGACCTGCGGCCGCTGTATGACCGGCACCCGCAATCCCGGATAACTGCCGAACGCGGGGCGCGGCGCGGTAATGCCGACCACCGTCACCGAATTCGGCCCGGAGCCCGCCGTGGGTAAAAACGCGTAGATGGTCACAATGATGAGCAGGGCACCAATAAGCAGGGACCAGTGGAAATAACCGCCCTTGATCGAGGTGCCTCGATCGTCGCCACCATAGTCGCCCATGGTGCCCTCCGCTGCCGTCGGCTTTACGATGTGACCCGGCACCCGTCCGGTGCCGGCCGCCGAGCGTTCAACGCGGAACCATGTTCAGCGTTTCTTACCTGACAAAAAATATCCCGCCGTCGCCTTCCTGGCGGCAAGCGCGCCGGGTCCGAGCGGCGCTGATAAAGGCCGCATAGCTCCAGGTGAGGTCGCGCGCAGAGGCCGGGATGCCGGTCGTTCGATCAAATTGCTCGGCGAGGTGGCCGTCGGCCGGAGTGAAGCCTCTTATCGTTGTCATAAAGGCGTCGCCACGCGCTATCATACTACGTCGATAGCACAGGGATGCCGCGGCCAGCGTGGTGACATACCAGGCGCCGCCGCCAAAATAGCGGTCGTTCCGCGACCGCCCCAATGCCGGCGCGCCGCGGCCACGGTTGATCGGGAACTCGCGCGCGAACAGATCCTCCAGCGCGGCAAAAGTCAGCCACAGGCGCGGATCGTCGACCGAATGCGGACCGCCCGGCAGATCGGCGTCGACCACTCCTAACAAGCAGGCCGTATCGACGATATCATCGCGCCCGCCGCCCCTGAGCGGCCAGATGGCGGCATAGACCTGATGGTCCTCGGACCAATGCCGGTCGAGCACCGCGCGCAGCCGTGCCTCGGCGTCTGGCGCTGTCACGAAGGCGCGCCCATGCACCAGCGCGCCAAATTGTACCAGCGCGACATAATAGTAATGCGCGTTCTCCTCGGCCTCCTCCCACGGGCCGATGCAGGCCGCCCCGGCATGGCGGCGCGTGAAATCGAGATCGCGGTGCAGGAGTTCGCGCATGGCCTCGCTCGCCGCCCCGCCGGTCGCGAGGAACCGCAGGCACGCGAGCGCGCGCAAAGCCGGCCCGTCATATTGCGGACGCGACCAGCGCAAGGCGTCCGGGCTGCCGTCCGGATTGAAGCGCGGCTCGCCGAGGAGGGCGTCGCCGGCCAGCGCGCGCATCGCATCGTCCGGGCGCAGAAACTTGCGGAACCCGGGCTGCGTCTTCTCTTGCAGCGACGGATAATCGGCACCGTCGATGCGCGTCAGCGCCAGACTGAAGTCGACGAAATCGTTGAAATGCCGGATCCAGCGTCGGCGCTCGGCCTCGCTTCGCGCATCTGCCGCCAGTTCCGCGACCGTGCGCATGACGATCGCGGAATCGCGCAGCCAGTGGAAGAAATAATCGGGTTCCGGATTCCAGTCGGCCATCGACGGCGACGCCAGCACGGAACCGCGCGCGGGCACGATCATCTGCCCGAAGGCAGCGCGTTCGCGCCGCAAATTGGTGGCGGAAATCGCGCGCTCCATCAAATTCGCGCTCAGTTGCGCTTGCCGCTCGATCCAGTCGTCGAGTTCCATCGCCACAATCTCATTTACGAACGCACAAAGTTCTGCACTTTATTCCCAGTCTGCGGCAACGCGGCATGAGACTTTTCTTGCAATCGATTCGTGTTTGACACACTCATTATGTGTCTCTTCGAGTCGCGATATTGCGCGACCGGACCCGCCAGCCGGGAGGGGGGCTGGCAGACGGACAAAATGTGAGAAATCTGCAGGACTGTCAGACTGACAGCGAGGACGCGTCCGCGCGTTCCGCCCGCACTGTCTTCACGTCGCCGAGCAAGGCCGGCGACGCAGCCGCTGTTGCAAGCGCTATATCCATATTCCAGCCACCAGCCATCGAGTACGAAGGCCGCGGCGCCGCCGCCGAGTGTCTCGCGCTCGTCAAGAGCCTTTGGCGCAGCCGTTATCGCGCCACGGTGACGCTGCTTACCAGCGGCATCCTGCTCATGCTGATCGGCAACATGTTCGGCCAGATCCGGCTCAACGACTGGAACGGCGATTTCTTCGATGCGATCGCCAAGAAGAACCTCGTTGCGCTCGGCCATCAGCTGCTGCTGTTCCTCGGCATTGTCGGCTTCCTTCTCTCACTCGTCGTCGCCCAGACGTGGATGCTGCAAATGTTGAAGGTGCGGCTGCGCGAATGGCTGACGCGGCACCTCCTCGACGAATGGCTGGCGCGCGGTCGCGCCTATCGGCTGGCGCTGGCAGGCGAACTCGGCGTCAACCCCGACCAGCGCATCGAGGAAGACACCCGCAAGCTCACCGACCTCTCGGCGGGACTCGCCGTCGGCCTGCTGCAGGCGAGCATCCTGCTCGTCTCCTTCATCGGCATCCTGTGGTCACTGTCGAGCCATCTCGTCTTCGTCGTCGGCGGCCACCACGTCTCCATTCCCGGCTACATGGTATGGTGCGCCCTCGCCTACGCGCTGATCGGCTCGACCCTGACCTGGCGCGTCGGCTCGCCGCTGATCGGGCTCAATTCGCAGCTTTACTCACGCGAGGCGGAACTGCGCTTCGCGCTGGTTCGCGCCAGCGAGAGCGCGGAAAGCATCGCGCTCTATGGCGGCGAACGCGACGAGCGCCGGCAACTCGACGGCAATGTCGACCGCGTCATCGGTACGATGAGCAAATTGACCGGTGCGGTGTCGAAGCTGACCTGGATCACCTCCGGCTACGGCTGGCTCGCCATCATCGTGCCGATGCTGGTCGCGTCGCCCGGCTATTTCAGCGGCACGCTGACGCTCGGCGGGCTCATGGTCGTGGTCGGCGCCTTCAACCAGGTGCAATCCTCGCTGCGCTGGTTCGTCGATCAGTTCCCCTCGCTCGCCGACTGGCGTGCGACCTTGCACCGGGTCAGCGCCTTCAAGGCGGCGATGGACCGGCTCGACCGCAGCGACGAAACGGTCGAGCATATTCGCATCGCGCGTCACCCCCGCGGCAAACTCGCCTTCGACGGCGTCAGCGTGCTGTTCGCCGATGGCCGCGTCGTCATCGCCGAGACCACGGTCGAGATCGCGCTCGGCGAGCGCGTGCTGATCGTCGGTGAATCCGGCGCCGGCAAAAGCACTTTGTTCCGCGCGCTCGCCGGGCTGTGGCCATGGGGCACCGGTACGATTCTGCTGCCCGATCCCGCCGGCATGATGTTCATGCCGCAGCGGCCTTACCTGCCGCTCGGCACCCTGCGCGCCGCCCTCACCTATCCGGACGCACCGAACGCGTTCTCGACCGCGGCGGTCGAGGTCGCGCTCAAGCGGGTCGGTCTGGCCGAGTTCCAGTCGATGCTTGATGTGCCGGCGCGCCTCGATAAGAGTCTGTCGCTCGGCCAGCAGCAGTTGATCGGCTTCGCGCGCCTGCTGCTGCACCGGCCGAAATGGGTGTTCCTCGATGAGGCGACCTCGGCGCTGGACGAACTCAGCCAGAAACGGGTGATGTCGATCCTCGACCAGGAGCTGGAGGGCGCCACCATGGTCAGCATCGGTCACCGCCCCGGGCTCGAGGCCTTCCATCGCCGCGTGCTGCATCTGGTGCGCAGCCCGCTTGGCGCTACGCTACGGCATGGACCGGTGCGGAATCGCGCCGCCGTCCCGGCGTAGGAAAGGCCGATGGACATCGACGATCTGCTGGGGCGGATGAGCCTCGCCGAGAAGATCGGCCAGCTCAACCACCCGAACATCGGCGGCGCCGACACCACCGGCGCCGGGCCCGCAAGCGCGCACCTGGAAGCACGCATTCGGGCCGGCGAGATCGGCAGCCTCGCCGCCGGGGCGCCGCTGCCGTGGCTCGCCGAATTGCAGCGCATCGCCGTCGCGCAATCGCCGCACGGCATCCCGTTGTTCTTCACGCTCGACGTGATCCACGGTCATCGCACCATCTTTCCTTTACCGCTAGCGCTCGCCTGCGCTTTCGACGCCGATCTCGTGGCGCGCACCGCGCGCGCCGCCGCGGTCGAGGGCGCAGCGTCCGGCATAATGCTTGCCTGGGCGCCGATGCTGGACGTCTCGCGCGATGCGCGCTGGGGGCGCTGCGCCGAAAGTCCGGGCGAAGACCCTTACGTCGGCGCGGTGTTCGCCCGGGCGATGGTCGACGGCTATCAGCAGGACGATCTCACGCGCGCCGACACGATGATGGCCTGCGCCAAACATTTCGCCGGTTACGGCTTCGCCGAGGCGGGCCGCGACTACAACATGGCCGACATCAGCCCCTACCGCATGCACAACGTCGTGCTGCCCCCTTTCAAGGCGGCGGTCGACGCCGGTGTCGGCGCGGTCATGGTCGGTTTCCACAATCTCGCGGGCATCCCCTGCACGGCGCATCGCGAGCTGCTGCACGATCTGCTGCGTGAACGCTGGGGCTTCGACGGCCTCATCGTTTCCGATTACACGGCGATCATGGAGCTGGTGCACCACGGCGTCGCTGCCGACGAGAAGGAAGCAGCCTGGCTCGCCTTCCACGCCGGCGTCGACATCGACCTCGTCGGCGAATGCTACCGCCGGCATCTGCCGGCACTGGTCGCGGAAGGGCGCATCGCCGAGAGAGACATCGACGCCGCCTGCCGCCGGGTGCTGCGCGCGAAGGAAAAGCTCGGACTGTTCGACAATCCATATCGCGGCCTCGACGAAGAGAAACGCGCCGCGGTGACGCTGACCCCGGCGGCGCGCGCACTGGCGCGCGAGGCGGCGGCGAAATCCTGCGTGCTGCTGAAGAATGACGGCGCGCTGCCGCTCGCCCGCGACCGCAGGATCGCGCTCATCGGACCGCTGGCCGACAGCCGCGCCAACATGCAGGGGACCTGGGCCGTGGCGGCGAAGCCCGAGGACAGCGTCACTATACTCGAGGGCTTCCGCGCGGTGTTCGGCACGGTGCTCTATGCCAAGGGCGCCAACATCGTCGACGATCCGAACATCGCCGCACGGCTCAATCTCTTCGGCGAGACAGTGACGATCGATCCGCCCGACACGCTGCTTGAGGAAGCGACGACGCAGGCGCGCAAAGCCGATGTTATCGTGGCCTGTATCGGCGAGGCGCGCGAGCACACCGGCGAGTCGGCGACGCGCAGCACGCTGGAACTGCCCGGCAGTCAACGGCGGCTGCTGGAAGCGCTCGTCGCGACCGGCAAGCCGCTCGTCCTCGTGACGATGAGCGGACGACCGCTGGCGCTGTCATGGGAAGACCGGCACGCCAATGCCATCCTGCATGCGTGGTTCGGCGGCAGCGAAACCGGCAACGCCATCGCCGACCTGCTCGTCGGCGCGGCCAACCCGTCGGCGAAGCTCGCAATGAGCTACCCGCGCGATTCCGGACAATGCCCGATGACCTATGCCGAGCCGCCGACGGGACGCCCCGGCGACAGAATTGGCCTCGACGTCGGCGGTGATAGCGAACGTGACGCGCAGGGCCGTCCTGTGTTCCGCAAATTCACCACCGCCTGCCGGCTCGAAGGCCCGGCGACGCCGCTCTATCCGTTCGGGCACGGGCTGAGTTACAGCGCGTTCGCCTACGGCGATGTCGCGCTCGATCGCAGCGAACTGGATGGCGAGGATGCCGTGCTCACCGCCAGCGTCACCGTCCGCAATGACGGCGCGGTCGCTGGCGAGGAGATCGTGCAGCTGTATATCGGCGATCCCGTGGCCAGCCGCTCGCGGCCGGTGCGCGAACTCAAAGGTTTCCAGAAGATCGCGCTGGCGCCCGGGGAGAGCCGGCAGGTCTCGTTCCGCATCACCGCCGAGGACCTGCGCTATTGCCGCGCCGACCGGCTCGCCGCGCCGGAGTATGTGTTCGAGCCCGGAGAATTCGTCATCGGCATCGGCGGCAGTTCCGAGAACCTCGGCACAAAGCGCGTGGTCTGGCGTTGCGACAAGCGATGACATCGGTGTCCGACGACGCCCTGCTCGATCTCGTGCAGCGACAGACGCTGCGCTATTTCTGGGACTTCGGCCACGCGGATAGCGGGCTGGCGCGCGAGCGCAGCAACCCGGTGGCTGGCTACGACTTCATAGACACGGTCACCACCGGCGGCACCGGCTTTGGCATCATGGCGCTGGTCGCTGGCGCCGAGCGCGGCTTTCTCACGCGCGGCGACGTGCGCGCACGCGTTGGCAAGATCGTCGACGGTCTCGCCTCGGCCGACCGCTACCACGGCGTCTTCCCGCACTTCCTCCATGGCGGCACCGGCAAGACTATCCCCTTCTCGTCCAAGGACGACGGCGGCGATCTGGTCGAGACCTCGTTCCTGATGATGGGTCTCCTGTGCGCGCGGCAGTATTTCGCCGAGGACGCGAGGCTTGGCGTCGCCATCGATCGGCTCTGGCATGACGTCGAGTGGGACTGGCACACGCACGGCGAAGACGTACTCTATTGGCACTGGAGCCCGCGTCACGGCTGGGCGATGAACCATGCCATCCGCGGCTGGAACGAGTGCCTCATCACTTACGTGCTCGCCGCGGCATCGCCGGCGCACGCAATCGCACCGCAAGTCTATCACCGCGGCTGTACCGACAGCCCGGTGTTTCACAACGGCAAAGCTTACGGCGACAAGACCCTCCCGCTCGGGCCCGATCAAGGCGGCCCGCTTTTCTTCGCGCACTATTCGTTTCTCGGCCTCGACCCGCGCGGCTTGCGCGACGCCTACGCCGACTACTGGGCGCAGAATTGCGCGCACGTCGAGATCAACCGCGCGCACTGCGTCGCCAACCCGCACGGCTTCGCCGGCTACGCGCCGGATTGCTGGGGGCTGACCGCCTGCGACGGCGACAAGGGCTATAACGCCTTCTCGCCGACGAACGACCACGGCGTCATCGCGCCGACCGCCGCGCTGTCGTCGATGCCCTATACGCCGGCCGAGTCGATGGCGGCGCTGCGCCACCTCTACGAAGAGCGCGGCAGCGCGCTGTGGCGCGACTTTGGCTTTGCGGATTCATTCAACGCTTCGGCGAACTGGGTCGCCGAGGGCCATCTCGCCATCGATCAGGGCCCGATCGTGGTGATGATCGAGAACCACCGCTCGGCCCTGCTGTGGCGCCTGTTCATGAGCTGCCCGGAGATCAGGCTCGGCCTCGACCGGCTCGGCTTCGCCTGACCGCCCGGCGCGGTCTCACATCTGGTCGATGACTTCGCTCTTCCAGAGCTCCCAGGCATCGTCGACGCGCTTGGGATCCTGCGCCTCGTCCGGCGCAACGTAGGTGATCGGCCGCCCGAACGACTTCGCCATCGCGAGCTGCTGCGCATTCACCTCCGCGTAGAGCGCGCGGTGCACCGCCTTGCGAATGTCCGGCGCCACGACCACGTTGCCATGCCCGCGCATCAGCGCGATCGGCCGATTGCCCAGGGTCTTCGCCAGCGAGCTGCCCTGCTTACTGGTCGTGACCAGCAGCCCTTGCGTGAGGCAGCAGTCCCGGATTTCCCATATCGGCACTTCCTCGCACATGAACGAGGCGATGTGCGAGATCGCCTTCAACGGCTCGCCGGTGACGCTGAACGGGATCATGGTCGGCGAATGGCTGTGCACGACGGCGTTGACGTCCGGCCGCGCGCGATAAACCTCGCCGTGGATGTAACGCTCGAGGAAGGCGCGCTGTCCGCGCAGGTCGACAGGCGTCGAGTGCAGGTCGAACTCGAGGATGTCCCCGGCGCTCACCAGGCCTGCCGCGCGGGCGCGCGAAATGAGATAGCGATCGGGGTTGCTGGGATGGCGGATGCTGACGTGCCCCCAGGCGTCGAGCACGCCGTGGTGCGCCAGGATGCGGCTGGCGGCGACGAAGTCTTCCATGAGCGCCGGATCGATCGGACCGGCTGAAGCGGGGGCATTGTCGTGCACGGGCGCCATCCTCGAACTTGCGTTGTTGTCGCATCAAGCCGTCGCGCCGCCACCGGCGTGTCGAGCCGGGCCGCGGCGCGCGACTATTATCACGATCGAGGACGGGTTCGACAGATCGGGCTACCGACCGCCGGATATTTTCGCTCCCGTGCCGCGGTCTTAGGGCCGCACGTAGCTCCAGCCGTCCTCCTGCAATTCGCTGATGCGCACGACACCGGACGGCACCACCTTCGCTTCCGATACGATCTGGATCGGATGGCCCTCTCTCTTCTCCATGCCCATCATCGTGTTGTGGCAGGCGGAGAACTGCAGGCGCGCCGGGAAGCTGCCGTCCTTGGCCATGCGCGAGAGCCGCTCCTTCACCGGCGACTTGTCCTCGCGCAGCATGTTGAGCCCTGGCCCGTAGGCTACGACCTCGACCTTCGCCGGCTCGCCCTTGCCGTTGTAGTAGTCCAGTATGTTCTGCACGTTGTTGAGCACGAGGTTCATCACCGCCGGGTCGTTCTGGTCGACCTGGAAGACGATGCGGTGTTCCTTGCCCTTCTCTGCCGCGTGGCCGGTCAGAGACATCGCGGCGACACCGATCAGACCGGCGAGCACGGCCAGAACGTACATTACCCGTTTCATTGCTCTCTCCCTTGCGGCCCTGTTCTCGTCTTATGGCCGGACCAGCGTGAAGCCCTTCTCCGTCAAAGCCAGGATCTGCGCCACGCCGGCGTCGACCTTTACCGCATGCGGGTTCAGGTCCACCGGCTTGCCCGTCTCGCGCTCGATGGTCTCGATCGTGTTCATGCAGACGTCGAACTGCACGCCTTGCGAGACGAGGCTATCAACCTCGGCGCGATGCGCATTGCCCGCGCGCAGCAGATCGATGCCGGGACCGAAGGTGACGACCTCGACGGCGATGCGATCCGGGCCGTAATACTTGAGCAGATTGTAGGCGACGCTGATCGTCAGCGCCTCCTTCTTCGGATCGTTGTCCGAAAGCTGCAACGCGAGGTGATGCTCGGCGAAGGGCTTGTCGATGATCGGCGCCGCGTTCTGCGCGAGGGCCGGCGACGACAGCAAAGCCAAGGCGGCGAGCGCCTGTCCGATCCACTGTCGCAGCCCCTGCGCGACCGCCATGATGCCTCTCAGCCGGCCATGCCGGGATTGTTCGCGAGACCCTTGATCGCGACCTTGTTCAGCTTCTTCGGCCGCGCGTCCTTCACGCCGCGCAGGTAAGACGCAAACACGTCCGCCACCGGCTTGCCCTCTTGCGGATTGACCGACGCCCAGCCGGCGACCTTGTAGGTCTTGCCGGCCTCGAGCGGCTTACCGTTGTCGAGGGTCAGGTCGGAGAGCCGGTGGCCGATGCTTTCAGCCGGTGCGCAGGCATAGTCCATGCCGCCGACGCGCACCATGTCCCCGCCCTGCTGGTAGTACGGGTCCGGATTGAACAGGTTGTCGCAGACGTCTTCCATGATGGCCTTGATCTGATCGCCGGTCATCTCCTGCACGTAGACCTGCGGATAGGTGATCGCCGTCTCGGACAGCACATCGTCCATGGTGATCGCGTCACCCGGCAGCACCGACTTGCCCCAGCGGAAGCCCGGCGACAGCGCAAGCTCGGCGCCGAGTTCGGCACGCAACGCGTCGCATATGAGCTGGTCCATGGTGCCGTTGAAGTTGCCGCGCCGGTACAGCAGCTCTCCGGCGACCGCGAGCTTCGCATCGAAGCCTGCTGCATATGGCTTGCGGACGCGCGCGACGAACGCCTCCACTTCGGCGTCCGGCTTGAGCAGGTCCGCATAGACCGGCAGCAGGTGATAGCGCACGTCCTTGACCCGGCCCTTGTCGAGATCGAGGTCGAGCACACCGAGAAACTTGCCGTTCGAGCCGGCGTTGGTGACGAGCGTCTTGCCGCCGGCGTTCGTCACGGCCACCGGCCGCGGCACCGCATCGTGCGTGTGGCCGCCGAGAATGACGTCGATGCCGGTGACGCGACTGGCGAGTTTGAGATCGACGTCCATGCCGTTGTGCGACAACAGGACCACGGCGTCGACCTTGTCGTTCTGACGCAAGCCATCGATCAGCTTCTGCATCTCGGCATCGCGGATGCCGAAGGTCCAGTCCGGCGTGAACCGCTTCGGGTGCGCCACCGGCACATACGGAAACGCCTGGCCGACGATGGCAATGCGCTTGCCGCCGATCTCCTTGATCGTCGCCGGCTTGAACACGCGGCCACTGGCGGCATCGAAGGCGGGCTTGTCGTTGAAGGCCGCATCCTCGGTGAGAAACACGTTCTGCGCCAAGAACTCGCCGTTGAACCGCTTCAGGTTCGCACGCAGACGCTCTTCTCCGTAGGTGAACTCGAAGTGGCCGGTCATCGCCTCAATGCCGAGCAGGTTGGACGCCTCGACCATGTCTTCGCCGTGCGTGGCGTCGGCAAGGCCGCTGCCCTGCCAAAGGTCGCCGCCGTCGATGAGGATCGAGCCGCCCGGCCCCGCGTCCGCGCGCAGGCGATCGATCAGCGTCTTCAAATGCGCGAAGCCGCCGAGCTTACCGTAGCGACGCGCGGCCTCGGTGAAATCGAGATAGGTGAAGGCGTGCGCCGCCCGGCTCTTCGGCGCAACGTCGAAATATTTGAGAAATGCCTCGCCGACGAGATGCGGCGGCTGCCCCGCCCTCGGCCCGAGGCCGAGGTTGACGCTTGGCTCGCGGAAATGCACCGGCAAAAGCTGCGCATGCGTATCCGTCATGTGCAGCAGCCGCGCGTTGCCGAAACGGCCGATGCCGTAGAGATCGTCGGCTTCGGCAGCGCGCGCGAGCCCGGCCGGCGCAACACCGGCCAGTGCCGCCGCGGTGAACAGTTTGAGGACGTCGCGGCGGTGCATCCGATCTACTCCGTCAGTCGCGGGCGGTCACCGGACGACGGCCTCCGGCCAGAGCTTTTCCTGCTCCTTGGCCTGCGCGGTCGACGCATTGGCCAGCGCCTCGGCGTGCTGCGCCAGCGTGACCGCGTCGTCGAACTTGCCGGCATCGGCCGCGGCCTTCGCCTTCTTCAGCGTCGCCTCCGTGGCCGTCCAGCGGTTCTTCGCGGCGGCCGCGCCCTTCTCGGCCGCCTCGGCTTTCGCATAGGCCGCCTTGAAGTCGTCGGCGGAGGCGGCAAAGGCGGTGCCCGCGAAGCCGAAGGCCGACAGGATCACCGCCAGGCGGATCATTGTGCGTGTGCGCATGACATGAACCTTTACTTACGGCCGCGTGCCGGGGCCGGAGATCGGCAGCCCGTTCGCCATGTAGGACAGGTAGTATTCGACGTCGCGATATTCCTCGCTCTCGCCGGGCAGCGGCACGCCGCCGACTTGGCTGTTGCAGCTCTGCAGCCGGCGGCTCACCGTGCCCATGCCGCCCCAGGTCGAGCGATAGATCGGCATCGCGTTCATGATGCCGAGCGCCGGCGCCAGCACCTCGGTGCGGATGTGATTGCCGGGGTTCTGCACGTGGCAACTGGCGCAGGAGAAGTTGAGCTGGCCCCGCCGCGTGTAGAAATATTCTTTGCCCTTGGTGTAGGCAGCGAGCGCGCGCGGGTCGTTCGGGATCGCGATGTTCATCGGCTTTCCGCGCGAGGTAAACGCCATATAGGCGGTGAGCGCCGCCATGTCGTCCTTGCTGTAGTCGAATGGCTTCTCGCCGTTCGCCTCGCGGCACTGGTTGAGCGCCACGTCGAGCGTGATCACCTGTCCGGTCTTCGCGTCGAACTTGGGATAATCCTGGCGGACACCGATGCCCTTGTTCGCGAAGCAGTCGCCGTAGGTCTTGCCGTTCTTGAACGGCGTCGCGAACATCTGCTTGCCCTTGTCGACGACGAAGTCGTAGGGCGGGAATTCGTCGATCGCCTTCCACTGCTTGCGCAGGCCTTCGTCCATCGAATACGGGCCGTTGACGAAGTCGTCGAGCGCGACCTTCGGAAAGCGATTGGTGAAGTAGTCGCGGAACGCCTTGAAGTCGGCCTTTGGATCGCTGGCGGTCTCCGCGGCCAGGAGCGGCTGCGCCGCCCCGGCGAGGATCGCGACCGCGATCAGAGTTTTGCGCAGCATTGTCTTTCCTCCCCTTCGCCCCTTGAGCGCGGAGCTTATCGGACAGCTATTGGATTTTGGCGACCGTCGAGTCCGACTGACCCTTGTTGTCGACCCAGCTCACTTTGAGGTCGTCGCCCTTCTTGCCGCCCTTGAAGCTGAACTTGACGTAAGGGTCCTTGGAAACGGCCGGTCCCCAGAGACAGGTGAACACCACCTTGCCGGCGTGCTCAAACTCCACCACCTCGATGTGATGCGGCGGGATGATCTGCCCCTTGGAGTCCTTCACGAAGCCGGAATCCATTGGATGGTTGATGAGCGACTGCACCTGGGTGGTGTCGCCGCTGGCGATGGCGCGAACGCGGATGGTCGAAGCCATGTGCGAAATCCTTTTCCCGTACCCGTTCAGCCGCCGCAGCCGCCGACGGTGACTTTGACTTCTTTTGTCGCGCTGTAGAGTTTGCCGCCCGCTTCGACGATCGCCACGACCTTGCTGGTCTTCGCCATCTTGAGCCGGCAGGCGACCGAGGCTTCGGTGCCTTCCGGGATCTTGTAGGCGGCGGCGAGCGTAAAGGGGTTCTCCAGCACCATGATGGCGATGCCGGTCACGCCCGGCATCGTGGTGGCGACCGCGATCGGCACCACCGCGCCGTTCTCGGCGATCTCCGGCGCGTCGAGATTGATCTTGTCGGATGCCTCGGCAGCCTTGCCGTACAGCGCCTTGAGCGCGTCGGCCTCGCTCTTTTGCTTGAAGGCGTTCTCCGGCCAGGCCTTGGCGTCGGCCGCCGCATAGGCGCTCGACAGCGTCGCGGCGGTGAAGCCGAATGCGGCAAGGCCGGCCGCGCCCTTGAGGATGATGCGCCGCGTGTGATCGGGCGCGTCGATGAATTCGTTCTTCACAGTCCCTCCTATGCTTCGCCCAGGGGCTATTGATTGTAGAGGTAATCGACGATCGTATCGATTTCCTGCTTGGTGAGGATGAGGTTGCGTCCGAACGGCGGCATCACCGTCTGCGGATTGCGCTTGGTCTCGTCGTTGACGATCGCGACCACGTCCTTGCGATCGGGATAGCGCGATTTCAGGCCGATCAGCGACGGCCCGACATTGCCATAGTCCGAGATGCCTTTGATCTCGTGGCACTGCTGGCAATTCGAGTCGAGCAGCTTGACCGCATCCGGTGATGCGGCAGCGGCGGGACGGGCGACCAAGGTCGCAGCGGCGAGTGCGGCGGCCACAACGAGGCCGGTTTGTCGCAAATCCATCGATATCCTCCCCTTACGCGGGCCGCATGAGCGAAGCGGCCTCATTTTGGTTGCATGTCGTCCAACGGTCCAGTCGTCCGCGGCGTCAGATCCTTGCCTTCGGCCGTCGAGTCGATCGTCACCTTGGCCGCATCGACGCAGTTCGTCATGCACTCCTTGGCCGCCGTGTCCGGCCGCGGGTCCTGCCAGATGAAGGCATCGTGGTGCGGCATCTTCACCTTGGGCAGACTGTTCCGGTCGGCGACAAAATCATTCGGCACGATATTGTTCAAGTTCAGGATATAGGCCGTCATGGCATACACCTGATCGGCGCTGAGCGAATGCGGCGCCGGGAACGGCATCGCCCGGTTGATGTAATCCCACAAAGTGGTGGCGTATGGCCAGTAGGAGCCGACGGTCGGCTCCGGCCGATCGCCCGTAAGGTCGCCGCCGGCGAGCTTGGGATAGCGGCCCTCGCCCTCGCCGAAGGTACCGTGGCACGCCGCGCACTGGTCCGCGAAGATGTCGGCGCCCTGATTGACCGTGCCCTTGCCGGGCGGCAGGCCCTGCCCGTCCGGACGCACGGCGATCGCCCAGCCGTCAATCTCGGCCTGCGTCGGCGCGCGACCATAACCGTAGTGTCCCGCCGGTTGTGTTTCCGCCGCCCAGGCGGGCGCCGCCACGAACGCCGCGGCGAGCAGGACAAGCGCCCCTTTAAGCCAGCTGGACATCGAACACTTTCCCGTCCGGCTTGACCTGCCAGGTCTGGATCGAATTGTTGTTGTAGATGCCGTTGACGCCGCGCACGGCGCGCAGTTCGGCGATGGTCGGCTGCACGAAGCCGGTCTCGTCGACCGCGCGCGACTGCAGCAGCGCCGGCTTGCCGTCCCAGCGCCATTCATGCGTGAAGCGCGTCAGCGCTTTCGAGAGAACCGGCTCCTGCAGACGGGCGCGCTGCCAGTTGACGCCGCCATCGGTCGAAACATCGACATGGGTGATGCGGCCTTTGCCCGACCAGGCAAAGCCGCGAATTTCATAGAGACCCGGTCCGTTGACCGGTTTCTCCGGACAGGGGAACGTGATCACCGATTTGGCATAGATCAGCCAGGTGAAACCGCGGCTGCGTCCGTCCTTCATCAGCTCGGTGTATTTCGACGTCTCCTCGCGCGTGAACCAGGGCTGATCGCCGATCTGGATGCGGCGCAACCATTTGATGTTCACATTGCCTTGCCAGCCGGGCACGATCAGGCGCAGCGGAAAGCCCTGCTCCGGCCGCAGGGCCTCGCCGTTCTGTCCGTACACCACCAGACAGTCGTCGAGGCATTTCTCGATCGGCAGACTGCGGTCCATGTGCGCAGCATCGGCGCCTTCAACCAGCGCCCACTTCGCTTCCTTCTTGAGTCCGACTTCCTCGAGCAGCGTCGACAGCTTGACGCCGGTCCACTCGGCGCAGCTCACCATGCCGTGCGTGAACTGCAGCGAGTTGAGCTGTGCCGCGCGCCATTCCATGCCGCCGTTCGCCGGACATTCGATGAAATGGATACGCGACACCGACGGGAAGCGCTTGATGTCGTCCATCGTCAGGATGAGCGGACGATCGACGAGGCCGTGAATCATCAATTTGTGTTGCGTCGGATCGACCGTCGCGCGGCCGCCGTGATAGCGCTCGAAAAATAGACCGTTCGCCGTGATGATGCCGGGCTGGTCCTGCAGCGGCGTGAAACTCACCGAGGATTCCGTGCCGGCGGTAAGCCACGGCACGTTGCGGCGGATGACGTCTTTGACGAAATGCGACGGGTTGCCGTAGGGGCGGTCGACGACGCCCGGCCCCAGCATCTTCGACCAGTCCGGGTCGGCGGGCGGCGCCGCCTCTTCGGCATTCGCCACAGGCGCCCCGACCAGCGCGCCGCCGGCCGCAGCTGCCGCGCTGAACAAAAACCGACGCCGTCCGGAGACCTGGTCGGTCTCGTTCGGGTCCGCATGCCACCCTTTAGGCAAACTCATTCCGGCGCTCCACCCTTCCGCTTTTTTTACATATCAGTATCTGAATACGTGCGCCTGTCCAGAAGAAATTTCCACCGAACGAGGACAAAGGCAAAGGCTTGTTCTTCTTTTTGCCACATCCGTGCAAAAATTCGATACCCACTTCATTGTGGCGCGGCACTAACACCTTACCGCCGCTTGCAGATCGCGCGACAAACCGTCAGCACTGATATCCGCAACAGAGCCAGTTCATGCAGCACCACAGGATTGTCGCGGTCGCCGTCGCCGTTCTGACCGCAGCCTTGCTTGCGCGACATGCCGCCGCAGCGGACGAGTACGCGCCGCTTCCCGTACCGCTGCAGATCCAACAGGCTCCCGCGGCGCCGATCTACTACAGCATCGGCCACCCCGGCGTGCCGGGGAAGCAGAACGAGGGCAACACGTCGAATGCCGGCTTCGTGGTCACGCCGGACGGCGTGCTGGTCTTCGACGCGCTCGGCACGCCGAGCCTCGGCTGGGCGCTGCTGCAGGACATCCGCAAGATCACCGACAAGCCGGTGCGCTACGTGGCGCTGAGCCACTATCACGCCGATCACATCTACGGCCTGCAGGCGTTCAGGGACCATACCGGTGCGGTGATCATCGCGCAGGATCGCGCGCGTGAGTACAAGGAGGAGAACGAGGAGACCGCCGACGAGCGCGCCAACCAGCGACTCGATCAGCGGCGTGCGGCCCTGGCGCCCTGGGTCGACGACAAGACGCGCGTCGTGCCGCCGGACATCACCTTCAACGACCGGCTGACGCTCACATTCGGCGGCAAGCGCTTCGAGATGATCTATGCGGGGCCCGCGCATTCGGCGAGCGACATGATGATGATGGTCGAGCCGGACGGCGTGCTATTCGCCGGCGACATCGTGCAGAACGGGCGCGTGCCGTTCATGAATGGCGACGACGTGGACACGAAGCAATGGTTGAAGGCGCTCGACGCCGTCGCCAAGCTCAATCCGCGATTCATCATTCCGGGCCACGGCCAGCCGTCGACGGCGGCGCAGCAGGCGATCGCCTTCACGCACGACTACATCACATACGTGCGACAGGCGATGCAGAAGGCGGTCGACAACTGGACCGATTTCGACGTGGCCTACAAGCAGACCGACTGGTCGAAATACGCAAAGATGCCGGCGTTCGAGGCCAACAACCATGGCAACGCCTATCGCATCTTCCTCGAGCTGGAGCAGAACCAGTTCGGCAGCGGCGCAGCCCCAGTCAAGCCGTAGCCGCGCATCGCTCTCAGAATCTGATTTTCACTTATATTGAAGCCAGCGCCGGCACGCGCACCGGGCTGCGCAGCCCGACCGCCGCGCCGATCAGGATGCCGAGCACGGCGATCGCCGACGGCAACGCCAAAGTTGACAGGCCGGTGAGCCCCTGCCCGATCGAGCAGCCGAACGCCATCACGCCGCCGACGCCCATCATCGCCGCGCCGCCGATCGAGCGCAGCATGTGATTGTGCGATTTGTAGCCTTCGAGCTCGAAGCGGCGGGTGACCACCGCCGTGATGAAACTGCCGAGCAGCACCCCGGCCATCACGACGATGCCGAAGTTGAGCGTCGAGCCGGTCGACAGCATCACGTACTGCAGCGAATCGGCGAGCGGCGCGATGAAGGTGAGCGACGCCACCGGTGTCGGCGTGAACGGATCATTGCCGAGGAAGCCGGTGATGAACCAACCGGCTGGCACCAGCAGGCCCATGATGATGCCGCTCACGACGAGCAGCGTCGAGGCGCGGAACCGCGCGTGCGAGAAGGCAAAGATGAGGAACGCCGCCGCGACGATGACCGCGGCGATCGCCGCCGCCAGCGACGGCGTCAGTCCGGAATGAGTGAGAAGCGCCGGCAGCGACACCGTGCCGAAGGTCGTTTGCGAAGCGTTGACGAGCGCGATGCGCAGGGGAGCGATCAGTCCCTTCAGCGTCATCTGCGCCGTGATACCGATGGTGGCGATCACCACCAGCGAGCGCAGATTGCCGCGGCCGAGCAGCACCATGGTGCGCGAGGCGCAGGCATTGGCGGCGATCATGCCGTAGCCGAACAACAGACCGCCGAGCAAAACGACCGGCGCCGAGAAGCTCGGCGCGAGGTAGATCGACTTGCCCAGGTCGACATAGCCGAAGGCGCTCAGCGCCTGGGTGCCGAGAATGGCAACCGCGACCGCCAGAGCGATGGTGCGGATCATGCGGCCGTCGCCGTTGATGTGGTTGCGCAGCCCGGAAACCACGCAGAAGCCGCTCAACAGTCCGACCGAGCCGAAGACAAGACCGATCAACAATCCGCCGGCGAGGACGACGACAGGCTGGGAATCCATGAGAGCCACTCCGCTTGGCTCATTTAACTGGAGGATCGGCTTGGAGGCCGCAAGCAGGCGGCCAAGGGCCCCGCGAATTAAAAAAATTCGCCACGCGGCCGTTCAGCGGAGGGGAATAAAGCTGCTGTCGATTGCTTATTATGGGTGAAAATCACCTACCGGTTTCCGCCCTTTTTGCCGCCCGGGAGCACGATTTTCTACCGACCGCCGTCCCATGAGGCCGACCGGCATTTACGGCTGCACGAGCGGCGGCCCCATCGGCATCATGTTGGTGTTCATGCTCTCCGTGATCCAGATCGAGCCGCCGAGGAACAGGATGACGAGGATCGGGATCGACAGACGACGAGTTCGATGTGCCCGGAATAGACGAAGTCCGGCATGTAGCGCGCGCGCATGTTCGATTCGCGGAACCACCACGCTAAGCCCAGCACCGATCGTCGGGATCACGATCGCCAGCATGATGGCGAGAGAGTCGAGCATGATGGTCGCGTCGGCGGAGCCGACCGGCCCGGCCGGCGTCAGAACGCCGAACTTGCACCCCGACACGACCAGCGCGCAGCCGAGCACCATCACGTTTTTGAATGACGCAAAACCGCATCGATTAGGCAGAACCTGGCTGTCCGCGTGAGGCGTGGGGGCCGGCGAGAGTCGGCACCTGAACGGCCATGGCTTTCGAGAAGTTCAATCGCTGCGACATATCCCGCCCGCGGCGTGTCGGCTCCCCGACGCAGGGACCGCCTGCGAACCGCGCGTCAGATCGGATGTCGGATGGGCGAAGCGGCAACATCGCGCGGACGGAGCGCCCGCGCGTCATTACACGATACGACCGGCTCTAGGCGCCGGCGGGGTCCGCTCAGCGCGCGCGCTGGCGCAGCCGGCGCTCTTCCACGAAGATCGTCAGCAACATGGTAAGCAGGAACGCGACGGTGAACAGCCAGCCGAACGCGTCCGATGCCGTTGCGATGTCATAGCGTACTGGTCCGCGCTGCAGAGAGATCGCAACCAACTGGCCGGCGACCGCCAGCGGCAGGCAGACCGTCATTATTGCGAAGAGAATGCTATTGGCGCCGTCCCGCGACAGAAGTGCCCTGGTCATAACAACCTTTACGTTCGACCCGTGCGCCCCCGTGTCGATGCCGCCCGGAACCGTGGCGGCGATGGTTGATAACGCGCCGGCGGCGAAAATGGACCGCGACCAGAGTTCGCAGGTCCGTTTATCCACCGCCGGGCGACCCTACGATGAAACCGCCCGGTGACGGTGCTCTAGCCGTCCTTGTGGCAAAGCCGTACAAACGGGGCCCGGATTCCGCGCGTGCGGCGCCGGCACAATGACAAAAAAGCGGGTGGAGACAAATAATGCGTGATTTTCTTGCGATATCAGGGAGAACTATGGGGCGCGCGCTGCGCATCGCGCTGCTGCCGGCCCTGCTGATCGGCGCCGTCGCGGCCCATGCCGAGGACTGGCCGACACGGCCGATCCGGGTCATAAGCCCCTACCCCGCCGGCAGCGCCTCAGACACCGTGAGCCGCGTCGTGCTCGACGAGGTCTCGCAGCTGCTCGGCAAGCCGTTCGTCATCGAGATGCGCCCCGGCGCCGGCGGCACGATGGGTTTTGCCAGCGTCGCCCATGCGACACCGGACGGCTACATGCTGGTGACCAGTTCGTCATCGATGGCGACGGAAAGCGTGCTGCACCGGACGCTGCCCTACGACCCGATGCGCGATTTCACCCATGTGGTGCTGCTCGGCACTTCGCCCAACGTCATCGTCGCGTCGAAGAAGAGCGGCTTCAAGACTTTGGGAGACCTGGTCGCCGCCGCCAAGGCCAAGCCCGGCACGCTGACCTTCGCATCGGCGGGTATCGGTTCGTCCTCGCACATGGCGGGCGAGCGCCTGCGGCTCGCCGCCAAGATCGACGTGCGGCACGTGCCGTTCCGCGAGGGCGGCCTGCTCGAAGTCATGGCCGGCCGCATCGATTTCTATTGCATCCCGCTCGCCGCGGCCGCCTCGGCGTTGAAGAACCCCAACCTCGTCGTGCTGGCGGTGACCTCCGACAAACGCTCGCCGCTGTTGCCGAGCGTACCGTCGGTCGCCGAAGCCGGCTATCCGGGCGCCGTGTTCCGCTTCTGGAACGGCATCTCGGCGCCGGCCAAGACGCCGCCCGAGGTCGTGCAGAAGCTGCATGACGTGACCGAAAAGGCGCTGGCCATGCCGGCGGTGCGCGAGCGCTTGGCCAAGCTCGGCGTCGAACCGGCGAACCTGAGCACCGCCGAGTTCGGCAAGTTCTTCAAGGACGACTACGACGCGACACGGCAGCTCGCGAAGGACGCCAACATCAAGCCGATCGACTGAACGCGGATGAGACCGGCCGGATTCGCTGATGCGGGTCCGCCCGGTTTCGTCGTTACCTGAGGAACCAATCGGAATACTTCCCGTTTCTCTCCATCGCCTAATCCGGGAGGATTCCGATGAAGTCTACTCTTGCATTCCTACTCAGCACCGCCGCCGCGCTGTTGACGCTGAACAGCGCCAATGCCGCTCCCATCGCGCCATCGGCTACGCCGGCGGCAACGTCGTATGCCGAGCTGCTGGAACCGGTTCCAAATGCCAGCGAAACGCTGATCGCGGACGATCTCGCCCGCGCCCAGCAGAAGCCGCTGTTGCAACTGGTCCAGTTCCATCATCACCACCACCACCATCATCATCATGGCTTCTTCCGCGGCTTCGGCTTTGGGGTGGGCATCGGTGCGCCGGGCTATGCCTATCGCGGTGACTGCTATTGGCGGCTGAGCCGCCCCTACTGGAACGGCCGGCACTGGGTGCGCCGTCGCGTCCGCGTGTGCGACTGACGGTGAACACCGGCACCTCGCACGGCGCCGGTTGCGTCTGATTGCCAACATCCGCATGCTCCGCCCCGTCACGAGTGGACGGGGGGAGCATGATCCGGATCGGCGTTATCGGGTTGGGCTGGTGGGGCAAGCAGATCGTAACCTGCCTGGCCGAAAGCCCGCGATTCAAGGTCGTCGCCGGCTGCGACGTCGATCACAATATGGCGGCGCCGTTTGCCCGCCAGCACGGCTTCGATCTCGTCACCGACTACGAGGATCTTGTCCGCCGCGGCGGTCTCGACGCGATCGCCGTCGTTACGCCGCATCTGCTGCATGAGGAGATGGCCATCGCCGCTCTCGCCGCCGGCAAGCAGGTGTTCTGCGAAAAGCCGCTGGCGCTCAGCACTGCGAGCGCCGAGCGCATCCTCGCCGCCTCGGCGAAACAGGGTGGCGTGCTCGGCATCGGCCATGAGCGCCGCTACGAGCCGGCGCTGGAGAAGGTGCGGCTCCTGCTCGAAAGCGGTGCGCTCGGGCGCGTCCTCCACATGGACGCCAATGTCAGCCACAACAACTTCCGCAACATGGACCCGTCGAACTGGCGGCGCGATCCGCGTCACGCGCCCGCCGGCGCCTGGACCGCGCTCGGCATCCACATCGGCGACCTGATGGTGTCGCTCGCCGGAGCGCCGACGCGCGTCGCCGCCCGCACGGCATCGCAGATCTTTCCCGCCCCGTCCGAGGATTTCGTCAGCGCGGACGTGGACTTCGCCGATGGCGCGCGCGGCCGCATCACCTGCCTGTCGACGCCGCCGTTCTATGCGCGCTTCACCCTGATCGGCGATCGGGGCTGGGTCGAAGTGCAGGAAGGCGGCAATGTCGACAAGGGCCTGCCGTCGACCTTCGTCCATTGCAAGCCGGACGGCACGCGCGAGAGCCGTGAATACGCGCCGGTCAACACCGTGCGCATGAACTTCGAAGCCTGGGCCGACGCGCTCGAAGGCCGCGCGCCCTATCGCTTTACGCCCGACCAGCTGCTCGCCAATATCCGCATCTTCGATGGCGTCGTTCGCTCGGCCGCAAAGAACGGGGAGCCAGTTGCTCTTTAGTCGCAACAGCGACTACGAGAGTCGAATTCCGACGGCAGCTGGGCTAAACAGCGCGCCATGCAGAGCGAAAAGGAACAGGTCGCACTGACGTCGATCGCGGCGTCCGCCGGACTGACGGTCGCCAAGGCGTTCGTCGGCCTGAGCACCGGTTCGCTGGCGATCCTGTCGGAAGCGGGACATTCGCTGATCGATCTCGGCGCGACGATCATGACCTACGTCGCCGTACGCATCTCCGGCAAACCGGCGGACGAACAGCACCATTACGGGCACGGCAAGGTCGAGGCCATTTCCGCACTGGCGGAAACGGCGCTGCTGTTCCTGCTCTCCGGCATCGTGATCTGGGAGGCGGCGAACCGCCTCGCCGCCCGCGACGGGCACGCTGTGGCAGCGACGGCGTGGGCCTTCGGCGTGATTGCCGTCTCGATCGTCGTCGATTTCTTCCGCTCGCGGGCGCTGGCGCGCACCGCAAAAGCAACGCAGAGCCACGCGCTCGAAGCCGACGCTTTGCATTTCTCTTCCGATTTGTGGTCGTCGGTCGCCGTGCTGATCGGCCTCGTCGGCGTGCACTATGGCCTGGCTTGGGCGGATTCGGCGGCGGCGCTGGCCGTCGCGGTGCTCATCTGCATCGCCGGCTGGAAGCTGGGCAAGCGCACCGTCGACACGCTCACCGACGTGGCGCCGCCCGGTGCCGCCGGCCTCATCACCGCCGCGGCCGCGCGCGTTCCCGGCGTCGTGCGTGTCGAGCAGGTGCGTGCGCGCGCAGTCGGCGAGACAATCTTCATCGATCTCGCCGTCGCCGTCAGCCGTACGCTGCCGCTCGACCGCGTCAACGCCATCCGGGAAGCTGTCGCCGCGGCGTTGCGCACGCAGATGGCGGGCGCCGAGCCGATCGTCACCACCAATCCGGTAGCGCTCGACAACGAGACGATGCTCGACCGCGTGATGGTCATCGCGCGCAACCGTGCGCTGGCGGTGCATCACGTCACGGTGCACGACCTGCAGGACAGACTGTCGGTGTCGCTCGATCTTGAGGTCGATGGAAGGCTGTCGCTGCGCGCAGCGCACGACATGGCCGACGCGCTGGAGAACGCGATCGAAGCCGAGCTCGGCCCGCATGTCGAAGTCGAGACGCATATCGAGCCGCTGCAGACGCAGGACGCGACCGGCCGCGAGGCGCCCCCCGAGCGCGTGCAGGCCGTCACCATGGTACTCAGCGAACTCGCGGCGGAAGGCCGTGTCATCCGCGATGTACACGACGTGCGCGTGCGCGAGACCGAGGACGGCGAGATCGTCAATTTTCACTGCCGCGTCGATCCCGAATTGTCGGTGCGGGCGGTGCACGAGGCCGTGGACGCGCTCGAGCGCGCGCTGAAAGCGCGTTCGCTGCAGATCAAGCGCGTGATCGGCCACGCCGAGCCGATGCGCTAAGGCACCAGAACCGCCGCGCCCTCGAGCCGCCCATGGCGCAGGTCGGCGAGTGCCCCATTCGCCTTGGCGAGCGGATAGCGCGTCACCGCGCATTGCACGCCGGCCTTGGGCGCGAGCGCGAGAAATTCGCGCGCGTCCTCGCGCGTCAGATTCGCGACCGAGCGCAGCTGCCGCTCTTCCCAGAGGATGGAGTACGGGAAGCTCGGGATATCCGACATGTGAATGCCGCCGCAGACGACGCGCCCGCCTTTGCGGACCGCCTTCAGCGCCGCGGGCACCAGCGCCCCGACCGGCGCAAAGATGATGGCGGCGTCGAGTGGCTCCGGCGGGATGTCATCGGAGTCGCCGGCCCAATCGGCGCCGAGCGAGCGGGCGAAGTCTTGCGCGCGTGTATCGCCCGTGCGCGTGAAAGCCATGACGCGCCGTCCCTGCCACCTCAACACCTGCGCCAGGATGTGCGCGGCGGCGCCGAAGCCGTAGAGGCCGATTGTCTCGCTCTCGCCGGCCAGCCGCAGGCTGCGCCAGCCGATCAGCCCCGCGCACAGCCACGGCGCGATTTCGGCGTCATCGCCATCCTCGCCGAGCGGAAAGCAATAGCGCGCGTCGGCCACCGCGTGCGTGGCGAAGCCGCCGTCGCGCGTATAGCCGGTGAAGACTGGCGCGTCGCACAGGTTCTCGGCGCCCTCGCGGCAATAGGGGCAGACGCCGCAGGTGGCGCCGAGCCAGGGCACACCGACGCGCTCGCCGACAGTGAAGCCGCTGACACCCTGCCCGACCGCCGCAACGCGCCCGACGATTTCGTGCCCCGGCACGATCGGCAGCTTTGGGTGCTCCAGCTCGCCATCGACCACATGCAGGTCGGTGCGGCAGACGCCGCAGGCCGACACCGCGATCACGAGTTCGCCCGCCCCCGGCGCCGGCACGGACCGTTCCCGCAACACGAGCGGCGTCCGCGGCCGCTCCAGCACCATGGCCCGCATCGCGGTCATTCGCCTTGTTCCTTCCAATCCGCCGCCCGGCGTCCTAGATCAGAGCGCATGCGCACCGACATCGCCCAGCCCATCCGCCTCGCCGATTATCGCCAGCCCGACTGGCTCGTGGATACAGTCCACCTCGACGTCTCGCTGCATCCGAATGCCACGCGCGTGCGCGCGACCCTGGCGCTGCGGCCGAACCCGCAGGTTCCGGCGGCGCCATTGGTGCTCGACGGCGATGAAGTGTCGTTGACCTCGCTCAAGATCGACGGCGTCGAGGCGGCGCGCGAGAGTTACGCCGCCTCGCCCGAGCGGCTCACCATCGCGCAGCCGCCCAATAAACCGTTCACGCTGGAGATCGAGACCAAAGTCGACCCGTCGGCGAACACCCAGCTCTCCGGCCTCTACCGCTCGAGCGGTACCTATTGCACGCAGTGCGAGGCCGAGGGCTTCCGCCGCATCACCTATTTCCCCGACCGGCCGGACGTGATGGCCGTCTACACAACACGCATCGAGGCCGACAAAGCCGAAGCCCCCATGCTGCTCGCTAACGGCAATCTCACCGAGAGCGGCGAGCTGCCCGGCGGCCGCCATTTCGCGGTCTGGCACGATCCGCATCCGAAACCCTCGTATCTCTTTGCACTGGTCGGCGGCGACCTCGCCCATATCGAAGACAAGTTCCGCACCGCGTCCGGCCGCGACGTCACGCTGCGCATCTATGTCGAGCACGGCAAGGAAGATCGCTGCGGCTACGCCATGGACGCACTCAAGCGCTCGATGCGCTGGGACGAGCAGGCGTTCGGCCGCGAATACGACCTCGACATCTTCATGATCGTCGCCGTTTCCGACTTCAACATGGGGGCGATGGAGAATAAGGGCCTCAACGTCTTCAACGACAAATACGTGCTGGCGACGCCGGAGACCGCGACCGACGTCGACTACGCGCACATCGAAGCGATCATCGCGCACGAGTACTTCCATAACTGGACCGGCAACCGCATCACCTGCCGCGACTGGTTCCAGCTCTGCCTGAAGGAAGGCCTCACCGTCTTCCGCGACCAGGAGTTCTCGTCCGACATGCGCTCGCGGCCGGTGAAGCGCATCGCCGACGTACGTGGCTTGCGCGCCGCGCAGTTCGTCGAGGACGCGGGCCCGCTCGCGCATCCGGTGCGGCCGCAGAGCTACAAGGAGATCAACAACTTCTACACCTCGACCGTCTACGAGAAGGGCGCCGAGGTCGTGCGCATGGTGCAGACGCTCATTGGCCAGGAGAAATTCCGCGCCGGCATGGACCTCTACTTCGCCCGCCATGACGGCGAGGCGGCGACCGTCGAGCAGTTCATCCAGTGCTTCGCCGACGTCAGCCACCGCGACATGGCGCAATTCATGCTGTGGTATGCGCAGGCCGGCACGCCGGAAGTGACGGTCACGGCTCGCCATGACGCGGCGGCGAAGACCTTCACCCTTGACTGCAAGCAAACGCTCGCGCCGACCCCCGGCCAGCCGGTGAAGCAGCCGATGGTCATCCCGCTGCGCCTCGGCCTCGTCGGCAAGAATGGCCGCGACCTGCCGCTCCTCCGCGACGGCAAGCCGGCCGGCGACGTCATCGAGCTCACCACGGCGGCACAGACATTCGTCTTCACCGGCATCACCAATCGCCCGGTGCTCTCGGTCAATCGTGGCTTCTCGGCGCCGATCAGGCTCGTCACCGACCTCTCCACCGACGATCTCGCCTTCCTCGCCGCGCACGATAGTGATCCGTTCAACCGCTGGCAGGCATTGCAGTCGATCGCGACGCGGCTGCTGATCGACAATGTCGGCGAGGTCCGCAAAGACGGCAAACCCAAGAACGACGACAAACTCATGCTCGCGCTGGCCGGCCTCATCGAGGACGTCAGCCTCGAACCGGCCTTCGTGGCGTTGGCGCTGGTGCCGCCCGGCGAAGGCGACATCGCCCGCGAGATCGGCCGCGACATCGATCCCGACGCGATCCACCGCGCGCGCGAGGCGCTGCGCTGCGACATCGGCGCGCGGCTCGGTGCCGCGCTATCGACGCTCTACGAGCGCCTCACGGTGCCCGGCGGGTACACCCCCGATGCGACCAGCGCGGGACGCCGCGCGCTGCGCAACATCGCGCTCGATCTCATGGCGGCCGACGGCAATGCCGAAGGCATCGGCCGCGCCGCGCGGCAATATGCGACCGCCGACAACATGACCGACCGCATGGCGGCGCTGGCCGTTCTATCGCTGCATGCGGGCGACGCGCGCACCAAGGCGCTCGCTGCGTTCTACGAGCGCTACAAGGCCGACGCTCTGGTCATCGACAAGTGGTTTGCCCTGCAGGCGACGAGCCCCCTGCCCGGCGCACTCGATGAGGTGAAGCGGCTGACGCAGCACCCGTCCTTCTCGCTGGCCAATCCCAACCGCGTGCGCGCCGTGATCGGCGCCTTCGCGCAGGGCAATCCCACCCAGTTCAACCGCGCCGACGGCGCCGGCTACGGCTTCATCGCCGACAATATCCTGGCGCTCGACTCCAAAAACCCGCAGGTCTCCGCCCGCATGGCCACCGCCTTCCGCACCTGGCGCATGCTGGAGCCCGGCAGGCGCGCCAAGGCGGAGGCGGCGCTGCGGCGGATCCAGGCGACGCCCAACCTGTCGCGCGACCTGGCCGAAATCGTCGAGCGGGCGCTCAGCCCCGGCTAAGCCCCTGATTTTCAAGGCGCCGAATCCAAAACCGGGAAAGTGAGTCCCGCGCGCCACAGCGCCGGGTCTGTGTGTAACGATTTTTAAAGAATTGACTCTCGGACTCTCGACAAATCAGCGGCCATCGATTCCAATCGACCGGTGATTCGGAGAGATGCGGCACATCCTTCCGGTCCAGGGTGGTGGGGAAATTCCGAACGGAGGCCGTCTATGGCGCGCGCCACATTGGCGAGTGCGTCTGCACAATCGGATTCGATCAAGGGCCTCGCACAATCGATTGCCAAACCGGCATATCGGCGGCTCTTGACGGCGGAGCCGCTTCTGCGCCGCGCCGTTCCAGTCCTCATCATCGCCTTCCTCGTCACCATTTGCGTCGGCGCCGGCGTGCAGGTGATCGACCAACGCCGGCAAGTACTCGCCAACGACATCGCCATGCTTGCCGCGGCCGCCGATCTGGCGGCCGAACGCATTGAGGCGGCCCCACGCAATACCGCCGCGCAGGACATGCTGACGCATGCGTTGCCCGCCTGGGCGCCCGGCAAAGGCCGCAGCTTCATCCTCACCAATTCCGACGGCATCATCACCGCCACCAGCCCCGACGCGCGCGGCTCGCTCGGCCGCCGGTTGATCGACCTGCTCGGACCGACGCAGCCCCTCACCACCTTCGGCGCCGATGCCGGCGTGCTGGAAATCGCCCTGCCCGACCAGAGCCGCGCGCTGGCCACTGTGCGGCTGCTGAAGCCGCCCTTTGGCCAGATCGCGGTTCTGCAGCCGCGCGCGACGGCGCTGTCGAACTGGCGTTCGGTCACCACGCTCACCATCACCCTCTCGGCCACGACCGGCTTCGTCGTGCTGATCCTCGGCTTCGCCTTTCACTGGCAGGCAACGCGCGCGCGCGAGGCCGACGTCATCTACGAAACGGTGCGCAGCCGCATCGACACCGCGCTCAACCGCGGCCGCTGCGGTCTGTGGGACTGGGACCTCGCCCGTGGCCGCATCTTCTGGTCGCAGTCGATGTTCGACATTCTCGGCATGGAAGGACAGGACGATCTGCTCAACTTCGGCGACGTCAGCAGCCTGATCCATCCCGACGACGTGCAACTCTACGATCTCGCGGCCGAGCTCGCCGACGCGCGCGTGACGACGATCGACCATGCCTTCCGCATGCGCAACGCCAACGGCCACTGGGTCTGGCTGCGCGCACGCTGCGAACTGGTGCGGCAGCCGCACGACCCCGGCCTGCACCTCATCGGCATCGCCGTCGACGTCACCGAGCAGAAGACCCTGGTCGAGCGCACCGTCGCCGCCGACATGCGGCTGCGCGACGCCATCGAGACGATCCCGGAAGCCTTCGTCCTGTGGGACGCCGACAACCGCCTCGTCCTCTGCAACTCGAATTTCCAGGAACTGCACGACCTGCCGGACGAGGCGATCACCGTCGGCGCTTCCTACGAGGCGGTGGTCGCTGCCGGGCGGCAGCCGGTGGTGCGCAACAAGGTGATCACGCACGGCCCCACGCAGCCGGGCGCGCGCACCTTCGAGGCGCAGCTCGAGGACGGCCGCTGGCTGCACATCAGCGAGCGCCGCACCAAGGACGGCGGCTATGTCTCGGTCGGCACCGACATCACCGCGCTCAAGATGCACGAGGAGAAGCTGGTCGACAGCGAGCGCCGGCTGATGGCGACGGTCGCCGACCTGCGCGCTTCGCAGCACCGCTTGGCCGAGCTCGCGGAAAAATACGCCGCCGAGAAGACCCGCGCCGAGGAAGCCAACCAGGCGAAGTCGAAGTTCCTCGCCAATATGAGCCACGAGCTGCGCACACCGCTCAATGCGATCATCGGCTTCTCCGAGATCATGGAGTCGGGCATGTTCGGCCCGCTCGGCGCCGACAAGTACCAGGAATACTGCAAGGACATCCGCAGCAGCGGCGAATACCTGCTCGATGTCATCAACGACGTTCTGGACATGGCCAAGATCGAGGCCGGGCGTATCCGCCTCGACTTCGAGGACCTCGCGCTCGACCCGCTGCTGCACGAGGCCATGCGAGTCGTCTCGGCCCGCGCACAGGACAAGGCGCTCGATCTCAGAGCCTGCGTCTCGCCCGACATCTCGCTGCGCGCCGACCGCCGCGCGCTCAAGCAGATCGTGCTCAATCTCCTGTCCAACGCCGTGAAGTTCACGCCGGCCGGCGGCCAGGTTACCGTGCGCGCGCGCACCGTCGACAATTGCATCGTGCTTGGCATCGCCGACACCGGCATCGGCATCGCGCCGGACGCGCTGCAGCGCCTCGGCCGGCCGTTCGAGCAGGTCGAGAGCCAACTGACCAAGAGCCATCAGGGCTCGGGGCTCGGGCTTGCCATCTCCAAATCGCTGGTCGAACTGCACGGCGGCCGCATGAGCATCCGCTCCACCGTCGGCCGCGGCACCATGGTGCTGGTGCGACTGCCGATCGAGCCGCAGTGCCAGTTGCCGAAGGAAGAAGCGGCGTGAGGCTTCTCGTGCCCCGGACGCAGCGCAGCACGAAGTGATGCGCCGCAGAACCGGGGTCCCGCTTTCGCACAAGTGATCCGGGGTCCCGTGTCAGCAGAGCCGCATTCCGCTTCGCTTCACGCCGCACTGCACCCGGGACACGGCGCGGTTACGGCGCACTCCCTAAAATCCGCACGAAGCTCGCGCGAACACGCTCCTGCAAATCGATAAGCGTCGCGTCCAGCGTGGCGAAATCGGGGACACCCGCGGCGCGCGCCAGCAGTTGCAGCAGCCCGGGCGCCGCCGTCTTGGGATCGAACGGTCCGGTAAGGCACAGGCGCAGAATTTGCGTGAGGTCCTGATAGAGCTGCACGGCCGCGCGCAACGGCTCGGCGTCCTCGGCGGCGATGAGGCGCAGCGCCCACGCCTTCTCCAGCACGCGGGCGGTCGAGGTATCGAGGATTTCCGGCCGCGCCTGCGCATGCACGAGCTGCAGGTACTGGGCGATGAATTCGATATCGACCAGGCCGCCCGCTACATATTTGATGTCCCAGCGGTCGCTGTCGCCCTTCTCCGTGGCGATGGCGCGGCGCATCTCGACGACGTCGCCGGCCACAAGGTCGGCGCCGCGCGGCCGCGTCAGCACCTCGCGGATCACCGCCTCGACGCGGCCGCGGAACCCGGACGGCGCCGACACCACACGCGCGCGCGTCAGCGCCATGTGCTCCCACGTCCAGGCTTCGCTCTCCTGATAGCCGGCGAAGGCGTTGAGTTGCGTCGCCAGCGGGCCGGCGCGCCCCGACGGGCGCAGCCGCATGTCGACGTCGTAGAGAGCGCCGTAATTGGTCTGCGCCGTCAGCGCATTGATCAACCGCTGCGTCAGTCGGGCGAAATATTGCCCGCCGTAGAGCGAGCGCTTACCGTCCGATTCCGGATGCGTCTCGTCGAAATCGTACATAAGGATGAGGTCGAGATCGGACGTCGCCGTCATCTCGCGGCCGCCGAGCTTGCCCATCGCCAGCACGGCGGTTTCCTCGTCGCGCAAGTGCCCGTAGGTGCCGGCGAAAACCTCGGCGACGGCACGATGCACGGCACAGATCACCGCATCGGCGAGCGAGGCGAAGGCGGCGCCGGCCTGCCGCGCCGTCACGGTGCCGGACAGGATGCGCACGCCGATCAGGAACATGTATTCCAGCCCGAACATGCGGATGCGCTCGAGCAGGTCCTCGTCGTAGCGCGACTGCGCCAGCGCCGCCTCAAGACGCCGGCTCAGTTCGGCAGCGTCCGGCAGTGCGCCGAAGAAGCTCGGGTCGATCAGCGCGTCCATCACCTGCGGATGGCGGGCGAGGATGTCGCCGAGCCGCGGCGCGATGCCGAGCACGAGGATTATCAGGGAAATAAGCTCGGGATTCTGCCGCAGCAGCGGCAGCAGGCGTCCGGCACCGTGCAGATTGGCGAGGAAATCGTCGAACAGGAGGAGGGTGCCGTTCGGATTGGCGGTGCGCGCGATCTGCTCTACCAGCACCGGCACAAGCTCGTGCAGGTGGCTCTGCGCCACGTCGCCCTTGAGCGACCGGTGGCCGCCAGCGAGCCAGTTGCGCACGATTGCGGAGGCTTCCAGCGCCGAACGGAAGCCCAGTTCGCTCAGGCGATCGAGTGTGCGGTGATCGTCGGCCTCGACCGGGAATTTGAGGTCCGGCTGGTCCGGCGACGGCATCTTTTCGAACAGGCGCGCGTAGTAGTTTTGCACCTTCTCCATGTGCCCCGTGAGCACACGCGCGAAATCGTCACGGTCGTCATAGCCGAGGAAGCGGGCGAAGCGCTCCATGCCCTCGCGCTCCGACGGCAGCACCTGCGTCTGCTCGTCGTCGATCATCTGCAGGCGATGCTCGACGACGCGCAGAAAACAGTACGCCTCGGACATCGCGTCGCGCGCGACGTCGTCGATCCAGTGGTCCTGCGCCAGCTTGTCGAGCGTGACAAGCGTCTCGCGGTCGCGCAACGCCGGATTGCGTCCGCCGGCAATAAGCTGCTGCGTCTGCGCGAAGAACTCGACCTCGCGGATGCCACCCCGGCCGAGCTTGATGTTGTGTCCTTCGACGGCGAGCGTGCCGTGGCCGCGGAAGGTGTTGATCTGCCGCTTCATCGCGTGCACGTCGCCGAGCGCGACGAAGTCGAGATATTTGCGCCAGACGAAGGGCGAAAGATCGTTGACCAGTTTTTCGCCGGCGGCGATGTCGCCGGCGCAGGCGCGCGCCTTGATCATGGCGGCGCGCTCCCAGTTCTGACCGACGCTCTCGTAATAGGCCATCGCGGCCGCCGTCGAGATGGCGATCGGCGTCGAGGCCGGATCGGGGCGCAGGCGCAAATCGGTACGGAAGACGTAGCCCTCGCCGGTGCGCTCCTGCAGCAGTTTCACGACGCGCTGCGTGATGCGCACGAATGCCGGCCCCGGCTCCCCGCCTTGCGGGATGAGCGGTGTGGCGGCGTCGTAGAAGACGATGAGGTCGATGTCGCTGGAATAATTGAGCTCGCAGGCGCCCATCTTGCCCATGGCGAGCACGATGTAGCCGCTGTCGCGCTGCGGGTCGAAGCCATCGCGGGGCGTGATGCGGCCGCTCGCCGCGGCCTCGGCGAGCGCGAAATGCACGGCGGACTGCACGGCGGTGTCGGCCAATTGCGTCAACGCGCGCGCCGCCTGCATCACCGGCCAGACGCCGCCGATGTCGGCGAGCGCAATCAGCAGCGCGGCTTCCGCCTTCATCCGCCGCAACAGGCGCATCGCCTGGTCGAGATCGGCGGTCGCCCCCACAGCGCGGGCGGTTTCCGCGAGCAGTTGCGGGAAATGCCGGTCGGGATCGGCGTCGATGAGCTTCAGCAGGCGCTCCGGCTCCCGGCTCGCCAGTTCCCACAGGAACGGCGAATTCTCGGTCAGGCTCTGCAGGATGCTCGCCAGCAGCGGTGCGGCGCGCATCCGCGCCTCGAGCGCCGTCCGCTCGGCAGCAGGCACGTCGGCGAGCCATGCGGCAAGCGCCGCCTCCGCATGCGCGGCGTCGACCAGACGCGGCGCGGTCACGAAACGCCCGGCGAGCGCTCCTGAAACGGGAGATGTGGAAGGTGCGGTACTGGCGTCGCCCGGCGAAGTCATCCCGGACTCTGTACCGGTCCTCCCCGCGGCAAGGCAATGACCGCTTTCAGCCCCGGATGATTATCAGTCAGCCTCAGTTCGCCGCCGTGCAGGCGCGCGACCGCGGCGGCGAGGCTCAAGCCGAGCCCTGAGCCCGGATGCGAGCGGCTCTGTTCCAGCCGCACGAAACGTTCCACCGCGCGCTGCCGGTCGGCCTCCGGTATACCCGGACCGTTGTCCGACACCGAGAGCAGGATGCGGTCGCCCTCGGCCGCGGCCTCGACCACGATCTGCGGCGCAACGCGGTCCGCCGCGCCCGGCTGCGGCGCGGTGTATTTGATCGCATTGTCGACCAGATTGGCGATCGCCTGGCTGATCAGTTCGCGATTGCCGTGCACCGGCGCCGCCGTCGCCGCCTCGACCTTGAGCGCGATGCCGCTCTCCTCGGCCAGCGGTTCGTACAATTCGCAGATGTCGTGCGCGATCTCGGCGGCGTCGAACTCGCTCATGTTGTCGCGCGCCTGGCCGGACTCGGCGCGGGCGATCATCAACAGCGCGTTGAACGTCAGAATGAGACCGTCGGATTCATCGATCGTCGCTTCCAGCGCGTTGCGATATTCGCTTTCGGTCTTGGCCGCGCGCAGCGCCTGCTCGGCGCGATTGCGCAGCCGCGTCAGCGGCGTCTTCAGATCGTGCGCGATGTTGTCGGAGACTTCCTTCAAGCCTTCCATCAGCGCCTCGATGCGCTCGAGCATGACGTTGAGGTTCTCGGCGAGACGGTCGAGCTCGTCGCCGGTGCCGGCGACCGGGAGGCGCCCGCCGAGATCGCCATCCATGATGGTGCGCGTCGATTCGGTGATGGCATCGACCCGTCGCAGCACGCGGCGGGTGACGAACAGCCCGCCGGCCAGGCCGAGGATGATCACGATGATCACCGACCAGCGGCCGGCCGACAGCACGATGTGATAGAGGCGCTCGCGCTCTTCCAGGTCGCGGCCGACGAGCAGACGGAATCCGCCCGGCAACTGGAAGACGCGCACCAGCGCCTCGTGCTCCGGACGATTGGTATTCTCCGGCTCGTCGAGACGCCGGTAGAAGATCTCGCGCCAGCCGGGATTGTCGAGCGTGCCGGGCTGCAGTGCGGTGACGTTGCCGGCGAGCGCCTCGCCGGTATAGGTGGTCACGAGATAGAGGCTTGAGCCGGGACGGCGGGCGCGCGCATCGACGACGATGACCAGCCGGCGGATGCCGCCGAGCCGGTACTGCTCGGACAGCCCGGTGATCTCGGCGTCGACGGTGTCGTTGATCTGTTCGGTGATGAGACGGCGGGTATTGAGCGCGAAATAGCCGAGCAGGAAGGCCGCGAACAAAGCGAACACGGTCAAATAGACCAGCGTCAGCTTGAAGGTGGTCGTCCGGAAAAGCTTACCGAGCGCCGTCACGTATCATGTATCCCGCGCCGCGAATGGTATGCAGGAGCGGCTGGGAGAAACCTTTATCGATTTTTGAGCGCAAACGCGAGATGTGCACGTCGATGACGTTGGTTTGCGGGTCGAAGTGATAATCCCACACGTTTTCGAGCAGCATGGTGCGGGTGACCACCTGCCCGGCGTGCTTCATCAGATATTCGAGGAGGCGGAATTCGCGCGGCTGCAGCGAGACCTCCTCCTCGCCGCGGCGCACCTCGCGCGACATGCGGTCGAGCGAGAGGTCGCCGACGCGCAGCACGGTCTCCTCGCCGCGGCCGCCGCGGCGGCGCGACAGCACCTCGACGCGGGCCAAAAGCTCGGAGAAAGAATAGGGCTTGGGCAGGTAGTCGTCGCCGCCGGCGCGCAGGCCCTTGACCCGGTCGTCCACCTGGCCGAGCGCCGAAAGGATGAGGACAGGCGTCTCGACGCCCTTGTCGCGCAGATTGCCGATGACGGTGAGCCCGTCGAGCTTGGGCAGCATGCGGTCGACGATGAGGACGTCGTACTGGCCGTCGAGCGCCATCCCGAAGCCTTCTTCGCCGTCGATTGCGGCATCGGCCACATGACCGACCTCGCGGAAGGCCTTCACGAGATAGTCGGCAGCGTCGCGATCGTCCTCGACAACGAGCAGGCGCATGGTGACCCGGTCCGGCTGCGCATCGGCCACCCGGCCGAAGGCACGTTGCCCTTGAATATCCGCATTAGGGGGCATCGGTCACACCAATTTTCGTTCATTCGATGGCGGTAATCGGCCCGCCTGTTCATCGATCCGCAGTTTCTGCCGGTCCCGCCCGGACCGGCCTGTCGCGCCCGCACGGCCCCCGACGTACGCGAAGGGGTGGCGGCAAGGCCGCCACCCCCTCAACGACCCCACCCCAGCGGGGGCGACGGATGCCGGGGTTGGAGTTCGGCCCGCAGGCAGGAGGTTTCCCCTGCCCCCGGATTTAGCCGGGACGGGCACATGGCCCGTCCCGTGAGGGCGACCACCGGCGGGGGCGACGGATGCCGGCGGGACGTCCCCAAGCTCAGCGCATGATCCCGAAAAGTGGGTACCGGTTTTCGGTCAAGATCATGCGCAAACGAAAGAGTCTTCAGCCCTGGCCGATTGGCAGGGCGACGAAGCGCGTGTTGTCACCCGACTTCACGCGCATCAGTACGTTCTTGCGACCCTCGTGACGGGCGGTGCCGATGGCGTTGCGCACATCGCCCGGTGTCGAGACTTCCTTGCCGCCGACTTCGAGAATCACGTCGCCGGTCGAGAAGCCGTGCTCGGCGGCGACGCCGGAAGTGTCGACGCCGGTGACGACGACGCCGTGTTTGCCGGCGCCTTGCACGCGGTCGGCAGGCGCGAGCGTCAGCCCGAGCTTGCCGATGGCGGCGGAGGCGGCGCCATTGTCCTCCTGGGGGGTGTTGCTGGCCTCCTTCTGGTTCGGCAGCTGGCCGAGCGTCAGCGAGAGGCTCTTCTCGGTGCCTTCATGCAGCAGGGTCAGATTGATCTTGGTGCCCGGCGCCATCGAACCGATACGCTTGGCGAGGTCACGCGAGTCCTTGACCGCGTTGCCGTCGACCTGGGTGATGACGTCGCCGGCCTTGATGCCTGCCTGCGCGGCCGGGCTGTTGGCCTGCGGCTCGGCGACCAGCGCGCCTTCCGCCTTCTTCAGGCCGAGGCTGTCGGCGATGTCGGGCGTGACCGTCTGGATCTGCACGCCGATCCAGCCGCGCGTCACCTTGCCGTGCTCCTTCAACTGCGCAACGACGGCCTTCACCGTGTCCGCAGGGATGGCGAAGGCGATACCGACAGAACCGCCCGACGGCGAGTAGATCGCGGTGTTGACGCCAATCACGTTGCCTTCTGTGTCGAAGGCCGGGCCGCCGGAATTGCCTTTGTTGATCGGCGCGTCGATCTGGATGAAGTCGTCATACGGGCTGGCGCCGATGTCGCGGCCGCGCGCCGACACGATGCCGGCGGTGACGGTGCCACCGAGGCCGTAGGGATTGCCGATCGCCAACACCCAGTCGCCGATGCGCGGCGTGTTGTCGGCGAGCTTCACATACGGGTACGGCCCGCCCTCGACCTTGATCAGCGCGAGGTCGGTGCGCGGATCGGTGCCGATCACCTTGGCGGTGTGCGTCTTGCCGTCGTCGGTGATCACCTTGACGCTGTCGGCATGCTCGACGACGTGGTTGTTGGTGACAGCGTAGCCGTCAGCCGAAATGAAGAAGCCCGAGCCTTGGCCCATGATGATGCCATGGCCCTGCCCCTGTCCCTGACCTTGCTGCCCATTGGGCATGTCGGGCATGCCGAAGCGGCGGAAGAAGTCGCGCAAGCCGGGCGGGATTTGTTTGTTGTCGCTGGTGACGCCGCTATCGCCCTTGTCGTCGATGCGCACCCGCACCGAGAACACGGCAGGCTTCACCTTGGCGACGATATCGGCGAAGCCGGTCGGCGCCGGCAACTTGTGCGCCTGCTCGGTGAGGTTTTGCGCGTGCGCGACCGGATAGCCGGCGGAGATGTTGAAGTCGGGCGCAGCGACGAAGGCGGCCGCGCCGAGACCGGCGATGGTGGTGGCAAGGAGGGCAATGCGGCGGGCCGACAGAACGCCGCGGTGCTTGGGAGCGGGATTATCGCTCGGGTTCATCACGCAATCTCCATTGATTCGAATGAAGGGCGCCTCGGCGCTCTGTTTCGAATCTGAAGATGGGGTGGTGTGCCTTACGGCGTCCTGTCGAGGGGGTTAAACTTTCGTAAGATAAGGAAAAATGGCGCCGACCGACCTGGAATTCGACTGTACTTTCAGTGACCCGACGGCTCAGGCTCCACCAAAGTCGCAACCTTCGCCTGCTCCTCGGCGCTGAGCGCTTCCGGCTGCAGCGACACGGTCCGCCGGCGGCGGGCCATCAGCAGCAAGCCGACCAGCCCGGCAGCAAGCGCGAACGGCGGCAGCCCCCACAACAGCAGCGTATCGAGCTGGAAAGGCGGCTTGAGCAGCACGAAATCGCCGTAGCGCGCGACCAGGAAGTCGAGCACCTGCTTGTCGTTATCGCCGGCCATGATGCGCTGACGCACCAGCACGCGCAGATCGTGCGCGAGCGGCGCTTCCGAATCGTCGATCGACTGATTCTGGCAGACCATGCAGCGCAGCTCTTCCGAGATGTGCCGCGCGCGCGCCTCGAGCGCGGGGTCCTTCAGCATCTCGTCCGGCCGTACCGCGAAGGCCGCGCCCGGCGCGAGCAGCGCGAACAGAACGGCGATGAGCGCAAGGCGACGCATCGTCCCTACTCCGCCGGCTGCATGGCGGCCTTCGCGCGCGCCGGCTTCGGCGCGCCGACGCGCAGCCGACGGTCCGACAGCGACAGTCCGCCGCCGAGCATCATGATGACCGCGCCGATCCAGATCAGTAGCACCAGCGGCTTGTAGTAGAGCCTTATCGCCAGCGCGCCGTTCGCCTCTGTATCGCCGAGCGAGAGGTAGAGTTGGCCGAAGCCGCGCGCCATCAGCGCCGCCTCGTTGGTACTCATGCCGCGCGCCGGAAAGGTGCGTTTCGACGGCTGCATGACGCCGATGATCTTCGCCCCGTCGCGCACGGTGAAGCGGCCCACGACGGCGCTGTAATTCGGGCCCGCCCGCTGGCTCAGGCCATCGAAGGTTAAGTCGTAGCCGGAGATCGAAATCGTCTGCGACGGCTTCACCGCGACGATGCGCTCCGTGCCCCAGGAGCCGGCGGCAATGATGCCGAGCATCGTCAGCGCCATGCCGAAATGCGCCACCGCGGTGCCCCAGGTCGAGCGCGGCAGGCCGCCGGCGCGCGCCGCCACCATGCGCAGCGGCATCCGGAACAGGCCGGTGCGCTCGATGAGATCGGTCGCCGCCCCGACCATGATGTAGAAGGCGAGACCGGCGGCGAACGGCGCCAGCACCGGCTCCTTGCCTTCGATGGCGTAGGTCAGGCCGATCACCACGAGACCGATGCCGAAGGCGGCCATCAGGCGTTGCGCCGCGCCGTAGAGATCGCCGCGCTTCCAGGCCAGCAGCGGGCCGAACGGCATGGCGAACAGCAGCGCCAGCACCAGCGGGCCGAAGGTGAGGTTGAAGAATGGCGCGCCGACCGAAATCTTGGCGCCGGTCAAAGCTTCGAGCGCCAGCGGATAGAGCGTGCCGACAAAGACGGTCAGGCAGGCGGTGGTCAGGAACAGATTATTGAACACCAGCGCGCCCTCGCGCGAGATCGGTGCGAACAGGCCGCCCTGCTTCAGCATCGGCGCGCGCCAAGCGAACAAGGTCAGCGCCCCGCCGATGAACAGGACGAGGATGCAGAGGATGAAGACGCCGCGCGTCGGATCGCTGGCGAAAGCGTGCACCGAGGTGAGCACGCCGGAGCGGACGAGGAAGGTGCCGATCAGCGACAGCGAGAAGGTCAGGATCGCGAGCAGGATCGTCCACACCTTCAGCGCATTGCGCTTCTCCATCACCACCGCCGAATGCAGGAGCGCGGTGCCGGCGAGCCACGGCATCAGCGAGGCGTTCTCGACCGGATCCCAGAACCAGAAGCCGCCCCAGCCGAGCGTGTAATAGGCCCAGTACGAACCCATCGCGATGCCGAGGGTGAGGAACATCCACGCCATCAAGGTCCACGGCCGCACCCAGCGCGCCCAGGCGGCGTCGATGCGGCCTTCGATCAGCGCCGCGATGGCGAAGGAAAAGGCGATCGAGAAGCCGACATAGCCGAGGTAAAGCAGAGGCGGATGAATGGCGAGGCCGGGGTCCTGCAGGATCGGATTGAGATCGCGGCCCTCGAACGGCGCCTGCGTCAGGCGCAGGAAAGGATTCGAGGTGAGCAGGATGAAAATATAGAAGGCGCAGGCGATCCACGCCTGCACCGCCAGCACCAGCGCCTTCAGCGTCGACGGCAAATTGACGCCGAACACCGCGACCAGCGCGCCGAACAACGAGAGGATCAGCACCCACAGGAGCATCGAGCCCTCGTGGTTCCCCCACACACTGCTGATCTTGTAGACCAGCGGCATCATCGAGTGCGAGTTCTCGTAGACGGTCGCCACCGAGAAGTCGGACGTCACGTAGCAGATCACCAGCGCCAGAAACGATGCGGCGACGAACACGAACTGCATCAGCGCCGTGGAGTTGGCGAGCCGCATCAGCGCGCCATCGCGATAGACGCTGCCGATCACCGGCGCCACCGACTGGATGAGGCCGAGCGCGAGCGCGAGGATGAGCGCGTAATGGCCGAGTTCGGGGATCATTTCACGGCACCTCCGGCCGAAGCCGTTTCGCCTTCCTGCCAGCGCCCGCTCTTCTTCAGCGCGTCGACGACTTCCTTCGGCATGTAGCGTTCGTCGTGCTTGGCCAGCACCGTGTCGGCGTCGAGCACGTTGCCCGGGCCGAGCTTGCCTTCGGCGACGACGCCCTGCCCTTCGCGGAACAGGTCCGGCACGATGCCCTGGAAACGCACGGGGATATCGCTCTTGCCGTCGGTCACCTCGAAGCGGATCTTGAGATCGCCGCCGCGTTCGACGCTGCCGGTCTTGACCAGCCCGCCGATGCGGATGCGGGTGCCAGGGGCGATGTGCCTGACCAGGACGTCGCTCGGGGAATTGAAAAAGACGATCGAACCGCCGAGCGCGCTGAGGATAAGCGCCAGTGCGATACCGAGCACGCCGACACTGCCGCCGATCAGCACCAGCCGCCGCTGTTTTCGTGTCATCGCCATCGGCTCAACCCTGCAGCCCCAGAGACCTTATCATATCCTCGATCTGCCGCAGCTTGTCCGGATCGCCGGCGAGCGCGCGCCGGGCGTCGCCGGCCGCGGCTTGCGCCTTATCGCGCTCGCCGAGCACGACGTAGGCCCGCAGCAGCCGCTGCCAGCCTTCGACGTCGTTGCCGTCGGTTTTGAGCTTGTCGGCGAGCCGCGCCACCATGCCGCGGATCATGGCACCGCGGTCCTGCTCGCTCATCTGCGACGCGGCCGCGACCTGCGCCGCGTTCGGCCCCGGCGCCGCGGCGGCGGAAGGCGGCGCACTCGCTGCGACCTGCGGCGGCGTACCGCCGATACGCACGATCGCCGCCTTCACATTGTCTATCCACGGCGCGCCGGCCGGCGCCGCCTTGAGCATGTCATTCCAGATCGCGACGGCCTTCTCTTTATTGCCATCCTGTTCCGCGGCCATGCCGCGATAGAACTGCGCTTTGGGATCGGTCGGATCGAGCTTCGCCGCCTTGTCGAAGGCGGCTTTCGCGTCGTCGGTGACGACGCCGTTGCCGGCCGCGGTCAGCGCCTCGCCAAGATCGCTTTCGCGCGCCGCCGTATCGCCCGCGAGCGCGATCACCTTGCGCCATGCGGCGACGGAATCGTCGAAGCGCCCGATCCGCAAATAGATCGGCGCCAGCACTTCGTAGCCGCGCGCGTCGTTCGGATTGCGCTCGAGATGCGCTTCGACCTGCGAAATCATGGCCGCGATCGAACCGGCCGAATGCACCTGATCGAGCCGGGCGCCGAGCGGCTCGCCGGGCAAATTGGGCGAGCCGAGCGCGAGATAGAGCGCGACGGCGGCGGCCGGCACCAGCATCAGCCCGGCCACGGCGGTCGCCCGCTTGCGCCAGAGCGAGCCCTGCCCGGCGACCGGCTGCTCGGCCTCGTCGGTCGTCGCCGCGGCGATAAGCCGGCGCGACACTTCGATGCGCGCCGCCTCGGCCTCCGCATTGCCGATCAGGCCGGTCTTGCGGTCGCGGGCGATTTCATCGAGCTGATCGCGGTAGACGGCCACTTCGGTGCCGCCGCGAACGCGCGCGCGCCGGGATAATGGCCAAAGGACAGCAAAAATCGCTGCCGCCGTCATCAGCGCAAAGGCGAGCCACAGTGCCATCAAGGGGTCTATCCACCTTGGCCGCGCGGGAGTTCCGGCGGGCCTCAAGGCAGGGCATACATACGCGCAATCATGGCGGCAATGAGCAAAATCAACGAGGTTGGCGGGGATTGGCCGGCGGTCAGGCGCTCAGCGCGACCGGATGCGCCGCGGCGCCGGCCAGAGCCGCGCGGGTCACCGCCGCCGCGTCGGTCGTGAGCGCCGAAAGCCGCCGGGCGAGCGTGCTGCCGACAGGAATGGCGAGCTCGCCGCGCAGCCCCTGCACGGCGGCGTCGATGGCGCGGATGGCGATGATGGCGGTCGCGCCGTCGCTCGCCGCCAGGGCCGCGCCAAGCTGCGCGATCTGGCAATCGAGATCGCCGAGGAGGATGTCGAGCACGACGCCGTAGGGCGTGTCGGCGACCCGCGCGGCGCTGTTGCTGCCGGCCGCGTGCACGGCGAGCCGGACGATTTGCCACGGCGCGGCCATGCGACGCATGAGCACGAGCAGCGCGTAGACGAACACGTCGCGCGGGCGCGCGGCGTTCTCGATCAGCATCGTCAGTACGGGGATGGATTGCGGGGGAAGGTCGTCGATGGTCGCGGGCAGCCGCGCGGAGAGCGCGGAGAGCGCATCGCGTCCGCGCAAGGCCCAGCGCAAGGTCGCGATCTCGTCGGCGGCGCGCGGCGTGCCGAGCTGTGCCAGCAGCCGCCGCGGCAGCAACTGGTCATCCGACTCCGCGAAACTGGCGCGGATCACGGCGGCGACACGATCCTGGAAATCGCGCGCCAGGCCTTCGGCACGCGCGACGTCGCCGGCAGCGAGCGCGTCGTCTGTCGCGTCGGAGAATTCGCTGGCTTCGTCGCGCAGCAGATCGCGCGCGACCCAGCGCCACAACTGCGGCAACGACGAACGCGGCAGCCGAAACGGCCGCTCCACGACGTCTTCGACGATGAAGGGCTCGAGCGGCTGGAAGAAGAGCCGCGCCGGCGCGTCGAGGTCGAACGGATCGAGGCGGCACAGCTCGTCGAGGATCACGGCGGCTTCGCTGCTCGCGGCGCGGGCGAGCTGCTGCCGCAGCTCCACTCGCGCCTGCGGGCTCAGCGCCAGCAGATACTGCCGCAGCCGAACCGCGTTGCTCGCGCCCGACATTCCTCACCCCTTTTCCCGACGGAACTCATAGCGTCGGGCGGGTGAAGAGACGGTTAAGGATACCGGGCGGTTAACGTGCGCCTTAGCTGAGCGGCGTCCAGCTGCCGTCGGGATTGCGGCAGGCGGTGCCGCGCGCCGTCTGCGGCCGGCCGTCGATATAAATGGTCTCGGTATAGGCGCGGCAGTTGCGGCCGGCGTCGACATAGGCCGGGCCCGGCACCACCGAGCCGTAGCGGCCCGTGTCCGGGTTGCGCCACGACACCGGAGCGCCAGACTGGCCGCGATCGAGCGCGTTCATCTCCGCCTCGTAGGCGAGCTTCTTGTCCTGGTCGTCGAGCGAGGCGCCGATGCGGTTGCCGATCAGGGCGCCGACGCCGGCGCCGATCAGCGCGCCGGCCACGTGACCGCCCGCGCCGCCGCCGAACTGCGATCCGATCGCCGCACCGCCGAGCGCGCCGAGCAGCGTGCCGGTGTTCTCCTTCGGCCCCGGTCCCATGCCATCCGGGCTGCCAGCGCAGGCGGCGAGCGAGCCAGCCAGACCAATGATGGCGATGTATTTAGCAACGGACATGTCGACCCCCGGACAATCGGACAGGAAATGCGAATCCGCCGGACGGCGGACGCTACGGAAGCCTATCGGAAGGGGATGATTGGGGCAAAACAGCGGCCTGAGAAAGCAACCATGGCGGCGCAATGGCGTTGTTCCGCGCGGTTGAATGGTGCGGAGCACAAGGGTGTTGAAGGTCTACGGCCTGGAGGATGGCAATCTTACCGAAAGCAGCGACAGCGCCGGTGACCTGCGCGCGGCGCAGTGGATCGATCTGTCCGACGCCAGCGACGACGAAAAACGCCGTGTCGAAAACGCCCTCGAGATCGAACTCAGCCCCGTTAACGACTACGAGCCGTTCCAGGTCTCCAGTCATTTCATGGCCACCGAGCGCCAGCTGACGATGACCGGCCTGCTGTTGATGCTCCCCGAGAGTGGCGATCCGCATCTGCTCAAGGTCACCTTCATCCGGGCCGAAGGCGTGCTGGTGACCGTGACCGACGGGAGCGCCCAGGGACTCTCCGTGCTGGTCAAGGAATGCGAGAACTGCACGCACGGCTCCGGCCGCGATGACGTCTTCGCCGCCATTCTCGACATGATCGTCGATCACACCGACAACATTCTCGACAAGGTCGGCCATGACCTCGACCGCATCAACATGATGGTTTTTCAGCATCGCGCGACCAACCAGCGTCGCCGCCTGCTGGAAGGCTCACCACGGCTGCGCAACCGTCAGCTCGAGCGTGTGCTCACCGAGCTTGGGCCGCGGCGCGAGATCCTGGTCAAGCTCCGGCGCAGCGTCCTGAGCTTCCGCCGGCTGGTGGCGTTCTTGCGTGAGCAGGACGTGGCCAAGAGCCTCATCGTCAAGCTCGACACATTCGAGCGCGATTTGAGATCGATCGCCGAGGCCGAGACCGATCTGTCGGCGACCGCGGGCTTCCTGCTCGACGGCATCGTCGGCTACATCGGCCTGCTGCAGAACAAGGTGATGAACGTGCTGACCCTCGTCGGCATCATCCTGACACCGCCGATGGTGATCGCCGGCATCTACGGCATGAATTTCAAAATCATGCCGGAACTGCAATGGACCTACGGCTATCCGTTCGCCCTCGGCCTCATGGTGGTGACGACGCTGGCAACGTATCTGTTCGTCCGCATTCGCGGGCTCTAGCCGGCCGGCAGCAGGAGCTCGGCGCGCAGGCCTCCGATCGGCGCCTGGCCGAGCTTGAGCTCGCCGCCATAGAGGTTGACCAGCTCGGTGACGATGGAGAGGCCAAGGCCGGACCCGGGCTTCGACTCATCGAGGCGCTGGCCGCGCTTGGCGACCTGCTCGCGCTCGACCGCCGACAGGCCGGCACCGTCGTCGTCGACGACCACGTGGAGCAGCCCCTCGCCGCCTTCGGCCGTGCCTGTGACCGAGACAAGGACGCGCGAGGTCGCCCATTTGCAGGCATTGTCGACCAGATTGCCGATCATCTCCTCGAGATCGGGCCGTTCGCCGCGGAATTTCGCCTGCGGGTCGGCGCGCACCTCGACGGCCACGCCCTTGTCGCGATGGATCTTCTCCATGGTGCGGGCGAGCGCGATGACGACCGGCTCGATCTCGGTGACGCTGCCGACCACCGTCAGGCGCGCCGCCAGCCGCGCGCGTTCGAGATGCCGCGCGACCTGATCGCGCATGATCTCGGCCTGCTCGCGCACCTTGCCGGCGAAGGCGTCGTCGCCATGTGCGGCGGCCTCGTTGACCATCACCGACAGAGGCGTCTTGAGCGCATGCGCGAGATTGCCGACGTGCATGCGCGCGCGCTCGACGATCTCGCGATTGGCCTCGATCAGCGCGTTGGTCTCGCGCGCGAGCGGCGCGATCTCGACGGGAAAGTCGCCTTCCAGGCGTTCGGTGGTGCCGGCGCGGATCGCGGCGAGGCTGGTGGTGATGCGCTTGAGCGGCGCCAGGCCGAATCGCACCTGAAACATCGTCGTCAGCAGCAGCACGACCGCGAGCAGCACGAAGGTGACGGTGAGCGCCTGGTCGAAGGAGCGCGTCTCGTCATTGATCTCGGCGGCGTCGCCGGCGACGGCGACGAGGTAATGCCCTTCGTCGCCGAGATCGATCGTGCGCTCGAGCAGGCGCAGACGCTGGTCGCTGGGGCCCGAGACATAGCCCTCGCGCGAGCCGTCGGCGCCCGCCGCCACGCGCTGATCCTGGAGATGCGGCAGCCCCCCGTCCCACAGTGAGCGCGATGAGCGGACGTCGTTCTTGCCCGGATCGAGCCGCGTCACCTGCCAGTACCAGCCCGAGAGCGGCAGTTCGAACAGCGGCTCGCCGAGCGATTGCGGGAACTTGTCGCCCGCTTCTTCCGGCGCCGACAAGTCGGCGACGATGGTGCGCAGATAGACGTCGAGACGGCGATCGAACGAATGCTCGACCGCCTGGCGATAGAGCGAGGAGAGGATGAAACCGGTAATGACGAGGATGAAGACCGCCCAGGCCGTGGCGGTGAGGAAGAGACGCAAGGCGAGCGAGTTCGACCGCAGAATGCGCGGCAGCGAACCGAGCCAGCGTCGCGCTTTGCTCATGGTGTCGGCGGGGCGAGCAGATAGCCTAGGCCGCGCACGGTCTGGATGATGTCGACGCCGAGCTTCTTGCGGATGCGGCCGACGAAAACCTCGATCGTGTTGGAGTCGCGGTCGAAGTCCTGATCGTAGAGATGCTCGACGAGTTCGGTGCGCGAGACGACGCGGCCGGCGTGATGCATCAGGTAGGCGAGCAGCCGGTATTCGTGGCTGGTGAGCTTGACCGGATTGCCGTCGACGGCGACGCGGCCGGTGCGCGTGTCGAGGCGCACGGGGCCGCAGTTGAACTCGCTTTTGGCGTGGCCGGCGGAGCGGCGCAGCAGCGCGCGGACCCGCGCCAGCACCTCCTCGAGGTGGAACGGCTTGGCGACGTAGTCGTCGGCGCCGGCGTCGAACCCCTGCACCTTGTCGCTCCAGCGGTCGCGCGCCGTGAGCATCAGCACCGGCATGGCGCGCCCGGTGCGGCGCCAGGATTCGAGCACCGAGATGCCGTCCATCTTCGGCAGGCCGATATCGAGGATCACCGCGTCATAGGGCTCGGACTCGCCGAGATAGTGCCCCTCCTCGCCATCGAAGGCGCGATCGACGACGTAGCCGGCGTCAGTCAGCGCGGCGGCGAGCTGGCGGTTCAGGTCGGGATCGTCCTCGACGACAAGCAGACGCAAAAGTGGGATCTCCGCTCAGCGCTTGTTGACCAGCAGTTCGCCGTTGCCGGCATCGACGCTGGTGCGGATCACTTTGCCATTATGCGCGAGGAGAGTCAGCATGTAGACCAGCTTGCCCTCGTGGCGGCACAACCGGGCGCGGACGACCTCGGCGCGCTTGCCGTGCTCGCGCAGGATCTTGATCGCCTGGCCGAGCGGGATGGCGTGGTGGGAGGCGACCGCGGCGCGCTGTTCGGACTTGGTCAGGCAGGTTCCGGCATGCACGACGACGTGGGCGGCCGGATACGGCGAGGCATCCGCCGCGTCGGCGGGCGCCGCCGGCAGCAGCGCGAGGACAAGTGCGGTCAGGAAGGTGGATAAAGCCGCCATGGGATGGGTGTGTACGAACGCGCCGGTGAACGGCGGCTGAACAAAGCGGCTTAACGTCGCGTGAAATCTATCGCTCGAAGCCTGAAAACGACGCAAAAACGTCAACCGGTTCACGCGGGGATCGCCAGGAATTGATGGGGGCGGCCGCGTCTGCGTAGCCGAGGGCCAGGCCCGAATAGATCATCAGGTTGTCCGGCAGATCAAGGAACGTGCGCATGGTACGATGCCACGACACCCAGGCCTGCTGCGGACAAGTATGCAGGCGGTGGCCGCGCGCAAGGAGCATGACCGTCTGCAGGAGGCCGCCGATGTCGGCCCATTGCGCGACACCGAAGCTGCGGTCAAGCGCGAAGAACAACCCGACCGGCGCGCCGAAGAACTGGAAGTTGCGGGCGTATTGCCGGTAGCGGGCCGGTTTGTCCGCGCGCGGCACGCCGATCGACTGATAAAGCATCTCACCGACGGAGAAGCGGCGCGTGCGATACGGCTCCTCCGTCGGATCGGGATAGATGCGATAGTCGCCGCCCTCGGCCTTCGGCAACTCGTTCATGCGCGGCGCCAGCAATGCCTTTAGCGCCTCGACGCGCGCGCCGGCAATTGCATAGATGCGCCACGGCTGCATGTTGCCGGCCGACGGAGCGCGGCTCGCACGCGCGAGGATGTCGCGCACGATCGCCTCGGGCACCGGCGTCGGCAGGAACGCGCGGCAGGAGTAACGGGAAGCGACGGCGTCGAAGATGTCCATTGCAAAATTTCACCCGACCCGTCGCATGCATCACGCGGCCGACCACTGACCCCATGATTGCGCGTTGCCACCCCAACAGGCACAGTACTCTGGGTCAAGGCTGTCTCAAAACGGCACCCGCATGGCGAAAGCGAGCGAGCACGGGAAAATCATCGCTGCGGCGGCGAAAGCGGCGCTTGCGCCAATTGGATGCGTACGCAAGGGCCAGTCGCGGGTTTGGTATTCGGATCAACGCTATTGGCTGATTGCCGTCGAGTTTCAGCCCAGCGGATGGTCGAAGGGCAGCTACCTTAACATCTTCGTGGCCTGGCTTTGGAAAGAATCATACGGATATGCCATCGCCTACCGTCCTGCCAAGTTCGTGCCGTTTGAGAACGCCGAACAATTTACACCCCAAATCGCACACATGGCTGCCGTCGCGGCACGAGAAGTCCAAAAACAACGGGAGCGATTCAAAACCTTCAATCGAATCTACCAACATCTGCTCTCCGACTCGCACCGCGACGACTGGCCGAAATATAACGCCGCCGTTGCGGCGGGATTGGCCGGAGAAATGCTGACTGCTCGCCGACTCTTCAATGAAATGGCAGCGTGGCAGACGCACGGTTACGGATGGCAGGAAAAACTGAAGGTGGACAGTGCCGCTTTGGCCGAACTGCTCGACGAACCCGCACAGTTTCGCGCCGCCGTCCTCGCGATTATAGAGCGGCGGCGCAATATCATGCGACTCCCGCCAGACCCGCACTGCCTGGATGCGCTCAATCCCACAGAGCTGCCGTGACGCTGCCGAGTATATGACGAAGCCCGGTTATTCCTTTTATTGTGGCACCCCGGTTAACCTGCAGCTCGATGATCGGCACTTCAGATCCTGCCCCCGTGTGATCACGAATTTCTTTAACACGCGTCGAGGTCAAGACCGCTCCACCTGTTTTGACGTCATAAATGGCCTGAATATCTCCCGCCTCATTTCGAAGGAGAATGTCAGTTCGGATGCTTCCGGGGTCGCCGTAATCCGCTGTGTCCTTATCGAAGAAACTCTGCTCCACCTCAACGCCTGGAATCTCCTGTAGCCGCACGCGCACCCCAAAATCGACGTGGACCGCCGTACCGTAGACCTGCGGCGTCCATTCCGGGAGGAAATTCACATCTTGCATCGACCTAGAAAGTGTTTCGCTCAGGCTTTTCGTCACGTTATCGATATTCGATATCCCGGTTAGTGCCCTCGAGTAGTCGATATTGACGAGCGAATTTGGTGTTCTAGGCAATGGGCTCGCTGCCAAGATAGCCGCGCGGCCTCCGACCCTTTGGGACAGTGAGCGACTGGAGACGACGACACGACGAGGCGTCTCACCGCCATTGGTCGAACGTGCAACCCCGCTACCTGCGCCACCGTCCTCCGTCCACTGCCCTCCTTCCCGCTGCCCTGCGGGAACCCGAGCCTGATTGGGATTGAAATTGGCCTTAAAGCGCGCTTCCGCAGATCCCAAAATGCTCAATTGGGCACGACGAACAGCATGCCTCCGCTCAATTGCAGCGAGCTGGCGTGCACGCGCGGGTGAATAGAGCTGGGGGTGAGATGACCTACACGTCAATAAGAGCCGCTTCGCGACCGAGAGCAGTTCGCAATCGCGGAAAAGCTCTTTGCGCAAAAGGTCGGACGAGACGGCTTCCGAACGAGGGGACTTCATTCGCATCTGCCATTATTTAAAATCTTACAACCGCGCTGTGAGCACGCTCGGTAGCCTGTCGGAACCCGCTCACTTGCGTCCGAGGATGCGCGCCACCTTCTCCAGGCTGCGGCCGCCGAAATAGGCGGTCAGCACGATCATCGCCCATTGCCCGACGTCGCCGGACAGAGGCGGCGTCGTGCCGAGACCGAGCACCCGGTCCCACACCACCACCTTCCACGTATAGATGATGAAGGCGGCGGCGAAGAGCGGCCGCGGCAGCGCCGTGTACCAGCGCCCCTGCTCCGCCACGATGATTTGCGCCTCGACCTCGCGCTCGCGTTGTTCGACCGCGAGTTCGCGCGCGGCGAGACCGGCGGCGACCTTCTCGCTCGTATTGTCGGCGGAAAGCTTGGCGCGATAGGCGTCGACCGCGGCCTTGGCGAACGGTCCGCCAAGCAGGTTGCCAAGCCAGCCGAGCAAAGTCGCGAACATGTCAGGCGGCCTTCGCGGTGCGACGGCGAGCAACCTCGGTGATCAGCCCGATCCCGATGATGTAGTAGGGAATCAATTTCGGCTGCAGCGCCTGCTGGATCGCGCCGTTGACGTTCGGATCGGCGGCGAGCGACTGGCCAAGGGCGAGCAGCACGCCGCCGAGCGCGACGACGCGCGCCCACAGGATGGTGATGGAGTTCTTGAACGACGCCTTGATCTTGGCCCACATGGGTCAGTCCTTTCCTTCGAGAACATGGATGAGCAGCAGCGCCGCAAGCGCGCCCGCGACGGCGACCGCGACGATGAGACCGATCGGCAAACCCGCCTGATGCGCAGCGGCGGCGCTCGCACCGGCTGCGGCGGCGGCGCCGCCGGCCTTGATGGACACGACCGGCTTCGGCGCAACGGGTCCTGCCGCTGGCGGCGCGGCCATTTGCAGCGCGGCCGCCTTGACCTCGTCGACCCGACGCCCCCAGCCCGTGCCGAACACGGACCACGTCTTCAGCGACTTGAGGAAGCGCAGCCGTTCGTCGCAAATCGCGACCACCAGCGCGCGCGCGTCGGCGGCTTGGCACGCAGCGACCACCTCGTCGGTGACCGCGCTGCTGTCGTCAGGCAAACGCAGCATGCGGCGCAGCACCTTGCCGGAGCGGCCGATGCCGGAATTCACGCCATAATCGAACACGGCGTAATCGACGCCGGCCGGAAGATCGTCGCAGCGTTGCGCGTCCCAGTAGCGCTTGCGATAGATGCGCTTCGCGTCCTCGACCGACATGGCGCGCACGTCGCCGGCCGTCGCGTCTGCCTTGGCATAGCGGCGATAGTCGGCGATGGTGATGCCGAAATTGGTCGGTCCGCCCGGGTCGTCTGGGTGGTTGGTGTATCCGCCCTCGTGCGCCAGAAGGCACGCAAGCGACCGCGCATAGCTGGCGACAGCCATGGTCGTTCTCCACCGGATCTCTGGATGAATGTGAACCGCGGTCAGGCCAATCCCGCGACCGCCTGCAGATACGGATGCAATGCGCCGTAGAGCGCGTTGACGTCGCTGCTGCTCAGCCCTGCGCCGAAACCGCCGCAGTAGACCGTGCCGGTGTAGTAATGCGCGCTCTGACCGACAAAAAACGCGATCTTCTTGTTGGCGAGCGCCGTGGACGCCGCCGTTACGTTCGCAATCAGTGTGCCAGCGCCCTTGTAAGCGGCATACCCGCTGCCGGCTGTTCGCGAGAGGGCGCGCAAGCCGCTGCCGTCGGTTTGACCCGTGGCGATGGCGCTCTCGGTGCTCTCACCGAGATTGCCGTACATCGTGTTGTCGACGTACCGCGGGTATATTTCGGCCGGATTACTGTTCGTGTCCGTGGCGTTGCCGATGGTGGCGCCGGCAATGCCGGCGACCAACGATCCCCACGCGAAAGCGCTGGCGCTGTTCTGCTGGAACTGGCCTCCGGCGGTCGAGGGATTGAAATTGCTGTCGACGTATTTCCCCGTCGCGCCGGTGAAGCCCTGATCGGTGGTGAAAGTCGGCGTGCCGACCGCGGTTGCGCCGAAACTTGCCGATACCAGGTTCGTGAGTGCCGTCGCCTGATCGGCCGCGGCGAACATGTAGAGCGTATCGAGCTTGCTCCACACGTCGGCGCTCACGAGCGCGGAGATCATCGTGTTGTAGAGCGCCTTGCGCGCGGCGCTTGGCTGGCTCGCGAGCCTCTGAAAGAAGGCGGACGCCTGCGCGCAGTAGATCGGGGCGCCAAGAACGCCCCTGTTCGCGGGCATGGCGATGCCATAGGCGACGGAGGTCATGGAGCGACGTCTCCCGAGATGACCCACGCGGCGGCCGAGCCGCCGCTATTGCTGTCGACGGTCAACGACACCTCCGACCATTGGCCGGCGGTCCTCAGGTAGCCGGTGCGTGAGTGCAGCGCCGCTCCGGCGGCCGCGGCGAACGTCACCTGCCCGGCACCGGCCTGGCAGAGCAGAAATGAAAATCCCTGCTCGCGGTCGTTCGGCAAGGTCACCGTGACGGCGCTCGCATTCGTCGTGCGCTTGCGCTTGCCGAGATCGCCGGCGACCACAGTGTACGCGGTCCCGGCGACGTCCTCCGTGGTGACATCGGCGGCGAGCGGGCCGGCGACGCCTTGCGGTCCCTGCGGCCCCGTATTGCCGGTCGGACCGGCCGGACCCTGGGGTCCGGCGACGCCGGCGGGTCCCTGCGGACCGGCTGGGCCCTGCGGCCCTGACGGACCTTGCGGTCCCGCCGGGCCCTGCGCGGTGATGCGGATGGTGCGGATCGGATCGGTCATGGTGCGATCACCAGGATGGGAATGATGAGCAGCGTCGACCGGCAGCCGAGCGTGTCGATGATCGGGATCACCGCGCGCGCGCGCTGACCGTCGGGCACGTTGATGGTGTCGGCCCGCGCCACCGTGACGGTGAACTGGCCCGCAGCGCCGACAACCAGCCGGCCGTTGACGGTCGTGAGAGGCAGCGCACCGCCGCGCCACGACAGCGCGGCGCCGTCGAACGTGCAGCCGGTGAGATCGACCGGCACGTCGTTGTCGCCGATGAGCGCGAGCGGCCACACCCAGTCGTCGCCGCGGGTTTCGGTGATCGGTTCGGTTTCGATGGCGGGTTGCATGGAGAGCTCCGTTCGTCAGGCGCCGGGCGCCGACATTTCGATGAAATAGACGACGAGGCGGACCTTGCCGGCGGTGAAGCTGCCGCCGTTGGCGGTGACGCGCACCCGCGTATCGGCGTAGACGCCGGAAGGGCCGATGACGCCGATATTGGTCGAACCGAGCGCGACGCCGAGCAGATCGCCGAACTGCGTGCTGTTCGAAACGGTGCCAACGCCGTAGGAGGCCGCGCCGGTGATCGCCAAAGTCGTGCGCGAGGCGACGCCGAGCACGATGGCGCGGTTCGGGATGAACGCGGCGTCCGTGGTCTCCACATAGGCGCCGGTGAGCGTCACTTCCTCTTCCTTCGCGCGCAGCGTCACGCGGCCGCCATTGGCGGTGAGCGCAATACCGTCGCGCCAGACACCATCCTCGTAGGTGAGCGTCAGCCGCTCGTCCCTCACCCATGCTTTCAGTCCGGGCACCGGCGCGAGGCGCAGCCAGCCGCCGCCGCTGAAGAGCGCGAGCTGGTTGTCCCAGCCGCTCCAGGCGCCGGTCGCGCTTGCCGCGGGGATATAACAGCCGCCTTCGGCGGGTGAGGCCGGCGGCGCGGCGAGCGAACGGCTTTCGACCGCGAGCTGCGTGAGGCAGTCGAGCAGCGCCAGGGCCTCGTTATGCGTGACGTGCTTTTGCGCCTGCGCGGCTTCGATCACCGGCAGAGACAATCGGGGCGTATCGGTCATGATGGGCTACACTGTGAGTGTGAGATCGGCGGCGAAGCCGCGGCCGACGGTTGCCGAGAACTGCGCGACGCGGATGTGCAGCGCGCCCTGCGGGGTGCCGAAATCGGCGAGTTCATCGGCCGCCGCATAAAATGCCGACGGCGCCGCCGTGCTGAGCGTGCGCACGACGCTGCCGCCGGAGAGAATGTCGAGCGCGTATTGCTCGCTGTCCTCGCCGAGCGGCACTTCGCCCACCCAACTGTCGCCGTCGATGCGCGTGCGCCGAATCCAGGTGAACGTCACGCCGCTGCCATCGCGCCTAGCAGTCACGTGCACCGGCGCGAGCGGCATCAACGCGGTCGCCTGCGGTGTCACCGAGAGGGCGAGCGCGGTCGGATCGCCGTGATCGCGGTTGGCCGCGACCACGCGCAATTGCAAAGTCCGCTCCAGCGCGCCAAGCCCGCTCGCGATCGCCACGAGATTGCCATCGAGCAGCAGGAAGGGCGCGCCGGCGGCCAGCGGCGCGCCTATCGCCCACTCGCTGCCGGCCTGACCGCGCAAGAAGCGCGACAGGAGATAAGTACGGTCGCCGACGAGTTCGGCGTTCGCAAACTGGATGACCTCCCAAGCGCCATCGGTGCGCTGCACCGCGGCGGCATTGCCGCCCGAGAACAGCGCATCGTCCGAGATCGACGACAGCCCGCCGCCATAGAGCTGCACGCGCACGCCGGTGTTGTGCCAACGCGCAGTCGGACCCGCCGGCAGGTCGTCGAGCGTCTCGCCGACGATGCACGGCGCCACGGCAAGCGCGGCGCGGTCGTAGCTCACGCCGTCGGTCAACGACCACACCGCCACCGGTCCGGGCCAGGGATCGGCGAAAGCGGCGAGCCGCGACAGCACCGGCGGGTCCGTAGCGAGCAAGGTGGGCAGATCGAGCGCCAGCGCATGCACCGGGCCGACCGCCGACGGGATACCGGCGACGCGCGGTGGCGCCGGCGGCAACGGGAGGCTGAACACCTCGGGATCGATCGACCGCGCGACGACGGCGCGGTCCTCGGCGTCGGCGATCTGCTGCGCCTCCACGAGACGCCGGCGGCCGTTGATGGTGACGCCGAATATATCGGAAGCGGTGAGCATGAGCCGGCTCGGCGGCACCGCGAAGTCGGTGATCTCGCGCCCGGCCCAGAGGTCCTGCAGCCAGATCTCCGCCCGCCGCTGCATCTGCGCGCCGCCGCTCACGGCCGCGAGATCGGCATGCGCCGTGCGCGCGCTGCCGCCGACCAGGCGCCGCGACGCAACCGTGCCGGCCTGATAGTCCGCGTCGATGTCGGTGAAGCCGATCGTCACCTCGCGCGGCAGATCGGTTTCCTGCGTCCGCGTCAGCCGCGCCGGCGCCGTCTGGTCCGGCAGGACAAGATCGTCTTCGGTCAAGTCCGCAACCGGCGAACCGCCGCGCGCCGCAAAGCGCAAGCGACCCTCGACCTCGCAAGCATCGAAGGCGTAAGCGAGCGCCAGCGGATCGAGCGCGGCGCGCGGCGCCATCGGCCGGTCGACGACATAACCTTGCGGCCCCTCGCCGAGCGCGCTGGTGTCGGCGCCCGCCATGCCGCCGTCCGTGAGGATGGCCGCGACCAGAGCATCGAGCGGCGCGCCGCCGAAGCGGCCGGTGAGCCAATGTCCGGTTTCCCAGTTGCCGGCGTCGCTCCACACGCCGTCTGCCGCCGGAAATACCGGCCAGGGTCGCGCGTCCCAGGTCCACAGATGGACTCCGTCCGGCGCGATCATGCGCCCGCCATACACGGTGGATGTCGGATTGAGCGCGGCAGCACCGAAGTCCGGATCGAGCGCGCCGAGCACGGCTTCGAGATAGCGCCGCTGCATCAGGTCGTCCCGCGTGCCATCGGAATAATAAGGCAGACCCGACTCCGACGACTTCGGATCGGGAAACACGCTCGGCTGATTGGCGCCCTTGTTGACCGCCGGGCAGCCGATCTCCGTCAGCCACACAGGCTTCGATTGCGGCACCCACGCGGTCGGCGCCGCCACCTCGGCGCCGCCGACGCGCTCGTGATGCGGCTGTGACCAGAAATTCCAGATATCTTTCTGCCGGAACAGCCACGGCTTGCCGAGACCGTCGGTGATCGGCGTGCGCATCTGCGCATCGCGCGCCGCGGCGTCGGCATAATACCAGTCGTAGCCTTCGCCGGCGGCGAGATTGCCGGCGAGATAACCGAGCCGGTACGGACTGTCGGTCAGAGCCGTATCGAGTTGCGTGCCGGCGTCGCGCCAGTCGGCGAGCGGCGCGTAGTAATCGATGCCGATGGCATCGATGGCCGACGACGCCCACAATTTGTCGAGCGGGAAGCGCACCTCGTTGGCGCCCGTGTCGACAACATGGCTGCTGTATTCGGTCCAGTCGGCGCCGTAGGTCACCGTCGTGCCGGCACCGACGATCGCTTTCGTCTCGGCGGCGAGCGACACCAGCGCATCGACCGCCGGATAGACGCCTGAGGCGGAGCGTACGCGCGTCAGCGCTTTCAGCTCGGAGCCGATGAGGAAGGCATCCACGCCGCCCGCGTCCGCCGCGAGCGACGCGTAATGCAAAATCATGGTGCGGAAATTCCAGTCGTCGGCGCCGCCGCTGAAGAAGGCGTTCACCTGATCGGCCGCCGCGCTCGTGCCGTCCGGCGAGCCGGCCTGCCCCGGCGCCGGATCGCAGGTGATGCGCCCGCGCCACGGATAGGCCGGCTGCGCCGCCACGCCGGTCCACGGATCGGCAAGCGCATTGCCCGCGGCGATATCCATCATCAGGAACGGATAGAGCGTGACCTTCAGGCCGCGTGCCTTCAGTTCGGCGATGAGATCCCTGACGCTCTGGTCGGAGGGCGTGCCGCCGTAAGCAGGGCGGCCGTCGGCCTGCGACACCACTTGCGCGCTCGTGCGGTCGAGTCCGGCGACGCCCCAGGTCGCACCGAACGTCTGCTTGTTCGCGCTGTCGACCTTCGGCAACACGCGGCATTCTCCCGCGCGCAGATCGGTGCCGAACCAGCTCACGACGACGGCGACGCGTTCGAGATTGGGCGCGACCGCCTGTAAGTCGTCGAGCGCGGCGAGCACATCGGACGCCGTCGTCGTGACGTGTCGGTTCTCCGGCGCCGACTGTCCCGGCCCGAGCGTCTGCACCACGGTCGAAGGTTCGTAGCCGAACTCGGTCGAACCCGGAATCAAAGTGACCGCCTTGCTCATCTGCTCGAGCCGCCCGACCGGCCGCACCACCTCGAACGACAATTGCGGAATGCGGTTGCCGAAATTCTCCAGCGGCAGGCGTTCGAACACGACGTAAGCCAGCCCGCGATAGGCCGGCACGTCGCCGTCCTTGGCGACGATCAGCGGATCGGGCGTCTGGCTCTCGTCACCGGTGTAGGTGCGCACAGTCAGGCCTGAGAGATCGAGCGCCTGGCCGTCGGCCCACACGCGCTGCACCGCGCCGATCGGCCCCTCGCACAGGCCGACCGCGAGATTGGCGAAATAGGAATAGGTCGTCGTCGTCGTGGTGACGCTCGTGCCACCGCCCATGCCGATGCCCTTGCCGCCGCTTCTCGTCGTGTCGCTCGACGTGCTGACGACCTCTTCAAGGTTGGTGGCCCAGATCACCTGCCCCGACAGGCGTGCGCGGCCGTAGACGCGCGGCATCGGCGCCCCTGCCGTCGAGGCCATTACGGTCAGATCGGACAGGCGCGGTCCATCGACGCTGCGCTCGATGCGCGGTGCGAACAGCGCGCGGTCGATTGCGTTGCCGGCCACCGCGCCGACCAGGCGTCCGACAATGGCGCCGGTCGGGCCCAACAATGCGGAGCCCGCCGCCTTGCCGGCGACGGAAAGAACGAGTGCGGCCATGGTGTCTTACTCGACGCCGGGGAAGCGGAAAGCGTAAGCGAGGCGGCGGCGCCACCACGGCGCGATGGCGACCTCGGCCACCGCCGCGCCGTCATGCGCGTGCACCATCAGGTCCGGCGCGGTGACGATGGCGGCGTGCTTCGCCGGCAGATTGGCGCGCCAGCGGAACAACAGCACGTCGCCTTCCTGGAAGGCTTCGCGATCGATGGCGACCAGATGCCGCGCGGCCGCATCGGCCAGCGGTTCGCCCGACGCCGCCTCCGCCCAATCCGGCGCGTAAGGCGGCGCCCGCTCCGGCTCTTCGCCGATCACCGCGCGCCAGATGCCGCGCACAAGACCGAGGCAGTCGCAGCCGACGCCCTTGAGCGAGGCCTGATGCCGGTACGGCGTGCCGATCCAGCGACGCGTCTCGGTGACGATGATGGAGCGCGTTAGCGGCATGACGACCTCGCGTCCCGGGTTTGTTGGCAACGGGCGATAATAGAAAGATGCAACCGGGGTCCCGGATCTGCGGTGCATCGCTATCGCGCTGCACCGCGTCCGGGACGCGGACCCATCAATTCAAACTCGAGCCGTCATTGCCGGGCGCGCCCTGCACCGGATAGCTCATGACGAAGTCGTTGCCCGGGATGTGCGGGAAGCCGCGGAAATTGATGATATTGGCGAAGCGGTCGTGACAGGTCGCGAAGGCCTTGTCGCAGCCGGCGGTGACGACGAAGGCATCGCCTGCCGCGATTGGCTGCGGCATCGCCTGCCAGAGCGAGAACGCGACCGCCGCGCTCTTGCGATGCATCTTCACCTCGACGCTGAGGCCCGCATTGGCGCCGGCCGTAAAGGTCAATTTGCCCGCGGTGAACCAGCCGTCGGCGTAGGCATCGAGCCCGGTCGCCGTGAACGATGAGACCGCCGTCACGGCGGCGACGACGCCGCTGCCGCGATAGGCCGGCAACGTCAGATCGACCTTGCAGCGCCCGTCGCCCAGATCGGCCGAACAGGTTGTGGTGAAGAGCCGCCCCGTCTCCTGCGTCAGCCGGTCGCTCAAGCCGCGCAGCTCGGCGGTGAACACCGGCCCGTCGCGCTTGATCTCGCCGAGCACGCCCTTGGCGAGCAACACGCGCAAGCTCGGCTCGCTCCAGTCGACGAGCCACAGCTCAACGCCGGCGGCGTCGTAGCGCCCGGCCGCGAGATCGTCCTCGTTGAGCGTGTCCGCGGCCAGCGCGCCGCTGATCTCGGAGGAGTCCGACGCAAGCCCAAGCTTCTGCGTCGCCTCGCTTCCCGTCAGGCCGGTGCCCGCGCTGCAGGTGACCGCCCCAACGGCGACGTCCTCGTCGTGGTCGGTGAAGCCCTGCACGACGCCGTCGCCGCGCGTGACGATCCAGCAGCGGCACAGAGTGGTGACGCCGCTGTCGAGCTTGCTTTGCAGGTCAGCAGGGATGGTGCGCATGGTATCGCCTCGCGTGTCCCGGGTTACAAAGAAATGAAGCTGGGTCCCGGATCTGCGGTGCACCGCTCCGCCAGAGCTGCGCGCTGCACCGCGTCCGGGACACAAACGCTACGGCCTGATCTCGATGAGCGGGATTTTCGGAATGGCGCCGGCGGCGAAGGCCGAGAGATCGACCTCCAAATAGTCGCTGTCGAAACGCACCGGCACATCGAACAGGAAGCCGGCCGTGATGCTCGAGCCGCTCGCCGGAATATGCCCGGCGAGGAACGTCACGAGGCCGGTCGTCTCGTCGAGCGAATACGCGGTCCCCTCCACGGCAGCCACGCTATCGACCGCGACCAGCACGCTGCCCGAGACCGGCTTCACGATGGCGCGTTGATACGGTGCGTAGACGCTGCCGTAGGTCTTGGCGAGTTGGAACGTCGCGGTCATGCCGTCGCCGACGCCGATCACCTGGTCGGTGGCGGACACCGCCGTTCCGGCCGCCGCCGAGGCATGATCGAGCCGGTCGCGCCAGCGGAAACCATAGAGCCGCCCGCGCCGTTCCTCGAAGAAGGCGACGACCTGCGACAGCGCGTCGAACGTCTTGACGCCATAGCCGGCATCGTAGCGGCGCCGCGAATGCGCCCAGCGCGCATTGCGCTCCTCGCGCCCGGAGCCGAGCACGACGACATCGGTGCGCCGCTCAGGCCCGCCCGCGCTTTTCAGCGCGATGTCGAGCGGAAACAGGATTTCGTGGAAGGACATGTGTCACCGCCTCGTGTCCCGGGTGCTGCGCAGCATGGAGCGAAGCGAATTGCTGCGCTGCTAACCCGGGACCCCGGTTATCGACAAAGAAGCTGGGCCCCGGATCTGCGCTGCACCGCTATCGCGCTGCACCGCGTCCGGGGCACGAAGCACTCACATCCCGCGTTGGCCGCGTGCGACCGCGCGCGCGATCTGACCGGTGACGTAGGCCTCAGAGCGACGGAAGCTCGATGCATCGGGCGTCGCAATCTGCACGGTGATATTCGGCGCGCCGCTGCCGGCCATGCTGATGCCGAGGCGGCCGTCGCTGCCGCGCGCAAGCGGCACGATCGCTTCCGGTCCCGCTTCGCCGGCGAGGCCGAAGCCGCCGCCTGTCATCGGAAAGTACGTCGGCGCGCCGATGACGCCGCCGGCGGCGAAGGGCTGCACCGCGCTCATCAACGTCATGGTGCTCGGCAGGCCGTTGCCGCTGCCGCCGGACGAGGAGCCGCCGAAAATGCCGCCGATGCCGCTGAACACGTCCTTCAGAGCCGGCTTGAGCGCCTGCGCGGTCGCCATGCTCGACAGCCGCAGCGCCAACGACTTCAGCACGTCGTCGAGTTGCTTGCCGCCGGTGGTGGCCTGCTGGAAGGCCTTGGTCATCGCGCTCGCGAAGGCGGTGGCGCTGATGCCCAGTGCGCTCGTGCTGGTGCGCACCTTGTCGGTCGTCTGCGGCAGCGTGGAAATCACCTCGCTGCTGCCGGAGTCGAGGCTGTCGAAACCGTAACTATCGCTCATCCGGATATCTCCGCATCAAATCGTCGAGGCCCGCGCGACCGAGCGGCGCGGCGATGCGCCCGCGCACCGCCACGATCGCCGCGGCGAGCTCGCGCGGCGTCATGCGCCAGAACGCTTCCGGCGGCAGTTGCAACACGCCGAGGCCGAAGCCGATGGCGTCCTGCCACGGGAACGGCTCGATCATTCGCCGAACGTCGCGTTCATCAGATCGGCGGCGATGCGCACGTAGCCCTGCGCGCCCCCGTCGACTTCCATCGCGGCGACCTCGTCGTCGCTCACGCTCTCGCCGGCACCGCGCAGACCGGCGGCGATGATGCGCACGAGATCGCGCGCCTTCAGCCGGCCGCTGCCGAACCGCTCGGCCAGCGCCACCAGATCGTCGGCGCCGAACGCGTTCTCCAGTTCGGCGAGCGCACCGAGCGTCAGCACCAGCCGGCGCCGCGCGCCGCCGATGTCGGCATCGATCTCGCCGCGATAACGATTGGCCATGTGACAGCCTCGTGTCCCGGGTGCTCCGCAACATGAAATGTTGCGCTGCTAACGCGGGACCCCGGTTTGCAAAGAGGAAGCTGGGTCCCGGCTCTGCGGTGCACCGCTATCGCGCCGCACCGCGTCCGGGACACGCGCTAGATCGCCGTGAACGTCAGCTCGCCGGCCGACTCCATCGAGATCGTGTAGGTCATCTCGCCATTGTGCTCGCCGGCGAATTCCAGCGCCGTGAGCTGGAACAGCCCCTGCACGGTGCCGAAGTCGGGAATGACGATCTGATAGGCGACGATGGTGCCGTCGAAGAAGGTCTGGCGCATCAGCGCGTCGGACGAGGCGTCCTTGAACAGGCCTTGTCCGGTGACCGAGGCGCGCTTGACGCCGGCGCCGTCGAGCAGTTCGCGCCAGCGGTTCGACGACTCGGCATTGGTGATGTCGACGGTCTCGGCGTTGAACGCCAGCCTGCGCGTGCGCAAGCCTGCGACCGTGGTGAATCCCCCTGCCCCGTCGCTGATCTTGACGAGCAGGTCCTTGCCTTTTTGTGCGCTCATGGTGCGGTGGTCCTCTGCTTCGCGTCCCGGGCGCAGCGCGGCATGCAATGACGCGCTGCTGACCCGGGACCCCGGTTAGGTGAAATGAAGGAAGCTGGGTCCCGGATCAGCGGCGCACCGCTCCGCAAGAGCTGCGCGCTGCACCGCGTCCGGGACACGATCACTCACAGCGGCTCGGTCACCGCGCGGAAACGGACGAGCGCGTGATAGGTGCGGCCGTCGGCCTCGCGCCGTACGTCGGCGACGGCGAAGCGCAGATTGATCAGGCGATGATCGGCGAGCGTCAGCGGCGCATCGTCGAGCGCCTGCAACAGCGCGCCGGCGATGAGGTGCGCTTGCGCGTGCCCGCCCTGGCGCGACCAGGCGTGCAGCGTCAGCTGATGCTCCGCGCCGGTATCGGTGCCGGTCGACCAGTCGGCGATGCGGGTCTCGCCGAGCGTGACATAGGGAAAGGCGGCGGCGCGCGGCGGCTCGTCGTAAACCTTGGGTCCACCGAGCAGCGCGGTGAGCGCGGCATCGGCGGCGAGCGCGTCGTGCACGGCGGCACGCAGCGCGGCGGAAGCGGCGGTGGGCATGGGGATCGTCTCTGACTCGTGTCCCGGGCGCAGCGCAGCACGTGCGAAGCGGAGTGCTGCGCTGCAGACCCGGGACCCCGGTTAGGTGAAAGAAAGCTGGCCCCGGCTCTGCGGTGCACCGCTATCGCGCTGCGCCGCGTCCGGGACACGGAGTCAATCCTCGCGCACGTCGGCGTCGATCTCGAGGAAGCGGCGGTCGGCACTGATGCGCGCGGCGAGCACGCGATAGACGATGTCGCCGTCGAGCAGTTGATGCCGCGCCGTGACGTCGTCGCGGCGGCGGATGATGATGCGATAGCGCAGGCGCGCGCCGAGGCTGTCGGCGACGACGTCGGCCGCCATCGCCTGCGGCACGACCTGCGCCCAAATGGACGTGATCGTCGTGTAGGCGCGCGTGACACCGCCGGCGCCGTCGTCCGTCTCGCTCGGCGCCTGCAAGACGAGCCGCCGATTGAGATCGCCCGGCTGCGTCACAGCGACACCATACGATAGGGCGCGATCAGCGCCGCCGCGGTCGCCGGCAGCGCCGCGAGCCGCATGGCGCCGGGAACGATCAGGCCGCGGTTCTCGTACCAGTGCGCGACGAGGATGCGCATCGCCTGGCGCAGCGGCTCGGGCACGTCGTCGGGCGCATCGCCGTAGCCGACCGTAACGTCCAGCTCGATGCCGGCGGCAATGCGTGTCGGCTGCATCAGCGCCCAGGGCATGACGACGAGTTCGCAGGCGCCAGGGTCCGGCACGAAGTGCTGCAGGTCGACCGTGTAGGAATTGTTGACGAGGTCGTAGACCCGCGCCGCAGTCAATTCGCGCAACGGCCCCGGCCGCACCGGAATGCGCCCGTCCGCCGGCCAGCAGTCGAGCGCCAGCCGCCAGCTCTGCGTGATCAGCGCGCGCCGCGTCTGCGTCTCGACCGCGAGCCGCGCCGCCGCGATCAGTGCGGCGATCAGTTCGTCGTCGTCGTGGGCATCGACGCGCAGGAACGCGCGCGCGTCGTCGAGCGCCAGCGGCTCCGCCGCCGGCGCGGTCAAAAGAATGGAGGACATGGGAGTAAACCTGTTCAGCGCGGCGATGGCCGCGACAATTCAGCCTGCGCCTGGAAACGGAGCGGAGTTTTCATTTTCGTCGTCGACCTGCAGCGAGGCGGACGATTCAGGCGCTTCCGGCGGCGAGCTTCTTCATCATCTCCGCCACGACCGCGTCGATACGCGGACGCGCCGCAACAATTTCGCCAACGGTCTTCCTGCCTTGCGCCGGCGTCACAACTTTTGCCGTCTCATGATCAAACATGACACCGTCTGTTGCCGAGGCGTAAGCCGTTGCAGCCATCCAGGCCGCCTGCAGTTCGTCGAAATCGCCACGCCATCGAAGTCCCAACGCAAAGCTCCACCGATGCGGGAAATGGT
>NZ_DASZBV010000015.1:0-87899 GCF_035943735.1 Pseudolabrys sp.
GCCGACTACAACACCGCGAGGCCGCATTCTTCGCTTGGCTACAAAACGCCGGCTGCCTATGCCGGTACACTCACCGCGCCGAAAGGCGTAACATTGGCCGAGGCTCTAATCGCCGCTGGATGAAAGTTCAGTGGCAGGTCAACCTGCCTATTACCGGCGGTCAAAAGAACCTGACGTTGCGGAATTTCAGCCACCTGATCCAGGATGAAGGGTTCAAGAAGACCGTCGCTGCCAAGATTGACGCAGTTATCGCCGGCTCGAAGTTCGCCAAACAGTGGCGCAACAAGCACATCGCGCATTTAGATCTTAAGCTCGCGTTAGAGGACGAAACAGCCGAGCAACTTGAGAGCGCGAGCAGAGCACAGGTCAATGATGCACTCGCTCTCATCGTTGACGTGATGAACACGGTGGCGACGCATTACGGCGTCGCGCCAACGGCATTCAAAGAGGCCACTCGGCGCAATGGGGCCATCAGCCTCATCTACCTTATGAATGAAGGACTTCGCGCCCGCGAAAAGTAACTTGAGCGTCTTGAGAAGGGGGAGCCCATCGAGGACGACTTCGCGGCGCGTGATTTGTAGAGCGCAACCATTGCCGGCGAATAGCGCCGCCTCATTACATCTTCGGTATTCCGAGGGAAGAAAACATTTCCGCCGCACTCGGCCTTGGCTTCTTCTTATCCTCCAGGCGCTGCTTAAACTCGTTGTAACGGTCAGTGAGGTCATACACGTACTCGGTGATCGCGTAAACGAAGGCCTGAAGGTCTTCCGCATCCTGCCGCGAGATCGTGATATCTTCGGGGTGCGCGGCCAAGTTGCGGAACGCATGTAGCTGCTGGCTCCAATCCAACAAACGGTCGTCAATGATTTTTCGAGCGTGGAGTTCGCGGATGCCCTCGGCAAGCATCATCCGCTTCTTCGGCTTGACCGGCTTTTCCTCACCGGTCCCAGCAGCGGGCTCAAGAACATCGCGACAAAGAGCCTCAAGGGAACGACCAAGCATCACGCAGGCGGCGATGTTTGCCCCTGCCTGAAAAGATCGGTCTGCCTCAATTAGCGACTCATTGAGCGTACGCGGAATGCGGTGGCTTAAAAATGCCTTAGGGGGCTTTGGGTAAATCCGCACGACATCGGAATAGGTACTTTCCTGGCTCCCATCCCAGCCTTCAAACTCATTCTGTGCGGCCCGGCCTACCAGCGACGTGCCGCAGCTAGGACAGGTGCCTATCAGGATTCGCTCGCCGTATGGCTCACCGGCATCCTCGTCAAACTCGACGTGGTCCAAGCGGCCCTTTTCTTCCGCTCCGACCTTCGCTCTACAGATAGGACAATCGATAATAAAAGTGACCATCCGCTTCCCCTTTGGGCGGGATTTTAACGGGCAGGCCCACCTCTAAACAAGTGCAATTTGCCGCACCCGGAATTGATCGAGATTGGCAGCAGCCCCGCTCCGCAATTTCGCCCGCACCCGGACGCCGGCCGATTCCGTACGCCAGACGAACTTAATAGCACTATCGCTCGCCTCCGCACGCAGCGAAGCAGCTGCGTGAAATTCTGACAACATAGCGATGGGCGCCGCGCCGCCGGACAAGCACTAGGTTGCAACTGAAAACTCGCAAGCTCGGTCGCATTATCGCGTGGCTAGCAGCTCATTCTCCAGCGCGCGGAAATTTTTTAACCCGATTTCGATCGTCCATCTTACAGTACCGAGTGGGGTACTCCGTGCTATTCGTATAAAGTTGATGCGTATACCTTTCTCTATGTGGCGGCTGAAAAATCCATTGCGTTGAAAACACATGAGGACCGTTAAAGACATCGTCGCCGTCTTCATCAAATGCCAAAATATTCTCATAAGGAAGAACCAAGTGCGCTTCGTACCAAGCCCTTTCTTCTTCAGGCAGCGTGCTCCAGATATCCATCGCGATCTGTCTGCCATCATTAATCTTTTTGGTAGCTTCGTCCTCACTCCAGGGATCCATCATGGAATGCTCAAGCGCGTCGTTCATGTTGTCCGCTAAGTCCCAATGGACGTTGTCTTGGTCGAAGAAGCCGAATTTCCTTCGCCAATAAAGATGTACCCCGTCGTGTTTGCATTCGCCTCGTTGAAATATCTTCCAAAAGCCGCGCTCTTCCCGACCCACGTTCTTGTTTTCGTCGAGATACGGATAACGTGTGTCGCCGGCATCGCGAATGAGCACGGGCCTACCGGATTCGAATACTTTCTGCGCACGCTTCTTGGTTGCGAGCAGCGCCCTCAGCTCGGTCTTTAGGCTTCGTTTGCGTAACTGAAGTGAGAAGCCGCAGTAGGCGAATAACAGATGGTCGTTCTTCGGCTGGAAGAGCTGGTCTTCGATGTCGGCCTTGCCCCACAGGTAAGCCTCGCTGAAGCCCAGCTCTCTTGTCCGCGTTCGAAACGTGTCGCGCGCCATCTTTGAGAAATCGCAGGCGGCCGCGAAGATGACGCCGTAAATCGGCTCCTCCACGCTTTGAGGCAGGCCGTCCAAATATTCGCGAAGCTTCTTGGGGCTTATCTGTTTCTCGCGCTTGCACTGGACGAGCCAGACCCGCGTTGCAGGCGCCCCGTCCTCATCATCTCCATTTTGCTCTTCCGGTGGGCTGATTCGCTCCCAAGCGCGTGCATCGTATCCGTCGTCCGCCCCGCCCCGGCCTGTCGGCTCGATGTTCGTCCACGGCCGGAAGTCATATGCGAGCTGGCGCACCAAATCTTCAAAGCGATGCGGCTCTAAATCCTCAAGATGCAGCGGCCCAATGGTCCTAATAGCTGGCGGCATCTCAACGTCTCCCTAGCCGAGTGCGCGTGCTAAAATCGGGCGTGGTCAGATCTTGCTTTCGCGGCGGGCAAAGCCGCAAGTATGCTCTGTCTAGGTGCTGGGGGCTCTACTTTCCCGCGCTGTCCGCCCGTGGCCAACAAACTATATATCGGCATCTCGAAGAAAAACGAGCCGCCAATGCACGGTTTTCTTTTCATCGATGACGAAATCCGAATATCCCGCGCGCGGGTGCGAGCCCATTGGTGATATACTTAGAAGCTTGATGTACGTCGCAACTGTACTTCCACCCCTGTCATACGCAGCCGCCATTCACAGAGCGCTTTGCTCACGCCGAAATGCTGACCAATATCAGCTGCGGACTTGTTGCGACTACGCAATCGAAATATTCCGTCGCGGGGCAGCAAGTATGCCGCCGCATGCCAGTCAGCTTCTTGCTCCTGTTCTTCAGAATAGTCGCTCAACAGCATGAGGCCGGTTTTCGATACTTCGACGCGCATCGGCACGTGCTCCAACTCAATATGAGCGAGCTCGTGCATCAGATCAGCACGCTGTCGGGTATCGGCGTGCGATGGATTGAGAACAACGCCGATAAGTTCGTCTTGCTTGATGGTCATGGCTGACCAACTGTCGCCGTCTACGGCCGTTAACTGCCGCAGCGCCGCCGGCGATAAACCCAGTTTGTGAAAGTCAAGCACCACGACTTTCAGGTGCTCTGCATACCGCCATGGATCGAACGGCGCGTACATCCCTATACCAAGCGCCTGCCGCGCCGCTGCAGAACGCCTCTCGCTCTCCGATTTGAATCCACGACGCAAGTTGGTTCACCGGCCAATGAGTCCGTCGCGGGCGAGGAGCGCCTTTTGGGCGGCTAGGATCAGCTCACCAAGCGCCTTGGCCGTCTCCACCTGGACGGTCTTCTTCTTTTTGAAATGCACCACCGTGCCCGGCCTTTCTGACTGGTCTTTCGCCTCCAACCCAAGAAATTCGCGTGGGTCTCTGTCGATCCACTTGCAGAGGGCAGCGAAGGTCTTGAGGTCGGGCATGTGGCCATTCTCAACGCGCGACAGCGTAGCGGCACTGACATTGGCGTCGAGCGCAGCAGCGCGCACCCCGCGGCTCCCGCGCTTCGCAGCGACCAATCGGCCAAATTCTTCAATTGAAAGGGGCATTCGATCTCCCTCAGGCGCGCAAAGGCCCGGGAGCCTTGACGGGCTCTCGGGACTCGGTTAGTCTGTTGCATTAGTAAGACATTCCGTCTCGTGTTCGGAACGTCTTACAGAAGAGGCATCTGAAGTTAAAGCAGATTCTCGGCCCAAACGAAAGGAATCTCAGCCAATGTCCGATCATTCCATTGTCGACGGGGCGCACCAGACGCCGGCCGGCGCGCCGGCGGCACCTGTCTCCGTCCACACCGTTCGCATCCACATCAATCGCGAACCGTACACCTCCCCGACCCTTACGACCGGCGAAGCTTTGTACAAGCTTGGCGGCATCGCCAACCACCAAGAGCTCTTCCGGGAGGTTGGTGGCGATCATGAAGACGCGCCCGTGCCACGGGACGGTATTGTCATTCGCCTGAAGCAGGACGAGCACTTCTACAGCCAGAAGCCGTTCAAGATTCTCGTCAACGGCGATGAGCACGAGATCGACGAGAAGGACATCAGCTACGCGCAAGTGATTGAGCTCTATCTCGGCAGCGGCGGCAAGCCGTCGACCGAGTATCTCGTCAAATATTCACATGGTCCGGTCGAGAACCATCGTGGCACCCTCGCCCCCGGACAGACGGTAAAGGTGAAAAATGACATGCGCTTTCGCGTTGCCGGAACTGGTGAGTCGTAACCCCTTCCTCCAGGACATGGAGGATCAGGGCTACCTCATCGACTTCATCGGCGCATATCTGGTCGTGTACGGCTTACCATATCTTGGCAAAGACGGCGGGCTCAAATACGGCGACTGGATGAGCCCGCTCGACATTGCCAATGCGGTGATTGATCCGCCTAAAGACCATCAAGCATGGTGGCGCGGCGAACGTCCACATGACCAGACGGGGCGCGAGCTTCGGCTCGGCGGCGGCCCGAACCGCATCTCCGTCACGCCAGACCTCGTCGCCGACTGCTCGTTCTCGTTCAAGCTTCATGAGACGGGCCAGATGCGCCCGTATCGATCCTTCGAGGAGAAGATACAGACCTATATCGAGGCAATCACCGGACCTGCGCGATCCGTTTTTCCCGATGCCAGTCCTCTGCGCGCCATCGAAATCAAAGCAGCAGCGCAAAACAGCCCACTTCGCTTTCCAGACACGCTGTCGGCGAGGTACAACATGAACGATCTGTCAGGCTTGCTGCGCGGAAAGAAAGCTGCGATCGTTGGGCTCGGCGGCACCGGCGCCTACATCCTCGACTTCATCGCCCGCACGCATCTTGAACGTATCGCGCTGTTCGACGACGACAAGGTGCATATCCATACGATCTTCCGCTTTCCCGGCTTTATTCTGCGCGCCATCGGGGAACTCAAGGTCGAGGCGTTGTCGCGGCAATACGGGCAATGGCATGCGGGCATCGACGCCTTTCCCGAGAAGATCACCGCGGTCAATATCGAGAAACTGGCCGGGTACGACTTCGTCTTCGTATCCGTCGATGATGGCCCGGCGCGGCGCCTCATCGTCGACTGGCTGAGCACCAAAGGCATTCCGTATATCGATTGCGGTATGGGTCTCGAGCGCGCGAAGAACGGGCTCAGCGGCTTCGTTCGTGTCACCGGCTCCGATCGGCGTGCCTTCGAGGAGAATGTCGGCACCGCCCAATTGCCAGTCGAGAACGGTAAGGACAACGAATACCGCAAGCAAGCGCAAATCGGCGAATTTAACGCCCTGAACGCGACATTGGCGGTCATCAGGTTCAAGCAACATTTCGGGCTAATCGAGTGCATCGACAAGTCGAGCTGGTACATTTTCGATTCCGCCACGCTCGAAATGGATTCCATGGAGCAAGCGCTTTGACCTTCCGCTACCAAGCCGTCGAACGCATCCCAAAGCAACTCAACGCGAATGTGGTGTATCACAGCGAAGAGTATGAACTAGGCGCCCTGCTCTGCGCATGCGGTTGCGGTCACAAGGTCATGCTGCTCGTGCCGGATAGCCATCAGATCGTGTCTGCGGGAGGGTGGGCTACTGTCAGCCCCTCGATTGCGGTTTGCGATGCGCCTTGTAAATCGCACTATTACGTGACGGCCGGCCGAGTCGAATGGCTTCCCGCGTTTTCAGATTCAATGGCGGCGTCTGTAATGCGGGGCCAGATCGCGCGCCACGCCGCTGGCGATGCGAAGCCCCTGACCTGGTGGGGAAGTGTGCACGCGACGCTTGCCGCCGTGCTTCTCTATGTCAGAAATCTTTTCATACGTTGATCAGACGAAGCTATGTCGTCGCTGCCTCTCAATTCCCGGGATCTGGACGGGGAGCGTAGAGCCGTTCGGCCGGCGTGGGCGCCGCATCTTCTGCACTGATGAACAAAGTAGCGTTTTCCAATCAGTTCGCGAGTATTTTGGCAGTCCATCTAAGTATTCAAATAGCATTGAACCATATCTGACTAGCAGGGTCGGCTAGCAGTGGGTTCGCACCAGTCTCCGGTCTGCTTCTCCGCAAAACGGGAATTTCGCGGGACGCACCCGGAGATTTCTAGGAAGGCCGCCGCCTGTTCGTGGAATTCGCGAGCACGGAGACCGGGCCCACTCAGAAGAAGTGGCGCGTTCGCGCGGGTTTCGCGCTTTTCACGACCACCCCGGCGAGAGACCGGAGTGCCTGGCTGGGGCGCCTGGATTCGAACCAGGGAATGGCGGAATCAAAATCCGCTGCCTTACCACTTGGCTACGCCCCAACGCGGCACGGGAAAATCCGCGCGGCCGGAAGCGGCGGCGCGGCGGGCGGACCATAGCGGCGCCGCCCTGCCCGATCAACGGCGGTCGCGCGGCCGCCACTCTCTATATAGAGAGCGCGCGGCCACCCGCAGCCACGCCGCTGCGCTTTGACCGGACCCGGGCGGCGGCTACATTGGCGGCATGACCTACCGGGCCCCCGTCGCCGACATCGCTTTCGCTCTCAAACACACGTCCGGCCTCAGGGAGGCGCTCGCCGAGGGCCTTTACGGCGAGATGGACGAGGACACGATCGACGCCGTGCTGGAGGAGGCCGGCAAGTTCGCCTCCGACGTGATCGCGCCGCTCAATCGCATCGGTGACCAGTTCGGGACGCCGTTCAAGGACGGCAAGGTGACCACGCCGCCGGGCTGGAAGGAGGCCTACACCGCCTGGGCCGCGGCCGGCTGGAACGGCCTTGCCGCGCCGGCCGAGTTCGGCGGCCAGGGCCTTCCGCACGCCGTCAACGCCGCCTGCATCGAGATGTGGAACGCCGCCTCGATGGCCTTCGGCATCGGCCCGGTGCTGACCATGGCGGCGATCGACGCCCTCGATGCCTACGGCTCCGACACGCTCAAACAGCAGTATCTGCAGAAGCTCGTCACCGGCGAGTGGATGGGCACGATGGAACTGACCGAGCCGCAGGCCGGCTCCGACGTCGGCGCGCTGCGCACCAGGGCCGAACATGCCGCCGACGGCAGCTACCGCCTCACCGGCTCCAAGATCTTCATCACTTACGGCGAGCACGACCTAACCTCCAACATCATCCATTTCGTGCTGGCGCGGCTGCCCGACGCACCGGACGGCACCAAAGGCATCTCGCTCTTCCTGGTGCCGAAAGTGCTGCCGGATGGTACGCGCAACGACGTGCGCGCGCATTCGGTCGAGCACAAGATGGGCATCCATGCCTCGCCCACCTGCACCATGGTCTACGGCGACAAAGGCGGCGCGGTCGGCTTCCTCATCGGCGAAGAGCATAAAGGCATGGCCTGCATGTTCACGATGATGAACCGGGCCCGCCTCGCCGTCGGCGTCCAGGGCGTCGCCATCGCCGAGCGCGCGACACAGCAGGCGATGGCCTATGCGCGCGAGCGCAAGCAGGGCGCCGGCGGCACCATCGTGCACTACCCGGACGTCAAGCGCATGCTGCTGACGATGCGTTCGCTGACCGGCGCCGCGCGCGCCATCTGCTACGCCACCGGCGTCGCGCTCGACCGTTCGTTGCGCGGCAAGGACGCGGCGGCGCGGCAGGCGGCGCACCAGCGCTGCTCGCTGCTCACCCCCGTGGCCAAGGCCTTCGCCACCGACATCGGCATCGAGGTCGCCTCGCTCGGCGTGCAGGTGCATGGCGGCATGGGCTTCATCGAGGAGACCGGCGCGGCGCAGCACTACCGCGACGCCCGCATCGCCGCGATCTACGAAGGCACCAACGGCATCCAGGCGAGCGATCTCGTCACGCGCAAGGTGCCGCTCGCGGGCGGCAACACCATCCGGCTCTATCTCAATGAGTTGCGGGAGATCATAACGGCGGTGCAGGCGAGCAACGTCGAAACCTTCGGCCAGACCGGGGCACGCCTGAACGACGCGGTCGACAGCCTCGAGCGCGCGACGCAATGGCTGCTGGCGCAAAAGACGTCCGAAACGACGTTGGCCGGCGCGACGCCGTATCTCAGGCTGTTCGGTAACGCCGCCGGCGGCTGCATGCTGGCCGGACAAGCGCTCGCGGCGCTGCGCGAGGGCGGCGACGCCGCCGCGCGCGTGGCGCTGGCGCGCTTCTTCGCCGAAAACATCGCGGTGCAGGCAGCGGGCCTGGAACGCAACATCATCGACGGCGCGGCCAGCGTGCTCAACGCGGAGGCGGTGCTGCAATAATGTCTCTCAAGAACAAAACCCTGTTCATCACCGGCGGCTCGCGTGGCATCGGCCTCGCGATCGCGCTCAAGGCCGCGGCCGACGGCGCCAATGTCGCCATCGCGGCGAAGACGGCGGAGCCGCATCCCAAACTCGAAGGCACCATCCACACCGCCGCCGCCGAGATCGAGAAGGCCGGCGGCCGCGCGCTGCCGCTGCAGGTGGACGTGCGCGAGGAAGCACAGGTGCGCAACGCGCTGGAGAAGACGGCGCAGGCCTTCGGCGGCATCGACATCGTCGTCAACAATGCCAGCGCCATTCAATTGACGCCGGTGGCGCAGACCGACATGCGCCGCTTCGACCTGATGCACGGCATCAATGCGCGCGGCACTTTCATGGTGTCGAAGTTCGCGTTGCCGTATCTCGCGAAGGCCGCGCGGCCGCACATTTTGATGCTGTCGCCGCCGCTCGACATGCAGGAGAAGTGGTTCGCGCCGTCGACCGGCTACTCGATGGCCAAGTTCGGCATGAGCCTGGTCGTGCTCGGGCTCGCCGGCGAACTGCGCGGCAAGGTCGCGGTCAATGCGCTGTGGCCGCGCACGACGATTGCCACCGCGGCGATCAAGAACCTGCTCGGCGGCGACACGATGATGCGCATGTCGCGCACGCCGGCGATCCTCGCCGATGCCGCGTATCGCATCTTCGCGAAAGACGTAAGCTTCACCGGCAATTTTTTGATCGACGACACGTTCCTCGCGAGCGAAGGCGTCACCGATTTCGATCAGTACCGCGCCGATCCGAGCCAGCCGCTGCAACCGGACTTCTTCGTGCCCGACACCATGCCGCCGCCGAAGGGCGTGATCTTGGGGAAGAACAACTGGTGAGGCTGTCATTGCGGAACACTTGCGCCAGCGAGCGGACCCGGAGTGACGACGAGACATGACTCATCGCCCGTATTCTTTGGTCGGCGCCGGGTACGCCGCAGTCCGCAATCCATGTCCGCCGCTCCCGAGAAGTACCGAGGGCGCGCGGGACGCTTCGGGTCCCGGGCGCACACAAGCTTGCGCAGTGTGCGCAAACAAGGCGCTCGGACCCACGGACCTCGACGCCTCGCAGCATCGAGGCATGCTGAAGTCCGTTAAACCGCAAGTCCGCCAGACCCAAGGCGTCCCGCGCGCGGTGTTTAATCGGTCTGCTCCGCACCGCCCCTGGTGGACTCTCCTTTCAGGCCCTCCTGCTTTCGCAGCCAAGGCCTTTCCACCACTACGGGCCCCGATCATTGCCGGTTGTCCTGTGACCGGCGCCGGCAATACCATCACTGTGGCCCAGCGACGTGCGGTCGGCACGCCGGGACGGTGCGGCTTGAACCGCCGGGAGGGGAAACCGCGCCGCATCTCCGACGCCCCCTTCCCCGGCCACCGCATCCCGCCCCGCGTCTGGAGACGCTTGATCAGACGCCCCTCGGTAACGGGGCGGGATGTCAGGCATATAAGTCTATCAACATAGGAATGTCAATAGTCCTAGATCACGAATTATTACAGCTGCCGTCCCGGGCGGCTGAGCCGTAACGCGTAACCGCGCCGAGGGTGCGGGCTCCTCCACAATGACGGGAGAGGTTGTGAAACCTACGCGCCCTGCAGCGCCGCGCGGCTGCGCAGACGCGTCCACATCAGCAGCGCGAAGACGACGAGCACGACCGGGATGACCACTTCGTTGATCGCCGCCCAGCCGACGGTCTCGAGCAATTGCCCGGACGAGAACGAGGACACCGCCATCGCGCCGAAGACAAGGAAGTCGTTGAACGCCTGCACGCGCGTGCGCTCGTCGGCGCGGTGGCACTGTGTGACCATGGTGGTCGCGCCGATGAAGGCCAGGTTCCAGCCGATGCCGAGCAGCACCAAAGCCGTCCAGAAATGCGCGACCGTGATGCCGGAAATGGCGACGACCGCCGTCACGCAGATGAGCGCGAGGCCGATACCGGTGATGCGCTCGACGCCGTAGCGCGCGATCAACCCGCCGGTGAAGAAGCTCGGCCCGTACATCGCCAGCACGTGCCACTGGATGCCGAGCGTCGCCTCGGTGACCGAATGGCCGCAGCCGACCATGGCCAGCGGCGCCGAAGTCATCACCATGTTCATCATGGCGTAGGCGGCCATGCCGCAGGCGGCCGCGACCATGAAACGCGGCTGGCGCACGATTGCTCCGAGCGGCCGCCGTTCGTGATGCGCCGGCGCCTTGAAATGCGGGATGCGCACGAAATGCAGCACCACCGCCGCGGCGAGCGCGCAGGCCGACTGGCCGAGGAAGCTGGCGGCGAACAGATGCGGGCTCAGGATGTCTTTCGTCCAGATGACGAGTTGCGGCCCGAGCACCGCGGCGAAGATGCCGCCGGCGAGCACGTAGGACACCGCGCGGGCGCGGAAGCGCTCGCTCGCGGTATCGGCGGCGGCGAAGCGGTAGGACTGATGCGCGGAGGCATAGAGGCCGCCGCAGAAGGTGCCGGCGAGCAGGAGCGCGAACGAGCCCTGCATCACCGCCGTGTAGGAGATCAGGCCGGACGAGATGCCGAACAACGAGCCGGTCTGCAGCGCGAAACGGCGGCCGTAGCGGCGCGCCAGCGCGCCGACCGGCAGCGTGCCGGCCCACATGCCGAACACCATGAAGGTGATCGGCAGCGTGGCGAAGCCCTTCTCCGGCGCGAGGATGGAGCCGATGATGCTCGAGGTGGAGACGATAACAGTGTTGTTGCCGCCGGCGAGCGCCTGCGCGCAGGCGAGCACGAACGCATTGCGCCGCGCCAGGCCATCATCGTGCACGGCATGTGGAATCGGTTCGGCTAAAGCCGACATGGAGATCGCCCCGGCAGATACGATTCCCTCTTAGCGGGCTCCGGAGCACAGGGCTACTGCCGCGGATGCAGGGCAGGTGTGTTTCGCTCCCCTCCTCCCACGAGCGAAGCGAGTGGTGGGGAGGTTGAAGATCAATACGTGATCGCCCCCGGGTGCAGGATCTTGGCGTTGCGGCAATCGGCCGGCGACGCGGCGCCGATCTGGCCGAGGCAGGCGCGGAACTCGTCCATGTAGAGGTCGATGAGTTGGTCCGGCCCCTCGTCGCCGAGCGCGCCGACGGCCCACAAAAACGACTTGCCGGCAAACGCGGCATTGGCGCCGAGCGCCATCGCCCGCATCACGTCCTGGCCGGAGCGCACGCCGCTGTCGACGACGATGGTCGCCTTGTTGCCGACCGCGGAGACGATCGACGGCAGCGCGTTGATCGATGGCACCAGCGCCTCGATCTGGCGGCCGCCATGGTTCGACACCCAGATGCCGTCGATGCCGAGCGACACCGCCTTCTCGGCGTCGGCCGGATGCAGCACGCCCTTCACCAGGAGCGGCCCCTTCCAGCGCTCGCGATAGAGCGCGACCTCCTCCCAGGTGAAGGCGCCGCCCATCTGCGTCCGGGCAAAACGGATGACGTCGTTGGTCGAGGCGTTCTCGCCGACATAGGAGCGGATGGTGGCGAAGCGCGGGTAGCCCTTGCGGATGAGCGCGGACAGCCACTTCGGCCGCACCAGCATCTCGCGGATCATGCGCGGCGTCGGATGGAATTCGCCGCCGAGGCCCGCATAGGTCTCGCGCGAGCGCGTGGTGCGCACCGGCACGTCGATGGTCAGCGCCAGCGCCTTGGCGCCGGCGGCCTCGGCGCGGCGGATGAGATCGAAGCCGATGCGGTGATTGTCCTTGTGGAACCGGTAAAGCTGGAACCAGAACACGTCCGGCGCGACGCGGCCGACGTCCTCGATGGTGGCGCCGCCGGCGACGCCGAGCGTGTACGGGACGCCAGCCCGCTGCGCGGCCTTCGCCATCAAGAGATCGGCGGACGGCCAGACCAGCGACGGCCCGCCCATCGGCGCGATGCCGATCGGCGCGGCGTAGCGCGTGCCGAACAGCTCGACGTCGGTCGGCGGCAGGTCGTTCGACGACTTCACGCCGTAGCGCGGCACGACCTTGATGCCGTCGAAGGCGTTCCAGTTGTCGCGGATGCCGATGTCGTTGCCGGCGCCGGTGTCGCCGTATTCGAAGGAGAACAGCGGCACGTTCTGCGGCGCCTTGCGCCGCAGCCAGGCGCTGGTCGGGAACAATTTGTGCCACTTGGCGAAGTTCGGATGCGGCGTGGTCGCGCGCAGCGCGGCCTTTTTGGCCGTCATGTCGTCCATGGAGGTTTCCTCAGGGTCTTGTTGTTGGGGACGACTATAGCGCGAGGCCGCGCGCGGAGTCATTCGCGGCCCGCCGGGCGGTCATGCCCGGCCGGCACTCAGAAATGCGAGAAGGACAGCCGATGGAAGGCGAGTTCGCGGCCGCCGTCCATGAAATGCGCGCCCGCGCCGGCTTCGACGACGCCAATGTCGGTGACCGGCACGCCCGCGGCCCGCGCCGCCGCGCGGAAGGCGTCGGCCCGCGCCGGCGGCACGGTGCACAGCACTTCGAAATCGTCGCCGCCGGTGAGCGCGGTCTCGCGCATCGCGGCATCGGCAGCGATGGCAGCGCGGGCCGCATCCGACAGCGGCACCGCGGCGACGTCGATGTGCGCGGCGACGCCGGAGACGCGGCAAAGTTTCGTCAGGTCGCCGGCGAGCCCGTCCGACACGTCCATTGCCGCCGACGCGTAGGCGCGCACGACCTCGGCCAGCGCATTGCGCGGCTGCGGCAAGAGATAGCGCGCGAGCAGATGCTCGCGCTGCGCCGCGGTGAGTGGCCACGTCGCACCCTGCCGCAGCACGAGGCCGAGCGCGGCGTCGCCGATCGTGCCGGTGACGAAGACGCGGTGCCCCGGCCTGGCGCCGGCGCGGCGCACCATGGCGCCGGACGGCACGCTGCCGAACATCGAGATCGACACCATCACCGGCCCCGGCGTGCGGTCGGTGTCGCCGCCGAACAATGGGCAGGCATAGGCTTCGGCATCCTCGCGCAGGCCGAGCGCGAAGCGCTTCAGCCAGTCGGCGCTCGTGTCCTTCGGCAACGCCAGCGACACGAGGAAGCCGAGCGGCGTCGCGCCCTTGGCGGCGAGATCGGAGAGATTGACGCGCAGCGCCTTGCGCGCCACGTCGCGCGCGTCGTCCTCGGCAAAGAAATGCACGCCGCCGATGATGGCGTCGGTCTTGAGCACCACGTCGGTGCCGGGCGCCGGCGTGACGAAGGCGGCGTCGTCGGTCAGCGCAAGCGCGCCCGGATGCGTGGCGATCGGCTTGAAGTAGTCCGCGATCAGGCGATCCTCGGCCGACATCCTGTCGTCGGAGGCGCCCATGGCGTCACCCGGTGGTGAATTCGTCGGCGCGCAGCTTGCGCGCCAATTGGTCGAGCACGGCGTTGACCATGCCGGTCTCGTCGCGGCCGACGAAGGCGGCGGCGACGTCGGCGTATTCGGTGATGACGACGCGCGCCGGAACGTCCTTGCGGTGCGTGAGCTCGTAAGCCCCTGCCCGCATCGCCGCGCGCAGCACGGTCTCGATGCGCTTGAGCGGCCACGACGACTGCAAGGCTTCGTCGATCATCGGATCGAGCAGGCGCTGCTCGCGCACGACGCCGGTGACGACGTCGCGGAAGAAGGCGGCCTCGGCCGGCAGATATTGCGCGCCCTCGACCTCGCGGCCCAGCCAGTGGCTTTCGAATTCAGCGAGTATCTCGTTGAGGCCGGTGCCGGCGAGGTCCATCTGGTAGAGCGCCTGCACCGCGGCGAGCCGCGCGGCGCCGCGCTTGTTCGCCTTGCGCTCCTTGTCGTCGCGTTTGGCCTCGCGCGCCATCACTTGTCCTTCAGGCTGCGCTTGAGCCGCGCCATCACCAGCGCCGCGCGCGCCGCGTCGACGCCCTTGTGACCGTGCTCGCCGCCGAGCCGCGCCTTCGCCTGCAACTCGTCGTCCACGGTGAGAATGCCGTTGCCGAGCGGAAGCTGGAGGTCGAGCGACAGCCGCATGAGCCCGTGCGCAGATTCGTTCGAGACGATGTCGAAGTGATAGGTCTCGCCCTGGATGACGCAGCCGAGCGCGATGGCGCCGTCATACGGCCGCTTGCCTTTCGCGGCGGCGGAGACGGCCATGGCGATGGCGGCCGGAACCTCGAGCGCGCCGGGCACGGTGATGACGTCGTAGGTCGCACCGGCTTCGTCGAGCGTCTTCTTGGCGCCGGACAGCAGCTCGTCGGCGATGCCGAGGTAATAGCGCGCCTCGACGATGAGCATGTGCAGGCTGTCGCGCGGCGCGCTTTTCGGCGCGCTCTTCGCCGCCGGCTTGGCGGCGCTTTTCGGCGCGGGCTTCGCGCCGCCTGCTCGTTTCTTGGCCATGCAAAAATGATCCTGATGCGGGCGGGTCGTAGCAAGCGCAGGCGGGGGGAACAAGGGCTTTGCGTGCCCCGGACGCGGCGCAGCGCCATAGCGTGGCGAAGACGCGCGTAACCGCGCCTGCAGCGCACCACTTCGTGCCGCGCTGCGCCCGGGACACGGGCAGCTACTTCGTCTCCATCAGCCGCGCCGCGTAACGCGCCATGGTGTCGATTTCGAGATTGACGTCGTCGCCGGCCTTGAGCGTGCCGATCGAGGTCATCTTCAGCGTGTGCGGGATGATCAGCACGGTGAAGTCGTTGCCGGCAACGGTATTGACCGTGAGCGACACGCCGTCGAGCGCCACCGAGCCCTTGGCGGCGACGAAGCGGGACAATTCCGTCGGCGCGCGCAAGGTGAAGCGCGCCATGTCGGTCATGTCCTCGCGTTCGACGACGCGGGCGATGCCGTCGACATGGCCGGAGACGATATGGCCGCCGAGCTCGTCGCCGATCTTCAAGGCGCGCTCGAGATTGATGCGCGTGCCGTGCCGCCAGCGGCCGACGCCGGTGATGCGCAAGGTTTCGTCGGCGGCATCGACCGCGAACCAGGTGCGGCCGTCCTCCTCGCCGGTGTCGACCACGGTGAGGCAGACGCCGGAGCAAGCCACCGACGCGCCCTCGACCAGCTCGGCGCGCGGGTAGCGCGTGAAGATGGTGATGCGCTGCAGGTTGTTCGCCCGCGCCTTGATCGAGCGCACTTCGCCGAGGTCGGTGACGATGCCGGTGAACATCAGAGCACCTCGCGTCCCGGACGCGGTGCAGCACGAAGCGATGCACCGCCGATCCGGGACCCCGCTTTCTTTTGTACCGGGACCCCCGGGGAACATGGAGAGGGTGTGCGTGAACGCATTATGTGCGCCCATACCATTCGAGCGTGTCGACGCCGAGCGTCTCGCTGCCGAGCGGCGTCATGCCTTCTGTCAACTTGCCGAGCGGCAGGCCTTCGAGCGCGTCGATGCCGTTGGCGCCGATCTGCGTCAGGCCACGCAGCAGCGCGACCTCGTCGACGAGACCGGCGGCGACGAAGCTCGCCGCCACCGTCGGGCCGCCCTCCACCATCAGCCGCGTGATGCCTTCGCCGTTGAGCGTCTTCAGCACGGCATCGAGGTCGAGCCTGCCGTCGGTCTCCGGCACGCGGAACACGCGCACGCCCTTCTGCTCGAGGATGTCCTGCGCCACCTCCGATGCCTTCTCGCCGCAGAAGAGCCAGGTCGGACAGTCACGCACGGTCGAGATCACCGACAGCGACAGCGGCGTACGCAATTGCGCGTCGAGGACGACGCGCACCGGCGAACGCTCCATCATGCCCGGCAGACGGCTGGTCAGTTGCGGGTTGTCGGCGAGCACGGTGCCGATGCCGACCAGGATCGCGTCGTTCTGCGCGCGCAGCATGAACACGCGCTCGCGCGCTTCTTCGCCGGTGATCTGCACGGTCTTGCGGTGGGCCAAGCCCGCTTTGCCATCGGCGGAGACGGCAAGCTTCAGGAGCACGCGCGGGCGGTGTTGCGTGACGCGGGCGATATGCCCGGCGTGGGCGCGCCGCGCCTCCTCGCCGAGCAGCCCAACGTCGACCGTGATCTTCTTCTCGCGCAGGCGCGCATGCCCCTGCCCCGCGACCTCCGGATTCGGGTCTTCCATTGCCGAGACGACGCGGGCGATGCCGGCCTTGATGACGGCGTCGGCGCAGGGCGGCGTCTGTCCCTGGTGCGAGCACGGCTCGAGCGTCACGTAGAGCGTGGCGCCGTTGGCGGCGCGTTTGGCGCGCTTGAGCGCCTCGACCTCGGCATGCGGCCGGCCGCCGTCCTGTGTCCACCCTCTGCCGACGATGACGCCGTCCTTGACGATGACGGCGCCGACCGCCGGGTTCGGCGCGGTGTGGCCCAGCCCGCGGCGACCGAGATCGAGCGCGAGGCGCATGAAGCGCAGGTCTTCGGCGGTGAAGTCAGTGTCTGTCATGTCTTGGCAAAGCGTATGCGCGCCCCTCCCCCCGCGCAGCGGCGGGGAGGGGTCGGGGGTGGGGGGACTTTCTTTTTAACGTAGCAAGAGCCCCCCACCCCGACCGCTTCGCGGTCGACCCTCCCCGCCGCTCGCAAAGGCTCGCGGGGGGAGGGAAAGGCTGCGGCGTGAGACTCACGATGTGCAAACTCACTTGCGTTCGGCCGCCGCCACCGGCTTGCCGTCTTCGGAAAGTTCGGCGAGCGCGGCCTCGAAATCCTTGGCCTCGCGGAAATTCTTGTAGACGGAGGCAAAGCGCACATAAGCGACATCGTCAACGTCGCGCAACTGCTCCATCACCGCCTCGCCGATCGTCTCCGAGCTGACCTCGTTCTCGCCGAGGCTTTCCAGTTCGCGCACGACCTTCGACACCATCTGCTCGATGCGTTCGGGATCGACCGGCCGCTTGCGCAGCGCGATCTGCACCGAGCGCAGGAGCTTGTCGCGGTCGAACGGCACGCGGCGGCCGTTGCGCTTGATCACGGTCAGCTCGCGCAACTGCACGCGCTCGAAGGTGGTGAAGCGGAAATTGCAGGTCAGGCACACGCGCCGGCGGCGGATCACCGCCGAGTCTTCCGTCGGCCGCGAGTCCTTCACCTGCGTATCGAGGCTACCGCAGCTCGGGCAGCGCATGATGTGTTCCCCCTACCCCTCTCTTGTCATGCCCGGCCTTGTGCCGGGCATCCCGCTTAGGGACGCAGTGCCCTTCTGATCGGGATGGCCGGGACAAGCCCGGCCATGACACTGAATGTGCGGCCCCACCGTCACTGATAAATCGGGAAGCGCTTGAGCAGCGCGCCGACCTTGTCGCGCACCTTGCCTTCGACCAAAGAGTCCTCTTCCGCATGCTTCTGCGACAGCACGTCGAGCACCTCGGCGATCATGTCGCCGATCTGCTGGAATTCGGCGACGCCGAAGCCGCGCGTCGTACCCGCCGGTGTGCCGAGGCGGATGCCCGAGGTGATGGTCGGCTTCTCCGGGTCGAACGGGATGCCGTTCTTGTTGCAGGTGATGTGGGCGCGGCCGAGCGCCAGCTCGGCGATCTTGCCGGTCAACTGCTTCGGCCTGAGATCGACCAGCATCAGATGCGTGTCGGTGCCGCCCGAGACGATGTCGAGCCCGTGCGCCTTCAAATTCTCGGCCAGCGCCTTGGCGTTCTCGACGACGTTCTTCGCGTAGACCTTGAACGACGGCCGCAGCGCCTCGCCGAAGGCCACCGCCTTCGCTGCAATGACGTGCATCAGCGGCCCGCCCTGCATGCCGGGGAACACCGCGGAGTTGATCTTCTTGGCCAACTCTTCGTCGTCGGTGAGGATGACGCCGCCGCGCGGGCCGCGCAGCGTCTTGTGCGTGGTCGTGGTGACGACGTGCGCGTGCGGGAACGGCGAAGGATGCGCGCCGCCGGCGACGAGGCCCGCGAAGTGGGCCATGTCGACGAAGAGATAGGCGCCGACCTCGTCGCAGATCTCGCGGAAGCGCTTGAAGTCGATGATACGCGGATAGGCCGAGCCGCCGGCGATGATCAGCTTCGGCTTATGCTCGCGCGCGAGCTTCGCCACCTCGTCCATGTCGATGCGCTGGTCCTCGCGGCGCACGTTGTACGGCACCGGCTTGAACCATTTGCCCGACAGGTTGATCGCCATGCCGTGGCTCAAGTGGCCGCCGGCGGCGAGGTTCAATCCCATGAAGGTGTCGCCCGGCTGCATCAGCGCGAAGAACACTTCGGCGTTGGCCGAGGCGCCCGAGTGCGGCTGCACGTTGGCGAACCTGCAGCCGAACAATTTGGTCACGCGCTCGATGGCGACGCGCTCGGCGATGTCGACGTACTGGCAGCCGCCGTAATAGCGCTTGCCCGGCAAGCCCTCGGCATACTTGTTGGTCAGCACCGAGCCCTGCGCTTCGAGCACGGCGCGCGAGACGATGTTCTCCGAGGCGATCAGCTCGATCTCGTCGCGCTGGCGGCCGAGTTCCTTGCCGATGGCGTCGGCGATCTCGGGATCGGTCTCGGCAAGCGGCGCCGAAAAGAAGGCGTCGAGGTCGTTGGTGGCGGCTTTCGGGCTTACGGACATCACTTTCTCCTGGCGCCGGAGGACGGCGCCAAACGGGGGCAGACAGACGGCTCAGGATTCCGGTTCGGATACCACATCGGCCCGCATGCGCCAAGCGATGGGGATAACCGGCGCTTTCAGCCGCAATATGTGGGGTTTATACGGGCGTGAACGCCCTTATGGTCCCGGCAACCTCGCTTAGGAGGCCCTTGTGCCGTCCCAAGCGCGATGGCCGGGACAAGCCCGGCCATGACAAAGAAACGATCGGCTTCGGAGGAACGGCGCCTCAGCCCTTGGCGGTCGTGGCGTACATGCCGAGACCGTCCTTGTTGTAGATGTCGTCGCGGAACTGGACGACGCCGTCCGGGGTCGCCCAGGCGGTGATGTAGACCCAGTGCACCGGCACCGGCTTCGCCAGCTTGGCGTCGATTCGCGCGCCGGACTTGACGGTCTCCTCGATCTGCTGGTGCGACCAGCCGGGCGTGTCGCGCAGCAGCCACTCGACGAGCTCGCGCACGTTCTGCACGCGCACGCAGCCCGACGAATGGAAGCGCATGTCGGAGCCGAACAGGCCCTTCTCCGGCGTGTCGTGCATGTAGACGCCGTCCGGGCTCGGAAACTGGATGCGCATGGTGCCGAGCGAGTTGAAGTCACCCGGGTCCTGGCGGAAGCGGTAGTTCACCGCCTCGTTGCTGTTCCAGTCGATCTGCGACGGCTGCAGCTCCTGGCCGTGCATGTCGTAGATGTGGATGTGCTCGGTGGTCAGGTAGGTCGGGTCTTTCTGCATCAGCGGCTCGAGATCGCGCCGCACCAGCGACACCGGCACCGTCCAGTAGGGATTGAAATTGACCGCAGTGATCTTGCTGTTGACGTCGGGCGACGGCCGGTCGGGGCGGCCGACCACGGCGGTGTAGCGGCCGACGGCGACGCCGTTCTCCACCGCCTCCACCTGCGCCGCCGGGATGTTGACCATCACGTAGCGCTCGCCGAGATCCTTGCTCAGGGCCTTGAGGCGGCCGACATTGGTCTTCAACTGCCCGACGCGCACGTCGCAGGGGACGTTCATGCGGGAGATCGTTTCCGGACGCACGATGCCGTCGATCGAGATGCCGTGCCGGGCCTGGAAGCGGCGCACCGCCGCCTCGACGTAGGAATCGTAGATGTCGGTGAGACCGGCATGCGCGTCGAGGTCGCCGGTGACGGCGAGCCGCTTGCGCAGCGCGACGACGGCGCGATGGCGGTTTCCCAGCCGCAGCCGATCGACCGGCGGCACCCGCGGCCAGCCGCCGCGGGAGAGGATGCCCTCGTATTCGCCGACCGCCTGCGCCGTGGTGTCGGCCGTCGAGGGCGATAGGGTCGGCAGCGAGGACTTCGGCATATGGATGGTGCGCGAGGCGCTGTCGAAGTCCTGCCCGAGGTCCTTGCGCTGATTCTGCTCGATCAGCCCCTGCAGGATCGGGTCCTCGGCGGCCCTGGCCGGCCGCAGGATGGCGGGGGCGGCTACGGCCCCGGCGCCGATCAGCGAGAGAAAAGCGCGTCGGTGGGGCCGAAGGCCGGCCCAGCGGGATTTGTCAGGCATCGCAATCTCGGACGATGGCGTCGGGTGTCGCCCCCGGACGCGGCCACATAGCCGATAATTCGACAGCAGACTATCGGGAACTGTCGGCGTTTTTGTGGCTGCCGCCATGCGCGCGGTGACGCACTTGTGATCGCAGGGCCGTCCGTGACGCCCGCGCAAACGACAAGGACCCCGGCCGTGGAGGTGCGGCCGGGGTCAAGTCTTCGCCAGTCCAGCGTTGCAGTCCTAGAGGCGATACAGGATCTGATCGGTCCAGAAGCGCTCGAGCCGGTGCAGCGACTTGTTGAGCGTGGAGAACTCGTCGGCGTTGATGCCGCCCACCTGCTCAACGGTGCGCACGTGCTTCTGGTAGAGCGTCTCGACGATGTCGCGCACCTCGCGACCCTTGTCGGTCAGCTTGATGCGCACCGAACGGCGGTCGACGCGCGAGCGCTGATGGTCGAGGAAGCCCATCTCGACGAGCTTCTTCAGATTGTAGGAGACGTTGGAGCCGAGATAGTAGCCGCGCGTGCGCAGCTCGCCGGCAGTCAGCTCCTTGTCGCCGATATTGTAGAGCAGAAGCGCCTGCACGGAATTGATATCCGAGCGCCCGCGACGGTCGAACTCGTCCTTGATGACGTCGAGCAGGCGGCGATGCAGCCGCTCCACCAACGTCAAGGCTTCGAGATAGAGCGGTCGGATGTGCTCGAAGCGCTGCTCGCGCTCAGGCTCAACGACCGTTTTCACAACAGCTTTCATGTCAACGCCCCTGTTTGCGTCTTATGTCTTTTGTCTCTGGTAACGGGGCCCTGTTTTCCCCGCTCCGTATGACGCCAACCTAAAGGGGACGATCTAAAATCCGCTTAAATAACTGCATAAACCAATGGTGAATTTGATGCCGCGAATTGTCAGCGGATTGGCGCAATTTGGCCACAGCGCGGCAAGACTCCGTTCACCCTGCCCGGCCGCGCGCCGGCGATTCAGCCGCGAACGAAGCGGATAATGCCGGAAAAGTCGCGGGAACCCTCGCCGCTGTCCACGTAGCGTGAATAAATGTTTGCCGCGTTCGCTCCCATTTCGGTAACGGCGCCCGCCGCCTTCGCCGCGTCCTGCGACAGCTTGAGGTCCTTGAGCATCATCGCCGCGGTGAATCCGGCGGCGTAATCGCGGTTCGCCGGCGAGGTCGGCACCGGCCCCGGCACCGGGCAATACGACGTCATCGCCCAGCACTGCCCGGACGACTTCGAGGCGATGTCGAACAGCTTCTGGTGCTCGAGGCCGAGCTGTTCGGCGAGCACGAAGGCTTCCGATACGGCGATCATCGAGATGCCGAGGATCATGTTGTTGCAGATCTTCGCCGCCTGGCCGTTGCCGGCGCCGCCGGCGTGCACGATGGTCTTGCCCATCTGTTGGAGAATGTGCTCGGCGCGCGCGAACGCCTGCGCCGGGCCGCCGACCATGAAGGTGAGCGTGCCGGCGGTGGCGCCGCCGACGCCGCCCGAGACCGGCGCGTCGAGCATCATCAGCCCCCTCGCCTCCGCCGCTTTGGCGACTTCGCGCGCGCTCGTCACGTCGATGGTCGAGCAGTCGATCAGCAGCGTGCCGGGGTTGGCGCTCTCGACGATGCCGCCGGGCGACAGATAGACGTCGCGCACATGGCTGCCTGCCGGCAGCATGGTGATGACGACGTCGGCGCGCGCGGCGGCGACGCCGGCCATGTCGATCGTCGTGCCGCCCGCGGCCTTGAGCTTGGCGACCGCATCCGGATTGATGTCGACGCCCTCGACCTGATGCCCGGCTTTCAGGAGGTTCTGCGCCATCGGCAGTCCCATATTGCCGAGACCGATGAATCCGATGCGCGACATGGCGTCCTCCGGTGATTTAAGGCGGGTGTTCCTGCGCCGCCTTGAGTGCGAGATAGAGATACAAGCCCAGCAGCGCCGCCTCGAGCAAGCCGGTCAGGAAGCTGGCGCCAAACACCTGCGGGAAGAACACCTCCAGCGCCAGCATCGAGGCGACCGACATCAGCCAGATCACCGCTCCCCAGGCGGCGGCGAGCCACAGCCCAACCGCGGCGACGAGATCGATCACGGCGAAGAACATCGTCGACGCCTGCCAGGCGATGGAATGGTATTCGAACAGGTTGCCGCCGGTGCCGATGCCGATCAGGTGCGCCCAGTGATAGAGGCCCTTGAGCATCGACAGGCCGGCCATCACGCGCAGGAACATGACGAGCCGGCGCGTCCACAGGCTGGCGCCCTGATCGCCGTCGTGCTCGTGCACCGGCTCGAGGTTACGCAGGTCCTCTTCGTCGCGGCGCGCTTCGGTCCTGGTCACCATCATGGCAGCGGCAGCTCGCCTTCGGCGCGGGCTGCGAAATGCCGCTCGACCTCGGCCTCGCTCACCTCCGCGAGGCTCGCCGGCCGCCAGCGCGGGGCATTGTCCTTGTCGACGATCACGGCGCGCACGCCCTCGTAGAAATCATGACCATGGATGACGCGCGAGACTATGCGGAATTCGGTGCGCATGCACGCGGCGAAGTCGAGCGCGCCGCCGCGGCGCACCTGCGCCAGCGCCAGCTTGAGGCTGAGCGGCGACTTGGTGCGCATTGTCGCGGCGGTCTTGCCGGCCCATTCGGCATCGCCGCCGCTCGATACCGCCTCGGCGTCGAGCGCGGCGAGGATGGCGTCGACGCTCGATCCCGCAAACAGACGGTCGATCACGCTTTGGCGCGCCGCGATCGGCCCCTCCCCCGCCGGCTCGGCAAAGGCGGCGAGCACGGCGTCGACGGACACGGTGCCGGTCAGGCCCTCGACCAGCGCCGGAAAGCGCGCCGAGGGAATGCGGTGGGTGGCGATGCCGGCGGCGACACTATCGGCCGCATTGAAGCGCTCGCCGGTCAGCGCGCAATACGTGCCGAGCTCGCCCGGCATGCGCGGCAGGAACCAGGTGGCGCCAACGTCGGGGAAGAAGCCGATGCCGACCTCCGGCATGGCGAAGGAGAAGCGGTCGCCGGCGACGCGATGCGAGCCGTGCACCGACACGCCGACGCCGCCGCCCATGACGATGCCGTCGATGAGCGCGACGTACGGCTTGCGGTAGTTCTTGATCAGCGCGTTGAGCGGATATTCGTCGCGCCAGAACGAAAGCGCTTCTTCGTATTGGCCGGCCTTGCCCAGTTCATAGAGGGCGCGGATGTCGCCGCCGGCCGAGAACGCGCGCCCACCCGCGCCCGCGATGACCACGCGCGTAACGGCATCGTCGTTTGCCCAGGCCTCGAGCTGCGCCCGCAGCGCATGCACCATCGCATGCGTGACGGCATTGAGCGCCTGCGGCCGGTTGAGCGTGATCAACCCGGCCGCGCCGCGGCGCTCGAACAAAATCTCGTCGCTGCTGAAATCGGTCACGCGCTCGCCCGCCTCCACGGAGAGCCGGTGGTAGCCCGGCCGGCGCGCCGTGCGCAACTGTATGTCGGGCGCGCCCGCGCGAGCTGTGCGAGGGGCTCGGTGTTTATGCATCCGCATCGGCGACGCGCAGAGTTGCGTGCCGCTCGACACGCCCTGCTTTGCGCGGCGTCAATAAGTCAAGGTCACGGTGTCACGACCGCGTCCAAATGGCCTTTGACGGCGTAGAAGGCGTGCACTCCGTCAGAACCAATCCATATCTGGCCCGGACCGAAGCGTGTGATACTGCCGGACAGCTTCAGGTCTGGACTGATGGTGCGATTCATCGCGCCTTTCAGGCCAATATACGCCTGTTGCAGTTCACGCGATACATCCCATCTAGCGGCACTTCGCAGTTGTGCTCGCAGCCGGCTATGGAGTAGCCAGTCACCCAGCTTTATCAAAACGTTCTTGGTCTCGACCGTGTAATCGAGATCGTTGATGACAACGCGGCCGCCGACCCTACCATTTGTATTTTTGATGAATTTCGGAGTGCCGACGAAATACAAGGTCCCGTGCGTCGCGCCGTCCACCGTAACTTCCAGAACCAGTTGGGGCCCGTTGCTGCGCACCTGAATATCGGCAATGCGGACATATGCGTCGTTCAGCGGCCACTTCGGACTGATCTGATAATACTTATCGACGAACAATTCACGCAGCCGGCGGGAAAGCTCGGCATGGGTCATTTCTGCTTGAAGATAGACGGAGAACTCACGCGGAACCGGGCCGTTGCCGATCGGTGGAAGCGGAGAAGGGAAAATGCTGATCGGCGCACCGCCGATGTCAATGCGCGGTTCAGCTTGGAGCGAAATCGGTAATGACAGGTATTGTCCAGCATCAGTGATCCTTGGCTGCTCGACGGACACACCGTTCGGGTTGATGGTCAGCCACGAGTTCTGCCCAAGATCGATTGGCTGTTGGAGCGCCGACCAGATCGCTCCCGCTTTCGCCTGCATATTCGACCTGGTCCTGACCGCGCTGTTGGCCTTGTCGGCAAATTGCTGCAAGGCGCCGTTGGTGGCGCTGGCGAGCGCTGGCGTCACGTTAAAGTTGAGGATCGTTACTTGACAGAGATTGCCCGGGGTAACATTCGGGCTCAATTGCGCGTCGAGATACCAGTCGGGCATTACTCTCACGGGACCACTCAGGCCGACATACATTTCGCGCGCCGGCTGGCCGTAGCCGCAGCTCGCGACCTCGCCATATTGTGTAAAGCCTACTTTGAAATGGTACAGGAGATGCGCGGTCGCACTAAAATTTGAATTATTGAATTGCACGTTCACGGGATCCCAGCGCCACACGCTGCCCTCCCAGCCTACGTCCTTGCCGGCAATCTGGCCGAACACGTTCCATGCGTTCTCACGCTGAAGGATGAAATGACCGTCCTGCTCCGTGCCCTGGCAGGCAGGCGGCGTGCCGCCGCAGCGCGGAAGCGCCCCGTCAATCTCGTTCACGATTGCCGGCCAGGACGTCTTCGCGACAGCGGATACCTTGGAAATCGGCAATTTCGGCGCGGGCTGGTCCGGCAAACCGGGCGGACCACCGGGATTGATTTGAGCGCAGCCGGAAAACACAAGACAGACCGCCAGCAAAGCTGGCCCGAAATACGCGCGCATACCCGCCCCCAACACCCGTCAATTAATGTAGACACGGTTTCGGGATACCGTCAATTGACTGTGGAACGGGTGTGCGATCCGGCCCTACCAATGCACAGCATTCGGAAAGCCTATGCTCACGACTACGATCCTATAGCTGCCGCAGCAGATATGTCCAAACCGACACTCGGGTGAGGCGACGACGCGCTACTGCTGAAGCATCGCGCGGGCGATGATCACCCGCATGATCTCGTTGGTGCCCTCGAGGATCTGGTGCACGCGCACATCGCGCAGCACGCGCTCGATCGGGTGGTCGCGCAGATAGCCGTAGCCGCCGTGCAGTTGCAGGCAGCCATTGACCACCTCGAAGCCGACGTCGGTGGCGAGGCGTTTGGCCTTGGCGGCGAGCGGCGTGGCGCCGGGTTCGCCCCCGGAAACGGCGACTGCGGCGCGATGCAGCAACAGCCGCGCAGCGTCGAGCTCGGTGGCGTAATCGGCGAGGCGGAATTGCAGCGCCTGGAAGTCGGCGAGCCGCGTGCCGAACTGGCGGCGCTCCTTCATGTAGTCGATCGTGCGGTCGAGGCAGAACTGCGCGCCACCGAGCGAGCAGGCGCCGATGTTGAGGCGGCCGCCGTCGAGGCCGGCCATGGCGATGCGGAAGCCCTCGCCTTCGGCTCCGATCAGGTTCTCGACCGGCACGCGGCAATTCTCGAACAGCACCATCGCCGTCGGCTGCGTCTTCCAGCCGAGCTTCTTCTCCTGCGCGCCGAAGGACAGCCCGGGCGTGCCCTTCTCGACCGCGATGCAGGAGATGCCGCGCGGGCCGTTCTCGCCGGTGCGGGCCATGACGAGGTAAAGGTCGGAGCGGCCACCGCCGGAGATGAAGGCCTTGGCGCCGTCGAGCACGTAATGATCGCCGTCGCGGCGCGCTTTCGTCGTCAGGCTCGCCGCGTCGGAGCCGGCGCCGGGCTCGGTCAGGCAGTAGCTGCCGAAGTGCTCCATGGTGCAGAGCTTGGGCAGGAAGCGCTGGCGCTGCGGCTCGCCGCCGTAGCGGTCGATCATCCAGGCGACCATGTTGTGGATGGAGAGATAGGCCGCGGTCGAGGTGCAGCCTTGCGCCAGTTCCTCGAAGATCAAGGCCGCGTCGAGCCGTGTCAGGCCGGAGCCGCCGAACTCGTCGCGCACATAGATGCCGGCGAAGCCGAGCGCGGCGGCGGCGCGCAGCGCCTCGACCGGGAAGACCTCGCCCTCGTCCCAGTCGCGCGCATGCGGCATCATCGCCTCGCGGGCGAACTGCCGCGCCGTCGCCTGGAAGGCGCGCTGTTCCTCGGTGAGGGAGAAGTCCATGGTCCGGCTGGCTTAGCAAAGCGGCCGGGATGTCGGCAACCGCGGCGCTCCCTGGCCGTTGACGGAGGGAATTTTGCGCGCACTCGCGCGTCCAATAAAGGTGACTGACCCAAGGGAGGAGCGATCATGGCCGAGGACGACAAAGGACCCGATCTCGCAAAGGGCATTCCCTCCGGCGACCTCAAGGAAGGGGCGATGCTGGCCGGCCATGTCGGCGACGCCAAGGTGCTGGTGGTCCGCCGCGGCGGCACGGTGTCGGCCCTGGCAGCCGAATGCACGCATTATCACGGGCCGCTGGCGGAAGGGCTCGTCGTCGGCGACACGATCCGCTGCCCCTGGCATCACGCCTGCTTCTCGATTGCCACCGGCGAGGCGCTGGCGGCGCCGGCGCTCGATCCCCTCGCCTGCTACGTGGTGAGCGAGAGCGAGGGCCGCATCGTCGTCGGCGGCAAGAAAGAGCAGCCGAAGCCGGCGACGATCGGCGGCTCCGGCCGCATCGTCATCATCGGCGGCGGCGCCGCCGGCTTGGCCGCGGCGGAGATGCTGCGGCGGCGCGGCTTTGCCGGCGACGTCACCATGCTGTCGAACGACAGCGACGCGCCGGTCGACCGCCCGAACCTGTCCAAGGACTATCTCGCCGGCAGCGCGCCGGAGGACTGGGTGCCGCTGCGCGGGCCGGACTGGTACGAGACGAACAAAATCGCATTGAAGCTGAAGGCGGAGGTCACCGCCTTCGATCCCAAGGCGAAGACCGTCACGCTCGCCGACGGCGGCTCCCTGCCCTACGACAAATTGCTGCTGGCGACCGGCGCCGAGCCGGTGAAGCTGCCGGTGCCCGGCGCTGACTTGCCGCACGTGCATGTGCTGCGCTCGTTCGACGACAGCCGCCGCATCGTCGCCGCCGCCAAGGACGCGAAACGCGCCGTGGTGATCGGCGCGAGCTTCATCGGCCTCGAGGTCGCCGCCTCGTTGCGCGCGCGCGAACTGGAGGTGCACGTCGTTGCGCCGGAGAAGCGACCGCTCGAAAAAGTATTCGGCCCCGAGCTCGGCGACTTCGTCAAGCGCCTGCACGAGGAGCACGGCGTCGTGTTCCACCTCGAGGACACGGCGACCGCCATCGCGGCCAAGCAGGTGACGCTGAAGAGCGGCAAGACGCTTCCCGCCGATCTCGTCGTGGTCGGCGTCGGCGTGCGCCCGCGCCTTGCGCTGGCCGAGAAGGCCGGGCTTGCGATCGACAAGGGCGTCCGCGTCGATCAGTACCTCATGACCAGCGCGCCGGACGTTTACGCCGCCGGCGACATTGCCCGCTGGCCGGACGCCTATACCGGCGCGCAGATCCGGGTCGAGCACTGGGTGGTAGCCGAGCGGCAGGGCCAGACCGCGGCGCTCAACATGCTGGGCGAGAAGACGCCGCACCGCGCGGTGCCGTTCTTCTGGAGCCAGCATTACGACGTGCCGATCAATTATGTCGGCCACGCCGAGGGCTGGGATGCCATCGAGATCGACGGCGACGTCATGAAGCGCGACTGCCTCGTCCGCTACCGCAAGGGCGGCAAGGTGATGGCCATCGCCTCGATCTACCGCGACAAGCAGTGCCTCGAGGTCGCCGCCGAGATGGAACGGCAGGCGGGCGGTCGAGCGTCCTGAGATGAACTCCCTCTCCCCCCACGCGCAGCGTGGTGGGGAGGGGTCAGGGGGGGGCAGATGCTGTCGCGATGCCGAGCGGCAAAAAAAACGAAGCACCCCCCACTCCGGTTCGCAATCTCACGCGATTGCGAACCGACCCTCCCCACCGCTGCGCGGGGGAGGGTTAAGCAGCGCCCGCGCGTTCCATCTTCATGCTGACGCGCGGGTAGCGGGGTCGCGCCGGACGGGCTAAAAAGGCGCCGTTCGGAGAACTGCCATGGCGATCAAGTTCGGCCGCCCCCTCGAGCGGTCTGTCGGCTTCGTGCCGGTCACGCATGACGACGCGGGCCCCGCCCCGCTCGACCTCACCATCCGCATGCGGCGCAACCGCCGTGCCGACTGGGCGCGGCGCATGGTGCGCGAGCATGTGCTCACCACGAACGACCTGATCTGGCCGCTGTTCGTCATGGAGGGCGACAACGCCCGCCAGCCGGTCGCCTCGATGCCTGGCGTCGAGCGGCTGTCGGTCGACGAGATCGCCCGCGAGGCGGCGCGCGCGGCGAAGCTGACGATCCCCTGCATCGCTTTGTTCCCCTACACCAACCCCTCCTTGCGCGACGAGACCGGCAGCGAGGCGCTCAACCCCGACAATCTCGTCTGCCGCGCCATCCGCGCCATCAAGAAGGAGGCGCCGGACGTCGGCGTGCTCTGCGACGTGGCGCTCGACCCCTTCACCAGCCACGGCCATGACGGCCTCATCCGCGACGGCGAAATCCTCAACGACGAAACGGTCGCCATGCTGGTGAAGCAGGCCTTGGTGCAGGTCGAGGCCGGCTGCGACATCATCGCGCCGTCCGACATGATGGACGGCCGCGTCGGTGCCATCCGCAAGGCGCTCGACGCCACCGGCCACACCGACATCTCGATCATGGCCTATGCGGCAAAATACGCCTCCGCCTTCTACGGGCCGTTCCGCGACGCGGTCGGCTCGGCCAAGACGCTGACCGGCGACAAGCGCACCTACCAGATGGATCCGGCCAATACCGACGAGGCGCTGCGCGAGGTCGCACTCGACATCGAGGAAGGCGCCGACATGATCATGGTGAAGCCGGGCATGCCCTATCTCGACATCTGCGCGCGGGTGAAGGAGACGTTCGGCATGCCGACCTTCGCCTACCAGGTGTCGGGCGAGTACGCGATGATCATGGCGGCGGCGCAGAACGGCTGGCTCGACGGCGAGCGGGCAATGACCGAAAGCCTGATCGCCTTCAAGCGCGCCGGCTGCGACGGCATTCTCACGTATTTCGCGCCCCGCGTGGCGGAGCAATTGAGCAAAGGCTGAGATCGAAGGCTTCGGGCAGTTTCCCTTCCCTCACCGGCCCGGTGAACAACGACAATTCAAGAATAAAGAAGGCAAGACCAATGGGTGAATTCGCCATCGGACAAGGCGTGTCGCGGTTCGAGGATCCGCGTCTGTTGCAGGGCGGCGGCCGCTATGTCGACGACGTCAAGCTGCCGGGCATGGCGCACGGCGTCGTGCTGCGCTCGCAGTATGCGCATGCCAAGATCAAATCGCTCGACGTCAGCGCCGCGAAGCAAGCGCCGGGCGTGCTGGCGGTGCTCACCGCGGCCGACTTCAAGGCGGCCGGCTGGGGCGACCTGCCGATCCCCGGCGGCTTGAAGCGCCGCGACGGCTCGCCGATGATCAAGACGCGCTATCCGATCCTCGCCGAGGATCGCACGCGCTGGATCGGCGACCCCGTCGCCTTCGTCGTCGCCGAAAGCGTGGCGCAGGCGCTCGACGCCGCCGAGCGCATCACTGTCGACTACGAGCCGCTGCCGGCGATCACTTCCACCGAGGACGCCGCCAAGCCGGGCGCCGTCAAGGTGTGGGAGGACGCGGCCGACAACGTCGGCTTCGTCGAGCTGGTCGGCAACAAGGAGGCGACCGACGCCGCCTTCGCCAAGGCCGACCACGTCGTCAAGCAGAAGTTCGTCATCAACCGCGTCACCGCCGCGACCATGGAGCCGCGCGGCGCGGTCGGCGACTACAACATCGCCGACGGGCGCTACACGCTGTACACCGCGATCCAGCGGCCTCATCCGACGCGCACCGACTTCTCCAAGCTGATGAAGGTCCCGGAGAGCAAGATCCGCATCATCACCGGCGACACCGGCGGCTCGTTCGGCATGAAATCGCCGGTCTTCAACGAAATGCCGCTGGTGCTGCTGGCCTCGAAGCTGACCGGCCGGCCGGTCAAATGGATCTCGACGCGCACCGAAGCGTTCCTGTCCGACGCGCAGGCGCGCGACAACGTCACCGAGGCGGAGCTGGCGCTGGCCAAGGACGGCACCATGCTCGGCTTCCGCGTGAAGACGATCGCCGCCATCGGCGCTTATCTGCAGACGGCGATGCCGGCCTTCTTCCTCAACGCCGGTTCGCTCGCCGGCACCTACAAGACGCCGGCGATCTTCGTCGACATCACCGCGGTGTTCACCCACACCAACCCGATCCGCCCCTATCGCGGCAACGGCCGCCCGGAGGCCGCCTTCGTCATCGAGCGCATGGTCGACTGCGCCGCCGACGAGCTCGGCATCGATCCGGCCGAGCTGCGCCGGAAGAACTACGTGCCGCCGAGCGCGATGCCGTACAAGACGCCGCTGACCTTCACCTGGGACTGCGGCGAATTCGAAAAGAACATGGATCTCGCGCTGGCGATGGCGGATGTGAAGGGCTTCAAGGCGCGCAAGGCCGAGTCGGCCAGGCATGGCAAGCTGCGCGGGCTCGGCATCTCCAACACCATCGAGCGCGCCGCCGCCGCCAGTCTCGAAGGCGCCGAGGTGCGCTTCGACCGCGACGGCACGGTGATGCTGTTCTCCGGCTCCAACAACCAGGGCCAGGGGCACGAGACCACGTTCAAGCAGATCGTCTGCGACCGGCTCGGCGTCGATCCGCACCAGGCGCAGTACATCCAGGGCGACACCGACCAGGTGTTCTTCGGCGAAGGCACCGGCGGCTCACGCTCGGCGACGCTCGCCGGCTCCGCCTTCCATCTGGCGACCGAGAAGGTCGTCACCAAGGGCCGCGCCATCGCCGCGCACATGCTGCAGGTGGCGCCGGAGGACCTCCGTTTCGAGGACGGCGTGTTCTCGACCAACAAGACCAACCGCACCCTCTCGATCAAGGAGCTCGCCGCCGCCGCGCTCGAGCCGAAGAACCTGCCGAAGGACATGGAGCCGGGCCTGTCCGCCACCGGCGTCTACAACGCACCGATCGCCAACTATCCGAACGGCTGCCACGTCTGCGAGCTGGAGATCGACCGCGAGACCGGCGAGGTGCAGATCGTGCGATACAATGTCGTCGACGACGTCGGCACGGTGATCAACCCGCTGCTGCTGCACGGCCAGATCCAGGGCGGCATCGCGCAGGGCGTCGGCCAGGCGCTGATGGAGGACATCCATTTCGACGCCGAGGGCCAGCTCGTCACCGCCTCGTTCCAGGACTACGCGATGCCGCACGCGCACAACCTCCCCGACATGGAGGTCGAGGCCAATTCGGTGCCGACCAAGACCAACCCGCTCGGCGTCAAGGGCGCCGGCGAAGCCGGCTGCGTCGGCGCGCTGCCGGCCGTGGTGAATGCCGTGGTCGACGCGCTGTCGGAGTTCGGCGTGCGGCACATCGAGATGCCGGCGACGTCGGAGCGCATCTGGCGGGTGATCCAAGGCAAGGCCTGAGCGCAAGCCGGTCTATACTGGAGCAGTGATTCGGCCGGCGTTGCCGCCGGCCGAATCATTTGCGTCCAGTTCGGCGCGTTCCGCCGGTCCCCGAATCGCAGAGAGACTAATGCTCCAGCCCGCGCGCAAGCTCGCCTTCGTGCTCGCCTCGTCGAACCACGGCGCGATGATCGTCAACCGCCTCGACTACCGGACGGACAATACCGGCCGCGGCGACGGCGTCGGCTTCAAGATCCTCGATCAGGGCGCCTACGACGCGATCGAGGTCGAGCTGGCGGTAAAACTCTTGATGCTGCGCCGGGAATTCCACGGCAACGGCGTGGTCGGCGTCGACTGCGGCGCCAATATCGGCGTGCACACGATCGAGTGGGCCAACGCCATGAACGGCTGGGGCGAGGTGATCGCCATCGAGGCGCAGGAGCGGCTCTACTACGCGCTCGCCGGCAACATCGCGCTCAACAACTGCTTCAACGCCATCGCCGTGCACGGCGCCGTGGCGGCCGAGCCGGGCGTCGTCAAGATGCCCTGCCCCAACTATCTCACGCCCGGCAATTTCGGCGCGCTGGAATTGCGCGAGCGGCCGGACAATGAGGACATCGGCCAGCCGATCGACTACGGCGAGGACAAGCTCGTGCCGGTGCAGAAGGTGCCGCTCGACGCGATCGGTCTGGCACGCGTCGATCTCATCAAGATCGACGTCGGCGGCATGGAACTGGAAGCGCTCGCCGGCGCGCAGAACGTCATCGACACGCACCATCCGGTGCTGCTGGTGTCGGGCGTGAAGACCAGCCGCGAATTGCTGCACGCGTGGCTCGCCGTGCACGGCTACGAGGTGGTCGAGGCCGGCCCCAATTTGCTTGGCATCCACGCCAGCGACCCGGTGCGCACGCATCTGCGCCCGAGCGCACCGGCGCCGGTGCAGGCGTCGTCGGCGGCGTAAGGCTCAGCCGCAGCCGGCGAGCTCGCGGCGGCGCGCGCGCGGCAGATGCAGGCCGCATTCCTTGGCGCCGTTCGTCTCCCACCACCAGCGGCCGTTGCGCTCCGGCTCACCCGGCGCAATCGCGCGCGTGCACGGCGCGCAGCCGATCGACACGTAACCCTGGGCGTGCAGCGCATTGATCGGCACATCGGCGGCGGCGATGGCGTCGAGCACCTTCTCGCGCGTCCAGTCGAACAGCGGATTGACCTTGAGGATACCGCGGCTGTCGTCGACGGCAATGAGACCGGCGTCGCGGCGCACGTCGCTCTGGTCGGCGCGCGCGCCGGTGATCCAGGCCTCGGCATCGCCGAGCGCGGCATCCAGCGGCCGCACCTTGCGCGCGCCGCAGCAGGCATGACGCGCCTGTTTCGAATCGTAGAAGCCGTCGATGCCGTAGCGCGCCACCATGGCTTCGAGCGCGGCGCGCTCGGGATAGATCGCGTGAATACGGCGGCCGTAACGCCGCTCGGTCCCCGCCCACAGGGCGTAAGTCTCCGGAAACAGCCGGCCGGTGTCGAGCGTCACCACGTCGATGTCGAGGTCCTGCTCGCACAGCCAATGGAAGACGAGCTGGCCTTCGACGCCGAAGCCGTGCGTGAACACGATGCGGCCGGTGAGCGCGCGGCGCAATTCCGCCAGGCGCTCGGCCGGCGCGAGCCGCGCCAGCAACGATGACAGTTCGGAAACGGACGGACGAAGGCGTTCGAGCATGCGACACACAAACGGCCGCAAGCCGCTTGCGTCAAAGCAAAAATATCATTCGCCGGAAGCGCCCACGTCCATTACCGCTATCGCGGCGCGGCGCAAATTGCGAGAACGCCATGCTGCAAATCGCTCGTTCGCCAGGAGCAAGAATGCGGTTGCCGAACGCGCGATTCACGTACGGCCATGCCACCGTGCGCGATCGCGCGAGAACAACGTTATCCGGCGGAGCGATTTCTTCTCGCGCGGCCGCCGCACGCGGCATGCGCATTGCGCAAATCGCCGCCGGATGAAACGCCGGTTCGCGCCGCTCACTCCATCGCCGCGCCGGTCTCGATGCGCACCGGCTGGTAACCGTCCGCGGCCATGGCGTTGATGACATCCTCGGCATGCGCGGCGTCGCGCGTCTCGACCGTGACGTCGAGCTTGGCGCCCTTCGCCGGCACGTCGAGAAACAGGCGGCGGTGATCCACCTCGAGAATGTTGGCTCCGAGCTCGCCGAGCCGCGTCGCGATCTGGCCGAGCACGCCAGGGCGGTCGGGGATGGTCAGGCGGAAAGAGACGATGCGACTGTCACGGTCGAGCTCGCGCACCATGATGGAGGCAAGGATGCGCGGATCGATGTTGCCGCCGCAGAGGATCAGACCGACCTTGCGGCCCTTGAAGCGGTCGGGGCGCGCCAGCATCGCGGCCAGCCCGGCCGCGCCTGCTCCCTCCGCCATCGTCTTCTGCAGCGTCAGATAGGCATTCACTGCCCGCTCGAGCTCCGCCTCGTTGACGAGGATCACCTCGGAAACGAGTTCGCGGATGACCGGCAGCGTCAGCTTGCCGACATTCTTGACCGCGATGCCCTCGGCGAGCGTCGGGCCGCCGATCGGCAGGCTCGCGCCATTCAGCGCGTTCCACACCGCGGGATAGAGCGTGGCTTCGGTACCGACGATGTCGATCGACGGCTTCAGCGCCTTCGCCGCGACCGCATTGCCGGCGATGAGCCCGCCGCCGCCGATCGGGATCACCAAAGTGTCGAGACCCGGCTCGTCCTCGAGCATCTCCAGCGCGATGGTGCCCTGCCCGGCGATGATACGCGCGTCGTCGTAAGGGTGCACGAGGGTAAGCCCGCGCTCGCTCTGAATCTCTTCGCAGCGCGACTGGCATTCCGACACGCTCTCGCCGTGGAGCACCACTTCGGCGCCGTGCGACCTGGTCGCCGCCACCTTCACGAAGGGCGTCGTCACCGGCATCACGATCACCGCCGGGATCTTCAGCCGCGCCGCGTGATAGGCGACCGCCTGGGCATGGTTACCGGCCGAAATGGCGATGACGCCGCGCCTCCGCTCGGCCTCGCTTAAGGAGGCGAGCTTGACCAGCGCGCCGCGGTCCTTGAACGAATTGGTGACCTGGAGATTTTCGTATTTGACGAAAATCTGCGCGCCGGTCAGCGCCGACAGCTTCGGCGCCGGCAGCATCGGCGTGCGCAGCACCGTGCCGGCGATGACGCCGCGGGCGGCCTCGATATCCTTGATCGAAATGCTCAAATCCGCTTCTCCGTCAGGGGGCGTACCATGCCGCAGGTCGCCGCCGCGGGCCAGCCCGCGAGGAGCAAGAGTGGGCGTTCCGCCGCTCTTGCGGTTGGGATATCCTTGTCCCATCTCGCCTGCAGGGTGGATGAGACAAAATCGTGGTCTCGTCCGTAATCAAGGGGACCGTCCCGCCGGATGCCGATCGACATCAAACCGCACGCCTACGACCCTTACGCCTCGCCGGAACTGTTCGAGGGCGTACTGGCGCGCCGGGTGGTCGCCTTCGTCATCGACTTCGTGCTGATCGCCGTGCCGGTGCTGCTGGCGGCGATGTTCATCTTCGCCTTCGGCATCGTCACGCTTGGCCTCGGCTTCGCGCTCTACTGGCTGTTGCCGCCGGCGACCGTGGTCTGGGCGCTCGTCTATTTCGGCGCCACGCTCGGCGCGCCGGCCTCGGCCACCATCGGCATGCGGGTGATGGATCTCGAGATGCGCACCTGGTACGGCGCGCCGGCCTATTTCGTGCTCGGCGCCGTGCACGCCGTCGGCTTCTGGTTCACGGTGTCGTTCTTCACGCCCTTCATCCTGCTGGTCGCCTTCTTCAACGAGCGGCGGCGGCTCCTGCATGACATCGTGCTCGGCACGGTGGTGATCAACAACGCCCGCCGCGCCGCCATGCTGCGGCCGGCACCCTTCGGGGCGGGGCCGGTATAATGGGCTTTGACGTGGAACACGGAGCGCGCGATGCTTTTTCCGAATCGGGCGACGACATTCTGGCCTGACCGGTGACCCAACACTCGCGCGACACGCCGCAGTTCTACCTGACCGCCCCCTCGCCCTGCCCCTACCTCAAGGGTCAGGAGGAGAGGAAGGTCTTCACCCATCTCGTCGGCGACCGGGCGGGGGAACTCAACGACCTGCTCACGCATGGCGGCTTCCGCCGCAGCCAGTCGATCGCCTATCGCCCCGCCTGCGAGACCTGCCGCGCCTGCATCTCGGTGCGCGTGGTGGCGGCCGACTTCAGGCCGTCGCGCAACATGCGGCGCGTCGCCGAGCGCAACGGCGATCTCATCGGCGAGATGCGGACGCCGGCGCCGACGTCGGAGCAGTACTCGGTCTTCCGCGCCTATCTCGACGCCCGCCACCGCGACGGCGGCATGGCCGACATGACCGTGCTCGACTACGCGATGATGATCGAGGACAGCCACGTCGAGACTCGCGTCATCGAATATCGCCGGCGCGGGCCGGACTCCGCGATCAACGGCCGCGGCAGCGGTGAACTCATGGCCGTGGCGCTCTCCGACGTGCTCAGTGACGGCCTGTCGATGGTCTACTCGTTCTTCGAACCGGGCGAAGCGGAGCGCTCGCTCGGCACCTTCATGATCCTCGAGCATATCGCGCGCGCGCGACAGATGGGCTTGCCTTACGTCTATCTCGGCTACTGGGTCGCCGGCTCGCGCAAGATGGACTACAAAGGCCGCTTCCTGCCGCAGGAGCGGCTGATGCCGTCCGGCTGGACGCGGGTGGAGAGCTAAGGTCTCTTCTTCCTGCTCGACGTCTTCGTCTTTTTACCGGCGGTCTTCCTGACGGTTTTCTTCGCGACCTTTTTCTTGCTCGTCTTCTTGCTCGTCTTCTTGGCCGCCGGCTTTTTGGCTGCCGCGCCGGTTTTCTTTTGCGCGGCCGACTTGCCCGATGGCTTCCGCGGCGGGATCGGCGCGTTCATCCAGAACGCCAGCTCCTGATAGCGCGCGCCGCCGGGTTTCCAGCCGTCGAGCGGCTTGTAGATCTGGTTCGGATCGCCGCCGCTGCCGAGATAGGCACGCCACGAATAGTGGTCGTAGACGCCGTTGATATGCACGGCGTAGGCCTGCCCCAGCCTGGTATTGCCGCGAACGATGACGAGGTTTTCGTCGTTCTTGTGCGATGCCGAATCCGAGAAGTTATGCGAGCCGGTGATGACGGCGCAGTTGTCGGAAAACGGATCGACGACGATGACTTTCGAGTGGACGATGGCCATCAGGTGATTGTTCAGCATCTCGGCGACGTTGAACTCGGTCTCCTCCCAGGACGGATGATCTTCGGCGCTGACGCCCGACGGCAAGGTCACGTCGTCGTAAAAGTCTTGCGCCGGTGCGCCCGATTTGACCACCTCGCCGCCGACCTTGGTGACGTCGCCGTCAGTTGGGTTTTTGGGCGGCACAACGCGCGACACCACGCCGCGAACGTAGATGTCGTTCTTCAACACGCGATCCAGCAGCGCCTTCAGGAGCGGCGAGTTACCCGGCGCGAACATCAGGAACAGGATGCCGTGTTTGGCGCCGGCGATGAGATCGAGCACCGGCTTGAACTCGGCCTCGTCTTTGCTGGCGGCGAAATAAAGCGCGAGATCGCCGTCGGTTTTCGGTACCGAGTTTGTCGCCACAAGACCGGGGGGCATCGCGTCCCCAGCCGCGACAAGCTTGCCCCATTGATCGAGAAAGCGGCTGGCAAGCACGGCGTTCTCGACGATCAGCACGTTGTTGAGCTGCGTGCAGAGTCCGGTCGTCGTCCAGTTCGTGCTGCCCGTGAGCACGCGCGTCGCGTTCTTCCCGGCAGCGTCGCTTTCGACGAGAAACTTGTTATGCACGCTCGGCGATGTCCCGTGGCCGTGCGACAGATCGCGGTGACGAACCTCAACGCCGGCGGCGGTCAACTCCTGCGCCACCCACGGCTTGGTCGCACCGCCATTCCCGAGCAGGACATGGCCGCGCTTGCCGAACGGCTTGAGCGCATCGACGAGCTCGTGGTCGTTGATTTCGTAGATCGCGAGATGGATGGCGCTGCCGCGGCGATCGGCGTCGCGCAGGAACTTGAGGATATTCGGCAGGATATCGCCGGACAGATAACGTCGCGCGTTGAAGCCCGGCTTTTCGAGGTCAACGAGGAATTGTCGCAACGACGCGTCGGAGACGTCGCCATTCACGAAGCGCGACACGATCTGCGACATCAGCGTGCCGCGGTTGAAATAGCAGGTCAGTCCGCCACCCGCCTCGCCGGTCGCGACCGTCGGCGCGGTCCAGTCCGAGGCAGACGCGGCATCCGGCGCGAAGCCGCCGCCGGCGGCATTCTTCATGGCCGTGACGCGATAGGACACGTTGTTGCTGTCGACGACGCTATGGTCGGTCCAGATGCACCGCCGGATCGGCGACTGTGTCGAAGAGATGCCGGTCGCCTGCACCGGCCCGCCGCCCGGTTTTGGCGGGATGCGGTTGGCGATGACGGTCACCTGCCGGCTGGTCTCGTCACGCCGTTCGAGCTGGAAGCCGACCCAATCGTTGGACCAGGTGGCCGGCTCCCACGCGATCAGGATGTCGTCTGCATTGGCAAAGGCTTTGACTTCGATCGTCATTGTGCCCTCCCGAACGCGGCGCAACGCAAAGACCGCCGCCCCGGAGCGGAGCCTAACACAACTATAGCGGGTGTGCCATTCCGGCGCGTCTCGCGTAGCGATCGCGCCTTCACTCTTGCCGCGCCGCCGTTGACGCAGGTCAAGCCGCGGCGCCCTCCTCCGCTCTATCAATTCGCAAAGCGGCTTGCGCAACAATAGGAGCGCGTCATGAAGGTTTCGCGACTGAAGGCCGATGCCAAGGGCGAAAGCCACTTCCAGCAGATCGACGTCGCTCTCGCCGAGGCCGATTACCGGCCGCCGGCGCCGATCGCCTATGTCTCGCACAGCTATCAGGCCGACGGCCTGCAGTTCGTCCGTCTGCCGGCCGGCTGGGTCGGTGATGCTGTACATCCGCCGAAGGCGCAATTCCTCATCTGCCTGAAAGGGCATCTGGAGGTGACGGCGAGCGACGGCGAGAAGCGCAGCTTCGGCCCCGGCGACAGCATCCTGATGAGCGACGTCGAGGGCAAAGGCCATCGCACCCGCGTCAAGGGCGACCACGAATGCATCGCCGCGGTGATCCCGGTCGCCGCCGCCTGACGCGCTACGCGGGAATGCCGGGCACCGGCAGACCGAAGGTCTGCGCGATCAGGATCGCGTTGAGCACCATCACCAGGATGGTCGCGGCGATGGCGGCAGCCGTCGTCAACCGCGTGTTGACGAAGGCGCCCATGACCGAGCTCCGCCCGGTGAAGATCAACAGCGCGATCATCGGCAGCGGCAGCGCGATCGAGAGAATGACCTGACTGACGACCAGCGCCTGCGTCGCGTTCACGCCCATGCCGACGACGACGAAGGCCGGCGCCATGGTGATGACGCGGCGCAGCCAGATCGGGATGCGAAACCCAACGAAGCCCTGCATGATCATCTGCCCGGCGATCGTGCCGACCACCGACGACGAAATGCCGGAGGCGATCAGCGACAAGAGGAACAGCGAGGCGGCGCCGGCGCCGAGCAACGGCGTCAAAGTGTGATAGGCGGTCTCGATCTCGGCGACATCGCTGTGGCCTGCGTGGAAGGCGCTCGATGACATCGCCACCATCGCCAGGTTGACGAGGCCGGCCGCCGTCAGCGCCGCCACCACTTCGAGATTTGACAGCCGCACCAGCACGCGCCGGTCCTTGTCGTCGCGGCTCGGCGTGCGGTGTTGCGTCAGCCCGGAGTGCAGGTAGACCGCGTGCGGCATGACGGTTGCGCCGATGATGCCGACGGCGATCAGCAGCGCCTGAGCGTCCGCGATCTGCGGCAGCACCGTGTGCAGCGCCGCCGCGCCCCAGTCGACCGGGGCGATGAACATCTCGGCCACGTAGGCGAGCGCGATGACGCCGACGAGCGCGCTGATCACCAGCTCGAGCGGGCGGAAGCCGCGCCCCTCCAGCAGCAGGATCCCGTAGGTGACGATGGCGGTCACGACCATGCCGGCGAACAGCGGCATGTGGAACAGCAGCGACAGGCCGATGGCGCCGCCGAGGAATTCGGCGAGGTCGGTGGCCATGGCGGCGCCTTCGCTGATCGCCCACATGCCCAAGACCACCGGCTGCGGAAAATGCTCGCGGCACATCTCCGCCAGGTTCTGGCCGGTGACGATGCCGAGCTTGGCCGACAGCGCCTGGAACAGCATGGCGATCAGATTGGCGGCCAGCACCACCCAGAGCAGCGTGTAACCGTATTTGGCGCCGGCCTGGATGTTGGTCGCGAAGTTGCCGGGGTCCATGTAGGCGATTGAGGCGACCAGAGCCGGCCCGGCAAACGCCAGCAGCGGGCGCAGCCCCCGCCTTTCGCCTTTGAGATACCCTTCCGCCGCCGCAACGCTGCGCTGCGTCATCGACTTCGGCACCGGGTGTCGCGACTCCATCCAAACCCTTCGGCCCGCGCACGAAACGCCGGGCAACTCTAACCATTCGAGGCTACCTTATCTTATTGCGAATAATTCGCAATTGCAATTAGTTCCGGAACATTCGGACAGGCGCCGCATTGGTCCACCCTTAGCGCTGGGGGTTCCACTGTGCTCGCCGCCTGCCCGACCGACGCTCGCCGAAAGCGCCTTTGCTGCCGGTATTTGCCGACCGTTCTTGCCGGATTGGTTCTGCTCGCCGCCGGCGCTGGCCCGGCGCTGGCCGCCGTGCCCGGGGAGAGCAAGGGGCCATCGGTGGTTGTCTTCCTGTCCGAATTGCTACTGCTCATGCTGGTCGGCCGCCTGCTCGGCGAACTCATGCTGCGCTTCAAACAGCCGGCGGTGATGGGCCAGCTCATCGGCGGGCTGCTGCTCGGACCGTCGCTACTCGGCTATCTCTTCCCCGGCATGCACGATCTCGTGTTTCCGAAGTCCGCGGATCAGAAGGCGATGATCGACGGCATCGCGCAGGTCGGCGTCCTGTTCCTGCTGCTGATCACCGGCATGGACACCGACCTCAAGCTGGTGCGGCAGACCGGCCGCGCCTCGGTGTTCGCCTCGCTCATGGGGATCATTGTTCCGTTCTGTTGCGGCGTCGGCCTCGGCCTCGCGCTGCCGGATTCCTTGTTGTCCGACCCCGGCAAACGCCTGGTCACCGCGCTCTTTCTCGGCACCGCGCTGTCGATCGCCTCCGTCAACTTCGTCGCGATGATCGTGCGCGAGATGAACTTCACGCGCCGCACCGTCGGCCAGGTGATCCTCGCCTCCGCGGTGATCGACGACTCGATCGGCTGGATCATCGTGTCCATCATTTTCTCGCTTGCCGCCGCCGGCACGGTCGAACCGATGGCCCTCGCCGAAAGCATCATCGGCACGCTGGTGTTTCTCGCCGTCAGCCTGACCCTCGGCCGCCGCGCGGTGTTCTTCGCCATCCGTTGGGTCAACGATAATTTCAAAAGCGATTTCGCCGTGGTGACTGCGATTCTGTCGATCATGGCCTGCATGTCGCTGATCACCTATGCGATCGGCGTCCACACCGTGCTTGGTGCGTTCGTGGCGGGCGTGCTGATCGGAGAATCGCCGATCCTCAGCAAACATATCGAGGAACAGTTGCGCGGGCTGGTTCTCGCCTTCTTCACGCCGATCTATTTCGGCCTTGCCGGGCAGAACGCGGACGTCACCGTGCTCGGCAACCCGACGATCGCGCTCTACACGGTCGGGCTGATCGCCATCGCCAGCCTCGGCAAGTTCGGCGGCGCCTTCATCGGTGCCGAACTCGGCGGCCTCACCCGCCGCGAGGGCGTTGCACTGGCCTGCGGCATGAACGCCCGCGGGTCGACGGAAGTCATCATCGCCACTGTCGGCCTGTCGATGAACGCGCTGTCGCCGACTCTTTTCACGATGATCGTCACCATGGCGGTCATCACCACGATGGCGATGCCTCCCACCCTGCGCTGGGCACTGGCGCGCATCCCGATGCGCAAGGACGAGAAGCAAAGGCTCGAGCGCGAGGAGATGGAGGAAAAGGGCTTCGTCCCCAAGCTCGAGCGCCTGCTGCTGGCCATCGACGACAGCGCCAACGGCAAGTTCGCCACGCGCATCGGCGGCATTATTGCCGGCGCCAACAGCATGCCGACGACCGTAATGCACATCCACGGCAAGAAGCGGCCGAGCAAGAGCGCCGTCGAACAGGCGAAGGAGAAGGCCAAGGAGATCGGCGAGACGGTGCAGATCGTCGCCGGGCGCAGCGACGACTCCAAACGCGACGAGGAAAAGTCCGAGACCAGGATCGACATCACGACGATGGTCGAGCAGAAGCCGAAGGCGGAGGCCGTCGCCGCCGAGGCCGAGAAAGGCCACGATCTGATGGTGGTCGGCCTCGACAAGACGCTCGACGGCGAACACGCATTCCACGACGACATGGCCAATCTCGCCGCCGGTTTTCCGGGGCCGATGGCGGTCGTGGTCGCGCGCGACGGCCAGCTCGACGACCCGATGCACAGTCGCCTGAGCATCCTGGTGCCGGTCAACGGCACCGATCAATCGCGCCGCGGCGCGGAAATCGCGATCGCCATTGCGCGCGCCACGCGCGGCCCGCTGACCGCGCTCTACGTCGCCGCGCGCGGGCAGAAGACGCGCCGCTCCCGCCAGTACGAGGAGGCGATCCTCAAGGACATCGCCGCGCTGGCGGAGAGCTACGGCGTGCAGATCAAAACCGCGGTGCGCGCCGACATCGCCGCCGACCAGGCGATCGTCAAGGAGATGGGCCGCCGCCGCAACAATCTGCTCGTGCTCGGCGTCGGCCGCCGCCCGGGCGACAAATTGTTCTTCGGCGACACCGCCGCGGCGTTGGCGGCGAACTCGGAGAAGTCGCTGCTGTTCGTGGCGACGTAAGCTCTCTCAACGAGGCCAGGCGGCACACTTCGCCCGTCATGCCCGGGCTTGTCCCGGCCATGACGGGGACTACTCGCCCTTCCCCGCCGGCAAAGCGCCGAACTTGTTGTTGGTGAGGAAGCGGTCGGGGCGGATGCGGCCGGCGGCGGCGCGGTCGCCGCGCCAGTCCTTCAACTCCTTCAGCGACAGCGTGAAGGTGCGGCCGGCGGTGTCGATCCAGGTCAGCCCCTTCTCCACCTCGAAGGTGGCGACATCGGACAGGCCCTTGTCGAGATAGCGCTGCAGCCGTACGCCGCGGCCCTTGGTCATCTCCGGCACCTGATCGAGGGGGAAAACCAGGAGTTTGCGGTTCTCGCCGACGGTCGCGACCTGCTCGCCGGTGACGACTGTCATGGCGGCGGCGCGGTCCGGCGCCTTCAGGTTCAAGACCTGCTTGCCCTTGCGCGTGGTGCCGAGCACTTCCGCTTCCGGCACGATGAAGCCGTTGCCTTGATAGCTCGCCACGAGGAACTTGCGGCTGCCGTCATAGGCCATCGCCGCGACGACGTCGGCGTCCTGCTCGAGATCGATGAACAGACGCAGCGGCTCGCCGTGGCCGCGGCCGCCGGGCAGCTTCGCAGCGTCGATGGTGTAGAAGCGGCCGTTCGACCCGAAGATCAAAATCTTCGCCGTGGTCTCGGTCGGGAACGCGAATCTGAGCGCGTCGTCCTGCTTGAAGGCGACGCCGGAGAGATCGCTGACGTGGCCGCGCAGCGCGCGCACCCAGCCCTTCTCCGAGACGACAACGGTGATCGGCTCGCGCACGACCATCGCCTCCTCGATCGCGGCTTCGTCGTGCGCCGGCGCCTCGGCGAAATCGGTGCGGCGGCGGCCGAGCTCGGTCTTCGGGCCGAACTTGGCCTTGGTCTCCCTGATCTGCCCGGCGATCGTCGCCCACTGCTGCGCTTCCGAGCCGACGAGCGTCTTGAGCTTCTTGTGCTCCTCGCGCAGCGCCTTGTCCTCGGAGCGGATCTCCATCTCCTCGAGCTTGCGCAGATTGCGCAGGCGCATGTTGAGGATGGCGTCGGCTTGCACCTCGGTGAGCTTGAAAGTCTTCATCAGGACGGGCTTGGGCTCGTCCTCGGTGCGGATGATCTTAATGACCTTGTCGAGGTTGAGATAGGCGACGAGATAGCCGCCGAGCACTTCGAGGCGGTGCTCGATCTGCGACAGCCGAAATTTCGAGCGGCGCACCAGCACGTCGCGGCGGTGGTCGAGCCATTCGCGCAAGACTTCGGCGAGACCGAGCACCTTCGGGATGCGGCCCTTCACCAGCACGTTCATGTTGAGCGGAATGCGGTTCTCGAGCTCGGTGAGCTTGAACAGCGATTCCATCATCAGCCCGGCATCGACCGTTCGGGCCCGCGGCTCGATGACGATGCGGACGTCCTCGGCGGATTCATCGCGCACGTCGGCGACCAGCGGCAGCTTCTTGTCGTTCAAAAGCTCGGCGATCTTCTCGATCAGCCGCGACTTCTGCACCAGCCACGGAATCTCGGTGATGACCACGACATAGGTGCCGCGGCCGCCCTCCTCCGTCGTCCACTTGGCGCGCACGCGGAACGAACCGCGGCCGGTGGTGTAGGCCTCGGCCAACGCCTCGGCGGAATCGACGACGATGCCGCCGGTCGGGAAGTCCGGACCTTTCACGTATTTCAAAAGCGTGCGGCTGCGCGCGGCCGGCGTCTCGATCAGATGCAGCGCTGCGTCGCAGAGTTCGGCGGCGTTGTGCGGCGGGATCGAGGTGGCCATGCCGACGGCGATGCCCTGCGAGCCATTGGCGAGCAGGTTCGGGAACGCGGCCGGCAGCACCACCGGCTCCTCGTTCGAACCGTCGTAGCTCGGGCGGAAGTCGACGGCGTCCTCGTCGAGGCCGTCGAGCAGGAGGCGCGACACCTCGGTGAGGCGCGATTCCGTGTAGCGCATTGCCGCGGCATTATCGCCGTCGATGTTGCCGAAGTTGCCCTGCCCGTCGACCAGCGGATAGCGCTGCGCAAAGTCCTGCGCCAGGCGCACCATGGCGTCGTAGATCGCCTGATCGCCGTGTGGATGGAAATTGCCCATCACGTCGCCGACCACCTTGGCGGACTTCTTGAAGGCGGCGCCGGGATCGAGGCGCAAGCCGCGCATCACATGCAGGATGCGGCGGTGCACCGGCTTCAAGCCGTCGCGCGCGTCGGGCAGCGCGCGGTTCATGATGGTCGAGAGCGCGTAAGCGAGATAGCGCTCCTCGAGCGCCTCGCGCAGACCGACGTCCTCGACCTCGCCCTTTTCGGGGGGAATCACTTTAGTTGCCATGATGGAGTGCTAATCCCTGCGGCCCGCATGAACAAGCGATGAACGCGGCGGCCATCGAACCTTCGAAAACCGTCTGTATGATTGTGAACCTCGCAGGCCCGATGGCGTTGATATGGGCTTCAACGTTTGGCCTTTTTGAGATGGAGGTCGATATGCATCGCACCGTTCTGGCCGCCGCGGCCACCCTTACAATCCTCGCCGGCGCGGCTCTGATGCCGCAAAGTGCCGAGGCCATGCCGGCGGCGTCCACCGGGCTGGCTACCGCCGTAACCGGCAATTCCCTCGCCCAGGACGTCGCTTATGTCTGCCGCCGTGTCTGGCGCTGCGGACCTTATGGCTGCGGCTGGCGCCGGGCCTGCTACTGGACCGGCCCGCGCCGGTACTGGGGGCCGCATTACTATCGGCGTCACTGGCGCCGCTGGTAGTCGCAGGCTAGCCTCGTTTGACAGTTTGCGACCGGCTTCGCCGTGGGCCGGTCGCTGCTGAGCCTAACGGCAGTTCACGTCGGGGGGCGCCGGGCTGGTGTCCGGGTACGGGCTCTACGACACATCGGAGGAAAGAATAACATGCGTAAGATCGTGCTGTCGGCTGTGTTTGCGTTGGGTATGGGTCTGGCTGCCGCGACCGGCGCCTCGGCTGCGCCGCTGTCGACCGGCCTCGCCAGCGGGGCGACGGCTGCGCCGAATGCCTCGATCATCCAGGACGTGGCGTACCGCTGTCGCCGCATCACGGTGTGCCACCGCGGGCCATACGGCCGCCGCGTGTGCCGCACCGAGCGCGTGTGCCGTCACCGCTGGTAACAGCGGCCGGTCATCGCAATCAGACGGCCCGGCCCTCGCGCCGGGCCGTTTTGCTTTCACGTCCTATCATTCGAAGCGCCGCGTCGGCAGCGCCCGGAATGACGAACATCAGGCGACGTTGGGCAGCGCGCGGGCGAGCGCGGCGATAAAATGCGTGCGCTCGTCGCCGAGCATCAGACCGCGCGGCTCGAGCACGTAGCGATCGAGGAAGAAACCGGTGAGTGCAAAACCGTCGGCGACGTCCCGGCCAGCCGCGGGCGTCGCGGCGTCGCGCAAGAAGGCCGGCAGATTGAGCATGCGCTCGGCGTAAGGCGCACCCGCGCCGCGCGATACGGCGCGGCCGGACTTCGGCGACACATAGACAAGGTCGTCGGTCGCGCCAGTCGCGACGCATTCGGTCAGGTCCAGGCCGAAGCCGAGCTCGGCCAACAATTGCAATTCAAAGCGCACGACCATCGGCGCGATGACCTGCGCCTCGGCGAGATGGTCGAGCATGAAATCGTAGAGCGCATACAGGCTCTCGTGCGGATCGCGCTCAGGCAAAAGCCGCATCAGTGTCGAAAGATGCGTGAGGCCGTAGATCGCATGCGGCGCGGCGAAGAAGTTCGAGGCGCGCAGGTTCACCGGCTCGACGGTGTAATTGCCGAGATGGTCGTCGAGGCGCGCCCGCCAGGTGGCGCTCAAGGTGTTGCCAGGCTGCAGGATAGGCTTGAGCCGCGAGCCGAAACCGCCACGCACCATGCCGAGATGACGGCCGTGCGCGCGCGTCATCAGGTCGAGAATGGCGCTCGCCTCCCCGTGCCTTTTGACGCCCAGCACGATGCCTTCATCGGTCCATTGCATCTCAACTCCTTACCCTCCCCTCGAGGGGGAGGGTCGATCGGCCGAAGGCCGATCGGGGTGGGGTGAAACAGCGAGATCACCCCCTCCCGACGCGCTTCGCACGTCGACCTCCCCCCTCCAGGGGGAGGTGAAACGAGCGCGTTGGCGCGCCGAGTATTCCTACTCCTTCGGAAACTCCAGGCCCATGGCGCGGTAGCGCTCGGGATCGTCGCCCCAACCCTCGCGCACCTTCACGAACAGGAACAGGTGCACCTTGCCCTCGGTGATCTTTTCGATCTCGCGGCGCGAGCTTTCCCCGATCGCCTTGATGGTGGCGCCGCCCTTGCCGAGCACGATCTTGCGCTGGCTTTCGCGCTCGACATAGATCGTCTGCTCGATGCGCACGGCATTGCCGCGCAAGTCCTTCCACTGCTCGGTCTCGACCGTCGCGTGATACGGCAGTTCCTGGTGCAGGCGCTCGAACAGCTTCTCGCGCGTGATCTCGGCGGCAAGCTGGCGCATGGGCGCGTCCGACATCTGGTCGGGCGGATAGAGCCACGGGCCCGGCGGCACGCGCTCCGCCAACCAGCGCTTCAAGTCCGCGACGCCGTCGCCGGTCAGCGCCGAGATCATGAAGGTCGTCTCGAAGCGCGCCTTCTCGTTCGCCGCCTTGGTCAAGGTCAGCAGCGCCTCCTTGGCGACGACGTCGACCTTGTTGAGGATCAGGATCGCCGGCGGCTTGACCTCGGACAAGCGTTCGAGGATCGCCTCGTTCTCCTCGTCGAGACCCTTGCGCGCATCGATCAACACCCCGACGAGATCGGCGTCATGCGCGCCGCTCCACGCCGTCGTCACCATGGCGCGGTCGAGGCGCCGCTTGGGCGCGAAGATGCCCGGCGTGTCGACGAAGATGAGCTGCGATTGGCCGGCAACGGTGATGCCGCGGATGAGCGCGCGCGTCGTCTGCACCTTGTGCGAGACGATGGTCACCTTCGAGCCGACCAGCGCGTTGATGAGCGTCGATTTGCCGGCGTTCGGCGCGCCGATGAGCGCGACGAAGCCGCAGCGGGTGTTCTCGGTGGGCGGCAGCGTTTCAGACATCGAGCTTATCCGCGGCGACGCCGACGCTGCTGAGCATCGCGGCGGCGGCGGCCTGCTCCGCCGCGCGCTTGGAGGCGCCGAGCCCTTCCGCCGGCGCATGATCGGGCAATTCCACGGCGATGCGGAATTTCGGATTGTGATGCGGGCCGGTGCGCGCCAGCTCGCGATAGGTCGGCGTCGGCAGGCCGCGCGCCTGCGCCCATTCCTGGAGCATGGTCTTCGGGTCGCGCAGCGGCCGCAGCGGCTTCAGCATCCGCTCCTTCCAGAAGCGCTCGACGAAGCCCTCCGCCGCCGGATAGCCGCCGTCGAGATAGACCGCGCCGACCAGCGCCTCGCAGGCATCGGCGAGGATGGTCGCGCGCAGGCGGCCGCCGGCCTGCGATTCCGAGCTGCCGAGCTTGAGCTGCGGGCCGATGTCGATCGCCTTGGCCACCTCGGCACAGGTCTCCTTGCGCACGAGATCGGCGAGCCGCCGCGACAGTTCGCCCTCGTTCGCCTTGGCAAAGGCGCGGAACAGCATGTCGGAAATGACGAGGCCGAGCACGTGGTCGCCGAGAAATTCCAGCCGCTGATAGCTGTTGACGCGCGCGCCGCCCGAGGCCGCCGAGATGTGCGTCAGCGCCCGCTCGAGCAGGTCCTTGTCGGCGAAGTGATGGCCGATGCGCTCTTCCAGAGCGCCCCTGTCCTTGACCTTGCTGCGGCTCATCGCACGATCGTGAACAGCCGGCTCCAGCGCACGGACCATGGCCAGCGCCAGAATTCCCACGCGCGTTCGCCGTCATAGACGGAGAAGAAGATAAGCTGCGCTTTGCCGACAATGTTCTGCAGCGGCACGAAGCCGACCTGGCTGAAGCGGCTGTCGGTCGAGTTGTCGCGGTTGTCGCCCATCATGAAGTAATCGCCGGGCGGCACGGTATAGACCTGCGTGTTGTCAGCGAAGCCGTTGTCGACGAGGTCGAGCGTGTAGAAGCTCTTGCCGTCCGGCAGCGTCTCCTTCCAGCGCTTGACCGGCGCCTCGCGCGTGCCCTCTTCGGTCTCGATGAACGGCGGGGCCGGCTCGCGCTTGACCGCGGTGCCGTTGATATAGACCTGGCCGTCGATGACCTGGATCTTGTCGCCCGGCAGACCGATCACGCGCTTGATATAATCGACCGAGGGATCCTTCGGCAGGCGGAACACGACGACGTCGCCGCGCTGCGGCAGCAGGCCGCCGGGGATGCGCCCCGAGAACAGCGGCGGCGACAAAGGCAGCGAGTATTTGGAGTAGCCGTAGCTGTACTTGGAGACGAAGAGGTAGTCGCCGACCAGCAGCGTCGCCTTCATCGAACCGGACGGGATGTTGAACGGCTGGAACAGGAAGGTACGGATCACCAGCGCGATGATCAGGGCATGAAATACGACGCGAGCGGTCTCGCCGAGCCCGCCTTCCTTGCGCTTGGTCCCCGATGTCACGCTCATTGGCCTTTTGTCCCTGCCCCGCACCCCGCCGCACTTGTAGCGGCTGACCCCGACAGGCGCAACGAAGATCGCCGCTTCCGCGGCTTAAGCATCTGCAACCATTGGGATTCTGAGCGTCAGCCCGCGGCGGAGCCGAGCGGTACCGCTTGGATGATGACGATGGCCTGCGCCAGCGACCCCTCGTCGGTCAGCGATACGTCGATGACCGCCTCATGGCCGGCCGGGGTGATGGCCTTGAGCCGCTCGAGCGCCCCGCCGGTCAGTTTCATGGTCGGCCGGCCGGACGGCAGGTTGACCACGCCCATGTCGCGCCAGAACACGCCCTTGCGGAAGCCGGTGCCGAGCGCCTTGGCGCAGGCCTCCTTGGCGGCAAACCGTTTGGCGTAGGTCTCGATGCGGTTGGCGCGCCGCTCCGCCTTGGTGCGCTCGGCCGGCGTATAGATGCGGTCGAGGAAGCGCGCGCCATGGCGAGCGAGCACCTTCTCGATGCGGCGGGCATCGCAGAGGTCGGAGCCCAGCCCGATGATCATGCTTTGACCTTGGCGCGGCCGCGGTCCATCGCCGCGCGCATCATCTTGATGGTGGCGTCGAGGCCCTCGAACACCGCCTCGCCGATGAGGAAATGGCCGATATTCAATTCCATGATCTGCGGCAGCGCGGCGATCGTCTCGGCGCTGGCGTAATCGAGGCCGTGCCCGGCGTGCACTTCGAGACCAAGGCCCTGCGCCAGCAGCGCGCCGACGCGCAGCATTTCCCATTCGGCCGCAGCCTCCGTGGTGCGGCGCTCGGACAGCGCATCGCACCAGGCGCCGGTGTGCAGTTCGATCACCGGCGCGCCGAGCGCCACCGCCGCCTCGATCTGCGCCGGATGCGGCGCGATGAACAACGACACGCGGATGCCGGCGTGCTTGAGGTCGTGCACGGCGGGCGCCAGTTGCGCCTGGTGCTTGACGGCGTCGAGACCGCCTTCGGTCGTGCGCTCGGTGCGCTTCTCCGGCACGATACAGACGGCGTGCGGACGGATGGCCAGCGCGGCTGCCACCATGTCGTTGGTCGCCGCCATCTCGAAATTGAGCGGCTTGTCGATCTCCGCCTTCAGCCGCGCCATGTCGTCGTCGCGGATATGGCGGCGGTCCTCGCGCAGGTGCGCGGTGATGCCGTCGGCGCCTGCGGCGATGGCGAGCTTGGCCGCGCGCACCGGATCGGGATGCCGGCCGCCGCGCGCGTTGCGGATGGTGGCGACGTGGTCGACGTTGACGCCGAGGCGGAGCTTCCTAGCCATTCACCCGCTCCGCCTTGGCCACCATCGGCTTCGCCCTGAGCTGCGCAAGGATGGCGGTCAGATGCTTGAGGTCGTAGACCTCGAGATCGATGGTCACGTCGGTGAAGTCCGGCGCGCGGCGCGCCATGTGGATGTTGTCGATATTGCCGTCGTGCTCGGCGATCACCTGCGCGATCTGCGCCAGCGAGCCCGGCTCGTTCACCGACTGCACAGAGATGCACACGGGGAAGCGGCGTGGCGTCTCTTCGTCCTCGTCCCAGCGCAGGTCGATCCAGCGCTCGGGATGATCCTCGAACTCGCTCAGGGCCGGCGACTGGATCGGATAGATGGTGATGCCCTCGCCCGGCGTGAGGATACCGACGATGCGGTCGCCCGGCACGGCGCCGCCGTTCGGCGCGAAGCGCACCGGCAGGTCGGTGTTGATGCCGCGGATCGGCAGCGCCGCCTCCGACGCCTCCGGCACCTTGGCCTTGACCGATTTGAGCCTGCGCAGGCCGAACCACCCACTCTCGACCTTCTTCGGCTTGAGCGCCAGCGCTGCGGCGCGCTCTTCCTTGTAGTCGGGGTACATCGCGCGGGCGACGTCGGAAGCTTTCAGTTCGCTGCGTCCGACGGCGGCCATCACTTCTTCGATGGACGAACGCGCCAGCCGCGGCAGCGCGCCGACCAGCTTCTCGTCGGAATAGGCGATCTTGGCGCGCTGGAACAGGCGCTCGACGATGCGGCGGCCGAGCCCGGTGTACTGCGCGCGCACCGCGACGCGCGTGGCGCGGCGGATCGAGGCGCGCGCCTTGCCGGTACGCACGATCGATTCCCACGCCGCCGGCGGCGCTGCCTGCGCCTTGGAAACGATGATCTCGACCTCGTCGCCGTTCATCAATTCGCTGGTGAGCGGCGCGATCTTGCCGTTGACCTTGGCGCCGACGGCGGTATTGCCGACGTCGGTATGCACGGCATAGGCGAAGTCGATCGGCGTCGCCTTGCGCGGCAGCGCGATGAGCTTGCCCTTGGGCGAGAAGCAGAACACCTGGTCGTGGAACAGTTCGAGCTTGGTGTGCTCGAGGAATTCCTCCGGGTTCGAGCCTTCGGCCAGCAGCTCGATGGTGCGCCTGAGCCAGGCATAGGCGGTCGACTCGCGCGACAGCAGCTCGGTCGGCGAGCCGGCGCCGTCCTTGTACAGAGCATGCGCCGCGATGCCGTATTCGGCGATCTCGTGCATCTCCTCGGTGCGGATCTGCAATTCGACGCGCTGCTTGCCGGGGCCGATCACCGTGGTGTGGATCGAGCGGTAGTCGTTCGCCTTCGGCGTCGAGATGTAGTCCTTGAAGCGGCCCGGCACCATCGGCCAGCTCGAATGCACGATGCCGAGCGCCTGGTAGCAGTCGGCGAGCGTCTTCACGATGACGCGGAAACCGAAGATGTCTGAGAGCTGCTCAAAGCCGATCGACTTGCGCTCCATCTTGCGCCAGATCGAATAGGCGCGCTTGCGCCGCCCCTTGACCAGCGCCTTGATGCCGCGCTCGGCAAGCTTCTTGGTGAGCTGGCTTTCGATCTCACCGATCAGAAACCGGCTACGCTCCTCCAGCCCGTTGAGCCGCGAGGAGACGACCTCGTAAGCTTCCGGGTAGAGCTCGCGGAAGGCCAGATCGTCGAGCTCCTCGCGCATCTCGTGCATGCCCATGCGGCCGGCGAGCGGCGCATAGATCTCGAGCGTCTCTTCCGCGGCGCGCCGGCGCGAGGCCTCCGGCATCCAGTGCAGCGTGCGCATGTTGTGCAGGCGGTCGGCGAGCTTGATCAGCAGCACGCGCACGTCGTCGGCGATGGCGAGCAAAAGCTTGCGCAGGTTCTCGGCCTGCTTCGCCTCCTTGGTGACGAGGTCGAGCTTCTTGAGCTTCGTCAAGCCTTCGACCAGCCGGCCGATGTCGGGCCCGAACAACTGGTCGATCTCGGCGCGGGTCGCCGCAGTGTCCTCGATGGTGTCGTGCAGCAGCGCGGCGGCGATGGTAGCGTCGTCGAGCTTGAGGTCGGTCAGGATCGCCGCGACCTCGATCGGATGCGAGAAGTACGGGTCGCCGGAGGCGCGACGCTGATCGCCGTGCGCCTTCATGGCGTAGACGTAGGCGCGGTTGAGCAGCGCCTCGTTGGTCTTCGGGTTGTAGGCGCGCACCCGGTCGACCAGGTCGACCTGCCGCATCATCGGCGCCCGGCGGACCTCGGGCTGCCTCTCGGCCACCTGCGGCAGCACGGCCGCGGCCGCCAGCGGCGCCCGGACGGGCGCCTGCTTCTGCATGCGCGGGAGATCGCTGCGCGGACGCATCATTTAACGTGCCTTCCGGCCGCGGTTCCGGGTCGAAATCGCCGTGCGGCCGGCCTTTCCCTAGATATCACGGCAAAACCGTGCAGCCGCAAGCCTTTGCCAAATGGTTGACAAAAAGACGACGGCCCGGCTTTTGGCCGGGCCGTTATACGAAATTTATGCCAATGGAAGCTTACTCGCCGTCGTCCTCGGGGACCTCTTCCGGAGGCGCCAGGCCTTCGAGGCCCTTGAGCAGTTCTTCCTCGGTCATGCGGTCGGCAGTGACCTCGGTGTCGTCGGAGTCGACGCCGGCACCGGCGCCCGCCCCGATCAGCGGCACCTCGGGCTCGGGCTCGTCGACTTCCACGTATTTCTGCAGGGAATGGATGAGGTCTTCCTTGAGGTCGCCCGGCGACACGGTGGTCTCGGCGATCTCGCGCAGCGACACGACGGGGTTTTTGTCGTTATCGCGATCGACGGTGATCTGAGAACCGGACGAGATCATGCGCGCCCGGTGGCTGGCCAGAAGCACGAGGTCGAAGCGGTTCTCAACCTTGTCGATGCAATCTTCTACGGTGACACGCGCCATCGGCTCGTCACTCCCTGCGCTGGAACTGATGTCCTGGAGACAGGCGGTAGCTATCCCCTGCCACCCGAAATATCAAGCTTTTTTGTCTTGGTTTGGCCGCAACCCTCTGTTACGGAACCGTCATACGCGAGCACCGCGACGGGTTTCGCCGGGAGCGGCGTTTATTGCACGGATACCAACGTCGATTGACTTCGAAGGTGCCGATTAACCGTTCCAGACCGCCCGACGACCGCCGACGGGGACACACCTCGCCATCCGGCCAGTCGACCGCGCGCGTCCGGTCCGCCGCCTCCCGCTGCAGTTTTGAGAGACAAAGACCATGACCGTTCCGGGTGAAAAAATTGCCCTCTTCATTGACGGCGCCAATCTCTATGCCACGGCCAAATCGCTCGGTTTCGACATCGATTACAAGAAGCTGCTGCGGGAATTCCAGTCGCGCGGCTATCTGCTGCGGGCCTTCTATTACACCGCGGTGATCGAGGATCAGGAGTATTCCTCGATCCGCCCGCTCATCGACTGGCTCGACTACAACGGCTACTCGGTCGTCACCAAGGCGACCAAGGAATTCGTCGACCAGACCGGCCGCCGCAAGGTCAAGGGCAACATGGACATCGAGCTCGCCGTCGATGCCATGGAGATCGCCCACACCATCGACCACATGGTGCTGTTCTCCGGCGACGGCGACTTCCGCTCGCTGGTCGAAGCCGTGCAGCGCAAGGGCGTGCGCGTGACCGTCGTCTCCACCATCTCGACGCAGCCGCCGATGGTCGCCGACGAATTGCGCCGCCAGGCTGACATCTTCCTCGACATCATGACGCTGCAGTCGAAGATCGGCCGCGATCCGTCCGAGCGGCCGCCGCGCGAGCCACGCGGTCCGCGCGAGGACCGTGAGCCCGGTCACACGCCGCAGTTCCTGCAGCGCCCGGCCGCGCCGCAACGCACCCCCGCCGCCGCGCCGGCGGATGACGACGACGAGGAATCGTTCGAGTAGTCCGGCGGTCGATCATGCCCGCCCCCTCCGGCAAGCCCGGACGCGACTGTCCGCGCTGCCCGCGCCTCGCCGCCTTCCGCAGGGACTGGCGGAAGAAGGAGCCCGAATGGTTCAACGCGCCGGTGCCCTCGTTCGGACCGGTTGACGCGCGCGTGCTGATCGTCGGACTGGCGCCGGGGCTGCAGGGCGCCAACCGCACCGGCCGGCCCTTCACCGGCGACTATGCCGGCGTGCTGCTCTACGAGACGCTCGGCAAATACGGCTTCACCAAGGGTGAATACAAGGCGCATCCCGACGACGGCCTCGAACTCGTCGATTGCCGCATCACCAATGCCGTGCGCTGCGTGCCGCCGGAAAACAAGCCCTTGCCCGTCGAAATCAACACCTGCCGCGACTATCTCAAGGCGACTGTCGCGGAGATGAAGAACCTCCGCGCCATCGTCGCGCTCGGTCAGATCGCGCACAACAGCGTCCTGAGCGCCTTTGCGGCGAAGAAGTCCGCGTCACCGTTCAAGCACGGCGGCCGCAGCCCGGTTGGTCATGTCACGCTGTTCTCCAGCTATCACTGTTCGCGCTACAACACGAATACAGGCGTGCTGACGCCGGAGATGTTCCGCGCCGTGTTCAAAGAGGTGCGGAGATTCCTCAACGTCGCCTAGACCGCGCGAGAGCTCCCGCTCGACCGTGAGCGACTTGGTGTCGAGCAGCCCGCACCTGCGTTTCCTTCTCGTAAAGAAGTCCTTTCCTCAGCGACTCCGGTTGCGCCTGCAGCGGGAACCGTCCATTGCAGACTTTAATCTATTCGTCTGCTCCGAGAGCGTCGCAACGCATGACCTCGGAGCGTCGAACATGCCCGACAGCAAACGGCCCGCCAGCGGCCCGCCGTCCGCCGAGTCGTATCGCCAAAAAGCCCTCAAGCTCTGCGCCATCGCGAACCAGACGAGCGATCCGTTCATTCGAGCCGAACTCGAAAGCCTCGCCTTCGCTTATATGCGATTGGCGGAAGAGGCCGAGCAACCGGCCGCCGCACCGGCCGACAAGGGTGAAAACGACGTCAAACCCGATGAAGAATAGGATTTTGCGATACCTAGGCGATCTCCTCGGCGATCCAGCCCCTATTTCCTAACGCTCGCGCGCAGCTTCGCTTCAGTTTCGCGCTGGCCGTCGCGGTCCGCGCGAGCAACTGGTCGATGTAGACGAAGCTGACGCCAACCGTGTAGCCCTTTCGCCATTGCACATCGCAGATGTGCCGCGTCCCATCGGCGACCCTCAGCACGAAGATATTGGGAAGCGCGATGGCTGGCGCCGAAACGCACGCGCCCTGTCGCGAGACATCGAGCATCGTGCAGCGCAACGAGGCCTGGTGCTCTCGCTCGATCCGGGCCGGCACGCCGCCCCGACGACGGGTCGAAGTCCGCCATTCGGAGAGTGAGATCAATTCGCTCATGCCCGGGACAATATGGTCCAGGCTTAAAGAGCCGGTTGAGAAGTGACGCTAACAGCAGCCTATGAAATCGATAGAATTAGAATCGTGGTTCCATGCTCTTTGCGGTTACGCCCGCGTGCCGGTCTCTTTCAACCACTGCACCACCTCCTCCGCGCTCTTGTCCGGCGGAAACACCGGGTAGAACACGTAAGTGATGACGCCGTCGTCGATCACCATCGCCATGCGCTTCAGCAGCGTCATGCCGGAGGTGACGAAGGTCGGCAGCTTGAGCGCCGTGGTTAATTGCAAGTGCTCGTCGGAGAGCAGCGCGAACGGCAGGTGCAGCCGCGTCGCCGCCTCCTGCTGGTAGGCCGTGTCCTGCGTCGACAGCCCGTAGAGATGCGCGACGCCGAGCCGGGTCAGGTCGGTAGCGTGGTCGCGGAAGGAGCAGGACTGCGGCGTGCAGCCGCGCGCGCCGGGGATCGCGTCCCAGCCCGCCGGCAGGTCGACGCCCGGCCGCCCCGTGCGCGGGTAGATGTAAAGCACGGTGCGGCCCTTGAGCTTCGACAGGTTCACGCGCGCGCCGTCGGTTGCCGCAAGCGCAAGGTCGGGCAGCCGCATGCCCTTGAGATGGCGCGCACCGCCGTCGTCCTGCGGCGCCGGAATGCCCGCCGGCAGGACGTTGGGATTGTGCATGCCCGGCGCTTCGCTCATTTCCGCTCTCCGTAGGACATGAATTCCATCAGCGAGCCGTCCGGATCGCGAAAATAGACGCTCGTTCCCGTCCCCTTGGCGCCGAAGCGCTGGATCGGTCCGCAGTGGATGTTGACGTTGTGCTTCTTCAGATGCGCGATCGCGCCCTCGATCGGCCCGTGCCATTCGAAGCAGAGGTCGCTGTTGCCGGGCTGCACCGGCAGCCGCGCCACTTCGGCCGGGTGCACGCCCGGGCCGTGCACGTTGAGCTGACGATCGCCGAAACGGTAAGCGAAGCCGGACGGGCGGGTGATCAGCTCGGCGCCCATCACCTCGACGTAGAACTTGTTCGAGCGCTCCCAGTCGGTGACGTGAATGACGCAGTGATCGAGGCTGGTCGGTAAGACCATCGCTTATACTCCGAGCTTCCTGCCAACACGCGCGGCCACGACGCGCCGCTCTTCGCTCAAAGCCGCAAGCCGCGCCGTGAGCGCCGCTACCGTCTCCGGCCGCGCCGTTTTCGGCGAGCCGCCGTCGAAGGGCGGGTCGGGATCGTACTCGATCTGCAGCTGGATTTCGCGCGCCACCTGTTCGCCGTCGAGGATGGCGGCGAGCGCGAGCGCGAAGTCGATGCCGGAGGCGACACCGGCGCCGGTGACGACATTGCCGTCGACGACCACGCGCTCTTTCGTGGGAATGGCGCCGAGCGGCGCCAGATGCTCAATCGCCGCCCAGTGGCAGGTCGCGCGTTTGCCCTTGAGCAGGCCGGCGGCGCCGAGCACCAGCGAGCCGGTGCAGACCGAGGTCACGTATTTCGCCTGCGCCGCCTGGTTGCGCAGGAAGGCGAGCGCGGCTTCGTCCTCCATCAGATCCTGCTGCCCCGGACCGCCCGGCACCATGACGATGTCGAGCGGCGGGCACGTCTCATAGGTGACGGTCGGGACGATCTGCATGCCGCGGTCGGTCGTGACCGGCTCGAGCGTCCTAGCGACGAGCTCGACCTTTGTGTCGGGCAGACGCGCCAGCACCTCGTAGGGCCCGGTCATGTCGAGCTGGGTCAAGCGCGGGAAGATCAGCATTCCGATGCGGCGGGGCATGGTCGCCTCCTGATGTCGCGCCGGCGCGAGCCATAGGCGACCGCCGGCGCACGGGGAAATTCAATATTTTGATACCGCGCGCGGCCGGAAATGATGGGTCGGATCTTAGCCCTTTGCGCGCAGCAGCCGGCTCTTCTCGCGGTCCCACGAGCGCTTCTTCAGGGTCTCGCGTTTGTCGTGCAGCTTCTTGCCGCGCGCCAGCGCCAGTTCGACTTTCGCCCGCCCCTTCTCGTTGAAGTAGAGCTTGAGCGGCACGATGGTCATGCCCTCGCGCTCGACCCCCGTCGCAAGGCGGTCGATCTCGCGCTGGTGCAGGAGCAGCCGGCGCGGCCGCTTCGGCGGGTGGTTGTTGAAGGGACCGGCCTGCAGGTATTCGGGGATGTTGGCGTTGACCAGCCACAGCTCGCCGCCTTTGGAGTCCGCGTAGGACTCCGCGATGGTCGCCTTGCCCGAGCGCAACGATTTGACCTCGCTGCCGGTCAGGGCAATGCCGGCCTCGTAGGTGTCGCCGATTTCGTAGTTGAACCGCGCCCGGCGGTTTTCAGCGACGACCTTGAGCCGTCGCGCGGGTGATTTGGCCATGGCGCCTTAGCTAATGGGCGGGCGCGCTTTGAGCAAATCGCGGATTTCCGTCAGCAACTCTTCCTGCTTGGTCGGCGGCGCCGGCTTGGCCTCTTCCTTCCGGATCAGCTTGCCCATGCCGCGGATGATCATGAAGAGCACCCAGGCGATGATGATGAAGTTAATGACGAGGGTAATAAAATTACCCCAAGCCAATACAGCACCTTGCTTTTTTGCCTCCGCCAGCGTGGTGGCCGTGACCTTCGCGGAGAGCGGGAGGAAGTAGTTGGAGAAGTCGACGCCGCCGGTGACCGCGCCCACGATCGGCATAATGATGTCGGCCACCAGCGAACTGACGATGGCCCCGAAGGCCGCGCCGATGATCACGCCAATGGCGAGATCGACCACGTTGCCGCGCAGCGCAAACTTCTTGAAGTCGTCGAGCACCGACTCTCCCCTGCCCCGGCCAGCCTAGTTCAGCAGCCCGGCGTGCACCATGGCCTCGCGCACCAGCCCTTGCGCCTTCTCGGTCGCCGGCACCATCGGCAGCCGCACCGTATTGGCGCACTTGCCGATCAGCGACAGGGCATACTTGATCGGCGCCGGGCTGGTCTCGACGAACAGGTTGACGTGCAGCGGCGCGAGCTTGTCCTGCAGCGTGAGCGCGGTGGCGAAGTCGCCCTTCAGGCAGGCGTTCTGGAATTCGGCGCACAGCCGCGGCGCCACGTTCGACGTCACAGAGATGCAGCCGTGGCCGCCATGCGCCATGAAGCCGAGCGCGGTGATGTCCTCGCCCGACATCTGGTTGAAGTCGTCGCCAATCGCCGCGCGCTGCTGCGTCACGCGCGTCATGTTCGCGGTCGCGTCCTTCACGCCGGCGATGTTCTTCAACTCGTAGAGCCGCTTCATCGTGTCGACCGACATGTCGACGATCGAACGCGCGGGGATGTTGTAGATGATGATCGGGATGCCGATGGCGTCGTTGATCGCCTTGTAGTGCTGGTACAGCCCTTCCTGCGTCGGCTTGTTGTAATAGGGCGTGACGATCAGCGCCGCGTCGGCACCCGCCTTCTCGGCATGCTTCGAGAAGTCGACAGCCTCGGCGGTCGAGTTCGAGCCGGCGCCGGCGATCACCGGCACGCGGCCCTTGGCCTGGCTGACGCACCATTCGACAACCTGCTTGTGCTCGTCGTGCGACAATGTCGGGCTCTCGCCGGTGGTGCCCACCGGCACCAGCCCGTGCGTGCCCTCGGCAATCTGCCACTCGACCAGATCGCGGAAAGCTTTTTCATCCACCGACCCGTTCTTGAACGGGGTGACGAGGGCAGTGAAAGAGCCGCGAAAGCGGGTCTTGGCGGTCATGACACGTGTCTCCCGAAACGAACCGTCCATAGATATCCGCTAGGCGTGGCCGATGAAAGGCCTCACAACTTGACGTTTGCCTAGGCCCCGAATCCGCCTCTTTCGCGCGCAATGCAGCGATATAGCGCGCCGGCGGGCACTCGCTTCCCGCGCGCGTTTGGCCTAATAAACAAGCAGTCCAGTAGCCTGCTGAGTCGGCCGGTCGGGAACTCGGGCAACGTTTTCATGGGTGGTACTGAGCGAAGGCCGTGGGGCCTGACGATCGCGGTTCTGGCGGCTGGGTCCCTGTACGCCGGCCCGGCTCTCGCCCGCGGTCTGGTTCCATTGCCCCGCCCGCGCCCGGCGATCAAGACGGTTGCAGCCGCCCCCCGCCCCGCCCGGGTCCAGAGCATTCCGCTGCCGCTTAGGCGCCCGCGGATCGTCGAGACCGCGCCCCAACGCCAAGCCGAGAAGGTCGCCGCCGCCCCGGTCTCCCTTGCACCCCCGCCGCCGCGCAGCACCGCCGCTATTCCCGGCCATACACTGGCAACGCCGCTCCTGCGGCCGACCTCTGGCATTTGGGCGGTGGCGCAGACCCGCGACACGCCGGCGTCCGACGTGGCCACGCTCAAGCACCTGATCCAGGCGATCCGTGCCGGCCATGCCGCCGAGGCCGACGCGGCGGAACGCAATCTCTCCGACCCGGTCGCGCGCAAGCTCGCGGAATGGATCATTCTGCGCTCGGACGCCACGAACGCGAACTTCGCTCGCTACGCCGCCTTCATCTCCGCCAATCCGAGCTGGCCGCATGTCGCGCTGTTCCGCCGCCGCGCCGAGAACGCGCTGTGGGACGACAACGCCGACAGCGCGACCGTTCGCGCCTTCTTCGCCGCGCATCCGCCGACGACGGCAAAGGGCCGCTACGTGCTGGCGCGCGCGCTGCTTGCCGCCGGCGACCGCGCCGGCGCGGCAGCGCTGGTGCGCTACGCCTGGCGCAACGAGGACTGCAGCGCCGAGGTCGAGCGCCGCGTGCTCGACATGTTCGGCGATATGATCACGCCCGCCGACACCAAGGCGCGCATGGAGCGCCGCTTCTATGTCAACGACACAGAGGCGGGATTGCGCGCCGCCGAGCGGCTCGGCGGCGTCGAGCTTCAGATCGCGCGCGCCCGCGCCGCGGTGCTCAAGCACGCGCACAATGCCAAGGCCCTGCTCGATGCCGTGCCGGTGTCGGCGCGCGGCGAGCCCGGCTACATGTTCGCGCGCATCCAGTGGCTCCGCCGCGAAAACAAGCCTGAGGACGCGAGCCGCCTGATCCTCTCCGCCTCGCGCGATCCGGAAGCGTTGGTCGACACGAACCAGTGGTGGATCGAGCGGCGCATCGTCATCCGCAAGCTGCTCGACGATCACGACGCGCAGACCGCGTATCGGCTTGCCCGCGACGCGGCGACGCCGACGCAGGGCAACTACCGTGTCGACCAGCACTTCACCGCAGGCTGGATCGCGCTGCGTTTCCTGCACGACCCGCGCACCGCGATGGCGCACTTTTCCCGCATCCTCGATGGCACGCACAATCCGCACGCGCTGGCGCGCGGCGGCTACTGGCTCGGACGCGCCGCCGACGCGCTCGGCGACCGCGTCCAGGCCAAGGCCTGGTACGAGAAGGCGGCGCAATACTGCGCCACCTATTACGGCCAGCTCGCGCGCGCCCGCGCCGGCCTGCCCGATCTCGGCCTGCACGGACCGCCGGTGTTCACGGCGCACGAGCGCGAGTTGCTCGGCAATCTCGAGGTGGTGCGCGCCGCCGAGCTGCTCTACGCGCTGGACGAGCGCGACATGATCGCGTCGATGTATGCCGAGCTCGGCGAAAGCGCGCACGACGTCGCCGGCATGGCGATGCTCGGCGACCTCGCCGCCAAGCACAATGACGGGCGGGCGATGGTGCTGCTCGGCAGCGGCGCCTACGGCCGCGGCCTGCCGCTCGAATATTACGCCTACCCGGTGGTCGGGCTGCCGCCTTACCGGCCGATCGCGCCGCCGATCGAAGCGGCGGTGGCCTATTCGATCGCGCGTCAGGAAAGCCACTTCAACCAGAAGGTCGTCTCGTCGGCGCACGCCATGGGACTGATGCAGGTGACGCCAGAGGCGGCGCAGGACACCGCGCGCAAGTTCAAGGCGGCCTACAACCGCGCTCGCCTGCTCAGCGACGCTGCCTACAACATGCAGATGGGCGCAGCCGAGCTGTCGAACCTGCTGACCGGCTACAACGGCTCCTACATCCTCACCTTCGCCGGCTACAACGCCGGCCGCGGCCGCGTGCGCCAGTGGATCGCGGCCTTCGGCGATCCGCGCGACCCGGGCATCGATCCGGTCGACTGGGTGGAGCGCATCCCGATCTCGGAGACGCGCAATTATGTCGAGCGCATCATGGAGAACCTGCAGGTCTATCGCGCCCGCTTCAAGGGCAACAATCGGCTGGTGATCGAGGCGGACCTCAAGCGCGGCGCGGCGAACTAGGCGCATGCTCGCAGATCCGGCCGGCCGCTCGATCTTCATTTCCGCGCCGGACGGCCTGAAGCTGCACGCGCGCTGCTACGGCCCGCGCAGCGCCGGGCGCACGGTCGTCTGCCTGCCGGGGCTGGCGCGCACCGCCGCTGATTTCGAGACGCTGGCGGCGGCGCTGGCCGCGCCCGGTGAAGCGCGGTGTGTGATCGCGCTTGACTATCGCGGCCGCGGACTGTCCGACTATGACCGCGATCCGGCCAAGTATAATTTCCACGTCGAGCTCGCCGACCTGCAGGCGGTGCTCACGGCGCTCGACGCGCTGCCCGCGGTATTCGTCGGCACCTCGCGCGGCGGCATCCTCACCATGCTGTTGGCCGCGCTGCGCCCGACCGCGCTCGCGGGCGCGGTGCTCAACGACATCGGCCCGGTGCTGGAGCCGAAGGGGCTCATGCGCATCAAGGGCTATGTCGGCAAGCTGCCCGAGCCGCGCTCCTTCGGCGAAGGCGCCGAGATCCTGCGCCGCCTGTTCGACGCGCAGTTTCCCAAGCTCACCGGTGAGGACTGGCTCAACGCCGCGCATCGCACCTTCAAGGAGGCGAACGGGCGGCTTGTGACCACTTACGATCCAGCCCTGGCGAAGACAATGGAAGGCGTCGATTTCGAGAAGCCGATGCCGCCGTTGTGGAAGGAGTTCGAAGCGCTTAGGCACGTGCCGCTGATGACGATCAGGGGCGAGCATTCCGATTTGCTGGCGGCCGAGACCGTCGACGCCATGGCGCAGCGTCATGCCGGGATGGAACGGCTCGAGGTCGCGGACCAAGGCCATGCGCCACTGCTGGCGGAGCCGGAGGTGATCGCGCGCATCGCCACCTTCGTTGCCGGCTGTGAAGCGCGTCCCCGCGCGGCGCAGTTCGCAGTCGCGGCGGGCTGACCGCCACCACGGCAGCAAAAAGGCCACGCCCGCGCGCGCCGTCGCAAGGCCTTGGCCGATCCATCGATATGCTAGACAAGTGACGCCCGCCCTGTGGTACGGCGGGCGTCAGCGTGAGGGTGTCGTGTCGCAGCAGGGAAAAGGCCAGTCGCGTCTGGAGCGGACTTTCCAGTCGGCCCTCGCGGCCCATCAAAGCGCGCGGCTTAACGAGGCATCGGAGCTGTACGAACAGATCCTCCGGCTGGACCGCCGACATTTCCCGGCGTTGCTGCTGCTCGGCGCCGTGAAGGCGCAGCAAGCGGACTATGCGGCCGCCGAGCGGCTGACGCGGGACGCCTTGCGGGTTCAGCCTCGCGACCTGCGCGCTCTCCTCCAGCACGGCAATGTCCTCCTGGCCCAGCAGCGCTACGACGATGCCTTCGCCGCCTTCGGCGACGCGATGGCCGTCAACCCGTCGATGCCGGAGGTCCACGTCAATCGCGGCGCCATCCTGATGTTGCGCAAGCAAGCGGCCGAGGCGCTCGCCTGCTTTGACGCGGCGCTGCGGATCGCGCCGCGCTTTGCGCCTGCGCTGTGCAACCGCGGCAACGCCCTGCAGGAGCTCAACCGGCTGGACGACGCGCTGGCGGCCTATGACGCGGCCGTCCGTGAGCAAGCCGGCAACGCGGAATATCTCGCCAGCCGGGCAAATTGCCTGCATCGCCTGAAGCGCGACGACATGGCGCTCGAGGACATCGACGCGGCCTTGAAGGCGCAGCCGTCCAACGCCGACTTCCATTACAACCGGGGCAACATTCTCGCGGCGCTTAAGAAGCCGGCGGAGGCCTTCGCCGCCTTCGACGCCGCCTGGCGCATCGCGCCCGATCTGCCCTACGCTGAGGGCGACCGGCTCTACGCCAAGCTCGCCATCTGCGACTGGAGCGACCTGGCGCGTGAACTGGACCACGTCGCGGCCAACGTCGGACAGGGACGCACCGCCGCCCGCCCCTTCGCCTTCCTGGCGATGTCCGGGACCTCATCGTTGCAGGCGCAATGTGCGAAGCTCTTCATCGCGCGGGAATTTCCAAACCGTCCGGCGCTGTGGCACGGTGAGGCATACGATCATGCGCGCCTCCGCATTGCCTATCTCTCGGCCGATTTTCGCGATCACCCCGTAGCTCTGCTGATGGCCGGCGTGTTCGAAAGACACGACCGCGCAAACTTCGAGATCAGCGCCTATTCGTTCGGACCTGCGGGCGCGTCGCCGATGCGGCGGCGGCTCGAAAGCGCCTTCGACCGGTTTCTCGACGTGCGCGCAAAAAGCGATGTCGAGATCGCCGCCCTGCTGCGGGAGCACGAGATCGACGTCGCCGTCGATCTAATGGGGCCGACGCAACTGGCGCGGCCGGGAATCCTCGCGCACCGGCCGGCGCCGGTGCAGATCCTCTATCTCGGCTACGCCGGCAGCAGCGGCGCACCCTATATCGACTACGTCCTGGCGGACCGGACGGTGCTGCCCGAAGCGCAACGCGCGTGTTACGCCGAAACCGTTCTCGACCTGCCGCATTGCTTCATGGCGACCGATTCGGCGCGAACGATCGCGCCGGAGACGCCAAGCCGGGCCGATGAAGGGCTTCCCGCCGAAGGCTTCGTCTTCTGCGCCTTCAGCAACAGCTACAAGATCCTGCCGGACGTGTTCGCGGTCTGGATGGACCTGCTGCGCGAACGGCCGGACAGCGTGCTCTGGCTCGCATCGGCCAATGCGGCTGCAACGGCAAACCTGAGAGCGGCCGCGGCAGCGCACGGTATCGCGGCCGAGCGGCTCGTCTTCGCGCGCCGCGTCGAGAGCAACGGACTGCATCTGGCGCGTCATCGCCTGGCCGATCTTTTCCTCGATACCGTGCCGTTCGGCGCGCATTCGACCTCGTGCGACGCCCTGTGGGCCGGCCTTCCCGTTCTGACGTGCATGGGCGAAGGTTTTGCCGGACGGGTGGCTGCGAGCCTGCTCGCGACGCTGGGCGTGCCGGAACTGATCACGGCAAGCCTGGCGGATTATCGTGCGCAGGCCCTCGCCCTGAGCGGCAGCAGGGAGCGGCTCGCGGCCGTCCGGAGCAAGATCGTACAGGCGCGCGAAACATCGCCACTCTTCGACACGGCGCGATTCACCCGCGATCTCGAGGCGCTGTATCTCGCGGCGACCGGGCGCGCGAAAGTTAGGGATTAAGCCGAACCGAAGCGGGATTCCGACGGCACCCTGACTCCGAGCGGAAAAGAAAAACCCCCGGCGGTTGCCCGCCGGGGGTTCTTATTTGCGATCAGATCAGCCGATCAGGGATAGAAGTCGCGGTGCACGCGGAAGCGGACACCCACGTTGTCGACGTCGTTACCCGAGGTCACGCCGGCCGCGGTGGTCGCGGTGGCGGACTTCAGCTTCGAATACATCACGTCGAGACCGACATAGAGGTTCTTCGTGACGTTCCACTGGGTCCGCGAACCGATCCAGTAGGTGTTCCAGTTGTTGTTACAGGTGCCGGTCGCACCCGCCTCACCCGTGCAGAGCACGGCGTTGGCAGTCGCGTTGTAGCTGACCGCGGCATAGCCGCCGTACAGCGACGTCTTCCACTGGTGGTTCCAGAAGTGGTCGTAAGCGGCGTTGACGCCCCAGCCCGTGGTCAGGTCCTGGCTCGAACCTGCGACACCCGCGTTGTAGACCGAGTCCGACAGAACGCCGAAGCCGAAGGTGGCACCGGTCGCTTTGAACCAGTTGGAGTTCGGGGTCATGAACACGTAGCGGAGCGCGCCCTCGGTGTAGTTGACCTGGGCCTGGAAGTAGTCGCCCGGGCCGAACATCGGCGCGTTCAGCTTCAGACCGGCGCCGACCGCGTAACCCCACTTGTCCGACGGACCGTTCGCGGTCGCACCGGCAGCGGTGTAGTAGGTGCCGTTGACTTCATGCGCAGCGGCCATGACCTGGGCGCTGCCCCACGCCTGATCGAGGCGCAGGTTGCCGACCACGTCAGGTGACTGGAAGCCGCCTTGGCTGTTGGTGGTCGTGATGCCAGCCGCAGTGGGAGCCGCCGCAGCCGACACGATCTGCGTGTCGCGACGCTCTTCGGCCGAGATCGAGGCCGACAGACCGTTGCCGAACTGCGCCGTGTAGGCCATGACCATCCAGCCCGGATCACCCGTGTCCGAGGCCGGGAAGGCGCCCCAGAACGACGACGCCGGCACGCTGTAGAAGTCGAAGAACGACTGCGCGATACCAGCGGTGAAGCCGGCGAACTGGATGAACGCACGGTTGGCGCTGAACGTGTTCGACGCGGTGTTCGCGCCGACGTCGTTCGTGCTCACGCCGACCGCGATATAGCTGCGCAGCGTGCCGTACTCGGTCTGCTCACGGGCATCCGCCGTGATGTAGCCGCGGGCGCGGAACGTGCTGTTGTTGGTCGTGCGGTTGTTGACGTTACCGTTCGCCCAACCCCAGGCGAAGTTGCCGTTGCCGCCGTAGATGTACTCGGCGCGGACCCAGCCACCGATTTTCAGGCAGGTATCGGTGCCGGGCATATAGTAGAAGCCGGCGCCGTAGAGCGAGCAAATCTTCACGTACTGGACCGGTTTGGCCTTAACGGGAAGATCGGCCGCCTGAGCCCCAGCGACCGCCAGCAAGCCGGCAGCGCCACCGAGGAGAAGGCTTTTCACCATCTTCATCTTGAACCTCCAAAACATTGTTTATCGTGAGAGGGTTCCGTATCCGTCCAGTGCGACAGCACCGATGGAACTTCCCCTTTGCTCCCCGCTCACCGGACAAACGCTCACACTACCTGATGACCCGACGCACTACTGAATTCGGTAACTGGGTCTCAGAAACGTGCAATCCGCCGACCGGAAAGCGCGACATGGGGATGCCCCCCTCCGTCGCTTGGCCAGAGTAGCGTCTCCGCCCCCCCAGGCAACGAAGAAGGTCCATACCCACAGCCCGATACGGCGCTTTTCGGCCCCCTGTTGCGCAAAAAACACGCATTCTGCCGCCAAACTGTCGTCGGGTCGTAACAAAACACCTCCTCTGGTTGTGTTTTGGTAATTTCCTTTCCCCGCGGTGGTATGGACATTGGTTAAACAAGAAAGAATCATTGGACCAAAGCGGTCGTGAAAGCGCCGTGATCGATGTAGAAGAAAGGGCAAGACCGAGATCGGGGTAGCGGCACATGCGCAAGAATTATTTCCCACCAAACCGCCGGCGGTGGATCGCCGTCTCCGGCGCCGCGCTCACCGTGATGCTCATCGCTTCTTCGGCCGTGCCCGCGCACGCCGGTGACGACGACGACTGGATCGACTCGAAGCTGCGCGGCGTCCTCGAAGGCATCGGTCTGCGCCGCGACGGCGACAAGACGATCGACTACCACGAGCGCTCGCCGCTGGTGATCCCCAGCAATACGTCACAGCTGCCGCCGCCGGAAAAGACCGACGGCATAGCCGCGGCCAATCCCAACTGGCCGAAGGATCCCGACGTCATGCGGGCGCAGCAGCAAGCGAAATTCGAGAAGAACCGCAACATCAGCGAAGAGCGCGAGCGCGAGCAAAATCCGCTGTCGCCCAGCCAGCTGACGCCCGGCGGCAAATCGCGGCGGGTGAACACCGCCGATATTCCCGGCTCGTCCGCGGGGCCGGACGGATTCGGCAATCCGCTTTCACCATCCGAGCTCGGTTACACGGGCAATCTGTTCGGCACCATGTTCGGCAGCAAGACCGAGGCCGCGCGCTTCACCGGCGAGCCGGCACGCAGCTCGCTGACCGAGCCCCCGGCCGGCTATCAGACGCCCTCGCCGGCCGAGCCTTACGGGCCGGCGAACGCCACGGCGCCGAAGGCCGACAACTACTACCTGCACCACGGCGAGTTGGGGCGCTGACGGCGCTGTGCGCGCAGCGATCGCGCACTCGGCCTGACTAGCGGCAGATCCGCTGCCTGATGACGACGTGCCGCCCGTGCCGCCGGACTTGACGGTGGACGATGCGGCAGTGTGGCCCCTCCTCCGCCGCGCGATCATCGAAATAGGGATTGCGATTGCAGAAGCCGCGATTGCCGGCGATCACGTTCGGCGCGCACTCGGCCGCCGTTGCGTATTCACAGTCCCAATACACGCCGCCATTGCCGATGCTGACGACGGCGCACCACGGCGCCGGCCCGTATTCCGCGCTGGCCACGGCCGGCAGCGCCAGAAGCGCGGTCATGACGGCAGATGTCAGCAAGGCAGTTCGCAACACGGCTGGAAACTCCCGGGTCGGACGGCCAGGCGAGGCCGCGGGCGTCATCTTAACCCCTCCAGCCGGCGCGAGGTTGCGCAAAGTTCCGCAGAAAGCTGTCCGAAATCAAGCGGCTGCGCCGAAGGAGGATGGGATTGGCGGCGTGCTAAACCGGCGCTGGCGGAGACGGAGGGATTCGAACCCTCGATACGCCTTTACAAGCGTATAACGGTTTAGCAAACCGCCGCCTTCAGCCACTCGGCCACGTCTCCGTAGCGGCGGATATGCCCGACGCCATGGCCGATGGCAAGGCGCAACGCCTTGAAATAGCGCAGGCGTCCGCCCAAAGATGCCGGCCGCGAATTTCCTCCCGTTTCCCTCCGCCAGGGCCGTCGTCATGCGTCGCCTTACCGCCGAAGCCGATGCCCTGATGCGCGCCGCCGCCGGCTACGAGCAGCAGCAGAAATTCAATCTTGCGGAACGGAATTATCGCAAGCTCATCGAGCTGCAGCCGGACAACGCTTTTGCCTACAACAGCCTTGGCCGGCTGCTGCACGCCAAAGGCAAGCCGGCGCAGGCGGCGGGCGCTTTCGCCCATGCGCTGGCGGTGATGCCGCAGCTTCTCGAGCAGCATTACGACGCGATGTGCGCGACCCTGCTGTCGCTGTCGCCCGAGCTCGCCCGCGCCGTCGCGCAATCGTCGCCAGGTTCTGCGCCCGTCGAACCGAAACCGTTCGCCGGCAATCCGTTGCTGCTGCAGATGCTGCGCGGGGCGCCGATCCGCCATCTTGGCCTCGAACGTGTGCTGACGGCGACGCGCACCTGGCTTGTCGGCAAGGTGGATGACGGTGTCGACGATGAGCGGCTCATCGCCTTCGCCGGCGCGCTGGCGGCGCAGTGCTTCATCAACGAATACGTCTTCGCGGTCGGCGCGGAGGAAGAGACTGTCGTTGTACAATTGAGCCGGCGCGCCGCTGACGCGCTCGCGAGCGGCCGCAGGCTGCCGCCGCTCATCTGGGCCGTCCTGGCGGCCTATGCTCCGCTCGCCGATCTCCCCGGTGCAACTGCGCTCGCCACGATGACGCTGCCGCCGGCCTTGCGGCCGGTCATCGAGCAGCAGGTCGTCGAACCGGAGCGCGAGCGCGCGCTGCGCGCGGAGATCCTGCAACTGACGCCGATTTCCGGCGCGGTGTCCGAGCAGGTGCGCGCGCAGTACGAAGCCAATCCCTATCCGCGCTGGGTGGCGCCGCCGGCGCAGGTGGAGCCGGTCAGCGTCGCGCAATACGTCGCCGAGGCCGTATCTGCCAATCTGCCGCGCCCGCCACACGAGCCGCTCGAAGTGCTGGTCGCCGGCTGCGGCACGGGCTGGCATGCGATCGCGCTGGCGCAGCGGCTCGAGGGCACAAGCGTTCTTGCCGTCGATCTGAGCCGCGCGAGCCTCGCCTATGCAAAACTGCGCACGCCGGCGGAGCTTTCGCAGCGCCTCACCTTCGCGCAGGCCGATATCGAGACGATCGACGGCATCGGGCGCAACTTCGACCTTATCGACGCCAGCGGCGTTTTGCACCACACCGCGGACACCTTCGCCAGTTGGCGCAAACTGCTGGCGCTGCTGCGGCCGGACGGGCTTATGCACATCGGCCTCTACAGCGAACGCGCACGCGGCGAGATCGCTGCGGCGCAGGACTATCTCCGCCGACAGGGTTACAGCGCGACCGCAGCCGACATCCGCCGCTGCCGCGGCGATCTCCTGGCGAATGGCTTCGCCGATCTGGCCAAGACCAGCGATTTCTACACGACCAGCGAATGCCGCGATCTGCTCTTCCACGTGCAGGAGCACCGCGTCGCCATCCCCGCCATCGACGCCTTCCTCGCCGCGGAAAATCTCGAATTCCTCGGCTTCGAATTTCCGCCAGCCGCAAAGAGCAGCCTTCGCCGTACCTTCGAGGGCTCCGGCTGGTCGTGGCGCGACCTTGCGCGCTGGCATGCGCTGGAGATCCAGAACCCGGCGCTGTTTTCGGCGATGTACCACTTCTGGGTCCGCAAGCCCGCCTGAGCCGGCGGTAATTTCTTTGGCCCGATTGAACAAGCGGTGCGACGCGGTGTTTGCTCTAAAAGACAAAGAACTTCCCGGAGGCCCCCCGATGCGAACGACCGCCCTCACTTTGGCCACCCTGGCCGCCGTCCTTCTGTTCGGCAGCAGCGCCAGCCACGCCGATCCCTATCGCTGGTGCGCCGTTTACGGCGGCGATATGGGCGGCGCCTCCAACTGCGGCTTCATCACGCTTCAGCAATGCCGCGACACCGTCTCCGGCATCGGCGGTTCCTGCGAGCCCAACCTGTTCTACACCGGCCCGGACCGCGACGAGAGCAGGCCGCATCCTCGCAAGCACAAGCACTACCGTTGACACTGCCGGCGGCGGCGTGCGATCCGCCGGTGAGTGACGACGGCATCTTCATCCCCGCCTGCCCTGCTCGAGGAGGCGCTCCTTCATCATCGGAAGGGCGAGCTCCGCGAGGCCGCGAAGCTGTATGAGCGCGTCCTCAAGAAGGCGCCGCAACATTTCGATGCGCTGCACCTGCTCGGGCTGGTGAACGCGCAGCGGGGGCGCATGGGCGAAGCCTTTCGGCTGATGAGCGCCGCGCTCAAGATCAACCCCAACGCGCCGGATGCCTGGTCCAATTTCGCCAATGTGCTGCGCGCGCTGCGGCAAAGCGAGCAGGCGCTCGACGCCCTCGAGCGCGCGCTGGCGCTGCGCCCGGGCGATCTCGCTCTCATGCAGCAACGCGGGGCCGCGCTGGTCGCGCTCGGCCGCATGAGCGATGCGCGCGCCTGCCTCGACGCGGTGGTCGCGCGCGATCCGCGACAGGCGGAGGCCTGGCTCAATCTCGGCGTCGCGCGCGCCGCGCTCGGCGACGCGTCCGACGCCCTCGCCGCCTTCGACACGGTGATCAGACTGTCGCCACGCTCGGCGGAAGCCCATTACAACAGGGGCACGGCGCTCTTGCCGCTCGGCTGTTATGCCGACGCGCTCGCCGCGTTCGAGCAGGCGCTCGCGCTCGCGCCGGACCATCTCAAGGCGCTGAGCAACAAGGGCCGCGCCCTGCAGCAGCTCGGGCGCCACAAGGAGGCGATCGCCTGCTTCGAGGCGGCGATCGCGCGCGAGCCCAAATTCGCCGACGCGCATTTCAATCTGTCGATGTCGCTGCTCAGCAGCGGCGATCTCGCCCGCGGCTTCCGCGAATACGAATGGCGCTGGAAACGCACCGGGATGACCGCGCCGAAGTTCTCCAGGCCGCTATGGCTGGGCGGGCCGGAGAGCCGCGGCAAACGCATCCTCCTGCACACCGAACAGGGTCTCGGTGACGCCATCCAGTTCGTCCGTTATGTGCCGCTGGTGGCGGAAACGGCCGGCGCCGTCTTTCTGCAAGTGCAGCCCGAACTGAAGGCGCTGTTCTCCGCCCTGCCCGGCGTGACCGCCTGCAGCGCGCGCGGCGATGCCCTGCCCGATCACGACCTGCAGTGCCCGTTCGGGAGCCTGCCCCTCGCCTTCGGCGACCGGCCCATTCCGGCGGCGACGCCTTATCTCGCTGTCGATGACAACCGGCGGCAGAAGTGGAAGGTGCGGCTGGCGCAGCCCGGGCGACGCATTGCGCTCGCCTGGCGCGGCAACGCGCAACATCCCAACGACCGCAACCGCTCGATCGCGATCGAGCTCCTTGCGCCGCTGTTTGATTTGCAGGACGTGACCTTCGTCACCTTGCAGCCGGGCCTGACGCCGGCCGAAACCGACGTCGTCCGGGCGCGCGGCAACGTGGTGCATCTCGGCGACGATGTCTCCGACATGGCCGACAGCGCGGCGATCCTCGGCCTGTGCGACCTGACGATCGCGGTCGACACCTCGCTCGCGCATCTGGCCGGCGCGCTCGCGCGCCCGCTGTGGCTGCTGCTGCCGTCCGCGCCCGATTGGCGCTGGGCCTGGCCGGAGGATCGAAACCTCTGGTACCCGGACGTGCGCCTGTTCCGCCAGACAGCACCCGGCGACTGGCCCGCCGTGATCGCGGACGTCGCGCGCGCCCTCGCGGAGGCCTGAACGCTTCAGGCCGCCGTGCGCAGCTCCGGCCGCGGCGCCGATACGAAGGTGCGCGCCTTGAGCCAGTCACGGGCCGCGCGCTGCGCCGATCCGATCTCGCTGTCGCTCATCTGTTCGGCGATCTCGCGACGCAGCCGCGCCGCATTCACGTGCCCGCGCATCGCGGCGATGTTGAACCACTTGTGCGCCTGCACGAGATCGATCTCGGTGCCGGCGCCGGCCGAGCAGATCATACCGAGCGTGAAGCACTCGTCGGCGTCGGATGGATCGGCGCGATGCGCCACGGCAATTCCCAGCTCCGTCATTACGGCCTCCCGTTTCTTGTCGCCGCGGCGCGCCACCCCAATGGCTGTCGCAGCATGTCCCTGTGTGTCCGGTGATGCCCCGGACAGCCGCGATCTTGCGGAGAAAATTTGAATGGCAGTTTAAATGTTGCGATGAATCGAAAATAAACGCGCGCCCGCCTTGTCGCCGCGGACGCGGAAATGGCCCTGTTTCGACAGCCAAATTGCAGTTCCGGTGCGCGGTGAGATTCCGCTAACCGCTTCCGTTCAAGCGCGGCTAACCACCGCGCGATGACCCGCTTTCGTTCGCGCGCAAGGCCGATCGCGCGTGCGGACGCCGATCGGCCTGCCCGTCGTGCAAATGGCGCCGACGCAATGATGCAGTGCGAAAATCGGGTTGTATACTACTAATGCGTGCGCTACAGATGGTAACGGGATGTGGAGCGAGCCCGACCATGCTGTTCTATCTCGCTATCTTCGTGTTTGGGTTCGGCGCCGGGTACGGCTTGCGCGAGTTCATTTCGCGCCGCCGGCGGCGGGCCGCGCAAAGCACCTTCATCTACCCTGAATGACGCTGCCGTCGCACGCGCGGCGCTCAGGCCGAGCGCGCGCGCTGCCCGAACAGCACCGACTGCACCTTCGCATCCTTCATGTCGATGCCCTGGCGCAGCGCGACGCCAAGCGCCATGCCTTTCTGCACCGCCGGGCGCGCCTTCACCGTCTCCAACCAGCGCTTGAGGTGGGGGAAGTCGTCGATGTTCTGCTCCTGCCGCTTCCACAAATTCACCCAGCCGACGCAGGCCATGTCTGCGATCGAATAGCGCCCCGCGAGGAATTCGCGGTTCTCGAGCCGCGTGTTCATCACGCCGTAGAGGCGGTTGACCTCATCCTCGTAGCGCTTGATCGCGTAAGGCAAAGTCTCGCGCGCATAGTGCTTGAAATGATTGAGTTGCCCGGCCATGGGGCCTAGTCCGCCCATCTGCCAGAACAGCCACTGGTCGACCTCGACGCGGCCGCGCTCGTCCTTCGGATAGAACTTGCCGGTCTTACGGCCGAGATACTGCAGGATGGCGCCGGATTCGAAGATCGAGATCGGCCTGTTGCCCGGTCCCTGCGGATCGACGATCGCCGGCATGCGGTTGTTCGGCGAGATCGTGAGGAAGTCGGGCTTGAATTGCTCGCCCTGGGAGATGTTCACCGGGATCATGGTGTAGGGCAGCCGGCACTCCTCGAGCATGATCGAGATCTTGAAGCCGTTCGGCGTCGGCCAGTAGTAGAGCTCGATCGGCTTGGCCGACCTCGCCGGGGCCGGCTTCGCTCTCGCCGTCTTCTTCTTCGCCGTCCGTTTCACCGCTTTGCGCGCCATGGCGCCGCTCCCTCAGATGCCGTCCGCGACGCCGTCAGCGCCGATCGCGCGCGGCAGCCTAGCGACGCTCCGGACCGGCGCAAGCCGGGTGCCGGGCTTTGCCATTACAATCCAGGGTGGTTATCCTCGCAAAACGGGTTGTGCCGCGCACGGCGCAGCCTCGGACAAGCATAAAGGGGAGACCGCCATGAAATGTTCGCTCGTGGCCGCGGCCATTGCCGCGGCGCTCATCACCGCTCCGCTCGTCATCAATTCCGCCGCCGCGCAGACCACGGCCGCAACGACGCAGAGCAAGACGAAGAAGCCGCCGTCGGCCGGACAGAAGGCGATGCGCGAGCGTCAGAGGAAATGCGGCGCCGAGTGGAAGCAGGCGAAAGCCGCGGGGAAAATCGAGAAGGGAATGAACTGGCCGAAATACTGGAGCGCCTGCAACAAGCGCCTCAAGACGGCCGGCTGAAAACGCAACGCGCCTGTCTTCAAAAAACCGAGGGCGTCGGCGAGAGCCTCTGTCTCGCCGACGCCCTGAGATGTCATCCGGAACCGGGGCGCCGCGAAGCGCCGCGTCGCGCTAGCAACCCCGTGGCCGCCACCGGCCCGTATGACGCAATCTTCAGCACCACAGAGCAGTGCGAAGATCAAGAAGCGGCGTCAGACTAGATGCGCTTCTTCCGGCTCTTCTTCGCCGTCTTCTTCTTCGCCGCTGCCTTCTTCCTACGTTTCGCCATTTGCTGCCCTCCTAGCCATGATCATCATGGCGGTGTCGCTTCAGTGCGCGTCGCGAATCGAAGCGCACTGCATTTCGTTTACTACAGCACAACGAAAAAAGCAGCTTCCCGCTTAAGGAAGCGTGTACGCGATGCGTCGTCGACGCGCCGCATGCGCATCGAAACGCATTCATCGGCGCGATGTGTGCGCATCGACACGACATCGGCGGCGCGCTCGCGCGATTCTTCGCGACAATTACAAAACGTCCGATGAAATAAGGCGTTTCCGCGTGCGCGCGACAACCGATGCTAACCGGATTGACAGCGCGAAACGCACGCGACGCAGAACATTTTCGCCGTCGTGCGCATGCGAATTAACGATGAGCGCACGTGTGAAAAAATTTTTGCACAGGGTGCCCCGCGAGGCCATGTCGGACGACTGAATCGATCAAAAACGAGCGAATCGCTCCCGACCGATTCGCCCTCGCACGTCGGCTCGCGCGACGTCCGAGCGCTCTCACGCGGTCTCATGCAGTGTCGAACGCGGCCCGCGATGACGCGCTGCACGCGCCGCGCATCGACCGTGCGCACCGGCCGCGCGATGCCGTCCGGTCAGAGACCGAGCTTGCTCTTGAGAAGATCGTTGACCGCCTGCGGGCTCGCCTTGCCGCCCGAGGCCTTCATCACCTGCCCGACGAACCAGCCGATGGCCTTCGGATTGGTCCTGGCGTCGGCGACCTTGTCCGGATTCTTGGCGATGATCTCGTCCACCACCTTGGCGATGGCGCCGACGTCGGTCACCTGTTTCATGCCGCGCGCCTCGACGATGGCGCGCGGATCGCCGCCCTCGCTCCAGAGGATCTCGAACAAGTCCTTGGCGATCTTGCCGGAGATGGTGCCGTCGGCGATGAGGTCGAGCATGGCGCCGAGTTGCGCCGCCGAAACCGGCGATGCGTTGATGTCCTGGCCTTCCTTGTTGAGGCGGCCGGTCAGTTCGTTGATGACCCAGTTCGCCGCCGCCTTGGCGTCGCGCCCCTGCGCCACGGCCTCGAAATAGGCGGCCGTATCGCGCTCGGCGACCAGCAGGCCTGCGTCGTAGGCCGAGAGCCCGAACGACGCGACGAAGCGCGCGCGCTTCTCGTCCGGCAGTTCGGGCAGTTCGCGCTCGAGCGCGGCGACGGTGTCGGGACTGACCTCGAGCGGCAGCAGGTCGGGATCGGGGAAGTACCTGTAGTCGTGCGCCTCTTCCTTCGAGCGCATCGACCGCGTCTCGCCGCGGGTGGGATCGAACAGGCGCGTCTCCTGCTCGATCGTGCCGCCGTCCTCGATGATTTCGATCTGGCGCCGCGCTTCGTGCTCGATCGCCTGGCCGATGAAACGGATGGAATTGACGTTCTTGATCTCGCAGCGCGTGCCGAGCGGCTCGCCGGGCCGGCGCACCGAAACGTTGACGTCGGCGCGCAGCGAACCCTGGTCCATGTTGCCGTCGCAGGTGCCGAGATAGCGCAGGATCGAGCGCAGCTTGGTGAGGAAGGCCATCGCCTGCTCGGACGAGCGCAGGTCCGGCTTCGACACGATCTCCATCAGCGCAACGCCGGAGCGGTTGAGATCGACGTAGGAGAAATTCGGGTGCCGGTCGTGCAGGCTCTTGCCGGCGTCCTGCTCGAGATGCAGGCGCTCGATGCCGACGTCGATCGTCTCGCCGCCCTCGAGGTCGACGCTGACGATGCCCTCGCCCACCACCGGCGACTTGTACTGGCTGATCTGATAGCCCTGCGGCAGATCCGGATAGAAATAATTCTTCCGGTCGAACACCGACCTGAGATTGATCTTCGCCTTCAGCCCGAGCCCGGTGCGGATCGCCTGCCGCACGCATTCCTCGTTGATCACCGGGAGCATGCCGGGCATCGCCGCATCGACCAGCGACACATGGCTATTCGGGGCGCCGCCGAACTCGGTCGAGGCGCCGGAGAACAGCTTTGATTTCGAGGTGACCTGGGCGTGCACCTCCATGCCGATGACGACTTCCCAGTCGCCGGTGGCGCCACGGATCAATCTGTCGGATTTGGCTGCGGTTTTGGCCTGGGCACTCATGGCCGGTACAGGTAGCCGCCGACGGCGGCGGGAGCAAGTTCGGCGGGCACTGCCTCAGACCGCGAGTTCGCGGCCGAGGATCTGCTCGACCGCGTCGAAGCTGTCGGTGAAGCCGCGATATTCGACCAGCTTGCCGCCGCGGAAGCGATGGAAGCCGGCGATCTGCGAGCGCATGGTGCGGCCGGTCGCGCGCTGGACGCTGTGAACGTCGCTCATGATCGCGGCATGCTCACCGTCGACGAGCATGCGGAGCACGTCGTAACCGATGAGCTTGTAGTCGCGATAGAACAGCGCGAAGCCCTTGAACACCTCGGCCTTACCGCGGCGCCGGCCGGCGAAGGGAAACACCGATATGGGGCAATGGAACAGCCAGTCGACGTCGTCGTCATAGAGCGCCGCCAGCCGGTCGTTGTCGCCAGCCGCGAACGCCGCGAGCAGTGCGTCGAGCGCCGTGCGCGTCGCCTCCGTATCCATCTGCCCCCGCCCCGCGCTTGTTGCCTCGCCCCGGGTTCCGGGAATAACGGTTCCGCTCAGTTAATTGAAGGCGCACGCGCCGGAAACTGGGATCGAGATGTCGGCATGGTGAACGCCGGCGCGGGTTGCAGGAACCGTCATGCACGGCTGGCGTTTCTTCGCCATGTGGGACAACGACACACGTTTTCTCGGATTGATCGTCGGCGGCGTGGTCGCAGTCGGGGCGATGCTGTTCATCCTCACCGGCGGCGATTTCGGCGGCAAGAAGACGGTGACCAGTGACCGCGACCTGCCGCCGATCGCCATGGCAGGACGCTAGCGGCCGCTCAGGCCCACCACCTGGACGGCGTGAAGCGGCCGGCCGATTGCTCGATCACCTCGCCGAGCGAGAACAAGGTCTCCTCGTCGAACGGCCGGCCGATGAGCTGCAGGCCGAGCGGCAGCCCTTGCGTGTCGAGGCCGGCCGGCACCGAAATGCCCGGCAGGCCGGCCATGTTCACCGTCACGGTGAAGACGTCGTTCAGATACATCTCGACCGGATCGGCCAGGCCTTTCTCACCGAGGCCGAACGCGGCCGACGGCGTCGCCGGGGTGAGCATGGCATGCACGCCGGCGTCGAAGGCTTGTTCGAAGTCGCGCTTGATCAGGGTGCGCAGCTTCTGCGCGCGCAGGTAATAGGCGTCGTAATAGCCGGCCGACAGCACGTAGGTGCCGATCATCACGCGGCGGCGCACCTCGGCGCCGAAGCCGGCCGCGCGCGTCGCTTCGTATTGGCTCGTGATGTCGCGCCCGGGCACGCGCAGGCCGTAGCGCACGCCGTCGTAGCGCGCGAGGTTCGACGAGGCTTCCGCCGGCGCGACGATGTAATAGGCCGGCAACGCGTATTTCGTATGCGGCAGCGAGATGTCGACGAGCTCCGCGCCAGCCGTCTTCAGCCAGACCTTGCCCTGCTCCCACAATTGCTCGATCTCGGCCGGCATGCCGTCGAGCCGGTATTCCTTCGGGATGCCGATGCGCAGGCCCTTCACCGAACGGCCGACCGCCTTCTCGTAATCCGGCACCGGCAGATCGGCCGACGTCGTGTCCTTCGGATCGTGGCCGGCCATCGACCGCATCAGGATCGCTGCGTCGCGCACGGTCTTGGCGAACGGCCCGGCCTGGTCGAGCGACGAGGCAAACGCGACGATGCCCCAGCGCGAGCAGCGGCCGTAAGTCGGCTTGATGCCGACGGTCGCGGTAAAGGCCGCCGGCTGGCGGATCGAGCCGCCGGTGTCGGTGCCGGTGGCGCCAAGGCAAAGCTGCGCCGCGACCGCCGCGGCGGAACCGCCGGACGAGCCACCCGGCGTCAGCGGCGTGTTCGAACCTTTCCGCCGCCACGGCGAAGCGACGGGTCCGAAGTGCGAGGTTTCGTTCGACGAGCCCATGGCGAACTCGTCATTGTTGGTCTTGCCGAGCAGCACCGCGCCGTCGCGCCAGAGCTGCGAAGTGACCGTCGACTCGTAGGTCGGCACGAAATTGTCGAGGATGTGCGAGCACGCTGTCGTGCGCACGTCCTTGGTGCAGAACAGATCCTTCACCGCCAGCGGAATGCCCTCGAGCGGCCCCGCCTCGCCCTTGGCGATGCGCGCATCGGACGCCTTCGCCATCGCCGCGGCGTGCTCCGGCGTCTCCAGCACATAGGCGTTGAGCGCGCGCGCCTCTTCGATCGCGCTCGCATGCGCGGCGGCGAGCTCGCTCGCGGAAAAGCTTTTGTTGCGCAGCCCGTCGCGGGCTTCGGCGAGCGTGAGAGACGTCAGGTCGGTCATTGAGCGGGCGTGTCGCAACGGAAGGCATTGGCGGCGAGGTCTGACGGCGCCACCTGCTTGATGAGTATGGTGCCGTCGGCTTGCGTCTCGCGGATGAGTTCGCCGGGCAGCGGCAGGCCCATGGCGCGCAGGTCCTCGAGCGTGTGGCCGTCCGGGAGGCGTCCGTGCGAGATGATGTCGATCATCTCCCAGCGTCGCTCCAGATCGCCTTGTTCACATGCGAGGCACATCGGCTCATTCCACCACTTTAGGAACGAGGAAGAAGTTGTCTTCGGTCGCCGGCGCGTTGCGCACGATGTCCTCGGCGATGCCGCCGTCGGTGACTTCATCCACGCGCTTCTTCATCGCCATCGGCGTCACCGAGGTCATCGGCTCGACGCCGGTGACGTCGACCTCGGAGAGCTGCTCGACGAAGGCCAGCATGGCGTTGAGCTCGCCCTTGAGGTGCTCGACCTCCTCGTCCGCAACCGCGATGCGGGCGAGATGCGCGATGCGGCGGACGGTGGCGGCGTCGACGGACACGGGGGCTGACCTCGGACTGAATTCGCCCCGGCTATAGCAGACGCCCGTTCCGCCTCGCAATGCGAGCCTAGGAGGCCATGCGCCGCATCAACGCCTGCGCCTCGTTCGCCAAGGCGACGGTGAGTTCGCCGGCCGGCAGTTCCTTGCCCAGCCCCGCCGCCTGCCCTGCCCACATACTGGAGAAATCGCCGGAGCCCTGCCCCTGTGCCTTGGCGCCCAGAGGGGCCAGCGCGCCGCCAGCCAGCGGGAATGCCGGGGCCAGCGGGCTGATCGGCCCGAGCTCGCGCATGACCCGGTTGATGAAGCCGCGCGCCGGGCGGCCGGTCATGACATTGGTCACCGCCGTCTCGCGGCCACGCGCGCTCCGCAGCAGGGCCCGGTGCGGGGCTGCGATCTTCGACTCCGGGCAATGCAGATAGGCGCTGCCGATCTGGACACCGGCGGCGCCGAGCGCCAGCGCCGCGACGATGCCGCGCGCGTCGCTGATCCCGCCGGCGGCGACGACCGGCGCCTTCACGGCGTCGGCGAGCAGCGGCACTAGCGCGAAGGTGCCGATCTGGTAAGCCAGATCGTCGCTGAGGAACATGCCGCGATGACCGCCGGCCTCGAAGCCTTGCGCGATGATCGCGTCGCAGCCGTGTTCGTCGAGCCAGACCGCTTCCGCAACCGTCGTCGCGGACGACACGATCTTGGCACCGGTTCCCTTCACCCGCGCCACCAGCGCGGCCTCCGGCAGCCCGTAATGGAAGCTGACGACCTCCGGCGCGAGTTCCTCGACTACCGCGCAGAACGCCTCGTCGAACGGCGCCCGGTTCGACACCGGCACCGGCGCGTTCGGGTCGATGCCAAATTCGACGTAATAAGGCTTGAGCGCCTCGCGCCAGCCGTGCTCGCGCGCATTGTTGGGCACCGGCGGCGTGTGGCAGAAAAAGTTGAGGTTGATCGGCTTGCCGGGCGCGGCGGCGCGAAACGCTACGACCTGCTCGCGCAACCTTGTTGCATCGAGCATCGCCGCCGGCAGCGAGCCGAGACCGCCGGCATTGGCTACCGCCGCGGCGAGCGTCCCGTCCATGGCGCCGGCCATCGGCGCCAGCAGGATCGGATGCTCGATACCGAACAGTTGCAACAATCGCCGGTCAGACCACATGGCTTCGCCTCCGCTCGCAAGACGTTAGCGCGGCGAGCGGCGCGCTCCAATTCGCAATGCCGCGAGCGAGCCTTCGCGCGCGGCAAAGCGAGGCGTCAGACCGCATTGGCCATGCCGCGGATGCGGCGCGCCAGCACGCGCATGATGTAGGTCGAGAAGTTCGGCACCTCGTCGACCATGAAGCGGAAGGTGCGCGCGTCAATCAGCGACAGCTCGCAGGCCTCGCGCGCCCGCGCCGTCGAGGAGCGCGGCATCTCGTCGATCATCGACATGAAGCCGAGCGCCTCGTTCGGCCCGATGGTCTCGATCACCGTGTCGCCGATCACCATGTCGATCGTGCCCGACTGCAGGATGTACATGCAGTCGCCCGGATCGCCCTTGACGAACACGTTGCCGCCGGCCGCCACGCGGATGGTGGCGCCCGCGCCGCGCGCGAAGGTGCGCATGTCGATGTCGGCGCGCTGGCGCCGGCCGCTGTCCCCGCTCATTCCTCCCCCCTCGTACAGACGGCGAGCGTGACCGCTCAGACCGTGAATGGCTTGCCCTTCTCGGGCACGATGACCTTGGTGCTGCTGCCCTGCATCGCCGCGACGAACTTGTCGGCGTTCGGCTCGATGATCGGGAAGCTGCCGTAGTGACACGGCACGACAGCGTCGAGCTTGAAGAAGCGCTTGACCGCGAAGGCGGCGTGCGCCGGGCTCATGGTGAAGCGGTCGCCGATCGGCGCGAAGGCGATCTTCGGCTGGTACAACTCGCTGATCAGCGCCATGTCGCCGAACACGTCGGTGTCGCCCATGTGATAGACGGTCGGCTCGCCTTTGGCCTTGATGATCACGCCGCACGGATTGCCGAGGTAGATCGGCATGCCGTCCTTGATATCGCCGGAGGAATGATCGGCGCGCACCATGGTGACGGTGAAACCGCCCTGGTCGGTGGTGCCGCCGGTGTTCATCGGATCGAACTTCTGCAGTCCCTGCGCGGCGAGCCACATACACAGATCGTAGTTCGTCACCACCGGCGCGCCGGTCGCCTTGGCGATGTCGAGCGTGTCGCCGACGTGGTCGCCATGGCCGTGCGTCAACACGATGTGGGTGACGCCCTTGATGGCAGCAGCCTTGTCGGAGACGAAGGCCGGGTTGCCGGTGAAGAACGGATCGATCAGCACCGCCTTGCCGCCAAAGTCGAGACGGAACGCGGAATGGCCGTACCAGGTGATCTGCATCGGACGCTTCTCCTCACTCCCCCGAACCGGTCCTCATTTATCGTGCCGGGTCGCGGTTGGCGATGCTTTTGACGCGTGCTACCGCTCCGCGATGGCCGTCATATTGCCGCTGACCGAAGCCGCCGACCATTGGCCCGCCCGCGGGTCGCTGATCGGCCTCGACCTCGGCACCAAGACCATCGGCGTCGCGGTCAGCGACCCCGACCGCAAGATCGCCACCGCCGTCGAGACCATCGCGCGCAAGGCTTTCACCGCCGACGCGCGGCGCCTGCTCGCACTCGCGGCCGAGCGCGCCGCCGTCGGCATCGTGCTCGGACTGCCGATCAACATGGACGGCTCGGAGGGGCCGCGCGCCCAGTCGACGCGCGCCTTCGCCCGCAACCTGGCGAAGCTCACGGATATGCCGATCGGCTTCTGGGACGAGCGGCTGTCGACCGCGGCAGTCGAACGCACCTTGATCGAGGCCGACGTCAGCCGCGCCCGCCGCGCCGCCGTCATCGACCAGCACGCCGCCATGTTCATCCTGCAGGGCGCCCTCGACCGCCTCGCCCGGCGGTAAAAGCTCCCGCGGCGCCGCGCATATTTTCCTCGAATGCCGCGCCGGCGATTAAGGCTGACGTACACATCCTCGTGTTCCGCCCGCCGCCGGCTGTGGAAAGCCGGTTGCCCCGCCCGGCAACTGTCCCTATAGAGATCGCTTTAATGACCAGCGCGCAGAAATCATCGTTCGTCCTCAGCCGAAGGCATTTGCTGGGGATCGAAGGCCTTTCGCGTGACGAGATCACCGGCCTGCTCGATCTCGCCGAGGAATTCGTCGAGCTCAACCGCCAGGTCGAGAAAAAGCGCGTCTCGCTGCGCGGCCGCACCCAGATCAACCTCTTCTTCGAAGTCTCCACCCGCACCCAGTCCTCGTTCGAGCTGGCCGGCAAGCGGCTCGGCGCCGACGTCATGAACATGTCGGCGTCCTCCTCGTCGATGCGCAAGGGCGAGACGTTGATCGACACCGCGATCACGCTCAACGCCATGCATCCCGACATCATCATCGTGCGCCATCACGCCTCCGGCGCGGTCGAATTGCTGGCACGCAAGGTCGACTGCTCGGTGGTGAATGCCGGCGACGGCGCGCACGAACATCCGACGCAGGCGCTGCTCGATGCGCTCACCATCCGCCGCAACAAGGGCCGCATCGACGGGCTCAACGTCGCCATCTGCGGCGACATCCTGCATTCGCGCGTCGCCCGCTCCAACATCATCCTGCTCAACACCATGGGCGCGCGCGTGCGGGTCGTCGCGCCGTCGACGCTGCTGCCGCCCGGCATCGAGCGCATGGGCGTCGAGGTCGCGCGCGACATGCGTGCAGGCCTCGCCGACGTCGACATCGTCATGATGCTGCGCCTGCAGCGCGAGCGCATGAACGGCTCCTACGTCCCGTCGACCTCCGAGTACTTCCAGTATTTCGGCCTCGACGAGAAGAAGCTCGCTTACGCGCGGCCGAATGCGCTGGTGATGCATCCCGGCCCGATGAACCGCGGCGTCGAGATCGACAGCATTGTCGCCGACGGCGCGCAGTCCTTGATCCGCGAGCAGGTGGAAATGGGCGTCGCCGTGCGCATGGCGGTGCTGGAAGCTCTGTCACGCAATTTGCCGAACGCATGATGCTGTCCGACCGCCGACCGATTTTGCTCGCCAACGCCCGGATCGTGGATCCGTCGCGCGACCTCGACACCGTCGGCGACGTGCTCATCGCCGATGGCGTCATCCGCGAGGCCAAGCGCGGCATCGGCGCAGCCGGCGTGCCTGAAGGCACCGAGGTCATCGACTGCCGCGGCAGACTGGTGGCGCCCGGCCTCGTCGACATGCGCGCCTTCGTGGGCGAGCCGGGCGAAGCGAGCCGCGAGACGTTCGGCTCGGCGAGCCAGGCCGCCGCCGCCGGCGGCGTCACCACCATCGTCTGCCAGCCCGACACCTCGCCGGCGATCGACGACCCCGCGACCGTCGACTACGTGCTGCGCCGCGCCCGCGACACCGCCATCGTGCATGTGCACCCGATGGCGGCGATCACCAAGGGCCTCGAAGGCAAGGAGATGACCGAGATCGGCCTCCTCAAGGCCGCCGGTGCCGTCGCCTTCACCGACGCCGACAAGAGCGTCACCAATGCGCAGGTGATGCGCCGGGCGCTGACCTACGGGCGCGACTTCGATGCGCTGATCGTACACCACACTGAAGATCCCGACCTCGTCGGCGACGGCGTCATGAACGAGGGCGAATTCGCGTCGCGCCTCGGCCTGCTCGGCGTACCGTCGGCCGCCGAGACGGTGATGCTCGAGCGCGACATGCGCCTCGTTGCGCTCACCGGCGGCCGCTATCACGCCGCCTCGATCACCTGCGCTGAATCGCTCGAAGTGCTGCAGCGCGCGAAGGACGCCGGGCTCGACATCACCGCGTCCGCGTCGATCAACCACGTCACGCTCAACGAGAACGACATCGGCCCCTACCGCACCTTCCTGAAGGTGGTGCCGCCCTTGCGCGCCGAACCCGACCGCAAAGCGCTGGTCGCCGCGGTCGCCGCCGGGCTCGTCGACGTCGTCATGTCCGACCACAATCCGCAGGACGTCGAGACCAAGCGGCTGCCGTTCGCCGAAGCGGCGCCTGGCGCCATCGGGCTTGAGACCATGCTGATCGCCGGCTTGCGGCTGGTGCACAGCGGCGAGCTAGGCATCATCCCGCTCCTGCGCGCGATGTCGACGCGGCCGGCGCAATTGCTCGGTCTGCCGGGCGGCACGCTTCGTTCAGGCAGCCCGGCCGACCTCATCGTCGTCGACCTCGACGTGCCTTGGATCGTCGATCCGAACGAGCTCAAGTCGAAGTGCAAGAACACGCCTTACGACGAGGCGCGCATGCAGGGGCGCGTGCTGCGCACCATCGTCGGCGGGCGCACGGTCTACGAGATCGTATGAACGAGGCTGTCGCCTTCGTCTTCGGCTACCTGCTCGGCTCGATTCCGTTCGGGCTCATCATCACATTGGCCGCCGGTGGGCCGGACGTGCGCACCATCGGCTCCGGCAATATCGGCGCCACCAACGTGCTGCGCACCGGGCGCAAGGGGCTCGCCGCGGCGACGCTTGTCTGCGATGCGCTCAAGGGCACGGCTGCGGTGCTGGTGACGCGGCACTTCATCGGGCTCGAGGCTTCGCTGATCGCCGGCGGCGGCGCCTTCCTTGGCCACCTTTTCCCGGTGTGGCTGAAGTTCAAGGGCGGCAAGGGCGTCGCGACCTATATCGGCCTCCTGATCGGCGTCTATTGGCCGGGCGCGCTCATCTTCTGCGCCATCTGGCTCGTGGTCGCGTACCTGAGCCGCTACTCGTCGCTCTCCGCGCTGGTCGCCAGCGCGCTGACCCCGGCCGCGCTCTTTCTCATCGGCGATCACGGCGCCTCGGCGCTGTTCCTCGCTTTGACCGTGCTCCTGTGGATCATGCACCGCGCCAACATCGCGCGGCTGATGGCGGGCAGCGAAGGCAAGATCGGCGCGGGCGCAACCCGCGACTAAACCGGAGGTTGTCTTCGGCATTTTTACAGGCGATGCTCCCTGTCCGGGACGGGGGCGGCTGTGGGCGAACGCGTCACACTCACCGACGAACAGCGCATCGACTGGCTGCGGCTGATCCGCAGCGACAATGTCGGACCACGCGGTATTATGGCGCAAACGCCACAAGCCTTCTGGCTGTGGCGTCACCACGTGGAGGCAGCAATGATTAACGCTGCCCCCGCCTATGGCTTCGCACCCACCAAAACATACAAGACGTTTGGCTGGAAATACGGGTCCATCGTGGCCCTTTGGGTTGCCGCGACGACCATCGGCTGCTCCTCAATGCCTGCCGCTGCCAGTGCGCTCTCTAGGCCGGCGATAGACGGGTCTGTCCTATCCACTGTTGTTCCTTCTGCGGTCGCAACGAACAGCCCCTTCACAGACATCGTCCAGTTGCGATACCGCTCCGAGCGCCACCCTCCGGCAGTCAGGGCGGCAGATAGATCATCGGCGAAATCGTTTCCTTCAGAATCGAGAAGGCGCGAGACCACGGCAATTGTTGGTGGCTTTGGGACTGACGACAGCCCCTTGATAAAGGCATCCCTGCTGGTACCGGAAAGCCTTCTCGGGGCGAGTCTCACCTCCAGCTTGACTCGCTCCAGTCTCTCCCGCTCGGCGGCTTCTATCGCCTCTGCTGTCTTCTTTTTGAGGTATTCAGATTGCGTCATTAATTCCGCAATATGTTCGGCGGATTGTTGCCGATCTGCTTCCCAATGGCGTTCTTTTACGCCCGTCATCCAAACGATGAGGATGGTGGAAACCACACCAACCACCAAGCTGCCTATAAAGAACAGATTGGCGATGTCGCCTACTTTGTTGGCAACCGACAATGGCGGCCACATACGCTTGCCCGTTTGGTTTCCGGTAGGGTCCATCGCAATTGTCATTCTAGCAGGACTCGCCGGCATTTTTCTTAATCATCGGGAGACGGTGACGTAGACGAGGCGCGCCATGTGGGCGCGCGCGGCTTGGGCTGCTCAATTTCGGAGGTGGCGTCGCAATGCGGCGCGATCTGCGACGGCAAGTTATGGTTTCCTACCTATCTTGATATGGATGGCGTCAGGGGGCACCGCGCCTGCTGGCCCAGCCTGCGCTTGGGCCTCGATGCCTTCCTTTTTAAGTGCCTTTTCGAGGGCCAGCGCGGCTGGTTCCCATATTCCACGGGAAGTCGTGATCTGTATAAAAACGCCGGTCATTACCACAATGCCCATTTGGGGCTTACCCTCGTGGGTGAAAACAACCGGGGCACTGACTGGCTTCCACTCCCACCCGGACGCCACCAAAGCATCGGCGATTTGGTACGCGAGAGCTTCTGGCTCCGGCTCTGTATTGATAGAAATATCAAACGGTGATCCGCTAAATGCCCTAAATGATTGGGTCTCTTCATCTGAAGGCTTAAAAGAGCGCGGCGCCTTATATTTTTCCAATGCTAGCTTTGCATCAGCAGCCCGTTCCTCGGCCTTGGCTGCTCGTTCGTTCGCGTCGGCTATTTGCTTGCCCGTTTCAAGTTTGTACTTTCCGAGTGCTTTCTCTGCCTCCACAGCTTCGCGTTTATGCGAAATAATTGAGCCGGCCGTCATGACGCCTGCGGCGGTAGCGGCCACGCCCGCTATCACCGCGAATATAACTAACCAAGAATCCCACCAGTCACCATTGTGGCCAAGAAACAGAGTTGAGGCCGCCGCATTGGCGTTAGCCATTGTCTCGGTCATCGGAGGGTTGACCATAGTAATTTTCGGAGTCCTCGTGCTCTTGGAGATCAAGAGACGGCGCTAAATCTCCTCCAAGGCTACCCCGTCCAATTCCAGGGCGGCAAGACAGGCTAAGAAGAAGGTGGCCGCGAACGTGCCCCTTTTCAGCTTGGCCGTGATCGAATTTTCAGTTTCGGCCTTAAACCCATGCTTTTTGAGGCGTTTCGCCAACTCGGCATAGGTCACCTCTTTTTCCCGTAGTTTGTGCTTCA
>NZ_DASZBV010000016.1:0-566598 GCF_035943735.1 Pseudolabrys sp.
GCCGGTCGTAATGCCGGCGGACGGCTGGCCAGGGCCTCCCGAGCGCAGGCTGTGCGTCAGCCTGCCCGCGGGCGCCGCATCGACCGACGCGGGTTTCCCCGCCTCGACCCGATGAGCGCGAAAGGCCGCATCTCCGGCCTCTCGTCCCACCGCTGCTCCACCCTCACAGCGCCCCATGACGGCGCCCCTGGCGAGCAGGACGGAAGGAGTTTAGGCATATCGGCCTAGTAGGTCCATAGTCCGCAGAAAAGAATTTGTGCTGAATGTCCCGGGCGAGCGAGAGCGCCGCCGCAATCGCAGCGACGGCACCTCAGGGTGACGGGAAAGGCCGCCCCGCTATACTCCCCTCACCCGTCACGCGCGCGAGGCTCCCATGCCCAAGACGCCCGACTACTTCCACGGCAAGACCATCGTCATCACCGGCGCCGCGAGCGGCATCGGCCGCGCCGCCGCGCTGGTGTTCGCGCGCGAGGGCGCCAACGTCGTCTGCGCCGACATCAACGAGACAGGCGTCGAACAGACCTCGGAGATGATCGATCAGCAGAACGCCAAAACCAACGCCGGCGGCAAGGCGCTGGCGCTGACCATCGACGTCACCAAGCGCGCCGCGGTCGACGACATGATCGAGCTGGCGCTCAACGACTTCGACCGCGTGCACTTCCTGTTCAACTCGGCCGGCTCGGCCATCCGCCGCTCGAAATTCCTCGACATCGACGACGACCTGTTCGAGCGCACGCTCGATCTCAACCTCAAGGGCACGTTCTACGCCATGCAGGCGGTGCTGCCGCACATGCTGGCGAACAAGTTCGGCGTCATCGTCAACGTCGCCAGCATGGCGGTGAAGCGCGGCGGGCCCGGCACCTCCGTGCACTACGCCGCGGCCAAGGGCGCGGTGAACACGATGACCATGGGCGTGGCGCGCGAATTCGCGACGCAGGGCATCCGCTGCCTGTCGATCTCGCCGGGTCCGATCGACACCGCCTTCGCCGCGGCGGCGGCGACCTCGCCGGAACTGAAGGCGCAGATGCTCGCCGACGTGCCGATGAAGCGCTTCGGCACAGCCGAGGAGATCGCCGAGCTGGTGCTGTTCATGTGCTCCGACGCCTGCGAATACATGACGGCGGACACGGTGTATGCGAATGGGGGTGGAGGGTGGCGGTAAACTAGTCTTCCGCTGGCGAACACGCCTCTACGAAAGCAGCACCCAGCGGGCTTAATAGAGCGCGGATATAGAAGTGTCTCTTGAAATGATTTTCGTGATGATGTGCTAGAATCCATGTCGCGAAGACCCAAACGAGACCGAGGGACTCGAGTTGCAGAAGACTCTCTCCCGCATCAAACCCCTCCAAACTAAACGCCTCAGTATTTGGAATATCGTCTTCATAAAAGAGATAACACAGGCCATCCTGCCCATGTGCAAACTCGGTGAGCGCTTCACGAGTTACCCCATGAGCACCAGATATGCGCTTCACCTCACTTTCAAAACTCTCCGTAGCAAGTTGACGCGTATAGTAGGTTGTGGGGCGCCCACGTGGAGAGCAAGACTTAAGAGCATCTAATAATTGTGCTTGACCGCCTGTCATTTCCGAAAGAATTGAAACAAACCTAGGCTGCACCTCCTGCCCGGCTGAAGAAGACGCCAGAAGGTTTGCCCATTTCTCCAACATGAAGTCGTCGGAAATATCTTCGAGAGACGCTTTTTCGAGAAGCGGTACAAGAATTTTATTCGGCACAGATTTGGCGCCGCCTTCAATATCCATTCTTTTCCTTGCTCTTTGCGCAATCTCGATTGCAACTTCTTCCCGCTGCAAACGAATCTGATCTGCTCGCAACCCGCGACTTTCAGTAAACGGCCTGATGATATCTGTTAGCGCGTCAAGCAATCTGCCGGTCGCCTGTTCCGGAACCGACGCCTTCAACTCCAACGATGCCTTTGCGGCAACATCAATGGATATCGGCGGTTTTCTCTTCGGGTCTTCGCTCATGTCGTCATATACAAGGATCGTTCCCAAGCTCAGTATCAAAGACGTGGATGGCCGGGACAAGCCCGGCCATGACGCAAATTGAGAAGCCCAGAGCCTTCGAGGCCCGCGCCTCCAGCGCGGGCAACCTCAGGCTAACGAGAGAGGTTGGCGGTCTATGCCCCTCGTCGCCCCTTCAGCATCCCGGCGATGCTGAGGTCCTCGTCGATGTCGGGCCAGTGGATCCCCATCGGCATGATCTCGTAATTCTGCCGCTCGGCGGCGGAGGCGCGCAACAGCCGCGGATACCAGGCGAGCGGCGTGGCGATGCGGCGGCCGTCGGCGAGCGTCACCACAAGTTCGGTTGCGGTGAACTCGACCGAACGGGCGCGCAGGTCGCCGACGTCAATTTCCAAAGTGCTCATGCCACGTGCTCAAGAGCTGTTCGCGATTCTGCTTCAGATGACGAATGATATCGCCGATTTCATGGGCCGGAAACCCGGCATTGAGGGCGACCGAGAGGTCGTGCAGCCAGAATTTCGCCTCCATTCCGCCGCTGCGGACGTGCACGTGCGCGGGTTCGCCGCCTTCATTCGAGTAAAAGAAGGCGCGATATGGACCCCAGCGCAGGAGGGTTGGCATCCGGACACACTCGCATTGCCCTTGGCCCTATCCTCCAAGACGTGGATGGCCGGGACAAGCCCGGCCATGACGTAATTTGCAAGGTTCGCCTCCGCCCCGCCCCCCTACATCCTCACATACTCCACCACCGCGAACACCCACACCGCCGCCGTCGCGATCAGCGTCACGCCGATGGCGGCGGAGCCCATGTCCTTGACGCGACCGATGGCCGGGTCGAATTCGCCGGTGAGGCGGTCGCACAGCTTCTCGATCGCCGTGTTCAGGAGTTCGATCACCAGCAGCAGCACGATCGGCGCCAGCAGCAGCGCCCGCTTCCACGGGTCGGACGCGAGCAGCATCGCCGCCGGGATGGCGAGGACAAGCGCGACGATCTCTTCCCGGAACGCGGCTTCGCTGCGCGCGCAGGCGAGGATGCCGTTCCAGCTGTTGGCGATCGCCGCCCGCCATCGTTTCATGGGGTCTTCCCGCGCCCGGATGCTGAAATATCCGGACACCCTCGCACAAATGCCTTCACGAAAATTTACGCCGGCGAGCCTTGGCAAGCGGGGCCGGGATGGCGGGGAATAACCGGCCGACCGCAACGTTCGTGTCGGAAAGGGAGAGAACCGCCATGCGCCGCCACGCCCTCGCCGCCCTCGCCGCCCTCGCGCTCACCGCCCCTGCCCTGGCGCAGACGGCGCCGGTGCCGCCGGTCGGGCCGGACTTCTCCAGGATCAACGTCGTCACCACCGATCTCGGCCACCGCACCTACATGCTGGAGGGCGCCGGCGGCAACGTCACGGTCGCGGTCGGCGACGACGGCGTCATCATGGTCGACGGCCAGTTCGCGCCGATGCACGACAAGCTCAAGGCGGCGATCGCCGCGGTGACGCCGAACAAGGTCACCTACCTGATCAATACGCACCATCACGGCGACCACACCGGCGGCAACGCCGCCTTCGCCGCCGAGGGCGCGACCGTCGTCGGCCACATCAACGAGCGCAACATGCTCGCCGCCGGCACCACCAGCAACGTCACCGGCGTGAAGTTTCCGCCGGCGCAGGCCGCCGCGTTGCCGAGCAAGACCTATACCGACGCGATGACGCTGACGATCAAGGGCCGCACCGCGGAGCTCAAGCATCCGGCCAACGCGCATACCGGCGGCGACACTTATGTCTGGTTCAAGGACGCCAATGTGCTGTCGACCGGCGACACCTTCACCAACGGCCGCTATCCGAACATCGACTTCCTGAACGGCGGCAGCGTCAAGGGCGTGATTTCGGCGGCCGACATTTACATGTCGCTGGCCAACGACGACACCAAGATCGTGCCCGGGCACGGGCCGCTCGCCACCAAGGCGCAGCTGTCCGAATACCGCGCCATGATGATCGCCGCGCGCGAGCGCATGGCGAAGCTGGTGAAAGAGGGCAAGAGCCTCGACGAGGTTTATGCGGCCAAGCCCTTCGCCGACTTCGACGCCAGGATGAAGGCCGGCGAGCAGCAGGCCAAGGCCTTCATGCGCGTCGTCTACATGACCGTGAAGGAGTGAGGCGCCCCTACTCCGCCGCCGTCATCTTCGCCAGCTTCGCGTCGAGCTCCGGCAGGAGCACGATGCCGTCCTGGTCCGAGCCGGAGGAATGCACCACCAGCCAGGTGCAGGGCTTGCCGCTCTCGTTCGACGGCGCGTGCGGCAGGTTGGCCGGGCAGAACACGTGCTCGCCGGCATGGACCATTTCGCGTTGCGCGAAGCCGTCGCCGAAATAGATGGCGCAGTCGCCGTCGAGCAGATAGGCGATGGTCTCGATGTCCTTGTGATAATGCGCCTTGGCGCGCGCGCCCGGCGGCATCGGCATCACGTTCATGCAAATCTTCGTTGCGCCGACCGTCTCGGCCGAGGCGCCGGCGCCGTAGGTGATGCCCTGCTGGCCGCGATAGGTCTGGCCCGGTCTGACGATGGCGATGCGGGATTGATCCTGCGTGGTCATGGTGTGCGCTCCTGCACGACGGTGTCCGGCGCAAAGTATCGGCGGCGCCGGTGACGGCAACAAGGCCATCGTGCGCGCCGTCACGCCCGCCGATAGCCGGCCAGCGTGGCGTCGTCGACGTCCGGCAGGTTGACCACGATGTTGTCCGGCGAGCGGCAGGCGAGCCACCACAGCTCGTCCGTGGTGCTCATGTTCACCTCGAGGTGCGGCAGCAGCGGCGGCACGAACATGAAGTCGCCTGCGGCAAGATCGATGTACTCCCGATAATCCTTGCCGAAGAAGATGCGGGCGCGTCCGGACAGGACATAGGCGCCGGTCTCCGCCTCGCCATGGTGATGCGGCAGCGAGCGGAAGCCAGGCGCGTTCATGGCCTTGCCGAACCAGAGCCGCGACGCGCCGGACACCTGCGGCCCCACCCCGGTCATCAGCGCCAGACCGCCCGATTGCGCCGTGTTAGTGGATTCCGTCGCCTGGCGGGTGACGACGATGCGAGCGGCTTCAGACATTGCGTGTCCTTCCGGCGTGACGATCACGGCGGCGGATTGTCGTGCTTGCGGTGCGGCAGTTCAAGATGCCCGTTCTTGAGCGTCGGCGGCGCCGCACTATGCGCGCCTGTCGACCTGGTAATATTTCGCCCAGGCGTTGTTGAGCGCGAACACGATCGGTTTGCCGAGCAGGCGCTCGCTCCACAACGGCATCAGGAAGCGCCGGTCGGGGCGGAAATATTCATAGAAGATGTGGTCGGTCTGGCTTTCGGTATCGAGCGCGTGCCGGCCGGCGAAATCGCCGCAGAACGCCGCCCACGGCAGCCCGACGCAGCCGAGGACAAACTGCATCCACGGGGTCTGCGGGTCGCGGATGATGGTCGGGAACAGATCGCGCGTCGAGTCGATGAGACCGGGCCAGTATTGCAGAAACTCGATATCGGCCAGCGCGGGAAATTTCTTGCGGAATTTCCCCACGATGTGATCGGCCACGCGCGGCGAGGTGACCGCGTTGCGGACGTAGGTCGACAACAGGCTGCCGCCGCCGAGCAGGATGCGCTGGTCGCCGGTAAGCCGCCAGTAGCTGTAGATCAAATCCGAATCCCAGCACTGCAACGGATCGCCGGGAAACAGTGCCTTGACGTCGCGGTCCGTCAGGGGCGCGCTGATCGTGAGATAGGTCTCGGCGTGACCGACCTCGGGCGCGTACCGGCAGAAATGCGGCGACAGCGCGTCGGCGCAGACGACGATCTGGTCGGCGGTCACGCTGCCGCCGTGCGTCCGCACCGTGTGGCCGTCGATCGCATGCGCCTCCGTGCTCTCGAAAATGCGGACGCCGCGGTCGAGCAGGACGCCCTTCACGCCCTGGCAATAGCGCAGCGCATCGATGCCGTAGGTCTCGCTGTATCGCACCCCGGCGTGAAACCCGTCGGAGCCGATCACCTTGGCGACCTGCGCCGCGGTGTATTCGGTGACCGGGTAACCGAGTTGCTTGCGTGCCGCGACCTCTTCGCGGACGTCGGCGATGCCGGAGCGGTCGTTCGCCAGGAACAGGCTGTCCTGCCGCTGCAGGTCGCATTCAATACCGTGCTTGCGGACGGTCGATGTGATGAGCTCGATGCCCGCGACCGGAACGTCCCAGAGATGGCGCGCGCCCTCCACGCCGAAGCGGCGCAGGATCTGCGACAGCTCGAGCTCGCTGTCCGGCGTCAGGAAACCGGCGCTTTTTCCCGACGTGCTGCCGCCGCAGATGTTTCGATCGATGAGGACGATGTCGTGGCCGGAGTCGGCCAGGCGCAGCGCCGCCGAAAGACCGGCCATTCCGGCGCCGACCACGACCACGTCCGCTTTCACGTCAGCCGCGAGCGGCGGCCGGATCGGCGCGTCGGGGCCGAGCAGCGTCGTATACCACCAGTTCTGAAGTAACACGGACGGCGATCCCCGACCCCGATTCGCCGTCCCCGGCGCACTTTAGCAGCCGGTGCCGCGCAGTGTCAGACGCCTCACAGCGGCAAATTGTCGTGCTTCCGCGCCGGCAGCACGGCTACCGCAGGCCGGACGGACAAGCCCGCGCCTTCAGGCGCGTGTCGCAAACTGCGACCGCCTTCAGATATCGGGTCCACTGCACGATTTGATCCTTCGACGGATCGAACTTGAACGCCTTCTGCACCACGTAAAAGCTGTCATGGCCCTGGATCGCCTTGAACCAGGTCGTTTCCGGCTTGCCGGTATCCTTGTTGAGCGGACAGCTCATCATCCAGAAGGCGATTTGGTAGCCGTTCTCGACCGCCTGCGTAGCCGGCCCCGCCACCGCATTGGCGCAGGCCCCGCTCCACAGTTGCACCATGCGGTCGCGGAATTGATCGGGCGTGACGCCCTTCATGCCGTTGAAGACCTGCACGGTGACCATCTCGGTCCAGCCCTGCACGGTCTCGTTCGCCGGCACCATCTCGGTGATCTGGGCGCTGCCCTTCTTCTGCTGGAAACCGACCTTGTAGCCGTTCGGCAGCCCGGCCAGCAGGTTTTCACCCTCGAAGGCGAAGGCGGGCGCGGAGGCCAACAGGAGAAGGCCGAACGTCAGCAGTCGTTTCATTGGAATAGCACCCGCAGCGAGAATAGCGTTGTAGGGCGCAATAGCGAAGCGTTGCGCCGAAACCGAATGACGGCGGATTACGCTTCGCTAATCCGCCCTACGGGCTACGCTTTCAAATAGGAGACGGCCATGTGCTCAATATCTGTGATGTAAGGCGTTCAGCCCGTTGGGCTATAGTGTTCTCGTTCCATTCGGAGAGTTTAAGATCCTCCGAAAGTGTCTCTAAACCAGTTGCATATTCCAGAAGCCCTTTGTGCTTACCACTGCCGTGCTTCTTAATGTCCCAAGCCGAATCGCTTATCGATGTATTCAGCCCGGAAGCTAACAAAGAAAGATTGCCGAGCTTCTGTAGTGCGTGATCACGCTCTGACGCTTGGAGTGGCGGCAATGTACCCCAGTGATTGCGCCACTTCTTTGGCATCAGGTGCTCCAGACTGTAGTGAGAAAGACCACTTAGTGCAGTGCTCTGTCTCTGATCATTGCGTATACTCAACTCCAGCAGCCAGAGCACAACAAGAGCCTGCTTGTTAGTCAGCGTTGATGTCTTGACACTGGTCGGGACCACAGAGTCATCCGGGTAGCGATTGACCGTATTCGATTCCTCGATCAGAGCCGCTTTAAAGGCAGCGACTGTCTTGACGCCGCCCTTGATCCACGCCCCGAAGAGCCGGTTGTAATTTTTCGATGTCTCTCTGCATATGACCCGCCTAACAAGGTAACCCTCCAGCAAAGGAAAGATGGCGGCTCGCTCTTCTGGTTGGGAAGCGTGCAGGAGATAGAGTATATATGGAACAACCGTCGTCGTGCTTAGCCCGAAAACGATCACCGTCAGACGCTCTAGCCAATCTTGCTTTGCGACTTGCCTATCTTGGATCGCTGGATCGATTTTTCTTTTGTAGATTCTAGCGCACTTGGTCAAATCTTCTATGAATTGACCACGGTCCGTTGTCCCTGCCAGGTACTGTTTATACGATGCGTAAAGTGCGTCTACTCTGACGTCATCGGGGGAATTTACGATCATCAGCAGGTAAGATTGCATGAACAGATCAATGTTCTCGCGGTGCTCACGGCCAGCAGTAATTTCGGCAGTCCAATAAAGTCGGTCATCTTCCGAACTTTCGAAAGCCGGTAGCCATGTAGCCTCATAAACCGAGGCATTCTTACGATTGAAGAGATCGTTCTTCAGTAGCTCCGCTGTCGAAAGTGAAACGCCCAGCGAATTGATGGTGTTAAAAATCTGCTGCTCGTCTTCGTCCGCGCCGAGATCAATACCGACGAAATAGACATTTCCAAGCAATACGAGCGGATCAATAGACTTAAGATTATCTGCTTTGCTTTCGAAGTATCGGTATGCTGCAAGAACATTATTGCTGGCGTACTCCGTTAAAAACTCCGCCGTCAACGCGTTGTTTAAGATGGCTTCGAATATGGGTTTGTCGAGACGGTTATGGTCCAGCATGAGCTGGTGAGCGAAATTAAAGAACGTCGCCTTGAACATCTCGTCCTGGCCGCGAGCGGCATACAGAACCTTGAAGAACAAAAGCAGCGTGGTCAGCCTTTGCTGGCCGTCGATCACAATGCGAACGTCGCCTGCAGAACCGTCTGCCCCAGTAGGCCGCTGCTTCAGAATGACAGAACCCAGGAAGTACGGGCTGCGAGTTCGAGCTACGGCTTGCAAATCATTTAGTAAACGCTCCCAGTTATCCTCTTCCCAAACGTAGGCACGCTGGAAGTATGGGATTTGCAAAACCCTCATTCGGTTGAAGATGTCCGTGATATTGCGTTTGCCCGCCTCCATCTTTTCCCCCGTTTCTTTTTAGTTGCTGTGAGCAGTACTCCTCACAACGGCAAATTATCATGCTTCCTCGCCGGCAACTCGACGTGCTTGTTCTTGAGCATCGCCAGCGCGCGGGCGATGCGCTTGCGCGTCGAGTGCGGCATGATCACGTCGTCGATGTAGCCGCGCTCGGCGGCGACGAAGGGCGACAGGAAGCGGTCCTCGTACTGCTTGGTCTGCGCCGCGATCTCGTCGGCCGTGCCGCCGCGGAAGATGATCTCGACCGCGCCCTTGGCGCCCATCACCGCGATCTGCGCCGTCGGCCAGGCGTAGTTCAAATCGCCGCCGATGTGCTTCGACGCCATCACGTCATAGGCGCCGCCGAAGGCTTTCCGCGTGATCACCGTAACGAGCGGCACCGTGCACTGCGAATAGGCGAACAGCAATTTGGCGCCGTGCTTGATCAGGCCGTTGTATTCCTGCGCGGTGCCGGGCAGGAAGCCGGGCACGTCGACGAAGGTGACGATGGGGATTGAGAAGGCGTCGCAGAAGCGCACGAAGCGCGCCGCCTTCCGTGAGGCATCGCTGTCGAGCACGCCGGCGAGCACCATCGGCTGGTTGGCGACGAAGCCGACCGTCTTGCCGGCAATGCGGCCGAACCCGGTGACGATGTTCTTGGCGTAAGCCTGCGAGATCTCGAAGAAGTCGCCCTCGTCGGCGACCTTCAGGATCAGCTCCTTGATGTCGTAGGGCTTGTTCGGATTGTCGGGAATGAGCGTGTCGAGCGAGTCGTCGATGCGGTCGGTCTCGTCCTGCGTCGGCCATTCCGGCACGCCCGCCTCGTTGTTGGCGGGCAGGAAGTCGATCAGCCGGCGCATCTGCAAGAGACACTCGACGTCGTTCTCGAACGAGCCGTCGGCGACGCCGGACTTCGCCGAGTGCACGCTGGCGCCGCCGAGCTCTTCCGCCGTCACGACCTCGTTGGTCACCGTCTTCACCACGTCGGGGCCGGTGACGAACATGTAGCTGGTGTCGCGCACCATGAAGATGAAGTCGGTCATCGCCGGCGAATAGACGTCGCCGCCGGCGCAGGGGCCCATGATCACGGAGATCTGCGGGATGACGCCGGAGGCGATGACGTTGCGCTTGAACACCTCGCCGTAGCCGCCGAGCGCGGCGACGCCCTCCTGGATGCGCGCGCCGCCGGCGTCGAACAGGCCGATGATCGGCGCCCGCGCCTTCATCGCCATGTCCTGGACCTTGATGATCTTCTGCGCGTGCGTCTCCGACAGCGAGCCGCCGAACACGGTGAAGTCCTTGGAGAACAGGTAGACGGTGCGGCCGTTGACCGTCCCCCAGCCGGTGACGACGCCGTCGCCGGGGATTTTCTGCTTCTCCATGCCGAACTCGTTGGAGCGGTGCTCGACGAACATGTCGAACTCCTCGAACGAGCCCTTGTCGAGCAAGAGCTCGATGCGCTCGCGGGCGGTCAGCTTGCCGCGCTTGTGCTGGGCCTCGATGCGCCTTTCGCCACCGCCCAGCCGGGCCTCCGCCCGCCGCGCCTCCAGCCTGTCGAGGATGTCCTTCATCGCCGTCTTAAAACCCCTGCCCGTACGCCGGAATCCAGCAAAAGGCATACCATTGCCCTTCGCCCTTGGCACCCTTAGAACCCGCTCTATGAGCCAGACCAGCCAGATCCCGAGCGCCCAGCTCATCGAGCAAGGCCTCTTCCACCACCGCCGCGGCGAAACGCGGCAGGCCATGGACCGCTATGTCGAGGTCTTGAGGCGCGATCCGCAGAACGCCGATGCGCTGTATTATTCGTCTGTGATCGCCTGCCAGGAAGGCCAGTTCAAGGAGGGCATCGATCTCGCCCGCCGCTCGCTGAGCTTCCGCCGCGGCCAGGCGCGCGCGCACAATCTCATCGGCAAGGCGCTGTCGGAAATGGGCCAGCCGAAAGACGCACTCGACGCTTTCGACGAGGCGCTCGCCTGCGACATCAATTTCGCCGAGGCCTACGGCAACCGCGGCAATGCGCTCTCCGAGCTCGGCCGCTTCTCCGAGGCGCTGTCGAGCTACGACCGCGCGCTGGAGTCCGAGCCGATCGCGCCCAACTGGGTCAACCGCGGCACCGCGCTGGAGGCGCTGGGCCGCGTCGACGAGGCGATCGAAAGCTACGACAAGGCCATCGCGCTGGAGCCGAACGTCGCCATCCCGCACGTCAACCGCGCGCAGGCCCTGCTGTCGGCCGGCCGGGCCGACGAGGCGCTGGCCGCCACCGAGCGCGCCATCACGCTCGAGCCGAAATTCCCGCACGGGCACCTGGCCAAGGCCCGGGTGCTGAGCCGGGGCGGCCAGACCGAGGCGGCGCTCGCCGCCGTCGACCAGGCGGTCAAGCTGGCGCCCCAACTGCCGGAGGCTCTCAAGGCGCGCGCCTCCCTGCTCACCACGCTCGGCCGCACGGAGGAGGCGGAGGCCGCCCGCGCGACGATCGCCGCCCTCGGCAAGGCTTGAGCCGGAACCCCGCGGGGCTCCCCCGGGTTTATGGGTTCCCAAGGCGCGTCATGCGGCCATAATGGCCGGGGGCTATACGCGCCGGGGGTCACCGAACCGAGGAGCCGTGCCCATGAACAACGCCAAGCCCACCACACCGCGCCTGAAGACGCCGACCGATCTCGGCGCTAATGCCACCAAGGACCTTTCCGCTGCCCTCAACGGCGTTCTGGCGGATACCTTCGCGCTCTACATGAAGACGAAGAACTTCCACTGGCACATGAGCGGGCCGCATTTCCGCGACTACCACCTGCTGCTGGACGAGCACGCCGATCAGATCTTCGCCATGACCGACGTGATCGCCGAGCGCGTGCGCAAGACCGGCGGCAATACCCTGCGCTCGATCGGCGACATCTCCCGCCATGCCCGCATCGCCGACAACGACGCGCCCTACGTCGCGCCGGACGACATGCTGGCCGAGCTGCGCGAGGATAACCAGCGGGTCGTGGCCGCGATGCGCGAGGCGCACGATGTCTGCGAGGAGCACAACGACATCGCCACCGCCAGCCTGCTGGAGACCTTCATCGACGAGGCCGAGCGGCGCGTCTGGTTCCTCTACGAGATCGGCCGCCGTGGCGATCCGACGGGGCACTGACGCGCGTTAGGGGGCGACGTGGGAGAGACGGGTTCGGTGAGCGGCGCCCCTCGCCTTCTGCTGCGTGCGGAAGGCGCGGGACTGCTCATCGTGGCTGGCATGCTCTACGGCGAGACAGGCGCCGCGTGGTGGCTGTTCGCCGTGCTCTTCCTTGCCCCCGACCTGAGCTTCCTCGGCTATCTGGCTGGCCCGCGTGCCGGCGCCATTGCCTACAACGCCGCGCATTCGCTGGTCGCACCGCTCGCGCTGGCGATTGCCGGCCTTCTCCTTCCGGCGATCCCGCCGCTGGCGCTCGCCTTGATCTGGATCGCGCATATCGGCTTCGACCGCCTGCTCGGCTACGGCCTGAAATACCAGGCCGGCTTCGGCTTCACGCATCTCGGCCGCATCGGCAAGGCCGCTATGCCGCCGCCGGCCGGCGGTTGAACGCCCACAGCGCCAGCGCGATCGCGAGCATCATCAGGCCGCCCAGCAGCACCGACACCGGCGTGGCGCCGAGCGTCTCGAACCATTGCGTGTAAAAGTGGATGGCGCCGAAGATGGCGGCGACGTTGACCAGCCAGCGCCGGTTGATGCGCATGGCCCACAGCGCGGCGGCGATCAGCACCACCGCCCATGCGATACTGAAGACGGTGTGTGGAATAACGACGTCCTCGAGCCTTGGCGCGGCCCTCGCTTTCCCCGCCATGCGGCTCAGCAGGAACAGCGGATCGCCCCACAGCGAGCCGATCCAGAAGCCGAAATTGACCAGCAGGATCGCCGTGCGCGCGGCGGCGAGCGCGATCCGTTCGTAGTCGGCCGGCAACCGTTTGGAGACCTGATAGGCCGCGAAGGCGAGCGCCGAGAACAGAACGATGGTCAGCGTCGGCTCGAAGATCGCGAGCGAATACATCGCGTGCGCGTAGCCGGCCTTGGCGCCGAGGCAGGCGGACGCGGCCAGCACCGCAAGCACCGTTAGCAGACTGGAACGCGCGGCAGCGGCGATCAGCGCCAGCACCGCGGTAACGATCAGCATCGCGGCGAGCGAGCCCTCGCCGAAAGCAATGACGCCGCCGCAGAACATCAGCGCGCCGATGACCAGGCAAATCTGGCCGAGCACGTCCCACTGCTTGACGCGGCTGACCAGCACGGCGAAGCCCGCCGCGGTCAGCGCCAGGCCGAGCGTGACCGCGGTCAACGGTGTCGGCACCAGCGCGACCGCGCCGGCGGCGATGGCGACGACGCCGAAGCCGATCAGGATATTGATGGCAAGCGAGCCGGTTTCGCGCGAGGCGAGCGCGATGAGCCGTTGCGCCTCTTCGGGCGTGACTTTGCCCTCTTCGACGAGCCTGGAAATGTCGAGCGTGATCTTCATCGCCTGCCCCCAGTGCGATTACGGGGCGAGCATAGCACGCAAGACTCGTTGACGGTCAGCCAAGACCTGGATGCCCGGCACAAGGCCGGGCATGACAGATCAACCGCACGCGCCCGAAATGACAACTATCAAGTCAGCGCCAGCACCGTCGCCGCTGCGTCGAAGTCGGCGCGGCGGAAGGCGCGGCGTTCGAGCGCGCGCTCATCGCGGCCCCATTGCCGCATCTGCCAGTCCTCGTCGAGGTGCGCCGCCTCCCAGGCGGCGTCCGGCGTGATGGCGCCGCGCGTCAGCATCAGCGCCAACAGCGCCGACCCGGTCAGCGTGGTGATCGAGGAGACGGCAGCGAGCCTCCAGGCGTCGGACGGGATATGCGCGCGCGCCGCCTCGACGGCATGCGGCGGCTGCGGCGAGAACACCACGCCTTCGATCTGCACGAAGCGCGCGCCGAGATCGTCGCGCGCGAAAGCGAGGACCGGATCCCACAACTGCGTTTGCCGGTCCGCCAGACCGGCGGGCGTGCTGGCGCGATAGACGACAAGATCGCTGCCGAGATAGCGCGCGACTTCGTCGGCGACAGGCTGCGCCTGCGCCGCGACCGCGTCGATCGTCGCATTGGCGAGCCGCGTCAGCGGCATGCGCGCGGGGTCGATGACATCCTCCTGCGCCTGCCATTCATCGGCGATCGCCTGCGCCAGCGCACGCGTCGGCGCGCTCAGCACCTCACGCGCCGGCGTGCGCACAGGTTTGCCGTCGAGCAGCACGGGAAAGCCGCCCTCGCCCTCGTCGCCGACGCCCGCTTCCTTGTAGAAGCGCTTGCGCAGGCTTGCCCGCATGCTGCGTCGCGCCGACTCCATCGGGTCGAGCGGCTGGTTGACGAATATCTCTTCGAAAATCTCACGCATTATTGGAGGGCCGTGCGGGCATACACGCGGGCGGTGCAGTGCCGGTCATATGGGGTTGCGGCGTTGCCGCGTCCACGGGCGCGAGGGAATAGGCGGTCTCGCCCGCCGGGACAAGGGCTGCCCACCGCAGCATGCTGGAAAGGCCGGCACGCGGCGGCGATTGTGCGCCGGCGCACGGATTGTGCGGCGCACCATCGAGGGAACCGGCGGGTTTCAGCCCCACGAAAACCGCAACTGTAAGGTTGATATCGGCCTTGTGAGGGCGGACACGGTAGCCTTGCCCTCCCCGACTAACTAATATGTCGGCTCTGAATCGAGCCCGACCGTTGGGCTCGATCCGGAGGACATGCCGGCCGGTCGAGGCAGACGCGACGACGCGATTTGCACGTGCGTAGCGGCGCCGCGTTTCGAGGAGTCAATGAAGAACACTGACATTGCTGCGCCGGACTACTTCCACAAAGTGGTCGACTGCCAATGGGCGTGCCCGGCGCACACGCCGGTCCCCGAATACATCCGTTTGATCGCGCAAGGGCGTTACGACGACGCCTACATGATCAATTGGAAATCGAACGTGTTTCCCGGCGTGCTCGGGCGCACCTGCGACCGGCCTTGCGAGCCGGCCTGCCGTCGCGTCCGCGTCGAGGACGAGCCGGTGGCGATCTGCCGCTTGAAGCGCGTCGCCGCCGACTACAAGGACGACGTCAAGGCGCGGATGCCGAAGCCGGCCCAGCGCAAGAACGGCAAGCGCATCGCGCTGGTCGGCGGCGGGCCCGCCTCGCTCACCGTCGCGCGTGACCTCGCCCCGCTCGGCTATACCTGCGTCGTGTTCGACCAGGACCCGAAAGCGGGCGGCATGATCCGCACGCAAATCCCGAAATTCCGTTTGCCCGACTCGGTCATCGACGAGGAGACCGGCTATATCCTCGATCTCGGCGTCGAATTCCACGGCAGCAAACGCATCGATAGTCTCAAGGCGCTCATCGCCGAAGGGTGGGACGCGATCTTCGTCGGCTCCGGCGCGCCGCGCGGCCGCGACCTCGACATTCCGGGCCGCACGGAAGCCGCCAAGAACATCCACATCGGCATCGACTGGCTGTCGAGCGTGTCGTTCGGCCATATCTCAAAGATCGGCAAGCGCGTCGTCGTGCTCGGCGGCGGCAACACCGCGATGGACTGCTGCCGCTCGGCGCGGCGCCTCGGCGGCGAGCAGGTCGACGTCGTCGTGCGCTCCGGCTTCGAGGAGATGAAGGCGTCTCCGTGGGAAAAGGAAGACGCGCAGCACGAGGGCATCCCGATCCACAATTTCCTCGTGCCGAAGGAATTCACGCACGACAACGGCAAGCTCACCGGCATCACCTTCGAGAAGGTGAAGGCAGAGTACGACGCCAAGGGCCGCCGCAAGCTCGTGCATGCCGGCGAGCCGGACCAGCACTTCCCCTGCGACGACGTGCTCGTCGCCGTCGGCCAGGAGAACTCCTTCCCCTGGATCGAGCGCGACATCGGCATCGAGTTCGACGACAAATGGGGCATGCCCAAGGTCGACGAGACGACCTTCGCCTCGACGCATCCGAAGGTGTTCTTCGGCGGCGACGCCGCCTTCGGCCCGAAGAACATCATCTGGGCGGTGGCGCACGGCCACGAGGCCGCCGTGTCGATCGACAAGATGCTCTCTGGCGAGGACATGGCCGACCGCCCCCTGCCGGCGGTCGAGATGATGAGCCAGAAGATGGGCATCCACGAGTGGAGCTACGACAACGACATCACGCTCGACCAGCGTCACAAGGTGCCGCTGCGCGACAAGGCCGTGGCCCTGAAGGACATCAAGGCGGAGGTCGAGCTCGGCTTCGACGTCCAACTCGCGCTCAAGGAAGCGCACCGCTGTCTCAACTGCGACATGGAGACGGTGTTCGCCAGCAAGCTGTGCATCGAGTGCGACGCGTGCGTCGACATCTGCCCGATGGATTGCATCACCTTCACCGAAAACGGCGAGGAGAAAGAGCTGCGCACGCGGCTTTCCGCGCCGGCGCATAACCTCACCCAGGACCTCTACGTCCAGGACGGGCTGAAGACCGGCCGCGTCATGGTCAAGGACGAAGACGTCTGTCTGCACTGCGGCCTCTGCGCCGAGCGGTGCCCGACCGGCGCCTGGGACATGCAGAAATTCTTCCTGGAAATGACTCACGCAGGCCCGTCATGCCGACCGCAGCGCCGCTCAGCCGCGTAAACGACTTCGTCATCCGCTTCGCCAACGTCAACGGCTCCGGCTCGGCGAGCGCCAACGAGATGTTCGCCCGCGCGGTGATGCGCATGGGCGTGCCGGTCTCGCCGCGCAACATCTTTCCCTCGAACATTCAAGGGTTGCCCACCTGGTACGAGGTGCGCGTCACCGAGGCCGGCCACATGGGCGCGCGCGGCGGCACCGACTTCATGGTGGCGATGAACCCGCAGACCTTCGACAAGGACATCGCCGGCATCGAGCCGGGCGGCTACCTGCTCTACGATTCTACGAAGCCCTACCCGAAGTCGAAATTCCGCGACGACATCACCGTCATCGGCGTGCCGCTGACCGCCATCTGCAATCGCGAATACACCGATCCGCGCCAGCGCCAGCTGTTCAAGAACATCATCTATCTCGGCGTGATGAGCGCGCTGCTCGACATGGACGTGAAGGTCATCGAGCAACTGATCGGCGAGCAGTACAAGGGCAAGGACAAGCTGATCGAGCCGAACATCAAGGCGCTGCACATCGGCCGCGACTACGCCACGCTTAACCTCGAGTGCCCGATCGGCTTGAAGGTGCGCAAGGCCGACAAGGTCGGCGACCGCATCTTCGTCGAGGGCAACGCGGCCGCGGCGCTCGGCGCCGTCTACGGCGGCGCCACGGTGTGCGCCTGGTACCCGATCACGCCCTCCTCCTCGCTCGCCGACGCATTCACCCGCCACTGCGCCAGGCTGCGCGTCGACGCCGAGACCGGCAAGACGAAGTACGCCATCATCCAGGCCGAGGACGAGCTCGCCTCGATCGGCATGGTCATCGGCGCCGGCTGGAACGGCGCCCGCGCCTTCACCGCCACATCCGGCCCCGGCATCTCGCTGATGCAGGAATTCATCGGCCTCGCTTATTTTGCCGAAATCCCCGCGGTGCTGTTCGACGTGCAGCGCGCCGGCCCCTCGACCGGCATGCCGACGCGTACGCAGCAGTGCGACATCATTTCCTGCGCCTACGCCTCGCACGGCGACACCAAGCACGTGCTGCTGTTCCCCGAGGACCCGACCGAGAGCTTCGAATTCGGCGCGGTCGCCTTCGACCTCGCCGATCGTTTGCAGACGCCAGTCTTCGTCATGCTCGATCTCGATATCGGCATGAACCATCACCTCTGCCGCCCGTTCAAATGGGATGACGCCGCGGTCTACGACCGTGGCAAGGTGATGACGGCGGAGGAACTGGAAGCCGGCAAGGACTTCGGCCGTTACCTCGATGTCGACGGCGACGGCATCCCCTACCGCACCTATCCCGGCACGCACCCGACCAAGGGCTCGTTCTTCACCCGCGGCACCTCGCGCGACCGCTACGCGAAGTACACCGAGGAAGGCGCGCCCTACGTCGACAACATGCAGCGGCTTTTGCGCAAGTTCGAGACGGCCAAGGACATCGTGCCGAAGCCGCTGACCGCCACGTCGGGCAAGCCGACCAAATACGGCGTCATCTATTACGGCTCGACCGCGCCGTCGATGGATGAGGCGATCCACATGATCGAGGCGCAGGGCCACGCGCTCGACCGCATGCGCGTCCGCGCCTTCCCGTTCCATTCGAGCGTCAACTCGTTCGTCGCCGACCACGATTTCGTGTTCGTCGTCGAGCAGAACCGCGACGCGCAGCTGCGCTCGTTGATCGTCAACGAGTGCGACATCGACCCCGTCCGGCTGGTGCCGGTGCTGCATTACGACGGCACGCCGATCACCGCCCGCTTCATCGCCAAGGCCATCGGTGAGCACCTCGAGAAGCTCAAGGTGAAGCCGTCCAAGGTGACGTCGTGAACAATGGAGCAGGCCCCTTCTCTTCACCTCCCCCTGGAGGGGGGAGGTCGGTCCGCGTCAGCGGACCGGGAGGGGGTGACTGTGACTCTCGATCACCCCACCCCGGCTCGCATCTTCGATGCTCGCCGACCCCCCCCTCCAGGGGAGGGTAAAGGACGTGCCATGACCTACATTGCCAAGCCGAAATTTCATCACCCCGACCTGCCGAAGAACGAGCTCGGCTATACGCACCGCGACTACGAAGGATCGGTGTCGACCTTGTGCGCCGGCTGCGGCCACGACTCGATCACCGCGGCGATCATCCAGTCGTGCTTCGAACTCGCCATCGAGCCGCATCGCGTCGCCAAGATCTCCGGCATCGGCTGCTCGTCGAAGACGCCGACCTACTTCCTCGGCAATTCGCACGGCTTCAACTCGGTGCACGGGCGCATGCCGTCGGTGCTGACGGGCGCCAACCTCGCCAACCGCGACCTCATCTATCTCGGCGTCTCCGGCGACGGCGACAGCGCCTCGATCGGCCTCGGCCAGTTCGCGCACTGCCTGCGCCGCGGCGTCAACATGGTCTATATCGTCGAGAACAACGGCGTGTACGGCCTGACCAAGGGTCAGTTCTCGGCGACCGCCGACCGCGGCTCGAAGTCGAAACGCGGCGTCATCAACACCGACAACTCGATCGATCTCGTGGCCATGGCGCTGCAGCTCGGGGCCTCCTTCGTCGCCCGCTCCTTCTCCGGCGACAAGCACCAGCTCGTGCCGGTCATCAAGGCGGCGATTGCCCACAAGGGCGCGGCCTTCATCGACGTCATCTCGCCCTGCATCGCCTTCAACAACCACGCCGGCTCGACCAAGAGCTTCGACTTCGTGCGCGAACACAACGAGTCCGTGAACCGTCTCGACTTCATCTCCTCGCGCATGCCGATCGAGGTGAAGCAGGAGCCGGGCACGGTCGAGATCGTCGAGCAGCACGACGGCTCGAAGATCGCGCTGCGCAAGCTCGCCGCCGATTACGACCTTCATGACCGGACGGCAGCTCTCGGATTCCTGCAGCACCACGCCGCCAAGGGCCAGATCGTCACCGGCCTGCTCTACGTCGAGAAGGAATCGGAGGATCTGCACGCGCATCTGCGCACCGTCGACGCGCCGCTCAATGCGCTCAACGCGCCGGAGCTGTGCCCGGGGCAATCGGCGCTGGACAAGATCAACGCGTCGCTGCGATAGGCCTCATCCGTCGTCCAGCAACGGCTCCACCTCCCCCTGGAGGGGGGAGGTCGGTTCGCGGAACGCGAACCGGGAGGGGGTGCTGGACATTGAAGATCACCCCACCCCGCCCGCCTGCGCGCTCCGCGCTTCGGCGGGGCGACCCTCCCCCTCCAGGGGAGGGTGACGGAAGGACCATCGCATGAACCTCCGCCCGCTCGGCCGCTCCGGCCTGTCCATCGCGCCGCTGATGCTCGGCGGCAACGTGTTCGGCTGGAACGTCGACCAGGCCGCCTCCTCCGCCATCCTCGACGCTTTCGTCGACGCCGGCTTCAACGCCATCGACACGGCCGACAGCTATTCGCGCTGGGCGCCCGGCCATGTCGGCGGCGAGTCGGAGATCGTCATCGGCCGCTGGCTGAAAGACAGCGGCAAGCGCGACAAGGTGGTGATCGCGACCAAGGTCGGCTCCGACATGGGCGAAGGGACATGCGTGCGCAAGGAGTACATCCTGCGCGCAGCGGAAGGTTCGCTGCGCCGGCTCGGCGTCGAGACGATCGACCTCTACCAGACGCATTTCGACGACGAGGAGACGCCGGTCGATGAGACGCTGGAGGCCTATGCGAAGCTGATCGGCGACGGCAAGGTGCGCGCCATCGGCGCCTCCAACATGACGCCGGCGCGGCTCAAGGCGTCGCTCGCGGCGAGCAAGTCCGGCGGCCTGCCGCGCTACGAAAGCCTGCAGCCGCTGTACAACTTGTCGGATCGCAAGGAATTCGAAACCGAATACGCGCCGATCGTCCGTGCCGAAGGGCTTGGCGTCATCAATTACTATGCGCTTGCCGCCGGCTTCCTGACCGGCAAATACCGGTCGCCGGATGAGGCGCTCAAGCATCCCGGCCGCGGCGGGCGGCTCAAGCGTTATGCCGACGCGCGCGGCTTCGCCATCTTGAAGGCGCTCGATGCGGTCGCGGCGCGCCACCAAGCAACGCTCGCGCAGGTGGCACTCGCCTGGTTGATGGGGCAGCCGCTCATCACGGCGCCGATCGCCAGCGCGACCAGCCTCGAGCAGCTGAACGACATCATGAAGGCGGCGGCGCTGAAGCTCACGGCGGACGATCGCAAGCTGCTCGACAGCGCGAGCGCCTGAGCGTCAGGCGGCGCGCGCGATGCGCAGGCCGGCCGCCGTTTCGCCCTCGACGATGCGGTCGCGGCCGTCTTTCTTCGCCGCATAGAGCAGCTTGTCGGCGAACTCGAGCAGCGTCTCCGACTGACCGGCGATTTCCGCCACCGTGGCGACGCCGATGCTGACGGTAACGTGAGCGCCGAGCGGCGAATCCGGATGCGCAATGGCGATGCGCGCGATCGCCGCCGCCATGCGCCGCGCCATCTTGGCGGCGCCGCGCCGGCCGACCTCGGGCAGCAGGCAGACGAACTCCTCGCCGCCATAGCGCGCGACCAGATCGGCCGGGCGGCCGATACAATCGGTCAGCGCGCGCGCAACGCGGCGCAGGCATTCGTCGCCGCGCTGATGGCCGAAGCGGTCGTTGTAGGCCTTGAAGTGGTCGACGTCGATCATCAGCAGCGACAGCGGCTGCCCGGAGCGGCCGCAGCGGCGCCATTCGCGCTCGAGCGCCGTGTCGAAGTTGCGCCGGTTGGCGATGCCGGTGAGCGCGTCGGTGGCGAGCAGTTGCTGCATCACCAGCTTCTGCGCGTACTGGACACGCTGGCCGCGCTGCAGCGCGTTGGCGGCGGCGAAGCCGAGGCCGTTGGCGAGCACGATCCACAACAGGCCGAAATAGAGCTGCTCGGCGGGGAGCGGCGCGCCGTACAGGGTGAGCCACCACGCGACCGACACCCCCGAATAGAATATCGCGAAGACGACGCCTGTCGCCAGGCGCACCGGCAGATAGAGATAGATGACGAAAAGCGAGGTCACCATCAGCGGCAGCCAATTGCCGGCCATGATCGGCTGGATCGTCATCATCGTGAAGCGGATGGCTACGACGACGCCGCCGATCGAGAGCAGCGATACTTCCATGGCCTGCGGCGACTTCGCGCGCAGGATCACGGTGACGCCGAGGGCGGCGACCAGTACCGGCACGACCGGCGGCCACAGGCCGAACAGCGAGCCGTGACCGTCGAGATAAGCGAGGAGGCGGCCGACCACGATGAGAATGCCGGCGCCGGCGATGAAGCCCATCAGCACGAGTACACGGCGACGGTCGTCACGGAACCGGCTGTCGAGATAGGACTGCTCGACCACAGCGTCGACGAGCCGCGCCGTCCAGCGGGTGACCGCGACGGGCTTCAGCTCGAGCTGATTGTTCTCGAACGCGGCGCCCGTATTCGGGTCCATCGGCGTTTCGTCCCCTTACCCCGAAGTTCGGTATAGGACCGAGCCGTTGATAAACCCCTAGCAGGTTCCCATTGTGAAATCTTAATCGGCGCTAACCATGTCGGGCTCCGGCGCTAGCGTTTGAGCGCCTGCAAGGCCTCGAGCATCTCGGTCGGCTGCTCCATCTGCACCGACAGCGGCTTGCCCGTCTCCAGCACGCTCTTGAGGCTCGACAGGATGGCCGGCCAGCCGGCGCGGCCGCCCGACAGGATCGCGTCGGGGATGGCCCACTGATGCGCTTCCGTCATGGTCAGCCGCACGCAGCCGCCAGCTTGCGCGATGTCGTAGGTGACGAGGCAATCCGGAAGTGCGTATTGCGGCATGCTCACCATGGTCCAGGTGCAGGAGAAGCGGCGTGGCGGCGACCAGTCGGTGACCGTGCCGGCAATGTGGACGCTGCCGTCCGGGGCCAGGAAGCGGAAGGCGCCGCCGGTGCGCGGTTCGACCTCGATGGCGAAGCCGCCGAAATACTGCTTCGTGAACCCGGGAGTCGTCAGCGCCTGGAAGACCGCCTCCGGCGTGGCGTCGATGTAGGTGATGTAGACGGTCTTCGGCTTGAACTTCGTCACGTCGATCATGCTTCACCTGCCCGCTTGCGTTCCTCCTCGCCCCAGGAGGGCTCCAGGCCCCTCCCCATCTCGAGGAAGCTCTTGAGGCTCGACAGCACCGCCGGCCAGCCCTTCGAGATCATGCCGAAGATGCGGCTGCCGTCCTCGAACTCGTCATGCGTGACGGTGAGCCGCGTCTGGCCCTTGAACGGCTCGAGCAGAAACGTGACGCGCGAGGGCCGTTCGTCCGGCATGTCCTTGTAGAGCGGCTTCCAGCCGTAGACGAGCTTGCGCGGCGGATCGCTTTCGATGATCGGATCGTCGTGCGCGAGCCGCCCGGCGGGATTGACCGCGGTCATGCGCTCGCCCGCCTTGCCGTCGGCCGTGACGCGGTAGCCGAACCAGTATTTCTCGGTCATCTCGGGCCTGGTCAGCGCCTCCCAGACGCGCTCGGGCGACGCAGCGATGTAGGTGACGTAGACGAAGGTGGGCTTGCTCATCAGGCGCCTCCTTTATTTCGACGCACGAACAGTGTCAGCGGATCAGCTCGGTGTCGTCCGGATTGGGTACGCCCTTTCCGGTTTCGAGATAGCGTTTGAGGCTCAGAAGATAGAAGCCCCACCGCGTTGTGGCGCTGGCGATATTGTCGTCGCTGCTTTTGAAGCCGCGATGCGCAAAGAGCACGGATGTGATGTCTCCACCCGACTTGAGACCGAAGCTGATTGTGGTGCCATCAAAGACGCCGTGCGTGGAGGAAATGGCGTCCCAGGTGACGCGCTCCGGCGGATCGAATTCGGCGACCCGCACCTTGATCGCCATCCGATGCCCATAGAAGCCGAACTCACCGGCGCCGCCGATTTTTGCATCGAGAACGGCATCACGCGTCCACCAGTTGCGAATGCCTTCGGCAGTGGAAACCACCTGATGGACCCTGTCTTGCCCCGCGCGAATCTTGATCAGATGCATGATGTCTGGCATGAGCGCCTTCCCATATTTTCTATTTTCCCCGCGTCCTAGGCCTTGAACGCGATGTCGCCGGTTTCGAGCAGCGACTTGAGGTTCGACAGAACCTTCGGCCAGCCGGTGGACACCGCTTCGATCAACGGCGCGCCCGCTTCCGTCTCGGCCTCGTGCGTGATCATGAGCTTGACCGACTTGCCGCCGTCGACCGAGCGCTCGGCATAGCGCGGATAGTAGTCGACCAACTCGACTTCCATCGTGCAGCGCGACCAGCCTGCGGCCTTGATCTCCGGCTTGAACTCGTTGCGCCAGCGGATGACGAGCCGGCGCGGCGGGTCGGCTTCGAGAATTTCCCCGGTGTCGGCGGTGCGGCCGTCCTCGAACTTGAGCGCCCACGGCGAGCCCGCCTTGAAGTCGCTTTCGGCGGTGATGCCGAACCAGTATTTCTTCGTCGTCTGCGGATCGGTGAGCGCCGCCCACACCTTCTCGGGCGTCGAACGGATATAGGTGACGTAGACGAATTGCGGCTTGGTCATCGCTGTTCTCCTGCCTCCAGGCTCTTTTTTAAATCGCTCAGCGCCTGCAGGCGTGAGCGTTCGAATTTCGCAATCCAGCGCTCGCCGATGTCGTGGATCGGCACAGGATTGAGATAGTGCAGCTTCTCGCGGCCGCGCTTGACGGTCGCGACCAGGTTCGCCTCCTCGAGGATGGCGAGATGCTTGCTGACCGCCTGCCGCGTCATTGACGGACCAGATTTGGCGAGGCGCGCGCAGAGCTCGCTCAGCGTCTGGCCGTTCTCCGCGCGCAGCCGGTCGAGCAGTTCGCGGCGGCTGGCATCGGCGAGCGCCCGGAACACCGCATCCATGGCGTCGATCGTCATGGACTCTTATAGGCAACCATTTGGTTGCCTGTCAAGACACCGCAGCAGAGCTGCGGAACCCGGTTCCACGCCGCCGCGTTCAGCCCCTCATGGCGCGCACCCCCAAGCGACCGCAAAAGCCGAAGGCCGGGTCGCAGCCAGCCCGGCAGCGCGGCATTTCCGACCAAGAGGTCGAAGACGTCGAGGAAATGTCGACGCCGCGCTCGCCTGTGATCTACGAGGTGGTACGCCGGCTCGGCGAGGAGGAGATGGAGCGCCCCCTCACCTCCCTGTGGTGGTCGGGCGTCGCCGCCGGTCTGTCGATCAGCTTCTCGCTGCTGGCGCAAGGCATCCTGCGCCAGCATCTGCCGGACGCGCCGTGGCGCATTCTGGTCGCCGGGTTCGGCTATAGCGTCGGCTTCCTCATCGTGGTCCTCGGCCGCCAGCAACTGTTCACCGAGAGCACCATCACCGCGGTGCTGCCGGTGCTGAAGGAGCTCACGCCCCATAATGTCTGGCGCATGTCGCGGCTGTGGGTGATCGTGCTCGTCGCCAACCTCGCCGGCACGTTGTTCGCTGCCGCCTTCAGTACCTATTTCCCGGTCGTGCCGCAGGAGCTCTACGACTCGATGCTCGCTATCAGCCGCGAGATAGCGCACCTGTCATGGTGGCAGATGTGCTTCCGCGCCGTCACCTCCGGATTCCTGATCGCCGCGATGGTGTGGATGCTGCCCGCGGCAGAGACCGCCAAATTGCCGGTGATCACTTTGATGACCTGGCTGATCGCGGTCGGTGGCTTTACCCATGTCGTCGCCGGCAGCATGGAGGCCTACATGCTCGTACTCGCCGGCGACTGGGAATGGTGGCGCTTCATCACTTCGTTCTTCGTGCCGGTGCTGATCGGCAACATGCTCGGCGGCACGGCGCTGTTCGCGCTCATCTCCTATGCGCAGGTGATGGAGGAGATTTGAGTTTGCGTGCCCCGGATGCCGCTCTCTCTTCACCTCTCCCATAGGGAGAGGTCGGGTCGCCGAAGGTGACCCGGGTGAGGGGTTACAAACTCACTGATTCAGGCCCCCCTCACCCCAACCCTCTCCCCAGCGGGGAGAGGGAGCCTGCAGTGCCCGCGGCGACCTACTGATTCACGCATGTCCCCACATAGGCGTTCGGGTTGCCCGCGCCGGGGGCGCTGCTCTGGCCGACACAGCGGCTCGCTCTGTCCTGGAAGGTCTCGGTGCCGTTCGGGCCGGACGGCGACAGCACCGGATTGTTCGGCACCACCTGCCCGGTCTGCGGCACGAGCAGCGGCGGCGGCGTCACCGGCCGGACGTAACGGGGCTGTTGCTGCGGGACCGGCACCACGTGGTTATGCGAGCCGCGCGGCGACTTGTATTTTGGCGGCAGCCATGGTGTCGGCAACTCCTGCGGACGGCCGGGCTCGGGCCGCATGATGTCGTACTGCGCGTGCGCCATCGCCGGCGCAAGAAGACCCAGCAGAAGCAGCGCCGTAACCCCCGTTCGTCCCCGCGAAAGCGGGGACCCAGCGCGGCGATGCCACCCCGATATTCCGATCTGGATTCCCGCTTTCGCGGGAATGAACGGAGTTTTTGGCAACGCGTACAGCATACGCATGCGCCTCAGATAAGCACGCGCCGCTCCGGCGGCTACTCCTCCGGCGCGTCGACGATGGGGTCGTAGCGGGTGGCGTCGAAGCCGAGCAGGTTCCACGACTGCTCCATGTGCGGCGGCAGCGGCGCCGAGATGTCGATGACGCCGCCGCGCGGATGCGGCACGACGATGCGTCGTGCCAAGAGATGCAGCCGGTCCTGGATGCCGCCGGGGAATTCCCAATTCTCGATGTTGAAGTATTTCGGATCGCCGATGATCGGATGGCCGATATGGGCCATGTGCGCGCGCAGCTGGTGCGTGCGGCCGGTAACCGGCTTGAGCGACACCCAGGCGAATTTCTGCGCCGAGGTCTCGACCACCGCGTAATAAGTGACGGCGTGCACGGCATCCTTCTCGCCGTGCTCGGCGACGCGCATGTAGGAGTCCTCCTCGACCTCCTGCTTGGTCAGGTAAGTCGAGATGCGGCCCTGCTGCGGCCTCGGCACGCCGACGACCAAAGCCCAGTAGATCTTGCGCGCCGAGCGCGAGCGGAAGGTCTTGGCAAGCGCGGCGGCGGCAAAGCGCGTCTTGGCGACGAGCAGGCAGCCGGCGGTGTCCTTGTCGAGCCGGTGCACGAGGCGCGGCCGCTGCGCGTCGGGATGTGAGCCGCGCAACGCCCCGAGCATGCCGTCGAGGTGGCGGGTGGTGCCGGAGCCGCCCTGTACGGCCAAGCCCATCGGCTTGTTGAGCACCATCACGTCGTCGTCTTCATAGAGCATGATGCCCTTGAGGAAGGCGCGATCCTTCTGCGCCTGCGGCGCGTCATCGCGCGGCGGCGGCGGCGCCAAAGTCAATGGCGGGATACGAAGCGACTGGCCGGCCGTCAGCCGCGCCTTCGGCTCGGTGCGGCGGCCGTCGACGCGCACCTGCCCTTTGCGGATGATGCGCTGAATGTGGCTGAACGACAGGCCAGGGAAGCGCGCCTCGAAGAAGCGATCGACACGCATGCCGTTCTCGTCGGCCGACACGGTGACGGTCTGCACGGCGGTGGGTTCAGCTCTCGCCGCTTGCGGGGCGAGGTCGACCGCGGGCGCCATAAGCGCGTCAACGCGCGTCTTCGACGCGCTATGGCGAGCGCGGTCGGGTGCGGGGGCAAGGCCGCGAAGCTCAGGCTTGCGAAGGCCCCCCTCACCCCGACCCGCTCCCCGCACGCGGGGAGCGGGAGAACCGCGCCCCTCCCCTTTGCCAAAACGCCTGCCGGCTTCGGGACGCTCGTCGTCGCGCCGGTGCGCGTGCTCCTCACCCGGCCGCTTGCCGAAGCGCTTGCCACGTTCGGCGGAGCGCTCGTCGCGTTTGCCGAAGCGCTTGCTGGGGCCGCCGAAACGATCCTCGCGCGGGGCGCCCACTTCCGCATCGAAGCGTCTGCCGCCACTGCCTTCGCCGAAGCGCTTGCCGCCTGCGCTCTTGCCAAAGCGTTTCGCGCCTTCGCCGAACCGCTTGCTGCCCTGACCCGCGCCGAAGCGCTTGCCACCCTCGCCCGCGCCAAAGCGCTTGCCGCCTTCGCTGGCGCCGAAACGCTTGTCGCCGCGCCCTTCGCTCTTGCCGAAGCGCCCCTCGCCCTTGCCGAGGCGTGCAGCCCCACGCGTGCCGCGCGACTGCTGCCGCGGTCCCGCCTCACGCCGTCCGCCGCCCGGCTGGCGCGGACCTTTGCTGCCACCACGGCTCATGCAGTCCTCGCCGCCAGCGCGGTAAGCGCCGGATCGAGGCCATCGAGCGCATCCAGGCGCAGTTTGAACAGGTCGCTGAGCGCGTCACGCAGCTCGCCGGCGCTTTTCAAGGTCGTCTTCTCCGTGGTCCCGCCGAGCGTATGCACCGCGAGCTGGTTGTCGCGCAAGGCGTAACGCTTTCCTGCCTCGGCGCGCGCACCGAGCAGGCCGTTGACGAAGATCGAGTTAGGGTGCGCCGATGTAAACCAGTTGCCCATCTCGTAATCGGCCGGATGTGTGTGCGCAAAATCGAAGGCATAGAGCGGCGTCCACTGGCCGTTGATCTTCGCCTCCTGCACCAGATGCTCGCCATCGTCATCATCGACCAGACGGAACGGCTCGTGCGGCGTCTCCTGTTCCTCGCGCGAGGCGAGCGGCAGCGGGGCGGTCAGCACATTGCCGCCGAAACCGACGTCGGCGAGATAATCCTCGCCCTCTGCCTCGACGAACAACAGGCAATGCACGCGAGGCGTCGTCATGCCGTCCGGCACGCTCCAGCGCACCCGCGCCGTCGCCTCCCTGACCTCGTAGCCGAGCTCGCGCAGCACGGCGGCGAACAGCGAGTTGTGCTCGAAACAATAGCCGCCGCGGCCGCCGTCAACGAGCTTGGCTTGCAGCGACTGGAGATCGAGCTTCACCGGCCGCTTGAGCAGCGGATCGAGGTTCTCGAACGGGATCGCCTGCGGATGCAGTCCGTGCAGCCGCCGCAAGGTCGCCAGTGAATTCTCGCGCGGCCCGTCATAGCCGACGCGCGCGAAGTACCTGTCGAGATCGATACTCATGCCCCACCCTTCTCGCGACGCAGCTTCGCCCAGTAATCGAGCCGTTTCCGGATCTCGCGTTCGAATCCCCGCTCCGGCGGATCGTAGAAGGTCTGCCGTGGCAGCGCGTCGGGGAAATAGTTCTGGCCCGAGAACGCCTCTTCCTGATCGTGGTCGTAGGCGTAGCCGCGGCCGTAGCCCTCGTCCTTCATCAGGTTGGTCGGCGCGTTGAGGATGTGCTTCGGCGGCAGCAGCGAGCCGGCCTCCTTGGCCACCCGCTTCGCAGCGCCGTAGGCGACGTAGCCGGCGTTCGACTTCGGCGCGGTTGCCACATAGAGCACGGCCTGCGCAATGGCGAGCTCGCCTTCGGGGCTGCCAAGGAAGTCGTAGGCGTCCTTCGCCGCATTGGCGATCACCAGAGCCTGCGGATCGGCCAGCCCGATATCCTCGATCGCCATGCGCACGACGCGCCGGGCGATGTAGAGCGGTGGCTCGCCGGCATCGAGCATGCGCGCGAGATAATAGAGCGCCGCGTCGGGATCGGAGCCGCGCACTGACTTGTGCAGCGCGCTGATCAGATTGTAGTGGCCGTCCTGCGCCTTGTCGTAGATCGGCGCGCGGCGCTGCACGATCTCCTGCAGCTTTTGCTGGTCGAACACCTCGTCGGGACGCGCGGCGCGCCAGACTTCTTCCGCCAAAGTGAGCGAGGCGCGGCCGTCGCCGTCGGCCATGCGGATGAGCGACGCGCGCGCGTCGGTATCGAGCGGCAGCGGCCGGCCTTCGATCTGCTCGGCGCGCGCGAGCAGCCTGCCGATCGCGGCCTCGTCAAGCGAGCGGAACACCAGCACGCGCGCGCGCGACAAAAGCGGCGCGTTCAGTTCGAAAGACGGATTCTCGGTGGTGGCGCCGACGAGGACGATGGTGCCGTCCTCCATCACCGGCAGGAAGCTGTCCTGCTGCGCGCGATTGAAGCGGTGGATCTCGTCGACGAACAGCAGCGTGCCCTGCCCCATCTCGCGGCGGCGGCGCGCCTCCTCGAAGACCTTCTTCAGGTCGGCGACTCCGGTGAAGATCGCCGATATCTGTTCGAAGTGCAGGTCGGTCGCCTGCGCCAGCAGCCGCGCCACGGTGGTCTTGCCGGTGCCTGGCGGGCCCCAGAACACGAGGCTGCCGAGCGAGCGCGTCTCCAGCATGCGGGTGAGCGCGCCGTCGGGTCCGAGCAGGTGGTCCTGGCCGACCACCTCGTCGAGCTTCTGCGGGCGCAGCCGGTCGGCCAAGGGACGCGGTGCGTCCTTGTCGAGACCGGCGGCCGCGAACAGGGTCGGGCCGCTCGCTTTGCTGCGGGGTGCCATTAATTGAATCTCGCCCTCACGGCCGGCGAAGGTTCGGACCGGACGACAGCCCGTCCCGGTTGCCCCGGCCATGAGGTCATATAGTAGCCGGTCGGAAGAAAAATTACCCGCTGAAGGCCGCGGAAATGCGCTGGCGGCCGCGCTGGATGGTGACCCGCCAGGCCCGGGCCGGCGTCTCGCTGACCTTCTCGAGATCGCCGGTCTTGTCGATCCGCTCGCCATTGACGTCGACGATGATGTCGCCGGGGCGGAAGCCGAAAGAGGCGGCGGTGGAGTTGTCCGGCACGTTGACGACCACCACGCCGGACTCGGCACCCTGCAACTGCATCTGGTCGGCCAGCGCCGGCGACAGATTGGCAACGCGCGCGCCGGTGAAGGGCGAGCGGCCGCGGATGTCGATCTCGTCGCGCGGCCGGTCCGGCGCCGTCTGCAGCGCCACCGTGGCGTCGTACGTCTTGCCGCCGCGCACGAAGGCGACCTTGGCCGTGCCGCCGAGCGGCTGCGTGGCGAAGCGATAGTCGAAGGCGTTCGGGTCGTCGACCTCCTGGCCGTCGATGGCGAAGATGACGTCGCCCGGCTTCAGGCCGGCGCGGGCGGCGGGGCTGCCGTCGAGCACATTGGCGACCAACGCGCCATACGGCCGCTTGAGGCCAAGGCTCTCGGCGATGTCCTGCGTCACCGGCTGCAGCTTGGCGCCGAGCCAGGGCCGCTGCACCGCCTTGCCGCCGCTCTTCGCCGAGGCGAGCACCACGCGCACCATGTTGGCGGGAATCGCGAAGCCGATGCCCTGCCAGCCGCCGGAGCGCGAATAGATGGCGCTGTTGATGCCGACGAGCTTGCCGGACATGTCGATCAGCGCGCCGCCGGAATTGCCGGGATTGATGGCCGCGTCGGTCTGGATGAAGTACTGATAATTGTTGGTGCCGATGTCGCTGCGGGCAAGCGCGGAAACAATGCCTTGCGTCACGGTCTGCCCGACGCCGAAGGGATCGCCGATGGCGAGCACCACGTCGCCGACCTGCAACTGATCCGAATTGCCGAGATCGAGATAGGGCAGCTTCGCGCCGCCGGTCTTGATGCGCAGCACTGCGAGGTCGCTGCGCTTGTCCTTGAGCACGACCTGCGCCTCGAACTCGCGTTTGTCGTTGAGCGCCACCTTCACCTCGTCGGCGCCCTCGATGACATGCACGTTGGTGACGATGAGGCCGGATGCATCGACGATGACGCCGGAGCCCAGCGAGCGCTCGATCTGCGTGCCGCCGCCCGGCATGTTGCCACCGAAGAACTGGCGGAAGATCGGATCGTCGAACAGCGGGTTGCGGGTGCGCACCACCTTGGCGGCATAAACGTTGACCACCGCCGGGGCGACCTTTTTGACCAGCGGCGCGTAGGAGAGCTGAAGCTCGGCCTGCGACGCGGGCACCCGCCGCTCCTGCGCCCATGCGGGGCTGGCGAGAACGGCGACGAGAGCGACTGCGAGGGTCAACTGCCTGATCATGTCTTCAAGGTCCTGCGGCGGGTTCCCCACCTGATATAAGGGCCGCCTTGGCCGAATAATGACCGTCGGGCACGGGCCTGCACCGGTCTGGCCGGCCTGCGGCAATATGGCGTGGCGTCCCTCTGTGGCCGACTCGCCACCGGCAGATGCGAGCCACTAGATACGCCCCTGCCTCCCCGTGCAATAACGCCCCGGCGAACGCCGCCCTCCCCGGAGCCCTGCCCCATGAAAGCCGTCGGCTATACCAAGTCTCTGCCCATCACCGACCCCGGCTGCCTGATCGATATCACTCTCGAGACGCCGACGCCGGGGCCGCGCGACTTGCGCGTCGCGGTGAAGGCGGTGTCGGTCAACCCGGTCGACACCAAAGTGCGCATGCGCGCCCAAGCAAAACCCGGCGAGCCGGCCAAGATCCTCGGCTACGACGCCGCCGGCGTGGTCGAGGCGGTCGGCACAACCGTGACGCTGTTCAGGCCGGGCGACGAGGTGTTCTACGCCGGCTCGATCGTGCGGCCCGGCACCAACAGCGAATTGCACCTGGTCGACGAGCGCATCGTCGGCCGCAAGCCCAAGTCGCTGTCCTTCGCGCAGGCCACGGCGCTGCCGCTCACCGCGATCACCGCCTGGGAGATGCTATTCGACCGCTTCGGCGTAGCGCCCGGCAAGACGCCGGACGGTCGCGCGCTGCTGATCATCGGCGGCGCCGGCGGCGTCGGCTCGATCATGATCCAGCTTGCGAGGAAACTCACCGCGCTGACGGTCATCGCCACCGCCTCGCGCAAGGAGACGCGCGACTGGTGCATGAAGCTCGGCGCCGATCACGTCATCGATCACGCGAAGCCGCTGGCCGATCAGCTCAAGGCCATCGGCCATGCGCAGGTGGCGCTCGTCGCCGGCGTCAGCGGCACCGACCGCTCGTTTCCGCAATTGGAGGCGATCATCACGCCCCAGGGCAAGTTCGCGCTGATCGACGACCCGAAGACGCTCGACATCAGCCCGCTCAAGCGCAAGGCGGTGTCGGTGCACTGGGAGTCGATGTTCACGCGCGCCATCTTCGAGACGCCGGACATGATCGCGCAGCACAGACTGCTCAACGAAGTGTCGGCGATGATCGACGGCGGGCTGATCGTCACCACGGCGGCGCGGGAGCTGTCGCCCATCAACGCCGTCAATCTGATCAAGGCGCACGCGCAGATCGAGAGCGGCACCACCATCGGCAAGGTGGTGCTGGCGGGGTGGTGAGGCTTCGTCTTCTCCCTCTCCCCGTTCTTACGGGGAGAGGGTCAGGGCGAGGGGCATTTTCAATCGCGCGAAATCGTCGAACCGCCCCCTCACCCGCCCGCCATCGCTATGCGACGGCGGCGACCTCTCCCCGCGCGCGGGGAGAGGTGAAAATCACTCTTTCGCCGGCACCGTGCGCAGATAGGCGATGATGTCGTGGATATCGCCGTCGGTCATGTGCGCATAGTAGCCGAAGCCCATCGGCGGTTTCAGATGTGCGCCGTCCTTGTCGACGCCGGTGGTGATCGCGGTTTTGATCTGCGCGTCGGTCCAGGCGCCGATACCCTTGGTCTTGCTCTCGGTGATGTTGCGCGACACCGACTTGCCCCACGGCCCGGGGAATTCCATGCCGCCCATGCCGTAGAATTTCCAGTCATGCCCCTTCGGGCCCATCGGCGTGTGGCATTCGAAGCAGTGGCCGATGGTGGCAAGATAGAAACCGTGCTTCACCGGGTCCTTCAGCATCGCCGCGGTGTACTCTTTCTCGGCACCTGGCGGCGTCTGCGACTTGGCCGGGAAGCGGTAGACCGGATCCGGCACCTTGTTCTTGATCGGCTGCAGCGTGCGCAGATAGGCGACGATGGCGTCCATGTCGCGGTCGGTGATGATCTTATAGAACCCGACCGGCATTACCGCCGCGATCGGGACGCCGTTCGGCCGCACGCCGGTGCGGAGCAGATGCTTGATCTGCGCGTCGGTCCAGGAACCGATGCCGGTCTCCTTGTCCTCGGTGACATTCGGCGCCGTCACCTTGAACGGCGGCTCGTCCCACGACAGGCCGCCGGAGAAGTGCTTGCCGGGAATGTCGCCCTGCGGCCCTTTCGGCGAATGGCAATTGCCGCAGGTCATGATGGTGTTGACGAGATAGTCGCCGCGCTTGACCAGATCGGACTGCGCATTGGCGGCGCCAGCCGTCGCCACGGCAAGCGCCGCGGCCAGCACGAACGTGCGAAGCATTGTGGTATCTCCCCTCGCCCTCTGAGACGGGCGTGCCCTTTTTGCGGGGAGGATGTTACCGCAACTTGACGATTGTCACCAATGCGGCGTTGTGTCGTGCACAGGGGGCGAAATTCCGGAACAACGAAAAAGGGCGGCCTGAGGCCGCCCTTTCCGGAGACTATAACACATGAGAGATCAGGCGGCTGCGGTCGCCTCTTCGGTGGCCTTCGCCTGCACCGGACCTGAATCCTTGCCCTTGGCCTCGACGTCGCGGTCGACGAACTCGATCACCGCGCGCGGCGCGTTGTCGCCGTAGCGGAAGCCCGCCTTCATGATGCGGGTGTAGCCGCCGTGCCGCTCCTTGTAGCGCGGCGCCAGCACTTCGAAGAGCTTCTTGACCTGCGCAATGTCGCGGATTTCGGAGATCGCCTGGCGGCGGGCGGAAAGATCGCCCTTCTTGCCGAGCGTGATGAGCTTCTCGACGATCGGCCGCAGCTCCTTCGCCTTCGGCAGCGTCGTCATGATCTGCTCGTGCTTGATCAGGCTCGAGGCCATGTTGGCGAACATCGCCTTGCGGTGAGCCGGCTTCTTGCCAAGCTTGCGGTGAACCTTGCCGTGACGCATCGAATCGATCCTTCTCTTCTACGTGTCACGACGGTTCGTCGGACAATGTGCAGGTGGGCCTCCTGCGTTCGCCCAAAAACGCCGCGGCCAAGATCCTGGCTGCGGCGAATTCATTCTCAGTAGTGATCCTCGAAGCGCTTGGCGAGCTCTTCGATGTTCTCCGGCGGCCAGCCCGGCACTTCCATGCCGAGATGCAGGCCCATTTGCGCCAGCACTTCCTTGATCTCGTTGAGCGACTTGCGGCCGAAGTTCGGCGTGCGCAACATCTCGGCTTCCGTCTTCTGAACGAGGTCGCCGATATAGACGATGTTGTCGTTCTTCAGGCAGTTGGCCGAACGCACCGAGAGCTCAAGCTCGTCCACCTTCTTGAGGAAGGCCGGGTTGAAGGCGAGATCCGGGATCGTCTCCGCGGCTTCCGCCTTGCGCGGCTCCTCGAAGTTGACGAACACGTTGAGCTGGTCCTGGAGAATGCGCGCGGCGTAAGCGAGCGAGTCCTCCGGCGAAACGGCGCCGTTCGTCTCGATGCTCATCGTGAGCTTGTCGTAGTCGAGGATCTGGCCCTCGCGGGTGTTCTCGACCTTGTACGAGACCTTCTTGACCGGCGAGTACAGCGAGTCGACCGGGATGAGGCCGATCGGCGCGTCCTCGGGACGGTTGCGCTCGGCCGGGACGTAGCCCTTGCCGGTGTTGACCGTGAACTCCATGCGGATCTCGGCGCCCTCGTCGAGGGTGCACAGGATGAGGTCCGGATTGAGCACGACCACGTCGCCGACGGTCTGAATGTCGCCGGCGGTCACCGTGCCGGGGCCTTGCTTCTTCACCACCATGCGCTTGGGGCCTTCGCCCTGCATCTTGATGGCGATGTCCTTGATGTTGAGGACCATGTCGGTGACGTCCTCGCGCACGCCGGCAATCGAGGAGAACTCGTGCAACACACCGTCAATGTGCACCGACTGCACCGCCGCGCCCTGCAGCGACGAGAGAAGGATGCGGCGCAAGGCGTTGCCGAGCGTGACGCCGAAGCCGCGCTCGAGCGGCTCCGCCACGACCGTCGCCATGCGCGCGGGATCCATCCCCGCCGTCACCTGGAGCTTGTTCGGCCTGATCAGTTCCTGCCAATTTTTCTGAATCACGTGTTCACCTTTCCGCGGCGCAAGGCTGCCCCTCGCGCAACCCCACCCGCCATGTGGGGGACATCTCAGGCGGACGGCGGACGGCCCGGGGCGCGTCCGCCTCTCGAATTAAAGCTCAGACGCGACGGCGCTTGCGCGGCCGGCACCCGTTGTGCGGGATCGAGGTCACGTCACGGATCGAGGTGATCGTGAACCCCGCCGACTGCAACGCACGCAGCGCCGACTCACGGCCCGAACCGGGGCCCGAAACCTCCACCTCGAGGGTGCGCATGCCGTGCTCCTGCGCCTTCTTGCCGGCATCCTCGGCGGCGACCTGTGCGGCGTACGGGGTCGACTTGCGCGATCCCTTGAAGCCCATCGTTCCCGACGACGACCAGGCAATGGTGTTGCCCTGCGCGTCGGTGATAGTGATCATGGTGTTGTTGAACGACGCGTTCACGTGCGCGACGCCCGAGGCGATGTTCTTGCGTTCGCGCCGGCGGACGCGGGTGGCTTCCTTACCCATTCTCGATCCCTTTCGCGGCGCGGCGCCTTCGACCGGCGCGCGCCAAATTTAAATTGCGTCCGATCAGGCGGTCTTTTTCTTGCCGGCGATGGTCTTGGCCGGGCCCTTGCGGGTGCGCGCATTGGTGTGCGTGCGCTGGCCGCGGACCGGCAGACCCTTGCGGTGGCGCAGGCCACGGTAGCAGCCGAGGTCCATGAGCCGCTTGATGTTCATCGACACTTCGCGGCGGAGATCGCCCTCGACCATATAGTCACGGTCGATCAATTCGCGAATCTGGAGAACCTCGGCGTCCGTAAGTTGCGACACGCGCCGCTCCATCGGCAGGTTGAGGTTCGACATGATGTCCTTGGCGATCTTCTGCCCGATGCCATGGATGTACTGCAGCGCAATAACGACGCGCTTGTTGGTCGGAAGGTTGACGCCCGCGATACGAGCCACGTGCTCTCTCCTATTAAGCCTGTTGCCGGCCGGCCGCGCCGAGCGCGCCGAATTCTTGTGACCCCGCAAGGGGATGACGCAAAACAGTGCACGACACCCGGCCCCGCCGCTCTGGGACCCGGCATCGCGCCAAACTCCTGGATACCCCGGTTATTAGGGGATTCATCGGCTCCTCGTCAAGCGTTTGGCGCGGGTTTTGCGTGCCCCGGACCGGGTTCCGGCGCGGCCGCGCTTGGCGGCCGGTCGGCCAGCCTTCTTGCGGGAACTTGGGGCCGATTTGGCCGCTTTTCGGACGCGGCCGGTCGCCGGACGGGCGGCTTTGCCACGCGATTTCTTCACCCCCCGCTTGGCGGCGCGGCCGCGGGCGGTCTTGGTCTTGGCGCTGCGGGCGCGGCTGGCCCGGCGGGCGGGCGCCTTGCCCCGCGCACGGGCCGGACGGGCCGGCTTGAGCAGAGCATCGATGGCGGCGGTGACGTCGTCGATCGGTGCCATGCCGTCGACGGTCTTCAGCTGCCCGGTGCCGGCGTAATAGTCGACCAGGGGCGCGGTCTGCGCCCGGTAAGCGTCGAGGCGCTTCTTGAGCGCCTCAGGATTGTCGTCGGCGCGCACTTTCTCGCCGCGCGCGGTCATCTCGGCGACCCGCGTCTCGATGCGCTTGAGCAGGATGCCCTCGTTGACCTTGAGCTCGATCACGCCGTCGAGCTCCAGACCGCGTTCCTTGAGCAGCTTATCGAGCGCCTCGGCCTGCGGCACGGTGCGCGGGAAGCCGTCGAGCACGAAGCCGCGCTTGGCGTCCGGTTGGACGATACGGTCGGCGATGATCGCCACCACCACGTCGTCGGGAACGAGATCGCCCCGGTCCATGATGGCCTTGGCGCGCAGTCCGACGGGCGTGCCCGCCGCGACCGCGGCGCGCAGCATGTCACCAGTCGACAATTGCACGATGCCGTGCTTCGCCACCAGCCGCTGCGCCTGCGTGCCCTTCCCCGCCCCCGGCGGGCCGAGCAGAATCAGCCTCATCTATTGCGCCCCCGCAACTTCGACCGCTTGATCAGACCTTCGTATTGGTGCGCCAGCAGGTAGCCCTGGATCTGGGCCACCGTGTCCATGGTGACGCTGACGACGATGAGCAGCGAGGTGCCGCCGAAATAGAATGGCACGGCGGCGTAGGAGATCAGGATCTCCGGGATGAGGCAGACGATGGCGAGATAGAGCGCGCCGACGACGGTGATGCGCGACAGCACGTAGTCGATGTACTCAGCCGTGCGCTCGCCAGGGCGGATGCCGGGGACGAAGCCGCCGTGCTTCTTCAGGTTGTCGGCGGTCTCGGTCGGATTGAACACGACCGCCGTATAGAAAAACGTGAAGAAGACGATCAGCCCGATGTAGAGAAGAAGGAACAGCGGCCGGCCGTGGCCGAGCAGCGTCGTCATTGTCGTGAGCCAGCCGGGGCCACCGCCCGCATTGAAGTTGGCGACCGTGGTCGGCAGCAAGAGCAGCGACGAGGCGAAGATCGGCGGGATAACGCCCGAGGTGTTGAGCTTGAGCGGCAGATGCGAGGACTGGCCCTCGAACATGCGGTTGCCGACCTGGCGCTTGGGATACTGGATCAGCAGCCGGCGCTGCGCGCGCTCCATGAACACGATGAAGGCGATGACGGCGACCGCCATCACCATCACCACCAGAATGAGGCCGGTCGACAGCGCGCCCTGGCGGCCGAGTTCGAGGGTGCCGGCCACCGCCGATGGCAACTGCGCCACGATACCCGCGAGGATGATCAGCGAGATGCCGTTGCCGATGCCGCGCGAGGTGATCTGCTCGCCGAGCCACATCAGGAACATCGTGCCCCCGGTCAGCGTGATCGTGGTCGAGATCAGGAAGAAGATGCCGGGGTGCAGGACGACATTGCCCGTGCCCTGGAGACCGATGGCGATGCCGTAGGACTGAACCGCCGCCAGACCCACGGTGAGATACCGCGTGTACTGGTTCATGATCTTGCGGCCCGACTCGCCTTCCTTCTTCAAGGCTTCGAGCGAGGGCGAGACCGTCGTCATCAGCTGGATGATGATCGAGGCGGAGATGTAAGGCATGATGTTCAGGGCGAAGATCGCCATCCGGTGGATGCCGCCACCGGAGAACATGTTGAACATGCCGAGAATGCCACCCGACTGGGTGTTGAAGATCTGCTCCCAGGCCGCCGGGTCGATGCCGGGCAGCGGGATGTAGGTGCCCAGCCGGTAGACGAGCAAGGCGCCAACTGTGAACCAGATGCGCTTCTTGAGCTCGTCGGCCTTGGCCAGTGCCGAGAAGTTGAGATTGGCCGCCAGTTGTTCCGCCGCCGAAACCATCGCTCGCTCCTGCCGCGCCCCGCCGCCGTCATGAACCGCGCGGACCCGCGGCCGATGACACAGGCCTTTAGATAGGCGCTGCGTCTGTCATCTGTAGTCCGAAGCTGCGGCCGGCGACGTCCGTCGCGGTCGCAGCCCTTACTTGGCGTCGGCGGCCTTCGCCTTGCGCTTGTTCTTGCCCTTCGGCTCGTCCTCGGCCTTTTCCGGCTCCAGCTTGACGATCTTCACCGAGCCGCCGGCCTTTTCGATGGCTTCCTTGGCCGACTTCGAGGCGCCAAAGACGGTAAAATCGGCCTTGGCCTTGAATTCGCCGTTGCCGAGCAGCTTCACGCCGTCCTTCTCGCGCCGCATCAGCCCGGCCTTGACCATGGCGGCGGCGTCGACCGGCGCCTTGACGTCGATCAGCCCTGCATCGATCGCGACCTGCACCTTGCCGAGATTGATCTCGTTGAGCTTCAGAGCGAAGGCGGTGTTGCGGAAGCCGCGCTTCGGCAGGCGACGATGCAGCGGCATCTGGCCGCCTTCGAAGCCCTTGATGCGCACGCCGGTGCGCGCGGTCTGGCCCTTGCCGCCGCGGCCGCCGGTCTTGCCCATGCCCGAGCCGATGCCGCGGCCAACGCGCATGCGGTTCTTGCGCGAGCCGGCATTGTCGGCGATCTGGTTGAGTTTCATCTCACGTCCTCGTTCTCTTTTCCGCCAGCGCGCGATGCCGCGCGCAAGGACGGCTTACTTCTTCCCGTCCACCACGCGGACGAGGTGCTGCACCTTGCGGATCATGCCCTGCGTCGAGGCATTGTCCGGCAGCTCGCGCACGCGGCCAATCTTGTTCAGACCGAGGCCCACCAAAGTCTGCCGCTGGTCGAAATGCTTGCGCAGCGGGCTGGCGACCTGCTCGATCTTGATCGTCTTTGCCTGAGCCATGACCAAATTACTCCGCGGTCGCTTCCGCCTCGCCGCCTTCGCGACGACGCGACTGCAGCGTGGACACCTTGATGTTGCGGCGCGCCGCGACCGAACGCGGCGAGTCCTGGTGCTTGAGCGCGTCGAAGGTCGCGCGCACCACGTTGTACGGGTTCGACGAGCCGAGCGACTTGGCGACGACGTCCTGCATGCCGAGCGTCTCAAACACGGCGCGCATCGGACCGCCGGCGATGATGCCGGTTCCCGGAGGCGCCGCGCGCAGGAACACCTTGCCGGCGCCGTGACGGCCGGCGACGTCGTGATGCAGCGTACGGCCTTCGCGCAGCGGCACGCGGGTCAGGCTGCGCTTGGCGGCCTCGGTCGCCTTGCGGATCGCCTCCGGCACCTCGCGCGCCTTGCCGTGACCGAAGCCGACGCGGCCTTTCTGGTCCCCGACCACCACCAGCGCGGCAAAGCCGAACCGGCGGCCGCCCTTGACCACCTTGGCCACGCGGTTGATGTGGACCAGCTTGTCGATGAACTCGCTCGGCTCGCGCGTATCGCGCTGGCCGCTGCGTTCCCGTTCCCGTCGCGCTTCACGTGCCATGTGCTTTTTCCCTTCGCATCATCTTATCCGAAAACCGGCTCCCACTTTTCGGGATGATGCGATCTTCCGTTAGAAGTTGAGCCCGCCCTCGCGGGCGGCTTCGGCCAGTGCCTTGATGCGGCCGTGATAAATGTAACCGCCGCGGTCGAACACGACGTCCTTGATGCCCTTGGCGACGGCGCGCTCGGCGATCAGTTTGCCGACCTGCTTGGCCGCCTCGATGTTCGCGCCGGTCTTTTTGCCCTCACGCATCGCCTTCTCCAGCGACGAGGCGGCGACCAGGGTCTGACCCTTGTCGTCGTCGATGAGCTGCGCGTGGATGTGTTTCGACGAGCGGAACACAGACAGGCGCGCGCGCCCGTTCTTGATGCCGGCGAGCTTGATCTTGCGTCGCACAGACGCCGTCCGCCGCGCGGCCCGGTCTCTCAATTTCGTCATGGCGCAAGCCCTCTTATTTCTTCTTGCCTTCCTTGCGGAAGATGTATTCGCCGGCGTACTTCACGCCCTTGCCCTTGTACGGCTCCGGCGGACGCCAGCCGCGGATTTCGGCCGCCACCTGGCCGACCTGCTGCTTGTCGATGCCGGTGATGACGATCTCGGTCGGCTTCGGCGTCGCGATCGTGATGCCTTGCGGGATCGGATAGTTGACGTCGTGCGAGAAGCCGAGCTGCAGGTTGAGCTGCTTGCCCTGCACCGCCGCGCGATAGCCGACGCCGGTGATTTCAAGCTTCTCCTCGAAGCCCTTGGTGACGCCGTTGACGACGTTGTTCACCAGCGTGCGCGCGGTGCCCCACTGCGAGAGGGCGCGCTTGGTCTCATGACGCGGCTCGACCTTGATCCCGGCCTTGTCCATGCTGACCGACACGTCGTCGTGCAGCACGAGCTGGAGCGCGCCCTTGGGGCCCTTCACCTTGACGGTCTGCCCTTCCACGTTGGCGGTGACGCCGGACGGGACGGCAACCGGACGTTTTCCGATTCGAGACATCAGAACACCGTACAGATGATTTCGCCGCCGACATTGGCGTCGCGGGCGTCATGGTCGGCCATCACGCCCTTGGGGGTGGACAGGATGGCGATGCCGAGGCCGTTATTGACGCGCGGCAGCGCCTTCACCGACGCGTAAACGCGCCGGCCCGGCTTGGAGACGCGCTCGATCTCGCGGATCACCGGCGTCCCATCGAAATATTTGAGCTCGATCTCGAGCTCGTTGCGACCCGAGGCATGCGCCACGTTGGCGTAGCCACGGATGAAGCCTTCCGCCTTGAGCACCTCGGCAACGCGCTCGCGCTGCTTGGAGCCGGGCATCGAGACCTTCGACTTCGTACGCATCTGCGCATTGCGGATGCGGGTGATCATGTCGCCGATCGGATCGTTGACAGCCATCTCGCTCTCCCCCTTACCAGCTCGACTTCACAAGGCCCGGGATCAGGCCTTTGTTGCCGAGCTCGCGGAGAGCGATACGGCTGAGTTTGTGCTTGCGGTAGTAGGCGCGCGGACGGCCGGTCAGCTCGCAGCGATTGCGGATGCGCGTGCGCGACGAGTTGCGCGGCAGCTCGGCAAGCTTGAGGGTCGCGGCGAAACGATCCTCCACCGGCAGATCCTTGTCCTGCACGATGGCCTTGAGCTTGCTCCGGCGGCTGGCGAACTGCTTCGCCATCTTGCGCCTCCGGTTGTTCTTCTCGATCGAACTCTTCTTCGCCATTCGTTTCGCTCCTAACGGTTCCGCGTATGAGATCGCGCTTCGCGCCTCACTGCCGGAACGGGAAGTTGAAAGCCGCCAGCAAAGCCCGCGCCTCGTCGTCGTTCTTGGCGGTCGTGCAGACGGTGATGTCGAGGCCCCAGCTGTCGGTGACCTTGTCGAAATCGATCTCGGGGAACACGATGTGCTCCTTGATGCCGAGCGAGTAGTTGCCGCGGCCGTCGAAGCTCTTCGGGTTGAGCCCGCGGAAGTCGCGGATGCGCGGCAGCGCCACGTTCACCAGGCGGTCGAGGAAGTCGTACATGCGCGCCTTGCGCAACGTGACCTTGCAGCCGATGGCCTGGCCATCGCGCAGCTTGTAGGTCGCGATCGACTTGCGCGACTTGGTGATAACCGACTTCTGGCCGGCGATCAGCGTGAGGTCCTGCGAGGCGTTGTCGACCTTCTTGCGATCGGCGGCGCCCTCGCCGATGCCCATGTTGAGCACCACCTTGGTGATCACCGGCACCTGCATCGGGTTCTTGTAGCCGAACTTCTCGGTCATCTGGCCGCGCACCACCTTGTCGTAGTGCGTGCGCAGACGCGCGACGTAGTCCGAACGCTCGCGCGGCGCCTTCGCCTTGGCCTCACCGCCCTCTTTCTTGGCGGCGGTCTTCGGCGCCTTCGCCTTGCCGGCGTCGCCCTTCGGCGCGGCCTTGGTCTTCTTCTCGGTCTGCGTATCAGCCATCGATCTCTACCCCGGAGCGCTTCGCGAAGCGCACCTTCTTGCGGTTATCGCCTTCGCCGACGAACTTGAAGCCGACGCGGGTGGCCTTGCCGTCCTTGGGATCGGCGACCGCCAGGTTCGACAGGTGGATCGTCCCTTCCTTCGAGATGATCCCGCCTTCCTGCTGCGGCGTCTGGCGCTGGTGGCGCTTGACCATGTGCACGCCGCGCACGATGGCGCGGTCTTCGGCCGGGCGCACCTCGACGACTTCGCCGGTGCGGCCCTTGTCACGGCCGGTGAGGACGACGACCTTGTCGCCTTTACGAATCTTGGCGGCCATCAGAGGACCTCCGGCGCAAGCGAAATGATCTTCATGTGGTTCTTGGCGCGCAACTCGCGCGGCACCGGCCCGAAGATGCGGGTGCCGACCGGCTCGGCCTGGGCGTTGATCAGCACGGCGGCGTTGCGGTCGAAGCGGATGATCGAACCGTCGGCGCGCTTGATCTCCTTAGCGATGCGGACCACGACGGCCTTCATCACGTCGCCCTTCTTGACGCGGCCGCGCGGGATCGCCTCCTTCACCGAAACGACGATGACGTCGCCGATGGTGGCGTACTTCCGCTTCGACCCGCCGAGCACCTTGATGCACATGACGCGGCGTGCGCCGGAGTTGTCCGCCACGTCGAGGTTGGTTTGCATCTGAATCATGATGCGGCTCTTTTCTTCGTTATGCGCCTGACACTGTCACGTCGGGCGCTTACTGCACGGTCTGTTTCTTCTCGCCCCGGATCACTTCCCAGCACTTGAGCTTGGACAGCGGCCGGCGCTCCTCGATCCACACCAGGTCGCCGACCGAGTACGTATTGCCCTCGTCGTGCGCATGGTACTTCTTCGATCGGCGAATGGTCTTCTTCATGGTCGGATGCGTGAAACGGCGTTCCACGCGGACGACCACGGTCTTGTCCTGCTTGTCGCTGACGACGACGCCCTGCAGCGTGCGCTTCGGCATATCTCGAACCCTTATTTCTTGGCGGCGGCGCCGCCCTCGGCGGCGCGCTTCTGCGCGGCAACGGTCTTCATGCGGGCGATGTCGCGGCGGATCGTGCGCACTCGCGAGGTGTTTTCGAGCTGCCCCGTCGCCCGCTGGAAGCGCAGGTTGAACTGCTCCTTCTTCAGCTTGAGGACTTCGTCATCGAGCTGATCGAGCGTCATCGCTCTCACGTCTGCGGATTTCATGGCTCTTACTCGGCGATACGTTCGATGAAACGGGTCTTGACCGGCAGCTTGGCGGCGGCAAGCGTCAGGGCTTCCTTCGCGGTCGCCTGCGGGATGCCGTCGACCTCGAACAGGATGCGACCGGGCTTGACGCGCACGACCCAAAGCTCGGGCGTGCCCTTGCCTTTGCCCATGCGCACTTCGATCGGCTTCTTCGACACCGGCACGTCGGGGAACACGCGGATCCAGACGCGGCCGGCGCGCTTCATGAAGCGGGTGAGCGCGCGGCGCGCCGCCTCGATCTGGCGCGCGGTGACGCGATCCGGCTCGAGCGCCTTCAGGCCGTACTGGCCGAAGGCCAGCGTGGTGCCCGACGTTGCGGTCCCGTGGATGCGGCCCTTGAAGGCCTTGCGGTACTTGGTGCGCTTCGGTTGCAGCATGATTTATTGACCTGTCCGAATTCCTTAGGCCTGCTCGCGGCGCGAACGGCCCTGGTCGCCCTCGGCCATCTTCTTGTCCTGCGCCATCGGGTCGTGCTCGAGGATCTCGCCCTTGAAGATCCAGACCTTGACGCCGCAGGTGCCGTAGGTGGTGAAGGCGGTGGCGACGCCGTAGTCGATGTCGGCGCGCAACGTGTGCAGCGGCACGCGACCTTCGCGGTACCACTCCAGACGCGCGATCTCGGCGCCGCCGAGACGGCCGGAGCAGTTGATGCGGATGCCCTCGGCGCCGAGGCGCATCGCCGACTGCACGGCGCGTTTCATGGCGCGGCGGAACGCGACGCGGCGCTCGAGCTGCTGCGCGATGGACTCGGCGACCAGCTGCGCGTCGAGCTCCGGCTTGCGGATCTCGACGATGTTGATGACGACGTCGCTATCGGTAAGCTTGGCGACCGACTTGCGCAGCTTCTCGATGTCGGCGCCCTTCTTGCCGATGACCACGCCCGGGCGCGCCGAGTGGATGGTGACGCGGCACTTCTTGTGCGGGCGCTCGATGACGATGCGCGACACCGCCGCCTGCTTGAGCTGCTTCATCAGCTCTTCGCGGATCTTGATGTCCTCGTGCAGCAGCGAACCGTATTCCTGCTTGCCCGCGAACCAGCGCGAATCCCAGGTGCGGTTGATACCGAGGCGCAGCCCGATCGGATTGATTTTCTGACCCATGTTAAACTCCTCAGGCCTGCGCCTGCTGCGCCTCGACCTCACGCACGACGATCGTGAGATGCGAGAACGGCTTCAAAATCTTGCCCACCCGGCCGCGGCCGCGCGGTGAGAAGCGCTTCATGACCAGCGCCTTGCCGACATGCGCCTCGGCGACGACGAGATCGTCGACGTCGAGATCGTGGTTGTTCTCGGCGTTGGCGATCGCCGATTCCAGGCACTTGCGCACGTCTTTGGCGATGCGCTTGCGCGAAAATTCCAGGTCGGCGAGCGCGCTCGCGACCTTCTTGCCGCGGATCAACTGCGCGACAAGGTTGAGCTTCTGCGGCGAGACCCGCAGCATCTTGCTCACGGCCTTGGCCTCGTTGTCGGCGAGGTCTCTTTCGCGTGCGCGCTTGCCCATGACTATCGTCTCTCGATCCTGACTGACTTGGTGCGCGCCCTTAGGCGCGCTTGGCCTTACGGTCCGACGTATGGCCGTAGAAAATACGGGTCGGCGAGAACTCGCCGAACTTGTGGCCGACCATCTCCTCGGTCACCATCACCGGCACATGCTTCTGGCCGTTGTAGACGCCGAAGGTGATCCCGACGAACTGCGGCAGGATGGTCGAACGGCGGCTCCAGATCTTGATCACGTCGTGACGGCCCGACGAGCGCGCGGCCTCGGCCTTGCGCAGGATGTAACCGTCGACGAAGGGACCCTTCCAGGCTGAACGAGTCATGACTTAGCTCTGCTTCTTCTTGCGGTCGTGACGGCTGACCACGATGAATTTGGTAGTGCGCTTGTTCTTGCGGGTCTTCATGCCCTTGGTCGGCTGGCCCCACGGGGTGACCCAGTGCTTGCCGCCCTTGGTGCGGCCGCCGTGCGGGTGGTCGACCGGGTTCATGACGATGCCGCGGTTGTGCGGCATGCGGCCCTTCCAGCGCTGACGACCAGCCTTGCCGATCGTCGTGTTCATGTTGTCCGGGTTCGACACCGCGCCGACGGTCGCCATGCAGCGGCCGTGCACCAGGCGCTGTTCCGACGTCGACAGGCGCAGGATGACGTAGTCCTGGTCGCGGCCGACGATCTGCACGTAGGTGCCGGCGGAACGGGCGAGCTGGCCACCCTTCCCGATCTTGAGCTCGACGTTGTGCACGATCGTGCCGACCGGGATGTTGCCGAGCGGCAGCGCGTTGCCCGGCTTGATATCGGCCTTCTCCGAGGAGACGACGGTGTCGCCGGCGGCAAGGCGCTGCGGCGCCAGGATGTAGGCGAGCTCGCCGTCCTCGTACTTGATCAGCGCGATGAACGCGGTGCGGTTCGGATCGTATTCGAGCCGCTCGACCTTCGCCGGCACATCCATCTTGCGCCGCCTGAAGTCGATGACGCGGTAGGCCTGCTTGTGGCCGCCGCCGCGGAACCGCGTCGTGATGCGGCCGTGGTTGTTGCGGCCGCCGCTCGAGTGCTGACCTTCGGTCAGCGACTTCACCGGGGCGCCCTTATGCAGGCCCGAACGATCGACGATGACCAGGTGGCGCTGGCTCGGCGTCGTCGGATTGTAAGTCTTCAATGCCATCGCGCCGCTCCCTTAGAGGCCCGTGGTCACGTCGATGCGGTGACCCTCTTCCAAAGTCACGATCGCGCGCTTGACGTCGGACTGCTGTCCCATGCGGTTCTTGAACGCCTTGTACTTGCCCTCGCGGATCAGCGTGTTGACGCTCTTGACCTTGACGTCGAAGAACTTCTCCACCGCTTCCTTGATCTGCGGCTTGGTCGCGGTGCGCGCGACCTTGAACATGACCTTGTTGTGCTCCGAGGCCATGGTCGCCTTCTCGGTGATCACCGGGGCGATGATGACGTCGTAGTGGCGGGGATCGCTGGTGCTCATTTGAATCGCGCCTCCAGCGCCTCAACCGCGGCCTTGGTCAGCACCAAGGTCTTGCGCCGCAGAATGTCGTAGACGTTGATGCCCTGCACCGGCAGCACGTCGATGTTCGGGATGTTGCGCGCGGCCGTCGCGAAGTTGGCGTCGAGCGTGGCGCCGTCGATGATCAGCGCGTTCGACAGGCCCAGCTTGCCGAACTGCGCGGCCAGCGCCTTGGTCTTGGCCTCAGATGCCGTCGCCTGGTCGAGCACGACGATGCCGCCGTCCTTGGCCTTCGACGACAGCGCGTGGCGCAGCGCCAGCGCGCGCACCTTCTTCGGCAGGTCGGTCGCATGGCTGCGCACGACCGGACCGAACGCACGACCGCCGCCGCGGAACTGCGGCACGCGGGCCGAGCCGTGACGGGCGCCGCCGGTGCCCTTCTGCGCGTACATCTTCTTGCCGGTGCGCCAGATCTCCGAGCGATCCTTGGCCTTGTGCGTGCCGCGCTGGCGCTTGGCCAGCTGCCAGTTGACGCAGCGCTGGATCAGGTCGGTGCGCGGCTCGAGCCCGAAGATGTCCTGCGACAGGCTCACCGAGCCGGCCTCTTTACCCTCGAGGGTGGTGATCTTCATATCCATCTCACGCGCCCTCCTGCTGGGCCGGAGCCTCGGCCTTCGCGTCAGCCTTGGCAGCCGCCTCGCGGAACTTGCCCGGCTTCGGCGCATCCTTCGGCAGCGCCTTCTTCACCGCGTCGCGCACGGTGATCCAGCCGCCCTTGGCGCCCGGCACCGCGCCCTCGACCATGATCAGGCCGCGCTCGACGTCGAGCTGAACGACCTTCAGGTTGAGCGTAGTGACGCGGTCGACACCCATGTGACCGGGCATCTTCTTGTTCTTGAAGGTCTTGCCGGGGTCCTGACGGCCGCCGGTCGAACCGATCGAACGGTGCGAGATCGACACGCCGTGCGAGGCGCGCAGGCCGCCGAAGTTCCAGCGCTTCATGCCGCCGGCGAAGCCCTTGCCGATCGAGATGCCGCACACGTCGACGAACTGTCCCGGCACGAAATGGTCGGCCGTGATCTCGGCGCCGACCGGGATCACCGCGTCGTCGGAGACGCGGAATTCCGCCAGCTTGCGCTTCGGCTCGACGTTCTGCTTGCCGAAATAACCGCGGTCGGCCTTGCTCATGTTGTTGGTACGGCGCTCGCCGGAACCCAGCTGCAGCGCGACGTAGCCGTTCTTGTCCTTGGTGCGATGGGCGACGACCTGGCACTGCGCCAGGCGCAGCACCGTCACCGGCACGTGCTCACCGGCTTCGGTGAACACCCGGGTCATCCCGACCTTCTGCGCGACCACTCCCGTACGCATGTCAGTTTCCCTCGGGCCTTTAGAGCTTGATCTCGACGTCGACGCCGGCGGCCAGGTCGAGCTTCATCAGCGCGTCCACGGTCTGCGGCGTCGGATCGACGATGTCGAGAAGGCGCTTGTGCGTGCGCATCTCGAACTGTTCGCGGCTCTTCTTGTCGATGTGCGGCGAGCGGTTCACCGTGAACTTCTCGATGCGCGTCGGGAGCGGGATGGGACCACGGACCTGCGCACCGGTGCGCTTGGCCGTGTTCACGATCTCGCGCGTCGACGCATCGAGGATGCGGTGGTCGAACGCCTTGAGCCGGATCCGGATATTCTGGCCGTTCATTTTGGTTCTCTCGTCCCCTGCCCGTCACGAACCAGGGGCATAAACACGAATGCTTGCGGAGCTGTCGGCCCCCGCATCGAGCGGGGGCCGCACTTTCAGCCTTACTCGATGATCGAGGCCACCACGCCGGCGCCGACGGTGCGGCCGCCCTCGCGAATGGCGAAGCGGAGCTTCTCTTCCATCGCGATCGGCACGATCAGGTGCACTTCCATCGCGATGTTGTCGCCCGGCATCACCATTTCCGTGCCCTGCGGCAGGTGCACGACGCCGGTCACGTCGGTCGTGCGGAAATAGAACTGCGGACGATAGTTGGTGAAGAACGGGGTGTGACGGCCGCCCTCTTCCTTGGTGAGGATGTAGGCCTCGGCCTTGAACTTGGTGTGCGGCTTCACCGAACCCGGCTTGCACAGCACCTGACCGCGCTCGACTTCCTCGCGCTTGGTGCCGCGCAGTAGCGCGCCGATGTTGTCGCCCGCCTGACCCTGATCGAGCAGCTTGCGGAACATCTCGACGCCGGTGACGGTGGTCTTCTGCGTCGGACGGATGCCGACGATCTCGACTTCCTCGCCGACCTTGACGATGCCGCGCTCGACACGGCCGGTCACGACGGTGCCGCGGCCCGAGATCGAGAACACGTCTTCCACCGGCATCAGGAACGGCTGATCGATCGGACGTTCCGGCTGCGGGATGTACTCGTCGACCGCCTTCATCAGCTCGAGGATGGCGTCGTGGCCGAGCTTCGGCTCCTTGCCGTCGAGCGCCATCAGCGCCGAGCCCTTGATGATCGGAATCTTGTCGCCCGGGAACTGGTACTTCGACAGCAGTTCGCGGACCTCGAGCTCGACGAGTTCCAGCAACTCCGGATCGTCGACCATGTCGCACTTGTTCATGAACACGACGATCGCCGGCACGCCGACCTGGCGGGCGAGCAGGATGTGCTCGCGGGTCTGCGGCATCGGGCCGTCAGCGGCCGACACGACCAGGATCGCGCCGTCCATCTGCGCGGCGCCGGTGATCATGTTCTTCACGTAGTCGGCGTGGCCGGGGCAGTCGACGTGCGCGTAGTGGCGGTTGGCGGTCTCGTACTCGACGTGCGCCGTCGAGATGGTGATGCCGCGCGCCTTCTCTTCCGGCGCCTTGTCGATCTGATCGTAGGCGGTGAAGGTTGCGCCGCCGGTCTCCGCGAGAACCTTGGTGATCGCAGCTGTCAACGACGTCTTGCCGTGGTCGACGTGGCCGATCGTGCCGATGTTGCAGTGCGGCTTGGTCCGGTTGAATTTCTCTTTGGCCATGGATCTCTCCGTTCAGATCTTTGGTTTTCAGTCGCCTGCGATCAGGCGAATTTTTTCTGCACTTCGGCGGACACGTTCGCCGGCAGTTCGGCGTAGTGGTCGAATTGCATGGTGAAGGTCGCGCGGCCCTGCGACATGGACCGCAGATTGTTGACGTAACCGAACATGTTCATCAGCGGCACCATCGCGTTGATGACGTTGGCGTTGCCGCGCATGTCCTGGCCCTGGATTTGGCCGCGCCGCGAGTTGAGGTCGCCGATGACGGAGCCGGTGTAATCCTCCGGCGTCACCACCTCGACCTTCATGATCGGCTCGAGCAGAACCGGCTTGCCCTTCTGCAAGGCCTCGCGCAGCGCAGCGCGCGCCGCGATTTCGAAGGCCAGCGCCGAAGAGTCGACGTCGTGATGCTTGCCGTCGATGAGGCGGACCTTGAGGTCCACCACCGGGAAGCCGGCGAGCACACCGGCGCCGAGGACCGACTCGAGGCCCTTCTCGACGCCCGGGATGAACTCCTTCGGCACCGAACCGCCGATGATCTCGTTCTCGAACTCGAACGGCGTGCCGGGCTCTGTCGGCTCGGCAATGATCTTAACGCGCGCGAACTGGCCGGTACCGCCGGTCTGCTTCTTGTGCGTGTAGTCGACTTCCGCGGCCCTGGTCAGCTTCTCGCGGAACGCCACCTGCGGCGCGCCGATGTTGGCATCGACCTTGTAGGTGCGCTTGAGGATGTCGACCTTGATGTCGAGATGCAGTTCGCCCATGCCCTTGAGGATGGTCTGGCCGCTTTCGAGGTCGGTCGACACGCGGAAGGACGGATCCTCCGCCGCGAGCTTGGCCAGCGCGACGCCGAGCTTTTCCTGATCGGCTTTCGACTTGGGCTCGATCGCGATCTCGATAACCGGCTCCGGGAATTCCATTTTCTCGAGGATGACGGGCTTATCCGGGTCGCACAGCGTGTCGCCGGTGCGCGTCTCCTTCAGGCCCGCCAGCGCGACGATGTCGCCGGCGAAAGCTTCCTTGATGTCTTCGCGGTTGTTCGCATGCATCAGCAGCATGCGGCCGATACGTTCCTTGCGCTCTTTCGTCGAGTTGATCACGCCGGTGCCGCTGCTGAGCGTGCCCGAATAGATACGGCAGAACGTGATGGTGCCGACGAAGGGATCGTCCATGATCTTGAAGGCGAGCAGCGCCAGCGGCGCCTCATCCTTCGGTTCACGAATGACTTCTTCGTTTTCCTTATCCGGGTTGATGCCCTTGATCGCCGGCACGTCGAGCGGCGACGGCAAATAGTCGACGACCGCGTCGAGCAGCGGCTGCACGCCCTTGTTCTTGAAGGCCGAACCGCAGAGCACGGGATAGAAGGCGCCGGAGATGACCGCCTTGCGGATGAGTTTCTTCAGCGTCTCGACACTTGGCTCTTTGCCGTCGAGATAATCGGACATGGCGGCGTCGTCGAGCTCGACAGCGGCTTCGACGAGCTTCTCACGGTATTCCTTCGCCTTGTCGGCGAGATCGGCCGGGATGTCGACGGTGTCGAACTTGGCGCCGAGCGCCTCGTTGTTCCAGAGATAGGCCTTCATCAGAACGAGATCGACCATGCCGGCGAAGTTGCTCTCCTCGCCGATCGGCAGCTGGATCGCGACGGGCTTGGCGCCGAGTCGGTCGATGATATCCTGAAGGCATTTGTAGAAGTCGGCGCCGGTCTTATCCATCTTGTTGGCGAAGACGATGCGCGGAACGCGGTACTTGTCGCCCTGACGCCAGACGGTCTCGGTCTGCGGCTCGACGCCCTGGTTGCCGTCGAGCACGACGACGGCACCGTCGAGTACGCGCAGCGAGCGCTCGACCTCGATGGTGAAGTCGACGTGGCCGGGAGTGTCGATGATGTTCAGGCGCTTGCCGGCCCAGAAAGCGGTCGTCGCGGCCGACGTGATGGTGATGCCGCGCTCCTGCTCCTGCTCCATCCAATCCATCGTCGCGGCGCCCTCATGCACCTCGCCGATCTTGTGGCTCTTGCCGGTGTAATAGAGAATCCGCTCAGTCGTCGTCGTCTTGCCCGCATCGATGTGGGCCATGATGCCGAAGTTGCGGTAGTTCTCGATGGCGTGAACGCGAGGCATAGCTGTTCCTGAATCCGTTAGCCGCCGTTACCAGCGGTAGTGCGAGAAGGCCCGGTTGGCTTCCGCCATCTTGTGGGTGTCTTCACGCTTCTTCACCGCGTTGCCGCGGTTGTTCGAGGCGTCGAGCAGTTCGGCCGAGAGACGCTCGGTCATCGTGCGCTCGTTGCGGTCGCGCGCCGCCGAAATGATCCAGCGAATGCCGAGCGCCTGGCGCCGCGAGGTGCGAACTTCGACCGGCACCTGGTAGGTGGCGCCGCCGACGCGCCGCGAGCGGACTTCGATCGACGGCATCACGTTGTCGAGCGCCTGCTGGAACACACCGAGCGGGTTCTGCTTGGTCTTGACTTCGATGGTCTCGAGCGCGCCGTAGACGATCTGCTCGGCGACCGACTTCTTGCCGTCGTACATGATCGCATTCATGAACTTCGACACGACGACGTTGCCGAACTTCGGGTCCGGAATGATCTCGCGCTTCTCTGCAGCGTGACGACGGGACATGACCGTTCTCTTCTATCTCTCTGTCGCTCTGGCGATCCCGGGTCTCGCTTCGCTCGCCCGGGATAACCGTCGCTTCACTCCGGTTACTTCGGACGCTTCGCGCCGTACTTCGAACGGCGCTGCTTGCGGTTCTTGACGCCCTGCGTGTCGAGCACGCCGCGCAGGATGTGGTAGCGGACGCCCGGCAGATCCTTGACGCGGCCGCCGCGGATCATGACGACCGAGTGCTCCTGAAGATTATGGCCCTCGCCCGGGATGTAGCCGATCACTTCGAAGCCGTTGGTCAGGCGTACCTTGGCGACCTTGCGCAGCGCCGAGTTCGGCTTCTTCGGGGTCGTCGTGTAGACGCGCGTGCAGACCCCGCGCTTCTGCGGCGACGCCTGCAGGGCCGGAACCTTGTTGCGCGCCTTCAGCGGGTGCCGCGGCTTGGCAATCAGCTGGTTGATCGTTGGCATTGGCCTTCGCTACCTCGGTTGGCTCGTCGAGCCGGAAACTTGTGGGCGGCTGGCGCCCGGCATCTTTCTTTGCGCCGGCGCCGTGCCATGCTCGGCGGCGCCGCTCGCGTTCTCTGGCATCGAAGCCGCGGCCCGCAACACGTTTGCGGATCGCGTTTCCACGCGCAAAACGGAAACGCGCCATCCGCATCGCTAGCGGCGGGCGCTCTCCCGTTCGGACGGCGATGAGGCGCGGACCATCCCGTCCGCACCTTTTGCCCTCACTCAAAACCCTGACATCGGCTGTCAGCGGCAGCGTCTGAGCTTCATTGGTCGAGGCGTTTGCGCCGGCAAAATCTTGAGAAAAAGCAACGATCTCAGGGTCTTGCCGGGCGGGCCGTTCCGAACAAGCGAAGCTCACCGCCTGCCGTAAAGTGTGGCGTATGTATCGGCGCGACTCGGGCAAGTCAAGCGGAAAGGGCTGGAAAGACAGGCCTTTCGTGCGCGTCATGGCAGGCCCGCGCCCACTTCCCGCACCCAATGGAAAAGGCCGCCCCGGAGGGCGGCCTTTTCGCAGGTTTATGGGCCTCTGGCCTACTCGGCCGGAGGCAGGGCCGGCGCTTCGGCGGCGGCAGCGGCCGCGGCCGCCTTGGCCGCGTCCTTCTCCCGCTCCTCGAGGATGAGGGCGTCGCGCTTGGTGGCAACCTCGCGCAGCTGATTCATCATCGCACCGGTGCCGGCCGGGATGAGTCGGCCGACGATCACGTTCTCCTTGAGGCCGTCGAGCGTGTCCGCCTTGCCGTGGACCGCGGCTTCGGTGAGGACGCGCGTGGTCTCCTGGAACGAGGCGGCCGAGATAAACGACCGGGTCTGCAACGAGGCCTTGGTGATGCCAAGGAGGACCGGATGGCCGCTCGCCGGCTTCTTGCCCTCCTCCGCCGCCCGGACGTTGATCTCGTCCATCTCGCTGCGGTCGACCTGCTCGCCCTGCAACAGCTCGGTCTCGCCGGCGTCGTCGATCTCGACCTTCTGCAGCATCTGGCGAACGATCACTTCGATGTGCTTGTCGTTGATCATGACGCCCTGGAGCCGGTAGACCTCCTGGATCTCGTTGACCAGGTAGGCCGCGAGTTCCTCGACGCCGCGAATGGCGAGGATGTCGTGCGGGGCGGGATTGCCCTCGACGATGTAGTCGCCCTTCTCGATGATGTCGCCGTCCTGAAGGTGGATGTGCTTGCCCTTCGGGATCAGGTACTCGCGCGCCTCATCGCTCTTGTCGGCCGGCTCGATCGAAAGACGGCGCTTGTTCTTGTAGTCCTTGCCGAACCGCACGGTGCCGCCGATCTCGGCGATGACCGCCGCTTCCTTCGGCCGCCGCGCCTCGAACAGCTCCGCCACCCGCGGCAGACCGCCGGTGATGTCGCGCGTCTTGGCGCTTTCCGTCGGAATACGCGCGATGACGTCGCCCGCCTTCACGTGACCGCCCGGATCGACCGAGATGATCGCGTCGACCGCGAGCTGGTAGCGTGCGTCGCCGCCGCGGGCGAGCTTGAGGAGCTTGCCACCCGACTTGATCACGATCGACGGACGCAGGTCCTGCTGGTTACGGGACGAGCCCGTGCGCCAGTCGATGACCACGCGCTTGGCGATGCCGGTCGACTCGTCGAGCTGCTCGGACATCGACAGACCGTCGACCATGTCCTCGAACTCGATCTCGCCTTCGACCTCGGTCAGCATCGGCCGGGTGTAGGGATCCCACTCGGCGATGCGCTGGCCGCGCTTGATCATCTGCCCATCCCCGACGCGCAGGCGCGCGCCGTAGGGGATGCGGTGATGCGCGCGCTCGGTGCCGTCGGGGTCGACGACCGCGACGACCATGTTGCGCACCATCGCCACCACCTCGCCGTCCGAATTCTTGGCGATGTTCGGCGCACGGAAAACGATCTTGCCGTCGAAGTTCGACTCGATGAACGACTGCTCGGAGATCTGCGCCGCGCCGCCGATGTGGAACGTGCGCATGGTGAGCTGGGTGCCGGGCTCGCCGATCGACTGCGCCGCGATGACGCCGACCGCCTCGCCCATATTGACGGGCGTGCCGCGGGCGAGATCGCGCCCGTAGCAGGCGCCGCAGACGCCGCTCTTGGTCTCGCAGGTGAGCACAGAGCGGATCTTGAGCTCCTGAACGCCACCCTTGACGATGACGTCGACCTCCGGCTCCTGCAGCAGCGTCCCCTTCTTGATGAGGATGTTGCTGGAGGACGGATCCTTGACGTCCTCGGCCGTGGTGCGGCCGAGAATGCGGGATGCCAGCGAGGCCACCACGGTGCCGGCGTCGATGATCGCCCGCACGTTGATGCCCTTGTCGGTGCCGCAGTCGTACTCGGTGATGATGCAGTCCTGCGCCACGTCGACGAGACGACGCGTCAGGTAGCCCGAGTTCGCCGTCTTCAAGGCGGTGTCGGCCAGACCCTTACGGGCGCCGTGCGTGGAGTTGAAGTACTCCATCACGGTGAGGCCTTCCTTGAAGTTCGACACGATCGGCGTCTCGATGATCGAGCCGTCCGGCTTGGCCATCAGGCCGCGCATGCCGGCGAGTTGACGCATCTGCGCCGGCGACCCGCGGGCGCCCGAGTGGGCCATCATGTAGATCGAGTTGATCTGCGCCTCGCGGCCGTTCGCGTCCTTCTTCGCGGCCGAGATCTCCTTCATCATCGCTTCGGCGATGGTCTCGGTGCACTTCGACCAGGCGTCGACGACCTTGTTGTACTTCTCGCCCTGGGTGATCAGGCCGTCGTTGTACTGCTGCTCGAACTCCTTGGCGAGTTCGCGCGTCTTCTCGACGGTCTGCCACTTCGACGCCGGCACCACCATGTCGTCCTTGCCGAACGAGATGCCGGCCTTGAACGCGTGATAGAAGCCGAGCCCCATGATCCGGTCGCAGAAGATCACCGTCTCCTTCTGACCGCAGTGGCGGTAGACGGTGTCGATCATGTTCGAGATCTCGCGCTTCGTCATCAGCTTGTTGACGACGTCGAACGGGGTCTTGGCGTTACGCGGCAGCACCGAGCCGAGCACGACGCGGCCCGGCGTGGTCTCGTACCATTTCTTGACGAGCTTTCCTTCGGCGTCGAGACCTTCCCAGCGGTACATGATCTTGCTGTGCAACGTGATCGCTTTCACGTTCAAAGCGTGATCGATGTCGGAAATGCTTTCGTAGAATCCCTCGATTCTGTTTTTCTTCTTGGGATCCTTCCGGATATCCTCGTCCGAGTGGAGTTCCTTTTTCCATTGACCCGGCTCGCCCTCGCGCAGCAGCGACAGGTAGTAGAGGCCGAGCACGATGTCCTGCGACGGCACGATGATCGGCTGACCGTTGGCCGGGTGCAGGATGTTGTTGGTCGACATCATCAGCACGCGCGCTTCCAGCTGCGCCTCGAGCGACAGCGGGACGTGCACGGCCATCTGGTCGCCGTCGAAGTCGGCGTTGAACGCCGCGCAGACGAGCGGATGCAGCTGGATCGCCTTGCCCTCGATCAGCACCGGCTCGAAGGCCTGGATGCCGAGGCGGTGCAGGGTCGGCGCGCGGTTCAAGAGCACCGGATGCTCGCGGATCACCTCGTCGAGGATGTCCCAGACCTCCGGCTTCTCCTTCTCCACGAGCTTCTTGGCCTGCTTCACCGTGGTCGACAGGCCCTTGGCGTCGAGCCGCGAATAGATGAACGGCTTGAACAGCTCGAGCGCCATCTTCTTCGGCAGGCCGCACTGGTGCAGCTTGAGCTCGGGACCGACGACGATCACCGAACGGCCGGAGTAGTCGACGCGCTTGCCGAGCAGGTTTTGCCGGAAGCGGCCCTGCTTCCCCTTGAGCATGTCGGCGAGCGACTTCAGCGGACGCTTGTTGGCGCCGGTGATGACGCGGCCGCGGCGGCCGTTGTCGAACAGCGCATCGACCGCTTCCTGAAGCATGCGCTTCTCGTTGCGGATGATGATGTCCGGCGCGCGCAGCTCGATCAACCGCTTCAGACGATTGTTGCGGTTGATGACGCGGCGATAAAGATCATTGAGGTCGGACGTGGCGAAGCGGCCGCCGTCGAGCGGGACGAGCGGGCGCAGGTCCGGCGGAATCACCGGCACGACCGTGAGGATCATCCACTCCGGCTTGTTGCCGGACTGGATGAAGGCTTCGATCAGCTTCAACCGCTTGGCGTACTTCTTCTTCTTGATGTCGCTGTCGGTCTCGCCCATCTCGACGCGCAGCTCGGTCTGCAGCTTGTCGAGATCCATGGCCTTGAGCATCTCGCGGATCGCCTCGGCGCCGATCATCGCGGTGAACGAGTCGGGGCCGAACTCTTCCTGCGCCTTGAGGTACTCGTCCTCAGACAAGAGCTGCCGGTCCTTGAGCGGGGTGAGGCCCGGCTCGAGAACGACGTAGTATTCAAAATAGAGAATCCGCTCGAGATCCTTGAGCGTCATGTCCATCAAGAGGCCGATGCGACTCGGCAGCGACTTCAGGAACCAGATGTGCGCGACGGGAGCCGCGAGCTCGATGTGGCCCATGCGCTCGCGCCGCACGCGTGACAGCGTGACCTCGACCGAGCACTTCTCGCAGATGATGCCCTTGTACTTCATGCGCTTGTACTTGCCGCACAAGCACTCGTAGTCCTTGATCGGCCCGAAGATGCGCGCGCAGAACAGGCCGTCGCGCTCGGGCTTGAAGGTACGGTAGTTGATCGTCTCCGGCTTTTTGATCTCGCCGTAGGACCAGGACAGGATCTTCTCAGGGCTGGCGATCGAGATCCGGATCTGGTCGAAGACCTGAGCCGGCGCCTGCGGGCTGAAAAGATTCATGATCTCTTGGTTCATCGCGTTCTCCTTGGCCGCCGCCGCGGCCTGCATTCAATTTTCTGCCGGCATCCGCCTCAGCGGAGCCTCTGGCCTGCGCCGCTGCGGGCGGCCGGCCAGATGAAGGGAGCGGCGCCCTCGCCGCTCCCGGATTGTGTCGTTACTCGGCTGCCTCGGCGGTCTGACCGCCGTCCTTCGACTGCTTGGAATTGTACAGGTCGACGTTGAGGCCGAGCGAGCGCATCTCCTTGACCAGCACGTTGAAGCTTTCCGGAATGCCCGCTTCGAACGTGTCGTCGCCGCGCACGATCGCCTCGTACACCTTGGTACGGCCGGCGACGTCGTCCGACTTCACGGTGAGCATTTCCTGCAGCGTGTAGGCGGCGCCATAAGCCTCGAGCGCCCACACCTCCATTTCGCCAAAGCGCTGGCCGCCGAACTGCGCCTTGCCGCCGAGCGGTTGCTGGGTGACCAGCGAGTACGGACCGATCGAACGGGCGTGGATCTTGTCGTCCACCAGATGGTGCAGCTTCAGCATGTAGATGTAGCCGACGGTCACGCGACGATCGAACGGCTCGCCGGTGCGCCCGTCGTAGACGGTCGACTGGCCGGATTTGTCGACGCCGGCGAGATCGAGCATGTGCTCGATGTCCGCCTCCTTGGCGCCGTCGAACACCGGCGTCGCGATCGGCACGCCGTGCCGCAGATTGCCGCCGAGTTCGACCAGTTCATCCTCGCCGAGGCTCTTGATGGTCTCGTCGTCGCCGTAGACCTTCTTGAGCATCTCCTTCAGCGGCTTGGCGTCGTGCTTGGCGTTGTAATGATCGACCGTCTGGCCGATCTTCAACCCCAACGCGGCGCAGGCCCAGCCGAGATGCGTCTCGAGGATCTGTCCGACGTTCATGCGGCTCGGCACGCCCAACGGATTGAGCACGATGTCGGCGTGCGTACCGTTTTCGAGGAACGGCATGTCCTCGATCGGCACGATCTTCGACACCACGCCCTTGTTGCCATGGCGGCCGGCCATCTTGTCGCCGGGCTGGATCTTGCGCTTCACCGCGACGAAGACCTTGACCATCTTCATCACGCCCGGAGGCAGCTCGTCGCCGCGCTGCAGCTTCTCGACCTTGTCGAGGAAACGCTGCTCGAGCAGCTTCTTCGACTCGTCGTACTGCTTCCGGATCGCCTCGATCTCGGCCATCAGCTTGTCGTTGGGCGACGCGAACTGCCACCACTGCGAGCGCGGATATTCATCCAGCACGGCGCGGGTGATCTTCGAGTCCTTCTTGAAGCCCTTCGGACCGGCGATGCCCTGCCGGCCTTCGAGCAGCTCGGCGAGACGGCCGTAAACGTTACGGTCGAGGATCGCCTGCTCGTCGTCGCGGTCCTTGGCGAGACGCTCGATCTCCTCACGCTCGATCGCGAGCGCGCGCTCGTCCTTCTCGACACCGTGGCGGTTGAACACGCGCACCTCGACGACGGTGCCCTGCACGCCCGGCGGCACGCGCAGAGACGTGTCGCGGACGTCGGACGCCTTTTCGCCGAAGATGGCGCGCAGCAGCTTCTCTTCCGGCGTCATCGGGCTTTCGCCCTTCGGCGTGATCTTGCCGACCAGGATGTCGCCGGCGTGCACTTCCGCGCCGATGTAGACGATGCCCGCCTCGTCGAGATTCTTCAGCGCTTCTTCCGAAACGTTCGGAATATCGCGCGTGATCTCTTCCGGACCGAGCTTGGTGTCACGCGCCATCACCTCGAATTCCTCGATGTGGATGGACGTGAACACGTCTTCCTTCACGATCCGCTCGGAGAGCAGGATCGAGTCCTCGAAGTTGTAGCCGTTCCACGGCATGAACGCGACGAGGACGTTGCGGCCGAGCGCGAGCTCGCCGAGCTCGGTCGAGGGACCGTCGGCGATAATGTCGCCCTTCTGAACCTGATCGCCCACCTTCACCAGCGGACGCTGGTTGATGCAGGTGTTCTGGTTCGAGCGCTGGTACTTCATCAGCCGGTAGATATCGACGCCCGGCTTGGTCGGGTCGGTCTCGCCGGTCGCGCGGATGACGATACGGGTGGCGTCCACCTGATCGACCACACCGGTGCGGCGCGCCGCGATCGCGGCGCCCGAGTCACGGGCGACCACGCCTTCCATGCCGGTACCGACGAACGGCGCCTCGGCGCGAACGAGCGGCACCGCCTGGCGCTGCATGTTCGAGCCCATCAGCGCGCGGTTGGCGTCGTCGTTCTCGAGGAACGGGATGAGCGCCGCGGCAACCGACACGAGCTGCTTCGGCGACACGTCCATGTAGCTGACCTTGTCGCGCGGCACGAGGTGCACGTCGCCGGCCTGGCGGCAGATGACCAGATCTTCGATGAACCGGCCCTTCGCATCCATCTGCGCGTTGGCCTGCGCCACCGCGTGGCGGCTTTCCTCCATCGCGGAGAGATAGACCACCTCGTCGCTGACGCGGCCGTCCTTGACCTTGCGGTACGGCGTCTCGACGAAGCCGTACTTGTTCACGCGCGCGTAGGTCGCGAGCGAGTTGATAAGGCCGATGTTCGGACCTTCCGGCGTCTCGATCGGGCAGATGCGGCCGTAATGCGTCGGGTGCACGTCGCGCACTTCGAAGCCGGCACGCTCGCGCGTGAGACCGCCCGGCCCGAGCGCCGAGAGACGACGCTTGTGCGTGATCTCGGAGAGCGGGTTGGTCTGGTCCATGAACTGCGAGAGCTGCGAGGAGCCGAAGAACTCGCGTACCGCGGCGGCCGCCGGCTTGGCGTTGATCAGGTCCTGCGGCATGACGGTGTCGATATCGACCGACGACATGCGCTCCTTGATCGCGCGCTCCATGCGCAGGAGGCCGATGCGGTACTGGTTCTCCATGAGTTCGCCGACCGACCGGACGCGGCGGTTGCCGAGATGGTCGATGTCGTCGATCTCGCCCTTGCCGTCGCGCAGATCGACCAGGGTCTTGATCACCGCGAGGATGTCATCCCTGCGCAGCACGCGCATGGTGTCCGGCGCGTCGAGGTCGAGGCGCATGTTCATCTTCACGCGGCCGACGGCCGAGAGATCGTAGCGCTCGCTGTCGAAGAACAGCGAATTGAACATCGCCTCGGCGGTGTCGACCGTCGGCGGCTCGCCCGGACGCATGACGCGGTAGATGTCGAACAGTGCGTCCTCGCGCGTCATGTTCTTGTCGACGGCGAGCGTGTTGCGGATGTAGGCGCCGACATTGACGTGGTCGATGTCGAGGAGCGGCAGCTCCTTGTAACCGGCCTCGATGAGGACCTTGAGGTTCTTCTCGGTGATCTCCTCACCGGCCTCCGTGTAGATCTCACCGGTCTTCGGATTGGCGAGGTCCTCGGCGATGTAGTTGCCGACCAGTTCCTCGTCGGTCATGCGCAGGGCCTTGAGGCCCTTTTCCGAAAGCTGGCGCGCCTGACGCACGGTGAGCTTCTTGCCGGCTTCGACCACCACCTTGCCGGTGTCGGCGTCGACGAGATCGTTGATCGCCTTGTAGCCGCGCATGCGGTTGGCGTCGAACGGCACGCGCCAGCCTTCCTTCGCGCGCTTGTAGGTGACGTGCTTGTAGAAGGTCTCGAGGATATCCTCACCGTCCAGGCCGAGCGCATAGAGCAGCGACGTCACCGGAATCTTGCGGCGGCGGTCGATGCGCGCGTAGACGATGTCCTTGGCGTCGAACTCGATGTCGAGCCAGGAGCCGCGATACGGGATGATGCGGGCGGCGAACAAAAGCTTGCCCGACGAGTGCGTCTTGCCCTTGTCGTGATCGAAGAACACGCCCGGCGAACGGTGCATCTGCGAGACGATGACGCGCTCGGTGCCGTTGACGATGAAGGTGCCGTTGTTGGTCATGAGCGGGATGTCGCCCATGTAGACATCCTGCTCCTTGATGTCCTTGACCGAACGGGCGCCCGTCTCCTCGTCCACATCGAACACGATGAGGCGCAGCTTCACCTTCAGCGGCGCGGCGAAGGTCATGCCGCGCTGGCGGCACTCGTCGACGTCGTACTTCGGCGGGTCGAATTCGTAAGCGACGAAATCGAGCTGCGAGGTGTTGGAGAAATCCTTGATCGGGAAGACCGACTTGAACACGGCCTGCAGGCCCTCGTCAGGGCGGCCGCCCTGCGGCTCGTCGACGAGAAGGAATTGATCGTAAGATGCCTTCTGAACCTCGATGAGGTTCGGCATCTCCGCGACTTCTTTGATTGAGCCAAAAAACTTTCGTACGCGCTTGCGACCGGTAAACGTCTGCGCCATCGTTTCTCTCTCGATTCTATATTTCGGCGGGAGCGCGGGCGCCTCTCCGAACGGCCGCATTCCATCGCGACCATCAGGACAGGCGTCGGGGCTGCCCGGTTCTATGTGATTCGGGTGGAACCCGAACCGCCGCACTCTTCACATCTCGTCCGGCCGGTTGCCCAGCCAATCACCGCGCCGGTTGCCCGGCTGCGATGGCCTCGTCAGACGGGTGGTATCCTTCCACCCTCTCCTCATCGAAAGCCCGGGCGCCTCATCCCCGACAGCCTTCGCATTCCTTGGCCTTTATGGGCTCTTGCTTCCTGAGGCCCTCATCAGGCCGCCATCTGGCCGAAAACCCCGGGCGCGCGAGCGCGCCCGAGGGGTCCGGTAGTCAGTTCGCGATCCCCAGGTCTCGTCCGGGGATTCCGCTTAAATAAGCGCTGCTTACTTAAGCTCAACCTTGGCGCCGACCTTTTCGAGCGTGGCCTTGATCTTCTCGGCCTCGTCCTTGGCAACGCCTTCCTTGACCGTCTTGGGCGCGCCCTCGACCAGGTCCTTGGCCTCCTTGAGGCCGAGGCCGGTGAGCGCACGCACTTCCTTGATCACCTCGATCTTCTTGTCGCCGGCCGCAGCCAGGACAACGGTGAACTCGGTCTTCTCTTCAGCAGCAGCGGCGGCGCCGCCGCCCGCCGGGCCCGCCGCCACCGCCACCGCGGCAGCAGCCGAAACGCCCCACTTCTCTTCGAGCATCTTGGCGAGGTCCGCCGCCTCGAGGACGGTCAGCTTCGACAGATCGTCGACGATTTTCTGCAAATCAGCCATTGTCAGTTCCTATCAGGTTCGAACCAGAGATTGTGTGAGTTGAGCCGTCAGGCCGCTTCGCCCTTGGATGCATAGGCATGGACCACGCGCGCGACCTTGGCCGCGGGAGCGTTGGTGAGCTGCGCGATCTTGGTCGCCGGCGCCACGAGGAGGCCGACGATCTTGGCGCGCAGTTCGTCCAGAGACGGCAGCGAGGCGAGTGCCTTCACGCCGTTCGGATCCAGAGCCGTTTTGCCCATCGAGCCGCCAAGGATGACGAACTGCTCGTTCGCCTTGGCGAAATCGATGGCCACCTTCGGTGCCGCGACCGGATCGCCCGAATAGGCGAGCACGGTCGGCCCCTTCAGCAGGGGCGCGATTGAGGCAGCGTCGGTGTCCTTGAGCGCGATCTTGGCCAGACGGTTCTTGGCGACCTTCACCTGTGCGCCCGCATGCTTCATCTGCTGACGCAGAGTCTGCATTTGCGCGACGGTGAGGCCGGCATAGTGAGCAACCACCACGACCTGCGCGGCTTTGAACACGCCGCTCAGCTCAGTGATGGACTCCGCTTTGGCCGCTCGATCCACTGCAAGCTCTTTCGGTTTTGACGGCTTGTCCGCGTGTCCTGTTGCGGGAGCCGCCGGTTGCGACTGCCGTCCCGCTTGAAGTTCACGCGAACCTTGAGCAGGACGACGTTCAGCCTGCCCGCCGTTTTTGGTCTTGCGACCTTGAACGGCTCTCCGAGGTTCGAACCAAACCGGCGCAGCCTTGTGAGCTGCGCAAACTTGGGTCTCGACCCCGTCTATGCTGGCCCCCGGAATGGGATTAAGCGTCAGGCTCGAAGGCCCTCGGCGCCGGCAGTCTTGGACAGGTTGGCCTTGCCTTTTCAGGGGCTTGGCCTTGCACGCTCACACTCTGCGACAGCTTCGGAGCCCCCTTTCAGATGTCCCGCCGGGATGTCCAAAAGGAAAGTCTTCCGATCACCATTGTTTTGCTGAGACGCGCAAAGGCGTGCTGACAAACTAGGGCCAGCACGCCCGATAGACCCCATCTAGCCCCTATTGGTCGGTTTGCCAAGGGGAAATAGGAGGAAATCAGCGGCCGCCCGGCGCAAGCCCGCAACGAGAAACGGCCGGCGCTGGGTGGCGCCGGCCGTCAGATGTGGGATCGCGTCGGCGCTAACTACGCTTGCGTACCGAACAGGCTCGGGATGTCGACTTTCACCCCCGGGCCCATGGTCGAGGAGACCGACACCCGGTTGATGTAGTGCCCCTTGGCGCCGGCCGGCTTGGCCTTCTGCACTGCGTCGGCGAACGCCTTGATGTTCTCGACGAGCTTGGCCTCCGTGAACGACGCCTTGCCGACGCCGGCCTGGATGATGCCCGCCTTCTCGACGCGGAACTCGACGGCGCCGCCCTTGGCCGCCTTCACCGCGCCGGTGACGTCCATGGTCACCGTGCCGACCTTCGGGTTCGGCATGATGCCGCGAGGCCCGAGCACCTTACCGAGACGGCCGACGAGCGGCATCATGTCGGGCGTGGCGATGCAGCGGTCGAAGTCGACCTTGCCGCCGTTGACGACCTCGAACAGGTCCTCGGCGCCGATGACGTCGGCCCCTGCGGCCTTCGCCTCCTCGGCCTTGGCGCCGCGCGCGAACACGCCGACGCGGACCGTGCGGCCGGAGCCGTTCGGCAGGTTGCAGACGCCGCGGACCATCTGGTCGGCGTGCTTGGGATCGACGCCGAGATTCATCGCGATCTCGATCGTCTCGTCGAACTTCGCCTTGGCGCGTTCCTTGACCAGCTTGACCGCTTCCGCGATGGAGTAGGCCTTCTCGCGGTCGACGCCCTCACGGATCGCCTTCGTGCGCTTTCCGATTGCCATGACCGATTACTCCTTCACCGCGAGGCCCATCGAGCGGGCGGAACCCTCGATCATCTTCATGGCCGCTTCGATATCGTTGGCGTTGAGGTCCTTCATCTTCTGCTCGGCGATCTCCTTGATCTGCGCCTTGGTCACCGAACCAGCGGAGGCGATGCCCGGAGTCTTCGAGCCGCTGTCGATCTTGGCCGCCTTCTTGAGGAAGAACGACACCGGCGGCGTCTTCAGTTCGAAGGTAAAGGAGCGATCCTGGTAGGTCGTGATGACCACCGGGATCGGCGTGTTCTTTTCCATCTTCTGGGTCTGCGCGTTGAACGCCTTGCAGAACTCCATGATGTTGAGACCACGCTGGCCCAGCGCCGGGCCGATCGGCGGCGACGGGTTGGCGGCGCCCGCGGGCACCTGCAGTTTCAGGAATCCAGTGACTTTCTTCGCCATATCTCACTCCGTTAGTGGTGCGGATCTCGGCGGTTGGCGGCCGCCTCACCTCCCACGTCTGGCTCTGTCGCGGCCGGGATGATCCCGCCCGCCTCGCTACACGGTCAGACCTTCTCGACCTGGCCGAATTCCAGTTCCACCGGCGTCGCGCGGCCGAAGATCGACACCGCGACCTTCACGCGCGAGCGGCCCTCGTCGACCTCTTCCACCACACCATTGAACGAGGCGAAGGGGCCGTCGGAGACACGCACGTTCTCGCCGACCTCGAACGAGATCGAGGGCTTGGGACGCTCCACGCCCTCCTGCACCTGCTGCAGGATGCGCTGGGCTTCCGCTTCCGAGATCGGCATCGGCTTGTTGTCGGTGCCGAGGAAGCCGGTGACCTTCGGGGTGTTCTTGATGAGATGGTAGACCTCGTCGGTGAGGTCCATCTTCACCAGCACGTAGCCCGGGAAGAACTTGCGCTCGGCATTGACCTTGCGGCCGCGACGCACCTCGACCACCGTCTCGGTCGGCACCAGCACCTGCTCGAAGTGGTCATCGAGATTGCGCTGCTTGGCTTGCTCGCGAATGGACTCGGCGACCTTCTTCTCGAAGTTCGAGTAGGCGTGCACGATGTACCAGCGTTTCGGCCGGGTCGACGTCGTTGCGGCGGCGGTGTCGCTCATCTCGTAAAACCTTAAATTCTCAGCTTCCGATGCCGAGCACGAAGGTGACGGCGATACGCATGATCTGGTCGGCTACCAGGAAGAACACCGACGCGATCGCCACCATCACGAAAACCATGGCGGTAGTGATCATCGTCTCTTTGCGCGACGGCCACGTCACCTTGCGCGTTTCCTCGCGCACTTCCTGAAGGAACTTAAAGGGAGACGTTGCCATCCAAAGCAGTCCTGTCGCAGCCAAACGTTAACCGAAAGCTTCCCGAGTGTGATCCCGGCCAGGCCGAGCCAGTCGCGCCGGGCTCAGGCGATCAGCCCAAAGCCGGCCTCGTGCCGGATCTCCGCCTGGCAGGAGCGGAGGGTCTCGAACCCCCAACCTTCGGTTTTGGAGACCGACGCTCTACCAATTGAGCTACGCTCCTCCGGAAGCGGATGCGGCGGACCATACAGGGCCCGCCGCGGGGATGTCATGCATGATGCACGTGACGTTTGCAAGGCCCGATGAAGGAGCGATTCAGGCGGTTTTGCCGCCCAACCGGGCTCATATAATGCGTTCCAGGGCCCAAATCACCCCAGGGGGGCTCAAAGATGAAGCTCACGCCCAACAAAGGGACTCTCGGGGTCCGCATCGAGGACATCGCGCTCGTCCGGCCGATCGACGAGGCCGAACCGGCGTGTCCTGCACGGCGGTGGTGGCCAACTTCCGTCGCCGACCTGGTGGGCATGGTGCGTGAGGACATTAAGGCCGTGAAGGCCGGCAAGCGGGTCTTCATCGATGTGCGCATCACACCCGACTATCTCGGCTTCCCCCACTAAACAGGCTTTGACCCGGCGGCGATCCGCCTGTAGCGGATCGCCATGGCCCCTCCTCTCCTGCAGCTCAAGGATATTGCCCTAACCTTCGGCGGCACGCCGTTATTGGCGGGCGCCGAACTCTCCGTCTCGCCCGGCGAACGGGTGTCGCTGGTCGGCCGCAACGGCTCGGGCAAATCGACGTTGCTGAGGATCGCCGCCGGCGCGACCGAGCCAGACCGCGGCACGGTGTTTGTGCAGCCGGGGGCGCTGGTGCGGTATCTGCCGCAGGAGCCCGACTTCTCTGGCTTCACCACCGTCCGCGCTTATGTCGAGGCCGGCCTGCGGCCGACCGACGATCCGCACACGGCGCGCTACCTGCTCGATCAGCTTGCCCTCTCCGGCGACGAGGATCCGGCGCATCTCTCCGGCGGCGAGGCGCGGCGGGCGTCGCTTGCGCGCGTGCTGGCGCCCTCGCCCGACATTTTGCTGCTCGACGAGCCGACGAACCATCTCGACCTGACGACCATCGAGTGGCTGGAGACCGAACTCGGCAATAGCCGCAGCGCCATGGTCATCATCAGCCACGACCGCCGCTTCCTCTCCAATCTCACGCGTTCGACGGTGTGGCTGGACCGCGGCGTCACGCGGCGGATCGAGCGCGGCTTTGCCCATTTCGAGGAATGGCGCGACATGCTGCTGGCCGAGGAAGAGCGCGAGCAGCACAAGCTCGACCGCAAGATCGTCGCCGAAGAGCACTGGATGCGCTACGGCGTCACTGCGCGGCGCAAGCGCAACATGCGTCGCGTCGGCGAACTTGCCGCGCTGCGCGAGCGGCGCCGAAGCCATCGCGGCGCCGCAGGCAACGCCGCCATCACCACCGCCAGCGCCGCGCCCTCCGGCGTGCTGGTGATCGAAGCGGACACGATCGCCAAATCCTATGGCGATCGCCCGATCGTTTCGGATTTTTCGATCCGCATTCAGCGCGGCGACCGTATCGGTGTTGTCGGGCCCAACGGCGCCGGCAAGACGACTTTGATCGGCCTGCTCACCGGCGCGCTGGCGCCGGATAGCGGCACCGTGCGGCTCGGCGCCAATCTGCAGGTCGCGACGCTGACCCAGCACCGCGACAGCCTCGACCCCGAAACCACCGTCGCCGACGCCCTCACCGGCGGCGCCGGCGACACCGTCATGGTCAACAACACACCCAAACACGTCGTCGGCTACATGCGCGACTTCCTGTTCGCACCCGAACAAGCACGTACACCCCTGTCGAAGCTCTCCGGCGGCGAACGCGGCCGGCTGATGCTGGCGCAGGTGATGGCCAAGCCGTCGAACCTGCTGGTGCTCGACGAGCCGACCAACGATCTCGACATGGAAACGCTCGACGTGCTCGAGGACGTGCTCGCCGACTATCCCGGCACCGTGCTGCTCATCAGCCACGATCGCGACTTCCTCGACCGGCTGGTGAGCGGCGTCATCGCGCCGGAAGGCGGCGGCCGCTGGATCGAGTATGCCGGCGGCTATTCCGACATGCTGGCGCAGCGCGGTGCCGACCTCCGGCGCGAAGCCCGTCCTGCCGCGGCGCCCAAGGCCGAGAAGTCGACAGCCGCGACGCCGGCGCCGGCGACACGGAAGCGCCTGAGCTTCAAGGACAAGCATGCGCTGCAAACGCTGCCCGGCACGATCGCCAAACTGCAACACGAAGCGGCCGCGCTTCAAGTTCGTCTGAATGATCCGGATCTCTACGTAAAGGACCGCGCAGCCTTTGAAAAAACGACCGCGGCCCTCGGTGATATCCAGCAGAAAATCGCGGCGGCCGAGGAGAATTGGCTGGCGCTGGAGATCCAGCGAGAGGAACTCGAAGGCTCTGCGGGCTGACCGTCCGATACTAGGGGAAACACCTTTCTTGATTCCGTCATGGGTCCCGCGCATCCTGCCATGGAACCTGAACCGCCCCGTTCGCGGTTAAGGCGGGCACCCTTCGCTCGCGTCACCATGAACAAGAACGGGATATTGCCCTTGCAGCGCCCCATGACCCGATTTGCATCGTTCTCGACTGCCGCATTGCTCGGCGGCTCCCTTTTCGCTCTCGGCTTTGGCGCGCTGCCGCGCCCCGCGCAGGCCGCGAGCGGCCCGTTCGCGGCGCTCGTGGGCTCCTGGGGCGGCACCGGCAGCATCCAGCCAGGCAACGGCACCACCGAACGCATCCGCTGCAACGCGAACTATCGGCAGCGCGGCTCGACCGGCCACGAAGTCGATGTTGATCTGCGTTGCGCCAGCGACAGCTACAATTTCGACCTGACCGGCCAGTTCACGGCCGACGCCGGCAATCACATCAGCGGTCAGTGGACCGAACGCACGCGCAACATCGGCGGCAACGCCATCGGCACTGCGGGCGGCGATCAGATCACCGTGCACGTCGAGAGTGGAGCCTTTGCCGCTAATCTCTCGCTGGTGACGCGCGGCCGTCGCCAGAACGTCACCATCGACTCGCCTGGCGGCGGGAAACCGGTAAAGGCGGCGATCGCGCTCAGCCGTCGCTGACCGCGCCGAGGCCGGAGGCCTCACAAGGGGGCCTTATGGAATACCGCGCCCGCTACGTTCTGATCGGCGCCTTCGCACTGGCCTGCCTGCTGGCCGCCTTCGGCTTCGTCTACTGGATCAAGAACACCGGCGGCCTTGGCCAACGCGCCATTTATGACCTGCGCTTCGAAACGTCGGTGTCGGGGCTCAACCTCGGCGCCAACGTGCTGTTCAACGGCGTGCGCGTCGGCGCCGTGACCGCGGTCAACCTGGATCCCGCGTTCCCCAAGCGCGTGACGGCGACCATCTCCGTCGATCCGGGAACGCCAATCCGCGCCGATACCAAGGTCGACGTCTCCTTCCAGGGGCTGACCGGCGCGACGACGATCTCGCTCAGGGGCGGCGCGCCCGACGCGCCGAAAGTGACGAGTGAAAACGGCAAGCCGCCCGTGCTCGTCGCCGGCGCCGACGTCGGCCGCAACCTGACGGAATCCGCGCAAGCCACCCTGCACCGCCTCGACACGATCCTCGATCAGAACGCCAAGCCGCTGAACACGGCGATCGGCGGCATTTCCGAATTCGCCGATATGCTGGGCAAGAATTCGAAGCGGATCGAAGGTCTGCTCGGCGGTCTGGAAAACCTGACCGGCACGGGCGCGCCGAAGAAGGGCCCGGCGATCTACGATCTGACGGCCGTTACGGACTTCCCCTCCACGACGCCGCTTAAGGCGCAAGTGGCGGTGCCCGACCCCAACGCCATCATCCTGTTTGACAGCCAGAAGATTCTGCTGCGCGGCGCGAACGGCACCTATTCGAGCGTCGATAACGCGCAGTGGGCCGACAATCTGCCCAAGCTGGTGCAAGCGCGCATCGTGCAGAGCTTCGAGAATGCGCACCAACTCGGCGAGGTCAGCCGCCCGCTTGAGCAGGTCGCCGCGGAATACCGGCTCGAACTCGGTATCCGCAGCTTTTACCTGGAGCCGCAGCCCTCACCCAAAGCTGTCGTCGAAATCACCGCGCGGCTCGTCAGCGACAAGGGCGTCGCGGGCGCGCAGCTGTTTTCGGCCACGGCGGCGGCCAAAAGCACCGACGCGGCCGATGCCGTCGCGGCGCTTAACGCCGCCTTCAACGACGTGGCAAAGCAGGTCGTGAGCTGGACGCTGACGACCCTGTAGCGCGCGTCTCGCTTAGAAACCACCGTCCAAAAATGAGCCGAGTTCACGCGCCGCGCGCAAGCGGACGGCGACGTTCCGCCGCTACAGTGCGTTTCGGGGGACAACGCTGAACAACGTAGCGCGAGCGCCTTGCCAACGGGCGCTCCACTCCCGGGACAAACCTGGGCCGCCCCGTTGGGGCGGCCCTTTTATCGTCAAACCAGCGGCACCTGCGGTCAGTCGACCTTGGCGCCGGAGAACTTCACCACCTTCGCCCACTTGGCATTTTCTTCGTGGATGAACTTGGAGAACTCTTGCGGTGACCCGGGCATCGGCACACCGCCCAATTCGATCAGCTTGGCCTTGAACTTCGCGTCGGCCAGTCCGGCATTCATCGCCTTGTTCAACGTCGTGACTACATCCTTTGGCGTCTTCTGCGGCACACCAAGGCCGAACCAGGCCGTGCCCTCGTAGCCCGGCACGGATTCACCGATGGTCGGCACGTTCGGCAACACGGCCTGCCGCTCCTTCGAAGTCACCGCCAGCGCGCGCAACTGTCCGTTTTTGATGAAGCCGAGCGAGGACGGCAACGGATTGAACGTGACCTGCACCTGCCCGCTGACGAGATCGGGGAATTGGCTGGTACGATACGGCACGTGCACGAGCTTCACACCGGTCATCATATTGAACAGTTCGCCCAGCACGTGATTGATACTGCCGACGCCCGGCGATGACATGTTGATCTTGCCGGGATTGGCCTTGGCGTAGGCAATGAACTCGGGGACGGTCTTCGCCGGAACCTTGGGATTGACCATCATCACCGTCGGCACCGTGATGACGCCGGCTACGGGCTCGATGTCCCGGTCAAAATTGAATGGCAGATGCTTGTACAGCGTCGAATTGATCGAATTGGTCTGCGTCACCCAAAGGATCGTGTAGCCGTCGGCCGGCGCGTGCACCACGGTTTCGGCGGCGATATTGGTGCCAGCGCCCGGCTTGTTCTCGACCACGAACTGCTGATGGAAGTAGTCGGTCAGCCACTGCGCGACCAGACGCGCCATAATGTCGGACGACGTGCCGGGCGGGAAGCCGACGTCGATTTTGCCGGGCCGCGACGGATATGTCTCCGCCCAAGCAAGTTGCGGCAGTCCGGGCAGAATCGCGGCGCCGGAAGCCAGACGAATAAAGGTACGACGAGAAAAAGCCATGAGCATCACCTCCCCTATTGCATATGCGGCAGGCCTGTGTCGGACCGTTTAGGGCCCCCGGGCTCTCAGGCCCATGGCTTGCCGCGCCATGGACGGTACGAATTTTTCTGACGGCGCGAAAGCCTTCTAGCTCCGCAGGTTGGCCGACACGAGCACCTCGGGGTTGACGACGTTGATCGGATGACCGTCGGCCCATGCGACGATCTGACCGAAGATGTCGATGAAGTGCACCTCGAACTGCTCGCGCGAAACGTAGCCTATGTGCGGCGTGCACACGACGTTCGACATGTTGAGCAGCGGATGCCTCGTGTCGGTAAACGGCTCTTCCTCGAATACATCGATGGCGGCCATGCCGGGCCGGCCGGCTTTGAGTGCATCGACCAGCGCAGCCGGCGCGATCAATCCGGCGCGGCTGGTGTTGACGATCAGCGCCGTCGGCTTCATCCGCGCCAGATCAGTTCGCGTCACGATGCCGCGCGTGGCGTCGACGAGACGCATGTGCAGACTAATCACGTCAGCGTCTGCAAAGAACGCCTCCTTGCTTGCCGCCGTGGCGAAGCCGTCCGCCCGCGCCCGCTCCAGCGACGACGGCCGCGCCCAGATCAGAACCTCCATGCCGAAGGCGCGGCCGTAGTCGGCCACCGCGCGGCCGATGCGGCCGTAGCCGAAGATGCCGAGCGTCTTCCCGCGTAGCGTCGAACCGACGCCGCACTGCCAACGCCCCGCACGCAGCGAGGCCATCTGCTGCGGGATCTGGCGCATGGCGGCGAGGATCAATCCCCAGGTGAGCTCGGCGGTCGCCACCGACGGCACCTCCGGATGCTGGCTCGACGACACGACGATGCCGAGCGCGGTACACGTGGCAACGTCGATATGCGGATAGACGCTGCGCTGGCTGATCAGCTTGAGTTTCGGCAGGCGCTCGAGCAGCGCCTTGCGGATCTGGGTGCGCTCGCGGATGAGGACCAACGCGTCGGTGTCCTCGAGCCGCTCGGCGAGGACCTCAACGTCATCGGTGTGGTCGTTCCATATCTCGACGTCACGCCCCGCCACCTTGGCGAAGGACGGCAGCGTTCGCACGGTGTCGTGGTAGTCGTCGAGAACCGAAATCTTCATCGAACGACCCTGCTCCGTTTCAGTGAATCGTGCACCGGGAAGCGCCGGACACGGGCAACGCGGCCGTGTATATAGAAGTGCGAGACAATCGACGAGGATCGCATGGGCCAGACCTTCATTCCGGCGGTGTTCTATCGCGGCGGCACCAGCAAGGGCGTCTTCTTTCACGCCCGCGACCTGCCGGCCGAGCGCGAGGCCTGCGATCCGATCCTGCTCGCCGCGCTCGGCAGTCCCGACCCCTACGGGCGGCAGCTCAATGGCATGGGCGGCGGCATCTCATCGTTGTCGAAAGCGGTGATTATCGGACCGCCGACGCGGCCCGACGCCGACGTCGACTACACCTTCATCCAACTCGCGGTGGACGAGGTGGTCGCCGACTGGACCAACAATTGCGGCAACCTGTCGTCGGCGGTCGGCCATTTTGCCGTGGACGAAGGGCTCATTCGCGCGCGCGACGGCGAAACACTGGTGCGCATCCATCAGACGAATACGAAGAAGATCATCCACTCGCGTTTCCTGGTGGCGAACGGCAAGGCGGAAACGGACGGCGACTTCGTCATCGCCGGGGTCGCCGGCACCGGGGCGCGCATCCGCCTCGATTTTCTGTCGCCCGACGGGGCCGTCACCGGCAGGCTGCTGCCGACCGGCAACAGTGTCGATATGGTCGATCTCGGCGGCGACGGCCACTTCGAGATCTCGATCGTCGATGCCACCTCGCCGATCGCCTATGTCGATGCGGCAAGCCTCGGCCTCATCGGCAGCGAGTCGCCGGATCAGATCGAGGCGCAACCGAAAGTGATGGACACCCTGGAGAAGCTGCGCCGCTGCGCGGGCGTCATGATGGGCCTGGCATCGCGGCCCGATCAGGTCGGGCTGCAAACGCCGCGCATGGCCATGGTCGCCAAGCCCGCCGCCTTCGCCAGCCTCGACGGACAGGCATACAAGGCCGAGGATTTCGACATCGGCACGCGCATGATGTCGATGCAGCGTGCGCACCGCGCTATTCCCGGCACCGGCGGCCTCAACCTCGGCGTTGCGACGCAAGTGCCCGGCACGATTCCGAACCGGCTGTCGCGGCCGGCGAATGCGGCGGGCGAGGTGCGCGTCGCCAATCCCTCCGGGCTGGTGTCGGTCGGGGCCGTGGTGCGGCAGGCCGGTAATGAATGGACCGCGGACAGCGCCGTGCTCTTCCGCACGGCGCGCCGTCTGATGCAGGGTGAGATCGCGGTGCCGACGAACGCCGTGGCGCACTCGGAGACGAAGCTGCGCCGTTACGGTTGAAGGCGAAGGCGGTTGGTCAGGCCGTCGCCGCCACTCCGCCCTTCGCGCCGCGGAGCTCCTGCTTCCAGTCGGCATAGACCGGCTTGAGATTGAACAGCCGCTGCGCATTGCCGCCGAGGATGTTGCGCTTGGCCGTCTCGCTCAGGAACGGCAGGTCGTAGATCGTGCTCGGCAGGTCCATGTCCCAATGCGGATAGTCGGACGAATAGAGCAGCTGCGTCTCGGCATTGATCATCTGGAAGGTGACTTCCAGCGCCGCCCTGTTGTCCACCATCTCCATCGGCTGCGAGGTGAAGAACATCTCGCGCATGTAGTCGCTCGGCTTCTTCTTCAGCTCCGGGCAGTCCGACGGTCGCATCATGTACTCGTTATCGAGACGCTGCATCAGGAACGGCACCCAAGCGAGCCCGCTCTCGATCCAGACCGTCTTCAGGCCCGGGAAACGCTCCGGCATGCCGTTGGTCACCCAGTTGGTGAGGTGCAGCATGTTGTGCCAGGCGAAGCCGAGCGCGTGCACGCCGATGAAGCGATTGGTCAGCCGCAGACTCTGGTCGCCCCAGCTGAAGACCGCGTGGAAGCCGAGCGGCAGCTTGCGCTCCTGCATCGCCGAATAGACCGGCGCATAGGCGTTGTCGTAGACGCCCTTGTAATGCGTCGCGGTCACCATGAAGCCGACGCAGCCAGGATGATCGCCAAACTCCTCGACCACCTTCAGGCAGGCCGCCGGATCGTTGAACGGTAGATAGAGCATCGACTTGATGCGCGGGTCCTTGTCGAGCACCGTTTCGCAGAGCCAGCGGTTATAGGCGAAGGCCAGCGCAACTTCGAGCTCGACGCGCGGACAGACCGCGAGATTAAGCATCGGCGTCGGAAACATGACGGCGATGTCGACGCCCATCGGATCCATCCAGCGGTGCATCAGCGTGATATCGCGATGCGGCTCCGGCGGCACCTTCTCCTTGCGCCGATTCGGATACCGCGTGATGCGGCCCGCGAGTTCCTGATAGGAGCCGTCGACCGAAGTGATGCCGCCGCGCGCCATGCCCTGGAAGAGAGCCTCGTGCCGCATCACCGGATCGGAGATGTACTTCGCGATCTCGTTGAAGGCGTCGGTTTCATAATGATGCGAGTCGACATCGACGATCAGGAAGTCCTCGTACTTGCGCACGAGCGCCTGCTCCTTGGCATGCGCCAACAGCACGCGGGTATCGAACTCCTCATTGGCGAGGTCACGGTATTTCACATCGCCGGGCTTCATATGCGTATTCATCGCGATCGCTCCTCGCACCGCAAAATCTTATTGTGTATCCCTGTCGAGCTTGCCGAGACCCGACATATTCTGCCAGGCGCCGAGCTCGAACGACGACAGACCGACGCTGTCCATCAGCGCGGTACAGCAGATCGCCACGTCCGTGATGGCGATGCCGCTGTTGCGCGCGAACGGCCGCGGCGTCGGCCCCGCCTGCGCCTTGGCCGCGAACACGCGGATGAGGCTGCCGAAGATCTGACCGAGGGCCTCGTCCGGCACGCGCTCGAGCGTGCGCTCGTCGACCGCCTCCGCCATACGCCCCGCCAGTTCGCCGGCGAGCGAGGTGAAGCTCGCTTCTGCCAGAGAGGACTCAGACGACGACATAGACGGCCCCGTCCCGCTGCACGACGTCGAAGCGCTGCAGCTTGATATTGGGGTCACAGACATTGCTGCCGTCCGCAAGATGGAATTCGTAACCGTGCCAGGGACAGACGATGTGCATGTCGTCCTCGTCGAAGGTCTGCCCGAGGAAGATGCCGTTCTCAATCACCGAGCGCACGCCCGGCATGCGCAAGCCCTCGCAGGCCGGGCCGCCCTGATGCGGGCAGAGATTGCGATAGGCGAAATACTTGTCCGCCCGACGGATGACGCCGATCTCCAGCCGCCCTGCATTCACGATTCGCACGGCGCCATCGGCGATCTCGCCCTGCGCGCAGACCAAAACTTCCGGCATATCGACCCGCACCTCTTTGCCACGATGGCGCAAACTGTATGGCCCCATACGACTTGCGTCAAGCGGTACGGGGCCATACACTCGCGTCAACGACGGCACGAAACGGATTCCCTGTGAGCACAATCAGCAGCAAAGCTGCGGCGCGCGATCTGAGGTCTTTCGCGAACGACGACGCACCCGAGGTCGGTCTCGGTATGCTGCTGCGCAACGCCGACAACGCGTTCAATCGCGTGCTGCGCCATAAGCTCGCGGCGCATCGCGTCAGTTTTAGCGAATTCCAGCACCTGCGGCAGCTGTGGGACGAAGAAGGGCTGACACAGGTCGAGTTGTCGCGGCGCATCGGGATCGAGCGCGCCTCGTCGACGGCGGTCATCGTTTCACTCTTGCGCAAAAAGCTGATCCGGCGTTCGGCCGACCCTTCCGACAAGCGCAAGGTGCTCGTCTATCCGACCGCGCGCGGCGCGGCGCTGCGGGACCGCCTATGGCCCTGCGCCATCGACACGAACACGATCGCCTATGCCGGTCTGAACCAGGAGGACCGCCGCACCTTGTTCCGATTGCTGCACCGGGTTACCGCAAATCTGAATACCGTTTTGGACGAGTGAGCAATGCGCTGCTGTCGCGGCGCGTGCGTCCGTCTGTAACCGCCGCTCACATTCAAACAGAGGCCGCGATCGAATACGACGACGGCCCGCCACAGGGAGAACTCAGATGAAGCGACTATTGTTCGCCGTATTGGCGCTTGCCGGCGCGCTCGCCTGTCCAGCCGCATCCGCGCAAAACTGGCCGGAGCGCCCGGTCCATTTCGTCGTCCCCTACGCGCCCGGCGGCAATGCGGACGTGGTCATCCGCATTATCGCCCAGTCGCTGCAACAGAAGCTGCATCAGTCCTTCATCATCGACAACAAAGGCGGCGCCGGCGGCGTCATCGGCGCGCTCGCCGTCGCGCATGCCGCGCCGGATGGCTACACCTTCCTCTTCTCCGCGAACGGACCGATTTTGTTCGCATCGGACCTGGTGAAAGAGCATCCGTACGCCTGGAACAAGGACTTCGAGACGGTGGCGACGGTTTCGTTCACGCCGCTTGTCGTGGTGGTCAACAACAAGTCAGCCGACAAGACTTTCAAGGACTTCATCGCTCACGCCAAGACGGCGGACGGCAAGATGATCTCGGCGCAAGGCGGCATCGGCAGCAGCAACGATCTGCTCAGCGAATACATGAAGCGGCAGCTGAATCTGAAGTGGACGACGGTCCAGTATCGCGGCACGACGCCGGCGGTGAATGATCTGATCGGCGGGCACGCCGATTTCACGATTGACCAGGTCAACAGCGCGTCGCCCTTCGTCAAGGCCGGCACCCTCCGCGCGCTGGCCGTCAGCAGCGACAAGCGCTCGCCGGTGCTGCCGGACGTGCCGACGATGGCGGAGCTCGGCTACCCAAAGCTCGTCGCTTCGACATTCACCGCCATGATGGCGCCGGCCGGAACGCCAAAAACGATTGTGGCAAAACTCAACGCCGGTCTCGCCGAGGCCGTGCGCGAGCCCAACGTGCGTCAGCGCATCGAGGCGCTCGGCTCGGAGATCAACGTCATGTCGCCGGAGAAGTCCGCCGCTTTCCTGGCGGAAGAGTCGGCGAAATGGACGCCGATCGTGCGCGAGTTGGCAGCGCACCAGTAGCTGCCAAAGCGGAAGCGGCAGCGCAAAAGCGCTGCCGCTCGCCGTCAATATGCTCAGCCTAGATCGCCTGTGTCAGTGCCGCCTTCACCTGCTCCGGCGTCAACGGCACGCGGCGGATGCGCACGCCCGTTGCATCGAAGACTGCGTTGGCGATCGCCGCCGCGATCGGCCGGCTCGACGGTTCGCCGGCGCCGGACGGCGCGATCTCCGGATGGTTGACCAGCACGACATCGATCTCACCCGGCGTCTCGGTGATGTCGAGGATTGGATAGGTCACCCAGTCGACGCTGGTCACCGTCTTGCGGTCGAAGGCCACCTGCTCGAGCAGCGTGCGGCTGATCCCCTGCACGATGTTGCCTTCGATGCACTTCACCAATCCGTCCGGATTAATGATCTGCCCGCAGTCGTGCGCCACCGTCATCTTGCGCGCCCAGATCCTGCCGCTGCTGCGCTCGACCTCCACTTCGGCGATGATGGCGACGCGCGTCCCGCTCCGCTGTGCGTAGGCGATGCCGCGCCCGGACAGTTTGTTGCCGGTCTGACCGCGCCGCGGCGACGGGCGGGTGTCCCATTTCGCCCGCTCCGCCGCCGCTTTGATCACGGCGATGTCGCGCGCATCAGTGAGATGGCGCAGGCGGAATTCGATCGGGTCGGCGTTGGCGGCGGCGGCCACCTCGTCGATGAACGACTCGCTGGCGAAGTGAATCTGCGGTCCGACCGGGTCGCGCAGATGCGAGGTGCGCAGCGGCGAGGCGCGGTCGAGCAGCGGCGGGATGGTCTCCCACGCGAGCCGCTTGTTCTCGACTGCATAGGATTCCGCCGGCGTGCCGAAGCCGTCGCCCGACTTCAGCGCGACGCCCGTCGTCTGTCCGGCCAGGGTGTCCCACGGCTTGCTGCCGTTGGTGTTCACGTCGACACGGGAGAAGCCTTTGCTCAGGAAATCGTAGGCGATCATTTTTCCTGAGGCGTCGAGCGCCGCGCGCGCCCTGTGCGTCGAGGCCGGCCCTTTCGGGTCCCAGCCCGTGCCTTGGTCGCGCATGTACTGCACGCGGACCGGACGTCCAACGGCTTTCGCCAGCACCGCCGCGTCCATGGCGGCGTCGTCGGCATCGTTGCGACCGTAGGAGCCCGGCCCGGGGGTCCAGATCACGCGCACGGCATCGACCGGCACGTTCAGGGTGGCCGCGAGCCCCTGCTGCACGAAGTGCGATTTCTGCGTGCCGCTCCAGCAGGTAACCTTGCCGTCCTTGATCTCGACCAGCGCGCAGGCCGGCCCCATGCTGGCATGTGACTGGAACGGCCACTCGTAATCCGCCTCGATGATCTTGGCGGCCTTGGCGAAGGCGGCATCCACGTCGCCGTTGTGCTTCTCGACCTCGCGCTTGCGCGCCGGGGTCATGCGGATGTGATCGTAGAGCTTGGCCTGCTCCGGGAAAGCCGGCTGTGGCTGCGACCATTCCACCTTCAGCGCGCGGGAGGCCTTGATCGCATCCCATTCCTTCTCGGCGACGACGGCGAGGAAGCCCTTGTCCCAGACGACCTTCGCGCCGGCGATGTCCTTGATCGAAGCCTCGTCCACCTTCACCGGCACCGCGCCGGCGACGCTCGGGCGCACCATTCGCGCGTGCATCATGCCCGCCACCTTGATGTCGGTGACGAAGTCGGCCTGAGCGAACACTTTCGGCGCGACGTCCTCGCGCTTGATGGGCTGACCGACAATCTTGTAGGCGCTCGGGCTCTTCGGCTTGGCCTTGCCCGGCGCATAGAGTGGGTTGCCGTACTTCTTGTTCCAGTCGAGCGTGACGTTGAAGTAGCGGCCGCCGATGAGTTCGGCGTAGCTGACACGCTTTCCGTCGCCGCCATGCACCACGCCGTCACTAACGGAGAGCTTGTCGGCCGGCAGCGACAGGTGTGCCGCCGCCATCTCCACCAGCACGCGGCGCGCTTCCGCGGCCGCGGCGCGCAACTGCTTGCCGCCGAGCTGGATGCCGGTGGAGCCGGAGGCACCGCCCTGGTTCACCGAGGTGCCGGTATCGCCCATCACCACGGTGACGCTCTTGAACGGCACGTCGAGCTCTTCCGCCACCATCTGACCGATGGCGACGTGCAGGCCGTGCCCCATGTCCATCTTGCCGAAATAGGCGCTGACGTGGCCGTCGGCGCCGACGGCGATGTAGGACGAGAGCTGATCGGGCGTCAGCGGTGGCTTCGCCCCCTGCGCCTGCGCTGCGTCGATCGCCATGAGCGTGTCGAGCGGCAGCGCCGCACCGATGGAGACCACGAGTGCGCCGCCGCCGAGCAGGACGGAGCGTCGGGAGAAAACGTTGCGGTGTTCGTGCTTGGTCATGACGCCCTCCCTCAACCCATCATCGTGGCGGCGCGCTTGACCGCTTTGAGGATACTGACGTGCGTCCCGCACCTGCACTTGAGGCCGGACAGCGCATCCTTGATCTCGGCCTCTGTGGGCTTTTTCTTGTCACGCAGGAAGGCGGCGGCGGTCATGATCCAGCCGTTGATACAGTAGCCGCATTGCGGCACCTGCTCTTCCACATACGCCGTCTGCAGAGGGTGCGGCTTCTCCGGCGTGCCGAGCCCGGCGAGAGTGGTGACCTTCGCATCGCCGACCGCCGACAGCGGCGTCACGCAGGATCGCGTCGCCTGACCGTCGAGATGCACCGTGCAGGCGCCACACTGCGCCAGGCCACAACCGAAATGCGGATTGTTCAGCCCAAGCTCGTCGCGCAAGGCGTAGAGCAGCGGCATGTCCGGATCGGCGTCGATCTTATGACTGACCCCGTTCACATTGAGGGTAAAACTTTGATTCATGGCGTGTCGCTCCCTGGCCTGCCGCGACAGGCGGCGGATGCCGCCGCCCTCGCCGGTCTTGTTGAGGCGTCGTTCGCCGACGCTCTTCTCCGAAGGCTAGGCAAGAACGGGAAGCTTGGGAATGGCGAAAAGAAAATGTGATCGGTTATCCCGGGCCAACGGAGCGGAACCGGGCGAAAAGCTGTGAAACTGACCTGCCCTGCAACGCGGCGGCAGTCGATATTGCACGACCTCAAACACCGCCAGCCCGCGATCGCGCGACCGCATTAAGGCCGCATCAGCGCTCGTCGCCCCGGCCTCTGAGGGGACTCATCGGGCCTTTCGGCTCGCGCAACAAGCCTTCCGGCGTCCAGTGGTCGGCGGCCGGAGACGACGGGCCAGCCGTCGGGATGGACCCGGCAAAGCGGACCACAGGATGTCCGCTCGCCCAATATTCGAGCCACACCTCGATCATCACGGTGCAGAAAAACAGCAGCGGACCTGCGATGGTGCACAGCGCGGCGGCGACGAAGACCGGCCCGGCGGCGCCGCTCGGAAAGATCAGGCTGGAAATGGCGAAGCCGACGGCACCGGCGACGGTCAGGAATGCGGCGAACCGGTAGATCAACATCGAACGTCTCCTCGTCGCGTTCTGTCCGCGCCTGTGCCTTAGCCGGGACCGTAGCTTCAGTTGTCCTTCGCGCCCTGCCGGATCCAGGTACGGATCGCGTCGCGGTCGCAGCTCGACAGTTGCTTCTTGCCGTGCGGCATGCGGATCGCGGGCGCGACGCGCCAGTCGAGCAGCATCATCAGGTTGCTGCTTTCCGGATCGCCCGGGATCACCATGCGGCCGAACTTGGTGCCCTTCATCAGCCCGGCATAGTTGGACAGATCGAGCCCGCTCTTCTGCACGCCCTCGCCGGTGCCTTCGTGGCACCCGGAGCAGCGCCATTTCAGCAGCGGCTGGATGTCCCCCTTAAAGCTCACCTGCTCTTCCGCCGCGCAGACCTGCGCCGACTTGAGCACGCCATCGGCCACCACGCCCCCGACGCCGAGGAGGACGGTGCCGGCGCAAATGAAAAGATAGCGGTTCATATCAATCTCCTATTCCTGGTCTCATCGCCGACGCCGCCGATGAACATGGAAATCACCCGGCGACACGGAAAGTCTGCGTCCGTCGTCCCTTGAGCGGCTTGAGATACATCAACATGCGCCGCTCAAAGCCGCTGCTGCCGCCGGTCAGCGGTGCAATCCATCCTCGAGGTTGAAGCGCCTGATCGAATCATCGAATTGGACAAGCTTGTCGGGATCGCCCGCCAAGGCTTGGCGCGCGTCGCGGATAGCGCCTGCGGCCTTGTCCTTCTGGCCGAGCGTCACATAGGAGCGCGTGAGCATCAGCCAGCCCTCGGGGTCGGAGCCCGTCTGCTTCAGCCGCGCGGCCAGGCGCGCGACCATGTCGGCCACGTCGTGCTGCGGCATGGTGGCCTGCGCTGCGGGCGGCGTTGCAGCCGAGGTGGCCGGCGGGGCTTCCGGCCCGTCGCCCTTGAGCGCGGACTCCAGTTTGGTGAGCTTGTCCGGATCGGCGGCGAGTGCCCGGCGCGCGTCGGCGGCGGCTGCGCGCGCCTGCTCCGGCTCCCCAAGCACCGAATACGAGCGCACGAGCCGCGCCCAGCCGTCCGGATCGGAGCCATCCTGCTTCAGCCGGGCGGCGAGCCGCGCCACCATGCTGCGAATCATGGCCTGCTGATCGGTCGGCGGCTCTTTGGCGGCGGCGAGCATCTGCGCCGGCGTCGGCCCGGGCAACGACTTCGCCGGCTGGCCGTCCAGGCGGGCGATGGCATCGCGTACCTGCGCCACCCAATGCGCACCCGGCGGCGCATCGGCGACAAGGCTGCGGAAGATCTGTGCCGCCTCGTCGCGGCGGCCGTCCTGTTCCGCCGCGAGCGCAAGATAATAGCGCCCGCTCACTGATTTCGGATCGATCGCCGTGGCGCGCACGAAAGCGCTTTTGGCGTCGGCAGTAACGACGCCGTTCGCCTCGGCCACCAGCGCTTCGCCGAGATTGGCGAGCCGGTCGCCATTCTCACCCGACAACTGGATGACGTTGCGCCAGGCGTTGGCCGCGTCGCCGTAGCGGCCGACCCGCATGTAGACCGGCGCCAGCACCTCCCACGCGCGGGCATCCCGCGGATTCTGCGTCAGGTAGTTTTCGGCTCGCGCAACCAGTTGCTCGACAGAGTCGCCTGCCGCAACGGCGGACGCCCGCGCCGGCGTGGAGGCTTCGAAGGCCATGCTCGGCGTGCCGAGGCGCAGGTAAAGAGCGCTGGCGCCAAGCGTTATCGCCGTGAGCGAGGCGGCGAACACCATGTGCCGCCGCCACCGCGGCGCGTCGGGCGCTTTCTCGATCCTCTTACCCTGGTCGGCCGCCGCGAGCATCCGCCGCGATACTTCGATGCGCGCGGCCTCGGCTTCGGCGGGACCGATCAGACCCAGCACCCGATCACGCCCAATCTCGTCGAGTTGGTCGCGATAGACGACGACATCGCTGCCGGAGCGGTGCGCGTCGTGCTTCCGCCATAACGGCCAGACGATACCGATGGCGGCGAGCGCCGTCATCACTGCGAAGGCGAACCATAACGTCATTGTCGCACCAGCACGCCGGCAAGGGCCTCTTGCGAAAGCGCGATGCATTTCGGCGTTGGGGACCAACGTCGGAATGCATCACCTTCATTTGTACGCAAACGCAAAACCCTACTTCTTGAGCTTGAATCCGTTCGCCTTGAACTTCTCGCCGAACGCCTTGAGCTTGCCGCCACCCGCCGGGCTCACGTGGCACTGGCCGCACGGCAGACCGGTTTGCGCTGCGAATTCCGGCTTGGCCTGGGCGGCGGTCGGAATTGCGATCTGAGCCATCCCAAACAGTAAGCTCGCGACTCCGATCGCAACGCCGACGCGCTCGCCCAACGTTTTGGACGAAGCGCGAGACCTATATAACATTGTTTTCATGTAGCTCTCCTTCGAGTCGTTGATCGGATTGCATCGCAAAAAAACGAACATCGAACGTCGCTATTGAGTGCGCGCAGACAACGAATGGCAACTTCAAAATTGGTTGCCCACGCATGCAGCAAGCACAAGACAAGACTTTAAAGTTTTTGATCTTGGTCAAGGCGCGATGTCAAATCTACATGCTCGGCCATGTTCTTTGATAAGCGTCAACGAATCCCGGGTTTCCGAAGTGGTTCAACATAACAATCCGCTTGATCGGACTTTTGCAATTACCGACACTCCGATCTTGGTAAGGGGTGGCTGTAATGTCGGCAGTCATGGGCGAAGGCTCTGCGCAGTCCGTGCAGAAGCCGGGCGGACGCGTCGAGTGCAACCGCGTAGCCGCGCGAGTCCTGGTGGCGGCCTGCACGCTCGGCAGCCTGTTGCTTTTCTTCGGCCTATCACGTGCGTCCGCGGCGAGCGCGATCACCGATCCGGTTGCCAATCTCCAAGCCTACATGAAAGCCGTCGTTGCCGCCCCCGGCGACCGGGCGGATGGCAGCCTCACGGCGCTGCGTGACTTTGTTCGCGATATCGGCGCGCCACAATCCGTACTAGCGCCGACGATCAAGCTTGCCGAGGCCGACAACGCCGTCGACGCCTTGCGCGAGTTCTTCAGCGGCCACAAGGACGCGCCGACAACGCCGGAGCAGGCAACTGCGCCGGCCGCCAAGCCGGTCCGCGCCTCCAAACCGACGGTCGAAGCCAGTTACGTCGGCACCAAGGTCTGTCTCGGCTGTCACACGAGCCAAGCCGAAGGCTTCGGCCATACGCTGATGGGCCGCCTGATGAAGCAGGGCAAGATCCAGTGCGAAACCTGCCACGGCCCCGGTTCCGAGCACGCACGCCTTGGCGGCGGCCGCGGCGTTGGCGGCATTATCTCCTTCCGCAAGGACGACCCCTCGCGCGCCGCAGCGGAGAACAACACGATCTGCCTCGGCTGCCACGAACGCGGCGAGCGCACCTACTGGAGCGGCAGCGTGCACGAGACCCGCGGGCTCGCCTGCACGGACTGCCACACGGTCATGAAGACGGTCTCGCGCAAATTCCAGCTGAAGACCGCGTTCGAGCCCGACACATGCTTCCAGTGCCACAAGGACCGGCGCGCGCAGATGGCGCGCTCCTCGCATATGCCGCTGGGCGAAGGCAAGATCGTCTGCTCCGATTGTCATAATCCGCACGGTTCTTTCACCGAGGGCCTGCTGCGGACGGCCTCGATCAACGACACCTGTTACAAGTGTCACGCCGAGAAGCGCGGCCCCTTCCTGTTCGAACACCTGCCCGTTCGGGAAAATTGCCTGAACTGCCACGACCCGCATGGCTCCGTGAACGAGTTCATGCTGAAGGTCTCGCGCCCGCGCCTGTGCACCGAGTGCCACACCTTCGGGCACGGCGGCAACGTAACAGGACCTCTCGTCCCGCAGGCGATGAGCCGCTCCTGCCAGAACTGTCATACCGAAGTACACGGCACCAACAGTCCGTCGGGAGCGCTGCTGCATCGCTAGCGGGCGCGTGCGGGTGATTGAAGCTTGTGAAGTTGTGCTGCCCGGGGGGCGCAGGACATGAAACGACGAGTGCTATTTTCGACGGCGGCTGCGGCGCTCACCGCAGCGGCTGCATATATGACCCCCGCTGCGGCGCAGTCCGCGGAAACTGCTTCCGTTGCGGACACCTGGTGGGCATTCCACGGCAACGTCGAAGCCGGTGGCCGCTTCTTCCTCAACAATCCTGGCAAGGACGGCGTCGCCAGCCAGGGCCAGACGAGCCTCGGCAAGTACTACGAATACAGCGACATCCGCCCCGGCCCATTCACCGACGGCTGGCTGAACTTCGGCACCAAGGATGGACTCTGGAACGTCGACTTCTGGGCCGACAATGTCGGCTACAACGACCAGCGCTTCGAAGTAAACGGATCGAAGGCCGGAGAATACTACGTCGGCGTCGGTTGGGATCAGACGCCACACATCTACAGCACCAACGCGCAGACCCTCTACAACGGCGTCGGCACGACGACGCTGACGCTGCCCGCCGGGCTGTCCAATACACTGTTCAAGGATGCCGGATGTACGCGCGTCGCGGGCAAACCGCCGACCGGGTGCACAAACGCGACCCTCCCCGGCGCCAACGCCACCGCCGTCCAGCGGGACATCACCAATAATCTGCACACGACGGATATCGGCATCCGGCGCGACACCGCGACGGTCGACTTCCGCTGGACGCCGACGACGGCCTGGGACATCCACGTCGACTATTCGAACATGCATCGCTGGGGCACGCAGGTCGAAGGCGTCGTTTTCTCACCGGGAGCGACAGGCGTCACCGCGCAGGTCCCCAAACCGGTGGACGACACGACCCAGAACTTCGGCATCAACGGCGAGTATCAGGGCACAGCGCCTTGGGGAAAGCTGTTCACAGTCAAGCTCGGCTACGCCGGTTCGGTCTATCAGGACGCCAGCAGTTCCTACAGCGTCGAGAACCCGTTCTGCGGCACCGGATCGGGTCCGGGCGAATGCGCTCGCGGCGGCACCACCGCGAGCAACGGGTCGCCGTCGAGTCCTTTCGCCACCATGGGGCTGTGGCCCGACAATCAGGCGCACGGCTTCACCTCGACGCTGGGCGCGGACCTGCCGGCCAAGAGCCGCTACATGGGCACCCTCGCCTATACGATGATGCGGCAGAATGAGAGCTTTATCCCGTTCACCAGCGCGGCGACCGTCTACAACGGCGGTACCGCCACGCCCTATGCCTCCATGGGCGCGCCCCCTACTCTGCCGGCATCGAGCCTCAACGGCCAGATCAACACCTTCCTCTCGAACAACGTGGTGACGACGCAGATCACGCCCGAGTTCAAATCGAAGTTCAGCTACCGTTATTATGACTTCGACAATCAGACGCCAGAATTGCTATTTCCGGACTGGGTCGTCACCGACACCAAGCTCGCGTCGTCGACCAGCGCATCCTACACCAAGGTGCACAGCCTTTCGGTTTCCTACACGAAACAGAATGGTGGCGCCGACCTCGATTGGCGGCCTTCGCGCGAATGGAACCTGGGCGTCGGCTACGGCTACGAGCGCTATAACTGGACCCGCGCCGACGCCGACGTCACCAACGAACATACCGGTAAGGCGTTCGTCGATTGGAAGCCATGGATATGGCTGGCGACGCGCGCAAGTTGGTCATATTCCGATCGCATGTATGACAACTATAATTCCACCGCTAACAGCATCTTCCAATGGGCCAGCACAACCTGCGCCGCCGCCAACTGCAACACGATTTCGTCCACGGCGATGCGTCAGTTCTATCTGGATAATCGTGCGCGGAGTAAAGGTCAGTTCTCGGTCGCCATCGACGTCATTCGCGGCCTTACAGTCACTCCGACGTTTGGCTATCAGGTCGACGACTATTCGATCAGCGCGACGGAGCTCGGCCTCAGCCGCTCGCAAGCCGTCCGGGCAGGCATCGAACTCGCCTACGCGGTTAACCCGTCGACGACGTTCCTGCTGTCCTACATGAACGAGCAGTACCAGCAAAACTTGAAATACACTTCCGTCACCGGCACCGCCGCTCTGACACCCGCAAACACGTTCCACACGGATGTCATTGATCGAGTGAATACCTTCATGGGCGGCGTCAATTGGAGAGCAATTCCCGACAAGCTCGATATGAAGCTCAGCTACACCATGTCGCTGTCAAAGAGCAGCGGGCCGCAGTACTCGGACAGCGGCGCGCAACCCAGTCCGCAGTATCCTGATATCAAAGGGCAATGGCAGCGGCTGGAGGCGCAGGCGAAATATACGTTCGATAAAGACGCGGTGCGGGTCTTCGGCATCAAAGGCACCGCCTACGCCAAGCTGCGCTACGTGTGGGAGCGCAACAGCGTCGACAATTTCGACCAGGACATCATGCAGGCCTACATGAATTCGGTTGTCGGCAGCACCGGCTTCATGACCTGGATGGCCTACGACAACCCCAACTACAACGCCCACCTGATCGGCGCCTCGCTCGGGGTGAAGTGGTAGGACGGCCTGCCCAGCACAGGACACTGCCATGGCCAAAGAAGGTAAGTTGACGCCGCTGATGGCATGGCTCGCGCGCGCCTGGACGTTCTTCTGGCGCCCGAGCTCGCGCGTATCGCTCGGCGCTCTGTTGATCGCCGGCGGCATCGGCGGCGTCATCTTCTGGGGCGGCTTCAACTGGGCGATGGAGTCGACCAACACGCTCGAATTCTGCACCGGCTGTCACGAGATGCGCGACACGGTGTACCAGGAGTACAAGCAGTCCATTCACTACAAGAATCCAAAAGGCGTGCGGGCGATCTGCTCCGACTGCCACGTGCCGCACCAATGGATTTTCAAGCTCCAGCGCAAGATCCAGGCGAGCAACGAGCTTTTGCATAAGATGCTCGGCACCGTCGGCACGCCGGAGAAGTTCGAGGCGCATCGGCTCGAGCTCGCGCAGCACGTCTGGTACACAATGAAGGCGACGAACTCGCGCGAATGCCGCAATTGCCACAGCGAAGACGCGTTCGATATCCACAAGATGTCGGACGCGGCGCAGAAGGGCATGATGCCGGGTCTGAAAGCCGGCCTGACCTGCATCGACTGCCACAAGGGCATCGCGCACCACCTGCCGAAGATGCCCGACGAGGATGACGACGAGAAGAAGAAGGACTAGCGATCAGAGGTCCTGCCGGACCCACTCCGCCTGCACGCCCTCGCACCAGTTGCCGACGTTCCACTGACCCCAGGCGCCGAGCCCGGCGCGCTCGTCCGGCCCGGCGTAGACCGGCACATGCACGACCGAGAGGCCATCATGCGCATGCGCCTCGTCCAGCGCCTGGCGCAGCGCCGCCGCGTTGTAGCCGCCATGCAGCGCGCGCACGCCTTCCACCGCCGCGGCGAGTTGCAGGTAATCGACAGCAACGCCGTCATTGGTACGGAAATCCGCGTTGTATTGCGCCAATTGCAGGCCGGTGATGGCTGCCATGCGGCGGTTGTCGAAGATAACGATCATGCCGCGCACGCCATGCTCGACCGCATCGACGAGGATCTGCGGGTTCATCATGAACGAGCCGTCGCCGGTGAAGGCGATGCTGTAGCGCGGCACGGCGGCGTGGCCGCCGGCCAACAGGCCGCTGACGGCGAAGCCCATGTAGGAGGCCCCCGACTCCGTATAGGTGTCGCCGGTCCGGTCATCCTCGACGATCTGGAAGCCGTTCGCCTGCACGTCGCCGGCGTCGAACAGCTTTGCCGCGCCGATCTGCCTGGCGAAGTCGGCGACGACCTTGATCGCCGCCGGTTGCGTCAACACCGGCCGCTGCCAGACCTCGTCTTGCAGAGGCGGGCAGTCGAAGCGCTGCTGCTTGAACGCCTGCCATTCCATCTTCTTGCCGGCGCAGGCGGCGAGCCACGCGGCTTTGCCATCCGCGGCGCGCGACGCCGCAACGCGCTCCGCGAGCCGCGCGCAGATAATACCGATGTCGCCGGACAGCGCCAAAGTGTTGTTGTAATGCAGCGCATCGGCGAAATCGCCGTTGATGTTGATGACCGCGCGCGCCTTCTTGTAGCCGATGCCGGAGCAGTCGGCCTGGCACACCGCGCGCGACCCGATGACGATCAGCAGCTCCGCCTCGCCCATCGCGTAGTTGCCGCTGATCGAGCCCTTGGAGCCGCCGACGTGCATGTTCTGCGGATGTGCGTCAGGTAAGACGCCGGTCGATCCCGGCGACAGGACGACCGCCGCACCGGACGCTTCCGCCAGCCGCCGCACTGCCGCGTCATGGCCGCGTGTGCCGCCGCCCGCCTTGATTGCCACGCGCGCCGCGCCGCCGATCAGTTCCGCCGCCCGCGCGAGCTCGAGGTCGCCGGCGGGCGCCAGTTTCGGCAGTTGCGGTTGCTCCGGCAAGGCAGAAAGGTTCACGGTGACCCGCGCCGGCTGCGTGTTGAGCGGCAGCAGCAGATAGAACGGACCCGCGCGATAGGGATGATTGACGCAGAGCGCGCCGCGCCGCAGCGCATCGCGCAGGCCCTCCGGCGTGTGCAGCACATAGGACTGGCCGAGCACTGCAGTTATGCGGCCAAACAGCCCCTGCTCCTCCTTCGGCACCTGCTGCATATTGTAGCCTTCGCCGTACGTCGTTTCGTCGCCGTAGATGTGATAGACACCAACGCCGTTGGAAGCCGCCGCCAGCGAACCGGCAAAGGCCTGCAGCGCTCCGGGACCGATCGAGGTCACCACCGCGCTGAGTTCACCGTACTGCCAGCGCAGTGCCGTCGCAGCATGCGCCATCTCCACCTCGTTGCGGCAGTTGAGCGTGCGGGTGACGCCCTCCTCTTCGTAGACGCGCAGCACATTGCCGAGTTCGGTCGAGCCGTGTCCAAAAATGGCAAAGTATTTGCTCACCCCCTGCTTGAGCAGTCCCAGGACCAGAGCCTCCGCCAAAGTGGCATCCACCAGCTTCGGCAATGCTCCGACCTCAATCGCACGCACGAGCGAACCTGCGCCCGCAACAATGCGGGCGCGCTCGCGCATGGCACGCGTCGGCTCGTTCTCGTGCGCGGGACTGAGCATCGCCTTCCTCGTCTTACTTCGCGGCCATGGCCGACTTCAGGATCGGGTTCCAGCGGGCAATGTCGGTCTTGAGCACTTTCGCCAGCGGGCCCGGTCCGCGATTGGCCTTCGGCGGCACGGTACCGCCGAGATCGATCATGCGCTTCTGCAGCGCCGGATCGTCGAGCGCCTTGTCGAGCGCAGCGGAGAGCTTGTCGACGATCGGCTTCGGGGTGCCTTTCGGGGCGAAGACCGCGCTCCAGATATTGATGGCAAAGTCAGGGTCGCCGACTTCCTTCGCCGACGGCACGTTCGGGATCGCCGGCGAGCGGGCATCGCCCGAGACGGCGAAGGCCTTGATCGAGCCGCCGAGGATCGCGCCCTTCACGCTCACCACCTGCTCACAGAAGAAGTCGACGTGCCCGCCGATGACGTCATTGAGCGCCGGTCCGGTGCCGCGATAGCCGATTAGTTGCGGATGCAGGCCGAGATGCGAGGTGAACAGCAGGCAGGCCATATGGGACGACGAGCCGATGCCGCCATGTGCCTGCTTCACGGCATTGCCATGCTTCTTCAGGTAATCCACGAACTCGGCGAAGTTGTTCGCCGGAAAGTCCTTGCGCGCGACGATCGCCGCCGGCGCGTGCAGCGCCAGGCCGATCGGTTCGAAATCCTTGGTCGAGTCATATTTGAGGTGTGGATAGAGCGCCGGCGCAGAGACGTGCGATCCCATGCTCGCGCCCAGCAAGGTGTAGCCGTCGGGCGCAGCCTCGGCGACGCGCGCGGTGCCGATGGTGCCGCCGGCGCCACCGACGTTCTCGATGATGATGGTCTGCTTGAGCACTTTGCTCATGCCGTCGGCGATGATGCGGGCGACGACGTCGCTCGGCCCGCCCGCCGGGTAAGGCACGATCATCGTGATCGTGCGGCTCGGATAGCCGTCGGCGCGGGCGACGCCGCACAAGGCCGCTACAGCCGCGATCACAACGAGTGCGCTTTTGATTCTTCCGATCATTGTTTCCTCCCTTTCTCGTTTTTGAGCTATTGCAGTTCCGATCCAATCACTCCTTCAGCAACCATCGACGCAAACAGCGCGTCGTCATGCGTCACCAGCAGCCGCACGTTGGGCTCCTGCCGCAGAATAGCGTTCAGCCAGTGCAACTGGCCGATTACTGCCGGCACATCTTCCTTGACCCAGGGCGCTGCCTTGCCCTTGACGGCGCGGATGTTGTCGAGCGTCCAGCCGACGTCGACGCTATGCAGGATCTCGCGGCCGTCGGCGAGCGCGATGAACACCATCTGATGGTCGGCGCTGTGACCGTGCGCCTTGATCAGCACCAGGCCCGGTGCGACGGCGAGAGTGCGGTCGTAGGTAATGATGTTCATGCGCGCGACGTCGGACGGCGACATTGTCAGATGCGGCCGGTGCGGCGTCTCGACGAGGCAGCGCGCGGTCTCCACCGACACGATCGTCTTCGCCGCCAGAGCGCCAAAATGTGGCGATTGGGTCAGGCCGGCGGCGTGATCGGCATGGAAATGCGTGAGCACGATCATCCGCGCCCGCTCCAGCGCGCGCTCGACCTGCGCGAAGGCCTCGGGGAAATAGGGCTCGGGCCTGTCCGGCGTCGAAAACGAGCGATGCGTCGCCTCGTCCAGCCCAGCGTCCAGCATCACCGTGCCGTCCGGATAAACGACCTGGAACGCGGTCCGTGGCATGGTCACCGGCGTATCGTCGCCGCCGACGATGACCAGCTTGCGCGGACGGATGCTTGCAGCCACGCGGATTCCATTGACCGCCGTCGGCTTGGCGCCGGGGATGAGATTGGCAAGACGGCGAATGACGCCGAGATCGGCGCCGAAAGGCGTCTCGCTCTCCACGCGTTCCGCCATCCCCGCCATCATCGCCTACCTCGCCGCCTGCCCGGTCGCGCGCCGCTCTTTCTCGCGAATGGCCATCAGCACCTTTTCCGGCGTCGCCGGCAGCGAGGTGATGCGCACGCCGACGGCGTCGTAGATGGCGTTCATGATCGCCGGGATCGTCGGCACCATCGCCGGCTCGCCGATGCCCTTCACGCCGAGCGGTCCGATCGGATCGGGATCTTCGACGATGATCGAGTTCACCTTGGGCACGTCGAGCGCGGTCGGCAGGATGTATTTGGCGAAGCCCGGCGTCGAGGTGTGGCCCTGCTCGAGCTTGTAGTCCTCCATCAGACCCTGACCGAGCGCTTGCACCACCGCGCCTTCGATCTGTCCTTCGACGCCCTGCGGATTGACGGCGCGGCCGACGTCATGTGCCGCCCAGATGCCGAGCACCTGTACCTCGCCGGTTAGGGTATCCACTTCCACTTCCGCGACCTGGCAGCCGAAGACATAGGCCTGCCACGGCCGCCCGGCGCCGTCGCCGCCTTCGGCATCGGCGATGGCAGTCGTGTCGGTGCCGAAGGTGGCGGAGCCGACCGGCACCACGCCGCGGTTCTTGGCGCAACTCACCGCCTCGCCCATGCTGACGCGGTGATTGGTGTTCTCGGCCCAGATTTCGCCGTTGCCGGTCCGGATCGTCGCGGGTTCGACCTTCCACAGTTCAGCCATAACGTCGACCAGACGCCCACGCGCCTCGCGCGAGGCGAGCGCCACCGCGTTGCCGATCATGTAGGTCTGCCGCGTCGCGCCGGCGTGCGCCGCCTCGGGCGCGCGGGCGGTGTCGTTGTCGCCGATCACCACATGCTCCGGCCGCACGCCCATCTCATGCGCGGCAATCTGCGCCAGCACGGTGAGGATGCCCTCGCCGATCTCCGTGACGCCGGTGACGATCTTGGCCGAGCCACCGTCGTCGATCTCAGCCCAGGCGGCGGCGCGATCGACCGTCGCGGTACGCGCGATGCCGTACCAGCAAGCCGCCATCCCTCGTCCGCGCCTACGGGCCATTATTCCGCCGCCTCTTGTTTGTTTTCGGCGGCAAAGCGGGCGCCGAGCGCAACCGGCGGCCGCGTGTCGGCGCGGTCGAGGTCGGTTCGTGTCGCCCCGCGCGACGCGGGCGCGCCCGCCTCCCAGCCCGATGCCTTCTCGGCGGCGTCGAGCACGCGCGTCAGGCTCACTGTGCCGAGCGTCTGCTTGGTATGCGTCATCGCGCCGTCGCGCATGGCGTTGATGCGCCGGATCGCGAACGGATCGAGCCCGAGCCGCTCGGCGCAGATGTCGAGATGCGTTTCGGTCGCGAACTGGGTCTGCAGCGCCCCGAAGGAGCGGAAGGCGCCCGACGGCGTGTTGTTGGTGTAGATGCCGTAAGTGTCGACGCGCACGTTCGAAATGGCGTACGGCCCGGCGCCGAGGATCGCCGCCTTGCGCATGACGCCTTCGGTCGACAGGCCGTAGGCGCCACCGTCGCAGATCATGGTCAAATGCGAAGCGACGATGCGGCCATCGGCCGTCAGCCCCATACGCAGTTTCGTGCGCGACGGATGACGCTTCGCCGTCGACAGGATCGACTCCTCGCGCGTGAACACAAGGCGCACCGGCCGGCGCGTCTTCATTGCGAGCAGCGCGAGCATGCCCTGGTAGATCATGTCTTCCTTGCCGCCGAAGCCGCCGCCCACCGGACTCATGATGAAGCGGACCTTCGAAATCGGCTGCGCGATGATCTTCGCCAGCATGTGCCGGTGATGGGTGATGTTCTGGTCTGGCGACACGATGGTGACGACGCCGTCATGGTCGACGTAGGCGAGGCCCGCTTCCGGCTCGAGATAGGCGTGCTCGATCGGCTGCGTCTCGTAATTCTCCTCGACCACCAGATCGCAGGTCGCGAACGCCGCATCGACGTCGCCCACGCGGATCGGAATGTGCTTGGTGATATTGTCCGGCGCGTAGTCGTGCAGCACCGGCGCCCCCGGGCACATCGCTGCTTCCGGATCGAACACCGCCGGCAACAGCTCGTACTCGACCTTGATCGCCGCCGCCGCGCGCTTGGCCGTGAGCAGGTCCTCGGCCGCCACCGCGGCGATCGCCTCGCCGACGTAACGGACCTTGTCGCGCGCCATGACCGGCTGGTCGTGCACGAACACGCCGAAACCATCCTGCCCCGGCACATCGGCCGACGTGATGACGCCTTCGACGCCCTCCATGGCCAACGCCGCGCTCGTGTCGAGCGAGACGATCCGCGCGTGCGGATGCGGCGAGCGCAGCACCTGCACGTGAAGCATGCCCGGCATGGTCATGTCGCCGGCATATTTCAGCCGGCCGGACACCTTGCTCGGCGCGTCGATACGGCGAATGTTGCGGCCGATGAAGTCGCCGTCCGGCGCTGCGACTTCGTCGAGCGCCTGCGCCGGCAGGCGGCCATTGCCGACATCCCGTGCGAGCTCGACGGCATCGACGATCTTCTGGTAGCCGGTGCAGCGACAGATGTTGCCGCCGAGGCGCTCCTTGATCTCCTCACGGCCGGCGAAGGGATTGGCGCGCAGCGCTGCGGTCGCCGCCATCACCATGCCGGGAATGCAGTAGCCGCACTGGCTGGCGCCGGCCTTGTGAAAGGCCTTCTGCAGCACCGAGAGTTCTCCGGTCGCCGCCAGCGACTCGACGCTCTCGATGACCGCGCCCTGCGCCTTCGCGACCGGCAGCAGGCACGATTTCATCAGCACGCCGTCAACGAACACCGAACAGGTGCCGCATTCGCCGGCGCCGCAGCCTTCCTTGGCGCCGGTCAGGTTGAGATCGTCGCGCAGGAAGTCGAGCAGCCGCTGGTGCGGCTGCGCGGTGCGGCGAACCTTGCGGCCGTTGATCGTCGCAGTGAAGGCAAAATCAGGCATAGGCCGCCTCCAGATCGCCGGACAGCAGGGCCGCATCGGCGCCGGTGCGCTTCGCCGCATTGATCAGACCGCGCATCATGAAGGCGCGCACCACTTCGCGCCGGTATTCCTGCCGCGTGCGCGAAGCGACCAGCGCCACCGGCATCTCCGCCGCGCGCTCGAGCGTCTCGAGATTGAGCGTCGCACCGCGCAGCGCGGCCTCGACCTCGCGCAACCGCTGCGGCGTCGGGCCGATACCGGCGATGGCCAATCGCACGTCCACGATGCTGCGGCCGGATGCGTCGAGCTTGAGCAGCGCAGCAAGGCACACGGTCGAGATCACCAGCGAGCGCCGATGGCCGACCTTCTCGAAGGCGCCGCCATAACCCGGCAATGCGTCGCACTCGATGGCCGTGACCAATTCGCCCTCGCCGAGCGCCGTGCGGCCGGGACCCTGTACGAAATCGGCGAGCGCCATGCGCCGCCGCACGATCTGCCCGCCGTCGCTGCGCGCCAATTCGACCTGCGCATCGTGTGCCAGCAGGCAGGGTGTCGCGTCGGCCGCCGGCGAGGAATTGACGACATTGCCGCCGACCGTCGCCTGCGCGCGGATCTGGTCGTCGGCGAACCACACGGCGCAGCGCGGCATGGCCGGCATCGCTTCGGCAAGCGCCGCATCGTCGAGGAAGCGCTGGATCGGCGTCGCCGCGCCGATGCGAACCTTATTGCCGCGCAGCTCGCGCACATTGAGTTCGGGAATCCTGCTGATGTCGATCAGCGCCTCGATTTCGACATCGCCAGCCCGGCCCTCGCGCGCCCAGGGCAGCGTGTCGGTGCAGCCGGCGACCACGCGACCGCGGTCGCCATACCGCGCCATCGCCGCAAAAGCGTCGGTCAGGGTCGATGCAACGATGTAGTTCTCGCAGATAAGCATGAGCCCTCGAACCGAACTCGGCATGTCATGGCCGGGCTTGTCCCGGCCATCCCGACTCATTTGGCACAGCCTTGCCCGCCTGAGCGGGATCACCGGGTCACGGCGCTGCGCGCCGGCCCGGCGATGACAACAGTCACTCCGCCGCCACCTTCTGCGCGGCGCCCATGTTCGCCTTCACCACCACCTTGATCGCGTCCTCGACCCGGTCCTTGGCGTAACGGATCGCCGTCGGCAGATCGTCGAGCGGGAAGGTGTGCGTGTGAATCTTGGTCGCATCGAAGCGCTTCTGCTGCATGAAGGCTTCGGCGCGGTGCGTGGCGCTCTTGCCCTCGCCGCGGATGCCGTAGAGGTAGATATTGTTGCGCACGATATGCGCGACATCGACCGGCACCTCTTCATGCGCGAAAGCGGCGAGGCAGACGCGGCCGCCGCGGTTGACCATGCGCACCGCATCGTTCACCGCGCTGGTCGCGGCCGAACATTCGACCACGTAGTCGACGCCCTTGCCGCCGTTGAGCTTCTTCACCTCGGCAACGACATCGGGCGTCTTCCGGATGTTGACCACCGCGTCGGCGCCGAGCTGCTTGCCGATCTCCAGGCGGTTGTCGCGCGTGCCGGTGAGGATCACAGGCTGGGCGCCGAGCGCCTTGGCGACCGCGACGGCCATGAGCCCGATCGGTCCCGGTCCGGTGACGCAGACGCTTTCGCCGGCAACGAGACCACCGAGCTCGGTCAGCGCGTACATCGCCGTGCCGGCGGTGACGACGAGAGTCCCCTCCTCGTCCGACATCTCGTCCGGGATATGCACAAGCGTGTTGACGTGGTTCACCTGGTATTCGCAGAAGCCGCCGTCGGTGGTGAAGCCGTTGGCGCGGTGACCCTTGTCGACGTCGCCGTAATTGAGGCCGTAGTTGTGGCACGACGTGTACATGCCCTCGCGGCAGCGTTTGCACTGGCCGCAACCGGCATGGATTTCGACCGCGACGCGGGTACCGATCTTGTACTCGTCGACGCCCGGTCCGAGCGCGACCACCGTGCCCATGTATTCGTGGCCCGGCGTGAAGTTCTTGTTGAACGGCAGACCGCCCTGAATCGACGCCGGCGGACCGTGATAGATGATCTCGAGGTCGGTCGCGCAGATTGCCACCGCATCGATGCGCACCAGCACCTCCGCTTTCTTCGGCACCGGCACCGGCTTCTCGGTGAAATTCAACTGGCCGGGCTCGCCGAGCACCCAAGCGCGCTGCCGGTCGGGAATTGGAAATTCGTTATGGTTGGTCTTCACGCCAGACGGTGAGTACATCGTCCCTCCCAGGAGCTAATTCGGAATGGTCGTTTTGGTAGTTTGCTCCGCGCCAGCCTCGGGCGCGGCGCCGTAGTCCTCGGACAAAGCGCGGGTCGCCGACAGGATCTCGGCACGCGTCATGGCCATGTGCTCGTCGCTCGCCCGCATCTTCGGCATCGAGGCGCTGATCGCGCCGATCACCGCGCCAGCCTGATCGCGGATCGGCGCGCCGATGCATATGACGCCGGGAATGAACTCTTCCCTGTCAAAGGCGACGCCCTCGCGGCGCACCTGACGCAGCGCTTCGATGAGTTCGGGCAACGCCGTCATCGTATGCTCGGTGAAACGCGTCATGCCTGAGGCGAGCACGCGGCGGATCTCGTTCTCCGGCAGCCAGGCGAGGATCGCTTTGCCGATCGATGTCGCGTGCGGCGCTTCCAGCTTGCCGACACCGCCGGCGTCGACGCGGATCGCGTGCCGCGCCTCGCGCAGGGCCACGGTGACGATGGCGCTCCCCTGCAAGGCCGCGAGATGCACGGTCTCGCCGGTCGCCTCGCTGATCGCCTCGAGGAAAGGCTGCGCCCGCCGCGGCAGGTCGGAATTCACGCAGGCATGGCTCAACTGGATGAAGCGCGTGCCGAGCACATAGAGCTTCTTGCCCGGCACCTGCGCCGCGTAGCCGCAATCGATGAGCGTCTTGAGAAGATGATGACAGGTGGAGACCGGCAGGCTCGTCCGCGCGGACAGGTCGGTGAGCGCCGCCTCGCCGCCGGCCTCGGCGATGGCGTTGACCAGCGACAGCGCGCGCTTGACCGAGCGCACGCCCGCCTGCGCCGCATCGGATGCAGGCCGCTCGGCGTTCAGCGTGGCTCCGTTCGTCTCGATTGCTGCAGATTCCATCGGGCGCTCCGGACGGACAGCAGAAAAGCCCAGGGCGCCGGAGGAATCAACGCCTTTTTTCAACCCTTCCGAATTTGTTTTCCATTACGTCGAAATCTCGCAAAGAGCCCCCGCCCCGGGCGGGGGTATAGAGAGGACAACGGCTGTTATTGGGCCTTCAGGTGCGCGGCCGCGGTCACCCCACGCCAGCGTTGGGTTTCCTTGGCAATGAAACTGCGGAACTCGTCCGCGGGCCGCGCCACCAGTTCGACCTGGTCATTGGCGGCGCGTAACCGGTCGCGCAGCGCACCCGAGTCGACCGCCTTCTTCATTTCGGCATAAAGCTGCTCGACGACCGGTTTCGGCGTACCGGCCGGCGCGAAGAACCCGAACCAGATGGTGGCCTCGTATCCCTTCAGTCCGGATTCGGCGAGCGTCGGCACGTTCGGCGCGCTCTTGGATCGCGTCGCGCCGGTCGTCGCCAGCGCTTTCACCTGCCCTTGCGACGCGTAGGACATCCCGGAGGCGGTGAAGGTGAGATCGACGACGCCCGCCATCGTGTCGCGGATCGCCGGGCCCGTGCCGGAATACGGCACGTGCGTCATCGACGTGCCCGCCATCGTATTGAACAGCTCGGCGGCGAGATGCGACGACGAGCCGACGCCGCCGGATGAATAAGTGAGCTTCTTCGGTTCGCTCTTCGCCAGCGCGATGAGGTCCTTGACCGAGCTCACCTTCAGCCCCGGACGCGTGACGAGATACATCGGCGACTCGTAGGTCAGCGCGATCGGCTCGAAGTCCTTGAGCGGATCGTACGGCAGATTCTTCTTCAGGATCGGATTGAGCGCCATGCTGGTGACGCTGCCGAACAGGATCGTGTAGCCGTCCGGCGCGGCGTGCGCGGCGATGCGCGTGCCGATCACCTGTGTCGCGCCCGGCTTGTTGTCGATGATGAAGGTCTGTCCAGTCTGCTCCTGCAGCACCTGCGCCATCGCGCGCGGCAGAATGTCGCCGAGGCCGCCGGCCGGATACGGATCGATGATCGTCACCGGACGCGACGGATAGGTCTCCGCCGACGCCGGCAGCGCGGCAACGACGGTCAACGCCGCAACAATGGCCAGCGTGGCGCCAAGCATCGGGCACCGCTTGTTCTGCACATTCATCGTTTTCTCCCCCACCTTTTCTTGAACTGTTTTTGCTTTGAAAGTTCGCTTCGTCAGGACGCGATCTTCACCGCCGGATCGACGGTGCTTTCGGTCAGCGGCGCCGTCACGGCGTCGTAACCGTAGACCCAGTCTGGATTGGTGTTGTGCTGCATCCAGGTGTTCTTGCCGGAGTTCTGCTGGATCTGGCTGGCGCGCGGCTTGCGGTTCGCCTCATAGCGGCGGAACGCGGCGGCGAAGCCCTCGGGCTCGACCCCGTCAAGGCAGCGCGCCAGCACGATCGCGTCCTCGAGCGCCATCGCCGCGCCCTGCGCCATGTAAGGCGGCATCGGATGACAGGCATCGCCGAGCAGCACGACGCGGCCTTCGCTCCAGCGCGGGAGCGGGTCGCGCGCGAGCAGCGCCCATTTGTAGACCTCCGGACATGAATCGAGCACGTGCCGCACTTCGGGATGGAACGCCGAGAAGGCCTCGCGCAGCGCCTTCACGTCGCCTTTGGTCGACCACGACTCCGGCGTCATCCAGCCGGCATCCTCCGGCTGGCTGGTGACGAAATAGACCTCATCGCGGTTGGCGGTGACGTAGTAGATGACAATGTGACGGTCGGGTCCCCACCACTTGGTGCGCGACGACGCGATCTGCTTGTCGCCGAGGAGCGAGGCCCGAAACGTCGTGCGGTAGGCGACGCGGCCGGTGAAGCGCGGCTCTTCCTTGCCGAGCATGGCGTCGCGCACGATCGAATGCACGCCGTCGGCGGCGATCAGCGCGTCGACCTGCTCGGCCGTGCCGTCCGTGAATGTCAATGTCACCGATGACGGCCCCTGATCGATGCCGGCGAGCTTGCGGCCGAACGAGATCACCTCATCGGGCACGACGTTCTTGATCGCCATGTGCAGGTCGGCGCGGTGGGCGCACAGATACGGCGCGCCGTAGCGCGCCTCGATCGCCGTGCGCAGCGGCAGCTCGTTGGTGACGGCGCCGGAATCGTAATCGCGGTTGAGGCCTGAGACCGGCTCGAAGCTGATGCGGCGCAGTTCCGGCTCGACGCCGAGCGCGCGCAGGACCTTCATCGGGTTCGGCGTCATCTGGATGCCGGCACCGACGCGCGCGAACTTCTGCGCCTGCTCGAAGATCCGGACGTTGAAGCCGCGGGCGCGCAGCGCCGCCGCCGCCGCCAGGCCGCCGATGCCGGCGCCGATGACTCCGATCAGAGGCTCAGATTGCTTCATGCTCACTCCGGATGCGCGCGCAAGGTCGAGATGGGTGCTGGGAGAGGGATTGGAGCGGGTGAAGGGAATCGAACCCTCGTCATCAGCTTGGAAGGCTGTTGCTCTACCATTGAGCTACACCCGCGCGCCGGCCCGCCATTTAGATGATTTGGGCTGCCTTGGCCAAGGCTTTCCGGCGGGCGCGAAGGTTGGTGGGAGAGGTAGGACTCGAACCTACGAAGGCATAGCCAGCGGATTTACAGTCCGCCCCCTTTGCCGCTCGGGACACTCTCCCAAACCCTTGCGCACAGCGTTGACCGCTCAGAGAAAACGGAACCGACGCTGTCGGGGTTGCGGCTTTATGGTCAGCCGACCGGTGGAAGTCAATGGAGGCCTGTTCGCCCGGCGGCGGATCGCGTAAGGCACGGAAAACCCATGCCGCCCGCCCGCCGGGCGGCCAACCCGGATCCCGTCGATGGCTTCACGACCGCCCCCCGCCCGGCCCCGCTCCGGCGCCAAAGCCGGCGAAAAGCCGGGCGCCACTCGCGAGCAGGTCGAACGGCGCGAGCGCTTCGCCCGCGCCCGCCGCGAGAGTCTGCGCCCGGCGGAGGCCGACGGTCCCGCCCTTCTCTATGGCTGGCACACCGTGACCGCGGCGCTGCGCAATCCGGCCCGTCATGTCCGCCGGCTGCTCGCCACCGAGAACGCGGCACGCCGCCTCGCGGAGGAAGGCATTACAGTGACGCCGGACGTGGTGCGGCCGTCGGCCATCGACGAGCGCCTCCTGCCCGACGCCGTGCACCAGGGGCTCTATCTCGAGGCCGACCCGCTGCCCTCGCCGGCGATCGCCGACCTCCCCGCGCAAGGCATCGTGCTGGTGCTCGACCAGATCACCGATCCGCACAATGTCGGCGCCATCTTCCGCTCGGCGGCGGCCTTTGCCGCCACCGCCATGGTCACCACCGAGCGGCACAGCCCCGATGCGGCCGGTGCGCTGGCCAAGGCTGCTTCCGGCGCGATCGAGCTGGTGCCGTTGGTGCAGGTGCAGAATCTGGCGCGCGGGCTCACCGAGCTGCGCGAGCGCGGCTTCCTGCTGGTCGGCCTCGACAGCGAGGGCGAAGCCGATCTTGCCGATCTGCCGCTGCGTGCGCCTCTTGCTCTGGTGCTCGGCGCCGAGGGCAAGGGCCTGCGCCAACTGACACGCGACACCTGCGACAGACTCGCCCGCATCGACGTGCCCGGCGAAATCAAGAGCCTCAACGTCTCGAACGCGGCGGCGCTGTCGCTCTACGTCGCCACCCGCGCCCTCCGCCGGCGCTGAAAAGCAAAACGGCGGGCCCCCCAGCCCGCCGCCGCTCCCGCTAACTCATCGCTCGCGCTACTTCGCGTCGGCCTTGTTCGCGTCCGCCTTGGTCGCTTCGGCCTTGGCGTTGGTCGCGCGCTTGCGGAACAGACGGATGGTCATGCGGTCGGGACCGAGAATGGTCACCTCCGCCTCGGCGCGGATGACGCGCGCCTTGCCTTCGCGCGCGCCACCATGCGGCGGCGCGACTTCCGTCTCCACCGTCGCCATGCGCTTTCGCTTGGCCGGCGCATCTTCGACGTAATGCCGGCGCACGATGACGCGCGGCGGATCCTCGACCACGCGCTCGTGCTCGATGACGATCGGCTTCTCGCGCACGATCCTGGTCGTGTTGATGACGTCGCGCTTGACCTTCTTCCCGGCGCGGTGGCGCAGCTGCTCAATCAGCGCCGGATCGTTGTGCTCCGGAGGACGATCGAAGCGGCGGTGCGCATGATGCTCCGCCGGCGCGGTGTCGCAATCGCGGGCGCAGCGGACGTAGGGGTAGGCGCTCGGCGCCGCGGGGCGATGGATCACGTACCGGCCCGGCGCCACCTCGACCGCGTAAGGCTGCTGGTAGCCCTGCCCCGACTGCACCGCGTACGGGTACAGCGGCGCCGGCTGCGCCGAGGCATAGGCCTGCGCCTGCGCTGCGGCCGGCAGTACCAGGGCAGCCAGCAGGATGCCAATCGGGGTGAGGCGCTTCACGGTCTTCATTTCAGCGGCGGCTCCGTTCGCGGCTCCGCCTCCGGTACGTCCTCGCGCACCGGCGCGGCCGGGCGTTCGGGGACGAAGGCGGAAGTGGTCGTCCAGGTGCGGTAATAGGTTTCGGCCGGCTCGACCGCCGCGCGCCGCGCCCGCGAATCCTCCAGGCGGCCGACCCGCGGCCGCTCGCCGGTGGCGGGGTAGTAATGGCGGTGGCGCCAAGGCGGCAGCCACCAGGCGCGCACCACGACGCCCGGCTCATAATCCCAGATGACGAGCGGCGCGACGTGCCGTCCGAAGGCGTGATAGTGCAAGCCGACATTGCGGTCGGGGGCCGGCACCAGCGGCAGGTCGGCCGCGCGCGCGGAGGCCGTCCCGGCAAGGCCGAGACCCACTGCGATGGCGAGGCCGAAGATACGCATCCGCCGCTACTCCTCACGACGGTACGCAGTGTATACGATTGCTTTACCCTGCCGATTTCATTCGTGGGGTAACATTAATCGCGGTGCCGTTTGCCTCCCCGCTGCCAAGCAAGGCACCATGGCACCGCGAATCCGAGTGCGACGTGAGCAGGCACGATTAATGACGACGACGCCAACCCGCCGACCGCTTTCCTCTGCTGCCATCGGCGACAAGCCGCGCGGCACCTTCCGTCAGCGATACGACGAGCTGGAAAACCGACGCACCGAGCTGGTGAAGCGGTTGCGTGCCCTCGGCGACGGCGCGCAGCGCCATCCCGGCTACAAGCGCGCGCTCAAGCTGCTCAACGACACATTCCGCAAGTCGAAGCTGGCGCAGCGTCTCGCGGTGCTGCATGCCGCCGCCTGGTTGATCGACATCCTGGAGAAATTGACAATCAACATGTAAATTATTCCTGTTTTTTATAAGACGTTTATTGCTGCATCGCCCACGCAAATAAAGTGTGCGACTTTCGATTTAAGACTCGTGACTCAGAGACGGCGCCCTCGCAGGTGGATAGCTTTACCGCGGGGACGGCATTCGGAATGACACGCAGGCACTAGCGGGCCTTTACGCAAGGCTGTTCCCCAGCCACGAACTGCAACCTCTGGGGAAGCGCCCATGTCCACGACAACAGCCACCGGCTTTACGTCGCGTGGAATGACGTCCGAAGAACGGATGGTCATCTTCGCATCGTCACTCGGCACCGTGTTCGAGTGGTACGACTTCTATATCTACGGCACGCTCGCGCCGATCCTCGCAGCGCAGTTCTTCTCCGGCGTCAATCCGACCGCCGCCTTCATCTTCACGCTGCTCGCCTTCGCGGCCGGCTTTGCCGTGCGTCCGTTCGGTGCGCTGTTCTTCGGTCGCCTCGGCGATCTCATCGGCCGCAAATACACCTTCCTCATCACCATGAGCCTGATGGGCGTCGGCACGTTCTTCATCGGCGTGCTGCCGTCCTACGCGTCGGTCGGCATCATCGCGCCGGTGATCCTCATCTGTCTACGTCTTGCGCAGGGCCTCGCGCTCGGCGGCGAGTACGGCGGCGCGGCGACCTACGTCGCCGAGCATGCGCCGAAGGGCAAGCGCGGCTATTACACGTCGTGGATCCAGACGACGGCGACCGTCGGCCTGTTCATGGCGCTGCTGCTCGTGCTCGGTATCCGCACTACGCAGGGCGAACCGAACTTTGCCGCCTGGGGCTGGCGCATTCCGTTCCTGCTCTCGGCGATCCTGCTCGCGGTGTCGATCTGGATCCGGATGCGGCTCAACGAGTCGCCGCTTTTCCAGCGCATGAAGGACGAAGGCAAGGCCTCGAAGCGGCCGCTGTCGGAAGCCTTCGGCGAATGGTCGAACGCCAAGATCGCGATCTACGCGCTCCTCGGCGCCACCGCCGGCGAGGCCGTCGTCTGGTACGGCGGACAGTTCTACGCGCTGTTCTTCCTGACGCAGACGCTGAAGGTGCCGGCGATCAACGCGCAGATCATGATCGCGGTGGCGCTGGTGATCGGCACGCCGTTCTTCCTCGTGTTCGGCTGGCTGTCGGACAAGATCGGCCGCAAGCCGATCATCCTCGCCGGCTTCGCGCTCGCGGTGGTGACCTACTTCCCGATCTTCCAGGGCATCGCGCACTTCGCCAACCCGAAGCTGGAAGCGGCCATCGCCTCGGCGCCGGTGACGGTCGTCGCCGATCCGGGCGAATGTTCGTTCCAGTTCAATCCGGTCGGCACCGCGAAGTTCACCTCGTCGTGCGACGTCGCCAAGTCGGCGCTGGTCGCGCGCTCGGTGAACTACCAGAATCAGGCGGCGCCGGCGGGGACGAAGGCGAGCGTCAAGATCGGCGACGAGACGATCCAGGCCGGCACGCCGGACTTCGTCAAGAAACTCGGCGACGCCATCACCAAGCACGGCTACCCGGCCAGCGCCAACACCGCCGAGATCAACTACGTCATGACGGTGATCCTGCTGACGATCCTGGTGATCTACGTCACCTTGGTCTACGCGCCGATCGCCGCCTGGCTGGTCGAACTGTTCCCGACGCGCATTCGCTACTCTGGCCTGTCGCTGCCCTACCACATCGGCAACGGCTGGTTCGGCGGCTTCCTGCCGGCGACCGTGTTCGCGATCGTGGCGGCGACCGGCAACATCTACTCGGGCCTCTGGTACCCGATCGTGGTGGCGGCGTTCAGCTTCGTCATCGGCCTGATCTTCCTGCCGGAGACGAAGGACCGGGATATCGAGACGATGTGACGTGTGTGGCGGGGCGGCGTGGAAGCGCTGCCGCGCCCTTTACGGAACGAAGCGCCCCGCGGCTCGGCTGCGGGGCGTTTTTTGTGCCTGATACCGGCCCTCGCCCGTGCCCTCTGCTCCGCTTGTCGCCCGGGCGCGACGCTGATAGCAGTCCGAAAGCGCCACCGGTCCGCCGGGTTAGCTCAGCGGTAGAGCAGCGGTTTTGTAAACCGAAGGTCGGGGGTTCAATCCCCTCACCCGGCACCGGCAGCGCCGAGGCGCAGCAGACCAGCCGAAATCGCGAAAAATAAAGCCGTCCCGCGACCGCGACGGCCAAGAAACGGCCTTTTCGACGGTTTCGGAGTGTGCCAGACTGCCGGGGTTAGCAATACCCCTCGGAGATCTAGCATGCCTCAGGGCACCGTTAAGTGGTTCAATCCGACGAAAGGCTACGGCTTCATCCAGCCGCAAGACGGCGGCAAGGATGTGTTCGTGCACATCTCGGCTGTCGAGCGCGCCGGACTTAGCACGCTGAACGAAGGACAGAGCGTTCAGTTCGAACTCGTCGAGAACCGCGGAAAGTCGTCCGCGGAGAACCTCAAGGTCAAGTGACCCTGAGTCTTCTGACCTAGACTGACGTTAAGCGTCGTTCTGTCTCATCGATCTGTCCCGCCGAGCCGCCCGGCCCGGCGGATATCGTGCGCCCGTGCACCGGGCGCGCGAATGCAGTCATTTCGGCAGTCGCTTATCAGCGCGTCAGCTTCTCCAGTTCCGGGAACGGCGCGTAGACGGCATCCTTGCACAGCTCCTGCACCTGCTTCGGCTGGTCGACGAAGTCGTCGAGCTTGGCCGAGACGTAGACCGCCGCGCCGGTCTTCATCCCCGTATAGGCACCGGTGTTGTCGCGCGCGTTGTAGCGCAGGCAGACGATGTAACGCTGCCCGGGGCCACGGTCCTTCAGCGTGGGCTGCGCCACGCTTGCGCTGTGCACCCCCGTCGGATCGTTGAGATAGGTGCGCAGGAAGGCAAGCAGGTCCGCCTTGAAGTTCTGCGGGTAGACGTTCTGCCCCTCCCACTGCGCCTTGAGGTCGCTCGGCGTGGGGCCGAGGTCGGTCGTGCAGCCGCCGAGCGCGAGCATTCCGGTCAGGATCAAACCAGGCGCCATCCACCGCATCGTCAATCGTCTCCTCACAACCAAGGCCGCCGCTCCTTCTGGCGGCCCGCTACATTTTGACCAATTTGGCGACGTCCACCGCCTGCGCATAGGACAGTTTCGCCGCGGCGTCGGCCGAGCCGTGCACCTGCACCATGAACTTGTTGGCGATCAGCATCATCACGTCGCCGTCGTTGGTCTGCACGGCGCGCTGGCTGCCGACGCGGATCAGCTTGCCCATGGCGCCGGCGAGCGCCGGATTGTTCAGCATCGGCCCGAACTGCATGATCATCGCCGAGTCGCCGGTGATTGAGACCTCGACGGAGTCGCCCTTGGCGTTGGTATAGGTGCGCGAAGCCGCCGAGGCGCCGCCGAACATGGCCGCACCGACGGCGTTGGCCTGCGCCTTCTCCGCCGTCCAGCCCGGCAGCGCCGGCGGCAGCAGCGCCGCGAAGCTTTCGGCGTTCTTCTGCCCGATCAGTTGCGAGGCAAGGTCGAGCGACTCCTTGGCGTGCCCCAGGTCGCCCGCTTGGTAGGATTTGCGCGCGGCGTCGATGGCGTCGCCGATGTCGTCGGCGGCGGCGGCCGACACCGCCGCCGTCAGACTTAGTGCCGCGATCAGTATGCGGCTCGTCTTCATGGTCACCCCCCCGTGAGATTCGCGACCCCATGCTACCGCATGGACGCGGCGGCGGGACAGGCCTCGCCAGGCAGGCTATTCGATGCTGAACTTCACCCCGGCATAGGCCGACAGCCCCGGCTGCAGCCAGCCGAGCGGCTCTTCGTATTGTTTGTTGAACAGGTTGTCGACGCGTGCGAACACGGTGGCGTGCGGATCGAGCGCGTATTCGGCGGCAAGATTGACGACCAACACGCGGCCGCCCTCCTCGTTGACGAAGGTCGAGCGGTTGATGTCGAGCCAGCGGCCGAGATAGATGACCGTCGGCGAGATCGTGAGCTTGTCGATCGGCTGCCAGGTGACCGTCGCCGAATACTTGTCGCGCGGCCGGCGCAGCAGGTCCGTGCCCTTGTCGAGATCGCGCGCGGTCGTGCGGGTGTAGTCGACGCGCGCGCGCAGATGATCGTTCACCGCCACCTGCACGAAGGCTTCCGCACCGTAGGTCGCGGCCTCGCCGATGTTCACCAAAGTGGTGAAGGCGGCGTTGTAGTCGATCAGGTTTTGCAGGTCGTTGCGGAAGTACGTGACACCGAAGCGGACGCGGTCGTTGAACAGCGGCTGCTCGAAGCCGATGTCGTAGCCGCGGCTCGTTTCTGGCAGCAGGTTCGGATTGCCGACGAAGCCGAACGGGCCGTTGCCGTAGAGTTGGTAGAGATCGGGCGCCTTGAAGCCGGTGCCGTAGCTCGCCTTCAGCTTGGTTTCGGTGCCCGGCACGATGAACGCCGGCGCCACGCGCCAGGTATTGTGGCCGCCGAACGAGTCGTTGTCGTCGTGGCGGATGTTGGCGACGAAGAAGAACCGCCTGGCGATCTCCGACTGGATTTCGAGAAAGCCCGCCTGGTTGCCGGTCTTGGCGTCGAGGTTGTCGCTGGTGGCGCGCTCGTTCTGCCGCTCGAGGCCGGCAACGATGACCTGCCCCGGCAGCACGGTGAGAGCGCCGCGCCACTCGTATTTCTGCGCCGATGACTCGAAGGACGTCGGCGGGTTCGGCGCCGGATCGGCGTTCGAGCGCGCATAGTTCGTCTCGTTGACGGCGAAGGTATTGACAAGTCGGTCGTCGAGCGTCTTCCATACCGCCTCGGCGCGGCCGTAGAAATTGTAGTTCTTGTAGACCGACTGCGTCGGAAAAGTTTCGCCGAGAAAGGTGACCGGATCGGTGGTGTCGTCGGAATAGTGAAGGACGGCGTCGGTGTAGTGACCGTAGAGATTGAAGCTCAGGTCCTTGCTGACGTCGTAGCCAAGCCGCGTCGAGTAGGTCTTGTTGTCGTAGGCGTTGCCCTTCGCCTGCCCGCCCGGCGGCAACATATAGGCCGGCGTCACCGGCTGGTTCTCGTAGCGGAAGTGCGCGACGTTGAAACTGTAGTTGAACCGGTCCTGCGAACCGCTGACGCCGACCGCCTGGTTGAAGGTGCCGTATGAGCCACCTTCGACGAAGCCGCTGACCTTGGCCGGGCCGGCGCCCTTCTTGGTAGTGATGGAGATGACGCCGCCGATGGCGCTGGCGCCGTAGAGGCCGCTCTGCGGCCCGCGCAGCACCTCGATCTTGTCGATGTCGGCGGTCAGGAGATGCGCGAAATCGAAGGCGCCGTTCGGATTGCTGGCGTCGCTCACGTCGATGCCGTCGATGAACACCTTGACGTGGTTCGAATTGGTGCCGCGGATGAACACCGCGGTCTGCGCGCCGGGAGAGCCGTTCTGCACGACCTGCAGCCCGGGCACCGTGTTGAGCGCATCGGCGACCGTGCGCCGTTGCTCACGCTGGAGCTGCTCGGCGGTAATGACGGTGACCGAATTGGCGATTTCGCTCGACGGCGTCGGCACCGTGGTCGCGCTGACCACGATCTGCGGCAATACCACAGGCTGCTCCTGCGCCTGTGCCGCCGGTATCAGCGCCGCGGCACCCATGGCCGCGCACGCGAGAGAGAGTTTCGTCCTCATCACGCAACGTTCCTTCGTTTGCGCCCGTCGAGGACGGGCGCATCGGTGACATCAGGACCGATGCGAAGAAACGGCGGACGCACGCACGCGCGCGACGCTGACGTTTCGAAGACGTTTGGAGGGAGAATTCACCCGCCGCACGGCCTTCGCACCGGCATTGCCGTCACCGCTGCGAAAGACCGCTCCGTATGGACGCCCCGTCCACCGGTTGGGTGACCGCGCTGGCAGGTCTCCTGGCTCGCGGGTCGTCGCCCAGTTGCGTCCGGCCTTCCCGGTTTCCCAGTGGCCATGCGGACGCGAGCTCGCCGCTCACAGTTGCGGGGGCAGCCACGGATAAATCCCGTGTTCCCTCTTTCGTCCCCGGTTGCCCGGGGAACCAGCACGGCGAAAATGTGGCGCTGAAGCCTGTGCAGAGTCAAGCGCCGCGTGAACACGCGGCGCTTGACCTGTGCGGAGCGCTCAGCTCGGCTTCTTGACCGGGTGCTTCACCGCGTGATGCACAACGTGCCTGGCGTGCTTCTTCGTGTGCACCTTGGCGTGCTTCACCATCTTCCTGTGATGGCGCACGATCTTGGCATGCTTCTTCATGGCATGCGTCTTGACCGCGGTCTTCGTCGTCGCCCGCGGCGCGCTGGTCGTGGTGGTTTGCGTATTGGCCGGCGTCGTGCCCTGCGCGAGGGCGGGCGCTCCGATCAGGCTCGCGGCGACGAGCGCGAAGGCGATTTTCTTGAGCATGGGGAATCCTCTCTGGCTACGGGCGGCCGTGCGCCCCGGCGTTCATCCCGGCGGATCGACTGCTTCTCGATCATGAGTGCCAGCATGCGCGTCGCGCACTGAATGCGTTCTGAAGTACGCCGTTATCTGTTGTTCACCTGCATGCCCCGCTCGATGACGCCGTGACGCGGACATTTGATTTGAATATTCATCGCGCGTTCATCTTTCGCCAACGCAGATGCCTTAGTCTCGACATGACTCACGTTCAATTTGCCGCATGGGGCGGACAACAGCAGTCGAGAGAGCTATGGCGCTCGATCCCGTCTCTTCCGATTCCCGCGCGCAGGCGGCGCTGGCGCTGCATCGCTTCGGCTTCGGTCCGAAAACCGGCGACATCGAGCGCGTCGCCGCCGACCCGCGCGGCGCGCTCGCCGCCGAACTGAAGGCCGGCCCCAGGCCCATCGACGATCCGGCGCTCGCGAGCGGCGCCGATGATGCCCGCGCCACCGTTGCCTTCCAGCAGGAGAAGAAGCGCGAGCGCGAGGCGCGCCGTATGCAGGCGTCCGCCGACATGGCCGCGCCGAACACGATGGCCGGCGGCGACACGAACGAGATGTCGGTGCGCAAGCCGGGACCGCCGCTGCCGCAGAAGATCTATCTCAGCGAGGCCCAGGCGCACTACCAGGCCGCGCTCGACGCCGACGTCGGCCTCGTCGAGCGGCTCACGTGGTTCTGGTCGAACCATTTCTGCGTCTCCGCCGACAAGGGCCTCGTGCGCTCGCTGTGCGGCGCCTACGAGCGCGAGGCGATCCGTCCGCACGTACTCGGCAAGTTCGCCAACATGCTCATCGCCGCCGAAACTCACCCGGCGATGCTGCTCTATCTCGACAATGCCCGCTCGTTCGGACCCGACTCGATCGCCGGCGCGCGCCAGCACAAGGGACTGAATGAGAACCTCGGTCGCGAGATCATGGAGTTGCATACGCTCGGCGTGCGCTCCGGCTACACGCAGGCCGACGTCACGAGTTTCGCCAAGGTGATCACCGGCTGGAGCGTCTACCCGCCGCGGCGCTTTCCCGAGCGCGGCGGCGAGTTCTGGTTCAACGAACGCATGCACGAGCCCGGTGCGCAGACAGTGCTCGGCAAGAGCTATGCGCAGGACGGTTTCGCCCAGGGCCGCGCCGTGTTGGAAATGCTCGCGCATCACCCGGCCACGGCGAAGCACATTGCCACCAAGCTCGCGCGGCATTTCGTCGCCGACAATCCGCCGCCCGATCTCGTCGATCGTCTGGCCAGGCGCTTCCACGATACCGGCGGCGACCTGATGCAGGTGACGCAGACGCTCGTCACCGCGCCGGAATCCTGGCAAGCGCCGCGCACGAAGCTGAAGAAGCCGGGCGAATGGATGATGGCGGCAATGCGCGCCAGCGGCCTGCAGATCCGTGACGTGCGCCGCCTCGTCAACACGCAGAACCTGCTCGGCGAACCGTTGTGGCGGCCACCGGCGCCGAAGGGTTTCTCCGACGACAGCGCCGCCTGGATCGACGGTTTGGCCGAGCGCCTCGACATCGCCAACCAGACCGCCCGCCTCGTCGGCAACGACGGCAGCGAGCCGGACGCCATGGTCGATGCCGTGCTCGGTCCCCTCGCCTCCGCCGAGACGCGGCAGACCGTGCGCCGCGCCGAGAGCCGGCCGCAGGCGCTGGCACTGCTCCTCATGTCGCCCGAATTCCAGAGACGGTGATGCCATGACCAACGTCTTCCACGCTCCGAGCCGGCGCGAACTTCTGCTCGCTTCCGGCGTGCTGTTCGCCTGGACGCATCTGCCTCGCGCGGCGCTGGCGGAAGGGCGCGATCCGCGCTTCCTCACCATCGTGCTGCGCGGCGCGCTCGACGGGCTCGCCGCGGTCGCGCCGGTCGGCGATCCCGATTGGGTGCGACTGCGCGGCGACAACGCACTGACGCTCACGAGCGCCACCCCGGCATTGCCGCTCGATAATTTCTTCGCGCTCAATCCGGCGATGCCCAACCTCGCGCGCATGTACCGCGCCGGCCACGCCATAATCGTGCATGCGGTCGCCTCGCCCTATCGCGAGCGCTCGCATTTCGACGGCCAGGATGTGCTGGAAAGCGGCTTCATCAAGCCCGGCGCCAGCGACACCGGCTGGCTCAATCGCGCGCTGGCGACGATGACGCCGGCCGAGCGCGCGCGCGGCGGCAAGGAGGCCTTCGCCGTCGGCCCGGTGACGCCGCTGATCGTGCGCGGCGCCGCGCCGGTGATGTCATGGACGCCGCCGAAACTGCCGCCGGCAACGCAGGACACCGTGATGCGCCTGCTCGATCTCTATCGCCACACCGATCCGGCGCTGGCGCGCGCGCTGGAAGAGCGCGTCGATCTCGCGAAGATTGCCCGCGAAGGCGGCCTGACGATGAGCCCGCAAAAGGGCGGCATGCCGGCGCAGAAAGGCCCCGGCGCCTACATCAAAAAGTACTTTGCCGACTCCGCCGGCGCCGCGGCGAAATTCCTCGCCCGCGACGATGGCCCGCGCATCGGCGCGCTCGCCTTCGACGGCTGGGACACACATGCCAACGAAGGCGCGGCCAGCGGCCATCTCGCGCTGTGGCTCGACGCGCTCGATGGCGCGCTGGCTGCGGTCGAGAGCGGCATGGGTCCGGCCTGGCAAGAAACGGTGGTGACGGTCGTCACCGAGTTCGGCCGCACCGCACGCATCAACGGCACCGCCGGCACCGATCACGGCACCGCGACCGTCGCCTTCCTTGCCGGCGGCGCGCTCAAGGGCGGCCGCGTCGTCGCCGACTGGCCGGGCGTCAACGATGTGCATCTTTATGAGAACCGCGACCTCAAGCCCACCACCGACCTGCGCGCGGTGCTCAAGGGTGTGCTACGGGATCACCTGCGCGTCGATGCGCATGCGCTCGACGACAAGGTGTTTCCCGGCAGCGCCGGCGTGAAGCCGATGGGCAGGCTGGTGATCAGCGCCTGATCACCGCTCCGTCTCCTTGAGAATCCACGCGTAGTAGTCGGCGTCGACGCTCTCGATCGGCATCACCATGATCGAAGGCGTCTCGTAAGGGTGCGCCTCCTTCACCGCCTGCCGGAGCGGCTCGGCAAGGCTGGCGCGCGTCTTGAAAAGGGCGACCGTCTCCTCGCCGCGCTCGAGCTTCCCCTGCCACCAGTAATGCGAGATCATCCCGGGCAAGATGTTGACGCAGGCCGCCAGCCGCCGTTCGACCAAAACGCGGCCGGAGCGCTCCGCCTCGACAAGCGAGGGCCATGTCGTATACACGAGCACCGCGCGTTCCATCGTTTCCGGGTCCTCATGAGCCGATTTCACAACATCGCCTTCGTCGCCGGCCAGACGCCGGAGGCGCGCGACGCCTACGCGCGGCTGTCGGCGATGTACGGCAACGCGGAACCGGCGCAGGCGGATGCCATCGTCGCGCTCGGCGGCGACGGGCTGATGCTGCAGACCCTGCACAACTTCATGAAATCCGGCAAGCCGATCTACGGCATGCACCGCGGCACGGTCGGCTTCCTGATGAACGATTATGCCGTGGAGAATTTGCGCGAGCGGCTCGACGAGTCGACAGCCACGATTATCCATCCGCTGCTGATGCGCGCCACCGACGCGGGCGGCAAGGTGCACGAGCATCGCGCCATCAACGAAGTGTCGCTGTTCCGGCAGAGCGCGCAGGCGGCGCATCTGCGCGTGCTCATAGACGGACAGGAGCGCATGTCGGAATTAATCGCCGACGGCCTCTTGGTCGCGACGCCGGCCGGCTCGACCGCCTACAATCTGTCGGTGCAGGGGCCGATCATTCCGATCAACGCACCGCTCCTCGCGCTGACGCCGATCAGCCCCTTCCGCCCGCGCCGCTGGCGCGGCGCGCTGCTGCCTGACAAGGCGACGATCTCCATCGAGGTGACGGAGGCCGAGAAGCGGCCGGTGGCGGCCGTCGCCGACCACGACGAGGTGCGCTCGGTGCGCAGCGTCGAAGTGACGATGGACCATACGATCGCCATCAACCTGCTGTTCGACCCGGGGCACAATCTCGACGACCGCATCCTGCGCGAACAGTTCGGTGTCTAGACAGTCCGGGCGGGGGCCGGGATGACGCAGACCGTCAATTTCGAAGTGAACGGCAAATCCGTGAGCGTGACGCCGCTGAGCGACAACACGCCACTGCTCGACGTTCTGCGCAACACACTCGGCCTGATGGGCACCCGCTTCGGCTGCGGGCTCGAGCAATGCGGCTGCTGCACGGTGCTGATCGACGGCGCGGCAGAGAAATCCTGCGCCAAACCGGTGTACTCGGTGGCCGGCAAGGCGGTTGTCACCATCGAGGGCCTCGGCACGAAGGAGAAGCCGCACCCGCTGCAGCAGGCCTTCCTCGACGAGCAGGCCGGCCAGTGCGGCTATTGCCTCTCCGGCATCATCGTCTCGGCCAAGGCGCTGCTCGACAAGAATCCGGCGCCGACGCGCGCCGAGATCGCCGCGGCGCTCGACGGCAACATCTGCCGCTGCGGCTCGCACAACAGGATCCTGCGCGCCATCGAGAAGGCGGCCGTCGTGATGCGCAACGGAGGCGGCCGATGAACGCCCCCCTCCCCGCCATGCTGCACGACAACCCGCGGCTCGACCGCTGGATCGCGTTCCCGACGCGCGGCAAGGTCACCGTGCTCACCGGCCGCGTCGAACTCGGCCAGGGCGTGCTCACCGCCATGGCGCAGATCGCCAGCGATGAACTCGACGTCTCGCTCGCGCGCATCGGCGTGCATTCTGGCGACACCGAAACGACGCCGAACGAGGGCTACACCGCCGGCAGCATGTCGATCCAGGCGGGCGGCATTGCGTTGCGTCAGGCTTGCGCCGACGTGCGCGCGCTGTTCATGGCGGCGGCGGCGAAGAGGCTCGCGTGCGATCCGCACGTCCTGAGCGTGCGCGACGGCGCCATCCTGCGCGACGGCCAGCCGACCGGCGAGGATTACTGGACGCTGGCGCCGCAGGTGAACCTCGCCGTCGCAGCGACCGGCGCCGGCGCGGCCAAGCCGGTCAGCGCGTTCGTCGCCATCGGCGCCAATACCCCGCGCCTCGATCTGCCGGACAAGGTTTTCGGCGCGCCGGCATTCATCCACGACATGCGCCTGCCCGGCATGCGCCATGCGCGCGTCGTGCGGCAACCGAGCCGCGGCGCGAGCATCGCCACGATCGACGAGGCGGCGATCAAGCGCGCCGCCAAAGCCCCGGTCACGCTCGTCCGCAACGGCAATTTTCTCGCCATCGTCGGCGACGACGAGACCGCGGTCGACCGCGCGGCGGTCGCGGCGCTCACCGCGATCAACTGGAACAACGTCGAGCAGCCCGCCGCTTCGCAGCAGGAGGCCGCGTGGCTGCTGCAGCGGCCGATGGTCGACATCAAATTCGGCGCGCCCGAGGGTACGGATACGCAGGGCAAGCAGCGCTTCGAGGCGACCTATACGCGCGGCTATCTCGCCCATGCCTCGATCTCGCCGTCCTGCGGGCTGGCGCTCTTCAAGGACGGCCACCTCACCGTCTGGACGCATTGCCAGGGCGTCTTCCCATTGCGCGGTGCGCTCGCCCGCACGCTCAAGCTCGCGCCCGAGCAGATCACCGTGCAGCATGTGCAGGGCTCGGGCTGCTACGGCCATAACGGCGCCGACGACGCCGCCGCCGACGCCGCCATCATCGCCATGCAGACGCCGGGCGTCCCGGTACGACTTCGCTGGCGGCGCGAGGAGGAGTTCGTCTACGAGCCGAAGACCAGCGCGATGGTCGTCAAGGTGCGCGCGCTCGTCGATGCCAATGGCAAGCCGGCCGACTGGACGGCAGAGATCTGGAGCGGCACACACAACGGCCGTCCCGGCAGCGGCGCCAACCTGCTCGCCGCCTACGCCCTCCCCGAGCATCCCGCCGATCCGCCGCTCAATGACGTGCCGGAATCGAACGGCGGCGGTGCCACGCGCAACGCCGAGCCGCTCTACGACATTCCGCAGAAGCGCATCCTGCAGCATCTGGTGGCGGAGACCCCGATCCGCGTCTCCTCGCTGCGCGGCCTTGGCGCCATGCCCAACGTGTTCGCGCTCGAATGCGCCATCGACGAGCTCGCCGAGCGCGCCGGCGTTGACCCGGTCGCCTATCGCCTGTCGATCACTGGCGATCCGCGCGCGCGTGCGGTGATCGAGAAGGTCGCGGCCATGGCCAAATGGGACGCGCAGGCGGCCGGCGGCACCGGCGTCGGCCGCGGCATCGGCTTTGCCCGCTACAAGAACAAGGCGGCCTACGGCGCCGTCGTCGTCGAGCTCGAAGTCGAGGAAGAAATCAGGCTGCGCCACGTCTGGGCCGCCGCCGACGCCGGCCTCGTCGTCAATCCCGACGGCGCCATCAACCAGCTCGAGGGCGGCATCATCCAATCCGCGAGCTGGGTGCTGAAGGAGCAGGTGCGCTTCGACAACGGCGTCGCCTCCTTCGACTGGGAGACCTATCCGGTGCTCAAGTTCTCGGAAGTGCCGGAGATCGACATCCAGCTCATCAATACGCGCGACCCGGTCCCGCTCGGCGTCGGCGAGGCGACCGCCGGGCCGACAGCGGCGGCGATCGGCAACGCCGTGTCGCACGCGCTCGGCGCCCGCATCCGCGATCTGCCGCTGACGCGCGAGCGCATCATGGCGGCGCTGCTTAAGGATTAGAGGCGGCGCAACGGATTGGTCGCCGCCAGCAGCAGGCCGCCGGCGGTAAAGGCGGCCATCAACAGAAAGCCGGCGCGGAAGGCGCTGACGATGTCGGGCAGGATCGCCGCGCGCTGCGCCGCGGATAATGGCGGCGCGTCGCCGCCGACATGCTGGACCATGGTGGCAAAGGCGCGCGCCGCGTCCGGATTGCTGATCGCTAGCCACCCGAACAACATGGTGCCGACCAGCGCCGTGCCGAAGGCCGCGCCGATCGAACGCGAGAATTGCACCGAGGCCGCCGCCTCGCCGAGCCGCATGGTGCCGGCCGCGCTCTGCACGGTCACCTGCACCACGCCCATCACCGTTCCCATGAACAGCCCGTTCCACAGGAGCAGGACCACGAAGCTCCAGGTGCCGAGCGACTGCGCGAAAAAGGCGAGCACCATGAGATTGGCGGTGACGAGGATGAGGCCCGTTATGGGGAACACCGTGGTGCGCCCTGTCGTGCTGACGAGGCGTCCGGTGATGAGCGAACCGGCGCCGATGCCGATGGTGAGCGGCACCAGCAGCAGACCCGTTTCCGACGGCGTCGTGCCGCGTACCACTTCGAGATAGACCGGCAGGAACGTGATGAGCGACACCAGCGCGGCGCCATGGCAGGCGGCGAGCGCGTCGCTGTGCCAGATCTCCGGCATACGCAACAGCTTCAGCGGAATGAGCGGCGAGTCGGTGCGATTCTCCTGGCGCACGAGCAAAGCGAGCGCGATGAGACCGGCCGCGAGCAAGGCGCCACCGACCGGCAGCCGCGACGGATCGCCGTGCTGCACTTCCTCGAGCGCCAGCAGCGCCGCGGTGACGAAGATGGTGAAGAACAGCAGGCCGCCCGGATCGGCGCGCCACTTCGCGCGGGCCCCATGATGCACCGGCAGCCGCATCGTCAGCAGCACGGCGGCCAGTCCGATTGGAATGTTGACGAGAAAGATCGACTGCCAGCCGAAATGCTCGGTGAGATAGCCGCCGGCGACCGGGCCGAAGGTGTTGGCGCACACCGCCACCGCCGCGAGATAGCCCTGGTAGCGTGCGCGCTCGCGCGGAGGAATGGTCTCGCCGACCAGCGCCTGCGACAAAGTCATCAGCCCGCCGCCGCCCAAACCTTGCAGGATGCGCGCGAGCGTCAGCAGCAGGATGGTCGGCGACGCCGCGCACAATCCCGACGCGACGATGAAGAGCGCCAGCGCCCAGTACATCACGGGTTTGCGGCCGAACGAATCGCCGAGGCGTCCGTAGATCGGCGCGGCAATCGTCGCCGCGATCAGGTAGGAAATGACGACCCAGGAAGCGCGCTCAACCTCGCCGGTGGCCGCGGCGATCGCCGGCAGCGCGGTGGCGATGATCGTCTGGTCGACCACCGCCAGAAACATCGGCAGCATGATCGAGGGGAACACGGTGAGAAAGGCAGGATGCTTCGCGGGGACCGCGGCGCCGTCCTGCTGCTCGAGCTCATTCGACAAGGCGGAGAAATCCCGAAAGGTTTGGCCCGCCGCCCTTCAGTGAGCCATCAGCACCGGCAAGGCTGCATTTGCAAGAATGTGGCGAGTCGCGCCACCGAAAATCATCTGGCGAAGCCGGCTCTGCGTATAAGCGCCTTTCACCAGCAAATCGCAACCGAGCGATGCCGCGTGGTCCAGGATGATCTCGCCCGGCGTGCGGGACGCGGATTTTACCGTCAATGCCGTCGCCTTCACGCCGTTCCGCCGGAGGTTCTGCGTCGCCATCTCGCCGGACGGACCGTCGGCGATATTGCCCTCGACCGTGAGCACCGTCACGCGCTCGGCGCGTTTCAGGAACGGCATGGCCAAAGTGTTGGTATGCGCCTGCTCCGTGCTGCCGTTCCAGGCAACCAGGATGTTGCGCCCGATCACCGTGGGCGCTGTCTTCGGCACGATCAGCACCGGCTTGCCGCTTTCGAACAGCGCGGATTCCAAGGGCGGCATGCGCGCGTTCTCGACGTCGCGGCCCGGCCGTCCGAGCACGATCAGGTCGAACACCCGGCCGTAGCTGCCGAGCGCGGCATCGTCGGTCGCCTCGCTGCGCGGCCAGCCCCAGGACAGCACGGTCGGCCCCTCGCCCATCCGCGGTACGCCGTTGCCCTGCATGAATTTCTCGAACAGCGCCTGCGCCTCGCGCGCGGTGTCTTCGTCGAAGGCGCCGGAAATGGCGAGGCTCGAGACCGGCTCGACGGTTACGTACGTGCCGACCGCCGGACGGATGGCGAAACCTTCCATGTAACTGTCGAAGGTGCGCGCGACGACCAGAGCGGTCGCTAGCACCGCCTGCATCGTGTCGTGGTCTTCGGTCGGAATCAGGATCGACTTCATGGCGGCCTCCCCCAGCGCCGGTGTCCGGACGGACCGAACCCGCTTGTCCATTCGTGTCAAAATGACCGGGCGGCGGCGAATAATCCAGACCAAAATGCCCGGAAACGACAACGGGCCCGGCCATGGCGACCGCTGTGCCCCGAGTCTAAACCCATCCTTAAGGGCCGCATGGATAGGTTGCGGGGACGGAATCGGGCGGGGGCGTGAGGCCTGATACCGGGGGCACTATGGTCCGTATCGAATTCAATAAGCTGCGTTTTCTCGTCATCGACGACAACGCGCACATGCGCAGAATCCTGCGCACGCTGCTGCATGGCTTCGGCGCGCGCGAAGTCTACGAGGCGGAAGACGGCGCGTCGGGCCTCGAGGCGTTCACGCATTACGTGCCCGACATCATCATCGTCGACTGGGCGATGCCGATCTTCGACGGCCTCGAACTGACGCAGATGATCCGGCAGCCTGGCGCCAACGCGAACCCGTACGTCTCGATCATCATGCTGACCGGCCATTCCGAGAAGCGGCGCGTGATGGCCGCGCGCGATGCCGGCGTCACCGAGTTCCTGGCCAAGCCCATTTCCGCGAAAGCTCTTTACGAGCGCATCGTCAACGTCGTCGCCAATCCGCGGCCCTTCATCAAGACCGCCGCCTATTTCGGTCCGGACCGGCGACGTCTGGTCAACCCAAGCTATATCGGCCCGGAGCGCCGCAAGGGCAACACCAAGGCCGACGTCATTCGCCAGGCGCCGCTGCTGGACAAGGTCCGCACGCAGGCCTGAAAAAGAGGAAACCATGGCGTCCAGCAAGAACACCGCGGCTGTCGCGACCTACGGCGATCACGAAGTGATCGTGCCGGAGAACAAGCTGCGCAAGGCGGTGTCCCGAGAGCCGCTCGATCCGAGCGACGATCCAATCGCGCGCGCCGAACAAGCGCTGGCCGAGCTGGCCGGCGAATTCAACGGCTGGATGGAATCGGAATGCGAGCGTCTCGATCGGGCCCGCCGCACGGTGGCGTCGGAAGGCTTCAGCACCGAGGCAAAAGAGGCGCTGTTTCACGCGGCGCACGACCTCAAGGGCCAGGCCGCGACCTTCGGCTTCCCGGCGGTCGCGTCGGCCGCCGACAGCCTGTGCCGGCTGATCGAACTGACGCCCGACGCCAAGCGCATTCCCGCCGTGCTCGTCGACCAGCACGTCGATGCCGTCCGGGCCATCTACCGCGAGTATGCGCGCTCCGATGCGCGTGAACTGGCCTCGTTGCTGACCACTCGCCTGCGCGAGGTCACCGACGAGTTTCTCACGGCCGAGAACCGCAACCGGCCGGAGGTGCTGGAACAGATCAAGAGCCCGTCGCTCGCCCCGATGTGAGCAAGCGGGGCCGGCACCGCCTGCCCTCTTCAATCCTGCAAGATGTGATTGCTCAGCCGCGGCGCATCAGGCCGCGACGCGCGCATCCGTGATCGCGGGCGTCATTGCAGGCCTTCTGGCGCCGATCGCCGCGTCGGCGACGAGATCGTCGCAGAACAGTCGCGCTTCTTCGCGCGCGGCTTCGACGGCAAAGCGCCGCAGCAGCGCGAACAGCGCCGTATCGCACGGCTCTGCCGCGCACAGATCGATGACCCGCTCCACCATGCGGCGCTTGAGCCGGGCGGCGCCGCCGCTCTCGCCCACCAGCACGCCTTCGCGCAAGGCGGTCAGCGCGGCGCGGAACGCCGGATAGGCGATCTCCGGCAACTCCGCCTTCAGATAGAGGGCACGGAAGCCGGCGAGATTCTTGTCGTGGACGTGTCCGGTGACACGGTCGATCGACAGCTGCGACAGCTCCGCCAGCGCCTCCTCGAACAGCACGACGTTGCCGGACAGCAGGCCGCGCAGCAGCATGCCCGCGGTGAGCTGGCCGCTGCGGCGCAGATGCTGCACCAGTTCGCCGACCTCCTCGTAGGGAGTCTCGGCGGCGAGCGCGAGTGTCGCTTTTTCGCAGGCCTCGCGCGCCGCGTATTCGGCGTGTTGCGGACCGAGCCACTGCCGTTCGGTGACGAAGCCGGCGAGCGTGCGCGACAGCTTCGACAGCAGTGCCTGCCGCATCGACATCGGCAAGTCATCGCGCGCCAAGAGGTTCTCGCGGACCGGGGCGAGATGGCCGAACCGGTCGATGATGCGCTCGACCGAGCTCAAGGTGATGTTCGCCTCGGAATTCTCGAGCAGCGTCAGACAGGCTTCGGCGGTCGCCTCCTCGGCGATTGTCGCGGCGACCGTGGTGGTCAGCAGCGGCCGGCCGGCGATCGCCAACTGCACCGGCGGCTTGCCGGCCTTGATCAGGTCGACGAGATCGTCATCACCGAGCAGCGGCGAGCGATCGAGCAGAGGCTGCGCCACCTCGAACTGGTCGCTGGCGAGCGCATGCACCACCACCGGCGGCGCCTTCTGCGACGAGGCGAATACGTCGGCCATCGCCTGCCGCACCAGCGGCGAGGGGTCGTCGAGCAGCATGATCATCGCGCCTTCAGCGGCGGCGAGATCGTCGACGGAGAGATCGGAATGGAGATAGGCGCGCGCCAGCGCGGACGTGGCCTCGGCGCGTTCGCCGGGACGGGCAGCGCGGACCCAATGAAGGAACTGACGGACAATCATGAACTGGTACCAACGCGACAACGGACGCCCACCGCGGCGGCCGACGAGAAGCCTAGCGCCCGACCACTAACAAACCGTTCACCATGAGTTTTGAGGGGCCATTAAGCACGCCGGGCCCGAAAGCGCCGCGATTTCAACGTGCCGCGGTCAGCTCGCGCCGAACATGCCGCGCAGGTTCGGCTTGCCGTCGGTGAAGAGATCGAGCGTGCGCGGCCCGTTGTCCGGCGAGATCGGGCCCGTCGGCGTCGCCGTCGCGCCGGTCGGCGCCCACAGGCTGGTCACCGAGGGCGACATGGCCGCGCCCACCCGGTCGGTGAAGATCGATTCGAACAGCGGCCGCGTGTCCTTCACCGGTTGCTGGACATTGGCGTTGGCGGCAGCGAGGACCCGGGTCACGCCGGCCGTGTCCGGAACCGCCTGAGCGGGTTTGCTCCCCGAGAAGGTGAGCGCGCGCGCCACGTCGAATCGGCCGGTCAGCTGGCCGTAGACCTGGGCCGCGCTGCGCGCCCGGCCGGCGGCGTCGTAGAAGATCGTGCGGTTGGCGGCAGCGGCCTGCGGAAACATCGCCGCCGCGTTCGCCTGCGGATTGCTGACCGCCGCCGAGATGAGCTTGCCGGCGCCGTCGGCGCCGAGGAAATGCGCGAGGTAGAGCTCGGCCTCGCTCGGCTGCCGGCCCAGACTGGAGGCGAGCTGCGCGGCATTGTTGCGCGCGAAGGCGCCGGCCATCACCGCGCTGACGTTCGGGTCGCTGCGCAGCTTCATGATCGCCGTGCGCGCCGCGGTGTTCGGCACCTCGAAATGGCCATCCGGCGCCTGCACGATCGCCTGCGAATACTGGCCGAGGCCGAAGGCCGCGCCGGCATTCTTCACGGTGGCGAGCCAGGTCTGGTCGATGAACTGGTAGAGCCCGCCGGCCGAGGACGTCGCCGCCTGCGCGCCGGGGTTGAGGTGCGATTCGATCTGCGCGGTGGTGAGCAGGTATTCGAAGCTGGCGCCGGTGGAGCTCGCCGCCTGGCGGATCGCGCCCGCGATCTGCGGCAGGATGGCGCTCACATTGTCGACGGCCATTGACTTTGCCCCGGCCCCGCTGGCCTCTGCTCGCTGACGATTGTTGCTTGAGGTTGGCTACTAACAGCCGTTAAGAACCTTGGGCGATTATGGTAAACGAGCGATTAACGGCGGCCCGCGGGCCCCGAACGAGGAGACGGCGATGACTGACACGGCGCAGCGGCACTGGCGCGGCGGCCTCTATTTCGAGGACATGGAGATCGGCAAGCTCTACGAGCACCGCTACACGCGCACGGTGACGCAGATGGACAACATGTTGTTCTCCAACATGACGCTCAATCCGCAGCCGCTGCACATCGATCGCCATTTCTGCGAGACCGAGACCGAGTTCGGCCAGCCGCTGATGAACTCGTTGTTCACGCTCGGCCTGATGATCGGCATCCAGGTCTCCGACATGACCGTCGGAACGACCATTGCCAATCTCGGCATGGCGGACGTGCGCTTCCCCAACCCGCTGTTCGAAGGCGACACCGTGCGTTGCCAGACGACCGTCGTCTCCAAGCGCGAATCGAAGTCGCGCCCGAACGCCGGCATCGTCGAATTCCATCATCAGTGCTTCAAGCAGGACGGCAAGCTCGTCGCCGAGTGCCACCGCAACGTGTTCATCATCAAGCGGCCGAAATAGACACATGCGTTCCCTTCTGTTCGTCCCCGCCGACGGCGGCAACAAGCTCGACAAGGCGGTGGCGAGCGGCGCCGACGCGGTCATCGTCGACCTCGAGGATTCGATCGCGCCGGAGCGCAAGGGCGCCGCGCGGGCCGCGGCGCTCGATTTCCTCAAGAGCAACGCGCCTAAAGCCAACCGGCCGCAGTTGCTGGTACGCATCAACGGCCTCGACACCGGCATGACCGACGACGATCTCGCGGCCATCGTGCCGGGCAGACCGGACGCGGTGCTGTTTCCTAAGGCGGAAGGCGGCGCCAGCGTCGTGCATCTCGATGCCAAGCTCGCCGCGCAGGAAGCGCTCGCCGGTCTCGCCGAAGGCACGATCAAGGTGCTGGCGCAGACGGTGGAGTCGGCGCAAGGCCTGTTCCTCGCCGGCACGTTCCGCGGGTCGAGCAAGCGTCTCATCGGCATGACCTGGGGACCGGAGGATCTCGCCGCCGAGATCGGCGCCGAGGCCAATCGCGAGGCCGACGGCTCGCTGACCGAGCCCTACCGCCTCGCCCGCGCCGTGTGCCTGCTCGGCGCCACCGCGGCGAAGCTGCCGGCGATCGAAACCATCCATGTCGATTTCCGCAATCTCGACGCGTTACGCAAGGACACCGAGCTCGCGCGCCGCGACGGCTTTACCGGGCGGCTCGCCATCCATCCGGCGCAAGTGCCGGTGTTCAACGAGGTGTTCACGCCGTCGCAGGCGCAGATCGAGAAGGCCAAGGCCGTCGTCGCCGCGTTCGCGGCCAAGCCCGGCGCCGGCGCGGTCGCCATCGACGGCAAGATGTACGACCGCCCGCATCTCGCACGCGCGCAGGCGCTGCTGGCGCGCACGGGGCATTGATAGTCTCTGCGTTCGCCCCCGTGCGCGGACATCAGGTTTACCTGATGTCCGCCATTAAAGCGCGCAAGTCGGCTAAAGCCGACATGCGATGGGGGCCCAGTTGTGATTCGGCGCTGGATTCCCGCTTTCGCGGGAATGAACGGGAAACGAGCCGCGTCCGCTTTTCACGTATTCAACTGTCAAACAGCCTGCGCGCGGCGGACCTGCCCGCTTCGCGCCACGCATGACTCATCGCCCGTGTTGTTTGAGCGGCCCCGGGTGAGCCGGCCTTCCCTGCTCTCGGCTTCATAAGCCGAGGGCGTGGCGCGCCGATGAGGCGCGTCATTGGTAGCCTGAGCCGCATGTCTCTCTCGAAACATGCGGGCGCCTCTCGGCGCGCCACGGCGGTGTCAGTACGGCCACGGGCCACGCTTTCGAGAACGTGGACCAGCCACGTCTGTCAGCCAGCTCCTGGCGGCAGGTCCTAGTGCCTGCGAGTGGAGCCCCGTCGCCGCCCGGGGGTTCGGCCTGCGTTCGTGGCCGGACCCGCGGGCACCGCATCCGCTCCCGTCAATCGAGACGCCTCGCGACGACGCCCCCGGCTGAAGCGGACGATGGGATCATACGCCAGCGGATAGGACCGGTCAATAGTCCTAATTAAAAGAATTTGTGCAGTTGCCTTCTATCCCTCCCCGGCAAGGGGCATAAGCGCGCCGCGGTCAAATGAGGCTCACAGGTCCTTCGAAGCGAGGGCGCACGGGCGTCTCAAGACGACGGGAGATGCCAACGCCGTCAGCGCCGCGAATTCCATTCTCGCAACCGGAATTTGCGAAGAGCCTGGCTTAAATCGGCAAATCAGGAACGCCTGCTCAGGGCTTGCGATAGACCGTATCCGGATCGAACACGCGCGCTTCCGCGAATTCGAGCTTCACCGCGCCGCTCTGCCCGAGCGGAACCTTGCGGTAGAAGCACGACCTTCGGCCGGTGTGGCAGGCGCCTGCGCCCTCCTGTGCGACGCGCAGCCAGACGGCGTCCTGATCGCAGTCGATGCGCAGTTCCAGGACGCGCTGGACATGGCCGGAGGTCTCGCCCTTCTTCCAGAGCGCTTGCCGCGAGCGGCTGAAGTACCAGGCCTCACCGCTGGCGATGGTCTTCGCCAGCGCCTCGGCATTCATGTGCGCGACCATCAGCAGTTCGCCACTCGCCGCGTCGGTCACCACCGCCGTGACGAGGCCATTGGCGTCGTAGCGCGGGGTCAGCGTCGTGCCTTCTTCGATGTCGGAGGATGCGCTCATGAAGGAACCATACAGCAACGCCCTCGTCCTGAGGAGCCGACCGGAGGCCGGCGTCTCGAAGGACGAGTCGGAAATGGCTGGGGTCTCACCCCGCGAGAGGCGCGCCTGACGGCGCGCTCCTCAGGGTGAGGGACTGAAGTGGGTTAGCGCCCGCGCAGCAGGCTCATGAAGCGGACCTGCTCGGTCGCGTCCTTGAAGTCGCCGGCAAAGTGCGTGGTCACCGTCAGCGCGCCGGGCTTGTTCACGCCGCGGATCGACATGCACATGTGCTCGGCTTCCATCATCACCGCGACGCCGCGCGCCTTGAGCACCTCTTCGATCGCGGTCGCGACCTGCGAGGTCATGTGCTCCTGCGTCTGCAGGCGCTTGGCATAGGTGTCGACCAGCCGCGCCAGCTTGGAGATGCCGACGACGCGATCCACCGGCATGTAGGCGACGTGCGCCTTGCCGAAGAACGGCATCATGTGATGTTCGCAATGCGAGTTGAAGGGAATGTCCTTCACCAGCACGAAGTCTTCATAGCCGGCGGTCTCGCCGAAGGTGCGGTCGAGAATCTCGGCCGGGCATTCGCGGTAGCCCTGGAAGATTTCCTCGTAAGCATCGATCACGCGCTTGGGCGTATCGAGCACGCCTTCGCGCGCCGGATCGTCGCCGGCATAGGCGATGAGCGTGCGCACGGCGGCCTCGGCGGCCTCGCGCGAGGGGCGCGGTGCGGCCGGCTGCGGCGCGGCCCACACATGAGCCGACCGGCCCTGCTCCGACCAGGGCGTGGCAATCTTGTTCTTGGCGTCCATTGACGGTCCTTCCGTTCGACCGGACCGCGCCTGAAAGAGACGGGACCGGGGGTGTCACCGGGGTGGCCGCGTCATAAACCCGCAAATGGACCGATTAGTCCAATGCGGAGCGTCTGGACGCCGCATGCCCGTTCGGCATGGCTGAAGTCACCATGACGGGCGCCAAGAACCCCTTCTCGCGCCACCGGGCTGCCCCCTATATATTGCATCACACGAACGAGGCAATGCACCGGTTCATTGCCGATCTGGCCCGATTCCCATGCTCAATGACGTCTACAACGCCCGAATCCTCGAACTTGCGGGCAATATCCCCCGACTCGGACGGCTTCCCGCGCCGGATGCGAGCGCCACCGCCCATTCCAAGCTGTGCGGCTCGACGGTGACGGTCGATCTCAAGCTGGATCACGGTGAGGTGAGCGACTTCGCCCACGACGTGAAGGCCTGCGCGCTCGGCCAGGCGTCCTCCTCGATCATGGCGCGGCACATCATCGGCGCGAAGCCGGCCGAGCTGCGCGAGCTGCGCGAAACCGTGCGCAAGATGCTCAAGGAGAACGGCGCGCCGCCGACCGGCCGCTTCGCCGACGTTGCGGTGCTCGAGCCGGTGCGCGACTACAAGGCGCGGCACGCCTCGACGCTTCTGACCTTCGACGCGGTGGTCTCGGCGCTCGACAAGATCGAGGCGGCCGGCAAGCAGGCCGCCGAATAGGCCTTCCTATTGCGCCGAGGCGACCGCGCCGGGCGTAGGCCGCACCAGCGCCGCCCGCTTCTGCTGCACCGACGGCATCGCGCAGGTCGCGGCGAGGCGCGGCAGGTTGGCCGCAACGCCGGTGTTGCCGATGCGGATGCTGGTGAACAGCCGCTTGCTGCGCGTGTCGATGAACATCGAATGGTCGCCCTGCGCGCCGAAGTCGTCGATCATGGCGGCCGGGATCGTGCCGGTGGCGTAGGTCACCAGCTCGTCCGGGCCGTGGCGATCGGAACCGACCACCTTCAGCGCCGCCTCGTGCCCGGCCGCACGCAACGTGACCGTGCGCACCGCGTGCGCGAGCGGCACGTCGTCGCCCTCATGCCGATGCTCGATGTACACGGCGTTGTAGGAGCCGCTCGTCGTGCAGGAGACGTGCAGGTCGAAGCTGCCGATATCGTCACCCTGGACGGTAAGTGGATGCCGGCGCGCCAGTGAGGCCGCGCCGGATTGAGCCACCATGGCCCAGTCGCGCTCGCTGATCTTGGTGACGTCGGCGGCGCCATCGGTCAGCGTGGCCGGCTGCACGGTGGCCGCCGGCTCGGCCGGCAGCGCCGACGCAACATTGGCGCTCGAAGGCTGGTCCGGGGCCGGCTGCGTCTCGACGCCCATCTCGGCGATCTCCTGGCGCGTCATGACGTGCATCGGCTCCCATGGCGGGATGCGCAGCGCCAGGTCGTACATCGCCATCGAGCCGCCCATCTCGGCGGTGTAGACCGCGAGCTTGCCGAGGTCGCGCTGCACCAGCACCAGGTCCTCGGCCGAATAGGTCGCCGCCGTGGGATCCTCGCGGCGGTCGCCGAGCCAGATCTGGTGCACCATCAGGCGCGCCTGCGGCGGAACCGAACGGTGGATGCCCGCGAGCAGCACGAACGAGCACATCGATTCGCAGTCGGCGTGCGGGTCGTAGACGCCGCGCGGCGCGTCGCTGCCGACCGGCTTGAGATCGGTGACATGGCCGACGGTGGTGTCCAGTCCGAGCCTGCGGATTTCACGGCCGAGCTTGATCGCGCCGTGCACGGAACCGCCTTCCGAGTCGAGGACGACCAGCGTGCCCTTGAGCTGCAAATTTTTTGCGAAGGTCAGGAACTCGGCGGGCGTATCCGCTGTTATGGCTCCGGATGCAACGACGTAGGTTTTGCACGTCGTCCCGCAAATCTGCGTCGGCCCCTGTTGGCGTAGCGCGAAATGCATTGGATCGCCCGGTCCCGACGCGCCACTGGCCGCCGGGAACAGAAGGATTCCGGCCGCGCATATCGACGCGGCCGCGACCGTAAGGGAACGGAACATCTTTCCCCTTTCTTCCCTGTGCCGCCGCAAGCATGGCTTGCCGGCGTTCGTGCGCGCGAGCATGACGCAACGCACAGACCCCCGCTTTGCTCGTGTCAAATTTAAAACGGCAAGTGGACGGGGGTCTAGATAAAAAAAATGGCTATCCAAAGACGTCGTGATGAAGAGAAAAGCAGTTCCATTGCATTGGAACTTCGCGCCTAAACTATTGTACGCTCTCCGCTCTTGATTATCTCGCAGTCCAGTCAGGAACTTCTTTGGCCGGCATCCCGGATCTTACGTGAGCAGTCAGCACAACCCGCCGACGCATTTCTTGAGCCGTCTGCCGCGACTCACCGGACGCGCGCTGGTGGCTGTCTATCGCTACACGCTCTCGCCGCTGATCGGGCCGCGCTGCCGGCACCTGCCCAGTTGTTCCGATTACGCCGACCAGGCGATCCGCCGGTTCGGGCTGTGGGCCGGCGGCTGGATGACGCTGGCGCGGCTGCTGCGCTGCCACCCCTGGGGCACGCACGGCCTCGATTTCGTGCCGGCCGCGGCCCCGGCGAACGCCCGCTGGTACCTGCCCTGGCGCTACGGCCGCTGGCGCGGGACCAACGAGATGCCGCCGACGGCGTGAGGTTGCGCCGCCGGTTCCGGCTGCTATACCCCTGCCCCGCGACATCCCGCTTACCCACGCTCGTTCGTGGGAGTGAGCCACAAGGAGACGATGATGGTCACGTTGACCTTCCCGGACGGCGCGCGCCGTGAATTCCCTCAAGGCACAACCGGCCTCGACATCGCCAAGGGCATCTCGCCCTCGCTGGCGAAACGTACCGTCGCCATGGCGCTCGATGGCGCGCTCGCCGATCTCGCCGATCCGATCGACCACGACGCGAAAATCGAGTTCGTCAACCGCGACGACCCGCGCGCGCTGGAACTGATCCGGCACGACGCCGCGCACGTGCTCGCCGAAGCGGTGCAGTCGCTGTGGCCGGGCACACAGGTGACGATCGGCCCGGTGATCGAGAACGGCTTCTATTACGACTTCTACCGCAACCAGCCGTTCACGCCGGAAGACCTCCCCGTCATCGAGAAGAAGATGAAGGAGATCATCGCCCGCGACAAACCCTTCACCAAGGAAGTGTGGTCGCGCGAGAAGACGAAGCAGACGTTCCGCGACATGGGCGAGCAGTTCAAGGTCGAGCTGGTCGACGCCATTCCGGAAGACCAGACCATCAAGATCTACAAGCAGGGCGACTGGTTCGATCTGTGCCGCGGTCCGCACATGACGTCGACCGGCAAGATCGGCAACGCCTTCAAATTGATGAAGGTGGCCGGCGCTTACTGGCGCGGCGACTCGAACAATCCGATGCTGACCCGCATTTACGGCACCGCCTTCGCCAAGCAGGAAGAGCTCGACCTCTATCTCAAGCAGATGGAAGAGGCCGAGAAGCGCGACCATCGCAAGCTCGGCCGCGAGATGGACCTGTTCCACTTCCAGGAGGAAGGCCCCGGCACCGTCTTCTGGCACGCCAACGGCTGGACGATATTTCAGGAGATCGTCGCCTATATGCGGCGGCGACTCAAAGGCGACTACCAGGAAGTCAACGCGCCGCAGATGCTCGACAAGTCGCTGTGGGAGACGTCGGGCCACTGGGGCTGGTTCCGCGAGAACATGTTCCAGGCGACCTCGGCCGGCGAGCATACCGAGGACGAGCGCGTCTTCGCCATCAAGCCGATGAACTGCCCGGGGCACATACAAATCTTCAAGCACGGGCTTCGGAGCTATCGCGAGCTGCCGCTGCGGCTCGCCGAGTTCGGCATCGTGCACCGCTACGAGCCGTCGGGCGCGCTGCATGGCCTGCTGCGCGTGCGCGCCTTCACGCAGGACGATGCGCACGTGTTCTGCACCGAGGAGCAGATGGCCGAGGAGTGCCTGAAGATCAACGACCTGATCCTGTCGACCTATCAGGATTTCGGCTTCACCGGCGATCTCACGGTGAAGCTCTCGACCCGCCCCGAGCAGCGCGTCGGTTCCGACGCGGCGTGGGACCACGCCGAGACCATCATGATGGACGTGCTCAAGCAGATCGAGGCGCGCAGCCACAACCAGAAGATCAAGACCGCGATCAATCCGGGCGAAGGCGCCTTCTACGGGCCGAAATTCGAATACGTGCTGCGCGACGCCATCGGCCGCGACTGGCAGTGCGGCACGACGCAGGTCGACTTCAATCTGCCCGAGCGATTCGACGCCTTCTACATCGCCGCCGACGGCTCGAAGAAGACGCCGGTGATGATCCACCGCGCCATCTGCGGCTCGATGGAGCGCTTCCTCGGCGTCGTGCTCGAGCATTATGCCGGGCACCTGCCGCTGTGGCTGGCGCCGAAGCAGGCGATCGTCGCCACCATCACCTCCGACGGTGACGCTTACGCGGCCGAGGTCGTTGCGGCGGCGCGGCGCCGCGGCCTGCGCGTCGACGGCGACCTGCGCAACGAGAAGATCAATTACAAGGTGCGCGAGCACTCGCTCGCCAAGGTCCCGGTGATGCTGGTGGTCGGCAAGAAGGAAGCCGAGACGCGGGCTGTGTCGATCCGCCGCCTCGGCTCCGACAAGCAGCAGGTGCTGCCGCTCGACGAAGCGCTGACGATGCTGGCCGAGGAAGCGTTGCCCCCGGATTTGAAGCGGGCGAGGGAGTAGCCTATCCCGCCGCCCTGCCCGCGGGCTTTGCCGCGGCCATCGCCTCGCGGGCGGAGCCGGCGTAGTAAAGAAACATCGTCGCGAAGAAATTGCGTGCGCCTTCGGCCAGCGCCGGCTTGAACAGGACGCGGTCGCCGCTGCGGGCGATGAGCCCGGCGGCTTCCGCGTCGCGCAAGAGCTTGAGCACATGCGGTCGCGACACGGCGAAGCGGCGTGCCAGCGCCGCGATCGAGATCGGCACCGGCCGCGTCGGCGGCACCGTGTCGTCGGCCTCGCCGGCGGCGATCAGATAAGAGCAGATCAGGATGCCGGCGTTGCGTTCGCCGAACAGACCCATGTCCTCCGCGTGGGTCGTGACGCGGAAACCCTCGCGGAAGCGCTCGACCATGGCGATAATCAGTCCGCGCGTGAAGGCGGGATCGTCGACCGCCGCCAGCATCGCCGCGCCATCGGGAAAGAGCGGCGCCATCGCGGCGAAATGGATGCGCCAGCGCTCACGCAGAAGATTGATCAGCTTGTCGGTCGCGACGAGCCGGCGCTGGCGGCGGTCGGCCACCTCGAGATCGGGCGTGAGATAGCCGCCGAAGCGCATCAGCGACAGCATGGCGAGCGCGCGGCCGGGGCTGCAGATGCCGAGATCGCAGGCCAGCATGCGCATGCGCGTCGGGTTCAAGCCCGACGCCGGGTCGGCCGGATCGCGCGTCGCGTGCAGATAGAGGGCGAAATAGCCGAACAGCAGCCGGCCGCGGTCGTCCATCAGCCAGTTGAGCAGATGGCTGCCCTGGTAGAGCTTCACCAACCCCGCCGCCGACGCCCGCATGGCAGCAGCAAAGCCGGCCTGGTTGCGCAAAGCGGCAACGGCGGCCGGCGGCGCCACATCCTGCCGCGACGTCGGCGCCGCGACCATGAGTTCTGCGAAGGCCTGACTGCTCACAGGCGAACCATAAACCAGAGATGTACCCAAATTTCTACAGTTGCGCCCAAGACGTCCCCTTCTAGGGTCCGAAACGGTTGAGGGGGCTCATTTTTTGTTAACCGAACCGCAGCAGCGTCAAAGGGGCCGCGCAGTGCCCGACTCCCGGCGGCGCAACTGCGCGGCCCTGTGCGTCCTGCCATCGCTGCGCACGGCCGCCCTGCTTTTGGTGGTGGTCGCGTCATGCCTGGCGGCGCAGCCGGCGGCGGCGCAGTTCGTCTGCGACAGCACTGTGACCGGTACCGGCGATGGCGCGACGGCGACGGCCGGCAGCACCATAGCCTGCGGCACGAACGCGGCGGCGACTGCCGGAAACTCCTCGGCGTTCGGCTCGAACGCTACGGCGAGCGGGACGTTTTCCACGGCCGTCGGTGCCGGCGTGTCCGCCACCGGCAATTTCAGCAGCGCCTTCGGTTACTCAAGCACAGCTTCTAACACGAACGCGTCGGCGTTCGGCGTCGGCAGTAACGCCACAGGCACTGCGGCAACCGCCCTTGGCAAATCCTCGCAGGGAGCGGGCGACTACAGCGTCGCGACCGGCACAAACACGCAGGCGAACGGCGCCAACGCGATCGCCATCGGCGGCAACAGCGCCAGCGGCGCCGGCAACGCCGCCTATGTCGATGCGGCGGCTGTCAACGGCATCGCCATCGGCAACGGGGCACAGGCCGGCTCGGGCGCGACCTCCGGCGCGGTTGCCTTAGGCGCCGGCGCCAATGTGAATGCCCTTTACGGCATAGCTCTCGGTGCGGGCGCCAGCGCGACAGGCAATTCAGCTTCTGCGGCCGGCGCCTTTGCGACAGCCTCCGGTGCGGGCAGTTCAGCGTTCGGGAATAACAGCACGGCCAGCGGATCAAGCAGCTCCGCCTATGGCAACTCCAGCGTCGCCGTCGGCAATTACAGCATTGCGACCGGCGCCAATACCCAGGCCAACGGCACCAATTCGATCGCTATCGGCGGCGCCTCATCGTCAGGTGCCGGTCACGGCGCTTTTGTCAACGCCGCCGCAGCCAACGGCATCGCGATCGGCAATGGCGCTCAGGTCGGCGCCAGCGGCAGCAATTCGGTCGCCATTGGCTCGAATTCGGTGGCGAACGTCGCCAATGTGGTGTCGGTCGGCAAGGTGGGCGGCGAGCGCAAGATCGTCAACGTCGCCGACGGCACGATTGCCTCGGGCTCGACCGACGCCGCCACGGCGGGCGAGCTCTACACCGCCAACCAGCGCATCGCGAGCGCCTTCGGCGCGGTGCTAGATGGGACCGGTCAGCTCACCGCGCCGAGCTACACCATCCAGGGCACGGCTTATACAAATGTCGCGAGCGCCTTCAGCGCGGTCGACAGCACGTTGACGAGCCTGAGCAACACGCTTGCTGGGCTGAGCGGCGGCAGCTCGACCTATGTTCAAGTCAACAGCAGCGGCACCGCGGCGTCGGCAACCGGCAGCAACTCCGCCGCCGTGGGAGCCGGCACCACGGCCTCGGGCAGCAACGCGCTCGCACTCGGCACCAATGCATCCGCCGCCGACGCCAGCGATATCGCCATCGGTCAGAACAGCAATGCCAGCGGCACCAACGCCATCGCCATCGGCACCAACTCGGTGTCGGCCGCGAATTCGGTGGTGATCGGGCCCGGCGCGACCGACAACAACTTCACCAACGCGTCGGTCTATGGCAACAACGCCAGCGTCGGCGCCGCCGGCAACACCGCCATCGGCGACGGCGCCAGCGCCGGCGGCACGCAATCGGTCGCGCTCGGCCAGAACAGCAGCGCCGCCGCCGCCAATTCCACCGCCATCGGCCAGGGCGCCACGGTGCAGGCGGGCGCGACGAATTCGGTCGCCATCGGCCAGGGCTCGATCGCGACCGCGTCGAACACGGTGTCGGTCGGCTCCGCCGGCAACGAGCGGCGCGTCACCAACGTGGCGGCGGCGGTGGACGGCACCGATGCGGTCAATCTCACGCAACTGCAAAACGCCACGGCGAGCATCGCAGCCGGCCTGCAAGGCCAGATCAACGGCCTGCAGAACCAGATCGACGACGCCAACCATCGCATCGACGACGCCAATTCCGGCGTCGCCATGGCCATGGCGATGGGCGGCGGCAGCCTGCCCGAGCACAAACATTACGCGCTCGGCGTCAACTACGGCACGTTCGCCGGTCAGAACGCCTTCGCGGTGCAGAGCGCGCTGCGGCTCACCGACAATCTCGTGGCGGTAGGGGCGATCGGTTATGGCGTCGACCGCAACCAGGTCGGTGGCCGGGTCGGCTTACAAATGGCATGGTGACAATGAAACGCAAAATTCTGCTGACGACTTTCGTTGCGGGCGCCACACTGTCCGCCTCCTTCGCCGCGCAGGCGCAGAATGGCGGCGAGTGGGCCGGGCTGCCGCGCATGAAGCTCGAGCGCCAGTTCGCCGGGCCGCTGCAGGATACGGTCATCCAGCGCTGGCGCGATCCGATCGACGGTGTCGTGTGCTACATCTACCTGCCGATCACTGCGGCGCATACGCCGCCGACGCCGACCGGCTTCGTGCAATATGGCGCCAATACGATCGGCTCGCTCAGTTGCCTGCCGCCGATGCCGGCGGCAAAAGCCGACCGCGCCCCGGCGCGCAAGTAAGCGGGTCAATGCTGCGCGGCGATATAGGCGGCGAGATCCGCCGCCTCGGCGCGCGATATGTTCATGTCCGGCATGCGCGGATGCGGCAGCAGCAGATAAAGCGCCAGTTGGCCCGCATCGAAGCCCGGCTTCCTGGCGATTTCGGAGAACGGCGGCGCCTGCGTTGAGCCGCGCACCTGATCGGCGGCAACGACGTGGCAGGCGGCGCACCAGCGCTTGGCGAGCACCCCACCCTGCTCCGCGTCGGCCGCGCGGGCGGGACCGCTCAGCATGGCAACGGCGGCAACGGCAACGGCCGCGGTGATAAAGCGGGACATCGGGCTGATCCTCGGCGACATGGCCGTGCCTTCATGCCGCAGCCGCCGCGCGGCCGCCGTGACTTAAATCAATAGCCGCTTCAATGCCCGCTGGCGACGCGCGGCACGTACTGGACGGGTGCCGGTGCCGGCCGCCCTTCCAGCGCCGATAGAAATCGCTCGGCCCAGTGCGTCAGGTCGTTCTTCACCAGAACACGGAAGTTATGCGCGTGCCGCTCGCGCCGCTCGGCAAGCGGCATTCCCAGCGCGCGGTTGATCGCCGCGCCGACCGCCTCCGGATCGTAAGGATTGACCAGCAGCGCCGCCACGCATTCCTGCGCGGCGCCGGCGAAACGCGATAGGATGAGCACGCCGGGATCGTCCGCGTTCTGCGCCGCCACATATTCCTTGGCGACCAGATTCATGCCGTCGCGCAGCGGCGTCACCAGGCCGACACGCGCGGCGCGGTAGAGGCCTGCGAGCGCGGTGCGGCTGTGCGCCTTGTTGATGTAGCGCAGCGGCGTCCACGACGCCTCGCCAAACTTTCCGTTGATGCGGCCGGCCGTCTCGCCGACAACGCGACCGATGTCGGCGTATTCGGGAATGCCGGTGCGGCTGCGCGGCGTGATCTGCAGATAGGTCACCTTGCCGCGCCAGTCGGGAAAATGGGTCAGGAAGGACTCGAAGGCATTGAGCCGCTCGGGAATGCCCTTCGAATAGTCGAGGCGGTCGACGCCGATGATCATGGCGCGCCCGGAGAGACTGTCGAGCACCTCGCGGACGAAGGCGGTTTCGATCGCGCGCCGTGCGAGCCGCGCCAGGGCTTCGGTCTCGACGCCGACAGGAAACACGCCGACGCGCACATGGCGGCCGTCGAAATCGAACGCCCCGTCCTCCACTCGCCGCACGTGGCATTCGCTCTCGAAATAGCGGCAGATATTGCCGGCGTCGGTCTCGGTCTGCAGTCCGATCACGTCGTAAGCGCCGAGCGCCGGAATCAACCGCTCATGGTTGGGCAACGCGGTGAGTATCTCCGGCGGCGGGCACGGGATGTGGATGAAAAAACCGATCTTGTTCTTGTGCCCGCGATCGCGCAGCGCCCTGGCCAGCGGGATGAGGTGATAATCGTGCACCCAGACCACATCGTCGGGCCGCAGCAGATTCTCCAGATTGCGGGCGAAATATTCGTTGACGCGGAAATAGCCGCCGAGATCGCGGCGGCTGAATTCCGCGAGGTCGAGCCGGTAGTGCAGGATCGGCCACAGCACGCGGTTGGCGAAGCCGTTATAGAACTCCTCGTGATCGTCGCGGAGCATGTCGACTGTCACGTACGAGACATTCTCGACCAGAGTCGTCCTGGCCTTCCCGGGCTCCTCGTCGGTGATCTTGCCGCTCCAGCCGAACCAGACGCCGCCGCGCCGCTTCAGCGCCGGCCGTATGGCAACCTCAAGACCGCCGGCACGCGTACCGCCATCCGGAATGCCGACGCGATTGGATACGACCACGAGCCTCGGCAATTATCGTCTCCTTGTGGTCAGACGCAGTCGTTGAATAACAAATCGCGGCCGAACCGGTGTGCGGCAAATGATCCCGGAAGGAACAACGCGCGAAACGCGTTTAAGTTCAACGCACTGATCCTGCGTAGACTCGCGATGCCGCATGATTTACGTAGAATGGCACCGCATTGAGGAATCGCCATGCACAGCCAGGATCTCGATCGCTGGAGACACGAGCACGTGTTTCTCGGCCAGCACCACGCCCGTAACGAGGCGCGCACCTGGGCCGTGGTGGCGATTACCGCGGCGATGATGGTCGCCGAGATCGTCGGCGGCTCGCTGTTCGGCTCGATGGCGCTCACCGCCGATGGCTGGCACATGTCGACGCATGCCGCGGCGCTCGGCGTCGCCGGCTGGGCCTATCTTTACGCGCGCCGCCGCGCGCACGATCCGCGCTACGCCTTCGGCACCGGCAAGGTCGGCGAACTCGCCGGCTTCACGAGCGCGGTGGTGCTGGCCATCATCGCCGTCCTCATCGCCTATGAGAGCGCGCTGCGGCTCCTCCATCCGGTCGCCATCGCCTATGGCCAGGCGATGGCCATCGCCGCCGTCGGTCTCGTCGTCAATGTCGTGTCGGCCTGGCTGCTCAGCGACAGTCACGACCACCATCATCACGGGCATGGCCACGCTCACCATGAGCACGATCACCACGACCACGATCATGACCACGCGCACGACGGCGACCAACACCACCACCGCGACCTGAACCTGCGCGCGGCCTACATGCACGTGCTGGCCGACGCCGCCACCTCGGTGCTGGCGATCGCGAGCCTGGGCGTCGGCTGGATGTTCGGCTGGTCGGCGGCCGACCCGATCATCGGCATCGTCGGCGCCGGCGTCATCCTGAGTTGGTCGGCGACGCTGATCCGCGACGCCGCCGCGGTGCTGCTCGACCGCGTGCCGCTCAACGGCCTCGACGCCCGCATCCGCCGCCACCTGGAGATCAAGGGCGACCGCATCGCCGACCTGCATGTCTGGCGGCTCGGCCCCGGCCATCACGCCGCGATCGTCTCGATGGTCAGCGACCGGCCGCAGGATCCGGCCGTCTACAAGCGCCGCATCGCGCATCTGCGTGGCCTGAGCCATGTCACGGTCGAGGTGCACCCCTGCCCCGATCACGACAAGGCCGCCGCATGAGCGACGACGACACGTTACGGATTGCTGGCTGAAGCGACGGCCTTTTACTTAAAAATCGGTCGGATTTTGTACTTCGGCATTTTACGTCGACTTTATCGGTGATCGATTGAATCGCCCTCGAACGACAATTTCGTTCGGGGGCCAGCGTGCAAAGACAGAACGTCTTCCGGCTGCTTCTGCTTACACTCGCCGCACTGATTCTGTTGCCGGCCCGGCAAGGTTTTGCCGGTCCGCTCGAATCGATGCCGGCGAAACTCGCACACTACGACATGCTGACGATCGAGGACGGCATCTTCGGCATCGCCTCGACCTACGATCCCTTCGCCGCACTGAACCAGCCGGAGGGTTTCGAGACGGCGTCGGGCGAATTCTATGATCCCGATACCTGGACGGCGGCCATCCGCACCGATCTGCGCGACCGGTTCGGCGGCATTCGCTTCGGCCGCAACTACCGGCCGACCTTTGCGCTGGTCGAATGCGGCGACATGAAAGCGATCGTCAGGGTCAACGATGTCGGTCCGCTGGCGCCGGGCCGCATCATCGACCTCAGCGACCGGACGATGCGTTATTTCGATCCGGACTTTCATTTGGGCTTGCTGAACAACGTCGTCGTCACGCCGCTTCCCGGCGAGAACTGGACCGCGGGACCGCTCACGGACGATCCGCAGATCGCCAGCTACAATCCGCCGACCGGCAAGGAGATCATCGCGGGCTTCAATGCGAGCGGCAGGCTGCCGACGAGCCGGTGGGCCGCGTCAGACGCCGGCGAGCCGCGCCAGCGCGCGGCGGACGTCCGCCGGCTCGGCAAAAATGTGCGGGACGCCCGCGAATGACCGGCCGACGGAGAAGCTCTCGCCGCCGAGCTCCGGCATCACCGCGAAGACCGACTCGTCGGTGACGTCGTCGCCGATGAAGACCGGCTTGCGTCCGCCGAACGGCGCTCTCGTCATCAAGTCGCGCACCGCCGCGCCCTTGCTGATGCCGGGCCGCTTGACCTCGAGCATCGCCTTGCCGGGCAGCACCTCGACTTGGTCTTTCGGGTAGATCGCCAGCCCCTTGTCGACATGCGAGCGCAGATGCGCCTCGTGCTCCGGCGCCTTGCGGAAGTGCAGCGCCACCGAATAGCCCTTGTCCTCGTAGGCGAGGCGCGGATCGGGCGTGACGGCGGAGATCAGATACTCACGCAGGCTTGCCGGCAGATCGGCGATGCGCCGTGGCGTCTCGTCGCGGTGCAAGCGCGTCTCGGCGCCGTGGCCGCCGACGGCCGGCAGCTTCAGCGGCGCGAACAAAGTGTCGAGATCGCGGATCGGCCGGCCGCTCACCAGCGCCAGCGCGCCGTCGGTGAGGTCGATGAGCCGCGCCAGCGCCGCGCGCAGCTCGTCCGGCACGTCGACCTCGAACGGCGACGGTCCGATGTCGATCAAAGTGCCGTCGACGTCGAGCAGCAGCGCGGCACGCTTCGGGTCGATGCGGCTGAAGGCGTCGATGGCGTCCGTCACTGCGCCATCACCTCGACGTCGCCGTCGACGCCGGCGACGACCTTGAATTCGCGCTCGTAGACCTTGCCCTCGTTGCGGGCGATGGCGCGGTATTCGCCTTCGGCGAGGATCACGCGCGGGAAAGCGCCGATCGACTCCTTGATCACATCGCCGCCCGGCGTCAGCACCGACCAGGCAGTGTTGGCGAGCGCCTCGCCGCCCTTCTCGGTGACGAGCTTGAGCGTGATCGCCGCGGCGCGATGATTGACGGTGACGTCGGTGAGCTTGCCGGCCTGGACGCGGATGTCGGAGCGCACCACCGAATTGGCGTCGCCGTAGTTCGAGACGATGTAATAGGTGCCCTCGGGCACGACGAGCACGCCGTCGGTCGGCACGTGCTCGGCGATCGGCCGGCGATCGCCCGGCTCGAACTGGCTGCCCTTGTAGACCTCGAAGGAAATCTGGCCCGGCGGGATGCGGGCGTTGCCAACGCGGCCTTCCATGCGCAGGGCGCCGGCCGGAAGGTCGAACATCTCGTGGATCGTCGGTCCGCGCAGCACCACCGGCTTGACCGCCGTAGCGAGCCCGAAGTCGACGTGGACGATGTAGTTGCCCGCCGGCAGCACCATGGTCGGCGCCGGCGCCTTGTCCTCGCGCACCAACCGAAAATTGCCCTGCGCGTCGGGGCGGGCCGCATAGATACGCCATTCGAGTCCGCCGGCGATCGGCGGTGCGTCCTTGCCGAAGCGAGCGGCGAGGGCCAGCGCCACCTGCCCGGCGGGCACCATCGGGGTTGCGGGCGAGCCGTTGGGCATAATCAGCGATTGGCCGGGCGAGCCGAGCACGCCACCGGGGCCGAAGACGTCGGCGCCGTTCGGCGAAATCATGCCGGCCGAGGACGCGGCGTTGAGCAATCCGCCATTGCCGGCGCCCTGGGCCAACGCCGCCCCGACCATCAGGCAGGAGACGACGAGCGCCATCAGCGGCAAAAGCCGCCGCGCCAACGCTGCGGTGATCGGGGGGCGAGGCATGACCGCGCCGTTTTCGGTCGAAATCGCGGCGATTTCAAGCCAGGTCGATCGCATTGCCTCCGGAAACGCCGCTCTAGGCGTTACTACCGGCTGGCGTCCCGGGCGCGTCTTGAGCTTCCGGCGCATCCGCCGAGTTGAGGAACCGCGCCAGCAGATCAGCGCTTACTGCCTTCGCCGGCACCGGTCGGCCGAAATAGAATCCCTGCACCTGATCGGCTTGGGCGTCGTAGAGGAAGTCGACCTGGCTCGCCGTTTCGACACCCTCCACTGTCACGCGCATCTTCATCTCGCGGCCGAGCGCGATAATGGTTCTGACCACAGTTTCGACGTCGCGACCCGACCTTTCGAAGCTCTCCATGAAACTGCGATCGATCTTGATCTTGTCGAACGGGAATTTCCAAAGGTAACTCAAGCTCGAGTAGCCGGTGCCGAAATCATCCATAACGATCGACACGCCCATCTGTTTCAGGCGCCCCAGCGTGCCGATAACGGCCTCGGTATTATCGAGCAGGATCCTTTCCGTGATCTCCAATTCGAGGCGACGCGGCGCAAGCCCGGATTCCCGCAAGGCGTCGGCGACCTCGGCTTCGATCATCCCGGATTCGAATTGCGCCGGCGAGAGGTTCACGGCCACCGTCAACTGCCCCGGCCAGGTCTTGGCCACCCGACAGGCCTCATGCAGCACCCACGCTCCGATCTTGTCGATGAGCCGCATTTCCTCGGCAAGCGGGATAAACACATCCGGCGGCATCAGCGTGCCGTCCGGCGCCGGCAGGCGGACAAGCGCTTCGAAGCCCACCAGAATCTTTTTGTCCATCTCGAACACCGGCTGGTAGTGAAGAACGAAGCCGTCGTGCGCCACCGCTTCGCGCATCAGCTTTTCCAGCGCGATGCGCCTCTGCAGCATCGCGTCCATTTCGGGCTCGAAGAAGCGGATGCAATTGCGGCCAGCCGCCTTGCCCGCATACAGCGCCAGGTCCGCGCTCTTGAGCAGCCGTTCCGCCGTATTGCCGTCACCCGGCGCCAGGGCGACGCCAATGGTGAACGTCGACCGGATTTCCTGCTCCCTGAAAAAGCTGCCGGTGCTCAAGACTTCTATGATGCGATGCGCGAATGCTTCGGCCTGGGCCTTGTCCGCGACATTTGTCTGAATGACGACGAATTCGTCGCCTCCGAGCCGGGCCACCATGTCTTCGACGCGAACGATCGCGCGCAAGCGTTCACCGATCGCCCTGAGCAGGAAATCGCCGCCGTCATGGCCGAGCGTATCGTTGACCTGCTTGAAGTGGTCGATATCGATGAAATGCAGCGCCACCTGGCCGCCGGTCGACGAACGCACGGCCAGGGCCGCTTCGAGTCGCTCGATCACACGCGCGCGGTTGGCGAGCCCCGTCAGCGTGTCGTGGTGGGCCAGAAAGTGGATGCGCCGGTCGGCCTGCTCTTTCTCCCGCGTCCGCCGGTACCAGGCGATGGCCGGAAGGCCGAATGCGATTGTCGTCAGGCCGCATAAAGATACGGCGGCCAACAAGGAGCTCGAGAAGAAATCGTCGCGCGCGTCGACCTGGTCGACATAGGCGGCCACGACCGCGATTGGCCGGCCTCCGAGCATGACCGGAACGAATGCTTCGGCAAAATATTTCGGCTCGCCCGCCGAGGTGCCCGCCCTGGCATCTACAATTGTCTCGATGTTTTTGAGGGACTGCGCCGCCATAGCGCTATGGTCAGAGACCTCTACAGCGGTTACGGCGCCACGATCAGAAACGAGTATCGAATAGCCGTATCGGTTGAAAATGACATAGCGATAGACATTCTCGGAGCGAGCGGTGGCGCGGAAAAACTGCATACTGGCCGACGATGGCTTTTCGCCGGCGGCGATCTGTTCCAGATCGGTCACGTTGCTGGCCAAGTACTGCGCCCAGTTTCGCGCCGTCTCGGTAGCGTTCCGGTAGAGCAGATGGTCCGTCGTCACCTTCACGGTGAGCCAGGTGCCGCCGACCAGCGTTGCGAGAATTGCCAACAGCAGCCCGACCGACGTCCGTAGCGTGATGTTGGAGAGCGGATTCATGAGGCGCCTTCACTGTTTCTCAGCGCGAATGGTTGCGAGTTGGGCTTCGATTGCGGCGAGGGTCCGGGCATTGCGCGGGGCTTTTGCCGCCCAGCCTTGAAGCAGCGCCGCGTAGATATCTTGTGCGGTTTTCCGGTCGGCGGGCGATGGCTCGACGGCCGTGCGAGTGGGATCCGATCTGATCTTATCGAGCGAGGCCTGTTCGCTGGCCCCGAAGAACTTGTTCCATGTCGTCGCAGCCTGATCGCCGCTGTACTTGCGGATCAACGCCTTTACCGAGTCGGGCAATTGCTCGAAGCGTTGCCGGTTCATGACGACGAGCAGCGGCGCTGTTCCGATGGCGAGCAGAAAATGGTTTTTGGCGGAGCCGGCCGCGCCAAACTGGAATAGGCCCGTGGGACTGACGACGGCCGCGTCGACAGTGCCTTTGGCCAAGGCGTCCGCCAACATCGACGCAGGCATCACCGTCGGAATGGCGCCGAATCTCCCGAGCGTCTCCGCTTCCATTGTATTATTAGTGCGTATTTTGAGTCCCCTGAAATCGGCGATCGATCTGATCGGCTTGCGGCTGTGGATGATGCTCGGTGCGCTCGCAAAGGCGCCGATGACAAAGAAGCTGTCGTAACCGCGGAGGGCGCCGGACGCCACAAGACGTGTGTACACAAGCGAGCCTTCCCGCACGTCGCGAAAGAGGCCGGGCATCTCCAGCACCTCGTTGTCGGGAAATCGATACGGCGTCTGCCCGGGCACCACCCAGGCGATATCGGCAACCCCGGTCAGCACCATCTGCGCCTGCTCGGCCACGTTCTTGCCGAGCTTTCCGTCCGAATAGACTTTGATGCTGACAAGGCCCTGCCCCTCGGCGTTGACGGCATCGACGAATGGCTTGACCCCGAAGCGGAAGGTGTCGCTCTGCTCGGATGTGAAGAATGCCAGCTTGAGTTCCACCGGAGCGGCGAGGCTCAGGGACGGCAGCAGCAGCGTAATGAGTGCGGCGAAGCAGGTCGCCGCACGTTCAATCGCTCGCCCTGGGACGCACGGTTTCATCGCGGAGTCTCCTTTCGCAGCTTGGCCAGTTCCGCATTCACCAAAGCGAGGAGCTCGCGGTTGTGCGGACTCTCGGCAGCCCAGGCGTCGACCACCGAGGCGTAGACTGTGTGCAGCGTCGCAAGGTCTGCAGGCGACGGCTCTGTCACCTTGCGTCGCGCGTCAGCTTTCAGTCCCGCGAGAACCTCCCGGCCCTTGGCGGCCACACAGGCGGACGTTTGTGCCGCCAGCCATTCGCCGCCGTACTTTTTCACGAGCGCCCGCGCAGCCGGGGACAGACTGTCAAATTTCGCCTTGTTCATCACGATCGCCAATGCCGCGCCACCAAGGCCAGCCAGATAATGATGCGCGGTCAGACGGCCGAACCCGAATTCAAAGACCATATAGTCAGGGACGGTCACGCCATCGAGCTTGCCGTCGTTGAGATTTTCCATCGTGCGATTGATCGGCAGCAGGACCGGGGTCGCACCGAGCATCCGCAAAACGTCAGCTTCGACGAGGTTGTTGACGCGGATGGATTGAGTCTTGAGGTCGCCCAGCCCCGTCAGCGGCTTTCGGCTGTGAATGTCTTCGCCGGGCGAAACGTATCCTCCGACAAAGACGAAGGGCTGGTAATCCCGGAGCGCGTCCGCTCCGGCCAACCTCGCGTAGATTATGGACGCCTCGTGCTCATCGCGATAAAGGCCCGGCAATTGCAGAACTAAGGTGTCGGGAAACTCCTGGGGTGAATAGCCGGGGATGATTACGGCGAGATCCGCCGTTCCGTCGCGAACGAGTTTCGGCTGCTCCGGTATGGCGGAGCCTCCGCTGAACAGAACACTGATTTCGATAACTCCGGCGCCCGCCTTGTTGATCGCTTCGATAAATGGACTGACGAAACACTGATAGACGCTCGACCGATCCGATGTGTAATACGACATCTTCAATGTGGCCGGCGCGGCGGCCAGCGTCGCCGGACACGATAGGAGCGCGAGAAATATGAGAAGCCGAACGATCGTGACCATACGCGCGGTGTCCTCGATGTGACCCTGAAGCCCGGCGCGCGGTCGTCCCTGCGCCGAGTCGACGACCTGATCGGCATCGCCGATCATTCTTATTTCGTTCCGAAGACACCTGGAGACATTGCGCTTCATCAACCAGCTTCACCGCCAAGTAGTATGATGCTACTGAAATGCCCCGGTTTCCGCGGGCGGCGCTCGATTCCGCAGGCTGCACGGGAATTTGTCGGCTCTGCGCGCCTGTGCTAGCGCCGCCGACATCGCAGTATCGAGGATAAGCAATGCCCGACGCCCTGGAACTCCTGAAAATCCGCCGATCGGTGAAGCCGATCGAAATGACCGGGCCGGCGCCGAGCGCTGCCGAGATCGAAACGATGCTGACGATCGCCTCGCGCGTGCCGGACCACGGCAAGCTGGCGCCGTGGCGTTTCATCGTGTTCGAGGGTGCGGCGCGCGCGAACGCCGGCGCGATCATCGCCAGCCGCTTCGAGGAGTTGCATCCTGAGGCGACCGCCGATCAGCTCGCGTTCGAGCGCAATCGTCTCGCCCGCGCGCCGGTGGTGATCGCGGTGATCAGCCGCGCCGCGCCGCACGTGAAGATTCCGGAATGGGAGCAGCAGCTGTCCGCCGGCGCCGCGGCGATGGCGCTGGTCGTCGCGGCAAACGCCAGCGGTTACGCCGCAAGCTGGATCACCGAATGGTATGCCTATGACCGCGCCGTGCTCGACCGGCTCGGCCTTGCGCCGCATGAGCGCATCGCCGGCTTCGTCCATATCGGCCGGCCGCGCAAGCCGCCGGAGGAGCGCGACCGTCCGGCGCTCGCCGACATCGTCACCCGCTATCCCGCGTCCTGAGAAGCGAGGTGCCGATGTTCTACGCTTGCGACAAGCGCGACCGCACCCTGCTGCCACACGATCCGTTCAAGGCGATCGTGGCGCCGCGGCCGATCGGCTGGATCTCGTCCGTCAGCGCCAGGGGCGAGGTCAATCTCGCGCCATACTCCTTCTTCAATGGCATCAACAGCCGGCCGCCCATGGTGATGTTCGCAAGCGAGAGCCGCAAGGACTCGGTGCGCAACATCGAGGAGACCGGCGAGTTCGTCTGCAATCTCGCCACCTGGGACCTGCGCGATGCGATGAACGCCACCTCGGCGCCGCTGCCGCACGGCGTCAACGAGATGGAGCGGGCCGGGTTGACCGCCGCGCCCTCGGTCCTGGTGAAGCCGCCGCGAGTCGCCGCCGCACCCTGCGCACTCGAATGCAAGCTCGTGCGCATCGTGCCGCTCGAGACCCACAAGCATCAGCCGCTCGCCAGCCATGTCGTGTTCGGCGAGGTGATCGGTGTCCATATCGACGACCGGTACGTTGTTAATGGCGCGCTCGACACGGCGGCGCTGAAGCCGATCGCCCGCTGCGGCTATGACCAATACGCCGTGGTCGAGGCGCTCTTTTCGATGACCCGCCCCGAAACCTGAGCAGGGGGCCGCCTTTTACCGTCCGACTATGCATGGCGCGCATTGCGGTCACACGATTGCCGCACCAGCCGTTTTCACCATGTTGTAGCGTCGGACTTGTGCAGGGCTCGCCCCAGACCGATCATTCCTGACATCAGGGGAGACTCCTGACTTGGTTTTCGAAGGACTGTTCGCGCGCACCCGGTCTAACCACGGTGAGACCGCCACATCCGAGGCCCCTGTGCCGCCGCAGCGGCCGAGCATCGGTCTGGCTCTCGGCGGTGGCGCGGCGCGCGGCTTCGCGCATATCGGTGTCCTCAAGGTCCTGACTGCGCACGGCATCGTGCCGGACGTCATCGTCGGCACCTCGATCGGCGCGGTGGTCGGCGGCACCTACGCCGGCCAGCAGCTCGACACGCTGGAGCAATGGGCGCGCAGCCTCAATGTCCGCAGCGTGATCAGCTATCTCGACATCAACCTGTCGGGCTCCGGCCTCATCACCGGCAATCACCTTGCCAAGACGCTTGAGGCGGGCCTGCACGACATGCGCATCGACGACCTGCCGACGCGCTTCGCCGCCATCGCCACCGAATTCAACACCGGCCACGAAATCTGGCTGACGCACGGCCGTCTGGTCGACGCGCTGCGCGCGTCCTACGCCCTGCCCGGCATTTTCCCGCCGGTGCGCATCGGCGGCCGCTGGCTGGTCGACGGCGCGCTGGTCAACCCGGTGCCGGTGTCGGCGGCGCGCGCGCTCGGCGCGCGGCTGGTCATTGCCGTCAATCTCAATTCCGATCTGTTCGGCCGCGGCACCATCATCGCCAGCCATGGCTCCGACGAAGAGGATCTGGCGGAAGCCGCGGCCGCGACGCTGCCGCGCGTGCCGGGGTTGCGCGGCCTGTTCCGGCGCGAACCGTCGCTCCGGCGCAAGATGCTGGGCCGGCGCGGCCGTCCCGGCATCCCGACAGTGATGGTGGAAGCCTTCAACGTGATGCAGGACCGCATCACGCGCGCGCGCCTCGCCGGCGATCCGCCGGACGTGCTGATCAGTCCGCGGCTGGGTCCGATCGGCTGGTTCGACTTCCATCGCGGCAGCGACGCCATCGCAATCGGCGCCGAAGCGGCGGAAAAATCGCTGGAGCAGATCAACGAGGCGATCGCGGCGCTCACCCCGGCCGCCGACGGCAATGGCGGCGCCGGCGGCAAGTAGCGCGCAAGCGGCGCTCAGGCGCTGCGAATATAATCGCGCATCGCCTCCGACTCATGCTCGATCTCCTCGACCCGCTGCTTGACCACGTCGCCGATCGAGATCAGTCCGACGATCGCATTGTCGCGCAACACCGGCAGATGGCGGAATTTGTGCGCCGTCATCCGCTCCATGATCTCGGCGCAGGTATCGTTCTCGTCGCAGGTGACCACGTCGCGCGTCATCACCTGCCCAACCGGAAACGATAGGGCCTCCGCGCCCTCGCGGGCGACAGCCCGTACGATGTCGCGCTCCGACAGGATGCCGGAGAGTCGTCCGCCCGCACCGCAGATCACCACCGCGCCGATCCGATGCTTGGACAGCAGCTTCGCCGCCGTCTCCAGTGTCGCCGCGGGTTCGATACCGATAACGTCGCCGCCCTTGGCGGCCAGAATGTCGATGACTTTCACGGCAGCCTCCCTGTCAGCGCAGGAGACCGGAACAACGAACCGTATTCCGGCTCGAGCGCCTGTTTCGTCCGGCCCGGCATGACACGCGCCGGTTCAGCGCCAACGATTGTGCCGCCTTGCCGTTCCGTCAAATCAATCCTGCGCTGCAGCGCGGCGAAGATTAAGACCGCATTGCGGTGGAATCGTCGTATTGCGGCAAATCCGGCGCAGGATCGAACCAGGCAAACAACAGGAGCCCGGCGAGGAAGCCGCCAATGTGCGCCTGCCAGGCCACCGTCTCGCCGCCGGTCAGCGATGGAAAGGTACCGACGCCGAACACGATGTTGACGCCGAACCAGACCGCGAGAAACAAGAGCACGCGCGCGTCGCGCAACACGCCGGAGAGCGGCAGCGCCGGCACGCGGTAGGCGTCCTCGTCATTGGTGCGCAGCATGCCGAGCGGTCCGCCGCGCTGGAAGGCGAAGCGCATTGCCGCCGCCATCGTGCCCGAGATCGCCGCCGAGGCGCCGATCATCGGATATTGCTCGCCCGCATGCGTCGCCAGATGCATCGCCGCGCCCGCCGCGGCCGTCACGGCGAAGAAAGCGAGAAACCGCCACGTGCCGAAACGACGCGCCACCGCGCTGCCGAACGGCAGAAACCAGATCGCGTTCACGCCGAAATGCATCCAACTGGCGTGCAGGAACGAATAGGTGACGAAGGTCCAGAGGTTGCCCGCAAAGCCGCCGGGATATGGAAATATCGAGGCATCGTACCGGGCCGGTATGAATGCGAACAGCTTCAGCACCAGCTCCTGCTGCTCAGGCGCCAGCGCATACTGAAAGATGGCGTTGATGAGAGCCATGATCGCCACGAGCGCGGCGACGACGGTGGGGACGTTGAACAGGGGCTCGCGATTCACGGAAAGGTTCCGGTGGGCGGCCCGCCTTACGCCGTTGCCGGCGTCACTGCAAGCCGAAGCGCCCCGCGCCCAAGATAGGCGCGCACAAAAGAAAAAGGAGGGCTTTCGCCCTCCTTCGAGCCGAACATCCGGTGATGCTGGCGCCGTCGCCGGCGCAATGACATCGCCGCTCAGAAGCGGCCCTCATCAGTTGAAGCGCCGGAGGTCCTGGAGCCGGGCGCCTTCTTCTCGCCGAGCACGGTAGGTGATTGCCGCCGCGCGTCCAAGCGGATTGCGGTTTTAACACTAATCCGCGGCGGCCTTCGCGCGCCCGCTCCGGCGGCACGGCTCTCGCTGCTCACGTCACACCGCGGCGAAAAGCCGGCCCGTGTGTCCCGCCGAGGGACAGATGAGAGCCCGCACCGTCCCGCGGTGGAACAGGTGGGCGCTCATGAAACATGTCTCCTCCGCTCTCGTGCTCGATTACTGGCAGGACCGCCGGCGCAACCGGCCGGCGCCGGACCGCGCCGACATCGATCCAGGAGAAATCCGCCAGGCCCTCGGCGACACCTTCATGCTGGCGGCCGATTTTGTCGACCAACTGCGCTTCCGCCTCGCCGGAACGCGGGTCTGCGCGCTGTTCGGCCGCGAGATCAAGGGCGAGTCCTTCGCCGCGTTGTGGAGCGAGGACAGCCGCAAGCAGATCGACGAATTGGTCACGGTCGTGACGGAGGAAGCCGCCGGCGCCGTCGCCGGCCTGGTCGGAACGGCCGCCGACGGTTCCGTGACCGACATCGAGATGCTGATCTTGCCGCTGGCGCATACCGGTCTCGCGCGCATTCGCGCGATGGGCGTGCTGGCGCCGGTCGTGCCGCCTTACTGGCTGGGCGAGAAGCCGGTCGTGGAACTTTCGCTCCGTAGCCTCCGCCATCTCGGCGAAGACAGCGGCAGAGCCGCCCCCCGCTTCGTCTCCGGCGCCGGCGGCGGCCGGCCGCGCCACGGCTTCGTCGTCTACTCCGGCGGCCGCGAAGCGCCGAGCGGCGATCGCGGCCGCTGAATCAACCCCCCGTTAACAATAGGGCAATAGGTTGGGCGACTATCGGAGAACGTGTCGCCAATGGCCGCCGCAACGCAGCTGAAGAGCCCGCGGGTTCTGCCGCTGGCGCAAGAACGCCGGCGCCATCAACGGGTCAAGGTCAACCTGCTCGGTCGCTACATGCTCGCCGATCGGCGCGAATTTCCGTGTCAGGTCATCGACATGTCGCCCGGCGGCATGGCCCTGGTCGCTCCGGTGGTTGGCAATCCCGGCGAACGCGTCATCGCCTATGTCGACCATCTCGGCCGGCTCGAGGGCAAGATCTCCCGCCTCATCGAGAACGGCTTCGCCATGAGCATTTCGGCGACACTGCGCAAGCGCGACAAGCTTGCCGCGCAGCTCACCTGGCTCGCCAACCGGCAGATCCTCAACCTGCCGGAAGACCGCCGCCATGGCCGCTTCTCGCCGCGCAATCCGATCGCGCGGCTGATCCTGCCGAGCGGCGTCAACGTCGCCTGCCGCGTCATCGACCTGTCGCAGTCGGGCGCCGCGATCTCGATCGCACCCGACCTGCGCCCCGTCGTCGGCGCCATGATCATGATCGGCAAGACGCAAGGCCGCGTCGTCCGTCATATCGAGGACGGCTTCGCCATCGAATTCACGCGGCTGCAGCACTCGGATTTCGTCGAAGACGGCGTTACCGGCGAATAGCCTCTCTTTTCCCTTAATCGCATCGCTCGACTTGTCGGCGTCCGGACGCGTGTTTTGCGCGCGTGCAGGTGCCGTTGGGCCCGACTCTACCGCCACGCCGCTGCCGCGATCACGGTAAACGCGCGCCGCCGCGACCGCGCAAAACACGCATACTGCCGCGCCTGCAACGGTGAATGCCGACAATTTTAGACAAATCGTATTCTCTCCATTTTTATCCGTATTCGATTTGAGATTTGCGATCATTCTCCGCGCATTCGACTCGTGTTGATTTTAAATTCGCGGGTTCCATTTAGCGGCACCGCAAAAGCTTCATGCGACATCTGGCCCCACGACAGGGATGGGGTCACAACAAAATGTTCAAGCGTACACATCAGGGTTTGCGCGCCGGCGGCGCGCTGCTCTTTGCCTGCATGACGGCGTTCGCCGCCGGCAGCGCACATGCCGCCGATCGCACCGGGTCCATCGGTCACGGCGCCGCACAAATGCCGAATGCGAGCTACGCCAGCGTCGGCGATAACACCCGCGCGCCGATCGGCTGGGTCGAGTTCTGCGCCGAATACAAGGGCGAATGCGCGACCAGGCCGTCACAGCCGCGCGACATCGTGCTCACGCCGAAGGCCTGGTCCGATCTGGTGAAGGTCAATAACTGGGTCAATGAGACCGTCAAGCCGATGACCGATCTCGACCACTGGGGCGTGGTCGAACGCTGGAATTATCCGGACGACGGCTACGGCGATTGCGAGGATTACGTCCTGCAAAAGCGCCGGATGCTGATGAAGGCGGGCTGGCCGCGCGAGGCGCTGCTCATCACCGTCGTACGCGACAAGAAGGGCGACGGGCACGCCGTGCTCACGGTCAAGACCAACCGCGGCGAGTTCATCCTCGACAACGAGGAGAACCGGATCGTCGCCTGGAACAAGACCGGCTACCGCTTCGTCAAGCGGCAGTCGCAGTCCGATCCGAACACATGGGTTTCGCTGGGCGAGCCGCGCACGGCGCCGGCTTTCGTCTCGGCACGCTGACGACGAGGCGCGCGCCGGCGGGGCGCGCGCATCGCAAAGAGTATCGGTGGAGACACGCGGTCCCGGTCACGTCCCCACCCCTCCCCGTCCCCAGACCGGGACTGCGCGCGGCCGGGCTCCCCCAAGCCCGGCCGCACCTTTTTTAAATTGGCTCAGCCGATGCGCTTGAGCGCCTTGGCGTATTGCTGCGACCGCCGCACATAAATGTCGGCGCCGCCGAGGATCATCTGCCGCGCCTTGTCGTCGAGCGTGCGGATAGCGCGCGCCGGCGCGCCGACGATCAGCGAATTGTCGGCAAACTCCTTGCCTTCGGTCACGACCGCGCCGGCCCCGACCAGGCAGTTCTTCCCGATCTTCGAACCGTTGAGCATGATCGCGCCCATGCCGACGAGGCTTTCGTCGCCGATGCTGCAGCCATGCAGGATGACGTTGTGGCCGATGACGCAATTCGTGCCGATGGTGAGCGGAAAGCCTGGATCGGTGTGCAGCGTGGCGTTGTCCTGGATCTGCGAACGTTCGCCGAGCTCGATCCACTCGTTGTCGCCGCGCAGCACCGCGCCGAACCACACGCTCGTATTGCGCTTGAGGCGAACGCGGCCGATCAAGGTCGCCGTCTCGGCGATCCAGTAGTCGCCTTCGCCGGGGAATTCCGGCTTGGCTCCGTCGAGTTCGTAGATCGGCATGCTTGTCCTCCGTCAGGCGGGCGAACTTGCCCGAAGCGGCCGGAGGAGAAAAGCGCTCAGGTGAGGAAAAGCGCCTGCAGCGTCATCACCACCACCATACCGGACATCAGGCTCCAGAAGCCGGCGACCAGGGTGGCGAAGAACACCACCCGGAAGCGGCCCTCGCCCGATCCGCCGAGCAGCGTGTTGCGCATGATGAGGAACGGCGCCGACATCAAGAGCAGCCCGAGCGCGGCGAAGGTCGCGGGGCGTGGCCCCCGATGCAGCAGCGTGAAGCTCGGCAAGCGGTCGGTGACGAGCCGATAGGTGGAGCAACAGAGGCCGGCCACCGCAAAGCCGATCGCCAGGGACATGAGCATCTGGATCGATTGCGGGGTCATGACGCGGCCTCAACACGGGACAGGCCGCCATTAGGCCCGAGAGGCCGGCCGGCCGCCACATCATGCTTAACGGGTGGTTAACGGATGCGCGGCTATATCCGGAGGCGCGTCCCGAAACGCCGTACCTTCAGGGACTTGGACCAGCGCAATGGCCTTCGCCCATACCACGCGTCGCGGCCGCCGCCGCGGCCACAGCCCCCTCGCCGCCCCGCTTATCGTGCTGCTGATCGCCGGGGCGGTGGCGGCGACCTATGTCGGCTACCTGCTCTGGCCACGCTGGCCGGACGCACCTGTGGCGCTCGACGCGCCGGCGCTGCCGATCGTGGTAGCGGGCACGGCCTTCAACATCGAACCGGCCGCCATCCGCATGCGCGTGCAGCGCCATCCCGGCACGCAGGCGCGCGTCGATCTCGCTTACGTCTGGCCGACACTGACCCCGCCCGACCCCGCGGAGAAATCGCCGCCGCCGGGCGCGCCGCCGACGCCGCTCGAGCGGCTGTTCATCTCCATCGAGGGCGCCGACGGCACCATGTCGCCGATCCAGCGCGTCGAGACCATCTATCCGCGTTATCTCGTGGCCGAACCGGTCGCGGGGCCGCCGGGGCTGACGCTGCGCGGCTTCCGTAAGGACACGCCCTACGCCGGCGAGGAGCTGGTCTTCGAGTCGAACAACCCGCAGCACTTCCTCGCCCGCTGCGCCACGCACGGCGTGATCGGTTCGGGCAGCTGTTTGCTGGAGAAAAGGATCGGCGAGGCCGACCTCACCTTCCGCTTTCCGCGCGCCTGGCTGGACAACTGGCAACAGGTCGCAAGCGCGGTCGATACGCTGACGGCGCGGCTACATCCGCAATGATCTAGAGATCGCCCTCGAGGTCGACGTCGAGGATCGGCAATTCGAAGATGTAGGAGCGGCGGCCCTTTTCGATCTCGACGAACAGCACGCCGAGGAACTCCTCGCCGATATAGGCCTCGAGGGAGTCCATCTTCTTCGGCCGCGTCACCACGCGGATATTGTCGTTGTCGAAGCGGCGGCGGAGATAGGCGTTGAGCGCCGGCACCGGCTGGATGCTCGGATCGCTGCCGAGCTGGATCACCATGCGAAAATTGTAGGAACGTTCGCCCTCGTCCTCATCGGCGGTCAGTTCGCCGATCTCATCCTCGCCAATGAAGACGTTCGCCTCGTCGCCGGCCTTGGGCACGACGCGGATTTGCGCGTTGCCGAAGAGCTTCTTGAGGTAGGCGTCGAGCTTTCTGATTTCCTGGACGTTCACGGCCGCTCCTTATGATCGGACGCCTATGCCCGATCGGGAGCGACCGCGCAAGCGCCATCCAACGCCGGTTTTCAGCCGTCGAGCATGACGCCGGAGAGCATCTGGTCCATGGCGCGCGACGGCTCGGGGCAGCCAGCCTCGCCCACGATCCTGGCCGGCACGCCGGCGACCGTGACATTGTTCGGCACCGGCTTGATCACCACCGAGCCGGCCGCGATGCGCGCGCAATGGCCGATCTCGATATTGCCGAGGATCTTGGCGCCGGCGCCGATCATGACGCCGCGGCGGATTTTCGGATGCCGGTCTTCGTGCTCCTTGCCGGTGCCGCCGAGCGTGACGTCGTGCAGGATCGAGACGTCGTCGTCGATCACCGCCGTTTCGCCGACGACCAGTCCGGTCGCATGGTCGAGGAAGATGCCGCGGCCGATGCGCGCCGCAGGATTGATGTCGCACTGGAAGACCACCGAGGCGCGGCTCTGCAGATAGAGCGCGAAATCCTTGCGGCCCTTGCTCAACAGCCAGTGCGCCAGACGGTGCGTCTGGATGGCGTGGAACCCCTTGTAATAGAGCACCGGCTCGCAGAAGCGCGTGGTGGCCGGATCACGGTCGACGATGGCGACGATGTCGGCGCGGAACACCTCGCCGAGCGCCGGCTCGTCCTCGAGCGCGTCGCGATAGGCCTGGCGGATCAGTTCCGCCGACACATCGGCATGATCGAGCCGCTGGCTGATGCGATGCGTCACCGCACCTTCCAGCGTGTCGTGATGCAGGATGTTCTCGTAGATGAAGGCGGCGAGCTCGGGCTCGCGGTGCGCGATGTCCTCGGCCTCGCTGCGGATGCGGGACCAGACCGGATCGACCTTGTCGAGGCCTTTCGCCGGCCGCGTCTGAAGCTGTGCCATAGAATAATATTCTCCGACGCCTCTCAGGACCCCTACATATTCCTTCTAGCACAGATTGGGAGAGCTCAGGAGATACGAAACATGTCGCCCGCGCCGCTGCGCGGGTCTGTCATGCGCGCTGGTTAAGGAAGTCGAGAACGCCCTGTTTGAACACCTTGTCGCCGACCGCAAGCATGTGGTCGCGGCCGGGGATATCGAGCGCCTGTGCACCGGGAATGAGGGCGGCGAGTTCGTGCGCCGAACCGGCGACGTCGTCCTTGCTGCCGACCGCCACCAGCACCGGCGCGCGGATGGCGGCCACCTGCGCGCGCGTCAGCGTCTGCCGCGAGCCGCGGATGCAGGCGGCAAGCGCCCGCAGGTCCGACTTCGTCTGCTCGGCGAAGGTGCGGAACATGCGGCCCTGCTGGTCAGGCACCTCGAGCAAGCTCGGCGCCTCGAGCGCTGCCGCAATGCTGGTCGGCAAGCCGACGCCTTCGACGAGATGGACGCCCAGGCCGCCGAGAATGGCGGAGCGCACAGTGTCGGGATGGTCGACGGCGAGAAACGCGGTGATGCGCGCGCCCATCGAGTAACCGAGCACGTCGGCACGGGCGATGCCGAGATGATCGAGCAGCGCCCGCACGTCGCCGGCCATCAGGGCCGTGCTGTACAGCGCCGGGTCGTAGAGCTTGCTCGACTGGCCGTGGCCGCGGTCGTCGAGTGCAATGACGCGGCGGCCGGCGCGCGTCAGCGTCGTCACCCAGCCGGGCGCGACCCAGTTGACCTCCTTGTTGGAGGCGAACCCGTGCACGAGCACGATGGGCTCGCCCTCGCCTTCATCGAGATAGGAAATGTCGACGCCGTCGTGTGTGAATATCGGCACGTCACGCTCATGACAAAAGAAAGCGGCTTCTAGCGCATTTCGCGGCCCCCGCAAATGCCCGACCGGAACGTATCGCGCGCCGCCGTGTTGCTGTTCCGACAAAGGAGAGGCGTATGGCCAAGCAACCGAAACAACTCGACGAGCTCTTTCACGAGAGCTTGAAGGACATCTATTTCGCGGAAAAGAAAATCCTCACCGCCCTGCCGAAGCTGGCGAAAGCGGCGCAGTCCGAGGAGCTCGCTTCCGCCTTCGAGAAGCACTGCACCGAGACCGAGGAACACGTCGCGCGCCTCGAGCAGGTGTTCGCACTGATCAAGCAGGAGCCGCACGGCAAGACCTGCCCGGCGATTATGGGCCTGGTCGAGGAAGGCCAGGAGATCGCCGAGGAGTACAAAGACTCGCCGGCGCTCGATGCCGGACTGCTGGCGGCGGCGCAGGCGGTGGAGCATTACGAGATCGCGCGCTACGGGACGTTGCGCACCTGGGCGCAGGAGCTCGGGCTGAAGGATGCGGTCGGCCTGCTGTCGAAGACGCTCGAGGAGGAATCGAAGACCGACAAGCTGCTGAACAAACTCGCCGAGAAGTCGGTGAACCGCCAGGCGCAACTGGCGTAAAAGCCGGATTGTCAGTCACAGACGTCAGCGCGCGGCGAGCAACTCCGCGCGCTGACGCTTGATCTTGCGCCGGCGCAAATGGTTCTCGGTCATGCGCTCGACCCCGCGCTTGAGCGAGGCGACGAAGCCCAGCACGGCGATAAGCGCGCCGATCAGCCAGCTCGCGAGACTGAGCGCAGCCCCGCCGAGCATGATGGCGGTGCGGCCGCCGATCTTCAGGATCGCCCGCGTCTTGCCGCCTTCCTTCCCGGCAAGCCTGGCGACGCGCGACATCTCGCGCGGCGTCTCCGCGACCTTGAGGCTTTCCAGCGCGGCCTGCGTGCCGGCCTTCGCCTCGATGGTGCCGACATCGCGGGCGAGATCGACGAGCTTGCCGGCGCGCTCGACCTTCACCGCATCGCGCGCGGCGCGCACGGCGAGCTGCGGCTCGGTGACCGACACCCCGGCGATCGCCTTCTTCAGCGCGCCCCAGTCGACCACCCCACGCAACATGCGGCCGACCGATGCAGCGAGTTCTTCGCTCAGCCGGCCGGTCTTGCGGGCGACCTTCGCCATGGTCAGCCCGACGCGCACCGGCGCCTCTGCACCGAGCGTGGCATAGGTGCCGGCGGTGATGGCGAGACCGACGCAGGCAAGCCCGAGCACCAAAGTGTCGGCCTTCTCGCCCATCGCCAGCCGGCCGCCCTCGCGCACCGCGTCGCGGATGTCACCGAACACGAACAGATCACCCAGTGCCGTGCCGGCGAAGCTCGTGGCGTCGGTCGGCTCGCCGCTGACGAAGCCGTAAGCGAAGCTCTTCATCGCCGTGGTCGTGCTCGCGGCATCGGCGACCGCCGCCGCGACCTTTTTGCGCCGGTCGTCGCCAACGGCAACGTGACGCGCATCGGCGAGGTCGAGATAACTCCTGGCAAGATCGGCGTCGTTCGCCGCCAGCGCCTCGTCGATGCCGGACGCCGCGACGTCGGTATTGAATTTCGTGTCGAGCATGCGGTCGGCGACCGCCGCCGGATCGCTCTCCTGCGCAAAGGCGTGCCCGGCGTCCCAACCGCGCGGCGCCAGCCAGGCGACCAGCGCGGCGAACAGCACAGCCGCAAGCACGGCCGGCCACAGCCGTGCACGGCGCGGCTCCTGTCGGAACTCCGGTGGCGCGAATCCTTTCGCGTCGCGCATGCCCTGATCCTTTCCGCGGCGATCAGCGACTCGCGGTCCGGCGATTATCCGCCAGCCGCCTGTCGATGGAGAAAAATCCCGGCGATTCCGTGGTGTTCCGATGCCGCAGGCGGCATGGTTGACGCGCGCTTCACGGGCCTAGGCACGCCGCGCCGCCCCCGCTATGGTGCCGCGCAAATCAGCCCGTTTGCGTCGATTCACGAGGGTTTCTTCATGGCGGAACACGTCGTCCCCCATTTCCAGAACGATCCCGGCGTGCCGGTCATCGAGATCGGCGCCAAGGAGTTCATGTGCGTGGGTGCGACGCCGCCGTTCGATCACCCGCACATCTTCCTCGACATGGGCGACGACAGCGAGATCATCTGCTCCTATTGCTCGACCTTGTACAAATTCGATCCGACACTCGACCCGCATTCGGCGCGGCCGGCGGCATGCGCCATGCCCGCCATCCACGCCGCCTGACCGCCGCCTGACCGGAGCTTTACGTCCTTGACGCAGGCGCGCCACGTCATCGTCGCCGGCGCCGGGATCGCGGGGCTCACGGCGGCGCTCACCATGGCCAAGGCCGGCCTGCGGGTGACGCTGCTCGAACAGGCCGACAGACTGCTCGAGACCGGCGCCGGGCTGCAGCTCTCGCCGAACGCCACGCGCGTCCTCACCTCCTTGGGCTTACGCGAGCGGCTGCTGCCGCATGCCGTCGCGCCGCACGCCATCCGCGTGATGTCCGGCGGCTCGGGGCGCGAGATCGTGCGCATCCCGCTCGCCGATGCCGAGAAGAAATACGGCGCGCCGTTCTGGGTGCTGCATCGCGCCGATCTGCAGGCCGCGCTGGTCGCGGCGGCGCAAGCGTCGATGGACATCACGCTCAAGCTCGGCACGCGAGTCGAGGACTTCGCCGCGCATGTGAAGGGCGTCTCGGTGCTCGGCCGGCAGGACAGGCAGGTGTTCGACGAGCGCGGCATGGTGCTGATCGGCGCCGACGGCATCTGGTCGAACGTCGCCGCCCGCCTGAAGCGGCAGCGGCCGGCACAGTTCGCGCACCGCACCGCCTGGCGCGCGCTCATCCCGGCCGACAGTGTGCCGGCCGAATTCCGGGCCCCCTTCGTGCATCTGTGGCTCGGGCTCGATGCGCACCTCGTGCACTATCCGGTCAAGGGCGGTTCGCTGATCAACATCGTCGGCATCGTGCACGACGAATGGAACGAGGCCGGCTGGTCGGCGCCCGGCGAGCCGAAGGAGATCCTGCGTCATTTCGCCCGCTGGACCTGGCATGACCGCGCGCGCGACTTGATCGCCACGCCGAAGCGCTGGCTCAAATGGGCGCTGTACGAGCGCAAGGCCGCCTTCCGCGGCGGCGAAGGGCCGGTGAGCCTGATTGGCGACGCCGCGCATCCGATGCTGCCGTTCCTGGCGCAAGGCGCCGGCATGGCGATCGAGGACGCCGCCGTGCTCGCCTGGTGCCTGAAGGAATATCGCGACGACCCGGCCGACGCCTTGCGCGCCTATGAAGGCGCGCGCCGCCTGCGCACCGCGCGGGCGCAGCAGGTCTCGCATAAGCAAGGCACTATCTATGGGCGGAGTGGGCCGGAAGCGCTCGTCCGCAATCTCGGCATGAAATTCATGGGTGGCGACAGGCTGCGCGCGCACTACGATTGGATTTATACTTGGCGTTCGCCTGAGGAAACCGGGAGCCTCGCCTGATGCTGTTTCCATCGACCGTCGCCGGCAGCCTGCCGAAACCCGCATGGCTCGCCGAGCCGAACAAGCTGTGGCCGAAGTGGCAACTCGCGGGCGACGCGCTGGCGCAGGCCAAGCTCGACGCCACGCTGCTCGCAATCAAAGTGCAGGAGGATGCCGGCATCGACATCGTCTGCGACGGTGAGATGTCGCGCCAGCACTTCGTGCACGGCTTCCTCGAATTCGTCGACGGCATCGATTTCGCCAACAAGGTCGAGATGGGCATCCGCGCCGACCGCTACAAGGCGATGGTGCCGGTGGTGCGCGGTGCGCTGACGCTGAAGGGCCGCGTGCATCAGGCCGAAGCGAAGCACGCGCGCGCACACACGAAGAAGAAACTGAAGATCACCCTGCCTGGCGCCATGACCATCGCCGACACGGTCGCCGACGCGCACTACGGCGACCGCGCCAGGATGGCGCTTGCTTTCGCCGACCTGCTCAACAAAGAGGCGCGGGCGCTCGAAGCCGACGGCGTCGACGTCATCCAGTTCGACGAGCCGGCCTTCAACGTATTCATGGACGAAGTGCCGACCTGGGGCGTCGAGGCGCTCGAGCGGGCGGTCGACGGCCTCAAATGCAGCACCGCGGTGCACATCTGCTACGGTTACGGCATCAAGGCCAATATCGACTGGAAGAATGCGCTCGGCGAAGAATGGCGTCAGTACGAGAAGATCTTTCCGGCGCTGGCGAAGAGCCGCATCGGCCAGGTCTCGGTCGAGGTCATCCACTCGCATGTGCCGATGAAGCTGCTCGGCCTGCTCGAAGGCAAGGACGTGCTCGCCGGCGTCATCGACGTCGCCACCGACAAGGTCGAAACGCCGGATGAGATCGCTGCCGTCATCAAGGACGTCATGCAGTTCGTGCCGAAGGATAGAATCGTCGCCTGCACCAATTGCGGCATGGCGCCGATGCGGCGCGACATCGCCGAGGCGAAGCTCAATGCGCTCGGCGCCGGCGCGAAGCTGGCGCGGGAGCGGTTCGGCTGAACCGACGTGCCACACCCTCCGGGTCATGCCCGGACTTGACCCGGGCAGCCCTGCCCTCCTTTGTTGATCCCGGTCAACTCCCGCCTGCCGCCAGCGGGTAGCCTGCGCTCCATTCTTTCGCATGGAGCATTGCTCATGACCGTCAATGTCGGAACGTTCGACCGCATCGCGCGCGTCGTCGTCGGCCTCGCCCTGATCGCTTTCGCGCTCGGCTGGATCGCGCCAGGCACGAGTTGGGCCTGGGTCGGCTGGATCGGCGTGGTGCCGATCCTCACCGCGATCTTCGGCTACTGCCCCGCCTATACGGTGGTCGGCTGCTCGACGAAGTGACGCTTCTGTCGTCACCGGGCTTGTCCCGGTGACCCCGCTTAGATGGGCACTGTGCACGCCTAAGCGGGATGGCCGGGACAAGCCCGGCCATGACATATCGAAAGATGCGGCTCCTTCGCCGGATACTCACCGCCCCGCGCGGCCCATGACGTCCATGAGCTCGGCGACCTTGCGCCGCTGGTCGGCCTTGTCGCCGGACGAGATCGCGTGCTCGACGCAATGTGCGACGTGCTCGCGCAGGATCTCCTCCTCGACACGGCGCAGCGCGGCACGCACGGCGCCGATCTGGGTGACGATGTCGATGCAGTAGCGGTCCTCTTCGACCATGCGCGCGAGGCCGCGGACCTGGCCTTCGATGCGGCTCAGGCGCTTCAGGTTGCCGCTCTTGCTGTTCGTCTTCATGCCGTCTATATACCCCCCTAGGGTATCCATCGCAAGGGTCTCGTCATGACCGACACCGCGCACGCACATCACGGCCATGCCGGGCACGATCACGATCACGCTGCGCCGGCGGCCGGTGGCGTCATCGACCCGGTCTGCGGCATGACGGTCGATCCCGCGACCACGCCGCACAAGCACGCCTACAAGGGCGAGACCTATTACTTCTGCTCCGGCGGCTGCCGCACCAAGTTTGCCGCCACGCCCGAGAAATATCTCGGCCCGCGCGAACCGGAACCGGTGGTCGAGGGCGCGATCTACACCTGTCCGATGCATCCGCAGATCCGGCAGCAAGGCCCCGGCTCCTGCCCGATCTGCGGCATGGCGCTCGAGCCGGAAATGCCGTCGGCCGACACCGGCCCGAACCCGGAACTCGTCGACTTCACCCGCCGCTTCTGGATCGGGCTGGCGCTGACGCTGCCGGTGTTCGTGCTGGAAATGGGCGCGCACGTCGTCAGCGCGCACAACTGGGTCGATCCGACGCTATCCAATACCATCCAGTTCGCCTTCTCGACGCCGGTCGTGTTGTGGGCGGGCGCACCCTTCTTCGTGCGCGGCTGGCAGTCGATCCTGACGCGCAACCTCAACATGTTCACGCTGATCGCCATCGGCACCGGCGTCGCCTACATCTACAGCGTGGTGGCGACCTTCGCGCCGGGCGTCTTTCCGGAAGCGTTCCGCGGCCACGCCGGCGCGCCGGCAGTCTATTTCGAGAGCGCCGCCGTCATCACCGTACTGGTGCTGATGGGGCAATTGCTCGAATTGCGCGCGCGCGAGGCGACCTCCGGCGCCATCCGCGCGCTGCTCAATCTCGCACCGGCCACCGCGCACCGCGTCAGGGACGACGGCAGCGACGAGGAGGTCACGCTCGACGCAGTGCATGTCGGTGACAGATTGCGCGTGCGCCCCGGCGATAAGGTGCCGGTCGACGGCACCTTACTCGAAGGCCGCTCCTCGCTCGATGAATCCATGGTCACCGGCGAGTCGATGCCGGTCACCAAGGAGAAGGACGCGCACGTCATCGGCGGCACGCTCAACACCTCGGGCAGTTTCGTCATGCGCGCCGACAAGATCGGGCGCGACACGCTGCTCGCGCAAATCGTGCAGATGGTCGCCAACGCGCAGCGCTCGCGCGCGCCGATCCAGCGCCTCGCCGATCAGGTCGCCGGCTGGTTCGTGCCCGCCGTCATCGCCGCCGCCATCCTCGCCTTCGCCGCCTGGGCGACGTTCGGGCCGGAGCCGCGTTACGCCTTCGCGCTGGTCGCGGCGGTGAGCGTGCTCATCATCGCCTGCCCCTGCGCGCTCGGCCTCGCCACGCCGATGTCGATCATGGTCGGCGTCGGCCGCGGTGCGCAGGCTGGCGTGCTCATCCGCAACGCCGAAGCGCTCGAGCGCATGGAGAAGATCGACACACTGGTCGTCGACAAGACCGGCACGCTGACCGAGGGCAAGCCGAAGGTGGTCGCCGTCGCACCCGATGACGGTTTCGAAGAGGCGCAGATCCTGCGTCTCGCCGCCAGCGTCGAGCGCGGCAGCGAGCATCCTCTCGCCGCGGCCATGGTCGCCGCCGCGGCCGAGCGCAAGCTCGAACTCGCTCCGGTGCGCGGCTTCGATGCGCCCGCCGGCAAGGGCGTGATCGGCATGGTCGAAGGCAAACGGCTCGCGCTCGGCAACGCCAACTTCCTCACTGAACTGAACATCGATACGACGCCACTCGGGCCACAAGCGGAGGAGATGCGCCAGGACGGCGCCACCGCCGTGTTCCTCGCCGTCAACGGCAAGGCGGCCGGCGTGATCGCCATTGCCGATCCGGTGAAGGCCTCGACCCCGGCCGCGCTCGAGGCGCTGCGCGAGGCCGGCATCCGCGTCGTCATGCTCACCGGCGACAACCGCACCACCGCGCAGGCAGTCGCACGCCGCCTCGGCATCACCGAAGTGGAGGCGGAGGTGCTGCCCGACCAGAAGGGCGCGGTCATCGAGAAGCTCACGCGCGAGGGCCGCGTCGTCGCCATGGCCGGCGACGGCGTCAACGACGCACCGGCGCTCGCCGCCGCCGCCGTCGGCATCGCCATGGGCACCGGTTCCGACGTCGCCATCGAAAGCGCCGGCATCACCTTGTTGAAGGGCGACCTCACCGGCATCGTGCGTGCCCGCGCGCTCTCGGCGGCGGTGATGCGGAATATCCGGCAGAACCTGTTCTTTGCCTTCATCTATAACTCCGCCGGTGTACCGATCGCCGCCGGCGTGCTCTATCCTGTGTTCGGCCTGCTGCTGTCGCCGGTGATCGCCGCCGCGGCCATGGCCATGTCGTCGGTCAGCGTCGTCGGCAACGCGCTGCGGCTGCGCCGCGTCTCGCTCTAGGAAGTATGCATGCGTCCCGTCATCGTCGCTGCTTTCGCCTTGCTCATCGGCACCGCGGCGCAGGCGGCAGGATGGCGCATCGAGACCGTGCCGACACCGGCGCGCGTCGACGCGATCGAGACGGTCGACGGCAGCGTCGACGTCAATGCCGGCGGGCTTTGGTACCGGCTGACGATCGGCGACAAGGGGCCAGTCCTGACCTTCCTCGACGAGGGCCCGAAGATCGAGCGGCCCGAGGGGGCGCTACCCGACGGCCATGTGGCCATCGGCTCAGGCGACATCGCGCGCGCCTGGCTCGCCGAGCCGACCGACCGCTACGACCACGGCATTCTCGGCGACAAGCTCGAGGCCGGCGCAGTCGTAATCGTCCGCCGCGACGGTGCGCAACAGACGGTCAAGCTCAAGCCCGATACCGTGTTCGAAGACCTCAAGCCACGCATTGTCGATCTCGACGGCGACGGACACGACGAGGTCGTGCTGATCAAATCGTCGCTGACGCAAGGCTCCAGCCTGGCGGTCATCGGTCTGCGCAAGAACCGCTACGAGATCGTCGCCGAGACGCCGGCGCTGGGCGCACCGCATCGCTGGCTCGATGTCGCCGGCATCGCCGACTTCACCGGCGCCGGCAACGACAACAAGCAGATCGCGCTGGTGCGCCAGCCGCACGTCGTCGGCGAACTGCAGCTCTGGACCTATGACGGCGGGCGGCTGCGCCAGCGCGCGGCCGTGCCCGACGCCGCCGACCACATTGCCGGCACCCGCGCCATCGACATGGACGCGGTGGCAGACTTCGACGGCGACGGCGTCGCCGACCTCGCCGTGCCGTCAATGGATCGCACGCGGCTCCACTTCATCGGGTTCACGCCGCAGGCGCACGAGATCGGCAGCATCGCCCTGCCCGCGGCGGCCGCGACCGATATGGCCGTGCTGGCCGACAGCGCCAAACCGCCGGTCGCGCTGGGGCTGGCCGATGGGTCGCTGGTGGTGGTCCGGCCGGCGCCCTGATTGGTGGCATCATAAGACCACTTCCAAGGCGGGGCCCGCTTGCCGTCGTCCAAATCGTTTTCCGATTGACCTTTATCAATGCCGCGTTGAGCGGCCTTGTGTGAGGGTGTAAATATTCAAATGCATGAATTTTGTGGGGCTTTCATGCAATACCCTCTGTCGGACTGGGATCTCGTGCGGGCGACGCCGCTGTTCGCTGCGATCAGCGAAGCGAACTTCCGGGCGTTGCGCGACGCCGCCATGGTCAATCGCTTCCCGAAGAACACCATGCTGGGCAAGGAGGGCGACCGCCCGCGCGTTCTTCATATCCTGGTCGAAGGGGCGGTCGAGCTTTTCGCCGGGCACAACGGCCAGAGCGCGACCATCGAAGTCGAGGAGCCGGTGACCGCGATTCACCTGCCCTCCATCATCAGCAACGCCGTCGCCATCAAGTCGGTGCGCACCGTCTCGTCCGCGCGCACGCTCAGCATCCCGGCCGATGTCCTCCGCGAGGCGTTCCGCCGCGATGCCGGCTTCTCGCGCGCCGTGGCCGAGGAACTGGCCGACTCCTATCGCGACATCATGCGGCTCTTGATGAACGAGAAGCTGCGCACCAGCGTCGAGCGTCTGGCGGCGTGGATCGTGCAAAGCTGCACCGCGCGCGGCAACAAAGGCAGCGTCGAACTCAAGTTCAACAAGCGCATCCTTGCCTCCCGCCTCGGCATGGCGCCGGAAAACCTGTCGCGCAATCTCGCTTATCTCGTGCGCTACGGCGTGCACAATTCCGGCCGCGACATCCAGGTCGACGACCTGCAGCGGCTGGAGGAGTTCGCCAAGCCGAGCATCCTCATCGACGGCGCGAACCACCACGGCCAGCCGCAGGCCGACGCCCCCGAGCGCGCTTGACGCTCGCCCGCCGGGCCTGCACCGTTCGGTCGCGCTCCGCCCGGAGCGCGAACAGCGGTGTCGGGGAGCGCGGGCATGAAACCAAACCGGATGAAGGCGAAACTCGCCGCGGGCGCGCCGGCGCTGGGCTGCTCGGTGATGTTTCCCTCGCCGCAACTCGTCGAAATGCTCGGCTTCGCCGGTTTCGACTGGGTGCTGCTCGACTGTGAGCACGGCTCGCTGTCGCCCGCCGACGTCGAACTGATGTGCATCGCCGCCGACGCGGCCGGCATCACGCCGATCGGTCGGCCGCGGCTCAACACGGTGATCGACATCCAGGTCTTGATGGACCGCGGCGTCGCCGGCGTGCAGGTGCCGCACGTCAACACGGCCGCCGATGCGCGGAGCGCGGTCGCCTCGGTCAAGTTCGGCAGCGCGCATGGCCGCGGGCTCGCCGCCGGCACGCGGCCGGATGACTGGGGCTTTTCCGGCTCGGCCGCCGACTATATCAAAAAGACCAACGACGAGACTGTGGTGATCGTCCAGTTCGAGCACGCCGAGGCGCTGCCGAACGTCGACGAGATCCTCAAGGTCGACGGCGTCGACGTGTTCTTCGTCGGCCCGTCCGACCTGTCGCAGTCGCTCGGCTTCCCCGGCAACCCGGCCGCGCCCGCGGTGGCGCAGGCGATCGACGCGACGATCGCCAAGATCGTGCGCGCCGGCAAGACGCCCGGCATGCCGGCCTCGACCGAGAACGTCGGCAAGGTCATCGGCCAGGGCGTGCGCTACATCTACACGCACGCGCCGCGGCTCATCGGCGCCGGCGCGAAGGCGTTCTTCGACGCGGCGAAGCGCTAGAGCTTCAGGCGCCTGCGCCGCCGGGGAAGAAGCACACCGGCCCGGCGTGCAGATAGGTCGCGTCGACGAACAGCACCGACTCGCTGTGCGGCGTCTGCACATCCTGCTGCACGGCGTCCTGCGGAATGGCGCGCCATTCGCCGTCACCGGCGGCCTGGTAGAACCAGCGGTCTTCCTTCAGCGCGAACTTCGCTTTGACCGTGTCGGCATCGTCGCAGCAGAACTTGTACCATTTCGCGCCGAGGCGCTTGCGCGTCTCGGCCGTGGTTTCCTGCCGCTGATACCAGGCCCGTTCCTCGGGACCGGCCTTGGCGTGGTCCTGCTTCCACCGCGCGATGGCCGGTGTCGAAATCAGGGCCGCACCCGTAAGCACAAGGAGCACCGTGGCGATTCTTCGCATGCCAACCTCCTCTTTGAGGAAGGCAATGCAGGATGCGTGCCAGGCGGACGGACGAAGAACTGATTCGCGCGGACTCGATTGCAGGACATGCATTGCCGCGCTGTAACGGGTATGAAGACCGCGCATCGCTGGATCGGCTCGCAACCCTTCGATTTGACGGCCAAGCGTGATGCATCAAGCACTTTAGCATGAATCAATCGGAGTCGTTATATTTCACAGAATTCTGGCTCATAAAGCCATTGTTTTTCAGGTACAAAATGACTTGGCAAAAGTTGGTATGTCGTTTGATCCCGAACGCGTCTTCGTAGGTAATGGCTCCATAGACATAGAGCCGCTTCTTTGATCCATATTCGACTTCATTGATATCCTCATCGGAATATAGCTTATCCGCGAATGCCGTGATGATGTAATTCTGATGCGGGCCGACGACGGCGCCCTTAGGGACAGTCGCGTCTATCATGGGAAACGGGAAGTTTTTCGGCGGCGGGAAATCGAAGATTCCCGCGCGAGAGACAGTCCGAACGTTATATGCTGGCGTATTGCCAAGGTTCTGGAGAACCATCCGTACCTCAAAATGATAATTTGTCTTCGTGTCCTGCCTAACGACGCCGCCTAAACCCACTGTCACATAGGCGCGCATCTGCCTGACGTTAGCCTCTCGGAACAACGTCGTGCTCTCATTCGCTGCTTTCGCACTGTTAGCAACTGCTTTAGCAACGTCCTGCATTGCAGCGGCAGAACGCGCGGCCTCAGGAATCGAGGCCTTCATATCTTCGCTTTGCTCCTGCGCAAAATCTCTAAGGTCTTTCGTCTCTTTCCAGAGGAGGACGGTCGAGCTGGCAAGGATAATTGTGAATATCGCGGTGATCGTTGTGTTGAGCACATTGAAGATACGTTCGTGCTCCTCTAAGTAGCCGGTCAGCCTTCTGCGACGGCTTTGTTTCTCGCGATTTGGGTGGCTCGGATCCGGAGCATTTTGAGTTTCTGCAGACATTCCCCTCTCTCCCCCAAGCTCGTACCTAATGCAGCACTCGCTGCACGTGTGGTCAAGCCGACCGCGGACCGCGCATTCGGCGACCTACCATGGACACGAGCCGCGCGTAATTTGCGTGGCAGTAAATGGGCGCACGAACCATGGCGACCCCGCTCACTGCCTCCAGATGACGCGTGGCCTATGTGGCAGCGCGTCAGCATCAGCCGCACTTGCTGATCGAATGTATCCTCGGAGAAGCTGCTAAAGGCGAGCGTGACCGTGGGGGGGGCTAATTGATGCCGCCTTGACGGTGCTGGTAGCGCAACCAAACGGCTAGCGGTGCCCAGCTATGCAGGCTCCTCCGGAGAGCGCGCTAGAGGATGCCGCGCTCGATACAAGCATTTTGTGCAAGCTGCCGGCATTGGTCGAGTATCAATTTTCAAAACGACATTCGTAAGCCATTGAAAATATCTGGTGCGGACGGAGGGACTCGAACCCTCACTCCCTTACGAGAAACGGATTTTAAGTCCGTTGCGTCTACCATTCCGCCACGTCCGCACGTGGGCTTTGCGCCGCGTCCCGCGCGGCGTTCAAGCCCGACGCGAGACGTTGCAAATCTATCTCGATAAGACGTGACCCCAGGCCGCGTCCCAGTCCTTGCCGTTGGGATCGGTGACCTTGCCGTCCGTGCCGAAGAACTTGTTCGGCACCTGGAAGATCGCGATCATCAGGCCGCCGTTCGGGCACCAGGCCGAATGCCGGCTGCCGCCGGGCCGCCAGACGAATTCGCCGGCCTTCACCTCGAGCCCCGCCTCCGGCCCGTCCTTGTCGACCAGCGAGCCCTCCAGCACGTAGGTCTGCTCGAGCAGCGCGTGCTCGTGGTCGGGCAGCGTGGCGCCGGGCTCCATCTTGAACAGCAGCGTCGCCTGCCCGGTCTTCGCATCGAAATACAGCGGCTTGATCTCGCAGCCGGGGAACTGCAGCTTTTGCCACGGCATCTCGTCCGGCTTGACGTGGCGCGACATGAGATCGGGCGCGTCGTGCTTGGCGGCGGCGGCGGTCATGGCGGGCTCCCTGCGGTTTTTTGCCATCCTACACGAAGCCCACCGTTCCGGCCACGTGTCCCGGGCGCGGCGCAGCGCGTCAGCGGTGCGCCGCAGAACCGGGACCGTCGCGGGCGCCGGCATCTGCGAAGGCCCCGGATCTGCATCGCAGCACTTACGTGCCGCGATGCGTCCGAGGCACGCAATCATTCTCCGCCGGCGCGGATCGGCGGCACGTAAGACAGCCCCGTATCCCACGGGAAGTAGATCCAGGTATCCTGCGACACCTCGGTCACGAAGGTGTCGACCAGCGGCCGGCCCATCGGCTTGGCGTAGACGGTGGCGAAGTGCGCCGCCGGCAATAGTTCGCGCACGACCTTCGCCGTCTTGCCGGTGTCGACCAGGTCGTCGACGATCAGCACACCCTTGCCCTCGCCGCGCATCGACGTGATCTCGGCGGCGACGCCCTTGATCACCGTGATGTCGCCCTGATTCTTGTAGTCGTGATAGCTGGCGATGCAGACCGTCTCGATCATGCGCACGTTCAATTCGCGCGCAACGATCGCCGCCGGCACCAGGCCGCCGCGGGTGATGCAGACCAGCGCGTCGAACGGCCCGGCCGCGTGCAGCCGCCAGGCGAGCGCGCGCGAGTCGCGATGGAACTGGTCCCACGAGACGGGGAAGATTTTTTCCGGATGCGGCGGCTCGGTCGCTTTCGCCATCGAGGATTTCTCCTGACTCACTTCGTCGTCGTGGCGACCTCGGCATGCACCCGCGCCAGCATTGCCTCCACCGCCGCCTTCGCCGCGGCGAGCTTCTGCGCATCGCGCGCACGCACGACGATGTTGGTGTTCGGCCCGAGCTTGTCGTCGATGAACGGATAGCTGCCGATGATGGTTTCCGGATGCGCCTTGGCGACCGCGGCGAGCGGCGAGCCGATGTCGCCTTCCTTGGCGTCGGCGCGGATCGTCTCCGACATCAACTTGGCGCCGGTCTTCAGTTTCGGCGCGACCTCGTCGAGCATGGCCTGCATCACCGCGGGAATGCCGGCCATGGTGATGACGTTGCCGGTCCAGAAGCCGGGCGCGCCGGACACCTTGTTGGCGACCAGCGCGGCGCCGCGCGGCACGCGCGCCATGCGCAGGCGCGCCTCGTTGAGCTCGCCGCCGGTCTTGGCGAGGCGCTCTTTTAGAATGGCCACCGCCTCCGGATGCACGTCGAGCGGCACGCCGAAAGCCTTGGCGACGCAGTCGGCGGTGATGTCGTCGTGCGTCGGACCGATGCCGCCGGTGGTGAAGACGTAGGTATAAGTGCTGCGCAGCGCGTTGAGCGCGGCGATGATCGCCGCCTCGTCGTCGGAGATGACGCGCACCTCTTTCAGGTCGATGCCGATGGCGGTGCAGTAGTCGGCGATGTAGCCGATGTTCTTGTCCTTCGTCCGGCCGGACAGGATTTCGTCGCCGATGACCAGAACGGCGGCGGTGACGATCTCGGGACTGACGGTCATGGGGAGTACCTTGGCGGGTCGCCTCGCGAACACCTAGCCCGCCCCTTCCCACGGCTCAAGCGCGCTCCGGCCGGACGCCCGGTTGTCCCCATCCGGGGCCGCCCAAGAAATAGGCAACGCTCCCGCGCTGGCTGCGCGCCGGCCGAGCAACGTGCGGATTTCGAAGGCTTTTTTCATTGGCCTGAAGCTTGCCGCGCGCTGTCGCGGAGCCGTCCTAAGGAGGCGCTCCCGCTGCTGGGGACGTGTCATGGTTGCCGCGTTCGACGAAATGCAGGGCCGCGACGGCGCCGTGCGTCCGGCCTATGGCGAGCTCGCGCGCCGGCGTGAAGTTCCAATTCCGGCCGCGCCGCGGTGGCGCCATTAAGCGCCCGTTAACCGCCGGCCATGAATTGACGCGCGATATGCCAATTTGCCGATCTAGCCATGTGAGTTGAAAGACCGTGGCAAGACTTACCACCTTAGATTTCCCCCGGAAATGCAAGGCCATACCGAAGCTTAGGGGACATCGGTGCCGTCATCGACGCGTCAGGGCAGACCTGAGCAGCGGCCCTATAGCCATTGGGATCGCGCGCGGCTGAGCGTCGTCGTGCCGATCGGCGCCATTGTCGCCGTCGCCATCGTCTGCATCGTGGTGACGGTGCTGTCGTCGGCGCGGCGCGCCGATGAGGTGTCCCTCGGTCATGAACGGCAACTGCTCAACGGCGCGCTGGCGACCTATGGCGGGCGCATGCTGCGCGACCTCGAGAGCGTCGCCACCTCCGGCGAGGCGGTGCGCAACATCCGCGACCACGCCAATCCCGGCTGGATGAACGCACGCATCGCGCCGTGGGTCGACAATTTCCTCGACCACGACGCGCTGGCGATTCTCGACGCACGCGGCCAGCAGATCTTTGCCGTCGGCAGCGGCGGCGCCCCGGCGCCGAACTGGCTGAGCGCCGCCGCACCGGCGCTCGCCGACCTCGCCGCCTTCATGCACGGCGACGCCGCCGAGCCAAAAACGGCGCTGCGTCTCGATCCGTCCGAAGCCAACAGCCGCTCGCATGTCGCAGTCCTCATGCGCCTGCTCGGCCGCCCGGCGGTGATCGCCGCCGCCGCCGTTGCGCCGCCCGTCGCGGGCGACAAAGGCGACGCGCTCGCCGCGCCGCTGATGGTGGCCGTCAAATTCGTCGACCTCGACCTGCTCGACATGCTCGCGGACCAGCTGCGCCTCAGCGACCTGCGCCCGGCGCACAAGGCGGGCCCGGCGACCAGCCAGATCGTCGACGAGATCCACGCCCCCAACGGCTCGATCATCGCCCGCTTCGCCTGGACGCCGAAGCAGCCCGGCACGGACATCGTCCACAGCGTCGCGCCGTTCATCACCGTGGCGCTCGCCGGCTTCGCCCTGCTCGCCGCCTTCGTGCTGCGCTACATGCGCCGCACCGCCGCGACCATCGCTGCCGGTGAATCGCGCCTGCGCTTCCTGGCGATGCACGATCCCCTGTGCGGCCTGCCCAACCGCATCTATTTCGGCGAGCGGCTGGAGAACACCATCGCCGACGTGCGCAACTCGGGCAGCACCGCCGCGCTGTTCTACGTCGACCTCGACCATTTCAAGGACGTCAACGACACGCTCGGCCATCACATCGGCGACGAGCTGATCCGCAACGTCACGCTGCGCCTGTCCAACACCTTGCGCGGCGGCGATCTGGTCGCGCGCCTCGGCGGCGACGAATTCGCGGTGATCTCGCCGATCGCCGACGGCCCCGAGCCCATGCAGACGCTGGCGCAGCGCATCATCAAGGCGATCTGCACGCCCTACTCGGTCGGCGGCCACAACATCGTCATCGGCGCTTCGATCGGCATCGCCGTCATCGACAAGACCTGCCCGGGCGCCGCCGACGTCATGCGTTACGCCGACATGGCGCTCTACCGCGCCAAGAACGAAGGCCGCAACCGCGCCTGCATCTATGACGCCGAGATGGACGCGGCGCTGTCGAGCCGCAAGCTGCTGGAGAGCGACCTGCGCGAGGCCATCGCCATCGGCGACCTGCGCGTCGAATATCAGCCCATCGTCGACAAGAGCGGCGAGAAGCTCGCCGGCGTCGAGGCGCTCTGCCGCTGGCGGCATCCGACCCGCGGCGACGTCTCGCCGGCGGAGTTCATCGCGCTCGCCGAACACACCGGCTGCATCGTCGAGCTCGGCGCCTTCGTGCTGCGTCAGGCCTGCCTCGACGGCGACGCCTGGGCGGACCTCACGGTGGCGGTGAACGTGTCGCCGCTGCAATTCCGCCGTCCCGAATTCGTCGGCCAGGTCGAGCGCATCCTCGAGGAGACCGGCTTCGACCCGAAGCGGCTCGAGCTCGAGCTCACCGAGAGCGTGCTGCTCGGCAACGTCGACAGCGCCGAACAGGCGATGCTGCGGCTGAAGGCGATGGGCGTGCGCATCGCGCTCGACGATTTCGGCACCGGCTATTCGAGCCTGCAGTACCTGCGCCGTTATCCCTTCGACAAGCTCAAGATCGACCGCAGCTTCGTGCATTCGATCGAGAAGGCCGCCGACGCCGCGGCGATCGTGCACGCCGTGGTCGGCCTCGGCCGCGGCCTCGGCATGAAGGTCACCGCCGAGGGCGTCGAGACCGCCGACCAGCACCTGTTCCTGCGCGCCGCCGGCGTGCACTTCATGCAGGGCTTCCGCTTCGGTGCGTCGATGAAGGCGGAGGAGATCACCGCCCGTCTCGGCCGCCCCGGCGCTTTCCTCCCGGCCGACCTGCCCTCCGCACTGGCGAGCTGACCGCACACGACCGTATTGGCGTTGCCGGCGCGCGCCGCATGGCGCGGGCGCCGATTTGTTGCTATGCGGAAGCCATCAGAAAATTCACGACGGGGAGACGCCATGACGGCGAAGATCGCAATGGTCACGGGCGCGGGCACAGGTGTCGGCCGCGCGGTGGCGGTGGCGCTGGCCAAGGCCGGCTACAGCCTGGTGCTGGCCGGACGCCGGCCGGAGCCGCTCGAGCAGGTCAAGGGCGAGATCAACGCCATCGGCGCGCAGGCGCTCGCGGTGCCGACCGACGTTTCCAAACGCGAGTCGATCCTGGCGCTGTTTGCCACGGTGAAGTCGAGCTTCGGCCGCCTCGACGTGCTGTTCAACAATGCCGGCATCGGCGCGCCGCCGGTGCCGCTCGAGGACCTGCCCTACGAGACCTGGATGAACGTGGTGCAGACCAATTTGACCGGCATGTTCCTGTGCACGCAGGAAGCCATCAGGATCATGAAGGACCAGTCGCCGCGCGGCGGCCGCATCATCAACAACGGCTCGATCTCGGCGCATACGCCGCGGCCGTATTCGGTGGCTTACACCTCCACCAAGCACGCGATCACCGGCCTGACCAAGTCGACCTCGCTCGACACACGCAAATACGACATCTGCGTCAGCCAGATCGACATCGGCAATGCCGCGACGCCGTTGACCGACCGCATGGTGCAGGGCGAAGGCGTGCTGCAGCCGGACGGCCGCAAGATGATCGAGCCGCGCATGGACGCCGACAGCGTCGGCGCCGCCGTGGTCTACATCGCCGGCCTGCCGCTCGACACCACCGTTCTGTTCATGACGGTGATGGCCAACACGATGCCGTTCGTCGGCCGCGGCTGAGATGCCGGGCGAGATCGAGCGCTGGCACGATTTCTATGTGCTGGTCGGCACTGCGGGCGCGACCTTGGTTGCGCTGCTCTTCGTCGCCGTCTCGCTCGGCGCCGGTTTCCTGACCGAAGCCCGCGCCGGCGCCACGCGCGCCTTCTTCACCTCGGTGGTGATCCATTTCTCGGAGGTGTTCTTCGTCTCAGCGCTGGCACTCATGCCGTCGCACGAGGCGGTCGTACCGTTGGCGATCGGGATCTGCGCGGCGGCGGGACTGGGCGTTTCGGCCTATGCCGCCGTACAGATAGTCCGCAACGGATGGACGACTTTCATCACCGACCATTTCGCTTACGGACTCATGCCCTGCATCGCCTATGCCGCGATGCTCGCCGCGGCGGTGACCATGCTGCGGCACTGGCCGTGGTCGCTCGAGCTTCTGGCCGCCGCCGTGCTGCTGCTTTTGGGCTTCAACATCCGCAACGCCTGGGACCTGATGCTGTCGATGGTGCGGCGGCGCGTCGAGCCGCCGCAGCCGTAAACGGCATGGCACGCGCATTGCCTTGCCAGAGCCGATCGCGCATCGTGCGCATGGGGCCGGCGCGCGCAGCGCCGGATGAGGGCTCAGGATGTTGCACCTGCAATCGGCGCTGGGCGTCTTTGCCCTGCTCGCTTTCGCATATCTGATCAGCGAGAACCGCCGCGCCGTCGACTGGAAAAGCGTCGGCGTCGCCTTTGCGGTCACCGTCGCCACCGCCGTGCTTCTGCTGGAAGTGCCGCAGCTCAAGGTCGCGTTCGCGCTGGTCGGCCGCGCCGCCGATGCGATCGGCGAGGCCTCGCGCGCGGGTACCTCGTTCGTGTTCGGCTATCTCGGCGGCGGCACGCTGCCGTTCGACCTGAAAACGCCGGGCGCCGACTTCATCCTCGCCTTCCAGGCGCTGCCGATCGTGCTGGTGATGAGCGTGCTCACCACGCTGCTGTTCCACTGGCGCATCCTGCCGCCGGTCGTGCGCGGCTTCTCCTGGCTGCTCGAGCGCACCATGGGCATTGGCGGTGCGGTCGGCCTGTCGACGGCGGCCAACATCTTCCTCGGCATGGTCGAGTCGCCGCTGTTCATCAAACCGTATCTGGCGCGGCTGACGCGTGGCGAACTGTTCATGGTAATGACCGGCGGCATGGCCGGCATCGCCGGCACCGTGTTCGTGCTCTACGCCACCATTCTCAAGACGGTCATTCCCGACGTCGCCGGCCACATCCTGGTCGCCTCAATCGTCAGCGCGCCGGGCGCGCTGCTCATCAGCATGCTGATGGTGCCGGACAGACCGGGTCAGCGCACCGACATGGGGCATGTCGAGGTCGGCGCCATCGCCGACTCGACCATGGACGCCATCGTGCGCGGCACCGCCGCCGGGCTCGAACTGCTGCTCAACATCATCGCGATGTTGGTCGTGCTCGTGGCGCTGGTGGCGCTGGCCAATGCGATTTTGAGCCTGCTGCCGGATGTCGCCGGCGCGTCGATCACGCTGCAACGATTGCTCGGACTCGTTATGGCGCCGGTGTGCTGGCTGATGGGCATTCCCTGGGATCAGGCGGTCACCGCCGGATCGCTGATGGGCATCAAGACGGTCTTGAACGAGCTCATCGCCTATCTCGAGCTCGCCAAACTGCCGGCCGACGCGCTCGACGCGCGCTCGCGACTCATTCTCCTCTATGCGATGTGCGGCTTTGCCAATTTCGGCTCGCTCGGCATCATGATCGCCGGGCTCACCGTGATGGCGCCGGAGCGCCGCGCCGATATCGTTTCGCTGGGACCGAAGACGATCGTGTCCGGCACGCTGACGACGTGTTTGATGGGGGCGATGGTGGGGGTGTTGAATTGAGTTTGCTTCGCACGCTCGCGGCGCTGCTGATCGTCGTCGTTGGCACAGGCGTTTTCGCCGCGCAAGCCGCACCGCTGAAGATCGTCGCGCTCGGCGACAGCGCCACCGCCGGCTGGCTGGTGGCGCGCACCGACGCCTATCCGGCCGAACTGCAACGGCAGCTCCGCGCCAAGGGCCACGACGTTGTCGTGAAGAACGCCGGCATTAGCGGCGACACCTCGGCCGGCGCGCTGCACCGGCTCGATCTCGCCGTCGATCCCGACACGAAGATCGTGCTGGTCGAGGTCGGCACCAACGATCTGCGCCTGCACATTCCGGCGGCGAAGATGCGCGCCAACGTCGCCGAAATCGTGCGCGTCCTGCAGAAGCGGCGCATCGTCGTGCTGCTGATCGGCCTCGGCTCGCTCGATCTCTCCGGCATCGCGCGCGCCGCGCACGTGCCCTACGCGCAATTCAGATTGCCGCCCGGAAAGTACCGCGCCCGCGACCACGCGCATTTCAATGCCGAAGGCTACCGCATCGTCGTCGCGCGCATGCTGCCGCACGTCGAGGCGCTGCTCGCGCAGATCAAGGCGTCGCGGTGACCACCCGCCGGCGCTGCCAGGTGACGGCGGCCAGTCCGCAGGCGGCGATCATGAAAGCGATGCCGACAGTGCCCATGGCGGTGAACGCGCCTCGTGCGAACAACACACCGCCGATGCCGGAGCCGACGGCCTGGCCGACATAGACAAGGGACGTGTTCAGCGCGATCGACGCGCTGGCGAGATCCGGCGCGGTCTCGGCCAGGCGCGCCTGCTGCATCGAATTGACGGCAGCGAAGCCGAGCCCCCAGAAGAAGATGGCGACGGCCGCTGCTGCGAACAGAGCCGCACCCAACGTCCACATCGCCAGGCCGAGCGTCGTGGCCGCCAGGAACAGCGCCAGCGTCACCTCCGTGCCGAGCGCGGTGACGACCGCCGTGGCGACGATGTTGCCGACGAGCGCAGCCACGCCGAAGAGCGCGAAGAAGCCCTCGACGGTGAGATTGTCGGCGCCGATCAGCCGGCGCAGCAGCGGCGCGAGATAGACGAAGACGGTGAGCTGGCCGGAGATCTGCAGCATGGTCACGATCAGGATCGTCATCAGCCGCTTGTTGCGGGCGATGGTGGCGAAACTCGCCAGCGACAGCGGCTTGCCGGCCAGCCCGCGGGGCAGCGTCGCGAACACCAGCACGGCGATGACCGCCGAGACCGCGCCAAGCACGACAAATCCGGCGCGCCAGCCGAAATGCGCGGAGAGAAAGGTGATGAGCGGCAGGCCGCCTGCGACCGCCAGCGACCAGCCGAGGAAGACGAAGGCAATGGCGCTCGGCCGCCGCGCCTCCGGCACGATGAGGCCGACAGTGGCCGCCGCCTGCGGCGTATAGATCGCCGCGATGGCGAGCATTGCCAGCCGCAGCGCCAGCACGGCGCCGTAGCTCGACGCCAGCGCCGATGCGCCCTGCGCAACGGCGACAACGATCAGCGTTCCGACCAGCAGCAGGCGGCGGTCCATGCGCGTCGTCAGCCACGCCATCAGCGGCGAGCCGACGCACAGCACCACCGCGCCCCAGGTGACGAGCAGGCCGGCGTCGTGAATGCCGACGTGCAGGCCGTCGGCGAGTTGGCTCAGCATACCGGCCGGTGCGAGCACCGACAGGCCGATGACGATGTTGCCGAGCATCAGGAAGAAGCGCGCGAGAAACGATTTCATGAGAACGACGTCGCCGGACGGAACATTGCGTCCGCCCTAGGTAGGCGGCTGCGGCCGCGCACGCCACCCGAATCCGGCGTCAAAGTTTTCGATGAGTTCGATGACCGGATTTCATGTGACCGGGCGTAACCCGCGCCGGTCGGAGCGCGGACGCGCCCTTACTTCGCCAGCACCTGGCCGACGAAGGGCACCTTGCTCAGCCAGCCATTCGGGGCCGCACCGTCCTGATCGGGAATCGAGCCCGGCGGCACCGGATGGTCAGGCTTCGCGGCCGGCGCCGCGGCGGCGACGGTGCGATCGGGGTCGCCGACCTGTGTTGGCGGCGGAAGCACGGGAGCTGCGATGGTGGCTGCCGGTACGGCGGTCGCAGGCGCGCTCGTCGCTGACGGCGCGGACGCCATCTCGCCGAGGGCGCGTGGCGGCGCGCCGCGCACGACCGGCGCCGCCTCGACGGCCTGCTCCGAATGCGCGGTCAGCGCGCTGCGCACGGCGTCGACCCACTGCGCGTCGGCGGCGGGATCGTGCTGCTGCAGCGGCGCGATGTCGGCGACGGCAGGCTTGGCCTGCTCCTTCACCTCAGCTTTGGCGTCTCTCGGCAACTCCTTGGCCGGCGGGTGGGAAACGTCTTTGGCCGTCTCCTTCGGCGTGACTTTCGCCGGCTCTCGGACAGCCTCGCGCGCGTGCTCCTTCACCGGCTCGGCCGGCACGGCGGCGCGCAGCTCGAGCTTGGGCGCCTCGTGCGCCGGCTCCGCCTTCGCCGCCTTCGGCTCGACGCGCGCCGGCGCCTCGACATGCTTCACTGGCGCGGCGACGTGCGCGGGCGCGCCCTTGCCGATGGCGAGCAGCGTCCGGAACGCGGCCTCGGCGTCGGGATCGACGCCACCGCAGGTCTTCTCGAAGGTCTCGACGTCGTGCCGCACCAGCATGCGCTGCGTGGTGGGGTCGAGCTTCCGGTCGAGCATCGAGATGATGTTGGCGCGCAAGGTCTGGCAGGTCGTGTCGGTCGAGAAATTGGCGCGATAGACCGAATAGGCGCTGGCCAGGCCGACCGGAATCGCCAGCACCGAGCCGGCGATCTGCATCGCCGTCATGATGCGGCTCGAGCGCGAATGAACCGGGACGTGCGGCGGCCGTGACGAGCCGTCATGCGCCCCGGGAGCGGGCAAGGGATCGCGCGTCGCCACCAACATGGGAGGGAAGCCTCGGCTGGATAAGTCGTGCGGCTCAGACATAGGAACTTCGGGGGTTTATTGGGCCGTGATTGCGGCACAATCGGGGAAAGTGCACCTGTCCCCATAGCGATTTGGTTAAGGAGCCTGACCCGCCCGCAGGATACTGACAAAAAAGCCGTCGGTTTCGGTGGTCCGCGGCGTCATCAGCAGGCCCTCCGGCGTCGTCCGCACCGCCTTGCCGAACAGGAAGGCGCGCTCGCCGAGCGGCGCCATGACGTCCGCCGCCGGCGCCGCCGTGAAGCTCGGGTGACGGGCGAGGAAGGCGCGGACCTGGCCGCCGTTCTCCTCGGCCAGCACCGAGCAGGTCACGTAGGCGATGCGGCCGCCGGGCTTGAGCATCGGAGCGGCGCGGTCGAGGACCTCGGCCTGGTCCTTCTGCCGCTGTTCCAGGGCGCCGGGACGCATGCGCCATTTGGCGTCCGGATTGCGCCGCCACGCACCGGTGCCGGTGCACGGCGCGTCGATGAGCACGAGGTCCATGCGCGCCTTGAGGTCGTCGATCTCGCCGCCGATGGATTTCGGGGTGCGCACCTGCACGTTGCGGGCGCCCGAGCGCTTGAGCCGGTCGTGGATCGGCGCCAGCCGGCGCTTGTCGTCGTCGGTGGCGAAGATCTGCCCCTTGTTCGCCATCATCGCCGCCAGCGCGAGCGTCTTGCCGCCGGCGCCGGCGCAGAGGTCGAGCACCTGCTCGCCAGGCTTGGCGCCGGCGAACAGCGCCGCAAGCTGCGAGCCCTCGTCCTGAACTTCCACAAGACCTTTCAGAAACGCCGGTTCGGCGTGGACCGCCGGGCTCTTTGCCTCGGCGGCAAGGCGGATGCGCAGGCCCCAGGGCGACCAGCGCGTCGGTTCCGGCCCGAGGTCGGCAAGCTGCGCCAGCGCCTGCTCGCGCTCCGCTTTCAGCGTATTGACGCGCAGGTCGAGCGGCGCACGCGAGGAAAGCGCCGCGCCCTCCTCCGCCCGCTCGTCGCCGAAGGTGGCGGCGAAAGCAGCGTCGAGCCACTCGGGGTAGTCGCCGGCGACATGCGGCGGCGCGCCGGCAAGATCGCCGGACGCAAGCCGCGTGCGCTCGTCATCGCTGAGCGGCTCGGGCGCGAAGCGTGAACCGTCGGCGAGCCTGGCGATCGCGTCGGCGTCGAGGCCGCGCTCGCGCCTGAGCATGCCGAGCACGATGGCGCGCGGCGTCTCCGCGCCCATCAAGTACGCGCTCGAGGCGCGCCGGCGCAGCGCGTCGTAGACGAGCCCGGCGATGGCGGCGCGGTCGCCGGAGCCGGCGAAGCGGTGCGCGAGGCCCCAGGCCTTCAGCGCGTCGGCGGCGGGGCGGCGCTCGGCATCGATGGCGGCGATCACCTCGATGGCGGCGGACAGGCGGGCGGCGGGGGTCATGCCGCGACCTAGCCGTTGCCCGCGGTCATTTCAATGGAAAAGCGCGCGGCCCCGCTCAGGGCAGCCCGGTGAGGATGCGGATGATGAAGATCAGCCACATTATCAGCAGCACCAGTAGGCCGAGGCCGAACACGGGGCCCCGCACCGATATCCGGTTGCTGGTCGTGTGCACCCAAGCATGGGCAAGCCGCGACAGCACGAATATCCAGGCGAGCACGATGAAAATCACGTCCGCGTGGTGCGTCATGATCGACAGGATCGTCAGCACGTAGAACAGCAGCGGCAGTTCGAGCTGGTTGTGCGCGGCGTTGGCGACCTGGAGCACATGCGGCGGCCAGTTCGGCTCGCGTAGCGCGATGTCGCGCGGATGCACGGCGCGGCTGCGGATCAGCGACGTGCGAAGCCACGCCATCCAGAAGTACAGGCCGAAGGTGAGCAGCACCTCGACGAACAGCGGAAGAAGGACGAAGCGAATGGTCATCGGCTTTGCCTTGCGATCACGTCCGCCGCTCTAGCAGATCGGCACGACACGCGCCATCCAGACGGTTGAGCCGCCAGCCAACCTCAGTCCGCGGTGCGCCCTTGATCGGCTCCCGACCCTGACCGGAAGTGGACGGGTTTTGGCCTTCCGGATCGTCGCAACGCGGACGAGGCGGGGGAACGAGCAGCGCACGCCGCCCTGTTCTTTGCGCAAGTTTGCCTTTGAGCGGCTCATAGCGCGTTGCAATGTCGTGACGGTGTGACTAGTTTTGGAAGTCGAAGGCCGGTTATCATGGCATCATGATCCCGGAATGAGCAGGCGGCGCGAAAGACTCGCCGGCCGTGCCAGTCCTCACTCACGCGCGAAAGCAAAAAAGTCATGAAACGTATATTCGCGACGCTTGCGGCGCTGGCGATTACGAGCACGTTGTCAACGCACGCGGTCGCGCAAGATTACAACGCCATCGTCTCCGCGCCCGATCGAACCGACGCCGACCGAAACACCGACAAGCGCCGCGATCCCGTCAAACTGTTGAATTTTGCCGGTGTGAAAGAAGGCATGAAGGTGCTCGATATGGAAGCGGGCGCTGGCTACACGACCGAGCTCCTGGCGCGGGCTGTCGGTCCAAATGGCGTCGTCTATGCCCAGGACTCGGCGGAAGTCCTCGAGCGGCAGGTCAAGGGTAAGTTTGACGCACGCAGCAAGAACCCCGTGATGAAGAACGTCGTCCATATCGTGCGGAACTACGACGACCCGCTGCCGCCGGAGGTGCGCAACCTCGACCTCATCACGTTTTTCTTCGCATATCACGACATGACATACATGCATGTCGATCGTGCCGAAATGAATCGAAAGCTCTTTGCGGCGTTGAAGCCGGGCGGCTACCTGGTGATCGCCGACCACTCTGCAAAAGCGGGCGATGGGGCTACTGTCGGGAAGACGTTACACCGCATCGAGGAAGCGGTCTTGCGAAAGGAAGTCGAAGCGGCCGGGTTCAAGCTTGTTGGGACAGGCAATTTTCTGCGTCATCCGGAAGATACCCGCGACGTGATCGTCTTCCACGCGCCCACGCCAATCGATGAGTTCGTGCTGAAGTATCAGAAACCTCAATAAGGCAGGACCTGGCACTTCGTATCCGACTCGAACGAAGAGTGGCCTACACCCTTGTCGGATAATTCGGGCTCTCGCGCGTGATGGTCACGTCGTGCACATGGCTTTCGCGCAAGCCGGCGCCGGTGATACGCACGAACTCCGCCTTCTGGTGCAGCGACGGGATGTCCTTGGCGCCGACATAGCCCATGGCGGCGCGCAGGCCACCGGCGAGCTGGTGCAGCACGGTCGAGGCCGAGCCCTTGTAGGCGACCTGCCCCTCGACGCCCTCCGGCACGAGCTTCAGACTGTCCTTGATGTCCTGCTGGAAGTAGCGGTCGGCCGAGCCGCGCGACATCGCGCCGACTGAGCCCATGCCGCGATAGGTTTTGTACGAGCGGCCCTGATAGAGGAATACCTCGCCCGGCGTCTCGTCGGTGCCGGCGAGCAGCGAGCCGACCATGGCGCAGTCGGCGCCGGCCGAGATCGCCTTGGCGAGATCGCCGGAATACTTGATGCCGCCGTCGGCGATGACCGGCGTGCCGGTGGCCCGGGCGGCGTCGACGCAATCCATGATCGCGGTCAACTGCGGCACGCCGACGCCGGCGACGATGCGCGTGGTGCAGATAGAGCCCGGGCCGATGCCGACCTTGATGGCGTCGGCGCCGCAATCGATCAGCGCTTTGGCGCCTTCCGACGTGGCGACGTTGCCGGCGACCACCTGCACGAGGTTGGACAGTTTCTTGATGCGCGTGACCGCGTCGAGCACCAGGCGCGAATGACCGTGCGCGGTGTCGACCACGACCAGGTCGACGCCGGCGGCGATCAGCGCCTCGGTGCGGGTGAAGCCCTTGTCGCCGACCGTCGTGGCGGCGGCGACGCGCAGGCGGCCCTGCTCGTCCTTGCAGGCGTTCGGATTGGCGACCGCCTTCTCGATGTCCTTCACGGTGATGAGGCCGACGCAGCGATACTGGTCGTCGACGACCAGCAGCTTCTCGATGCGATGCTGGTGCAGCAGCCGCTTGGCCTCGCTCTGGCTGACGCCCTCGCGCACGGTGATGAGCTTGTCCTTGGTCATCAGCTCGGCGACGCGCTGACGCGGATCGGTGGCGAAGCGCACGTCGCGATTGGTGAGGATGCCGACCAGTCTGCCCGGCCCGCCATTGCCGCCGCCCTCCACCACCGGAATGCCGGAGATGCGGTTCTCCTTCATCAAATCGAGCGCTTCCTGCAGCGCGGCCTGCGGCCCGATGGTGAGCGGGTTGACCACCATGCCGCTCTCGAACTTCTTGACCTGACGGACCTGCGCCGCCTGCTCATGCGGCTCCATATTGCGGTGAATGACGCCGAGGCCGCCGGCCTGCGCCATGGCGATGGCCATCTGGCTCTCGGTCACCGTGTCCATGGCCGAGGCGACGATCGGCAGATTGAGCGGGATCGAGCGGGTGATGCGCGAGCGGACATCGACGTCGCTCGGCAAAACCTCCGACAGACCGGGCCTGATCAGCACGTCGTCGAAGGTCAGCGCCTCGCGCGGGCTTGCGTTCCTGTTGTCCGCCATCTGCCAACTCCATCACACCCGCGGGGCGCGTGACACCGGTTTGAGGCTGAAAATAAGCCTGACGCGGGGGTTTCCCCACGCCGTTCCGGCCCGCTTTTGGGTTGGCGTGGGTCGATAGCATGGGTCCCCGCCGATTCCTAGGGAATTCGCCGGATGGCTGTTATGAACTCCGGCGGTGGAATGTGTCTTCCTTCCGCCACCCGATCGCGCTTGAAGCGGGCCGCACCTGCCGCCGCCCGCCCCGCCCGCAAAGTCCCCAGCCGCATGTTTTTCCTTTGGCCGCCGTTCCCCTATTGTCGCCGAAGGAGTCCATGCTGATGCGCGCCGACCGGGTCGTTCCGCTGATCATCGCGGTGGCGCTGTTCATGGAGAACCTGGACTCCACCGTCATCGCCACGGCACTGCCGGCCATCGCCAAGGACCTCGGCACCAATCCGCTGGCGCTCAAGCTCGCGGTCACCTCTTATCTCCTGTCTCTCGCTGTCTTCATTCCCGCCAGCGGCTGGACCGCCGACCGCTTCGGCGCGCGCACGGTGTTCCGCGCTGCGATCGCGGTCTTCGTCGTCGGCTCGATCGGCTGCGCGCTGTCCGGCTCGCTCACCGACTTCGTCATCGCCCGCGTCCTCCAGGGCATGGGCGGCGCGATGATGACGCCGGTCGGCCGCATCGTGCTGGTGCGCACCATCCCCAAGCGCGAGTTGGTCAACGCCATGACGTGGGTGACGACGCCGGCGCTGATCGGCCCGGTGCTCGGACCGCCCGTCGGCGGCTTCATCATCACCTACGCCACCTGGCACTGGATCTTCCTCATCAACGTGCCGATGGGCATCCTCGGCATCATCCTCGCCAGCCGCTACATCGAGGACCTGAAGGTCGAACATCACGCGCCCTTCGATCTCGTCGGCATGACTTTGTCCGGCGTCGGCATCGCCGGCGTCGCCTTCGGCTTCTCGGTCCTCGGCCTCAACTTCCTGCCCTGGTGGATCGTCGCCGCACTGATCGGCGGCGGCACCGTCGCCATCGTCGCCTATCTGGTGCACGCCAAGCGCACGCCGCATCCGGCGCTCGATCTGGCGTTGTTCCGGATCCCGACCTTCTTCACCAGCGTGGTCGGTGGCTTCGTGTTCCGCATGGGCATCGGCGCGCTGCCGTTCCTCCTGCCACTGATGCTGCAGATCGGCTTCGGCATGACGCCGTTCCAGTCCGGCCTCGTCACCTTCGCCTCGGCGGTCGGCGCCATGACCATGAAGATGGCGGCGGCGCGCATCCTGCGCCGCTTCGGCTTTCGCACCGTGATGCTGTCCAACGCGGTCATCAGCGCCAGCTTCCTTGCCGTCTGCGCGACGTTTACCAACACCACTTCGGTCTTTTGGATGTTCGGGCTGCTGCTGATCGGCGGCTTCTTCCGCTCGCTGCAGTTCACCAGCATCAACACGCTCGCTTACGCCGACATCGAACCCGAGCGCGTCAGCCGCGCCACTTCGCTCGTCAGCGTGGCGCAGCAGCTCGCCATCTCCACCGGCGTCGCCTTCGGCGCGCTGGCCGTGGACATCACCCAGCGCATCCGCGGCGGCGGCGAACTCGGTGCAAACGACTTCCCCCCCGCCTTCCTCGCGGTCGCGGCCGTCTCGATGATCTCGGTGCTGTTCTTCATGCGGCTTCACACCGAGGCCGGCGCCGAATTGTCCAACCGCACGCATCTGCGCAAGCCGGCGACCGAAGAGACGGCGGCGTGAGCGCGGGCCTGACGCGCATTTGAATAAAATTTTAGACGTTAACGATGTTGCGAGCTTCATGCGCAGAAAGCGATAATGCGCATCGATATCATGGACCCGAATATGGTTAACCGGTATTGTTAAACGTTCGGCATTCTTGGCGGTGAGCGTAATGCGTGTTCTTGGGGCAGCGTGGCTGATGCGGGGCGCCGCGGTGGCGGCCGTCGCGGTCGCTTTGCTGCCGACGACGTCCGCGCGCGCGCTGCAGACGCGCGACCTGCGCATGTGCGCGACGCAGACGGAAGGCCTCGCCGACCAGCGCATCGCCGCCTGCACCGCGCTGCTGAATTCCGGCCGGCTGCGCGGCAAGCCGCTCGGCGTCGCCTACGAGCTGCGCGGCCTCGCCTATCTCGATCGCGGCGACGCGCCGCACGCGATCGGCGACTTCAACAGCGCGATCCAACTCGCGCCGGATTTCGCGCCCGCCTACCAGAACCGCGGCAACGCCTGGTACGTGCGCGGCAATTACGGGCAGGCGCTGGCGGATTACGACGCCACCATCAAGCTCGATCCCAACACCGCCTCACCCTACGTCAACCGCGGCACCGTACGCCGCGATCTCGGCTACACCGAAGGCGCCCTGGAAGATTACCAGAAGGCGATCAGCCTCGGCGACGCCGGCGCCTATCGCGGCCGCGGCGAGCTCTATCTGCGCACCGGCGACTACGCCAGGGCGCAGGCCGACTTCGACCACGTGCTCAAGACCGCGCCGGACGCGTCGGTCTACATGCTGCGCGCGCAGGCGCGCGAGGACAGCAACAATCTCGACGGCGCGCTCGCCGATTACCAGGAAGCCGCGCGGCGGCAGGACAAGAACATCCCGGCATTGACCGCGATCGCCGGCATCTGGAAGAAGCGCGGCGACCTCGACAAGGCGCTCGCCGTCTACGACCGCGCCGTCGCCGCCGACGACAAGCGGCCGGCGACCTACAGGCTGCGCGCCGAGGCCTACGCGGCGAAAGGCGAGCGCAAGCTTGCGATGAAAGACATCGGCCGCGCGCTGAAGTTCACGTGGAGCACCGATCTGCTGAAGGTGCGCGGCGCGCTGCGCCTCGACGAGGGCGACCTCGCCGGCGTCGTGCACGACGCCGATGCCATTCTCAAGGCCGACTCGCAGAACGCGGCTGCCTTCGCGCTGCGCGGCGCGGCGCTGGCGCGCAAGAAGGACTACGCGCACGCTTTGCCCGATCTCGACAAGGCCATCGACGGCGACGGCAAGAACGCGCTGGCCTATGGCGAGCGCGGCCAGATCTTCCTCGCCAAGCACGACAACGACAAGGCGCTCGCCGATCTCGACAAAGCGATCGCGCTCGGCGGCATCAGCCCGGCGCCGCTGATGGCGCGCGCGTCGATCTACAAGGCGAAGGGCAACACCGACAAGGCGATCGCCGATCTCGGCGCGGCGATCAAGCTCGATCCGCGGCCGGCGGCGCCCTATTTCGATCTGGCGATGCTGGAGAAGTCCGCCGGCAAGGCCGACGACGCGCTTGCCGATCTCGACGCGGCAGTGGCGCGCGCGCCCGAGCGGACCGACTGGCTGATGGCGCGCGCGCAACTGAAGCAGACCACCGGCGATGCCGGAGGCGCCGTCGCCGACTACGATGCGATCCTGATCAAACAGCCGAAGAACGTCGGCGTGCTGCAGGCGCGCGCCGCGGTGCTGATGCAGGCGAAGAGCTACGCCAAGGCCGCGGAGAGCTACGACCGGCTGATCGCGCTCGAGCCGAAGAACGCGCGCGCCTTCTATCAGCGCGGGTTGGCCTATGAGCAGGCCGGCCAGACCGACCGCGCGATGAGCGATTACCGCGCCGCGCTCATGCGCGACCGCAAGATGGCCGACGCCAAGAAAGCGCTCGATCATCTCGTCGCGCTCGACCGTGAGCAGAAGCGCGAGGCGGCGCAGCAGAAGAAGCTGGCGCGGCAGGCACCGGTCAAGGACAGCGCAAAACAGCCGGCGCCGCGGCCGCAGGCGGCGCCCGCCGTCGAAGCCGCCGTTCCGCCGCCGGCCAAACCGGCGTCGAAAGTCGAACAAGCGTCGGTGCCCCTGCCCGACGCCAAGCCGGCGCAGCCGGCCACCATGAAGCCGGCGCAGCCGGCCGCGGTCGCCGCCAAACCGGCACCGGTGGTCGAGGCCACGCGCGAAGAAGAGGTCGACGCGCCGTCGACCGGCAGCATCGCGCACGATCACCCCGCCGCGCACAGCCGCACGCTCACCCGCGAGCGCTCGGTCGTTATCCATGGACGGCCCGAGCAGCATCCACACGCCGCGACGGCGAAGAGCCGCGAGCGCGAGCGCCGCATCGCCGCGCGCGAGCGTGAGCAGCGCCGTCTGCGCGCGGAGTTCGAGCACGCGGAGCGCGTCGTCGAGCGGCGTCCGGCGGTACGGCGGCAACCGCAGGTCCGCTACTATCGCGCCGGCTCGCGCGACCCGAACTTCAGCGACGTCTGGCGCTGATCGTCACGGCTTCGCGCCGCCGCGGAAACCGGTGGCCAGCAGATAAAGCTCGGCGGAATCGGCGCGGCTCGCCGGCGGCTTGATGTGCTTCACCGACGCGAAGTCGCGCTTGAGGCCCGCGAGCAGCGACGCCTCGGTGCCGCCCTGCAGCACCTTGGACAGGAACGCGCCTCCCGGGGCCAGCACCTCGCGCGCAAAATCGGCGGCCAGCTCGACCAGCGCCATGATCTTCAAATGGTCCGTGCGCGCGTGGCCGGTGGCGTTCGCCGCCATGTCGGAGAGCACGACGTCGGCCTCGCCGCCGAGCATCGCCTTCAATTTCTCCGGCGCGGACGCATCGAGGAAATCCATGACCTCGAACGTGACGCCGGGCACCGGCTCCATCGGCAGGATGTCGATGCCGACGACCTTGCCCTTCTCCGGCGCGCCGACGCGCTTGGCCGCGACCTGGCTCCAGCCGCCGGGCGCCGCGCCGAGATCGACCACGCGCGCGCCCTTCTTCAGGAAATGCGCCTTGTCATCGATCTCGGTCAGCTTGAAGGCGGCGCGCGACCGGTAGCCTTCGCGCTTGGCGCGCGCGACGTAAGGATCGTTGAGCTGGCGCTCGAGCCACAGCTTCGAGGACAGCGAGCGCTTGCCCGCCGTCTTCACCCGCACCTTCAGGGCGCGGACGCCGCTGCCGCTCTTGCCGGACTTCGTTGCCATAGCCGGCTATGTAGCGGGCCCGGCGCGCTTTGTGGAGAGCGAATGAGGCTAGCCTGCCGCCGCCTGCCCGCCGCTGCCCCAGACGCCGTCGTCGCGCATCATCTGCACCAGCATGCCTTCGCGCAGCCCCCGGTCGGCGACGCGCAGGCGCGGACAGGGGAAGGCGCGGCGGATCGCCTCGAGAATGGCGCAGCCGGCGAGCACCAGATCGGCGCGGTCGGGGCCGATGCACGGGCTCGCCACACGCTCCTCGTAGCTCATCGCCAGCAGGCGATCGACCACGCCTGCGATCTCCGCGGTGCTCATCCAGCAGCCATCGACGCGGTTGCGGTCGTAGCGCTTCAGGTCGAGATGCACGCCGGCGATGGTCGTTACCGTGCCGGAGGTGCCGAGCATGTGAATGCCGTGGGTGCCGCCTTCGCCATGCTCGCGCAGGAACGGCGCGATGTAGCCGCCGACCTCGACGACCATCGCCTCGTAGGATTCGCGCGTAACATTGATGCCGCCATGCCGCTCGGCCAGCGTCACCACGCCGGTCGGCAGCGACACCCAGCCGCGGATGCGCGGCAGCGGCGGGCCGTGGCGCGTTGCCTGCGACCGGTCGAGCCGCACCAGCTCCGACGAGCCGCCGCCGATGTCGAACAGCACGACGCCTTCGGCCTGCGGATCAATGAGCGGCGTGCAGCCGGTCGCGGCGAGCCGCGCCTCGGTCTCGCGGTCGATCACTTCGAGGACGAGCCCGAGCTCGTTGGCCACGCGATCGCGGAATTCGGCGCCGTTCTCGGCGGCGCGGCACGCTTCGGTGGCGATCAGCCGCGCGCGCGTGACGCCGCGGTTCTTCATTTTGGCGCGGCAGACGGCGAGTGCGCCGACTGCCCGCTGTATCGCCGCCTCGCTCAGGCGGCCGGACAGCGATACGCCCTCGCCCAACCGAACGATGCGCGAGAAGGCGTCGACGACGCGGAAGCCGTCGCCCGCGGGCCGCGCCACCAGCAGACGGCAGTTGTTGGTGCCGAGATCGAGCGCGGCATAGGTCGGGCCGCCCTGGTCGCCGGATTCACCGGCCCTGGGTCTGTCAGGCGACCGCCGACCCCACCGGGCGCGCGTAAGCGGCGCTCGATCAACGGCGGGGTCGAGGCCCGGAATCTCTCCGGCCTCGCCGCTCACACTCAAAACCTTCCTGCCGCCCCAGACCGCCGCGCTCCGTACGCGGTGCGGCATTGTTCCACTCGTCGGCGAAAAGTCTAACAGCGCGAGCCCGCGACGCAACCCTCACCCGCTCCGGCCATTCTTGTACAAGCGGGCGGCGTGCTCTATCTGACCAGTTCCGCCCCAAAAGCCACGCATCCGAAAGCACCCCGGCATGGACGACAGGACGACCGAAGCCGCTCTGGCCACGATGAAGTTCGGCATAGGCCAGCCGGTGAAGCGCAGCGAAGACCCCAAGCTGGTGCAGGGTCAGGGCCGCTATACCGACGACATCAACCTGACCGGCCAGGCCTATGCGGTGATGGTGCGCAGCACGGCGGCGCACGGGGTGATCCGCGGCATCGATACCGCCGCGGCGAAAGGAATGCCCGGCGTGCTCGCCGTGCTCACGGCGCAGGATCTCGCCGCCTATGGCGGCCTGAAATGCAACCTGCCGATCAAGAGCCGCGACGGCTCGCCCATCCGCTACAAGCCGCGCCCGGCGCTCGCCGCCGACAAGGTGCGCTTCGTCGGCGACCCGGTCGCCTGCGTCGTCGCCACGACGATCGCTCAGGCCAAGGACGCGGCCGAGGCGGTCGTCGTCGATATCGATCCGTTGCCGGCGGTGATGAGCGCGCGCGAGGCGGCCAAGCCCGGCGCGCCGGTGCTCTATGACGAGGTGCCCGACAACGTCTGCCTCGACTACCATTACGGCGACGCCGACAAGGTCGCCGCCGCCTTCGCCGCGGCCACGCACGTCGTCAAATTGCCGATGGTCAACCAGCGCCTCGTGGTCAATTCGATCGAGCCGCGCTCGGCGATCGGCGAATTCGACAAGGCGAACGAGAAGTGGACGCTGCACTCGTGCAGCCAGGGCGTGTTCGGCCTCAAGAACATGATGCGCGACATCCTCGGCGCCAAGCCAGAGCAGGTGCGCATCCTCACCGGCAATGTCGGCGGCTCGTTCGGCATGAAGGCCGCCGCCTATCCGGAATATGTCTGCATCCTGCACGCGGCGAAGGTGCTCGGGCGGCCGGTGAAGTGGACCGACGAGCGCTCGGGAAGCTTCGTCTCCGACCATCACGGCCGCGACTTCGACATGACGCTGGAAGCCGCCTTCGACAGACGCGGCATCATCCAGGCGCTGCGGCTCGCCGGCTACGGCAACATGGGCGGTTATCTCGCCGCTTTCGGGCCGCTGCTGCCGACGCTCAACGTCACCAAGAACAATGTCGGCATGTACCGCACGCCGGTGATGGAAGTATCGACGAAGTGCGTGTTCACCAACACCACTTTGGTCTCCGCGTATCGCGGCGCCGGGCGCCCCGAGGGCGCCTATCACATGGAGCGCATGATGGATTACGCGGCGGCCGAGCTCGGCATCGACCGCTTCGAATTGCGCCGCCGCAACTTCATCCGCGCCAAGGACATGCCGTTCAATTCCGCCGCCGGCATGGCCTATGACACCGGCGACTTCCCCGGCCTGTTCGACGCCGCGCTGGAAGCCGCCGACGCGGCCGGCTTCAAGCAGCGCAAGCGCGAAAGCAAGAAGGCCGGCAAACTGCGCGGCATTGGCGTCGGCTGCTACGTCGAGACCACCGCCGCCGGCACCACCGAGATGGGCGGCATCCGCTTCAACGACGACGGCACCGTCACCATCGTCACCGGCACGCTCGATTACGGCCAGGGCCATGCCGCGCCGTTCGCGCAGATCCTGACCGAGAAGCTCGGCGTGCCGTTCGAGCGCATCAAGCTCCTGCAGGGCGACAGCGACCAGCTTGTCATGGGCGGCGGCACCGGCGGCTCGCGCTCGGCGATGCTGTCCGGCACCGCCATCATGCAGGCGGCCGACAAGGTGATCGAGAAAGGCAAGGACATCGCCGCGCAGGTGCTGGAAGCCTCCGCCGGCGACATCGAATTCCACAACGGCCGCTTCGTCATCGCCGGCACCGACCGCGCCGTCGACATCATGCAGCTCGCCGAGCGCGTGCGTAGCGGGCTGACACTGTCCGACGGCAGCAAGGCCTCGCTCGACATCAGCCACGTCACCGAGCCGGTGCCCGGCACCTTCCCCAATGGCGTGCACGTCGCCGAGGTCGAGATCGATCCGGAGACCGGCAACGCCGACGTGGTGAAGTACACGGCGGTCAACGATTTCGGCACGGTGGTCAATCCGATGCTGGTCGAAGGCCAGATCCAGGGCGGCGTCGTGCAGGGCCTCGGCCAGGCGCTGCTCGAAGGCGCGGTCTACGACGCCGAGGGACAACTGCTCACCGGCTCGTTCATGGATTACGCCATGCCGCGCGCGCACAACGCGCCCGACATCGCCGTCATCAACCGCGGCATTCCGACCAAGACCAATCCGGTCGGCGCCAAAGGCTGCGGCGAAGCCGGCTGCTCCGGCGGCCTGCCGACGGTCGCCAATGCGGTGATCGATGCGCTGTCCGATTACGGCGTCCGCGACCTGCCGATGCCGATGACGCCGGCGCGCATCTGGCAGGCGATCCAGAACGCGCCGCCGCGGCGCTGACCGCGACGCGCCGGGGCAAACATGACGCAGACGATCGACGCGGTCGCTGCCGCTCGTCCCTCGCACTGGCGCGTCGTCGGCGCGGTGAGCGCGGCGCATTTCGTCTCGCACTTCTACATCCTGCTGCTGGCGCCGCTCATCCCGTTCGTGCGCGAGGCCTATGGCGTCAGCTACACCGAGATCGGCATCGCCTTCGCCGCCTTCAACGTCGTCTCGGCCGTGCTGCAGACCCCGGCCGGATTCCTCGTCGACCGGTTGGGCGCGCGCACGCTGCTGATCGCCGGGCTGTTGCTCGGCGCGCTGGCCTTTGCGGTGGCCGGGCTCGTCCACTCCTTCGCAGTGCTGGTGGCGATGTTCGGGCTCGCCGGCGTCGGCAACACCGTTTATCACCCCGCCGATTACGCGCTGCTGTCGCAGCACGTCCGGGGCGAGCGCATCGGCCAGGCCTTCTCGGTGCACACCTTCGCCGGCATGCTCGGCTCGGCGGTGACGCCGGCGAGCGTGCTGCTGATGCAGAGCCTGTGGGGCTGGCGCGGCGCCTTCCTCGGCGCGGCCGTGTTCGGGCTGTTCGTCGCCCTCGTCCTGATCGCGGTGCGCGACCCCGCCCCTACCGCACCGCCGCGCAAGACCGCGCGGAGCGGCGGCCGGCCCGACTGGCATGTGCTGCTGTCGGCGCCGATCCTGCTCAACCTCTTCTTCTTCGTCCTGCTCGCGATGCTCAGCGGCGGCATCTACAATTATTCGGTGGTCGCCTTCGGCGCGCTCTACGGCACCCCGGTCTCCATCGCCAACGCGGCGCTGACCGGCAACCTGCTGCTGACCGCCATTGGCGTGCTGATCGGCGGCGTGCTGGCCAGCCGCACGCGGCGGCACGGCCTCGTGGCCGCCAGCGGTCTGGCGGCCGCCACGGCCTTCATGCTGCTCCTCGCCGAGGTCGACCTGCCGACCGCCGCGTTGATCGCGGCGATGTCGCTCGCCGGCTTCTTCTCCGGCATCATCATGCCCTCGCGCGACATGATCGTGCGCGAGGTCACCCCGCCCGGCTCCTTCGGCAAAGTGTTCGGCTTCGTCACCACCGGCTTCAACATCGGCGGTATCGTCGCGCCGCTGGTGTTCGGCGCCATCATGGACCACGGCAGCCCGCGCCTCGTATTCCTCGTGGTGGCGGGTTGCACGCTGGTCGCCACCGCCACCGTGGCGAGCCGGCCCCGCCGCCGGGGATGAGGTCACTTCAGGGCAGATAAGGGCTTGTCAAAGCAGCCGCTTTGGCCCATGTGAAGGGCGCTTGCGGGCCGCTTCGCGCGGCCCCCTCGGCCGTTGGGGAATGGTGTAACGGTAGCACAACAGACTCTGACTCTGTTTGTCTAGGTTCGAATCCTAGTTCCCCAGCCAGCCGCCTTTCCCTTTTCAATTTGCCGTCCCTCGCCGCCGGCCTAAGCTCGCCCGACCTTGCCGGGTGACGAACCGATGAAGCGCATCCTTGCCGCGACCGACGGGTCCGAGGGCGCCATGAGCCTCGGCGAACTGACGCAGAGCGCAGCCGCCTTCGTCACCGTGCAGGGCGCATTCAACTGGGTGGTCGACAACTATCGGCGCCTCGCCGACCGGCGTTCGTGGTGCACCGCGTCGCGACGCTCCTGCCCGCGCTCGATGCGCTCGAGCGCGAGGAGCACTGAGCGCTCAATGTGCGTGCGGATGCTCGCCGCGGGCGATCATCAGATGATGCTCCTGATGATGCATGCCGAGCGTCAGCGTGCCGATGAAGCCGAGGGCCTTGAGCTTGGCCATGTCCTGCGGCGGCACGCGCACTTCGAAGATCGAACCGCCGTCGGTATCCTTGGCGGCGAAGTGCCAGCCGCCGAAGCCATCCATGGTCGCCGCGTGCGCAGTGGTCATGCGGCGGATCGAGTCGCGGACCGCGCCGTCGCCGGTGACGACGAACTTCATGCCGCCGTCGATCGGTTCGCCGGCAACGTGCGCGGCCAAAGTGACGTTGTTCATGTCGATGAGATGCTGCCGCAGGGCTTCGATGTCGACCTTCGACCAGTCGGTGCGCGGGTCGGCCTCGAGGATCTGCACGATCTCCTGAATGGCGGCGAAGGCCGACTGTCCCGGTTCGGTCGGCGCCGCGGCGCTCCCGTGCGCATGCATCGCGCCCATGCTGCCGCCCTGATGCATCGCACCCATCTGCTGCATCATCTGCATGTGGTTCATCTGCGCGTGATCCATCGGCATGCCGCTCATTGCCGGACCGCTCGCGGGCGCGCCCGCCTGCGCCATGGCGGGGTGATGCGGATGGTCGGGCTGCTGGGCCAGCGCGGCAGCCGGAAGCAGCAGTAAGCTCAGAACAATGAGATGACGCATGGGGGACTCCTTTGACCCGTGCTTGCCACAGGCGCACCCGTTAGAACATGATTGCTATCATGTTCGACGATCTGGACCCCTTCCTGCAGGACCTCGCCCGGCGCGAGCTTGCCTTCGAACCCGACGAAGCCGTCTTCCGGCAGGGTGATGAGGTCCGGCAGATGTTTTTCGTGACCGCCGGCGCGGTCCATCTGGTGCGGCATCAGGAGTCCGGCGCGCCGATCGTGCTCCAGCGGGCCGGACCGGGCGCCATTCTGGCGGAAGCGTCACTGTATTCGGACACATACCACTGCGATGCCGTCGCCGTGGCGAAGTCGGCCCTATGGGCCGTGTCGAAGCCGGCCTTGCTCGCGCGCATGGAGCAGCGCCCCGCGCTCGCCGCGGCGCTCATCCGGCGCTTCGCCCATGAGCTGCAGCATGCACGTTTCCATGCCGAGCTATTGTCCATGAAAACCGTCGCCGCGCGCCTCGACGCCTGGCTCGGCTGGCACGGCGCGCTTCCGGCGCGAGGAGAATGGATGCGGCTTTCCGCCGAGCTCGGTGTCAGCCCGGAAGCACTCTACCGCGAGATCGCGAAGCGCCGCTAAGCGTCAGCGCGCGCAAGCCGACGAAGGCCGGATCGCTGTGCACGATCAGATAGACCGGGATCGGCGCGACGTAGCCGCGCATGCGACCCTTCGCCTCGAAGCGGGTGCGGAAGGCGGAGCGATCGATCTCGCCGCCGAGACGCGCGGTGACGCCGCCGGCGATGTAAACGCCGCCCTTGGCGCCGAAAGTGAGCGCCAGGTTGCCGGCGATGTCGCCGAGCATGGCGCAGAACATGTCGAGCGCCGCGCGGCTGGCCGGGCACGTCGCATCGCGCGCCACCTTCACGATGTCCGCCGCCGAGCGCTCCGGCGGCTGCGCGCGGTCGATCGCCGCCAGTGCGCGATAGATGTTCTCCAGCCCCGGGCCCGACAAGAGCCGCTCGATCGACACATGCTCGAACTCGGCGCGCAGCGCGGCGATGACCGCCGCCTCGCGCGCATTGCCGGCCGGCGCGGTGGCGTGCCCGCCTTCGCTGTGGATGATGAAATCGCCGCCGCTGTGCGGCACGCAGGCGGCGACGCCGAGTCCCGTGCCCGGGCCAAGCACGGCCATCGGTGCACCGGCCACAGGGCGCGTGCCGCCGATCTGCTTGAGGTCGGCGGGCACCAGCTGCGGCAACGCCCAGGCGATCGCCTCGAAGTCGTTGACGAGATGCACGGACGAAAGACCGAACCGCGTGCGCAATTCGACGGCGTCGACGATCCAGTCGTTGTTGGTGAGCGCGCAACGCTCGGCGGTCACGACGCCCGCCACCGCCAGTACGGCCTCGCCGACGGTTCCCCCGGCCAGGGCGAGATAGGCCGCCACCGCATCGGCGAAGCTCGCGTGATCGGCGACTTCGAGATACGTCACCGGCCCCAGCGCGGTTCCGCGCAGCACGGCGAAACGGACATTGGTGCCGCCGACGTCGGCGAGCAGAATACCGTTTCCCATGTCGTCCATCAGCGGCTCCGCGCGGCTTCGATCAATCCGCGATACCAGCCGTAGGACAGTTTGGGAATGCGTTTCTGCGTGGCGTAATCGACGGAGACGAGGCCGAAGCGGACGGCGTAGCCGGAATCCCATTCGAAATTGTCGAGCAGCGACCAGACGAAATAGCCGCGGATGTCGGCGCCGCGCGCCGCCGCCGCATTCATCGCGCCAATGTAGGAGCGCAGGTGGTCGATGCGCGCGGTGTCGGCGACCTCGCCCGGTGTCTCGCGCGCGCCCAGCCCATTCTCGGTGACGTAGACCGGCACGCCATAGGCGGCAACGTCGAGGAGCGTGTCGCGGAAGGCATCGGCCGACACCGCCCAGCCGTTCGGCGTGGTCGCCGTGCCCTCCGGCTGCGGTCCAAAATTGAACCCGACCGGCACCGTGTCGTCGCGCCGCATGTAGCTCGGGCCGTAGTAATTGAGTCCGAACCAGTCGAGCGGCCGGCGGATTTGGTCGAGGTCGCCCGGCCGGATATGCGGCTCGATCGATGGCCGCAGCAGTTCCGGATAGACGCCGCGATATTGCGGCTCGGGGAAGGCCAGATTCCAGTAGGCCGCGCACAGTTGCGCCGCTCCGGCATCGTCCGGCGTCGACGGCAGGCAAGGCTGCACGTTGTGGATGACGCCAATCGCGGCGTCGGCGACGTGGACGCGGATCGCATCGACCGCCGCACCGTGCGCGAGGTTGATGTGATGGATCGCGCGATGCAGCGGGGCGATGTCGGAGGGTGCGCGCGCGCCGAGAGCCCAGGTGAATATTGAGAAAATCGACGGCTCGTTGAACGTGGCGAAACGCTTGACACGATCGCCATAGCGCGCGGCGACGATGGCCGCGTAGTCGGCGAACCACTGCACGCTGTCGCGCGAGGTCCAGCCGCCGGCATCGGCCAGCGCCTGCGGCAGGTCCCAGTGATAGAGACAGAGCCACGGTTCGATGCCGGCGGCGAGGATGGCGTCGATCAGCCGGTCGTAGAAGGCGAGCCCCGGCTCGTTCACGGCGCCGCGCCCGGCCGGCAGGATGCGCGGCCACGCCACCGAGAAGCGGTAGGCCTGCAGGCCAAGGCCGCGCATCAGCGCAATGTCTTCCGGATAGCGGTGGTAGTGGTCGCAGGCGACGTCGCCGGTATCGCCGCTCGTCGTCTGCTTGAGGCGTCCGTAGGTGTCCCAGATACTCGGGCCGCGGCCGTCCGCCTGCGTGGCGCCCTCGATCTGGAAGGCGGACGTGGAAACGCCCCAGACGAAGCCGAGCCGCAACGCCGAAAGGTCCGGATAAGAGAGGTCGGCTTTCGTCGGATCGCTCGCGGACAATCGTCGCTCCATTGTTCAGCCGGGACGATAGGCGCCCCCGCCCCTCTCCCATTGAGACATACGCCGCAGCGCGCGCCGTCGATGTGATCTCGTTCAACTGCTACAGACCGCCCCCGGCGCCGTGCTCGTTTTCTATGAAGCGGCCGGCAGTGCCATCGGCTCAGCCGAAATGAACTGAGTCTTGGCGAGAGCGGCAAAACGGCCGCCTGCCCTCACCAATTCGTCGAATGTCCCGGCCTCGATGATGCGGCCTGCGTCGAACACGAAGATGCGGGACGCGTTGCGCACCGTCGACAGCCGATGCGCAATGACGAAGGTGGTGCGCCCCTTCATTACCTCGTGCAGTGCCAGCATGACTTTTGCCTCGGTGTCGGTATCGAGCGCGCTGGTCGCCTCGTCGAGAATAAGGATCGGCGGATCCTTCAGTAGTGCTCGCGCAATCGATAGCCGCTGGCGCTCGCCGCCGGACAGCGAACGCCCCCGCTCGCCGACCCTCCGTTCGAAGCCCTCGAACTTCCGCTCAATGAATTCAAGGCACTGCGCGCGCCTGGCGGCGTCGCGCATCTCGGCGTCGGTCGCATCGGCCTTTCCGACCCGAAGATTGTCGGCAATCGATCGATTGAACAGCAGCGCTTCCTGGAAAACGACGCCGATGTTTCTGCGCAACGCGAGCAACTTGAACTTGCGGATATCAACGCCGTCGATCTCGATCACGCCCGACTGCGGATCGAAGGCGCGGTATAGAAGTGCAATGGCCGTCGACTTACCTGCACCGGTGGCACCAACCAGGGCGATCGTCTCGCCCGGCATCGCTTTGAAATTCAAATCCGCTGCCGCGATCCGCTTTCCATCATAGGAGAACGAAACGTTCTTGAACTCGACAAGCCCACCGAGACGGCCCGGATCGACCGCGTCCGGCAAGTCGCGAATGGCCGGGACCGTGTCCCGCACCTGGAAGAATTCACGTAAGCGCGGCGCTTCCATCATCACCCGGTTGATAAAGGTGACCGTCTGCTCGAGTCTACTAATGATGAGTCCAGCAAAACTCATGAAGGTGACCATCTCTCCGATGGTCGCCTGACCGTTGATATGAAATACCGTCCCGACGATGATGATCGCCAGCACGGTCAATGTGGTTGACGTCCGGGTCAACATCGCAGCGAGCGCCCACCAAGACAGAACCGGCATCTGCGCGGCCAGCAGGCGTTCGACGATCTGGCGCAGCTCTAAGACTTCCGCTTCGAGCCGCGAAAAACTCTGAACCAGTGCGATGTTGCCCAGGGTGTCGGACGCACGTTCCGCCAAATCGGAGTAATGACGCTCGACCAGGCTCTGCAGGTGCTGCGTCTTGCGCACGATCAACGCGGTTAGCCCGGCGAAAACGATGCACAGAGCAATCAGCAAGAGAGCGAGCCGCCAATTGATGAAGAGGGAAATTGGGAGCAGCACGAGCAAGGAGACGAAAGAGGAGAGGTGATCACGAAAGAACCCGACCCACAGCCCCCACAGCGCGTCGGTGCCCTGCAACATCACCTTCATCAGCCGCCCGGAATGGGTGTTGCCGTGATAGGTGAGCGGAAGCTGCAGCACGTGCTCGAAATAGTCCGTGAGAACGACGTGGCGGCGACGGTGCGCGAGTCGGTCGGCATATAGGGCGATCAGGGTGCCGCAGGCGATGGTGAAAAGTCCGAATCCGGCCCAGGCCGAAAGTAGCACGCTCAATTGCGGCCACGACGGCGGTTCGCCGCGCGTCTGCGCCCCCGTCAGCGCGTCGATGATTCGACCCAGCAGCACCGGCTCGGCAAATTGCGCGGATGCCAGCGCCACATTTGCCACCGCCAAAGTCCATGCGACCCGGCTATCGGAGCCAAGCAGCGCGAGAACGCGGCCGTACAGACGAATGATGCCCAGCATCAATCAGCCCCCAACCAGTCGCCCAATTGTTGCAGCCAGCGCCGTCGCGGCGGCGGCGTTGGCGCCGGCTTGAGCCTGAGGCGGTCACCGTCAACACCATGGACGAGCTGAAGCGTCCTGGTGTGGTACGCCGCGAGATCGGGCCGATGTCCGATGCTCAACACAGTCGTATTTTTCAATTCTTCATTGAACAGGCTCATGACGCGGCGCTGGCTATCCTCGTCGAGCGCGGCTGTCGCTTCGTCAAGAAAGACCCAGCTCGGCTTGTGCAGAAGCAGCCGCACAAACGCCAAGCGCTCCTGCTCGCCGAGCGACAGCTCTTTGTCCCAGCGATCGACCTTGTCGAGCTTCGCGACGAGAGTGCCGAGATCGCAACGTTGCAGCGCCTGTCGCACCTCCACATCGGAGAAAGCATCGGGCGGGCTCGGATAGACCACGGCATTGCGCAATGTGCCGAGCGGCAGATACGGCCGCTGCGGCAGGAACGCCATTGTCTCCAACGGCGGCGTGAGTATCGTCCCCGCACCCCACGGCCAAAGCCCCGCGACTGCGCGGAACAACGTCGATTTCCCCGCGCCGGTCTCGCCGACGATCAGAACGCGTTCGCCCGGCGTGACGGTCACGCTGGCGTCTTCAATGACGATGTGTCCGTCCGGCAGAAGAATACGCACGCCGTCGAAGGCCAGATGGCCTTCGGGATGCAGTGCACGCTTTATTTCCGGGGAGCCGGCCTCCACCGCCGGCAGGCCGTCAAGCGCCTCGCGGAAGCGGGCGACCCGATGGATTGCCGAGCGCCAATCGGCAAGACGGGAAAAATTATCGACGAACCACCGCATTGCGCCCTGAACCTGGGCGAAGGCGCCCGCCACCATGATCAGGCCCCCGAGGGACAACGCGCCGCCGAAATAGGCTGGCGAGGCGACGAGAATTGGAACGACCAGCGACAGCCATCCGGTTCCCGACGTGATCCAGGTGAGTTGCGCGAGGGAGGAGGAAATTCGCCGCATGGTGTCGACGACGGCCGTCAGCGCCGCTTCGAGATGCCGACGCTCGTCCTTCTCACCGCCGTGCAGCGCGATGCTCTCGCCGGACTCGTTGACCCGAACCAGAGCGAAGCGGAATTCCGCCTCGCGGGCATATCGCTCGCCATTCAGCGCGATCAGCGGCCGCCCCACGAGCCAGGTCAGAGCGGAGCCGATCAGCGCGTAAGCCAGGGCACACCAGACCATGTACCCGGGAATGGCGATTTGATAACCCGCCACCTGGAACGTGACCTGCGCCGACAAAGCCCACAGCACGCCGACGAAGGCGACGATCTGAAGCAGAGAATAGACAATGCCGCAGCCGAGGTCGGCGCTGTAATCGCCGAGAAGCCGAGTGTCCTCCTGTATGCGCTGATCCGGGTTGCGGCCGTACAGACCCGCGAAACTGAGCTGATAGATCCGCATCGGTTTGAGCCACTCGACCAAAAGGTGACGCGCGATCCATTCACGGAGCCGAAATTTCAAGCGCTCTTGCAGGAAGGTTTGCGCCACCGTGAGCGCCAGGAGAACCGCGATGATGGCGATGAACGTCCACAGAAGGTGGATGAAAGCCGATAGATCCTTCCGCCCCACCGCGTCGAAGAACTGGCCGTTCCACACGTTGAGCCGCACCTGTGCGAGCATGTTGGCGATCGTGACGGCGATCGAGGCAACATAGATTGCCAGCACAAGTCGTCCGCCTTCCGCGCGCCGCAGCACCCGGGCGAACAAGCTCAGGTCGCGCACAAGATTGAACTTTTCCGCGGGCGCGGCCGCGATTTCTTCGGCAAAAGCAGGCTTTCCTGCGGCCAGCGGCACGATTGCCGCGACCGGCGGCACGGGCTGCAGCAATCCGGACACGCCCCCCGGCGGAACCCGCGGAGCCGGAGGCGGAACAGGAGATTCAACGTCCGTCTTCATGCCGCGTTTAATGGCCTGCCCGAACGGGCTCATTTGTCTTAATCTTCTGGCTCGAAACGCGATCGCGCGTTGATGCACGTCAATCGGCGCGCCCATCCCTCGGAGCGACGATCTGCGCCTCGGCGGTCGTCGTTCTCGATAGGAACAGATGTCTGACGGCGCCGGCGGAGCGCAGCTCCAATGCAGGAAGTCCGAACGGCGGCGCGATGACTGCCGCTGCGAGGACTGCGCCTGAGCTTCCTATGCCGGGGGTTCCGCCCTTTGGATGAGCTGTCTTTCCGGGCGTGAAATCGTCTGTCTGGCCATCGCTGCCAAAAGAGCCTCAGCAGCATTTGGCGTCTTTGCCGCGCCGCAGCAGTGGCACCACTGGGGCGCACACCAAAATTGGCCAACATTGCTGTCGTTTTCACAAATCGAAAACCGGCGCGTCATCAACACGGAACGCGGCCGTTCGCGCGCAAAGCGCTGGCCAAGTGCGACAATCTGGACCATCCTTTCCACAGGGGACATCCCGGCAACGACAACCAGAAATCGGGGAAGGGGAACGCTGTGGCTCAAACAATCGAAGCCTATGTCGGCAACGCTTTGGACGAAGCGAAGCTGTCGAAGCTGCACTACAAGGTGATCTCGCTGATCGCCGCCGGCTATTTCTTCGACGTCATCGACCTGATCGTGCTCGGGGCGCTCATCCCCGACATGATCTCGACCAAGTTCGCCACCCCCGGGGAGGCCGCCATGATCGGCAGCGCCACGGTGTTCGGCATGTTCATCGGCGGCATCGCCCAGGGCGAGTTCAGCGACCGCTTCGGTCGCAAGGCGGTTTATCAATTCAACCTCTTGATCTTCGGCGTCTTCACCATCCTCGGTGGCCTCGCCTCGACCGCCTGGATGCTGGTCGCCTGCCGCTTCATCGCGGGGCTCGGCCTCGGCGGCGAGCAGCCGCTTGCCTTCGCCTATGCCGGCGAATATTCACCGAAGGCGATCCGCGGACGCATCCTCGCTTTCGTGCATTTCATCGGCGGCGCCTGCGTCTGGCCGCTTTCGACGCTGTTCACCCTCGCCTTCCGCGATCAGATCGGCTGGCGCGGCATCTGGATCGTGATCGGCATCGGCGCGCTCATCGTCTGGCTGTTCCGCTTCACGCTGCCCGAGTCGCCGCGCTTCCTCGCGACGCACGGCCGCGGCAACGAGGCCCTCGACATCCTCGAGCGGCTCGGCCTCAAACGTCCGACCGAGGCGCTGTCCACGGACGCGGCGAGCAACACCAAGACCGACCCGTTCGCCCTGGTGTTCAGCCGCTTCCCGGTGCGCGTCATCGCCGGCATGGTCTGCTTCTCGGCCTTCTTCGGCGTCGCCATCGGCCTCGGCGGCTGGCTGCCGAACATCATGCACGACAAGGGCTTCACCATCACGAAGTCGCTGACCTTCACGCTCGGCATGAACTTCGCCGTGCCGGTGGCCAGCCTGTTCATGATGTACGCCCTCGACAAATACGGCCGGAAGATCACCTCGGTCTGCGCCTTCATCGGCGCCGGCATCATGGCGATCGTCTTCGCCAATGTCGGTAACGACACCGAGCTCTTGGTCGCCGGCTTCGTGATGGTGTTCTTCATCCAGGTGGCCGGCAACTCGATGCAGATCTTCGCCTCGGAGGTGTTCCCGACCAATGCGCGCGCATCCGGCTTCGGCTGGGCGGCGGGCGTCGGCCGCCTCTCGACCGCGGGCATCTTCATCGCCATCCCGTGGGTGCAGAAGGGCTACGGCTTGAACGCCGTATTCGCCTGCATCGCGGTGCTGCTGGTCATCGCCGCCATCGGCGTGACGCAACTCGGGCCGGAGGCCCGTCAGCGCGGCCTCGACGAGATCGCGCCGCCGACCGGCTGAGGACGACGGCAGACGTGAACGAGGCCCGGCGTCCTGTGGCGCCGGGCCTCGCACTTTCCAGACGGCAGGTCATCGCGTGAGCACGCAACGAACCGTTCCCGGCGCGACCGGCAAGGGCATCCGCTTCCTCTCCCGCGACGATCAAGGCGGCCGGCCCGACGGCGTGCAGGTGATCCTGCACAAGGGGCACGCCTTCATCGGCCACATGTTCGCCGACGGCTTCTCCGTCGTCGACGTGCGCGACGCGCTCAATCCGAAGACCGTCGCCTTTGTGCCGGCGCCGAAGAACACGCGTTCGCACCATCTGCAGATCGCCGGCGACATCCTCATCGCCGTCAACGGCCCGAACATCTGGGCGATGCAGCAATACGCCACGCAGGCCGACTATTACGGCAAGTCGCTGATCGACGCGGTGCAGACCGAGCAGCCTTTCGCCGCCGGCGTGCGCGTGTTCGACGTGTCGCAGCCGGCCTCGCCGCGCGAGATCGCATTCCTGCACTTGCCCGGCTTCGGTGCGCATCGCATCTGGTGGGTCGGCGACCGCTACGCCTACGTGTCGGTGCATTTCGAGGGCTTCATCGACCACGTGCTCGCCATCATCGACATGAGCGACCCGGCCAAGCCGACGCTCGCCGGCCGCTGGTGGCTCCCGGGCATGCACCGCGCCGGCGGCGAGGAGAAGCCGGCCTCCTTCGGCAAGCGCACGGCGCTGCATCACCTGATCAGCGCCGGCAATCTCGGTTACGCGGCCTGGCGCGACGGCGGCTTCACGGTGCACGATCTCTCCGATCCGGTGCACCCGAAGCTCCTCAGTCACCGCAACTATTCGCCGCCCTTCGGCGGCGGTGCGCACACGCCGCTGCCCCTGCCCGGCCGCAACCTGCTCATCCTCGCCGACGAGGCGACCGCCTCGAACTGCGCCAACGGCCTCGCCTACACCTGGATCGTCGATGTGCGCGCGCCGGAGAACCCGGTGTCGATCGCGACCCTGCCGACGCCGACCGAAGAGGATTTCTGCGCCAAGGGCGCCAAGTTCGGCCCGCATAACTTGCACGAGAACCGGCCCGGCGCGTTCCAGAGCGAGGACCTGATTTTCGCCACCTATCACAATGCGGGCTTAAGGGTGTACGACATCCGCGACGCCTTCCAGCCCAAGCAGCTCGCTTACTTCATGCCGCCGGCGCCGGAGCGCATCGTCGACCAGCGGCCGAACCCGGCCAAGGTGATCCAGTCCTGCGACGTTTACGTGGATGTCAACGGCGTGATGTACCTCACCGACACCAACGCCGGGCTGTACGTCCTGCAATACGAAGGCCTCTAGGGAGCAAGAACACGGATGACGGACAAGTTCGGGCGTCTCGCCCTGCACATGTGGACCATCGACACGACGCCGCTCGCCACGGCGCTCGACGCGGCGAAACAGGGCGGCTTCGACGCGGTCGAGCTGCGCCGCACCGATTTCAAGCGCTGCTACGAGGCCGGCATGAGCAACGCGCAGGTCCTCGACCTCGTCAAAAAGAGCGGCATTCCCGTCGGCGTGCTCGGCGTCGAATATGGCTGGCTGTTCGCCACCGGCGCGGAGAGCGACCGGCTGTTCAAGGACTTCCGCGAGTCCTGCGAGAACGCCGTGGCGATGAACTGCGACACGCTGATGAGCGCGCCCGGCCAGGTGCAGGGCCCGATTTCGGGCGCCATCAAGTATCTCAAGCGCGCCGGCGACATCGCCGCCGAATACGGGCTGAAGCTGGGCATCGAGTTCAATTCGCAACACGACGTGCTCAATACGCTCGCCGTGCTCACCGAGCTGATCGAAGGCGCCGACAAGCCGAACTGCGGCTATCTCATCGACGCCTATCACTTCACCCGTTCCGGCGCCGGCGGCCGCGGCTTCGAGAACGTGCCGGCCGAGAAGATCTTCTGCTTCCAGTACAGCGACCTGTCGGCCAGCCCGGTGACCGGCGTGCGCCGACCGACCGACCGGCTGCCGCCGGGCAAGGGCGTGGTGAAGTGGAAGGAGATGCTCGGCCTGCTCTACGAGAAGGGCTACACCGGCTATCTCAGCTACGAGGCGCCCAATCCCGAGCAGTGGGAGCGTTCTCCCTACGACGTCGCGCGCGAAGGCGTCGAGCTCACCAGGAAACTGTTGCGGGACGCCGTCCCGAGTTATCAAGGTTGAGGAGCACGACAATGGCTGAAGAGCTTCCGCTCTTTCTCGGACTGAACGACAAGAGCGTCACCGACATTCCGAAGACGGTCGAGAAGCAGCGCTACATCACAAGCGTTGCTCCGAAAGCCTCCAATCCGGGCCGCTGGGTCGAGATGCCGCGGCTGCCGATCCCGACCGGCGAGCACGCCGTCATGGAATGTCAGGGCAAGATCCACGTCATCGCCGGCTATGCCAAGCACCGCGTCGATCAGGATTTCCATCAAGTCTACGACTCCAAGACCAAGCAGTGGTCGCTGAAGGCGCCCTTCCCGCACCCGTGCAACCACGTCGCCGGCGTGTCCATCGGCAGCAAGATCTACACGTTCGGCGGTTTCGTCGAGCAGAACCGCTGCCCGCATTCCAAATGCTTCGTCTACGACACGGCGACCGACCAGTGGGCGCCGATCGCGCCGCTGTCGCGCCCGCGCGGCGCCATCTCGGCGATCGTGCTCGACGGCAAGATCCATCTGCTCGGCGGCCGCGACGTGCGTTCGGTGGAATGGCATGAGGTCTACGACCCGGCCAGCAACAAGTATTCCGACCGCGCCGCCATGCGCGGCTCGACCGGGACCCAGCCTTTCGTCGGCCAGCGCGACCACATGGGCGTCGCGGTGGTGGATGGCAAAATCCACGCCATCGCCGGCCGCATGGACTCTTACGACTTCAATACCGGGCTCAACGCCGTCTACGATCCGCAGAGCGACTCGTGGTCGTTCCGCGCGCCGCTGCCGACGCCGCGCTCCGGCCCGTCCTGCGTCTACATCGGCGGCAAGATCGTCGTGTTCGGAGGGGAAGCCACGGGCCACGTCTTCGGCACCAACGAGATCTACGATCCGAAGACCGACGCGTGGGAAGCCGGCACGCCGATGCCGATCCCGCGCCACGGCCTGCACGGCGCCACCGTCGCCGTCATCGGCAACATGGTGCATGTGCCCGGCGGCGGCCCGGTCCCCGGCGGCCAGGTGCAGGGCGCCTATCACGACGCCTTCACCTTCGACTGAGGCGAACCGCCCACCAAAGCAAAACGGCCGCCCGGTGAGGCGGCCGTTTCATTTTCAGTCGGCGCGGTGGGCTTAGCGTCGTGAAATCGTGCGCCAACACGCGCGCGGAACGAAAGTTCCAACGTTATGGAAGTGACAAATTGATTTGCAATTGACCCGGATCAAGCCGCGCAGCGACCGGGCACCTGGCCGGACGCGGACAGCGGGCTCGCGGCCGGCTCGCAGCCATGCATCAGCAATTTCGCCGGCGGAACCGGCTGCTTGCCGACGCGCACCTCCGGCATATCGAGCCGGTCGCCTTTGTGCCCGCGATTCACCGATTGCGTCGTCATGCCCGCGGGCACGAGCGGACGCGCGCCGACGGCGAAACCCCAGTCGACCTGCGGCGCGACAAGGCCGACCACCAGGCCCGCCGCCATTCCCGCAAATAAGGTGAAAACCCCGCGCATATCCGCTCCACGCGTCCGCGCAAAGCGCTTGCGGACACGTCAGACAAACGAATGCCGGATGCTTCCGTTCCTGCCGCTCGCGAATCAGTGAAGTCGATTCAGCGCAGGGCCACGATGTGATTTGGCGGAATAACGATGTGGCAGTGCAGGCCATGGGGTGCAAAATCGAGATCGACCTTCGCGCCGACCGCCAAAGCCAGGTTGCGCTCGATCACCATGCTGCCGAAGCCCTTCTTGCGCCGCAGCTTGACCGGCGGCCCGAGCTCCTCGCGCCAGTCGAGCGACAGCCCGTCGCCATCGTGGGCCGCCATGCGCTCCCACATCAACGAAACCCGTCCGTCGGGCACCGACAGCGCGCCGAACCGGGCAGCGTTGGCGGCGAGCTCGTGCAGCGCCAGCCCGAGGCTCTGGGCCGCCTCCGGCTTCAGCGCGATCGCCGGGCCGGCAAAGGCAATTTGACTGTCGTGGCGGTCGATATAGGCGGTCAGCTGCGAGCGCACGAGCTCCTCGAGCGACGCGCCATACCAGCTTTCGCGCACCAGAATGTCGTGCGAGGCCGCCAGCGCCTGCAGCCGAGCGCCGAATTGCGTCAGGAACGCCTCGGTCGAGCCGGCGTGGCGCGCGGTCTGCCGCGCCATCGCCTGGATCACCGCCAGCAGGTTCTTGGAGCGGTGCGTCAGCTCGCGCAGCAACAGACGCAGATGCGCCTCGCCTTCCTTGCGCTCGGTGATGTCGACCACGGTTCCGGCGAGTCCGGTGATCGTGCCGCCGCCATCGCGCAGCGGCTCGATGTGCAGGTCGTACCAGCGCGGCCCGGGGCCGCCTTCGACCGCCACCTCGCCGCGCCGCGACTCGCCGTTGGTCAGCACCTCGCGCTTGAGCGCGATCAGCGCGGCGCCGGCGCCTTGGGCGAAGATTTCGTCGTCGGTGCAGCCGAGGATGGCGTCGGCGGCATGACCGAACATCGGGCCGCTCGCGGACGAGTAGCGCAGGGCGCGATCCTGCGTATAGACGCTGACCTGCGAGCCGCGCAGCGCGCTTTCATAACGACGCAGCCGTTCGTTCTCCTGGCGCAGGCGCTGCAGCTCGCTCGTCTGGTCTCCCGGATCAGGGTTCTGGATCAACGCATTCACCGCACAAACCGCCATTCGCCGCGATTGGACCCGTCGACAGGCCAGACGGGAGTCACTCCATTTCACGCGGACAGACCTGACTAACGCGCCTCGTCACCCTCCCGTTGCATCCATTGCCGCGGGGGCGCCCTGCGCCGCCGCGATGCCGGCCAAAAGACGGCATCGCGAACAGCCAACCTGCTGCCCGGCTTGCGCCGGGCGCGGTCGATGCGCCGTCAGCTGGCGCGGCGCTCGCGCGGACGGGCGTTGCGTTCGAAGAACAGGGCCTGACTGAGAACGGCGGACACCGTCGCCGGCTGGAACGGCTTGGCAATCAGGAAGGCGGGCTCCGGCCGCTCGCCGGTGAGGAAGCGCTCCGGATAGGCGGTGATGAAGATGACCGGCACCTCGAAGGTGCGCAGCATCTCGTTGACTGCGTCGAGGCCGGAGGAGCCGTCGGCGAGCTGGATGTCGGCGAGGATGATCCCCGGCCGCTTCTGCTTGGCGAGCGCCACGGCCTCGCTGTGCGTGCGGGCAACGCCGAGCACATGATGGCCGAGGCCTTCGACGAGGCCCTCGAGATCGAGCGCGATGAAGGTCTCGTCCTCGATGATCAGCACGTCGGTGGCGATCTCGGCGGCCAGTTCACGCCCGGAATCCTCGACCAGGTCGCGCAAGGTGGGCACGTCGATGTCCAGCACCTTGGCCGCGTCGTCCTCGGACAGCCCTTCCAGCGCGATGAGCAGGAAGGCCTGACGCGGCTTCGGCGCGATCTGCGCCAGGTGCCGCTCGACCGGCTGGTTGAGTTCGGCGGCGCCCGCTTTCCCGTTCAGGCTGACCGAATTCCATATTTTCGTGAACAGCTTGTACAGCGCGATTCGGGTCGACGCCCCCTGCTCCAGCACTTTGGGGTCCTGCACGACGGCCTCGAGGGTGGCCGCCACATAGGCGTCGCCGGAGGCCTGGCTGCCCGAAAGCGCCCGGGCATACCGGCGGAGATACGGAAGATGCTGCGCAACTGCCTGAGATGTCGACAAAAATCCCTCCCGAACTGTGCGGGCCAGAAAAGGGGCACGCTGGCCCCCGCCCCCGAGCGAAGATGCTACTGCGGCGAACAACGTGCCCCAACCCAAAAAGTTCCCTCAAACCGGGGAACCATATGGCAGGTCATGGGTTTCGACAGAACACACGGAGGGGCCGCCAGATGCCGCGATCAGCACAGGGTGGTTGGGGTGAGAGCCAATGAACGAGCGTAAGCCCGTGGGACAAGAGAACCCGATGGAAGCCGCCGCCACTCGCAAGAAGACCACTGCCAAGCCGGCAAAACTGGGCCGCGACGTCCAGGCCCGTCTCGGGCAGCAGTTGCGCGCCATGTACGACGAGGTCCTGAACCAGGGCGTTCCTGACCGTTTCAACGACCTTCTCAATCGTCTCGACAACAACGGCAGCAAGGACGGGCACTAATGGCAATGGACGAGTCAGTCCGCAAAGCCGTCCTCGGCGCGGTGCCAAGTCTGCGCGCCTTCGCGATCTCGCTTTGCGGGAACGTCGATCGCGCCGACGACCTGGTGCAGGAAACCCTGTTGAGGGCGCTTGCGAATATCGATTCATTCCAGCCGGGCACGAACATGTCGGCGTGGCTGTTCACCATCCTGCGCAACCACTTCCGGTCCGAATACCGCAAGCGGCGCCGCGAAGTGGAGGACAGCGACGGCCATTACGCCGAAACGCTCAAATCGCAGCCGGAGCAGTACGGCCAGGTCGAGTACCGCGAATTCCGCGAGGCTCTGGCGCAACTGCCGCAGGATCAGCGCGAGGCCCTGATCCTCGTCGGCGCCTCCGGCTTCTCCTACGAAGAAGCGGCCAATATTTGCGGCTGCGCCGTCGGCACCATCAAATCGCGCGTCAACCGCGCGCGCACACGCCTGGCCGAACTGATGCACGTGAACAGCGCCGAAGACTTCGGCCCAGACGAGACCGTGCGCGCCGTGCTGGCGAGCGGCGAGTAGAGTTCATTTTCCTCGCGCGACTGTAAGATCGGCCGGACAAGGCCGATCTTTTCTTTTCGCTCGCGCCTCGGCGGAAGGCGCATCAGGAGACCGCAGCGCGCACGACCACGGCGATGACGCCGCCCATGAAGAACAAAGGCAGCGGGTGCAGCTTCGGCCAGCGCAACAGCAGGGCCATCGTGCCGAGCGCAAGCAGCCAGGGCAGCACCCCGCCGCCGCTCAATTGCATGATCACAAGAACACCCGCCATCATCAGGCCGACGCCGACCGGCGCGAGGCCTTCCTCGAGCGCAGTGTGCCAGACCTTGCCGCGATGCCGCCGCCAGACGAAGGCAACGCCGTAGCATAGCAAGGACGACGGCACGTAAAGTGCGAGCGTCGCAATCAGCGCGCCGGCCCAGCCGGCGATGTGCCAGCCGATCAAGGTCGTCAGCAGCGAGCCGGGACCGGGCGCGGCGCGAGAGATGGCGAACATGTCGACGAATTCACGCGACGTCACCCAATGATGCACGTCGACGGCCTGATGCTGGATGCCGGCCAGGATGCTCGTGCCACCGCCGATCGAGGCGAACGAGAGCGGCACGAACACCGCGACCAAGGCGATCAGCACGTTATCGTCACGCATCGGCGCGGCCTCCGAGCCATGCGGCCAGCACCGATAGCGGGCCGACCACGGCGACCACGATGAGCAGCGAGACATGCAGCACGCCGACGCCGATGAAGGTCGCGGCCAGAGCAACCGCTCCGGCCGGCTTGCGCGCGGAATGGCGCGTGCCGCGCAAAACGATGATCAGCAAAAGGCCGATCGCTGCCGCTGCGACACCGTCCATCGCCGCATCCGCATAGGGGATGTTGCGGAAGCGGTCATAAACGCTCGCCAGGGCGATGACGGCGAAGAACGGGCCTGACAGGAGTCCGCCCAGCGCGGCGGCGACGCCCGGCACGCCGCGCAGCTTCTGCCCGATGTAGACCGAGAGATTGGCGATGTTGGTCCCGGGCAGGATCTGGGCGAGCGCGAGACCGGAGAGGAATTCCTCCTCGCTGATCCAGTTGCGCAGGACCACGACTTCGCGAAACACCCAGCCGCTCAGGCCGCCGCCGAAGCTGAGCAAGCCGATGCGCGCGAAGACGGCGAAGATGGTCACGACCGAGGGCGGCGCTGTAGGCGCCGCTGGCGGCGAATGCGGCGGAAGAGTCACGGGCGGCCACGGGTTGAGAAGCGGCGGGAATGTGCGACGGAGTCGTGGCTTTGGCAATTGAATTGGCCTCGCCGCAGCCGCATGGCGGCCTTGCCGCGCACATTGACGGTCGCGCGGTAAGGCCGCAGGCTGGCCCTCCCCTCGCCTCACTCAAACGACGCCATGCGCAACACCCAGGTCTGCCTCGCCTCGCGCCCGAACGGCATTCCGCAGGCGGAGAACTTCACGCTCCGGCAGGCGGAGGTGCCGCCGCTGCGCGACGGCCAGTTCCTCGTGCGCAACGATTTCCTCTCCGCCGAGCCGGCGATGCGCGGCTGGGTCAGCGCCGCGGCGAATTATTCGACGCCGGTCGGCATCGGCGAGGTCATGCGCGCCTTCGCCTCCGGCGAGGTCGTCGCCTCGCAGCACCCGCAGTTCGCCGTCGGCGACAAGGTCATGGGCATGCTCGGCTGGCAGGAATACGCCGTCGCCGAACCGGCCGCGGTGACGCGCAAGGTTCGCGAGAGCGACCTGCCGCTGTCGCTGTCGCTCGGCGTGCTGGGCCTCAACGGCCTCACCGCCTATTTCGGTCTGCTCGACCTCGGCCAGCCGAAGCCGGGCGACACCGTGGTCGTGTCGACCGCCGCCGGCGCGGTCGGCTCGGCGGTCGGGCAGATCGCGAAGCTGTCCGGCTGCCGAACGGTCGGCATCGCCGGCGGCGCGGCGAAGTGCCGGGCCTGCGTCGAGACGTTCGGCTACGACGCGGCGATCGACTACAAGGCGCCCGACTTCAAGGACCAACTCGCCGCCGCCTGCGGCCGCGGCGTCGACGTCTATTTCGACAACACCGCCGGTGCGATCAGCGACGCCGTGCTCACTCATCTTTCGGTCGGCGCCCGCATCGTCATCTGCGGCACTGCGTCGGTCGCGAGCTGGGATCCGCCGCCCATGGGCCCGCGCCTCGAGCGGCACATCCTGGTGAAGCGCGCGCGCATGTCCGGCCTGCTCATCTTCGACTATGCGCACCGCTACGAGGAGGCGATCGTGCGGCTGGCCGACTGGATCCGCGCCGGGCGGCTCACCTGCCGCGAGGACATCCTCGACGGCATCGAGGCCTGCCCCGGCGCCATTGCGCAGCTCTATCGCGGCGAGAACAGCGGCAAGCTCCTGGTCCGCTTGCGGCACGGCTGATGAGCAATCCGAAGCCCGACGGCGCGGCTACTCCTCCGGCTCGGTGGTGAAATAGAGCGGATAGCCCTTGGACTTACCGAGCTCTGTCGCTTCTTTCGCCTTCGTCTCCGCCACGTCGCGCGTATAGACGGCGATGACGCAGGCGCCCTTCTGATGCGCGGTGAGCATCACGCGATAGGCCGTCGTCTCGTTCATCCGGAACACCGCCTTGAGCACCAGCACGACGAATTCGCGCGGCGTGAAGTCGTCGTTGAGCAGGATGACCTTGTAGAGCTTCGGCCGCTCTGTCTTCGTTTTGGTCTTCGTGCGCGTCTTGACGGAGATCCGACTCATCGCGCCTCCGGAAGCTTTCGGGGCTCGCCTTGTCTATCTTCCGACGCGATGGGCGGTTCCCGCAAGGCAGTTACGTCAGCCTTGCTGCTTCATTCGCGCTGTCATGCCGCTAGCATACAGGCCGCGTACATGGGGTGGGGAGAGCTGCAATGGCGCGAAGCGCCGCCTAAAAACTGGAGGAAGCCCCATGAACCCGTTCCGCACCAAGAGGCGCGCAGCCTTCGAGAGCGCGCACATCGAATGCCAGCAATGCGGTGCACAATTGTACCTCCCGGAGTGGTCCGAGTGGCAGGAGGACGGCGGCCGGGTCCGCCATCTGTGGACCTGCGACACCTGCGGCTATGCCTTCGAGACCTCGGCGCGCTACGCCATCGAGATTGAGACGGCCGCTTGAACGCGGTTTCAGGAGCCGGCCAGGCGCACGCGCCCACGCTCGCGAATGGCTGACAGCGGCGTCCGATCGCGTTGGCCGGCTCCTGGACCGGATTGATCGGCAGCCCGAGGCTTACGGCGCCGAATCAACCTGTGACAATCTCATGAAATGCAATTGACGAATCGACGCGGGCGTGGCCGACTAATCGATACAGAATTCGGTCACGCGGGCCGGCCGGGTTGCCGACCCGTTGCGAGGTTCCTCCCGCGTGGCGTTTAAGACTTGGGCGGCCGTGAGGCCGCCCATTTTCATTTCACGCGGTGAATGCCGCTCAATAGCAGTAGCGGCGATGCACGCGATGATAGCTGCCGTCGCGCCAGCGCCGCCAACAATCCTCCTGATACCAGTAATAGCCGTGCGGGCGCGGCTCGAGCTGCGAACCGAGCATGGCGCCGGCTGCCGCGCCGATGATGCCGCCGGCGATGGCGCCGCCGGCCTTGCCCGTGGCGGCGCCGCCGATGATGGCGCCGACGCCACCGCCGATGATCGCCCCGCCGATGGTGTTGTCCTGTGCCGCTGCCGGCACCGCCGGCATGGCGGCGCTTAGTAGGCCGGCGCAAACGAGCGCCGCGAAGATCCGTCGCATGAAGCTTACCCCCTTGGTTGTCGGGGGCGAGTATGCGCGCGCGCGGACCTGACGCATTTGACGATGGTCAAATGCCGGCTCAGGCCGCCTCTTGGTCCGCCACCTCGCGCCCGCCGCCGACGGGGTCGATCGCCTCGACCAGTTGCAGGAACGCGCCGCCCGGCAGCGGCGGCGCGAACACGTAGCCTTGCGCCGAGCGGATGCCGACCTCGCGCAGGTGCATCACCTGCTCGAAATTCTCCACGCCCTCGGCGACCACGTCCATACGCATGTTGTGCGCGAGGTCGACGAGCGTCTCGACGATGGTGGTCGAGTTACGATCGGTGCCGATGGCGTCGACGAACATCTTGTCGATCTTGATGATGTCGACGCCGAGCTTGAGCATATAGGACAGACCGCTGTGGCCGGTGCCGACGTCGTCGATGGCGATACGGATGCCGAGCCCCTGCAGCGCGGCGATGATCTGGCGCGCCTGCGTCAGGTTCTCGATCGGGTCGCGCTCGGTGACCTCCAGCACGACCTGCGTCAGCTTGATCGGCGAGTTCAGGAAGATCTTGCGCACGTCCTTGACGATGGTCTCGTCGGCAAACAGCTTGCCGGCGAAATTGAACGATATCTTGAGCGCCGGCCGGCGGCCGAGCGCCTGCCCCGACTCGACGCACACGCGGCGCATCAAATCGAGCGTCAGTTCCTTGATCAGGCCGCTCGACTCCGCGAGCGGGATGAAGGCGCCGGGCAGCACCAGGCTGCCGTCGGGCTTGCGCCAGCGCACCAGCACCTCGGCGCCGCGCAGCTGGCCGGAGCGGATATCGACGATCGGCTGGTAGTACGGCACGAACTCGCCGGCGGCGAGCGCGTCGGTCAATTGCGCGACCGGGTCGTTGCCGTTGCGCCGCGGCAGCAGCACGACCAGCACGCCGGCAATGGCGATGATGAGACCGGAGACCAGCACGCCGAGCCAGCGGAGGCCGCCATGCTCCGCCGGCAGCGAACCGCGCGCCGCGGCGATCTCGCTCTGGAAGCCGAAGACACCGGAGCTCGCTTGCGCGGTAAGGATCGCGCCATCGCTCGCGTCCGGGCGCGCGCCCGCGCCGCCGATCGAGACGCCATCGGCGGTGACGAGCCCGGCATAGGCCCTCAGCGGACCGCCATTCATGGAGGCTTGCGGCAACAGCAACAGAAGCGGCACCAGCGCCGCCAGCTGGTTCGACCCTGAAACGGCCGGACGGCGCAGCCGCACCATCGTCTCGGTCTCGTCGACGCGCAGGAAGTCGAGCCAGACGCCGGGCCGCGACGGCACGGCCTGCGTGCTGAGCAGCGTAACGAGGCCGGGCGCGTGGCCGCTATCCTCGCACAGGCTGCGGCCGTCGGCGGACAGGATCTCGATCTCCTTCACCGGCGCCGCCTGGAAGGCGGCGCGGCTCAGGGTCCCGGCGGTGCCGGCGTCGCAGGACGACACCTTCTGGGCGGCGAGTTCGTCGAGTGCAGCGAGCGTCTGCGCCAGGCGCGCATCGGCCAGCGCCACGGCGCGATTGGCGGCACTGTCGATCTCGGCCTGCCCCTGGCGGTCGATGAGGCTGCCGAGCCAGAAATTGAAGACGAGCAGAGGCACGCTGGCGAGGAAGGCGCCAGCCACGATGGCAATCAGGTTTCGGCGCGTCAGCACGCGCGCAACACGTCCCATCCGGATTCCGGAATCCGCCCAGCCCCTTCGCGAGGCGTCCATCAACGCATACCTGCCGTAAAGGGAGCGTTAAGCTTAAAGCTTGGCAGCGGCCATCGTCGGGTTGCCGATGACGGCGGCCGCGATGATTAGCGAACGGTAAATTCCGGCGGGTTGCAGCCCCGGCCTCGGGCGCGCACAGTCCCGCCGGTCAGAAGGAGCACGCATCATGAGTTTTTCTCCCGGCAAGGACCCGGCGGCTGGCGATGCCTATGCCTGCGACGCGCTGGCCAACGTGATCGTGCCGCGCACCGCCGACCTCGGCGACGGTTTCACCGTGCGCCGGGCCCTGCCCTCGGCGCGCACGCGCATGGTCGGCCCCTTCATCTTCTTCGACCATTTCGGGCCGACCGAATTCCGCGGCGGCAAGGGGCTCGACGTGCGGCCGCATCCGCATATCGGGCTGGCCACTGTCAGCTACCTGTTCGACGGCGAAATCATGCATCGCGACTCGCTCGGCACCGCGGTGGCGATTCGTCCCGGCGAGGTGAACTGGATGACCGCCGGCCGCGGCATCGTGCATTCCGAGCGCACGCCCGGCTCGCACCGCGTCGACCACGAGCCGATCCACGGCTTGCAGATGTGGGTGGCGCTGCCGTCGGCGAAGGAGGAGATGGACGCCGGCTTCGCGCATCACGCGGTCAAGGAATTTCCGGTCGTATCCGAGGCCGGCAAGAACGTGCGCGTCGTCGTCGGCTCGCTCTATGGCGCGGCATCACCGGTGCCGGTGGTGCACGAGACCTTCTTCGGCGACGTGCATCTCACCGCGGGCGCGACGCTGCCGTTCGATCCCGATCACGACGAGCGCGCGCTCTATGTCATCGATGGCGCCGTCGACATTTCCGGCGACCGCTTCGAAGCCGGGCAGTTGCTGGTGTTCAAGGCCGGCGACCGCATCACGGTCAAAGCCGCCACCGATACGCACTTCGTCATCCTCGGCGGTGCGCCGATGGATGGGCCGCGTCACATCTGGTGGAATTTCGTGTCGTCGCGCCAGGATCGTATCGAGCAGGCCAAGGCCGACTGGAGGGCCGGCCACTTCGGCAAGGTGCCTGGCGACGAGATCGAGTTCATCCCGCTGCCGGAGAAGTGACACGCGCAAGCGTGTCCCGGACGCGGTGCAGCGCGCTAGCGGTGCACCGCTGATCCGGGACCGCACGAGGCTCTGCGCTCATGGCGGTCCCGGGTCTGCAGCGCCCGGGACACCAAGCCTACTCCGCCGCGATGGCCTGCGCGCGGCCCGTACGGTCGGTCGCGGTGATGCCGATGTCGGTCACGCGGTACGGCGTCGTCTGGTAGATCTGGTTGATCCAGTTGCCGAACAGAAGATGCGCGTGACTCTTCCAGCGATTGAGCGGCGGCTGCCGCGGATCGTCGTCGGGGAAATAGTTCTTCGGCACCGCGATCGGCACGTTGGCGGCGACGTCGCGGAAGTACTCCTCGCCCAGCGAACTCGAGTCGTACTCGATGTGATTGAACATGTGCAGCGAGCGGTGCGCGGAATCGTCGAGCAGGCACAGCCCCGCTTCGTCCGAGTCCATCAACACGGTCAAGCCGCTGTTCTTCGGAATGTCCTCGCGCCGCACCTCCGTCCAGCGCGACACCGGAATTGAGAAGTCGTCGGAGAAGCCGCGCAGATAGGGCGAGGCCGGCGCCAGGATGCGGTGCCGATAGACTCCGAACATCTTCTGCTTCAGCGCGTATTTATTCATGCCGTAGAAGTGGTGCACCGCAGCCTGCGCGCCCCAGCAGATGTTCATGCAGCCGTGCACGTTGGTCTGCGTCCAGTCGAAGATGCGGCGCAGCTCGTCCCAATACGTGACTTCCTCGAACGGCAGGGTCTCCACCGGCGCGCCGGTGATGATGAAGCCGTCGAACTTGTGGTCACGGATGTCCTGCCAGTCGCGGTAGAACGAGACGATGTGATCGGTCGGCGTGTTGCGCGGCACGTGGTTGGTGATCTTGACGAGCGTCAGCTCGACCTGCAGCGGCGAGGCGCCGAGCAGACGCGCGAACTGCGTCTCGGTCTTCACCTTGTTCGGCATCAGGTTGAGCAGGCCGATGCGCATCGGCCGGATGTCCTGCCGGATGGCGTCCGTCTCGGTCAGAACCATCACGCCTTCCGCGTCCAGCACGGAGCGGGCGGGCAGGTTGTCCGGAATCTTGATCGGCATGGACTGTCGGTCCTCACGTCAGCGAGCAAACTTCGCCAGGCATGACCGACTGTGACTGACCCGTTTCGTTGCCGGTTCGGCCACATCCTCCCTTTCGGGGAGCGCCACCTTGCTCGGGAAGCAGGTTGGCGTCGGGCAAAGCCCAACTCTTGATGTCGGCAATAGTCCTATGCTCTCCGGGCCGATTTTGCAAGATCCCCGGTTCCGCCCGGCAGGCTGCCTGGCAACGGCCGGCCCAACGCAAAAGGGCCAAGCAAAGGCCCGGCCCTTATCATTCGTGGGACGCGGCCCGCGCGGGCGCCGCTACTTCTTCGGCAGATCCAGCCGGATATTGAGCTCGCGCAACTGCTTCGCCGTAACTTCCGACGGCGCGCCCATCAGCAAGTCTTCGGCGCGCTGGTTCATCGGGAAGAGCACCACCTCGCGCAGGTTCTCCTCGCCGGCAAGCAGCATGACGATGCGGTCGATGCCGGGCGCGATGCCTCCGTGCGGCGGCGCGCCGAGTGACAGCGCGTGCAGCATGCCGCCGAACTTCTGCTCGAGCACTTCCTCCGGATAACCGGCGATGGCGAAGGCCTTCTTCATCACCTCAGGGCGATGGTTCCGGATCGCGCCCGACGACAATTCGGTGCCGTTGCAGACGATGTCGTATTGGATTGCCTTGATCGCCAGCAGCTTCTCGTGGTCGTTCGGGTCGAGCGCGAGGAATTCCTCGACGCCCATGTTCGGCATCGAGAACGGGTTGTGCGAGAAGTCGATCTTCTTCTCTTCCTCGTTCCACTCGTACATCGGGAAGTCGACGATCCAGCAGAACTCGAATTTGTCCTTCGCGATGAGGCCGAGCTCCTCGCCGGCGCGCGTGCGCGCGAGGCCGGCGAACTTGACGAAATTCTTCGGCAGGCCGGCGACGAAGAACACGGCGTCGCCGATGCCGAGGCCGAGCTGGTCGGCGATCTGCTTCGTCCGCTCCGGACCGATGTTCTTGGCGAGCGGACCGGCGCCGCCCTCCTCGCCTTCGCGCCAGAAGATGTAGCCGAGGCCGGGCTGGCCCTCGCCCTGCGCCCACGAATTCATGCGGTCGCAGAAGGCGCGGTTGCCGCCCTTCGGCGCCGGGATCGCCCACACCTGCGCTTTGGAGTCGTTGGCGAGAATGTTGGCGAAGATCTTGAAGCCGGAGCCGCGGAAGGCGTCGCTGACGTCCTGCATCACGATGGGGTTGCGCAGGTCCGGCTTGTCGCTGCCGTACTTGGCCATCGCTTCCGCGTACGGGATGAGCGGAAACTTCGGCGTCACGCTCTTGCCTTGGCCGAACTCCTCGAACACGCCGCGCACCACCGGCTCGACCGCGTCGAACACGTCCTGCTGCGTGACGAAGCTCATTTCCAGATCGAGCTGATAGAACTCGCCGGGCGAACGGTCGGCCCGCGCGTCCTCGTCGCGGAAACACGGCGCGATCTGGAAGTAGCGGTCGAAGCCCGCGACCATGATCAGCTGCTTGAATTGCTGCGGCGCCTGCGGCAGCGCGTAGAACTTGCCCGGATGCAGCCGCGACGGCACCAGGAAGTCGCGTGCGCCTTCCGGCGACGAGGCGGTGAGGATCGGCGTCTGGAATTCGAAGAAGCCGCCCTCCTTCATGCGCCGGCGGATCGAGTCGATCACCTGCCCGCGCAGCATGATATTCCTGTGCAGCTTGTCGCGGCGCAGATCGAGGAAGCGGTACTTGAGCCGGATGTCCTCCGGATACTCCTGATCACCGAACACCGGCATCGGCAATTCGGCGGCGGGGCCGAGCACCTCGATCTCCTCGATATAGACCTCGACCTGGCCGGTCGGCAGGTCCGGGTTCTCGGTGCCGGCGGGACGCTTGCGCGCCTTGCCGTCGATGCGCACCACCCACTCCGAGCGCAGAGTCTCGGCGAGCTTGAACGCCTTCGAGTCCGGATCGGCGACGACCTGGGTGAGGCCGTAGTGGTCGCGCAGGTCGATGAACAGCACGCCGCCATGGTCGCGGATGCGGTGGCACCAGCCGGACAGCCGGACATGCTGGCCGATATCGCCCTCGCGAAGTGCGCCGCAGGTGTGGGAGCGATAGCGATGCATATCGGGTCTCTTGCCGTGTTCCGGTGCCGATTCCGAGGGTGAGTGGAGGCGCGCGAAAAGCGCATGGGGGGTCGGCTTTGTCAAGGCAAGCGCCTCGACAGGACCACCGCCCGACTTCACATTGGCGGCCTGTTTCCGCGCCGGACGTGACCATGCCCAGAGCCGTCAAAATCAAGAAAAAGACCGCCGAACTGTCGACCGCCGAGGCCACGGTCGAGACCCTGCTCGCGCACGGGCTCAAGACCGTCTACGCCCTGCCCGGGGTCCATAACGACCACCTGTTCGATGCCTTTCAGCGCGCCTCCGACCGGCTCGCGGTGGTGCACAGCCGCCACGAACAGGGCGCGGCCTATATGGCGCTCGGCGCGGCACTAGCGACGGGGAAGCCGCAGGCCTATGCCGTGGTGCCCGGACCGGGCTTGCTGAACTCCGGCGCGGCGCTGCTCACCGCCTACAGCATGAACGCGCCGGTGCTCGGCCTCATCGGCCAGATCCCGGCTGCCGGCCTCGGCCGCGACCTCGGCCACCTGCACGAAATCCGTGACCAGACCGGCATCGTCGCCCGCCTCGTCGACCACCACGCCGTGCTCGCCGGCCCGGCCGAGGCGCCGGCCAAGGCGGCCCGCGCCGTCCGCGCCATGGCCACGCGCCGCCCCGGCCCGGCGGTGCTGGAATGCGCCATGGACGTCTGGGGCAAGCGCGGCAAAGTCGGTGCAATTACGCCACCCGCCCCGCCCCGCGCGCCAAAGGTCGATGACGACGCGGTCCGCGCGGCGGCACGCCTGCTCGGCAAGGCCAAGCGCATCCTCATCGTCGTCGGCGGCGGTGCTCAGGATGCCTCGCCGGAAGTGACACAGTTGTCGGAGATGCTGCAGGCGCCGGTCCTGTCCTATCGCCGCGGGCGCGGCGTGCTCTCCGACGCGAGCCCGTTCTCCGTGAACCTGCCGATCGGCCGCGACCTGTGGGGCGAGGCCGACGCCGTGCTCGCGATCGGCACGCGGCTCTTCTACCCGTTCGCCCAGTGGGGCATGGACAAGAGCCTCGCCATCGTTCGCGTCGACGCCGACCCGGAGGAGCCGGCGCGTCAGCACCGACCGAAAGTGGCGCTCGTCGGCGACGCCGCGCCGATCCTGCGCCGGCTGATCGCGGACCTGCCGCGCTTCAACGCCGCCCGCCCTTCGCGCCGCGATGAAATGCAGCAGCGGCAGGCCAGAATGCGTGCCCGGCTGGCGAAGCTCGCGCCGCAGCTCGCCTTCATCGCGGCGATCCGTGCCGAGTTACCGCAAGACGGCATCACCGTCGACGAGGTCACGCAGATCGGCTTCGCCGCCCGCCTGGCCTTGCCCGTCTATAAGCCGCGCACGTTCCTCTCGCCCGGCTATCAGGACAATCTCGGCTGGGGCTACGCCACCGCGCTCGGCGTCCAGCACGCGCGGCCGGACGTGCCGGTGCTGTCGATCAATGGTGACGGCGGCTTCATGTACACGGCCAACGAGCTTGCCACGGCGATGCGGCACCGCATTCCGCTGGTCGCCGTCGTCTTCTCGGACGGCGCCTTCGGCAATGTGCGCCGCATCCAGGAGGAGCAGTTCGGTAACCGGCTGATCGCCTGCGACCTCGCCAACCCCGATTTCGTCAAATTCGCCGGGAGCTTCGGCGCCGCCGGGCGCCGCGCCGACGGCCCGGAGGCACTCCGCCGCGCTTTGCGCGAGGCCTTCGCCGCGCGCGAGCCGACCGTAATCGAGGTCCCGGTGGGACCGATGCCCAGCCCGTGGGAGTTCATCCACATGCCGCCGGTGCGAGGGCGATAATGCGGCTTGTCACGGTGCCCCCGGATCAGGTTAGGTCGCCCTGACATGGAGCCTATTACGACGAGTGAGGAACTCGCGGCCGTCTGCGAACGCATGGCGAAGCATCGCTACGTGACCGTCGACACCGAGTTTCTGCGCGAGACCACCTATTACCCCCTGCTCTGCGTGGCGCAGATGGCGACTGCCGACGAGGCCGTCGTCGTCGATGCGCTCGCCCCGGGCATCGATCTGGCGCCGATGTTCGACATCTTGACCAACGAGAACGTGGTCAAGGTCTTCCACGCCGCGCGCCAGGACATCGAGATCGTCTGGAACATGGCGGGCAAGATCCCGCACCCGATCTTCGACACCCAGGTCGCCGCCATGGTCCTCGGCTACGGCGACTCGATCTCCTACGACCAATTGGTGCAGCGCATCACCGGCGACCAGCTCGACAAGTCGCACCGCTTCACCGACTGGACGCGGCGGCCGCTTTCCGACGCGCAGCTCGTCTACGCCGTCTCCGACGTCACGCATCTGCGCGACGTCTACTTGAAGCTCGACGAGGACCTGCAAAAGCGCGGCCGCGCCAACTGGGTGTCGGCGGAAATGGACGTGCTGACCTCGCCGGACACGTATCGCGCCGATCCCGAGCGCGCCTGGGAGCGGCTGAAGAGCCGCGTGCGCAAGCCGAAGGAGCTGGCGGTGCTCATCGAGATCGCCGCCTGGCGCGAGCGCGAGGCGCAGTCGCGCGATGTGCCGCGCTCGCGCGTGCTCAAGGACGAGGTGATCGGCGACATCGCCGTGCAGGCGCCGACCACGATCGAGCGGCTCGGCCACCTGCGCTCGCTGCCGAAGGGATTCGAGCGCTCCCGCTGGGGCGAGCAGATCGTCGAGGCGGTCAAGCGCGGCGTCGAGCGCGATCCGAAGACGCTGCCGCGGCTCGAGCGCTTCCGCCCGGCCGCCAATGGCGGCGCGACGGTCGAACTCCTGAAGGTGCTCTTGCGCATGACGGCGGAGAAGAACGGCGTCGCCGCCAAGGTGATCGCCACCGTCGACGACCTCGACCACATCGCCGCCGACGACGAAGCCGACGTGCCGGCGCTCAAGGGCTGGCGGCGCGAATTGTTCGGCGACAAGGCGCTCGCCTTGAAGCACGGCAAGCTCGCGCTCGCCGTGGAGAAGGGCAAGGTCGTGGCGGTGGAGAAGGACGAGACCGCGTAGACAACACCACCCGTGAACCAACATTCATCGGCATGGATACGCTGCAGAAGACGATCGACGCTTGGCTTGAACAGCTTCCGCGTCTGCTGTTTGCAAACTTGCTCGATAAAAAGCTGCGCGCTCAAGGCATTAAACTATCCAGGCAGAAACGCGAGCAGCTAGCCGACACAATTCTGGTCGATAAGCTCGAGACTTTTGAATTCGATGACGGGAACAAAAACAGTCGCAAGCGCAAGATATCAATAAGTTTTACTGACTCAGATATTAGATATTTGGAGAGGAAGTCTCAAAAATTTTTGGATCAATTTCCGGCACTGATCCATCAGATTACAGAGAAACAATCCAAAAGCCTTCTACGCTCACTAAAACGCAAATGGCCGACCGAATCTCGAGCACAGCGACGCGATCTCGATAGCTTTCGCAAGCGCCTACAGGATCGCTGGGGCGACGGCCTCGGCAAATTACGGATGCTCATAACGATAGCGCGTGAATACGGCAGCGAAACAAACAACGTAATTGGAAGAACTGACGGCCAGAAATCTAAGAAGGCGTTCGATATCCTCATTAAACTCCACGCGCGCTCGTGCCAAGTCGCCGAAGAGATACTTTGCCTCCTAAGCAACGGTTTTGCAGATGGCGCTATGGCCCGCTGGCGGACACTGCACGAGATCGCGGCCGTCGGTTATCTCCTTCAGCGCCACGGCGACGAATTGGCAGAGCGATATCAACATCATGAAGTGATTGAATCCCGCAAAGCAGCGATTCAATACCAACGACACCAGAGGCGCCTCGGACAAAGGCCGCTATCTGATAATACTCTGCGTAAAATTGAAGCTGACCGCGCGTCCGCCCTAGCCCTATACGGGCCACACTTTGCTAACCCTCAAGGCTGGGCGTCCAAGCATCTTGGAAAAAGCAATCCGAGCATCGCGGACATTCAGGAAGGCGCTGGCATAGATTATCTTGCTCCATATTACCGGATGGCTAGCCATAACGTGCACGCAAATCCGAAAGGTGTATTCTTCACACTCGGATTAGTCCGTGGATCGAATACATTGCTCGCGGGGCCAAGCAACGCCGGCCTAGCAGATCCGGGCCACGTTACCGCACTCTCGCTCGTACAGATGTCCAGCCTACTTCTGACCTTCTGTCCCACCCTCGACAATCAGATCGCAATGAGAGTGATGCATGCATTGGCCGATGAAGTCGGTACGAGCTTGTTGGCGGCGCACACTAAACTGAAGGCCGACGACCGGGCATTTAGAAGGAATGCGCGCCAACGAGGTGCGCGACGTAAAAGTCCCCGTGTGTCACAGGTCGCGCGCTGAACGTCGCCGTGCGCCTCAGAACTCGAACGCCGGCTCGCGGCCGACCAGGCGCGCGAGCTGGCGCAGGCGGCCGGCGAGCCGGTCGCTCGCCAGTCCGGCGAACTGCCCCGGCAGATGCAGCGTCAGCCGCCCGCGCTTCACGCGCATCGGCGTGTGCGGCAGCACGCCGTCATGGCCCGCGGTGAGGATGTAGGCGACGCGCATCGCCGCGCCGAGCACGCGCGCGCGGTCGAGGATGTGCGGCGTCGCCAGTTCGCGCAGGCGCGGCGAGAGTTCTTCTTCGTTGAGCCCGACGTGGCGGAAGAACACCGCCAGCGAGAGATAAGCGCGGCTCGGATGATCGATCGACACGAAGGCGCCGTGCGCGATCAGGTTCATCGACTGCTCGCCGCGATAGTCCGGATGCGCGCGCCAGCCGATGTCGCCGAGCAGGCAGCCGGTGTGGCGCAGCCGCACCTCGTCGGGCGTCTCGTCGAGACCCGACGAAGCGATGAAGCGATCGGTCCAGTCGATCAGCTCCTCGCCGTGCCGCGGCGAGCGTGAGCGCAAGAGATTGAGCTCGGCCGCCGCCGTGACCAGCGGATCGCTGTCGCGCTCGCGCTGGCCGAGCAGCTCGTACAGGAGCCCTTCGCGCACGCCGAGCACGGAGATCACCACGTCGCGCGGCTTGATCTTGCGCACGAGGTTTTCCAGCACCAGCGCCGCGTAAGCGAGCAGCGGCCTACGGGCGGCGTTGACGACTTCGATCTTCGACAAAGTCTCGGTGTCGACGCGATGCACCAGCCGCGAGAACTCGAGCGCCTCGCGCGCCGGGATGCGGTAATTATGCATGACGTGGAACGGATAGCCGGTCTGCCACATGTGCAGCCGCGCCAGCGCGCGCCAGGTGCCGCCGACGGCATAGAAGGTGCGGTCGCGGCCGAGCCTGAGCATGTCGAGGCCGGACAGGCTGTCCTGCACGAAGGCTTCCGCCTTCTTGATCGACTTACCGGCAATGTCCTGCAGCGCCAGGCCGCCGAGCGGCAGCGTCAAACCTTTCCGCACGCGGTCGCCGCGCACGTCGACGAGCTCGAGCGAGCCGCCGCCGAGATCGCCGACGATGCCGTCGGGCTTGTAGATGCCGGAGACGACGCCGAGCGCGGTCAGTTGCGCCTCGCGCTTGCCGGAGAGGATATCGATGCGCACGCCGCAGATATTCTCGGCCGCCGCGATGAAGGCCTCGCCGTTGTCGGCGTCGCGGCAGGCGGCGGTGGCGATCGCCCAGATGCGCTGCACCTCCAGCACGTCGCACAGAGCGCGGAAGCGGCGCAGCGCCGACAGCGCCGTCTCGATCGCCTCCGGCGCCAGCAGGCCGGTGGTCTGTACCTGCCGACCGAGACCGGCGAGCACCTTCTCGTTGAAGATCGGCGTCGGTGCGCGCGTCAGGCCTTCGTAGATGACGAGGCGGACCGAGTTCGAGCCGATGTCGATGACGGCGATCGGCGGGCCGTGATCGAGGCGCCCTTTCGGCGCAGGACCGCGGCGGCGCGGAGCTTTACGCTTCGCGCGAGAGCTGACGGATGAGGCTGCGGGGCGACGATTCTTTGAGCGATTTACCACGGCCCGAAAGGCTCGGATTGGTCATGAAGTATTTGTGGGCGTTGAAGGGCTCCTCGCCCGGCGCCGCCTTTATGCGCGTCGAAGACCCGTCCGGCAAGACCTTCCAGCTCTGCTCGTTGTCCTTGAAGTTCGCCACCATGATCTGCCCGAGCACCTGCTCGTGCACCGTCGGATTGAGGATCGGGCACAAGGCCTCGACGCGGCGGTCGAGATTGCGCGGCATCATGTCGGCCGACGAGATGTAGATCGAGGCGTTGGCGTGCGGCAGCGCGTGGCCGTTGCCGAAACAGTAGATGCGGCCGTGCTCGAGGAAGCGGCCGACGATCGACTTGACGCGGATGTTCTCGGACAGGCCCGGCACGCCCGGGCGCAGGCAGCAGATGCCGCGCACGACGAGGTCGATGGCGACGCCGGCCCGCGAGGCCTCGTACAGCGCGTCGATGATGCCGGGATCGACCAGCGCGTTCATCTTCATCCAGATCGCCGCCGGCCGGCCGGCTTTGGCGTGCGCGATCTCCTGCGCGATGTGGTCGAGGATGCGCTTGCGCAGCATGATCGGCGAGATCGCCATCGCCTCGAGCTCGCCCGGCTCGGCGTAGCCGGTGATGTAGTTGAAGATGCGCGCGACGTCGCGGGCGATCACGGGATCGGCGGTGAAGAAGGACAAATCGGTGTAGATGCGCGCCGTCACCGGATGATAGTTGCCGGTGCCGACGTGCACGTAGCTCGCCAGCGCGCCGGCCTCGCGGCGCACGACCAGCGACAGCTTGGCGTGCGTCTTCAATTCGATGAAGCCGTAGACGACCTGCGCGCCGGCGCGTTCGAGGTCGCGCGCCCAGCGGATGTTGGCTTCCTCGTCGAAGCGCGCCTTGAGCTCGACCAGCGCGGTCACCGACTTGCCAGCCTCCGCGGCTTCCACCAGGGTCTTGATGATCGGCGACTCCGCCGAGGTGCGGTAGAGCGTCTGCTTGATCGCGACCACGTTCGGATCGCGCGCCGCCTGTTGCAGGAACTGCACCACCACGTCGAACGATTCATAAGGGTGGTGGACGATCAGGTCCTTCTGCCGGATGGCGGCGAAGCAGTCGCCGCCATGGTCGCGGATGCGTTCCGGATAGCGCGGATTGTACGGCACGAATTCGAGGTCGGGCCGGTCGATGCGCGTCAGCTGCGACAGGTCGTTGAGCGCCAGCACGCCGTCGACAAGGAACACCTCGTCGTCGGCGACCGCGAAGGCGCGCTGCACGAAGTTGCGCAATTCCGCAGGCATCGACGTGTTCATCTCGAGGCGGATCACCGAGCCGCGGCGGCGCTGCTTCAGCGCCGTCTCGAACAGCCGCACCAGATCTTCCGCCTCTTCCTCGATTTCCACTTCCGAGTCGCGGATGACGCGGAAGGCGCCCTGCCCCTTCACGCTGTAGCCGGGGAACAGGCGGCCGATGAACACGCAGGTCGCGCCCTCGAGCGTGATGAGGCGCACCTGGTCGCCGCTGCCGGGCAACCGGATGAAGCGGTCGATCTTCTGCGGCATGCGGATGAGCGCGTTCATCGCCTTGCCGTCCTTGCCGCGCGACAATTGCAGCGCGAGCGAGAAGCCGAGATTGGGGATGAACGGGAACGGGTGCGCCGGATCGATGGCCAGCGGCGTCAACAGCGGGAAAACGTGGGTGAGGAAGTGCTCTTCCAGCCAGGCGCGTTCGGCCTTCTTGAGGTCGTCGGCATCGACCAAAGTCACGCCCTTGCCGGCGAGCTCGGCGCGCAGCTCCAGCCAGCGCTTCTGCTGATCGCTGGCGAGCGAGGCGACGGCCTCGCCGATGCGGACAAGTTGCTCGCCCGGCGTCAGCCCTTCCGGGCTCGGCGTGGTGATGCCCTGCTTCACCTGCCCTTTGAGGCCGGCGACGCGCACCATGAAGAATTCGTCGAGGTTGTTGGCCGAGATCGAGAGGAAGCGGACCCGCTCGAGCACCGGGTGGTGCTCGTTGGCGGCCTCCTCGAGCACACGCCGGTTGAAGTGCAGCCAGGACAGTTCGCGGTTGATGAAGCGGCCCGGGCTCTGGCGCAGGTCCCCGGCGGCGGGCGGCGCGGCGGTGGCCGGCGCCGGCTCGACAGCCGTTTCCTCAGCAGTTGCAACAGCTTGGCCGCGCGGCGTCATGCTCAGAATCCTGCCTGAAGCACCGGGGGTAGCCGGGTTTCATGGCGTCCGGATGACAGTTCGCCCTCCGGGCCCCCCATGCGTCAAGCCAATACCACCGAAATGGTTTCGTCTTCGTCAGGCGCCCGCGTCCTCGCGGAACAGCTCGGCGGCGAGCGCCCGGGTCACCGGCCGGTGCATCCGCATCGACTCCTCGTCGAGCCGCAGGACGGCGGCGCGGGCGGCGGCGAAGGAGCGCTCGATGCGGTTGGCGACGTAATTGACCACGCCCTGATCGAGCGCGATCTGGCGGTCGGCGGCGAGCTTGACCATCACGAGGCGCAGCAGCGTATCGTCGGGCGCACTCAGCGTGACCGCGGGCAGCGCCCGCAGCCGCGAACCGAGATCGCGGATCGCAACCTTGAAGGCGGAGGGCGGCGTGCGGACGGTGATGAGCACGTAAGCCCCCTCCTCCCGCGCCATATTGATGAGATGAAACAGCGCGCGCTCGTCGAGCCCCTCCGGTTCGAGATCCTCAAGCACCAGCGCACCGGTGGCGAGCGCGGTCGGCAACGTCTCTTCGCTCAGGAGATTGGCGGCGAGCACGCGCGCGCCGGAGATCTCCGCCCACATCGCCGCGAGATGACTCTTGCCCGAACCTTCCGGCCCGACCAGCGCCATCACGCGATTGGGCCAGTCGGGCCAGCGCTCGACCAGCCCCAGCGCCGCCGCGTTCGACGGACCGGCAAGGAAATCGTCGCGCGCGTAGCTCACCGCGTGGTCGAGCGCGAGCACCAGCTGACGCGGACCGAATGACATCGTCATGCGCTTGCATCCTCGCCGGTATAGAGCGAGCTCTGCAAATAGCGCGTGAGGGCGAAGCGGACGAGGACGCCGATGGTCGCGGCGAGCGGCACGGCGACGAGCAGGCCGACGAAGCCGAACAGATAGCCGAAGGCCAGCAGCGCGAAGATCAGCCACACCGGATGCACGCCGGTGCTCTCGCCGACGAGCTTGGGCGAGAGAACGTTGCCCTCGAGGAACTGGCCGAACAGGAAGATGCCGAGCACCGTCAGGATCGACGTGTAGTTCGGCCAGAACTGCGCCACCGCGACGGCAAGCGACAGCACCAGCCCGGTCATCGAGCCGACATAGGGGATGAAGGTGATCAGTCCGGAAATGAGACCGAGCAGAAGGCCGAAGTTCAGGCCGCTGAGCGTCAGCGCCACCGCATAGAAGGAGCCGAGCACCATGCAGACCGCGGTCTGCCCGCGCACGAATCCGGCGATGGCGGCATCGATCTCCCGCGCCAGCCCGCGCACGGTGTCGCGCTGCTTGACCGGGATCCAGCTGTCGACCTTGTCGATCATCCGATGCCAGTCGTAGATCAGGTAGAAGGCGACGACCGGCGTCACCACCAGCAGCGAGAACAGCGAGACGAGCGCGCGGCCGCCCGACCACAGCGATTTGAGGAACGAGGTGAGATAGCCGACGCCCTGGCTGACCAGGTCGCTGATGCCTTTGTCGGTGTTGAAGCCGACGCCGAGCAGCTTCTGCAGCCAGGGCCGGCTCGGATCGGTCATCAGCGCGCGCAGCTTGCTGACGTAGAGCGGGATGTTGTCGATGAACGAAGCGAGCTGTCCGCCGAGCACCGGCGCCACCAAGAGCACGAGCAGCACGAACAGCATCACGACGACGGTGATGATCAGCAGCGCCGCCGCCAGGCGGTTGACGCCGTGCCGCTCCATGCGGTCGGTCAGCGGCGTCAGCAGATAGGCGATCGCCAGGCCCATGATGAAGGGCAGCAGGATGTCGCTGAGCAGCCACAGCACCAGCACGATGACGGCGAAGCCGCCGAGCCAGAACATCACCTGCCGGCGGATGCCGTCGCGTCCGCGCGGATCGGGAACAAGCGTGGCCGGCGTCAGCGGATTCATTGTTTCGCCGTAGCCGCGTTCATGTGGCGCATCCATCCCGTGAGATAGGCCGCCACCGAGAGTAGCGTGGTTGCCGCCACCAGGTACATCAGGACTTGGGTCGCGATCCCCAGCGACAGGTGGAAGCCGAGCGAGCCGAGCACGACGCAGACCAGCACGATCTGCGCCACCGTGTTCAGCTTGGACACGATCAGCGGCTGCATCTTCACCGGGCTGCCGACCAGCCAGGACAGCATGACGCCGCCGACGATCATGACGTCGCGCGAGACCACCAAAATGACCAGCCAGCGCGGCAAGAGGTCGTTGACCCCCAGGGTCACATAGATCGAGACCAGCAGCGCCTTGTCGGCCAGCGGATCGAGGTAGGCGCCGAGCACGGTGGTCATGCCGTAATGCTTGGCGAGGAAGCCGTCGACGGCGTCGCTCACCCCGGCGGCGAGGAACAGCACGAAAGCGATCCACATCGCCCCGGAGGAGATCGCCCAAACGACGATCGGAACCAGGAGGATACGTCCCAGCGTAATGAGGTTCGGAATGCTCAAAGGTGACCCGGTTTCTGAAGCAGCCCAACCCGCAGGCCGGCCGCTCGATTAACCGGCAGAATATAGCGGCCTTGGGGCCATTGCACGACTTGCGATTCCAACGTACGACCCCCACGCAAACGAGGGCCGCCATGGCGAAAGACGAGCGCGGATTGACCTACGCGCAGGCGGGCGTCGACATCGACGCCGGCAACCGGATGGTCGACCTGATCAAGCCTCTGGTGCGCGCCACCGCCCGCCCCGGCGCCGGCGCCGAGATCGGCGGCTTCGGCGGCCTGTTCGACCTCAAGCGCTGCGGCTTCAAGGATCCGGTGCTGGTGGCGGCGACCGACGGCGTCGGCACCAAGGTCAAGATCGCCATCGACACCGGCCGCTACGAGACCATCGGCATCGACCTCGTCGCCATGTCGGTGAACGACCTCGTCGTGCAGGGCGCCGAGCCGCTGTTCTTCCTCGACTACTATGCCTGCGGGCGCCTCGCGCCGGAGACCGGCGCCGCCGTGGTCGCCGGCATTGCCGCCGGCTGCAAGGACGCCGGCTGCGCGCTGATCGGCGGCGAGACCGCCGAGATGCCCGGCGTCTATGCCGGCGACGACTTCGACCTCGCCGGCTTCGCGGTCGGCGCCGCCGAACGCGACGGCATCCTGCCGCGTAACGATATCGCCGAGGGCGACGTCATCCTCGGCCTCGCTTCCTCCGGCGTGCATTCGAACGGCTATTCGCTGGTGCGCAAGGTGGTCGAGAAGAGCGGCCTGCCGTGGAGCGCGCCGGCGCCGTTCGCGCCCGAGCAGTCGCTCGGCGAAGCGATCCTGACGCCGACGCGCATCTACGTGAAATCCTGCCTCGCTGCGATCCGGACGACCCGCGCGGTGAAGGGCCTCGCCCACATCACCGGCGGCGGTTTCCCCGACAACATCCCGCGCGTGCTGCCGAAGGGCCTCGGCGCGCGCATCGATCTCGGCCAGGTGCCGGTGACGCCGGTGTTCAAGTGGCTCGCCGCCGTGGGCACGATCGCGCAGAACGAACTGCTGCGCACCTTCAACTGCGGCATCGGCATGATCGTCGTCACTGCGGCAAAGGACGCCGCGCGCGTCGCCGACGCCTTCAAAGGCGGCGGCGAACAGGTGGTCGAGCTCGGCCACGTCATCCGCGCCGAAGGCGACGAGCGCGTCGTCTATCGCGGCGCGCTCGATCTCCAAAGCTGATGACTCGCCACCGGCACAGAGGGCTCCCTCTCCCCTGCGGGGAGAGGGCTGGGGTGAGGGGGTTCCTGACGTGGAGATGCTGTAACCCCTCACCCGCCGCACTTCGTGCGTCGACCTCTCCCTATGGGAGAGGTGAAGAGAGGCCGACATGAGCCGCACGCGTGTCGCCGTCCTGATCTCCGGCCGCGGCTCGAACATGGCGGCGCTGATTGAGGCCGCGAAGCGCGCCGACTATCCGGCGGAAATCGCTCTCGTCGTGTCGAATGTGCCGGACGCCGGCGGGCTGGCCACCGCGTCCGCCGCAGGCATCGCCACGACAACCGTCGATCACCGCGCCTTCGGCAAGGACCGCGCCGCCTTCGAGCGCGCGTTGCAGGATGTGCTGGTCCAGCACCGCATCGAACTCGTCTGCCTGGCCGGCTTCATGCGGCTGCTGACGCCGTGGTTCGTCGCACAGTGGCCGCAGCGCATGCTCAACATCCATCCGGCGCTGCTGCCCTCCTTCAAGGGGCTCGACACCCACCGCCGCGCGCTGGAGGCTGGGGTGAAACTGCACGGCGCGACGGTGCACTTCGTGGTGCCGGAGATGGATTCCGGCCCGATCGTCGCCCAGGGCGCGGTTCCCGTCCATGACCAGGATACCGAAGCCGCGCTGGCGGCGCGCGTGCTTGCGGTGGAACACCGCATCTACCCGCTGGCGTTGCGGCTCGTGGCGGAAGGACGCGTCAGCGTCGCGGGCAATCGTTGCCGCATTGCGAAAGCCGCCGCGCCGCATACCGCTCTCATCGTCCCGCTCGACTAAAATCTACATAAATTGAAACTTCGCGCCGGGCGATCACGAAGCAATGAATATTGGCACCCCGGGCGGTGTTGTAGTGTCCGATCGCGACTCTGCCGGGGCGGAGTCCATTCAATGAGGGGTTGAAATGCAGAGAAGCAGCGGCGAACCGGCGTTGATCTTTCCGGGCCTGGCCGGATTTTACAACGCGACATCGGACCTCTGGTATCCGCTGATCCGCGTCGCGGCCGGTGCCATCCTCGTCACCCACGGCTGGGGAAAGCTGCACGCGGGCGTCGCCGCCATCACCGCCTCGATGGCGCGGTCCGGCTTCGAGCCGGCCACCGCCTTCGCCTACGGCGCCATCACCCTGGAGAGCTTGGGCGCCCTCTGCGTCGCCATCGGCCTGTTCACGCGTTTCTTTGCCGCCGCAATCGCCATCGAGATGGCGGTCATCGCCTTCATAGTGATGATGCCGCACGGCTGGGGCCGCATGGAATTCACTTTCCTGTGGGGCATCATCTTCCTGGCCATCGCGCTCCGCGGCGGCGGCCCCTACTCCGTCGATCGCATGATCGGCAAGGAACTCTGATTTCCTGTCCCGGGCGCAGCGCAGCGCGATAGCGGTGCGCTGCAGACCCGGGCCCGCGCTTTCTTGAGACCAACCGGCCCCCCCGGATCAGCAGCGCAGCATTACGCGTGCGCTCCATGCTGCGCAGCATCCGGGGAACGCCGCACCCACACCTTGGTGTCGTGCACGGCGGCGCCGCCGTACGGCGCGATCGGATCGGCGCCGGTCAGCGAATTGATGCCGCAGCCGTCCTCGTAGGCGGCATTCGGCCAGATCGATTCCGCGATCAGCACGCCGCGCCGCACGCCGTCGAACAGGCGGGCGTGCAGCCGCACCTGCCCGCGCGTATTGCCGAGCACAACCTTGTCGCCTTCGGCGATGCCGAGCGCGGCCGCATCATCGGGGTGGATCATCACCGTCGGCCGCTTCTCGTGCGCCAGCGAGGTCGGCGTTTCGTTGAAGGTGGAATTGAGGAAGCCGCGCGCCGGCGACGTCGCCAGCCGGAACGGATGCGCGGCGTCGGCAGCCTCGCTGGTCGGCACGTAATCCGGCAGCGCAGGCAGACGCTCGACCGGCCCCGACAGATACGGGCTGCGGAACGGCACCGTCTTCCAGTCCGGCTTGAAGCGGAATTTGCCGTCCGGCCACGGGAAGCCGTCGAGATAATGCGACTGCCGGAACGGCGGCTGGCAGTCGAGCCAGCGGTTCGCCTCGAGTTCGGCGAGCGTGCCGCGCTTCGACACCTGCAGCATCTCGTCGATCAGCTCGCGCGACGTCATCTCAAAACCGCGATGCGTCGCGCCGACGCGCTTCGCCAGCTCGCAGATGACGAAATGGTTGTCGCGGCATTCGCCCGGCGCCTCGACCAGCTTGGGCCCGAGGATGAGGTACTGATGGCCGCCGCCGCGATAGATGTCGTCGTGCTCGGTGAACATGGTCGCCGGCAGCACGACGTCGGCGACCTGCGCCGTCTCGGTCATCATCTGTTCGTGCACGCAGACGAACAGATCCTCGCGCGCGAAGCCCTGCTTCACTTTCGTCTGGTCGGGCGCGACCGATACCGGATTGGTGTTCTGCACGATCATCGCCGTCACCGGCGGTCCGCCGAACAGCGCCTCGCGGTCGCCGGTGAGGATCGCGCCGACGCGCGACTGATCGAGCATGCGCACCGTCGGATCGAAAGCGTCGAGCCCCTCGATCGTGCGCTTGTCGAGCTTGTAGATGTCGGCGTTGTTGTGGAAGGCGCCGCCGCCTTCGTACTGCCACGCGCCGGTCACCGCCGCGATGCAGCTCGCCGCATGCATCGAGACGGCGCCGTTGCGCGAGCGCGAGAAGCCGTAGCCGAGGCGGAAATAGGCGCGCTTGCGCTCGCCGATCAGCCGGGCGAATTCCTCGATGGTGTCGACCGGCGTGCCGGTGATCGCCGAGGCCCAGGCCGGATCGCGCGATTTGAGATGCGCTTCCAGTTCGCGCGGCGCATCGGTGTACGTGTCGAGATAGTCCCAATCGGCGAAGCCGTCGCGGAACAGGCAGTGCATCACCGCGCAGGCGAGCGCGGCGTCGGTGCCCGGCTTCACCAGCACCGGCAGATCGGCCTGCTCCATGGTGCCGTTCATGTAGACGTCGACCGCCGCGATCTTCGCGCCGCGTTCCTTGCGCGCGCGCGTCGCGTGCGTCATCACGTTGACCTGCGTGTTGACGGCATTCGAGCCCCAGATCACCACCAGATCGGATTTCGCCATCTCGCGCGGATCGGGTCCGGCGATGCGGCCGACGCCGGCGGCGAAGCCGGTGTAGGCCGGATTGACGCAGATGGTGGAATGGAAGCCCGAATACTTCTTCACGTGGCGCAGGCGATTGATGCCGTCGCGCATCACCAGCCCCATCGTGCCGGCATAGAAATACGGCCACACGCTCTCGGCGCCGTGGGCCCGCTCGGCGTCGTTGAATTTTTCGGCGACGATGTCGAGCGCGTCGTCCCACGAGATGCGCTCGAAGCGGCCGGAGCCTTTCGGTCCGACACGGCGCAGCGGATGCAGCAGCCGATCCGGATGATTGGCGCGTTCGGCGTAGCGCGCGACCTTGGCGCAGACGACGCCGGCCGTGTAGTCGTTGTCCTTCGAGCCGCGCACGCGGCCGATGGTGTGGTCGTCGACGAGTTCGATGTCGAGCGCGCAGGTCGACGGGCAATCGTGCGGACAGGCGGAATAGCCGATCCGCTTGCCGTCGGTGAGCCGCACGGTTTGATTCATGGCCGGGATTATAGTTGTCGTCACCGGGCTTGTCCCGGTGACCCCGATTAGAAAGGCACTGCCTCCCTGATCGGGATGGCCGGGACAAGCCCGGCCATGACAGTTCCTAGACCGGGCTCTCCTGCGGCCGTTTCGCCCGCCGCCACAGACCGCCGACCGTCAGGACCAGCACGGCACCGACAGCCGCCGCGACATAGTCGACGACCGTCACGGTCCCCGCGTCGTAGGCGGCGTGCAAGGTTCCGGCGATGACCGGATCCGTGGCGATGACCTCGCCGACGATCCAGCCGAGCAGCGCCGCGCCGGCCCAGACCAGGATGGGGAACCGGTCGAGCAGCGACATGATCAGCGCCGCGCCGGCGACGATCAGCGGGATCGACAGCGCCAGGCCGATCGCCAGCAGCGCAAAGCGGCCGTCGGCGGCCGCCGCGATGGCGATGACGTTGTCGAGGCTCATGATGATGTCGGCGAGCGCGACGATGCGGACGGCGCGCCACAGATGCTGCACCGCCTCGGTCTCATTGCGATCGGAATCGTCGGGCACCAGGAGCTTGGCCGCCACGTAGAACAGCAAGACGCCGCCGACGATCTTGAGATACGGCAGCAGCATCAGCGACGCGACGACGCCGGTGAACAGGATGCGCAGGACGACCGCGACGCCCGCGCCGAGCACCATGCCCCAGACGCGCTGCCGCGCCGGCAGGCCGCGGCAGGCCATCGCGATGACGACCGCGTTGTCGCCCGACAGCAGGATGTTGATCCACACGATCTTGGCCAGCGCGGTCCAGAACTCCGCGCGGCCCATGTCGACCCAGGCCGCGGCGAGCATGGCGCTCCAGCCGGCCGGATCGAGAATGTCGCTGAAACTGTGCACGTCCCCTCCCCGATCCGATAACGCCCTAGACAGACGAACGGCCCGCCCCCGGTGATCGGGAACGGGCCGTAACAGACTGCCTCAGGATCGGCGGCGGCGGAACCGCCTCAGCCGACGATCTCGTTCTCCGAGAAGAACTGGGCGATCTCGATCTTGGCGTTGTCCGGCGAATCCGAACCGTGCACGGAGTTCTCGCCGATCGACTTGGCGTGCACCTTGCGGACGGTGCCCTCGGCGGCCTTCGCCGGGTCGGTCGCGCCCATCACCTCGCGGTACTTGGCAATCGCGTTCTCGCCTTCCAGCACCTGCACGACGACAGGACCGGAGGTCATGAACTCGACGAGTTCGCCGAAGAACGGCCGTTCCTTGTGCACGCCGTAGAAGCGCTGCGCCTGTTCCTTGGTGATGCGGACGCGCTTCTGGCCGACGATGCGCAGGCCCGCCTTCTCGATCATGGCGTTGATCGCGCCGGTCAGGTTGCGCTCGGTGGCGTCGGGTTTGAGGATCGAAAAGGTGCGCTCGAGCGCCATCGTGGACATCCCTTCAGTGGAATTGATCGGTCGGTTGACCGAAAATCGTTGGAACGGCTGATTTGCGGCGGCTTATACCGGGAGGTCCCCGGGGCGGCAAGATCGCGCCGCGGGCCGGGAGGACCCATGAAATCGCGCTATCGGATGTTCGCCGGCTACAACGCCTGGTGCAACGAGCGGCTCTATGCCGCCGCGGCCACGGTGTCCGACGCCGATTACCGCGCCGACCGCGGCGCCTTCTTCAAGTCGCTGCACGGTACCCTCAACCACCTGCTGGTCGGCGACCGCATCTGGATGCGCCGCTTCACCGGCGTCGGTCCGAAGCCGCCCTCGCTCGACGCCATCCTCTATGACGACTTCGAGGCCTTGCGCGCGGCGCGGCGCAAGGAAGACACGCTGATCACCCGCTACATCGACCGGCTGTCGGACGCCGACCTCAACGGCGCGCTGCGCTATACGACCGTGGTGCGGCCGCAGACCATCGAGCAGCCGCTGATGCCGGCGCTCGATCATTTCTTCAACCACCAGACCCACCACCGCGGCCAGGCGCACGCGCTCCTGTCGTCCATCGTCGGCAATGACGCGACGCCCAGCTTCGACCTGATCATCTACCAGCGCGAGACGGGCGTCGGGCTGACGTCGATGGTGTGAGGTCGGCGTCAGGCTGAGGTGCAGGCCGCGAAGGGCCTCTTCTTATCCCTCCCCCGCTTGCGGGGGAGGGTGGCGCGCTCTTGCGCGCCGGGTGGGGGTGCTCTGAATTGCGACGTGACCCCACCCGTCTCCGCGCTGCGCGCGGAGCCACCCTCCCCTTCCAGGGGAGGGATTAGAAGAGCACAAATTCTTTTCTGCGGACTATTGACCTACTAGGCTGATATGCCTATTGTAGGCCCATCCTGCTCTTCGAGGGGCGTCGTCATGGGACGCCGTGAAGACGGAGCAGCGGCGAGGAGAAGGCCGGAGATACGGCCGGACCTCGCCGGGTCGGCGCCACGGGGAAACCCCGCCGTCGACTGATGCGGCGCCGCGGGCTTCGGGGAAACGTATCCCGAAGCACTCGGGCGATGGCGGGGCTCCGCTCGCAGGCATTAGGACCTGCCGCCAGGAGCTGGCTGACAGGCGTGGCTGGTCCACGTTCTCGAAAGCGCGGCCCGTCCTTGTCGCAGAACGCCGCAAGTGGAGCGCCGGGAGGCGCGTTCCTCCGATCGCAAGGAGGAACGGGACGCTCGTAAGACGTCCCATCGGGCGTGTTTCGCCAACCGCCCACCGGAGGGTTCGCACCCCTCCGCGTCTGCCGGCGCTCCGCTCCCCTCGGGGAGACGAGAAGTAGACAAGGGAATGACGGCCTGCCCGGGGCCGACCAAAGAATACGGGCGATGACGCGCGTCTGCTTCTCACGCGCCGTCCTCGCGACAGGCTTGCGCCGACCTGAACGGAATGGTTGAAGGCGTCTCACAACAACACGTCTGCGCAGAGGAAACCCCCATGGCCACCAATCGCGTCCACCGCATTGCCGTCATTCCCGGCGACGGCATCGGCAAGGAGGTCGTGCCCGAGGGCCTGCGCGTGCTCGAGGCGGCGGCGAAGAAGTTCGGCTTCGCGCTGCAGCTCGACCATTTCGATTTCGCCAGCTGCGACTACTACGAGAAGCATGGCCGCATGATGCCGGAGGACTGGAAGGACAAGATTGGCCAGCACGATGCCATTTATTTCGGCGCCGTCGGCATGCCCGACCGCGTCCCCGACCACATCTCGCTGTGGGGCTCGCTGATCCTGTTCCGCCGCGAGTTCGATCAGTACGTGAATTTGCGTCCTGTCCGGCTGATGCCGGGCGTCCCCTCGCCGCTCGCCGGCCGCAAGCCGGGCGACATCGACTTCTGGGTCGTGCGCGAGAACACCGAAGGCGAGTATTCGGCGATCGGCGGCAAGATGTTCCCCGGCACCGACCGCGAGGTCGTGGTGCAGGAGACGGTGATGAGCCGTATCGGCGTCGACCGCGTGCTCAAGTTCGCGTTCGAACTCGCCCGCGCCACGCCGAAGAAGCATCTCACCTCGGCGACCAAGTCGAACGGCATCGCCATCACCATGCCGTACTGGGACGAGCGCGTGAAGGAGATGGCGAAGAACTATCCCGACGTGAAGTGGAACCAGTTCCACATCGACATCCTCACCGCGCGCTTCGTCATGAACCCGGACTGGTTCAACGTCGTCGTCGCCTCCAATCTGTTCGGCGACATTCTGTCCGATCTCGGGCCCGCCTGCACCGGCACCATCGGCATCGCGCCGTCGGGCAACATCAATCCGGAGCGCAAATTTCCGTCGGTGTTCGAGCCGGTGCACGGCTCGGCGCCGGACATCTACGGCCAGGGCATCGCCAATCCGATCGGCCAGATCTGGTCGGGCGCGATGATGCTCGACCATGTCGGCGAGCACGACGCGGCCAAGGCCATCGTCAAGGCGATCGAGACCGTGCTGACGCAGGAGAAACTGCGCACGCGCGACCTGAAAGGTCCGGCGAACACGGTCGAGTGCGGCAAGGCGGTGGCGGAGGCGCTCGCTTGATCTCTCCCGTCGTCCTGAGGTCGCGAAGGACCTGTGGCTCAGAGATCCTTCGAGGCTCGGCGCTGTCGCGCCGAGCACCTCAGGATGACGGCGAATCTTGCATCCCCGCGCCCTCGCCGCGCCTTCCTCAGGCGGTTACTTACAAAGTCTGGCCTCGCATTGGCGGCGCGCCTGATCGCACTTTGCGTTGAGCGACGGTGCAAAGTTGCCGTGCACTCGCTTAACCTCAGCAATGCACGCCCACCATGGACGATTGCAACTATCATGCGGGTTCCCACCTTGTAGCCAACATTTGGATGCAACAAATGTGATCGGAGATGTACTGCCAATGCGTTGAGTAGTGACCGCGGCTGATACGAGGGTGGATTGCAAACCGAACAGTAGAAGGAACGATAAGATAACAATGAAGCGTTTCATCTGTTCTCTCATGGCGTGGGACGGTCGAGGAAAGAAAACGCTGCCATATTTGCCGTCAGCCAACAAGACGCGGCGCTGAAAATCATACGAAGGAAATTCAAACCGATGCGGCCGCGTGGATGGCTTGCATCGTCAACCCTTCTCCGTCACAACCCGCGCCCATGCTGATCATCGACGACCTCACCGTCCGCATCGCCGGCCGCACGCTGATCGAGGATGCGTCCGTGCGCATCCCGGAGGGTGCGCGCGTGGGTTTGGTCGGCCGCAACGGCACCGGCAAGTCGACGCTGTTCAACGTCATCGCCGGCGACTACGCCGCCGAGAGCGGCCACGTCACGTTGCCGCCGCGCTGGCGCATTGGCCGCCTCGCGCAGGAGGCGCCGAACGGGCCAGAGCCGCTGGTCGAGGTCGTGCTCAAGGCCGACCGCGAGCGCTCGGCGTTGCTCGCCGAAGCCGAGACCGCCACCGATCCGCACCGCATCGCCGAGATCCAGACGCGCCTCGCCGACATCGGCGCGCATGCGGCGCCGGCGCGCGCCGCCGCGATCCTTGCCGGCTTGGGCTTCTCGCACGAGGACCAGCAGCGTCCCTGTTCGGAGTTTTCCGGCGGCTGGCGCATGCGCGTCGCGCTCGCCGCCGCTCTGTTCGCGCAGCCCGACCTCTTGCTGCTCGACGAGCCGACCAACTATCTCGATCTCGAAGGCACCTTGTGGCTGCAGGACCACCTCGCCCGCTATCCGGCGACCTTGATCGTCATCAGCCACGACCGCGATTTGCTCGATCATTCGGTGCAGCACATCCTCGCCCTCGAGCAGCAGAAATTGACCTTATGGCGCGGCGGCTATTCGGCTTACGAGAAGCAGCGCGCCGAGCGCATGGTGCTGGACCAGAAGGCGATCAGGAAGCAGGAGGTGCAGCGCAAGCACCTGCAGGCCTTCGTCGACCGCTTCCGCGCCAAGGCGACGAAAGCGCGCCAGGCGCAGTCGCGCCTGAAGATGCTGGCGAAGATGGAGCCGATCGCGGCGCTCACCGTCGACGAGGTGCGCGAGATTACCTTTCCCGCGCCTGACAAGCTGCTGTCGCCGCCGATCATCGCCGCCGACGGCGTCACCGTCGGCTATGACGGCCGCGCCGTTTTGTCGAAGCTCACGCTGCGCGTCGACAATGACGACCGCATCGCCCTGCTCGGGGCCAACGGCAACGGCAAGTCGACTTTGGTGAAGCTGATCGCCGGCCGGCTCGAACCGATGCAGGGCACTGTCACGCGCGCGGCGAATTTGAAGGTCGCCTACTTCGCGCAGCACCAGCTCGACGAACTCGATCCGGAGGAAAGCCCCTACGATCACGTGCGCGAATTGATGCCCGACGCGCCGGAGGCGCAGGTGCGCGCCCGCGTCGGCGCCATCGGCTTTTCCGGCGACGCCGGCAACAATGCGGTGAAGAACCTGTCCGGCGGCGAGAAGGCGCGGCTGCTGCTCGCGCTCGCCACGTTCCAGGCGCCGCATCTCGTCATCCTCGACGAGCCGACCAACCATCTCGACATCGACAGCCGCGCGGCCTTGATCGAGGCGATCAACGAATATCCCGGCGCGGTGATACTGGTGTCGCACGACCGCTATTTGCTGGAAGCCTGCGCCGACCGGCTGTGGCTGGTGGCGGGCGGCCGCGTCACGCCCTTCGACGGCGATCTCGACGACTATGTGAAATTCGTGCTGAGCGAGCGCGGCGGCAAAGCCGCGTCGGAAAAGGCCACGCCGCAATCCGACCGCGCCCAGGCGCGCAAGGCGGCCGCCGACAAGCGCGTCGAGACCGCACCGTTGCGCAAGCGCGTGCAGAAGGCGGAAGCCGACATCGCGCGGCTGACGAAGGAATTGGAAAAGCTCGACGCCACGCTCGCCGACGGCAGCCTGTTCACCCGCGATGCGGCGAAGGCGGCGGCGATCGCCAAATCGCGCGCCGACACGGCGGCGGCGATTGCGGCAGCGGAAGAGGAATGGCTCACCGCCAGTCACGCGCTCGAAAGCGCGTGACTACCGGACGTACTCGCGTTCCGTGGACGAACTGTGCGCGCTTTTGGCGCGCTTGACCTTGCGCTTCTTCGGCGGTGCTTTCGGCTTCGACTGCTCCGGCGCGGCATCGATCTCTTTCAGGCGGCCGCCGGTGAACGTGTAGATCCCCGGCCAGGTGCCGCTGAGGTAAGTGAGCACGACGCGGCGCTGACCGCCCGCGCCGGAGCTGATCGCCACATTGCTCGGCGTGCCGGCGCGGCGCACGGCGTCGCACTCCGTCATGCCGAGCGCGATACCGCCCATCCCGGTCGACGCCGGCGCCGCGGCGCCGCCTGCGCCCGGCGACTCCAGACCGCCCTCGAAGCCGATGCCGGCCTTTGACGCCTCCGTGGCGGGCGCCGGGGCCGGCGCGGACGCCTGTGCCGGCGCCGGCGGCGCCGGCGGACACTGCCCGTCGGGGCCGACCAGGTCCTCCGGGCTCACCGGGCCGGTGGGACCCAACTGGACGCTCGTCGTCGTCGGCTTCGCCCAATCCGGGCTGCTGAAGAGGTCGATCGGCTTGGAGAAGAACCCGCCCTCGTTCTTGTCGTCGAAAATTTTCGACGCGGAGCACCCGGCGAGCGCGAGGGCAGCGGCGCAGATCAGCGCTTTTCTGGTCAAAGGTCGGAAATTCAGCAAAACGGATTCCCCCGGGAAGTCTATCTGCTTGTCCGTTAAGACGGATTTTGCGTCATCAGCAAGGCAGGCGGCAAGCCGTCCAGGCGCATCTCAGGCCCGTTTGACCCAGCGGCCGCTGTCGTCCGGCTGCCAATAGGTCGCTTCAAAGCCCCGCTCCTTCGCTGCAGTCCATTGCGCGCGTGCGGCCGCGACGGCGTCATCGTCATCGCCGTCGAACACCAGCACGACGCGCTCGTACGCCTCGGCGTCGGGCGGCAGCGGCGCACCGTCGATGAGGAAGCGGACGCTGGCGCCGTTCGGATTGCTCTCTGTCATGGCCAGCAGGATCGGCTGCTCGGCCGCTTCCGTCTCGCGCCAGGTGCCGTGCGGCAGGAAACTATCGTCGCGATAGGTCCACAAATGCGCGTCGAGCGCTTCCATGCGCTCCTCCGAAGCGCCCTGCACCACCACGCGCCAGCCGCGCTCGAGCGAGCGTTCGAGCAGCGTCGGCAGCACGCCGTCGAGCCGCTGGCCGCCTTGCAGGTGGTAGAAGAGAACCTCGGTCATGATGCCATCAGCGCTCGTAGTGATCCGCCACCAGCCGGTCGAGCAGGCGCACGCCCCAGCCGGAGCCCCAACTGCGGTTGACGTCGTTCTGCCGCGAGTCGAAGCCGGTGCCGGCGATGTCGAGATGCGCCCACGGGATCTTGTCGTCGACGAAGCGCTTGATGAACTGCGCCGCGGTGATGGCGCCGCCCCAGCGCGAGCCGCCGGTATTCTTCACGTCGGCGAATTTGGAATCGATCATCTTGTCGTATTCGGCGGCGAGCGGCATGCGCCAGACCTTCTCGCCGGTCTCTTCGCCCGCGGTCGTGAGCCGCGCGGAGAGTTCGTCATTGTTGGCGAACATGCCGGCATATTCCTGCCCGAGCGCCACGATGATGGCGCCGGTCAAGGTCGCCAGATCGATCATGAATTTCGGCTTGAAGCGCTGTGCTGCATACCAGACGACGTCGGCGAGGACGAGGCGGCCTTCCGCGTCGGTGTTGATGATCTCGATGGTCTGTCCGGACATCGATTTGACGATGTCGCCGGGGCGCTGCGCGTTGCCGTCCGGCATATTCTCGACCAGCCCGACGAGGCCGACGGCGTTGACCCTGGCCTTGCGCGCGGCCAGTGCCTGCATCAGTCCAACTACGCAGGCCGCGCCCGCCATGTCGCCCTTCATGTCCTCCATGCTCGCCGCCGGCTTGATCGAGATGCCGCCGGTGTCGAAACAGACGCCCTTGCCGATGAAGGCGACCGGCGCCTCGCCCTTCTTGCCGCCGTTCCACCGCATGACCACCATGCGGCTGCCGTGCGCCGAGCCCTGCCCGACGCCGAGCAGCGCGTTCATGCCGAGCTTCTCCATCGCCTTGACGTCGAATACCTCGACGGCGACGCCGGCCTTCTTCAAGACGCCGGTGCGGCGCGCGAACTCCGCCGGATAGAGAACGTTGGCCGGCTCATTGACCAGATCGCGCGCCATCAGCACGCCGTCGATGACCGCTTCGCGCGCGCCGTAAGCGCGCCGCGCGGCGGCGACATCGGCGACCGCCACGGTGAGACTGCGCTTGTCGCCCTTCGCGTCGTCGTTCGTGCGCCTGGTCTTGTAACGATCGAACGTGTAGGCGCGCAGCCGCGCGCCCTGCGCCAGATCCGCGGCCTGCTGCGCGTCGAGCGGCCCGTCGGGCAGTTCGGCCACGAACGTGGCTTCGCTGGCGGCCTTCGGCAACTTGCCCATGACGGCGCCGCCGAGCCTGACGAAGTCCTTGAGCTCGCTCCGCTTGCCGATCCCGGCCACAAGCAGGCGGGCGACCTTGAGCCCCTCCGGATGGATCAGATCGAGGCTCGAGCCGGCCTTGCCGGTGAAGCGTTCGCTCTTGGCGGCGCGCTGCACGAGATCGGCCGCCGCGCCGATGAGCTTGCGGGTGGCGGGACCGAATTTCAGCCCATCATCGCAGAAGACGACCAGACTGCCCTTGGCCGGGGCACTCAACGGGCCAAATCCAAGCTTCACGGCATTGGTCATCCAGGGCTCCTCGAACTGTCGCTGGCATCGCCTCGCCGCCTTATGACGCGCCCTGCGTAGCGCTGCCAGCCTGAAATCGGATCGTTTCGAGTAGCCCACCCGCGGCATAACACGCATACGTTGTATTTTACCCGCAATTCGCTTGCGAGAATCGTTCGGCACGGGCACGACGTGGGTCTAAGCTAAGGCCCTGCCTTAACTTTTCGTTGTGCATACCGACCGCGTCCTGCCTTTGCCCGGCCACTTTGTGGGCCGATCAAGGGTCCGGGGAGCGGCGCTTTGGGTTAGAATTCAGTGTCGCGCGTCCGACTGGGGAGTCGGGCGGCACGCCGGCTTGCCGGATTGGGGGACGACGCCGCGGATGAGGTCCATCAGCCGCTATATCTTCCGCACGACGTTTGCTGCGTTCCTGGTCGTGCTGATCAGTCTGACGGCGGTGATCTGGGTCACCCAGGCGCTGCACGACGTCGACATCATGACGAGCCAGGGTCAGTCGGTGCTCGTCTTCGTCGGCATCACAGGCCTGATCATCCCGCTGCTCGTCCTCGTCATCGCGCCGATCGCGCTGCTGATCGCCGTCGTGCACACGCTCAACAAACTATCCACCGATTCCGAAATCATCGTCATGAATGCGGCGGGCATGTCGCCCTGGATCCTGTTCCGCGCCTTCATGAACGTCGCCATCGTCGTCGCCATCATGGTCACGGCGATCAGCGCCTACTTCGCGCCGCAGGGCCTGCGCATGCTGCGCGACTGGCTCACCGAGGTGCGCGCCAACGTGGTGAGCACGATCCTGCAGCCCGGCCGCTTTACCTCGCTCGAAAGCGGCGTGACCATCCGCATCCGCGAGCGCCGTCCGAACGGCCAGTTGGTCGGGATATTCCTCGACGACCGGCGCAATCCGAAAGAGCGCCTGAGCGTGCTGTCGGAAACCGGCGAGCTCGTCGACAATTCGAACGGCACGTTCCTGGTGCTGCAGACCGGCGTCATCCAGCGGCGCGAACCGAGCAAGCAGGAACCGACGATGGTGGCTTTCGACCGCTACGCCTTCGACCTGTCGCAGTTTTCGGGCGGACCGCAGGCGGTGAAGTATTCGATCCGCGAGCGGTATCTCTGGCAGCTTTTGTTTCCCGATCCGAAGGACGAGTTCTATCGCGAGCAACCGGGGCAGTTCCGCGCTGAGCTGCATGACCGGCTGATGGCGCCGCTCTATCCGCTTGCCTTCGTCGTGATCGCCTTCGCCTACCTCGGCGCGCCGCGTACGACACGTCAGAGCCGGACCATGTCCCTGCTCGGCGCCGTGACCGGAGTCGGCGTGGTGCGCCTCATCGGATTCGCCGCCACGGTGTTCGGCGCCAATATGCCGTGGATGCTGGCGGTGCCGTACATCGCGGTCATCGCCTCGTTCGTATTCGGCTACCTGGTGATCCGGCGCGGCCTCATCCTTGAACCGCCGGCGTTCCTGTCACGCTGGATCGCGGTTGCCACCGAGCGCCTGACGGCGCGTTTCGCCACGCAGTGAGCGCCATGTCGACGGCCGGAGGAACACTCGCACGGTATTTCGGCCTTCGCTTCCTGAGCAACGTGCTGCTCGTGTTCCTCGGCATCTTCCTGCTGGTCGCGCTGCTCGACTACATCGAGCTCATGCGTCGCGCGAGCGACCTCCCGCACGTCTCCCCGGTGCTGGTCGCCAAGACGTCGATCTTCCGCGTGCCGCAGATCACCGAGCGCATCATGCCGTTCTGCGTGCTGATCGGCGCGATGTCCTGCTACCTCGGCCTGTCGCGGCGGCTCGAACTCGTCATCGCCCGCGCCGCCGGCATGTCCGCCTGGCAATTCATCGCCCCGGCCCTCATCGTGGCGTTCCTGCTCGGGAGCGTCGCGACCACGATCTACAATCCCCTCTCCGCCCTGCTGCAGGAGCGGTCGAAGCGCTACGAGGCCGAGTTGTTCGGCAAAGGCGACGCCAGCGTGTCCGGCATCGGCGGCACCGGCAGCGCCTTCTGGCTCAGCCAGACTTCGCCCGACGGTCAGTCCATCATCAACGCGCAATCCACGCGCGAACAGGGCATCTATCTCAGTGGCGTGACCGCCTTCGTCTTCGACAAGGGGGGACATTTCCGCAGCCGGGTCGAAGCGCGCGAGGCGGTGCTCGAGCCCGGCGACTGGGTCCTGCACGACGCCAGCGTCTTCACCCTCAGTGAACCGCCGCGCAAGCAGTCGGACTATCGCCTGAAGACCAATCTGACGCCCGAGCAAGCGCGGGAAAGCTTCGCCACCCCGGAAACTGTGCCGTTCTGGGAGTTGCCACTGTATATCAAGATCGCCGAGCACGCTGGACTTGTCGCGGCAGGCTATAGATTGCAGTTCCAGAAGCTCCTGGCCCAGCCATTTCTGATGGCCGCCATGGTGCTTCTTGCCGCCGCCGTCAGTTTACGGTTCTTTCGCTTCGGCGGGGTACAAAAGATGGTTTTAAGTGGCGTGGCAGCTGGGTTTCTGCTTTATGTTCTCTCGAAAATGACTGACGATCTGAGCAGGGCCGAGCTGCTGAATCCAGCTTTGGCCGCGTGGTTGCCTGTGCTCGTGGGAGGCCTCACGGGCTTCGTTGCTTTGTTGTACCAGGAGGACGGCTGATGACGACGCCGGTTTGCGCTCGTCAGCCCGCGCTGCGTCGGCTTCGCCGCAGCGCAATGCGCTTTTTGGCTGTCCTCGCGCTGGTGGCGTGCGGCGGAGCGTTCGCGCTTGAGCCGGCGGCGGCGCAGTCCCTGGCATTCCCGCAGGCGCCCCCGCCCGTCAAAAAGAAAGACGTGCTCGATCAGCACGGCCAGAAGCAGATGCTCGTTCAGGCGAACGAGATCGACTACGACTACACCAACAAACGCGTTGCGGCCGTCGGCAACGTCCAGATCTACTACGGCGGCTCCACGCTCGAAGCCGACAAGGTCGTCTACGACCAGGCCACCAAGCGACTGCACGCCGAAGGCAACGTCCGCCTTACCGACGAGGACGGCAAGATCACCTACGGGCAGATCATGGATCTGTCCGACGATTACCGGAACGGCTTCGTCGACTCGCTCCGTCTCGACACGCCCGATCAGACGCGCATGGCCGCCGCGCGCGCCGAGCGCTCGAAGGGCAACTTCACCGTCTTCCACAATGGCGTCTACACCGCCTGTGCTCCTTGCAAGGACGATCCGACAAAGCCGCCGCTGTGGCAGGTGAAAGCGGCGCGGATCATCCACGACCAGAAGGAGCACATGATCTATTTCGAGGACGCCAGCATCGAGTTTTTCGGTACGTCGCTCATGTGGCTCCCCTACTTCTCGGCGCCGGATCCGACGGTGAAGCGCAAGACCGGCTTCCTGATCCCGTCCATCTCGTCGAGCTCGGTGTACGGCGCCGCCGTCGAAGTCCCCTACTACTGGGCCATGGCGCCGAACTACGACGCGACCGTCGCGCCGAAGGTCACGACCAAGCAGGGCCTGCTGATGCAGGGCGAGTTCCGCCAGCGTCTGCTCGACGGCGCCTATCAGATCCGCGGATCGGGCATCAACCAGCTCGACCCCGGCGCCTTCACCGCCGGCGCCGACCGGCCGTGGCGCGGCAGCCTGGAGAGCAACGGCCAGTTCGCGATCAACACCCAGTGGGTCTGGGGCTGGGACGCGGTCCTGCTGTCGGACAAGTATTATCTGAACGACTACAATCCGAGCCTGTCGGCGTATCGCCAGAATCCCGAGAGTCTGTCGGTCACGAGCGAAGGTGTTTCGCAGCTGTATCTGACCGGCGTCGGCAAGCGCAGCTATTTCGACGCGCGCACGATCTACTATCTCGGCTTCTCCGGCGCGGATCAGCAGACGCATATTCCGACCATCCATCCGGTGGTCGATTACGACTACACGGTCGATCACCCGGTTCTGGGCGGCGAGGTCAGTTTCAAAACCAACCTGACCAGCCTGTCGCGCAGCCAGGCCGACTTCGAGGCGATCAATAACGCCGCCTCGCTCGCCGGTACCTGCAACACCGCCGACCCGGCGGTGAACGCGTCGAACTGCGTGCTCCGCGGCATCCCGGGCGCCTATACGCGCTTCTCGGCGGAATCGCAGTGGCGGCGCAGCATCACCGACTCCTTCGGCCAGGTGTTCACGCCGTTCGTTTCGGTGCGCGCCGACGCCGCCTCGGTGCAGGTCAATAACGACCCGAACGTCTCCAACTTCATCCAGACCGGCGACAGCAATCTCGTTCGCGCGATGCCGACGGTTGGGCTCGAATACCGCTATCCGTTCATCAGCGTCCAGTCCTGGGGCACGCAGACCATCACCCCGATCGCCCAGGTCATCGCACGCCCCAACGAGCAGCAGATCAACCACTGGCCGAACGAAGACTCGCAGAGCTTCGTCTTCGACGCGAGCAACCTGTTCCGCGTCGACAAATTCGCGGGCTGGGACCGCGAGGAAGGCGGCGGCCGCGCGAACTACGGCCTGCAGTACTCCGCGCAGGTCAACAAGGCCGGCTCCTTCACCGCCCTGTTCGGCCAGTCGGCCCAGTTGTTCGGCGTGAACTCCTACGCCGCGACCGGCCCGGGCAACACCGGCCTCGACAGCGGCCTCGACCAGACCATGTCGGATTACGTCGGCAGCCTGTCCTATCAGCCTAACTCCGTCCTCACCTTCAGCTCCCGTTATCGCCTCGACCAGAAGACCTGGGACATGAAGCGGCTCGAGCTGGAAACCTCGCTCGCGTTCGACCGCTGGAATTTCAGCGTGCTGTACGGCGACTATGCGGCGCAGCCCGACATCGGCTTCCTCGACCGACGGCAGGGCGTTCTCGGCAGTGCCCAGATCAAGCTGACCTCGGACTGGGTGCTGTTCGGCGGCGCCCGCTACGACATCAATGCCGGCAAGTTCAACCAGACCAATGTGGGCCTCGGCTACATCGACGATTGCCTCATCTTGGCCTTGAATTACGTGACAGGATATTCCTACAGCGGCCCGACCGTCACGACGAACAACCAGATCATGCTGCAGCTGAGCTTGCGCACGCTGGGGAGCACCAACGTCAGTCAGACCGTTGGCACCTCGGGCACGTCGAGCTCGGGCGCCACGTTGCCGGGCCTGTAACAGCCGCGTGCCCCGACCGCCATGTGCCGGCCGGCCGCGTTGGAGATGGATGAGATGCCGCACATCGCTGTCATGCCGGGACTTCGCAACAGCCTTGCCGCCGCCGTGCTGACGCTCTGCGGCCTGATGCTGCCTGCCGTCGCCACCGCGCAGGTCGTCGTCGTCGCCAACGGCTCCCCGATCACCGAACTGGACATCGCCCAGCGATCGAAGCTGATGGCCGCGTCGACGCACAAGACGCCGGCACGGCAGGAGGTCATCCAGGATCTGATCGATGACCGCATCAAGATCGCCAAGGCGAAGATGTACACCATCGACATCACCGATGCCGATGTCGACAACACCTTCCAGACCATGGCGTCGCGTCAGCACCTCTCGCCGCAGCAGTTCTCGGAAGTGCTGATGCGCAGCGGCATTTACCCGCAGACGCTGAAGGCGCGCATCCGCGCCGAACTGGCCTGGAACCAGCTCATCCGCGGCAAATTCTCCGCATCGCTCGAGATCAACGACGTCGACGTGACAAAAGCGATGATGGAGAGCCACGAAGCGTCGACTGGCGTCGGCTACATCTACACGCTCTATCCGGTGATCGTTCTGGCGCCGCGCGGCAGCAGCGAGGGCTTCCTGAAATCGAAACTCCAGGAAGCCACGGAGCTGCGCAACCGTTTCGTATCGTGCGCGCAGGGGCTCGCGATGGCGCGCGGCATGCGCGACGTCGCGGTGCGCGAGCCGGTCACGCGCTCGTCCGCCGACCTTCCGGAGCAGTTCCGTCAACTGCTCGGTTCGATGGAGCTCGGACACCTGACGACGCCCGAGCCGACGAACCAGGGACTGCAGATGTTCGCGCTGTGCAACAAGCGCGAGAGCAGCTCCGACACTCCTGCCAAGAAGCAAGCGCGCGAGCAGATCTTCGCCAAGCGGTTCGAGATCGAATCGAAGAAGTACCTCGAAGAGATTCGCAAGCAGGCGATGATCGAGTACAAATCCAAATGAGCCACGCGGCCGGGCTCCCGCTGGCGTTGACGCTCGGCGAGCCGGCTGGCATCGGCCCCGATCTCACCCTGGCGGTCTGGCAGCGCCGCCGCGAGCTCGCAATACCGCCCTTCTACGTCATCGGCGATCCAGAGTTCCTCGCTGCCCGCGCGCGCGCGCTCGGCAACGATGTTCCGGTCAGGAGCGTGACGCCGCGGCAGGCGTCGAACGTCTTTTCATCCAGCCTGCCTGTCGTGCCGCTCGACGCGCGCATCACCGCCGCGCCGGGCCGGCCCGACGACAGCAGTGCCGCCGGAGCGATCGCCTCGATCGACCGCGCCGTCGCCGACGTGATGGCCGGCGAGGCCGGCGCCGTGGTGACCAATCCGATCGCCAAGAGCGTGCTCTACCGCGCCGGCTTCACCGATCCCGGCCACACCGAATACCTCGCGCGCTTGGCCGAGCGCGCCACCGGCCGCCCCGTGATGCCGGTGATGATGCTGTGGTCGCCCGAGCTCGCCGTGGTGCCGGTGACCATCCACATCCCGCTGAAGGACGTCATCGCGCAGCTCACGACGCGACTCATCGTCGACACCGGCCGCATCGTCGCCCGCGACATGGCGGCGCGCTTCGGCGTCGCGCGTCCGCGCCTTTCGGTCGCCGGCCTCAACCCGCATGCCGGCGAGGACGGCACCATCGGCCGCGAGGACGTCGAGATCGTCGCCCCCGCGGTTGCGGCATTGCGCGCCGAGGGCATCGACGCCCGCGGTCCCCTGCCGGCCGACACGATGTTTCACGCCGCCGCCCGCGCGACCTACGACGTGGCGCTGTGCATGTATCACGATCAGGCGCTGATCCCGATCAAGACGCTGGCCTTCGACCACGGCGTCAACGTCACCCTCGGCCTGCCCTTCGTGCGCACCTCCCCCGACCATGGCACGGCCTTCGATCTTGCCGGCACCGGTCGCGCCGACACGTCAAGTCTCGTCGCCGCGCTCAAGCTCGCAGCCCGGCTTTCGGCGCGGACCCCGGCCGCTGTAAACTAGCCGCATGGCCCAGATCGACGACCTGCCGCCGCTGCGCGAAGTCATCCGCCGCCACGACCTTTCGCCCAGGAAGTCGCTCGGGCAGAACTTCCTCTTCGATCTCAACCTTACCGCGCGCATCGCGCGCGCGGCCGAGCCGCTCGAGAACGTCACCGTCGTCGAGGTCGGTCCCGGCCCCGGCGGGCTGACGCGCGCTTTGCTCGCGCTCGGCGCCCGGCGCGTCGTGGCGGTCGAACGTGACGAGCGCGCGATGGCGGCGCTCGCCGAGATCGCCGCGCGTTACCCCGGCCGGCTCGATGTCGTCGCCGGCGACGCGCTGACCGTCGATCTCGGCGAACCGCTCGGACCCGAACGAGCGCGCATCGTCGCCAACCTCCCCTACAACATCGCCACCGCGCTCTTGGTGAAGTGGCTGACGGTCGAGCCGTGGCCGCCCTGGTACGATTCCATGGTGCTGATGTTCCAGCGCGAGGTCGCCGAGCGCATCGTCGCCAAGCCTGGCGGCAAGTCCTACGGGCGCCTCGCCGTGCTCGCCGGCTGGCGCACCGAGGCCAAGATCCTATTCGATGTCGCGCCATCGGCATTCGTGCCGCCGCCCAAGGTGACGTCGAGCGTGGTACGCCTGGTGCCGCGGCCCGTGCCGCTCCCTTGCGATGCGGCTCTGTTGCAGCGCGCGACCGAAGCGGCCTTCGGCCAACGCCGCAAGATGCTGCGCCAGAGCCTCAAGTCGCTTGGCGTCGATCCGATGCCGCTGCTGGAGGCCGCCGGCCTGGAGCCAACCGCGCGCGCCGAGGAGATTTCCGTCGAGGGCTTCGTTAATCTGGCCCGCGCGCTTGCACGCGAACCATGAGGGCTCGCCGATGACGAACACGCTCCGCGCCGCGGCCGTTCTCCTGATCCTCAGCGCCGTCACACCGGCCGTAGCGCAGTCCTACGATGCAACGCCGACGATGCAGGACGTCGATCCGGGCGTCGATCACACCGCGCTGAGCGAAAAGGTGCCCGACGAGTATCGCCGCGGCCCCGTCTTCTACCGGACCGAATATCCGCCGGGCACGATCATCGTGAACACCGCGGACCGCTTCCTTTACCTGATCCTCGGCAACAACGTCGCTTTGCGCTACGGCATCGGCGTCGGCCGCGACGGCTTCCAGTGGGGCGGCATCCACAAGATCAGCCGCAAGGCCGAATGGCCCGACTGGACGCCGCCGCCGGAGATGATCCAGCGCCAGCCCTATCTGCCGCGCTGGATGGCCGGCGGACCCGGCAATCCGCTCGGCGCCCGCGCGCTCTATATCGGCACCACGGTCTACCGCATCCACGGCACCAACGCGCCGGAGACGATCGGCCAGGCCGTGTCGTCAGGCTGCTTCCGCCTCGTGAATGACGACATCGTCGACCTGTACCAGCGCGTGCCGGTCGGCACCAAGGTCGTGGTGCAGCATCAATAGCGGCGCATCCGCCGCCGCTTAAGGCGTGATCTTCTTCAGATCGGCGAGCAGCCTCGACACAAAGCCCTCGAGATTGGGCATCTTCACCCGCTTCAGGCGCTCGGCGGTGAGAATGGCGCGCAGCCGCGCGAAGCTCTTGTCGAGATCGCGGTTGACCAAGATGTAGTCGTACTCGTTCCAGTGCAGAAATTCTTCGGCCGCGTTGCGCAGCCGCTCGGCGATGACGGCGTCGCTGTCCTCGGCGCGGCGAATGAGCCGCGATTTCAATTCCGCCGCAGACGGCGGCAGTACGAAGACGGTGACCACGTCGTCGCGCATCTTCTCGAGCAGTTGCCGCGTGCCTTGCCAGTCGATGTCGAACAGCACGTCGCGGCCCTCGGAGAGCGCCTTCTCAACCGGATCGCGCGGGGTGCCGTAGAAATTGCCGTGCACCTCCGCCCATTCCAGCAGATCGCCGCGATCGCGCATCGCCTCGAACTGGCGCCGCGCGACGAAATGATAATGCACGCCGTCGATCTCGCTCGGCCGGCGCGGCCGCGTCGTCGCCGAGACCGACAATTCCAGCTTGCCGGGATCGTCGATGTTCTCCTGCTCGAGCAGGTTGCGCGACAACGTCGTCTTGCCCGCGCCGGACGGCGAGGACAGCACCAGCATGATGCCGCGGCGCGTGATGTCGGCGTCGTCGCTCATTCGAGGTTCTGCACCTGCTCGCGGAACTGCTCGACCACGCTCTTCAACTGCAGGCCGATATTGGTCAGTTCGACGTCGTTGGCTTTCGCCGTCAGCGTATTCGATTCGCGGTTGAGCTCCTGCGCCAGGAAATCGAGCCGCCGTCCGGCCGGACCGCCCTCGGCGATCAGCTTGCGCACCTGCGCGACGTGCGACACGAGCCGATCCAGCTCCTCGCGGATGTCGGCCTTGGTCGCCAGCATGATCGCCTCCTGATAGAGGCGGTCGCTGTCGAACCGCTGCGAGGCCTCGATCAGGGCGGCGACCTGCGCGGCGAGCCGCGCCTTGATCGCCTCCGGCTTGCGGCCGGGCGCCGCCTCCGCCCGCGCCGTGAGCGCGGCGATCTCGTCGAGCCGCGTCGTCAGGAGTTGCCCGAGCGTATCGCCCTCGTGCTTGCGCATGGCGTCGAGATCTGCGAGCGCCTTGTCGAAGCCCTTGAGGATCGCCGCTTCGGCTTCGCGATGCTCGTCCTCGCGCTCGTCCTCCTCGGTCACCTCGATCACGCCCTTGAGGGCGAGAATGCCGTCGAGCGACGGCGCCGCGGCGTCGATCCTGCCGGTGAGCTGATTGAGCGTGGCGATCACCGCGTTGAGCACCGGCTCGTTGACCTTCACCGTCGGCGGCACGCCCTGCCGCGCGGCCGTGAGATTGCAGTAGACCGTGCCGCGCGACAGCGCCTGAGTCGCGCGCGTGCGCGCCGCCACCTCGACCGCGTCCCAGCCCGGCGGCAGGCGGAAGCGGATGTCGAGCCCTTTGGCGTTGACCGACTTGATCTCCCAGCTCCAGGCATAGGCGCCGACGACCCCATGGCCGCGAGCGAATCCGGTCATGCTCGACAGAGCCATGCGATCGTCTCTTCTCAAACAAAAAACTGAAATCGCGGCGACCTTAGCGGCGGCGCGCGGCGCTCACAAGCGCTAGTGCCGCACGGGATGCTTCGCGCGCGGCGCCGGCTTGTGCGCCGGCGCGGTGGGCGGTTCCAACACAGCAGCCGGATGCGCCGCCGGCGGATCGACGGCTGGCGTCGCCGCGGTGGCGGCGTTTTGCTCCAGCGCGCGCAATTTGGCGACGTTCTTCTGATGCAGCTCGTAGGTCTCGGCGAAGACGTGACCGCCGGTGCCGTCTGCGACAAAATAGAGATCCTTGGTGCGCGCCGGCTGCGCCACCGCCTCCAGCGACGCGCGCCCGGGATTGGCGATCGGACCGGGCGGCAGGCCGTCGATGACATAGGTGTTGTACGGCGTCGGCTGGTCTTTTTCGCTCTTGAGAATCGGATGGCCGAGCGAGCCCTTGCCGCCCACCAGGCCGTAGATGATTGTCGGGTCGGATTGCAGCCGCATGTGACGGCGCAGCCGGTTGACGAACACCGCGGCGACACGCGAGCGCTCATCCGGCCGGCCGGTTTCCTTCTCGACGATCGAGGCGAGCGTCACCAGTTCGACCGGGCTCTTGAGCGGCAATTCCGGATCGCGATGCTCCCAGATCTCCTGCACCGCGCGCTTGTCCGCCTGCTGCATGCGCTGGATGACCTGCTCGCGCGTGGTACCGCGCGTGAACTTGTAGGTCTCCGGCATGAGCGAGCCCTCGGCCGGAATCTCCTTGATCGGTCCGGTAAGGACAGTGTTTTCCTGCAGCCTGTCGACGATCTGCTCGGAGGTCAGGCCCTCGGCGACGGTCACCGCGTGCTGCACCACCTTGCCGTCGATCAGCGTGCCGATGACCTCGGCGACGCTGGAATGCGCCGGAAATTTATACTCGCCGTGCTTGAGATCGCCGCGCGCCTTAAGCACGACAACGCCGCCGACGAAGACGTAAGGCTGGTCGATGACGCCTTCGCGCACCAGCAGGTCGGAGATGTCGCGGGTGCCGAGCCCCTTCGGGATGTTGACGATCTTGTCCTGGGCGAGCGGACCGGGCGCCTCGAAGCGGTGGCGGCCGACGTAGAGCGTGGTGCCGATCGCGACGGCGACGACGATCAGGAAGGTGAAGAAGGCGCTGCCGACGACCACCAGCGGATGGCGCGCCCGCTTCGAGCGGCGCAGCGGCGGCGGCACGGGTTCGGGCTGCAGCGCGACCCGCGGGCTGCGCGGCAATGGCGGCTGACCGCCGTTCTGCGGCGCAGGCGAACGCGGCGGCACGTCGCTGGGCGAGCCCGTCACGCGCCCACTCCTTTGATCGCCACCGGCACGTTCACTGGCCGCATTCTCCCCGTGATGTCGGACGCCAGCCTCCGGGCCCGCCGCCCCCGGCGGCGCCCGCTCGCTTTCACCCTCGGCTCGCCGATGGCAGACCTGAAAATAGCAGAAGCTTCCGCAAGATAGGAATAATTATGGCGAAAGCAGGTGCGCGCGGCGCTTGTCCCCTGTGGACGGCTGGCGCGCGCCAAGATGGCGTTGCGCTCTATCAGCCGTTGTAGCGGCGGAAGATCAGCGAGGCGTTGGTGCCGCCGAAGCCGAACGAGTTCGACAGCGTTACGTCGATGTCGCGCTGGCGCGCCTTGTGTGGCACCAGGTCGATCGGCGTCTCGACCGAGGGGTTGTCGAGATTGATGGTCGGCGGCGCAACGCGGTCGCGGATGGCGAGGATGGAGAAGATCGCCTCGACCGCGCCGGCGGCGCCGAGCAGATGGCCGATGCACGACTTGGTCGAGGACATCGAGATCGTGCCGGCATTGTTGCCGACCAGCCGCTGCACCGCGCCGAGCTCGATCTCGTCGCCGAGCGGCGTCGAGGTGCCGTGCGCGTTGATGTAATCGAGATCGCCGGCGGCGATCCCGGCGCGCTTCATCGCCATGGTCATGCAGCGAAAGGCACCATCACCGTCCGGCGACGGCGCGGTGATGTGATAGGCGTCGCCCGACAGGCCATAGCCGATCACCTCGGCATAGATCCTGGCGCCGCGCGCCTTGGCATGCTCGAGCTCTTCGAGCACGACGCAGCCGGCGCCCTCGCCCATGACGAAGCCGTCGCGATCCTTGTCGTAAGGGCGCGAGGCGCGAGTCGGGTCGTCGTTGAAGTTGGTCGAGAGCGCGCGCAGAGCGGCAAAACCGGCCATCGCCATGCGGTTGACCGGAGATTCGGTGCCGCCGGCCACCATCACATCGGCATCGCCGAGCGCAACCAGGCGCGCGGCGTCGCCGATCGCATGCGCACCGGTGGAGCAGGCGGTCACGACCGCATGGTTCGGCCCCTTCAGACCGAAGGCGATCGAGACGAAGCCCGAGGCGAGGTTGATGATGCGGCCGGGAATGAAGAACGGCGACACCCGCCGCGGTCCCTTCTCGTGCAGATCGATGGCGGTCTTGGCAATGCCCTCGATGCCGCCGATGCCGGAACCGATCATGACGCCGGACGCGCACTGGTCTTCATGCGTCGTCGGACGCCAGCCGGCGTCGTCGAGCGCCTGTCTGGCCGCGCACATTGCGTAGACGATGAAGTCGTCGACCTTGCGCTGTTCCTTCGGCTCCATCCACTGGTCGGCGTTGAATGTGCCGTTCGAGCCGTCGCCGCGCGGGATCACGCAGGCGACCTTCGCGGCGATGTCGGAGACCTCGAACGTGTCGATCTTCTTGGCGCCGCTCTCGCCCTTGATCAGGCGCGACCATGTCGGTTCGACGCCGCACCCGAGCGGCGTGAGCATTCCCATTCCGGTGACGACAACGCGCCTCATGACCGGCTCCGCGCGAAAGCAGCCACGCACGCCATCAAGCTTGCGCGGCCGTTATTGATTCTGCTGCGCGCTTTGGGCGCGCAGCAGAAGGAACAAAGATGAAAAGCGAAACGAGCGGCCGCCTGCGACCTTCAGCTCTTCGCATTCTTTTCGAGAAATTTCACGGCGTCGCCGACGGTGAGAATCGTCTCCGCGGCATCGTCCGGAATTTCGCAGCCGAACTCTTCCTCGAACGCCATCACCAGCTCGACAGTGTCGAGACTGTCGGCGCCAAGGTCATCGATGAAGCTCGCCTGGTCCGTCACCTTGTCGGGCTCCACGCCCAGGTGCTCCACGACGATCTTCTTCACCCGCTCGGCTATATCACTCATCGTTCAACCTCTGCTTTTTCAGATTGGGCTGCGACCGAAGTCGGGACGCAGCCTTGGCGGTTTGACCTCGTCGTGGTGGACGGTGGTTGAGACGACTTCCGATCGCGGACATCTTCCAGCGACTTCCGCCATCGGCCGCCCCAGCCGGGCCGAATTTCGGTTACCACACTTCAATTCCGTTGACCAGCGTACGAGGGAGTGCCCCCGCAAGGCGGGGAAAACCCGATTCCTCCCTTAAATCATGGCCATACCGCCATTCACGTGAATGGTCTGACCGGTCACATAGGCAGCCTCGTCGGCGGCCAGATAGACCGCCGCGGCGGCAATATCCTGCGGCGTTCCCAGCCGAGCCATCGGCACGCGCGACATGATCGCCTCGCGCTGTTTCTCGTTGAGCTTGTCGGTCATCGCACTGACGATGATGCCGGGTGCGATGCAGTTGGCAGTTATGTTGCGCCGCGCATATTCGGCGGCGACCGACTTCATCATGCCCACCATGCCCGCTTTCGAGGCAGTGTAATTGCTCTGCCCCGGGTTGCCGGTGAAGCCGACCACGGAAGAAATGCCGATAATGCGGCCGAACCGGCGGCGCATCATGCGCGAAACGGCGGCGCGGCTGAGCCGGAACGTGGCGGTGAGGTTGACCGCGATAACCTTGTCCCAGTCCTCGTCCTTGAGCTGGACGAAGAGATTGTCGCGGTTGACGCCGGCATTGGCGACCAGGATGTCGACCTTCTGCAGCGCCTCTTCGGCGGCCGGAACCAGCGCCTCGACCTGATCCTTGTCGCCAAGATCGCAGGGTAGCACGTGCACGCGCGAACCCAGTTCGCCGGCCAGTTTGTCGAGAACCTCGCGCCGGGTTCCGGAAATGGCGACGGTCGCGCCCTGCGCGTGCAATGCACGCGCGATCGCCTCGCCGATGGCGCCCGTCGCGCCTGTGACGAGGGCGCCCTTGCCGGTCAGATCGAACATGTCCAGGTCTCCCCCGCTCGCGATCAGTTCTTCGCGGCCTTGAATGCGGCGACGTCGTCCGGCGTGCCGATGGCGGTTCCGATGGCACCGTCGGCGATGCGCTTGACGAGGCCGCTCAGCACCTTGCCGGCGCCGATTTCATAAAATTTGCTGACGCCCTGCGCGGCCATATAGGCGACCGACTCGCGCCAGCGCACTGTGCCGGTCACCTGCGCCACCAGCGCCTTGACGATCTCCGCCGGATCCTTGAGCGCGCTCGCCCTCACATTCGAGACGACCGGCACGACCGGCGCCATGACGTGCACCTTCGATAAAGCCTCGGCCATCACCTCGGCGGCGGGCGCCATCAGCGCGCAATGGAAGGGAGCGGACACCGGCAGCAGCATCGCACGTTTGGCGCCCTTGCCCTTGGCGATCTCGACCGCGCGTTCGACCGCCGCCTTGTTGCCGGAGACGACCACCTGGCCGCCGCCATTGTCATTCGCCGCCTGGCAGACCTCGCCCTGCGCCGCTTCGGCCGCCACGGCGACCGCCGCGTCATAGTCGAGCCCGAGCAGAGCCGCCATGGCGCCGACGCCGACCGGCACCGCCTTCTGCATCGCCTGCCCGCGTGTGCGCAAAAGACGCGCCGCGTCGGCGACGCTGAACGTGCCGGCCGCGGCCAGCGCCGAATATTCTCCGAGCGAATGGCCGGCAACGAAGGCGGCATCACGGGCGAGGCTAAGTCCGGCCTCGGCCTCAAGCACGCGCATAACGGCGAGCGACACCGCCATCAGCGCCGGTTGTGCGTTCTCGGTCAGGGTTAGCTTGTCCTGCGGGCCTTCGAAGATCGTCGTGCTCAGGCTTTCACCGAGGGCCGCGTCCACCTCGGCGAACACCGCCTTGGCCGGCGCGAAGGCGTCGGCAAGCGCCTTGCCCATGCCCACCGTCTGACTGCCCTGCCCGGGAAATACAAACGCGACCGCCATGCCTGTCCTTACCGTCTGCCACTATGTGGGGAAATCGGGGCGGAAAGACACTGCGCTCACCCCGCTGTCAAGCGGACAGGGGTATTCGGTAACCAGACAACAAGACTCTCCCGCTTAATCTTATACTTCCGGTTGAAGAGGAATTGTCATGAGCGAGCTGGCGACGGAGGCGGATCTGGCGCGCGCGCGCACAGATCCCGAATTCCGCCGCCGGATCATGGCGCAAAGCTTGGAAATCCTGATTGCCGCCCTGCACCGTGCCCGCCGAGGGTCCTACCGGCCGGAAACCGTCCGTCAGATTAAGGAAGGCACAGACCTGGCGGTGGAACTGGCCGATCGGCTCCAGCACATCTACACGGGTGGCGGCCCGCAGGCGGCCTGAACCGACCAGAGCCGCCGCCTTGCATTCGCCCGAAAAACCCCTATAACCCGCGCACTCCATCGACTTTGGTTGGGAGCTGAACGGACGGCTGGAAACATGACCTTCGGTCATGAAGCCGGTAGGGCGAAAGCCCGGCGTCCCGTGTTCCCGCCTTCAGAGCATTCGAGCCTTTCCCGAAGGGCTCGAGGGGCTAGGCGCCAGGGTCGAGGTTCATGGGCAAGACAAGGAAAGGCACCTCATGCCCCTCTACGAGCACGTATTTCTGGCGCGCCAGGATCTCAGCGCCCAGCAGGTCGAAGACCTCACCAAGCAATTCTCCGACGTCATCGGCGGCCTCGGCGGCAAGGTCACCAAGAACGAGTATTGGGGCCTGAAGTCCCTCACCTACCGCATCAACAAGAACCGCAAGGCGCACATGACGCTCATCAACGTCGATGCGCCGTCCGCCGCCGTCACCGAGATCGAGCGCCAGGAGCGCCTCTCCGAAGACGTCCTGCGCTATTTGACCATCCGCGTCGACGAGCTCGAGGAAGGCCCCTCGGCGATGATGCGCAAGTCGGATCGCGACCGCGACGAGCGCGGTGACCGTGGTGATCGCGGCGGCCGCTTCGGCGACCGCGAGCGCAGCTTCGGCGATCGTGACCGCGGCGAGCGCCGCCCGCGCCGCGACGACGACGCCGCCACCGGTTCGGAGGAATAAGCAATGGCATTCGCAGCACAGGGCGGCGCGCGCCGCCCGTTTTTCCGCCGCCGCAAGACCTGCCCGTTCTCGGGCGCGAATGCGCCGAAGATCGACTACAAGGACGTGAAGCTGTTGCAGCGTTACGTCTCCGAGCGCGGCAAGATCGTGCCAAGCCGCATCACCGCGGTGTCGGCCAAGAAGCAGCGTGAGCTGGCGCAGGCGATCAAGCGTTCGCGCTTCCTCGGCCTGCTGCCTTACGTCATTCGCTGATCCGCTCTGCGGATCGAACGAATAGCCTCATCCTTCGAGACGCGGGCTGACGCCCGCTCCTCGGGATGAGGCGAGAAACGAGGCTTCCGGGATCGGCCCGGGCGCCGATGGTTGGGGCGGACATCTGATCCGCCTCTAACCGCTCACCAGAGCGGGACAGCTCGTGATGATGCAATTTGGACTCATCGGAATTGGTGCGGGCGCCGCGGCAGCTTTGCTGTTCGCTTCGGTGGCGTCCGGCTCGTTCCTGTCCATCATCCTCTTTTATCTGGCACCGCTGCCGGTGATGATCGCCGGGCTGGGCTGGAGCCATTGGGCCGCCCTGCTCGCGGCGCTGACCGCCACGCTCGCGGTGGCCGTGCTGTTCGGCGGCGTCTCCGTCGTCGCCTTCGTCGCCGGCATCGCCGTGCCTGCCTGGTGGCTCAGCTACCTCGCGATGCTCGGGCGCCCCGTGCCGGCCATTACTAATGGCGCGCCGGAAGCCGGGATCGAGTGGTACCCGCCCGGGCGCCTGGTGCTGTGGGCGGCCCTGCTCGGCGTGCTGCTCGTGCTCGTCGCCATCCCGAATTTCGGCCTCGACGCCGCGAGCCTCCGCACCCACTTGTCCGACGCGCTGTCGAGCATGCTGCAGGTCAAAACGGGCGCGGCCGACGCTCAGGCAGCCGCCCGGGGCAAGCGGTTGGTCGAGTTCATGGTTGCCGTGGTACCGCCGGCTGCGGCGGTCGCGGCCACCGTCACCAACGTCATCAACCTCTGGCTCGCCGGCCGCGTCGTGAAATTCTCCGGACGCCTGCCGCGCCCGTGGCCCGACCTCCCGGCGATGACCTTTCCGCCGCTCGCCGCCGCCGCGCTGGCGGTGGCGCTCGCCGTCAGTTTTGCCGGCGGCATGGCCGGCATCGTCGCCGGCGTCGCCACCGCGGCGCTGGTCATGGCTTACGGCATCCTCGGCTTCGCCGTGCTGCATGCCATCACCCGCGGGCAGCCGAGCCGGGCGTTCCTCATCGGCGGCATCTACGCCTCGGTCCTCGTCTTCGGCTGGCCGGTGCTGATGCTCAGCCTGCTCGGGCTCGCCGACACGGTTTTCCATCTACGTGCGCGTGTCGCGCGGCGGCGCGGCACGCTTGTTTGAAATGCTTAGAGACAACCTGAACAGTCAGAAGGAGTAAGGACCATGGAAGTGATTTTGTTGCAGCGCGTCGGCAAGCTCGGCCAGATGGGCGAGACCGTGCGCGTGAAGGACGGCTTCGCCCGCAATTTCCTGTTGCCGCGCGGCCAGGCATTGCGCGCCACCGCCGAGAACAAGAAGAAGTTCGAAGGCATGCGCGCCGACCTCGAGCAGCGCAATCTCGAGGCCAAGGGCGATGCCGGCAAGCTGGCGTCGAAGGTTGACGGCAAGAGCTTCATCGTGCTGCGTCAGGCCAGCGAATCCGGCCAGTTGTTCGGCTCGGTGACGACTCGCGACATCGCGCGCCTGATCGCCGAGGACGGCGCCGGGATCGCCAAGGGCCAGGTCGCCATCAATGCGCCGATCAAGTCGATCGGCCAGTACAAGGTGCCGATCGCGCTGCATCCGGAGATCGAGGTGTCGGTGACCGTGATCGTCGCCCGCAGCGCCGACGAGGCCGAGCGCATCAAGCGCGGCGAAAACGTCACCATCCGCCGCACCGACGAGGAAGAAGAGGCCGCGGCGGCTGCCGCCAATGCCGAGACCTTCTTCGAGCAGCCGGAGGCCGGCGAAGGCGAGGAAGCCGCCGCCGGGGCGGTCGAGGAAACGAGCGAGAAATAAGCGTCGCGGGGACGCTGGACCGGCTCGGCCGGTCCGGCGTCGCCCCTTCAGCCGCGCGCGGCCGCCCTGGCAATGGCGGCGGACTTGGGGTGTGCGGCCTGCCCGCTGTCTTTCTTGTCCTTGTCGGATTTCTTGTCGGCCGGCTTCTCCGCCGGCTTGTCGCCGGATTTCTCCTCCGGCTTTTTCTCTTTCTTTTCTTCCGGCTTGGCCGGCTTGGCGTCCTTCTTCTTGTCGTCAGCCTTGCGCTTGCCCTTTGCCGGCTTCCGGTCAGCCGCCGCGGGGCTGCCGCCCACCGAATTCAGATAGGCCGTGATCGCCGCGGCCGCTTCGCGGCTCGCCGTGTAGTGCTCGCGCAGAAAGCTCTCGACCCCGCCGAACGGCCCGCCGACGTTGCGGTTGAGGCTCTGTGCCGATTTGTGACAGATCGCGCAGTCTGCCGCGTAAAGCTGGGCGCCGGTCTTGCCGGCATCGAAGTTGTCCTGCGCCAGGGCCGCATCGGCGAAGGCCAGAGCGGCCCACAGTCCGGCGCCCGCCAGAACGAAACGCATCCATTTTGTCATATGTCTCTAGTCCCTTACCGCGCCTTCGGCGCTGCCCGCTGCATCCGGTCCCACGCATTTCTCTAGCGCAAGCCTGGCCGTCCGTCAGGGGCATTGCTGATCGCCCCGAAGTTTGTTCAAATATCATGGTTGAACGAAATTGTGGCCGGTACGTTACGGCCACGGGCGACGGGTGGCTTCTGATTTAGTGTCGGTATCGTGTGATGGAGGCGGCCGATGGAGCGGTTGCTTCAAGTGCTGTTGGGCACTTTTCTGCGGCGGGGCGACTTCACGCTGACCACGTCGCGCGGGAAGACATTCAGGTTCGGTGACGGCACCGGTACCCCGGTTGCGGTGCGGCTCACGTCGCCCTCGGCCGAGTGGGGCCTCATTCTCGATCCAGAGCTCAAATTCGGCGAAGCCTATATGGACGGCACGCTCGTCGTCGAACAGGGTTCGATCGCCGACGTGCTCGCCGTCGCCCTCGGACAAAAGTCGGAATTGCCGCAATGGTCGCGGCCGCAGTGGATCCTGCGCTACCTCGCGCGCCGCCTCGTGCAGTTCAATCCGCGCAAGCGCTCGCGCCGCAACGTCGCGCATCACTACGATCTCGATGGCCAGCTTTATTCGCTCTTCCTCGACGCAGACCGGCAATACAGCTGCGCCTATTTCGAAACGCCGGACGCGTCGCTGGACGACGCGCAGCTCGCCAAGAAACGGCATCTCGCCGCCAAGCTCCTGCTCGCACGCGGCAAGCGCGTGCTCGACATCGGGTGCGGCTGGGGCGGTCTCGGCCTCTATCTCGCCGAGATGACCGGCGCCGACGTGACCGGCGTCACGCTGTCGCAGGAGCAGTACGGCATCGCCAATTCCCGCGCCGCCGAGAGGGGCCTCGGCGACCGCACCCGATTCAACCTGCAGGACTATCGCGACGTCAAAGGCCCGTTCGACCGCATCGTCTCGGTCGGCATGTTCGAGCATGTCGGCGTCGGCCACTACCGCGAGTTCTTCCGCAAGACCGCCGACCTGCTTGCCGACGACGGCGTGATGGTGCTGCATTCCATCTGCCGCTCGGAGGGGCCCGGCATCACCAATCCGTGGATCGGCAAATATATCTTCCCCGGCGGCTACATCCCCGCCCTCTCCGAGGTCCTGCCGTACATCGAGAAGGCCGGCCTGCTCGTCACCGACATCGAAATCCTGCGCCTGCATTACGCCGAGACGCTGAAGGCCTGGCGCGAGCGCTTCCTCGCCCATCGCGAGGACGCCGAGCGCATCTACGACCGGCGCTTCGTGCGCATGTGGGAGTTCTATCTCGCGGCCTCCGAAATGTCGTTCCGCGAGCAGAACATGATGAACTTCCAGATCCAGATCACCAAGCGGCAGGGCGTCACGCCGATGACCCGCGATTACATCGGCCGCGAGGAGCAGCGCTTGCGCGCCAGCGAGGGCCGCAGCCAGGCCCCGCTGCGGCTGGCGGGCGAGTAACCGGCTTTCCCCGCCCCGCTCTGGGGAGAGCACTCACCTCTCCACTGTCATGGCCGGGCTTGTCCCGGCCATCTCGCTAAGGGCGGGCACGGCGGTGCCTTCCTTATCGGGGTCCCCGGGACAGGCCCGGGGACGACAATGAGTTAGCGGGCTGTCTTCATAACGATATCGAGCAATCTCGCACCGTCGCACGCGCCGGTGACGCCGCACGCGCCTCGCCGTCAAGCGCCGTCTTTCTTCTCCCGGTGACTAGCGTGGATAAGACTCGCGAACTGCCGTATGCGATGGCGCCGCGCCCACGCGGGCACTAGTTGTTAATGCCTCCGCGGGGCAGTCGCCTTAACCGCGGTCGATCTTTCAGTAGCCCGCCGCGTTCATCGATCGCGTTTGCAGCGCAGTATCGAATCACCACCTTTTTGCCTTCGAAAGCTCGTATCCATTCCCATGGCTCCGCTCGAATCAGTCGCCCGCAAGCCGCTCGAGGCCCCCGGCCCGAGCTATCGCACTGCTCCGCACAATATCGAGGCGGAACAGGCGCTGCTCGGCGCCATCCTTGTCAACAACGAGGCGCTCTACCGGGTGTCCGACTTCCTCGAGCCGGAACACTTCTTCGAGCCGATCCACCAGCGCATCTTCCAGCTCTCGCGCGAACTGATCCGCGCCGGCAAGCTGGCGACGCCGGTGACCCTGAAGACCTTCCTCGACGCCGCCATCGACATCGGCGGCATGACGGTCAACCAGTATCTTGCCCGCCTCGCCGCCGAGGCGACGACGATCATCAACGCCTCGGATTACGGCCGCACGGTCTACGACCTGTTCATCCGCCGCTCTCTGATCCTGGTCGGCGAGGACATGGTCAACGTCGCTTACGACGCGCCGGTCGACTTTTCGCCCAAGAACCAGATCGAGGACGCCGAGCGCAGGCTCTACGACCTCGCGGAATCAGGACGTTACGACGGCGGCTTCCAGCGCTTCTCGAACGCGCTGACGACCGCCATCGACATGGCGGCGCATGCCTTCCAGCGCGACGGCAAGCTCTCCGGCATCGCCACCGGGCTCGACGACCTCGACCGCATGATGGGCGGGCTTCAGCCCTCCGACCTGATCGTGCTCGCCGGCCGCCCGGGCATGGGCAAGACCTCGCTCGTCACCAACATCGCCTACAACGTCGCCAAGGCCTGGCAGGGCGAGCTGAAACCCGATGGCCACCAGACCACCGTCAACGGCGGTATCGTCGGCTTCTTCTCGCTGGAAATGTCGGCCGAGCAGCTCGCCACCCGTATCATCTCCGAGCAGACGGAAATCCCGTCGAACCAGATCCGCCGCGGCAACATCAGCGAAGCCGACTTCGAGAAGATCAAGGACTACTCGGTCGAATTGCAGAACCTGCCGCTCTATGTCGACGAAACCGGCGGCATTTCGGTGGCGCAGCTCGCCGCCCGCGCGCGACGGCTCAAGCGCCAGCGCGGCCTCGACCTCATTGTCATCGACTACCTGCAACTTCTCTCCGGCTCGACCAAGCGCTCGAACGAGAACCGCGTGCAGGAGATCACCGAGATCACCACCAAGCTCAAGGCGTTGGCCAAGGAGCTCAACACGCCGGTCATCGCGCTGTCGCAGCTCTCGCGTCAGGTGGAAAGCCGCGACGACAAGCATCCGCAGCTCTCGGACTTGCGTGAATCGGGGTCGATCGAGCAGGACGCCGACGTGGTGCTCTTCGTCTACCGCGAGGAGTACTACCACGTGATGCGCAAGCCGCTGGAAAGCGACCGCGAGAAGTTCGCGCAGTGGCTCGCCGACGCCGACAAGGTCGGCGGCAAGGCGGAAGTGATCATCGCCAAGCAGCGCCACGGCCCCACCGGCACGGTCGAGCTGCAGTTCGACGGCTCGATCACCAAGTTCTCCAACCTCGCGGCGAGCGACCACCTGCCCGCGCGCTTCGGCGAGTGATGCGCTGCGCATAGACGCGCCGCGCCTGCGCGGGCATGCTTCGCATGGCCGCACCGTCGCGGCCGCGCGGGACTTGGAATGGATACGTTCGATTACGTGATCGTCGGCGCCGGTTCCGCCGGCAGCGTGCTGGCCAACCGGTTGAGCGAGGACCAGGGCACCACAGTCTGCGTGCTGGAAGCGGGGCCGACCGACTGGCACCCATACATCCATCTGCCCGCCGGCTTCATCAAGACCTTCTACGATACGCGCATCAACTGGTGCTATGCGCAGGAGCCGGGCGAAGGCACCGCCGGCCGCCGCATCTTCTCGCCGCGCGGCAAGACGCTCGGCGGCTCATCGTCGATCAATGGCCACATCTATAACCGCGGCCAGCGCAGCGACTTCGACACCTGGGCGCAGTACGGCAACCGCTCGTGGGGGTATGCCGACGTGCTGCCCTACTTCCGGCGCATGGAGCGGCGCATCGGCGACGGCGAGGACACCTATCGCGGCCGTGACGGGGCGCTGACCGTCACCGACATCAACTGGCGCGATCCGCTGTGCGAGGCGTTCATCGCCGGCGCGGAGAGCCTCGGCATCCCCCGCAACAAGGACTACAACGGCACGACGCAGGAAGGCGTCGCCTACGCGCAGCGGACGATCCACAACGGCCGCCGCGTGTCCGCCGCCACCGCGTTTTTGCGGCCGGCGATGAAGCGGCCGAACGTGACCGTGCGCACGCACGCACACGTTTCGTGCATCGTGTTCGAGGGCCGGCGCGCGGTCGGCGTGCGCTACGCCAAAGGCGGCCGCGGCGGCGACATCACCGAGGTGCGCGCGCGCTGCGAGGTGATCCTCGCCGGCGGCGCCTATAATTCGCCGCAGCTGCTGCAATTGTCCGGCGTCGGGCCGGCGGCGCTGCTGCAGGCGCACGGCGTCGCCGTGCGTCACGCGCTCGAAGGCGTCGGCGAAGGCCTGCAGGACCATTACGCGCCGCGCTCGGTCGCGCGCGTCAAGAACGCCAAGTCGATCAACGAACGCGCGCGCGGACTTAATCTGGCGCTTGAAGCGCTGAAGTGGGGCTTCGCGCGCCGCGGCATCCTCGGCCTGTCGCCGACGCTGGTCTATTGCTTCTGGCATTCCGGCGAGACGGCGGAGACCTCCGACCTGCAGCTGACCTTCACGCCGGCGAGCTACAAGGAAGGCGAACAGGGCAAGCTCGAGGACGAGCCCGGCATGACCGTCGCCTCGTGGCAGCAGCGGCCGGAGAGCCGCGGCTATGTGCGCATCCGCTCGTCCGATCCGTTCGCGCCGCCGGAGATCCAGACCAACTATCTCGCCGCCGAGCTCGACAAGCGTGTCGTCGTCGCCGGCATGAAACTCGCGCGCCGCCTGCTCGCCTCGGCGCCGCTCGCGCCCTACACGGCCTTCGAGGACTATCCCGGCCCCAAGGTGCAAAGTGACGACGAGTTCCTCGCCGCCGCGGCCGCGCGCGGGCAGACCACGTTCCATCCCGGCTGCACCTGCCGCATGGGCCCGGCCACCGATCCGGCCGCCGTGGTCGACGACCGCCTGCGCGTGCACGGCCTCGAGGCCCTGCGCGTCGTCGACGCCTCGATCATGCCGCGCATGATCTCGGCCAATCTGAACGCCTCGACCTTGATGATCGCCGACAAGGCCTCCGACTTCATCCGCGGCCGGCCCGCGCCGGAGCCGGCGGCGGTATGACCACGCGGATGGACGCAAAGGCCGCGTCCCGGTAAACCGGACCGGTCATGAACCAGCCCGTCGTCATCGCCGAAGCGCCTGCCGCCTCTCCGGAGACGGTCACCACCGCCGGTCCGCCGGCGGCCGAGGCCGGCGGCATCCTGACGATCGACCTGGCGGCGATCGAAGCCAACTGGCGCGCGCTCGGCCGCCGCGCCATGCCCTCGGAATGCGCCGCCGTGGTCAAGGCCGACGGCTATGGCTGCGGCCTCGAGCCGGTCGGACGGCACCTCGCCCGCGCCGGCTGCCGCACCTTCTTCGTCGCCGATCTCTACGAGGCCCGCCGCCTGCGCGCCGTGGTTCCCGATGCGGCCATCTACGTCCTCAACGGCCTTTTGCCGAACACCACGGCCGGCTACGCCGAGGCCAATGCGCGGCCGGTGATCGGCAGCATGGTCGAACTGGCCGAGTGGGACGCCTTCTGCTCGGGACAGGACTGGCGCGGCGGCGCCGCCCTGCACATCGACACCGGCATGAACCGGCTCGGCATCTCCGCCGACGAGGCGGCGGCTTTGGCGCCGCGCATCCGCGCCGAGAACCACGGCATCACGCTCGTGCTCAGCCATCTCGCCTGCGCCGACACGCCCGACAATCCGGCGAACCAGAAACAGATAGCGCTCTTCCGCGAGGTGCGGCTTTTGTATCGCGGCATCCCCGCTTCGCTCGCCAATTCCTCCGGCATCTTCCTCGGCAACGGCGCGCATTGTGACATGGTGCGGCCGGGTGCGGCGCTCTACGGCGTCAATCCGATGCCGGGCAAGGCGAACCCGATGCGCCCGGTGGTCGAATTGAAGGCGCACGTCGTGCAGGTGCGCACCATCGGCAAGGGCGACGCCGTCGGCTATGGCGGCGCGTGGCGGTCGCGCCACGCCGCACGCCTCGCCGTGGTCGCGGTCGGCTATGGCGACGGTTACCTGCGCGCGGCGAGCGCGACCGACGAGGCGCCCGGCGCCGACGCGATCGTCGCCGGCAAGCGCTGCCCGCTGGCCGGCCGCATCTCGATGGACCTGATGGCGATCGATATTTCCGCGCTGCCCGAGAAGGCGGTGCGTCGCGGCGATCTCGTCACATTGATCGGCGACGAGGTCGACGTGGACCATCTCGCCAACCGCGCCGGCACCATCGGCTACGAGGTGCTGACCAGTCTCGGGCGCAGGTATCACCGGGTTTATCGGAATTAGCTATTCGGCCGTTTCAATTTTGCTCAGGCTACCGTTTGCGGATTTACAACTTCTGGTGTACATAGCTCTCCGTCGATGGCGGAGGAACCATGACCGAGACACTCAAAGTCATCGGCCATTTCATCTTTCAAATAATCGTCGGCGCTGTTCTTTTCGGTATTTTTGCCGGCGTTGCGACAATCATTTCTCTCGGAGCACATTGGATTGAGGGACTCGGGGCGCCATATGAGATTGTACTTGGGTGCCACGTAATCGAAATTTTGCTGTTTTTGGCGGATATGGTCTGTTTCGTGTTCTTTATTTTTGTGGAAGTTTGGAAACTCCTGAAGGAAATGGCGTTGGGTTTGAAAAAGGGAGGCGGCCATGTCTAGCAAGTCTGCCGGTACGCGCCCCCAGCGCACGTCTAAAAAAAGAGCTTCCGAGTCAGGACGATTTCTCGATGTCGTCAAGAAGGATATCCACGAGTCCGTCGATCTGTATTTTCGGCCGGTGAGAGTGCTCGCGAACGAGTTCACGAAGGCATCGGCGACACGCCCTAAACGGTCGCCCGGGACAGCCGGATAGGTCTTGATCTGGTTTCTGCTCGGTCGCTCAAAGTTGTTCGGGAGCAAAGCCCTGAGCGAGCCCCCTCCTCGACGCCGCCGGACGGCGAGTGTCCAAAAGTCGCTTTCTCTTAACGAATGTTCTTGTAATGTTCTCATGACGCCACTAGCGTCGGCCCGAGCATTTCAAGGCGATTCCCATGTCCAAGCGCGGTCTGACCTTCATCTGCCAGAACTGCGGCGCGGCCTATAACCGCTGGCAGGGCAAGTGCGAGGCCTGCGGCGACTGGAACACGCTCTCCGAGGAAGGCGCCGACCGCCCCGCCGGCCCCGGCCGCAAGCCCGGCAAAGGCCGCCTGTTCAAGCTCGAGGACCTGGCCGGCGACGCCACCGACGCTCCCCGCATCGCCTCGGGCATTGGCGAACTGGACCGCGTCACCGGCGGCGGCTTCGTCAAGGGCTCCGTGCTGCTGCTCGGCGGCGATCCCGGCATCGGCAAATCGACCCTCCTGATCCAGGCGACCGCGGCGCTCGCCCGCCTCGGCCAGCGCGCCGTCTACATCTCCGGCGAAGAGGCGGTGGCGCAGGTGCGCCTGCGCGCCGAGCGTCTGGGCCTGCGCGAGGCGGCGGTCGAGCTCGCCTCCGAAACCTCGGTCGAGGACATCATCGCCACCCTCTCCGAAGGCAAGACGCCGAAGCTCATCGTCATCGACTCGATCCAGACCATGTGGACCGACACGGTCGAATCCGCGCCCGGCACGGTGACGCAGGTGCGCGGCGCGGCGCAGGCGTTGATCCGCTTCGCCAAGCGCACCGGCGCGGCCATCATCCTCGTCGGCCACGTCACCAAGGACGGGCAGATTGCCGGCCCCCGCGTCGTCGAGCACATGGTCGACGCGGTGTTGTCCTTCGAGGGCGAAGGCTCGCACCAGTTCCGCATCCTGCGCGCCGTGAAGAACCGCTTCGGCCCGACCGACGAGATCGGCGTGTTCGAGATGACCGGCGCGGGACTTTGCGAAGTGACCAATCCGTCCGCGCTGTTTCTCTCCGAGCGCGACCTCGGCCAGCCTGGCACCGCCGTGTTCGCCGGCATGGAAGGCACGCGGCCGCTGCTGGTCGAGATCCAGGCGCTGGTCGCACCGTCCACGCTCGGTACGCCGCGCCGCTCGGTGGTCGGCTGGGATTCGAGCCGCCTGTCGATGGTGCTCGCCGTGCTGGAAGCCCATTGCGGCGTGCGCCTCGGTGGTCACGACGTCTATCTCAACGTCGCCGGCGGCATGCGCATCCAGGAGCCGGCGGCCGATATCGCCGCCGCCGCCGCGCTCGTCTCGTCGCTGGTCGACGCGCCGCTGCCGCCGCAGGCCGTGTATTTCGGCGAGGTATCGCTGTCCGGCGCGGTGCGCCCGGTGGCGCAGGCGGGGAGCCGTCTGAAGGAAGCGGCCAAGCTCGGTTTCACCGCCGCCGTGGTGCCGGAATCGGCGCGAGAGAGCGGCGATCCGGGCTTGCGGACAACGGAGATCGGCAATCTCGCCTCGCTGGTCGCCGATATCGCCGCACGTGGCCGCCGCAAAGCCGCCCAATCCGCCGGAGAAGACGGGTGACGGCAGGATGACGCCCCGCTATATAGCGGGCGTCAAAGCCGCCGCCGGCGATCGGCTCGGGGCCCTCGCCGGGCGCTAAAGGTTCAACGGATAGCATTCAGGTCGAGTTGCCGCCCGCATCGGGAGCCGCGGTATTGGCTTTGCTCCCGACTCAGCCCAAGCACTGTCAGGGCCGATGGCATCTCTCCGACGGAGCGCCTGCGCCGATGCCGATCACGCTGCTCGACGTCCTTCTGCTGGTCGTGATGCTGATCTCCGGCCTGCTGGCCATGATTCGCGGCTTCATGCGCGAAGTGCTGTCGATCGCCGCCTGGGGCATCGCGGCGGTGGTCACGCTGTGGGCCTTCCCGCGCGTCACCCCGCTGGTGCAGGGCTATTTCCCCAGCGATACGGTGTCGAAAGGCGTGTCGATCGGCGGCGTCTTCCTGCTGACTTTGATCATCGTCTCGATCGTCACCGTGCGCATTTCGGACATGGTGCTGGACAGCCGCGTCGGCGCCCTCGACCGCACCCTGGGCTTCCTGTTCGGCCTCGGCCGCGGCCTCCTCATCGTCGTGGTCGCCTTCATCTTCTTCGCCTGGCTGGTTCCCGACCGCAGCCAGCCGGACTGGGTGCGCGGGGCCAAGTCGAAAGTGGTGCTGCAAAGCACGGGACAATGGCTGATGTCGATGTTGCCGGATGACCCTGAAAGCACCATCTTGAAGAGGTTGAAGAAGCCGAAGCCCGACGATCAGGACGGCCCCGACGCCTCCGATCAGCAGCATTCGGAACTGACGCCGCCGGCCCTGCCGGCGGGCAACAGCGGAACCTGACGGCAATGCACACACGCCCGCAGACCCCCGAGCCGGCGCTTCCCCTCGATCTGGAGGCGGACCGGCTCCGCGAGGAATGCGGCGTCTTCGGCATCTTCGGCCATCCGGACGCTGCCGCCATCACCGCGCTCGGCCTGCACGCCTTGCAGCACCGCGGCCAGGAAGCGGCCGGTATCGTCTCCTTCGACGGCAAGCGCTTCCATTCCGAGCGGCGGCTCGGCCTCGTCGGCGACACGTTCGCCCGGCGCGAGGTGATCGACCGCCTGCCCGGCAACGCCGCCGTCGGCCATGTCCGCTATTCGACCACCGGCGAAACCATCCTGCGCAACGTGCAGCCGCTGTTCGCCGAGCTCGAAGGCGGCGGCTTCGCCATCGCGCACAACGGCAACCTCACCAACGGCATCTCGCTGCGCAAGGCGCTCGTCCATGACGGCGCCATGATGCAGTCGACCAGCGACACCGAAGTCATCCTGCATCTGGTGGCGCGGGCGCGGCGCAACCGCTTCGTCGACCGCTTCATCGAGGGCCTGCGCCAGCTCGAGGGCGCCTATGCCTTCGTCGGCATGACCAACAAGAAGCTGGTCGGCGCGCGCGACCCGCTCGGCATCCGGCCGCTGGTGATCGGCAAGCTCGACGGCTGCCCGATCCTCGCCTCGGAGACCTGCGCTCTCGACATCATCGGCGCGACCTATGTGCGCGACGTCGAGAACGGCGAAGTCGTCGTCTTCGACGAGGATGGCTTCCAGTCGCACAAGCCGTTCCCGCCGCAGGCGGCGCGGCCCTGCATCTTCGAATACATCTATTTCGCCCGCCCCGACTCGATCGTCGGCGGCCGCCCGGTCTACGACGTGCGCAAGGCGATGGGCGCGGAGCTGGCGCGCGAGGCGCCGGCCAATGCCGACGTGATCATTCCGGTGCCCGATTCGGGCGTGCCGGCTGCGGTCGGTTTCGCCCACGCTGCCGGCATCCCGTTCGAGCTCGGCATCATCCGCAATCACTATGTCGGCCGCACCTTCATCCAGCCGACGCAGGCGATCCGCGACCAGGGCGTGCGCATGAAGCACTCGGCCAACCGCGCGGTGGTCAACGGCAAGCGCATCGTGCTGGTCGACGATTCTATCGTGCGCGGCACCACCTCGCGCAAGATCGTGCAGATGATGCGCGAGGCCGGCGCCAAGGAGGTGCACTTCCGCATCTCCTCGCCGCCGATCAAGCACCCCGACTATTACGGCATCGACACGCCGGACGCCGAGAAGCTGCTGGCCGCCACGCACGACGTCGAGGGCATCCGCCAGTTCATCGGCGCCGACAGCCTCTCCTTCCTCTCGGTCGACGGCATCTACCGCGCCATGGGTTATCCGGGACGCGACAATGCGCGGCCACAGTTCACCGACCACTGCTTCACCGGCGATTATCCGACGGCACTCACCGACCTCAACGCCCAGCAGGCGAGCCCGCGGCAATTGTCGCTGCTGGCCGAGGCGATTTGATCAGCCAGACTTGACCTGCGTGGCTCCTCATGGTGAGGAGCGCCGAAGGCGCGTCTCGAACCATGAGGCCTCATCCTTCGAGACGGCGGCTTCGCCGCCTCTTCAGGATGAGGGTTAAACAATGAGCAAACCTCTCGCCGACCGCATCGCCCTCGTCACCGGCGCCTCGCGCGGCATCGGCGCCGAGCTCGCTTTGCTGCTGGCGCAGGCCGGCGCGCATGTCGTCGCGGTGGCGCGCACGGCCGGCGGCCTGGAAGAGCTCGACGACAAGATCAAGACGGCCGGCGGCACGGCCACGCTGGTGCCGGTCGATATGAAGGATGCCGACGGCATCGCCCGCCTCGCGCTGGCGCTCAACGAGCGCTACGGCAAGCTCGACGTCATGGTCGGCAATGCCGGCATCCTCGGGCCGCTGTCGCCGCTCGATCATGTCGAGCGCAAGGACTTCGAGAACAGCATGGCGGTCAACGTCACCGCCAACTGGTGGCTGATCCGCACCATGGACGCGTTGCTCAAGCGCTCGGATGCCGGCCGCGCAGTGTTCATCACCTCCGGCCTCTCCTGGCTCGGCCGCGCCTATACCGGCCCCTACGCCGCGGCGAAGGCCGCGCTCAACATGCTGGTGCAGACCTACGCCGCCGAGAGCGCGAACACGAGCGTCAAGGTCAACGCCTTCAGTCCGGGGCCGACGCGCACGCGCATGTATGCGGGCGGCTGGCCGGGCGTCGATCCGGCGACGCTGACGCCGCCGGAAGACGTGGCCAAGGCGATCGTGCCGCTGTGCCTGCCCGCGTGCAGCGAGAACGGCAAGGTGTGGGAGTATCGCAAGGGCCGGTTCTTGTCGTTCCGCGCGCCGGACTGATCTTCTCTCTCCCCGCGTGCGGGGCGCTCAATGCTTCCGCTTCGCCCGGCCTTCGAACGGGTTCGCCTTCTCCCGCAGCATCAGCCGGATCGGCGTGCCGGGCAGTTCGAACACGTCGCGCAATGAATTGACGAGATAGCGCTTGTAGGCGTCGGGCACGGCGTCGGCGCGCGTGCAGAACACGACGAAGCTCGGCGGCCGCGCCTTGGCCTGCGTGATGTAATTGAGCCTGAGCCGCCGCCCCGACACCGCCGGCGGCGGGTTGGCGGAGACAGCCTCCTCGAACCAGCGATTGAGCGCGCTGGTCGGCACGCGCCGGTTCCACACCTCATAGGCGTCGACGATCGCCTGCATCAGCCGGTCGAGCCCCTCGCCGGTGAGGCCCGAGACCGCGACCAGCGGCACGCCCTTCATCTGCGTCAGCTTCTCGTCCGCCTGCTGCTTCAATTTGCCGATGGCGCCGGGCGTGTGCTCTTTCAAATCCCATTTGTTGACGGCGATGACGATGGCGCGGCCTTCCTGCTCCACCAGGTCGGCGATGCGCTGGTCCTGCTCCTCGAAGGCGTTGTCGACGTCGAGCAGCACCACCACCACTTCGGCGAAGCGCACCGCGTTGAGCGCGTCGGCCACCGACAGTTTCTCCAGCTTCTCCTCCACGCGCGAGCGCCGCCGCAGCCCGGCGGTGTCGTAGAGCTGAAACGGCTGGCCATGCCAGGCGAGATCGACGGCGATGGAGTCACGGGTGATGCCCGCCTCCGGGCCGGTGAGCAGCCGCTCCTCGCCGATGAGCCGGTTGATGAGCGTCGACTTGCCGGCGTTCGGCCGGCCGACGATGGCGACGCGGATCGCGTGCGGACCGCGCGTCTCGGCTTCGGCCTCGTGGCGCTGCGCGGCAGTCTGCTCCGGCAACGCGGCCACCAGCGCATCATAGAGGTCGACCATGCCCTCGTCGTGCTCGGCCGAGATCGCCACCGGTTCACCGAGGCCGAGCTCGTAGGCCTGCAGCCGCCGCTCCTCGGCGTGCCGGCCTTCGCTCTTGTTGGCGACAAGCACGGTCGGCTTGCCGGCTCGGCGCACGATCTGGGCGAATGCGTGGTCGGTGGGCGTCGGTCCGGCGCGGGTGTCGATCATGAAGAGGATCGCGTCGGCCTGGCCGATGGCGGTTTCGGTCTGCGCCCGCATGCGACCGGACAGGCTCTCCGGCGCGGACTCCTCAAGCCCCGCTGTGTCGATGACGGTGAACTCGAGGTCGCCGAGCCGCGCCTCGCCTTCGCGGCGGTCGCGGGTCACGCCCGGCCGATCGTCGACCAGCGCCAGGCGGCGGCCGACGAGACGGTTGAACAAGGTGGATTTGCCGACATTCGGCCGGCCGACGATGGCGACGGTGAAGCTCATGCGGCCCTATCTAGCCGGTGCAAGCGCAAAACGCACCGTGTTCGGTGACGGCGGTCGCCGTCCCGTGCGCGGGACCCGTTGGGACCGCTGCTCTACTGCTTGCTGAAGGTGCCCGGAGGCGGCGCCGACGGCCACGGCGCCGGCACCGACTGCTGCTGGTCCGGCCATGGCGACGGCGCCTGCTGCTGGGCCTGGGCGGGGGCCGGCTGCGCCTGTGCCGGCTGCACTGCCGGCTTCGGCGCGATGCGCACGCGTGTCGGCTTCGGACGGGCGGCGACGCGCTTCTTCGGTTTCGCCTTCGGTTTTTCCTTCGCCTGCTCGGCGGCCGGCGGCTCCGCGGAGGCTGTCTGCGCGTTCGGCGAGCCTGCGGGCTGCGTCGTCAGCGGCCCCATGGGAACGGCCGCCCCAGGCTGCTGGGCGAGATTGCCCTTCATGTATTCCGGCGGAATGCCCTGCTCCACGCCCGGCACGCCGTTCGGAAACAGCGCCTCGCGCTTGCCGGGCAGCGGCTTCTTCTGGTTGAGGCCGAGCACGTCGAGCTTGTCCATGTCGAGCTCGCCGTCGGCGCAGCCCGCCACCATCGGCGCAACACCGATCAGCAGCATCGCCACCGTCACAACGCGGGAAATGCGGCGCATGAAACGTCCTCAGCTCTTGTCGTTGCCGGCGATCAGCGCGCTCAGCATGTCGGCGCGCGAGCGGATCGACGGCGGCGTTTCCGCGTCGGCCGACATCATGCCGAGATATTTCTTGGCGGCGGCCACGTCGTTGTTGCGCCAGGCCGAGAGCGCCAGCAGGTCGCGCGCGCTGTGGCGGAAGGCGCGGTTTGAATCGGCGAGCGGCACCAGCCGCTTCTGCATCTCCGCCAGCGGGGCGGCGTCGACCACGAGATAGCCGGCGCGGATCGAGGCGAGATCCTGCCAGGCCTGCGTCAGCGACGGATCGGCCGCCAGCGCGTCATAGGCCTTCAGCGCCTCGTCCTTCTTGCCCGCCTGCGCCAGCGAAGCGGCGGCGCGGAAGCGCGCCAGGATGCGATAGCCGCCCGGCGCCTCGGCGGCGACCTTGGCGAAGGCCTTCTCGGCGTCGGCCGCCTTGCCCTGCTCGCTCAGGGTGACCGCGGTTTCGAACTCTCTGCCGGCGATCGCCGCTTGACGGGCGATATACCAGTCGTAGCCGCGCCAGCCGCCGACGCCCACCACGATGAGAACGCAGACGCCGACGATCAGCCAGCTGTAGCGCTCCCAAATCTGGGCCAGCCGCTCGCGCCGGACTTCCTCGTCGACTTCGTGAAAGATGTCGGCCACGCCGCTCTCCCGGTTTCGCGCGTCGCCGTTTCGACCCCCCGCGCAGGGTTACCCCGTAAGGCAGCCATGTGGCACAGGCAAGGCACGGCCGGCAAGTCTTTGATTTTGAAGGGCGGGAGGCGGTCGGAACCAGCCGGTCTCAGCCTTTGGGCACCTTCATCGGATAGACGTGCTGCGGCCCGGGGAAGGCCCGCGAGCGGACCTCGGCGGCGTAATCGGCGATCGCCTTGTCGATGCCGGGGCCGAGCTCGCCGTAGCGCTTGACGAATTTCGGCACCCGCGGCGACAGGCCGAGCATGTCCTCCATCACCAGCACCTGCCCGTCACAGGCGTTACTGGCGCCGATGCCGATGGTCGGGATCGGCACCGCCCCCGTCAGCTTGCGGGCGAGCGGCTCGGCCACCGCCTCGATCACCACCGAGAAGGCGCCGGCCTGCGACACGGCAAGCGTGTCCTGCTCGATCGGGCCCCAGTCGGCCTCGTCGCGCCCCTGCGCGCGGAACGAGCCGATCGTGTTGATCGACTGCGGCGTCAGGCCGACATGCGCCATAACCGGCACGCCGCGCTCGACCAAGAAGCGGATGGTCTCGGCCATGCGCTTGCCGCCTTCCAGCTTGATGGCGCCGCAGCCGGTCTCCTTGAGCACGCGCACCGCGCTCATGAACGCCTGCTCCTTCGACGCTTCGTAAGAGCCGAACGGCATATCCACCACGACGAGCGCGCGCCGCGAGCCGCGCATCACCGCGCGCCCCTGCAGGATCATCATGTCGAGCGTCACCGGCACGGTGGTCTCGAGGCCGTGCATCACCATGCCGAGCGAGTCGCCGACGAGAATGACGTCGCAATGCTTGTCGGCGATCGACGCGGTGTGCGCGTGATACGAGGTGAGCATGACGATCGGCTCGCCGCCCTTGCGCGCGCGGATATCGGGCGCGGTCAACCGGCGCATATCGCTCTGCACGGACATCGTTGCTTACCTCGTGAAGACCGGCACGCCGATGACGTGCGGATGAAACCAGAAGCCGAGGGCGAGATAGAGTGCGACACCGGCGACGACGACGAAGACGTCGTTCAGCCACGACGCCGGCGCCGCCGGCAACACCACATCGGCGCGATGCTTCGCGGCGATGCGTGCATAGACCGCCCAGGCGAGCAGCGCGCCGAACATGATCATCGAGCCGAGATCGCCGTTCACCAGCAGGTGGGCGAAGGCCCAGATCTTGACCGCAAGGAGCAGCGGAAACTTGCTCCAGGCGCGAATGTGGCTCGGCACCAGCCAGGCTACGAGCACGATCGCCGCGATGAGCATCAGGCCGAGCGTGATGTGGCGCATAAACGGCGGCGGCGACCACAACTGCGTCCATTCGGTCGCGCGGTAGTCCGCATAGCCCCAGGCGATCAGCGCCACGCCGACGAGCGCAAGGACGCCGAAGATCGTGTGGTAGACGGGCTTGCCGAGGCGCGCGATCGCTGCCGCGCGCGCGTCGCGGAAGGTCACTATCAGATGGCTGGCGATGAATACCGCCAGGCCGAGAACGAGGACGGCCAATCCCATGTCGCGTGTCCCGCGCGATTGCCCAAACGCTCGCCGCCGCAGTAGAGGATAGACGCGGCCAATGCAAGCCGCGGTTCCGCATGGGAATTCGGCGATGGCCGCAACCGCCGGCTTTGTCACAGAGCCAGAACGTCGCACGCCGGTCGGCGGCGAGTACGACGTTGTTGTCCTCGGCGGCGGGCCCGCCGGCATCGCCGCCGCCGCCGGCGCCGCCGGCCACGGCCGCAGGACGCTGCTGGTCGAGCGCTACGGCTTCCTCGGCGGCATGGGCACCGCCGCCGGCGTCACCAATTTCTGCGGCCTGCACGCCAACGTGTTCGGCGACATTCGCCAGGTTGTGCACGGCGTCGCCGACGACCTCATCGGCCGCATCGACCGGCTCGGCGGCCTGAACGCGCCGCATCTCGTGCTCGGCAAGACCCATGCGCAGGCCTACGACACCGCCGCCTACAAAATTGCTGCCGACGATCTCCTCGTCTCACGCGGCGTCGACATCCTGTTTCACGCGTTCGCCGTCGGCGTCGTCATGGCGCGCGGCGGACGCATCGAGGCGCTGCTCGTCGAGACGAAGTCCGGCCGCATGGCGATGCGGGCGCAGGTGTTCGTCGACTGCTCAGGCGACGGCGATCTCGCCGCATTCGCCGGCGCACGCTTCGACAAGGACGACATGCTCTATCCGAGCATGATGTTCCGCGTGAACAACGTCGATCCGGACAAGGCCGGCGAAGCCTGGAAGAGCGTGCCGGCGCTGATGCAGGAGGCCGAGAAGCGCGGCGTCGCCTTCCCGCGCAAGGGCGCGATCATAAGGCCGCAGAAGCACACCAGCGAATGGCGCGTGAACGTCACGCAGGTGAAGGACGCCGACGGCCGCCCGATCGACGGCACCGACGCGCGCGCCCTGAGCGCCGGCGAGATCGATGGCCGCCGGCAGGCGCGCGCCTTCTTCGACTTCCTCAAGCGCGAGGCGCCCGGCTTTGCCGACGCCTATATCGTCGACATTCCGCCGCAGCTCGGCATCCGCGAGACGCGCCGCATCAAGGGCCTCGCCACGCTCACGGGTGACGACGTCACCGCCTGCGCCGATTTCGCCGACACGATCGGCGTCAACGGCTGGCCGCTGGAGATGCATGTCGCCGGCGACGTGGTCTGGCGCTGGCCGGACATCCCCGGATCGCGCGGCTTCAACCAACTCCCCTATCGCATGCTGGTGCCAACGACCGAAACCGGCGCGCCGTTCGACAACCTGCTCGTCGCCGGCCGCTGCGGCTCGATGACGCACGAAGGCCAGTCGGCGGCGCGCGTGTCGGGCGCCTGCTTCGTCATGGGCGAAGCCGCCGGCACCGCCGCGCACCTGGCGCTTGCCGGCAATCGCGCCTGCGCCGATGTTAGCATTTCGAACCTGCAAGAAACGCTGGAAGGCGGCGGCGTCTATCTCGGCCGCAACGTCTGACCCTGGAGGATTGAGGCAATGCTCAAGAAGATCGCTCTCGCCGCCGCACTGTTCGTCGCCGCCGCGGCCCCCGCGCCGGCGCAGACCTGGCCGGCCAAGATCGTGCACATCATGGTGCCGTTCGGCCCCGGCTCGACCCCCGACATCGTCGCGCGCATCATCGCCGACGGGCTGAAGAAGGAATATCCCGACAGCGCCTTCGTGGTGGAGAACAAGCCCGGAGCCTCGGGCAATATCGGCACCGACGCCGTGGCGAAGGCGGCGCCCGACGGCGGCACCATCGGCGTGTCGATCGGCGGCCCGCTCGCCATCAACACGCTGCTGTTCTCGAAGCTGCCCTACGATCCGAAGAAGGACATCACCGCGGTCACGCAGCTCATCACCCAGCCGAGCGCGCTCGCGGTCAATCCCGACCTGAAGGTCAACACGGTCCAGGACCTCGTCACGCTGATCAAGGCCAATCCGGGCAAATACAATTTCGCCTCGATCGGCAACGGCTCGCTGTCGCATCTCGCGATGGAGGCGATCGCCATCAAGGCCGGCACGCGGCTCGTGCACCTGCCCTATCCGTCGTCGCCGCAGGCGGTGACCGCCATCATCCGCAACGACGCGCAGATGGGCTGCCTGCCGGCAATCTCGGTGGTGCCGCAGGCAAAAGCGGGCAAGCTGAAGATCCTCGCCGTCTCGACGGCGAAGCGCTCGCCTTATCTGCCCGATGTGCCGACGCTGAAGGAGAGCGGCATCGACGTCGAGGCCGACGCCTGGATGGGCCTGATCGCGCCGGGCGGCATGCCGAAGCCGATGGTCGACAGGATCAACAAGGACGTCGTCGCCATCATCAAACAGCCGGACGTCAAGCAGAAGCTCGGCGCCACCTTGATGGAGCCGGTCGGTTCGTCGCCGGAGGATTTCCGCGCGCTGATCGACCGCGAGGTCGCCCGCTGGGCGCCGGTCATCAAGGCGGCGAACGTGAAGGTGAACTAGCGCCCGCTGCTCAGGGTTCGAGCGGCGGCACGCTCAGCCGCTCGGCCATGGCAAGAGCGAACGCGCCGAGAAACGCCGCGGTGAAGACCCAGGCGAACAGGTCCGCCACGAAGGTGGCGGTGGCTGCATCGGGTTCGCCGAAGCGAATGATGGCCACCGTCCCGCCGATAATGGCGGCGGGAAGCGAAACGGCCATGAGCCCGCCCAGTACGAGCTCGGTCGTCTGCCGCAAAGATGTCTGTGCCATTCCGTGCCCCCACAAGCGCGTTCATGACGATTGCGCGGTGGACGCTAGCACGTTGGCGCGCGGGATTAGGGCAGCAGGGCTTACGTAACGCGGCCTAAAGCGACCTCCCCCGCGTCCCAGGCGCACTTCGTCATGGCCGGGCTTGCCCTGCCATGCACGCTGCTCGCTGCGTCGCGCACACCTCGCCGCGGATCGACCGGCCGCCTGCCGCCGGATCACTGGACAATGTCCACCTTGGCGCCTGTGACCGGCTTCATGTAGCGCGACACGCGATTTCGTCCGCCGCCCTTGGCCGCGTAAAGCGCGAGGTCGGCCGCCGTGGTCAGTTCGTCTGCCGAACCGGCCAATTCCGGAAACGCGGCAACACCGATACTGATGGTGATCCTGATGTCCTGGTCTTTGCCGCTGCCGAAAGCGGTCTGCTCCACCACATCCCTCAGCCGTTCCGCGACCTCGACAGCCGCCTCCGCCCCGAATTCCGGGACGATAATGGCGAATTCCTCGCCGCCGTAACGACACACACTGTTTTCGCGGCGCATGGAGTCCTTAAGCACAACCCCCATTCGCCGCAGCACCCGATCGCCGACCATGTGGCCATATCGATCGTTTATCTTCTTGAAGTAATCGATGTCGACGATCAACAAGGACACCGGCCGGCCGTGGCGTTGCGCGCGGGCGATCTCGTTGTTCAGGATCGAAACATACATTTTATGGTTATAGAGACCGGTCAACGGATCGAGCGTGGCAAGCTGTTCGAGCCGCTGCTGATTATCCTCAATGCGCCGTCCGAGCCAGCCGACGAGGCGATAGAAAAGGACGAACAAGAGGATGCCGCCGGCCAGATAGGCGATGCCGCCGAGCAGAAGCGCAAGTCGGGCGGTGTCAATCTCGTGCGACACGTCGACGAGCAAGGCGACCGTGGCGACGGGACGGCCGCCGACGTCCTGGATCGGGACAAACAGCGGCCGGTAATAGGTTTGCCCGACCTGAATGACCGGCTCGTCCGGAGCGGTCTCCAACTGATCGGTCTCGATTCGTTTCGCCAGTTCCGGCGGGATTTGCGGAAGCGACTGGCTACTCACCACGTAACGGGGGAACTGTCCCCAGTCGGGCGTCCGCCCGAACACACGCATACCCTCCTCCCAACCGGCCCGATCCAGGAGGTCCTTTTTGACGAGGACGAAACCTTGGGCGCCGAGCGATTTGCGGATGCGCTCGACGGCTTCGGGGGTCTCCATGCCAAGCTCGACATAGCCCAGCAGACGCTGCGTCCGCTCTTCGAACCAAGGCTGGACCACGCGCAGTGTAAAGGTTCCGATCGGCCCAAGCTCGACACCGTGCGCCGTCGCACCGGTGCGTTCGGCCAACATCGTGGTGACGCGGTTGATGACATCGCCGTAGCGCTGCGGCTCATGCACCCGCAGCAGGTTCACGCGATCGGGGCCTTCGAAATACAAATGGGTGATGCCATAGGTCCGCTTCATCTTGGCGAACAACGGCGCGACGTGCTCGAGCAGTTCCTGGCGGTCCTTGCGCGCCAATGCGTCGCGCAAGTTGTCGTCATGCGAGAGGATATCCAGCGCCGTTTCCAGCGCGTGCGCGTGTTGTTCGATCGTGTCGCTGTAAAGCTCGATCGCCGACAGGCGCAGATGAATGCCGCCGACGCCGGTGCTGCGGTGTGTGAATTGGTAAACGCCGACGATCGGCACGATCTCGGTGATCAGGATTGCGATCACCAGCGGCACGAGAAAGTAAAGCCGCAACCGGTTTGTCTCGCGGCCGGGGCGCGAGGCGCCGGGCACGGCGCGTTCAAAGCCGGGCACCGTATCGGGGGTTTCCTGCATAGTTCCAATCGCAGACTGGTCGGAAACCGCTACCTAGCATCGGCCGCGGAGGAGCCGATTGACTTACGTCAATGGTAAAACTCCTAAGCGGCGGGCGATGAACCGGCGACCACCGTCGTGCCGGTCTGTCGGCGGCGGCACGTCGGGTGACGCGGCATCGGGCCGGCAGCGGAGATCGGGCTCCTACGCCGCCTTGTCCTTCTTCACGTCCTTGATGTCGGTGAAGACGATGTCCGGCGCGCGCTCGCGCGTGTAGTCGAGGATGAACTGGTTGCGCGCCATGAACACCTTGTCGCCGTCGAGATCCTCGGCGACCGACGAGTAGTTGGCGGAGACGAACTCGTCGAGCGTCTTGCGCTCCGGGCACGACAGCCAGCGCGCCAATTGGAATTCCGGCTGCTCGAAGCCGATGTCGAGGCCGTACTCCTCCGAGAGCCGCACCTTCAGCACGTCGAGCTGCAGCGGCCCGACCACGCCGACCAAAGCCGGCGCGCCGTCGAGCGGGCGGAACACCTGCACGACGCCCTCCTCCGCCATCTGCTGCAGAGCCTCTTTCAACTTCTTCGCCTTCATCGGATCGCCGAGCTTCACGCGGCGCAAAATCTCCGGCGCGAAGTTCGGCACGCCGAGGAAGGCGATGTCCTCGCCTTCGGTGAAGGTGTCGCCGATGCGCAGGGTGCCGTGGTTCGGGATACCGACCACGTCGCCGGCATAGGCCTCGTCCGCGACCGAGCGATCCTGCGCGAAGAAGAACTGCGGCGCCGACAGGGTCACCGGCTTGCCGGTGCGCGTCAGCTTGGCCTTCATGCCGCGGCGCAGTTTGCCCGAGCACAGGCGCGCGAAGGCGATGCGGTCGCGGTGGTTGGGATCCATGTTGGCCTGGATCTTGAACACGAAGGCGGTCATCGCGTTCTCGTGCGCATCGATGCGGCGCAGGTTGGAATCCTGCGCACGCGGCGGCGGCGCCAGCGCACCGAGTGCATCGAGCAGATCCTTGACGCCGAAATTCTTCAGCGCCGAGCCGAAGAACACCGGCGTCAGATGGCCCTCGCGAAACGCCTGCATGTCGAACGGCCGGCAGGCCTCCCTGACCAGCGCCAGCTCTTCCTTGATGGCGGCGGCATCGAGCATCGGGTTCTTGGCGGCGAGCGCGTCGACGTCGAGCGGCTGGCGGTCGACAGTCTTGTCGTTCTCACCGACGAGACGCATCTCGCCGGTGGCGATGTCGTAGGTGCCGGCGAAGTCGCGGCCCTGCCCGATCGGCCAGGTCATCGGCGTGGTGTCGAGCGCCAGCGTCTTTTCGATCTCGTCGAGGATCTCGAATGGGTCGCGCGCCTCGCGGTCCATTTTGTTGATGAAGGTGATGATCGGGATGTCGCGCAGGCGGCAGACTTCGAACAATTTGCGCGTGCGTGCCTCGATGCCCTTGGCGGCGTCGATCACCATCACCGCCGAGTCGACCGCGGTCAGCGTGCGATAGGTGTCCTCGGAGAAGTCCTCGTGGCCCGGCGTGTCGAGCAGGTTGAAGACGCGGCCGTCGTAATCGAAGGTCATCACCGAGGTGACGACCGAGATGCCGCGCTCGCGCTCGATCGCCATCCAGTCCGAGCGGGTGGAGCGGCGGTCGCGCTTGGCCTTGACCTGCCCGGCGAGATTGATGGCGCCCCCGAACAGCAGCAGCTTTTCGGTCAAAGTCGTCTTACCCGCGTCCGGGTGCGAGATGATCGCAAATGTGCGCCGCCGCTCGACCTCGGCGGCGAGCGGCGTCTGGGGCGCAGAATCGGCGCGCAGTGGTACGTTCATGCCGTGCATGTGGCGATATTTGCCCTGAAAATCAAGCACATTTGAATCGATGCCGACGGCGGCCGCGCAGTGCGCGTTAACATTGCGCGGGTTCCGTTTCGTCGCGCTGGCGCTACGGACTAATACGGAAGTGATTCTGCACTTACATCGACCAAAGATCGCGGCCGCACCGGCCGTCGGAGCCTTGCTATGCGGTCGTCTCTCCTGCGAATGCTGACTGTCGTGCTGACGCTGTTGCCGCCGACAGCAATGGCGGCTCCGGTCAAGCTCAAGCTCTCGTTTTTCACCTCGGATCGCTCCATCGCCTACCAGATGGCGGTCAAGCCGTTCGTGGACGCCGTCAATCGCGACGGCAAAGGACTGATCGAGATCGACGTCTATTTCAGCGGCGCATTAGGCAGGGTGCAGCGCGAGTTGCCGCAGCAGGTGCGCAGCGGCGTTGCCGACATTGCTTTCATCGTCCCCGGTCAGAACCCGGACGTGTTTACCGATAATGTCGTGGTCGAACTTCCGGGTCTGTTCCACGACGTCCGCGAAGCGACGCTGACCTATACCCGGCTCGTCGCGGCGGGCGCGCTGGCCGGATATCAGGATTTTGTGGTCATCGGCGCGTACGGCACCGCGCCAGAGATCATCACCAGCCGCAAGCCGCTCAAAACTCTTGCGGACCTCAAGGGGCAGAAAATACGCGTCAATAATGCAACGGAAGGCAAAGCGGTCGCCAAGCTCGGCGCGACACCGGTCCCGCTCGCCTTCAACGAAACCTCGCCCGCCATCGCCTCCGGAGCCATCGACGGCGCCACGGTGGCGGGAGCTCAACTCTTCGATGTCGGCTTCGGCAGCCTCACCACGAACCACTATTTGCTCGGCACCAGCCCCGCACCGCTCGCACTGGTGATGAACCGAAAGGTGTTCGACGGCCTGCCTGCGGAAGCGAAGACCCTGATCACGAAATACAGCGGCGAGTGGACGGCGCAACAGTATATCCAGGCGTACGAAGACTTCGACAAGACGGTGACCGAGCAGATCAAGATGGACCCGCGGCGCAAGGTGGCTTCACCGTCGCCCGACGATCGGGCAGCGGCGCAGAAGGCATTCGCGGAGATCGTCGACACCTGGGCCGCCGCGGACGCGCGTCATATGCAATTGCTCAAGCTCGCGGAAACGATGCTGGCGAAGATCCGGGCGGACAAGACCCCCGCCCCGGTCGAACGGCACTAGAGACTCGCCCCCCTTGCGCCGCTCTGTCGATGGCGGGCGCCGTGGGTCTTTCCGTAACCTGCCCTCGCCGCCGAACAGGCGGGCTTGATCTGACGCAATGTTTCCGCCGCAGGACGTCCCATTCTGACGCCATGCAGCCGATCTCGACGGTCCTCCACCCGACCGATTTCTCCAATGCCAGCGCCGACGCCTTCGTGCACGCGCTCAAGATCGCGCTTGTCGCCAAGGCGATGCTCTACATCCTGCATGTGCCTTCGGGCGGCGACGATGACGTCATGGCCTTCCCGCACGTGCGTGACACGCTGGCGCGCTGGGGGCTGATGGACGCCGACGAGCCGCCGCAGGCGGTGGAGGCGAGGCTCGGCATGCGCGTCGCCAAGGTCGATCTGGAACCGCAGGCGCCGGAAGACGGCGTGCGCCGGTTCATCGCCGAGCACAAGCCGGACCTGATGGTCCTCGCCACCGAAGCGCGCCAGGGCGTCGCGCGCTGGCTGCACGGTTCAGTCGCCGAAAAGCTCGCGCGTGCCACCACCGCGCCGACCCTGTTCGTGCCGGCCAAGGGGCGCACCTTCGTCGACCAGATGCGCGGCGAGGTGCGGCTGCACCACGTGCTCATCCCGATCGACCAAAGACCGAAGCCGGCGGCGGCGGTCGGCTTTGCCATGGGGCTGGCGCATCTGCTCGCCGGCATGAGCGCGGAGGAGCGCCTGCTGCACATCGGCAAGGAGCCGCCGCGCATCGCCCGCCACAACGAGCCGGACCGCGTGCTGCCGGTGGCGTTGCGAAAGGGCGATGTCGTCAAGGCGATCATTGACACCGCCAATGACTGGCCGGCCGACCTCATCGCCATGGCTACGGCGGGGCACCGCAGCGTCTTCGACCTGATCCGCGGCTCGACCACCGAGCAGGTGCTGCGCCAGGCCCCCTGCCCGGTGCTGGCGGTTCCGGTCGGCTGAGCCCCAAACTTTCACCTCCTCCAGCCCAAACTTTTCACTCCGTTCGACTAGGCCGAACGATAACGGCTGCTTCATCGGTTGCGTCGAACAGTCCCGCGGCTCATAGTCGGCGCCCTTTCCTGTCGCCGGCGTCCGCCCAGGTCATGACCCTCGAGCAGCTCCGCATCTTCGTCGCCGTCGCGCAGCGCGAGCACGTCACCCGCGCCGCCGCCGACCTCAACCTGACGCAGTCGGCGGTCAGCGCCGCGATCACCGCGCTCGAGGCGCGGCACGCGACACAGTTGTTCGACCGCATCGGCCGCCGCATCGCGCTGACCCAGGCCGGCCGCCTATTCCTGATCGAGGCGCGCGCGGTTCTGGCGCGTGCCGCCGCCGCCGAAGGCGCACTCGCCGATCTCGCCGGCTTGAAGCGCGGGGCGCTGGCGCTCGCCGCCAGCCAGACCGTCGGCAATTACTGGCTGCCGCCGCTGATGGCGCGCTTCCGCGCCGCCTACCCCGGCGTGACACTGAGCCTGACCATCGGCAATACCGAGACCGTCGCCGCCATGGTGCAGGACGGCGCCGCCGATCTCGGCTTCGTCGAGGGCGGCGTCGATGGCGCGCCGCTCGACGTCACGGTCGTCGCCGAGGACGAACTGCTGCTGGTCGCGCCGCCGGGAACGAAGATCGCGAAAAAGCCGCTGCGCGCCGACGACGTCAAGGCCATGCGCTGGGTCGTGCGCGAGCGCGGCTCCGGCACGCGCGCCATTCTCGAGACCGCGCTGGCCGCTCTCGGCCTTACACTAAGCGACCTCGACGTCGCGCTCGAGCTGCCGTCGAACGAAGCGGTGCAGAGCGCGGTCGAAGCCGGCGCCGGCGCGACCGCGTTGTCGCACCTCGTCGTGCAGGATGCCATCGCCGCGGGCGCGCTGACCGCGCTGAATTTCAAATTTCCGAAACGCCAATTCTCGGCGCTGCGGCACAAGGATCGCACGCCCTCGCAGGCCGAGCGCGCGCTGATCGCGCTGATCGACGGCGCCGCCCCGGTCGCACGACGGTCGCGGCGTTAGCCGATCGCGGCTTGATAATCGTCCGGCTTGAAGCCGACCAGCAGCTTGCCGCGCGGCAACTCCAGCACCGGCCGCTTGATCATCGACGGCTGCGCCAGCATCAGCGCGATCGCCTTCTTCTCGCTCAGACCGTCCTTGTCCTTGTCGGGCAGCTTCTTGAACGTGGTGCCGGCTTTGTTGAGCAAGGTCTCCCAGCCGGCCTTCTTCGCCCAGACCTCGAGCCTGTCCTTGTCGATGCCCGCCGTCTTGTAGTCGTGGAAGGCGTAGTCGACCTTGTGCTTGTCGAGGAAGGCGCGCGCCTTCTTCATCGTGTCGCAGTTCTTGATGCCGTAGATGGTGATGGGCATGGCCGATGCTCGCTGTGGGACGGCGCAGAAAAGCAGATGCGCGGCGGACGGCACAAGCCCGCCCGCCGGCGTTGCGCACAGCCGTCAGCCGGCCGCCCGATAGCGCTGGGCCGCGTGCGCGTTGAACAGATTCGGCAATAGAGCCTTGCGCGAAGCATCCAGCGCGTCCCACTGCGCGGCATCCGCCAGCGGCGGGATCGTCACCGCCTCGCGTCTGTCGAAGCCGACCAGCGCCGCGTCGACCAGTTCGCCGACCTCCATGACGCCCTGCAGCTTGTCGATATCGCGTTCGGAGCGTTCCCAGATCTCCGTGCGGGTCGCCGCCGGCAGTACCGCCTGCACGTACACGCCCCTGCCGCCGAGCTCCGCCTGCAGTCCCTGCGACAGGCTGAGCACGAAGGCCTTGCTGGCGCCGTAGACGCCAAGTGAAACCTCCGGCACCAGAGCCAGCACGGACGCGACATTGACGATGGCGCCCTCGCCGCGCGCGACGAAGCGCGGCACCGCCGCCGCGGCAAGCCGCGTCACCGCGGTCACATTCACCCGGATCAGGCGGTCGACGCTATCGATGGCGGCGTCGGCGAACGTGCCCGGTGCGGCGATCCCCGCATTGTTGACCAGGATGCCGATGCGGTCGTCGTCGCGCAGCCGATGTTCGACCCGCGCGAGGTCCTCGGCGACCGCGAGATCGGCCGGCAGGACATCGACCGCAACCCCGGTTTCGGCGCGCAGCCGGCCCGCCAAGGCCTCGAGCCGCGCGCGGTCGCGTGCCACCAGCACGAGGTTGTGGCCGCGCCGGGCGAAACGGTCGGCGTAGACGGCGCCGATGCCGGAGGACGCCCCGGTGATCAGGAAAGACGGTAATTGGGTATTCATGACGCTCTCCTATTCATTATGCTCATCATGATTGTATTCATGATAGCAGTAATGTATAAAGTCAAGCGGGTTTGGAGACCGCTCACATGAAAGTCAGCAAGGAACAGGTTGCGAAGCATCGGGCGCAGATCGTCGCCGCGGCGGGCCGGCTCTTCCGGCAGCGCGGCTTCGACGGCGTCTCGGTCGCGGACATCATGAAGGAGGCCGGCCTGACGCACGGCGCGTTCTACGGCTATTTCACATCGAAGGAGGCGCTGATGGCGGAAGCGGTCGCGCAGGCGCTCGCCCCCGCCTCGAAATACCTGCCGGCCGAACAATATGCCGACAACTATCTCAGCACCCGGCACCGCGACAATCGCGCCGACGGCTGCATGTTCGCCGGCCTCGGCAGTGAAGCCGTGCGCGGCTCGGACGACCTGCGCCACGCGATGACCGAGGCTTTGCGCCGCCAGATCGATCGCTTCGCCGCCGAGAGCAAGGGCCGCACGGAAAAGGAGCGGCGTCGCGCGGCTGTCGCGACCTGGTCGTCGATGGTCGGCGCCGTGCTGCTGGCGCGACTGGTGGATGACGAGTCGCTGTCGAAAGAGATTCTCGCCGGGACGCGCGCGTCGCTATCATTCGATTAGCTGGCCGAAGACCGGCCAGGTCCGCGCTCGCACGCATCGGACAGGCCGGGCGTCACCGCCCCGCGATCAGTCGCAGCCACGGCGCGGCATGGAACGCGCTCATCAGAAGATACATCGTCCCCATGCCGCTCAGCGGCAATGTATGCTGCATGCACATCATGTCCGGCGCACCGCCCGACGCCCAGTTCCACAGCGCCATCAGCGCGAAAGTCGGTGCGGCGGCGAGGCCGAGCCATCGCGCCAGGCCGGGAGCGGCGGCGCCGCCCCCCGTGCAGGCGCCGACATCGTGGCGCAGGACCGGAGACATCGGCGCGTCGGTCATGGCCGCGCCTCACCGACCTGCCGCGCAGCAGGAGGTGGCGGCCGCCACCGGCTGCGGTTCGTAGCGGTCGTGGTGCCGCACCCAGGCCATCGGGTGGCCGTCGTGCTCGTCGCGCCCCTTCGGCGTCAGATCGAGCATGCGGTACGTCCCCATCATCACCTCGACGCCGCGGCCGTAGGTCGAATAGGTATGGAAGACATTGCCGGCTTCGTCTTTGGCGAACACGCTCACACCCGGCAACTCGTCCCTGAAGGCGGGCTTGCCGAAATTGTACTTCGGCGCGCCGTCGGCGACCTGTTCCGGCGTGAACGAGACGCCGTAGTCGTAGTTGAAGTCGTTGCCGCTGGACGACACCCACGGAAACGACCAGCCCATGCGGCGGCGGAATCGCTCGATTTCGGCGAACGGCGCCCGCGAGATCGCCACCATCGCCGTGTCGCGCGCGGCAAGATGCGCGAGCATACCGTCGGTGTGATCGGCCATGTAAGAGCAGCTCTTGCAGCCCTGCTCCCAGCCCGGCGCCAGCATGAATTGCTGCACGACGAGCTGCGACCGGCCGTCGAACAGACCGGCGAGCGTCACGGCGCCGTCGGGCCCTTCGAAAACGTAATCCTTCCCGACCCGCACCCAGGGCATCTGCCGGCGCAACCGCGCGACCTCGTCGCTGCGCCGCGTCAGGTCCTTCTCGGCGGCCAGAAGATCCCGCCGCGCCTCCAGCCATTCGTCGCGAGATGCGATGACATGTGTCGTCATGGTGTTTCTCCTCTTGTGATCCGGCGGCTCGCCGGACTTGTCCGTGCGTTCGATCTAGCGCCGGCCAGCCGCCGGCCGGGAGTGACAAGTGTGGCGGGATTTGAATGGGCTCGCCGACCGGCGCCGCCCGCATTAACTGTCGCGCTTACGAAAGGCGGCTTCGCCCGCATCCGACACCGCGACCCATTTCGGGTCTGGCGCGGCGTTCGGAACGTAACTGTCGTTCCAGTTCCACCACTTGTACGGCCGCTCCTGCGGGTAGCCGTCCGGCGAGTCTTCCCATATCTCCTGACGGCCGAGCGCCGTCATGTCGAGATAACTCCAGACGGTGCCCATCGCCTCGTCGCCGCGGCTGTTGATGAAGTAGGTGCGGAAAATCCGCTCGCCGTCGCGGATGAAGGCGTTGTGGCCATGCCATTGATCGACGCCGAAATCGGCATCGAAACTGTCGGTGATCGTGTACCATGGCATGTCCCAGCCCATCCGCGCTTTCAGGCGCGCGATGTCGGCCTGCGGCGCCCGCGACGCGTAGGCGAGCGTCGTGTTGCGCGCGTGCAAATGAGCGAGATTGCCGACCTGATCGGCGCCGAGCGAGCAACCGATGCACGCATGCTCCGGCCAGCCGTGCACGCCCGGCTCGAAGAAGGCGCGGTAGATGATCAACTGATGGCGGCCCTCGAACAGATCGAGCAGGCGCATTTTGCCCTTGGGCTCCTCGAACACGTAGGCCTCGTCCACGGCCGTCCACGGCATTCGCCGGCGCTCGGCGGCCAACGCGTCGCCGGCGCGCGTGAAGGCTTTCTCTTTCACCAGCATTTGCTCGCGCGCGGCGTCCCACTCCCGGCGCGACACAATCGGCGGCGATTTCATGGTACGCTGGCCGCCTTGTCCGTCTGAGGTGTTCGTGTTCATCGTTTCTCTCCGTTCTTCGGCATTCGGATCGTCGTCCGCTGTCCACGCATGTCTTGCGTGAACGTTACCTAGGCGGCGCATCCGGCCGGGAGGAGTGACAAGTGTGGCGGGATTTGAATGGACTCGCTGACCACCGCCGCCGCGCATGCCCTCGCCGGCGGCGACCCGCTCGGCGCCCTCAACTTCATCGCGCTGCGTGACGACGCCCCGGCGCTGGCGCTGCGCGGCATCGCTATGGCGCAGCTCGGCGACCTCGCCCGCGCCAAGCTGCTGCTGCGACGCGCGGCGCGCGCCTTCGGTCCGAAGGAAACAATTGCGCGCGCACGCTGCGCCGTCGCCGAGGCCGAGATCGCGCTGGTGTCGCGCGATCTGAGCTGGCCCGTGAAGGCGCTCGAGACCGCACGCGCGACGCTGCAGGCGCGCGGCGACCGGATCAATGCCGCGCACGCGCATTATCTCGCGATCCGCCGCCTGATCCTCATCGGCCGCCTCGGCGAGGCCGAGCGGCTGCTCGAAGGCTTCGATCCTTCGCCGCTGCCGCCGGCGCTGCGAGCGGCGCACGAACTCGTCGTCGCCGGCATTGCGCTCAGGCATCTCAGGACGAAGCCAGCCCGCGCAGCTCTCGAACGGGCCGAACAGGCCGCGCGCGCCGCACGCATCAGACCTCTGCTGGCCGAGGTCGAGACCGCGGCGTTGGCGTTGACCACCCCCGCCGCACGCCTCGTCAGCCGCGGCAGCGAAAGGCTGCTGCGGCTCGACGAGGTCGAAACTCTGCTCGCGTCGAAGACTTTGATCGTCGATGCCTGCCGCCACGTGGTGCGGCACGCCGGGACGATCGTGCCTCTCGACAGCCGGCCGGTGCTGTTCTCGCTTGCCCGCACGCTCGCGGACGCCTGGCCGCACGACGCCTCGCGCGAAGTTCTGCTCGCCCGCGCGTTCCGCGCAAAACATGCCGATGAATCCCATCGCGCGCGGCTGCGCGTCGAGATCGGCCGGCTGCGCAAGGCGCTTCGCGCGATCGTGAGCATCGACGCCACGGCGGGCGGCTTCGTGCTGGCGCCGCTCGAGGCGCGCGACGTCGTCGTGCTGGCGCGGCCCGACGAGGAAGAGCACGCCGCCGTGCTGGCGCTGCTCGCCGACGGCGAGGCCTGGTCAAGCTCGGCCTTGGCGCTCGCGCTTGCCGCCAGCCAGCGCACCGTGCAGCGCGCGCTCGACGCCCTCGCCGCCAAAGGCAAAGTGCAATCGGTCGGTCAGGCCCGCGCGCGGCGATGGATGACGCCGCCTGTGCCCGGTTTCCCGACAAGCTTGTTACTCACGGGCCCGCCGCCCGGTGGCTAAGGTGTGCGCATCAGGCAATCGGAAATCGAGGATGCGACCATGAAGCGCTCGGCAGCAAAGATCGTCCGTGAATACGGCCCGTTTCCGGACGTCACCAATGTGGCCGGGGTCAGCTACGACGGCGCCAATGTCTGGGTCGCCACCGGCGACAGGCTGAACGCGATGGATCCGGCGAGCGGCAAGATGCTGCGCTCGCTCGATGTGCCCGCGCATGCAGGCACCGCCTTCGACGGCCGGCACCTCTACCAGATTTCCGGCGAGCACATCCAAAAGATCGATCCGGACAGCGGCCGCGTCATCGCCACCATCCCGACGCCCGAAGGCGGCGCCGCCGGCATGGCCTGGGCCGAAGGCATGTTGTGGGTCGCGCAGCATCGCAAGCGCGAGATTCACCAAGTCGATCCCGAGAGCGGCCAAATCCTGCGCACGATCGACTCCAACCGCTTCGTCACCGGCGTCAGCTGGGTCGATGACGAACTCTGGCACGGCACGTGGGAAGACGAGCAGAGCGAAATACGGCGCATCGATCCGAAGACCGGCGAAGTCCTCGAACAGGTGGATATGCCGCCCGGTCTGATCGTGTCGGGCCTGGAATCGAACGGCGGCGACGCGTTCTTCTGCGGCGGCGGCACCAGCGGCAAGGTGCGCGTGGTGAAGCGGTCGCGGCGCTGAGCGCCACTTGATCGTTCGCGGCGGCTTCGGCATTAAGGATGGCACAGGCGCGCGGTTCAGGTCGCGCGCGCTGCCGGGACCGGCGCGACATCGCCGCTCGCAGCACGAACCGCATTGATCGCATCCGTCATGGCGCACAAGGCCCACGTCTCAATCCCGCACTGGTCGTGGATCGCGCCCGGCGCCGGCGGCGTGCTGATCGCGCTCGCCTTCGCCGGCGTCGTCGCCGGCGGCTCCGGCCTCGTCAGCGCCGTGGCGGCGATCCTGCTCGCTGCCGCCGTGTTCGCGGCCGTGCATCACGCCGAGGTGCTGGCGGTGCGCGTCGGCGAGCCGTTCGGCTCAATCATCCTCGCCGTCGCGGTGACCGTGATCGAAGTGGCGCTGATCGTATCGATCATGCTCTCCGACGCGAGCGGCACCGCGGTGGTGGCGCGCGACACCGTGTTCTCCGCGGTGATGATCGTGCTCAACGCCGTCATCGGGCTTTGTCTCGTGTTCGGCGGCCAGCGCCACCGCGAGCAGAGCTTCCAGATCGAGGCAGCCTCGGCCGGGCTCGCCGTGCTCGGCACGCTGGCGGTCATGACCATGGTGCTGCCGAATTTCGTGCGCGGCGGGGCCGAGGGCGGGCTGGCGCCGGTGCAACTCGTCGTCGTCGGCTTCGTCTGCCTCGCGCTCTACGCCGTGTTCGTGTTTGTGCAGACGGTGCGCCACCGCGACTACTTCCTCGATCTCGCCGGCGCGGACGATACCGACGCGGATGAGCCGCCGCCGTCGAACGGCGTGACGCTGGCCAGCGCCATCCTGCTGCCGCTGTCGCTCACCGCCGTCATCCTGCTGGCGAAGCTGCTGTCATATCCGCTGGAGAAGGCGGTGCACGCAGCCCACCTGCCGCAGGCGGTGGTCGGCGTCGTCATCGCTGCGGTGGTGCTGCTGCCGGAGGGCATCGCCTCGGTGCGCTTGGCGCTGCTGAACCGGCTGCAGAGCAGCGTCAATCTCGTGCTCGGCTCGGCGCTCGCCAGCATCGGCATGACCATACCCGTGGTGGCGGCGATCTCCGTGCTGATGCACCGCGAACTGACGCTCGGCCTGATCGGCAAGGACGTCGTGCTGCTGCTGCTCACCTTGTTCGTGAGCACGATCACGCTCGGCACAGGCCGCACCACCGTGTTGCAGGGCGCCGTTCACCTCGGCATCTTCGCCGTGTTCATCCTGCTGTCGGCGATGCCGTAATCCGCCTCGTCCGAGGCCGAAGCCGATCGCGTCACGGCCGATCGACGCGGCCCGATGCGATCCCATCGTGCGCCTTGAGATCGATCGCGGCGAGCCTGGTCCATGCCTCCTCCGCGTCTTCGGCATACTCGAAGAGACTGCAATCGGTCCGATCGATCGTGCCGGCCGCGATCATCGCGTCGAAATTGATCACGGTCTGCCAGAACTTGCGGTCGATCATCACGGTCGCGACCGGCGGCGATTTCCCGGTGATGCGCAGATTGAGGGTTTCGAACAGTTCGTCGAGCGTGCCGAAGCCGCCCGGGAACACCACCAGCGCGTTGGCGCGCATCGCCAGATGCATCTTGCGCATGGCGAAGTAGTGGAAGCTGAAGGTCAGCTCCGGCGTGGTGTAGGAATTGGGCTGCTGCTCGTGCGACAGCGCGATGTTGAAACCGATCGACGGCGCGCCGGCGTCCGTCGCGCCGCGGTTCGCCGCCTCCATCAGGCCCGGCCCGCCACCGGTGGCGATGACATTGTCGCGCGTGTGCCCGTGCGGCTTGAGCGCGCCGCCGCGCTCGGACGCGATGCGGCCGAATTTGCGCGCCTCATCGTACCAGAAGGCCTGCCGCCCCGGACCGTTCTCGCGCACGCGCGCCGAGCCGAACACGACGATGGTCGAGCGCACACTCCAGTTGCGCAGCGCCTCCTCGGCCTTGGCGTATTCGAGCAGGAAGCGGACGCCGCGCATCGAGTCGCCCAGGATGAAGTCCTGGTCGAGCGCGGGAAGCGTGTAGGACGGGAGGTGGGTGCGGTCGGAGGCCACTGGCTTATCCGATGAGCTCATCGTCCGCCCCCTCACTCCCACTCGATCGTGCCGGGCGGTTTGCTCGTCACGTCATAGACCACGCGGTTGACGCCCTTCACCTCGTTGATGATGCGCGTCGCCACGTGGCCGAGGAATTTCATGTCGAAGGCATAGAAGTCGGCAGTCATGCCGTCGGTCGAGGTCACGGCGCGCAGGCCCACCACATACTCATAGGTGCGGAAGTCGCCCATGACGCCGACCGTCTTCACCGGCAAGAGCACGGCGAAGGCCTGCCAGATGTCGTCGTATTGCCCCGAGCGGCGGATCTCCTCGATGTAGATCTCGTCGGCGAGCCGCAGGATATCGAGCTTCTCCTTGGTGATCGCGCCGGGCACGCGGATGGCGAGCCCCGGTCCGGGGAACGGATGGCGGCCGACGAACACTTCGGGCAAACCGAGCTCGCGGCCGAGCGCGCGCACCTCGTCCTTGAACAGTTCGCGCAACGGCTCGACCAGCTTCATGTTCATGCGCGCCGGCAGGCCACCGACATTGTGGTGCGACTTGATCGTCACCGACGGGCCACCGGTGAACGACACGCTCTCGATCACGTCCGGATAGAGCGTGCCCTGCGCCAGGAATTGCGCCGGTCCTTCTCCCTTTTTTGCGATCTTCTTCGCTTCCTGCTCGAACACGTCGATGAACAATTTGCCGATGGTCTTGCGCTTGACCTCCGGATCGTCGACGCCTTCGAGCGCCTTGAGGAAGGTGTCGCTCGCGTCGACGTGCACCAGCGGGATGTTGTAACTGTCGCGGAACATGGTCACGACCTTCGAGGCTTCCGCGAGCCGCATCAGGCCGTGGTCGACCAGCACACAGGTCAACTGCTCGCCGATCGCTTCGTGGATCAGCACCGCGGCGACCGCCGAGTCGACGCCACCGGAAAGGCCGCAGATGACGCGGCCCTTGCCGACCTGCTTCCTGATCTTGTCGATCGCCTCGTCCTTGAAGGCGCGCATGGTCCAGTCGCCGGTCAGCCCGGCGATCTTGCGCACGAAGTTGCGCAGGATCGCGGCGCCGTGCGGCGTGTGCATCACTTCGAGATGGAACTGTGTGGCGTAGAACTTGCGCTGGTCGTCACCGATCATGGCGATCGGCGCGTTCGGCGAGGTGCCGAGCACCCTGAAACCCGGCGGCAGCTCGGTGACGCGGTCGCCGTGGCTCATCCAGACGGGATATTTCTGCCCCTTCTGCCAGACGCCCTCGAGCAGCGGGCTGTCGGAAACGACTTCCACCTCGGCGCGGCCGAACTCGCGATGATGCCCGCCCTCGACCTTGCCGCCGAGCTGCTGCGCCATCGCCTGCTCGCCGTAGCAGATGCCGAGCACCGGCACGCCGGCCTCGTAGATCGCCTGCGGCGCCAGCGGCGCGTCCTTTGCGTGCACCGAGGCCGGGCCGCCCGACAGGATCACCGCCTTCGGCTTCATCTCCTTGAAGGCTTGCTCCGCCTTCTGGAACGGCACGATCTCCGAATAGACCTTTTCCTCCCGCACCCGCCGCGCGATGAGCTGTGTGACCTGGGAGCCGAAGTCGACGATGAGGACTTTGTCGTGGGTCTTGTCGGACGTTTTTTCGGACGTTTTTTCGGTCATGGGCCTGCCGTTTCGTATGATCCGACGGGCCCGTCGCGAACGACATGGAATCGACCGAAACGACCGTAGGGAGGCACCCGTATTTGCGGTGCAAACAAAGCAGGGTCAAGCCCGCGCGGCCGGCCCCTGTGGGCAGCGGCCACGGGCATTTTCACCCGGCTTTTAAGGATGCGTTCATGACGATTGTCCTGCCCGGCTAACGGCCCGTTAGCCGCGGCCGTGCCACAAATGGCGCGCACTGTAAGACACTTGTTGGGAATGCGCCCGTGACCTTCCACGCCGAACGCCTCACCTTCGCAACGCACGGCGGCAACCGCCGCGACACGCTTTTCCGCGAGACGATGCTGGAGGCGGCGGAGCGCTGGACGCTCGGCCTCGCCTGGGGCCTGACCCCGAAGCGGATCGCCGGGGTGCCGGCGCTGCTGCGCATGTGCGCGCGCGAGACCCTGGCCGCCGATTACGCCCTGCCCGATCCCGAGCGCGCGCTTGCCGCACCGGCCGGGCTCGCCGGCATCGTGCACGACCTCACGCTGCCGAAGCTGCTCGAGGCCTATCGGCGCGGCCTCTATCCGCTGGCGCATGCCGGCCCGCTGAAATGGTGGTCGCCGCCCGCGCGCTCGCTGTTGTTCTTCGACGAATTGCACATCGCCAAGCGCCTGCGCCGGCAGATGCGGCAGTCTCGCTATACCGTCACCTTCGACCGCGACTTCGAAGGCGTCATCAAGGCCTGCGCCGGCGTGCGCGCCGGCCGCTGGCATCTCACCTGGATCACGCCGCGCATCATGCGCGCCTATGCCGACGCGTTCGACGCCGGCTACGCGCATTCCTTCGAGGTGTGGAACGAGACAGGCGAGCTCGCCGGCGGCGGTTATGGCCTCGCGGTCGGCGGCTCGTTCGCGACGGAATCGCAGTTCTCGCTCGAGCCGAACACGTCGAAGATCGGCTTCACCGTGCTCAACTGGCACCTGGCGCACTGGGGCTACGCCTTCAACGACGGCAAGCTTATGACCCCGACCTGCCGCGACATGGGCTTCCGCGAAGTGCCGCGCGCCGAGTATCTGGCGAAGCTCGCGCCGGTCGCGCGCAAGCCGGACAGGCTTGGCCGCTGGTCGGTCACGGCGGATTTGAACGTCGTCGCCGACTGGCAGCCGGGATCTTGATCCGTCGTCCCCGCGCGGGCCGGGACCAGACTCCGCAGCGTCTCATGTCGGCGGCGGCGTATGGGTCCCGGGCCTTCCTCGCTTCGCGCGGTCGCCCGGGACGACAGCCTAATGCAGCACGAACTCGCCGTTCACCGGCTTGAGCTCGGCCGGCTTGATCAGCTTGCAGTGCGCGACCTGGACGGAATGCAGCGGGCCTTCCAGCTTCTCCTGCCAGAATTGCAGGAAGCGGTGCAGTTCGGGGAACGCGGGGAACATGTCGTACGCCTGCCACACATAGGTCTGCAGCAGCCAACTGTGGTCCGGACGCCGGTACAGGATTTGCGCGGTGGTCAGGCCATAGCCGGCAAGCTGCTTCTGGAAGTCCTGCGAGATCATTCCGGTTCTCCCGATCGATTCAACGCTCCAAGTTTCGAATTGCTACGCTGTGCATTTCAAGCCGAAACGTTGAACAAACTGTTTAAAATCAAGGCGTTAGCAGCAGAGCCTCAGCCCTGCTAACAACCGTCCCCACGATCCTTCCGGCGTGGGTGCGGAAAACCGCCGTCGCGCCAGCCGAGTTCCGGACGCGCGCCGTTAACCCTCGGCGCCACACGTGCTTTTGATTTTGTTGGCACTCCTGAGAGAGGAGTGCTAAAAAATCTTCCGGCGCCCCTTGCTCCCCACCAAAGGGCGCCCATCTCCACTTCAGGGAGCTGATATGGGGACCAGTCAGCTGCCGAAAACCCAAGCTTTTACAACTATCTAGGAGGACTGCCATGAAGTTCCGCCCGCTTCACGACCGCGTCGTCGTCAAGCGCATCGACGCCGAGCAGAAGACTGCCGGTGGCATCATCATTCCGGACACTGCGCAGGAAAAGCCGAGCCAGGGCGAAATCGTCGCCGTCGGCCCGGGTGGCCGCGACGAGAGCGGCAAGCTCACCCCGATCGACGTGAAGGTCGGCGACATCGTGCTGTTCGGCAAGTGGTCGGGCACCGAGGTCAAGATCGACGGCCAGGATCTCCTGATCATGAAGGAGTCCGACATCATGGGCGTCATCGAAGGCGGCGCCGCCGCGAAAAAGAAAGCCGCTTAAGGGCAGAGCCCTCGTCCTGAGGAGCCTGCCGAAGGCGGGCGTCTCGAAGGACGAGAGCAACAGATCAAACAGCTCATCCTTCGAGACGCTGCGCTGCGCGCGGCTCCTCAGGATGAGGTCCGCAACCTGAAGGAAACGAAACAATGGCTGCTAAGGACGTCAAATTCTCCGTCGACGCCCGCGACCGCATGCTCCGCGGTGTCGACATCCTCGCCAACGCGGTGAAGGTCACGCTCGGCCCGAAGGGCCGCAACGTGGTCCTCGACAAGTCGTTCGGCGCTCCCCGCATCACCAAGGACGGCGTCACCGTCGCCAAGGAGATCGAGCTCGAGGACAAGTTCGAGAACATGGGCGCGCAGATGGTGCGCGAAGTCGCCTCGAAGTCGTCCGACTTCGCCGGTGACGGCACCACCACGGCGACCGTGCTCGCGCAGGCGATCGTCAAGGAAGGTTCGAAGGCGGTTGCCGCCGGCATGAATCCGATGGATCTCAAGCGCGGCATCGACATCGCGGTCGAGGCCATCGTCGAGGATCTCAAGAAGAACTCGAAGAAGGTCACCTCGAACGACGAGATCGCCCAGGTCGGCACCATCTCGGCCAACGGCGACAAGGAGATCGGTCAGTTCCTCGCCGAAGCCATGAAGAAGGTCGGCAACGAGGGCGTCATCACGGTGGAAGAGGCCAAGAGCCTCGAGACCGAACTCGACGTCGTCGAGGGCATGCAGTTCGACCGCGGCTACATCTCCCCCTACTTCGTGACCAACGCCGACAAGATGCGCACGGAGATGGAAGACCCCTACATTCTCATCTACGAGAAGAAGCTGTCGGGTCTGCAGGAACTGCTGCCGCTGCTCGAGTCGGTCGTGCAGACCGGCAAGCCGCTGCTCATCGTCGCCGAGGACGTGGAAGGTGAGGCTCTCGCCACCCTCGTCGTCAACAAGCTGCGCGGCGGCCTGAAGGTCGCGGCCGTCAAGGCGCCGGGCTTCGGCGATCGCCGCAAGGCCATGCTGCAGGACATCGCGATCCTGACCGGCGGCCAGGCGATCTCGGAAGACCTCGGCATCAAGCTCGAGAACGTGACGATCAACATGCTCGGCCGCGCCAAGAAGGTGTCGATCGACAAGGAGAACACCACGATCGTCAACGGCGCCGGCAAGAAGGCCGACATCGAGGCGCGCGTGGCGCAGATCAAGGCGCAGATCGAGGAGACCACCTCGGACTACGACCGTGAGAAGCTGCAGGAGCGTCTGGCCAAGCTCGCCGGCGGCGTCGCGGTCATCCGCGTCGGCGGCGCCACCGAGGTCGAGGTGAAGGAACGCAAGGATCGCGTCGACGACGCGATGCATGCGACCCGCGCCGCGGTCGAGGAAGGCATCCTGCCGGGCGGCGGCGTCGCTTTGCTGCGCGCCACCGAGGCCCTCAAGAAGGTCAAGGTCGCGAACGAGGACCAGAAGCACGGCGTCGACATCGTCCGCAAGGCGATCCAGTCGCCGGCGCGTCAGATCGCGTTCAACGCGGGCGAAGACGGCTCGGTCATCGTCGGCAAGATCCTCGAGAAGGATCAGTACGCCTACGGCTTCGACGCGCAGAACGGCGAATACGGGAACATGATGTCCAAGGGCATCATCGACCCGACCAAGGTCGTGCGTGCGGCGATCCAGAACGCGGCTTCGGTCGCGGGCCTCTTGATCACCACCGAGGCCATGGTTGCCGAACTGCCGCAGAAGAAGGGCTCAGCGCCCGCCATGCCGGGCGGCATGGGCGGCGGCATGGACTTCTAAGCGACGCGCAAGCGTCGTCCCGGGCGCGGTGCAGCACAAGCGCAAGCGAAGTGATGCACCGCAGATCCGGGATCGCCATCAACCAACGCGGAGGCCCGGGAGCGATCCCGGGCCTTCTGCTTTTCGGCGCACCGCGGCCTTACGCGACCCGCTTGAGCCAACGGCTCATCGCCGCCTGCTGCTCCGGCGACACCTCGTACGCCGCCTCCGCGATCAATCTGGCGAGCGTGACCTTGCCGAGTTCGGCGAGGTAGACCCGCTCGGCCGCCCACATGGCGCGCGCGATGCCGCACGGCTTCGGATAGCAGCGGCGCGGCTGCCCGGTCGGGCCGCGGCGGCGGATCTCCTGACAGCGAAATGACGGGCCCGGCCCTTCGACCGCCAGTACGATGTCGCGCAGCGTGATCTCGTCCGTCCGCCGCGCCAGCCGGTAGCCCCCCGACGGTCCGCGCGATGCATTCAGAATCCCGGCTTTCGACAAAGCCTGCAGCTGCTTGGCGAGATACGCCCTCGGCACCTCGAAGAAGGCCGCAAGGTCGGCCGGGCCGAGCGCGCGCCCTTCCGGCAATGCGGCCAGCACCGTGCAGCCATGCACGGCCCACTCGACACCTTCCGACAATCGCATCTTGACGCTAGCCTCTAAGCGGATATTTTTTATCCGTAATACGATTGTGCCGTTTTTGCAATGGAGTTCGCAATGTCGCAGCGTTTCAACCTTCGCCAGGTCGCGCCCGAAGGCTACAAGGCGTTCGGCCCGCTCTATCAGTACATCGAGGCCTCGGGTCTCGACCGAAAGCTTGTCGACCTCGTTTACCTGCGCGTCTCCCAGATCAACGGCTGTTCCTATTGCGTCGACCTGCACTGGCGCGACCTCGTGAAAGCCGGAGAGGACCAGCGCAAGGTCAACAGCCTGATCACCTGGAAGGAGGCGCCCTTTTTCAGTCCGCGCGAGCGCGCGGCCCTCGCCTGGACCGAGAGCCTCACCAATATCGCGCAGACCGGCGCGCCGGACGCCGACTATGCGCTGGTGAAGACCGAATTCAGCGAGAAGGAAATCGGCGACCTCACCATCGTCATCGCGCTGATGAACGCCATGAACCGCGTCGGTATCGGCTCGCGGCTCGCTCCCGCCGTCGAAGCGGCGTAGCACTGGAGGCCTGTCGCTTTTCGGGTGGCGCGGCCCGCTGGAACTCGGGCAAAACAAAACGACCACCCGAATTGGCGCGCGTTCATCCGGCGTCGCCCGTTCGAAAGTGGCCGTCACGCGATGACAAAGACGCTACACTGCATCGCGATTACCAGGCACATTATCGGCAACACGTGACAAGCGCATGACACTGCAGGGCAAAATCTACGCCGGCATCGGCGGCTGGACCTACGAACCATGGCGCGGCGTCTTCTATCCGAAGGGCCTGCCGCACGCGCGCGAGCTGGAATATGCCGCGCAGCACCTCACCTCCATCGAGGTGAATGGCACCTTCTACCGCACGCAGGCACCGAAGACCTTCCGCGCCTGGGCGAGCGAAGTGCCGGACGGCTTCGTGTTCGCGCTCAAGGGCCCGCGTTACGCGGTGAACCGGCGCGTGCTCAGCGAGGCGGGCGAGTCGATCAAACGCTTCCTCGAGTCAGGCGTCACCGAGCTCGGCAAGAAACTCGGTCCGCTGCTCTGGCAGTTCGCCCCGACCAAGAAGTTCGATGAGGCCGACTTCGGCGGCTTCCTCGATCTCTTGCCGAAGACGTTCGACGGCCACACGCTGCGTCACGTGGTCGAGGTGCGCAACGACACCTTCAAGACGCCGGCCTTCATCGCGCTGGCGCGCAAGGCCGGCGTCGCCATCTGCTACGCCGAGCACGAGACCTATACCGAGATCGCCGACCTCACCGCCGACTTCGTCTATGCACGGCTGCAGAAGGGCAACGAGAAGCTCAAGGCCGGCTATCCGCCCAAGGCGCTCGATGCGTGGGCCGACCGCGCCAGGACCTGGTCCAAAGGTGGCGCGCCGACGGATCTCGCTTACGTCGACAAGAAGGCGGCGAAGAAAGAGCCGCGCGACACCTTCATCTACTTCATCCACGAGGCCAAGGTGCGCGCGCCGGCCGCCGCCATGGCGCTGATCGAACGGGTGTCGTAATGGTGAAGACGGCGAAGAAGGCGACGCGCAAGCCGGCGGCGAAGAAGAAGGCCGCAACCAAGCGCAAGAAGACGTCCGGCAGCGTACTGTCGTTGTTCACCATCGGCTATGAGCAGGCAAAGCCCGCCGCCGTGCTCGATGAGCTGAAGCAGGCGAAGATCGACATGCTCGTCGACGTCCGCGCCGTCGCCGCGTCGCGCCGGCCGGGCTTCTCCAAGCGCCAGCTTTCCGCCTCGCTCGACGACGCCGGCATTGCCTATCTGCATTTTCAGAAGCTCGGCACGCCGGCCGAGGGCCGCCAGGCCGCGCGCGCCGGCGATCGCGACACGCTGTGGCGCATCTACGAGAAGCACATCAGGACGCCGGAGCCGCAGGCCGAACTCGGCGAGCTCGCCGATCTGGTGAAGTCCGGCAAACGCATCGCCCTGCTCTGCTACTGCCGCGATCCCAAGACCTGTCACCGCTGGGTCATCTGCACGCACCTCGAGAAGCGTCTGCCGCTCAAGGTCGACGACCTGATCCCGCCGCTGTTTTGATCGCAACCACAGCGCGCTTGATCTGAATCAACGCCGACCGTTGCGGCTGAAACAGACTCCCCGATACGACATCCGGGAGTACGCACGTGGCACGCATCATCGGCGCCGTCGCCGCTTCGCATACGCCGGCCATCGGCTTTGCCTACGACCGGCAGAAGCAGAACGATCCGGTGTGGAAGCCGATCTTCGAGGCGTTCCGCCCCGTGCAGCAATGGCTCGCCGGGCAGAAGCCGGACGTGCTTTTCGTCATCTACAACGACCACGTCACCTCGTTCTTCTTCGATCACTACTCGGCCTTCGCGCTGGGCGTCGGCGACAGCTACGCCGTCGCCGATGAAGGCGGCGGCGTGCGCGACCTGCCGCCGGTCAAAGGGCACACCGGCCTCGCGCACCATATCGGCGCGGCGCTGGTCGCCGACGAGTTCGATATGTCGTTCTTTCAAGGGAAGCCGCTCGATCACGGCTGCTTCTCGCCGCTGTCGATGATGTGGCCGCACGAGCCGGCGTGGCCGGGAAAGATCGTGCCGCTGCAGGTCGGCGTGCTGCAGTTTCCCGTGCCCTCGGCGCTGCGCTGTTACAAGCTGGGGCAGTCGTTGCGCAAGGCGATCGAGAGCTATCCGGAAGACCTCAAGGTCGCGCTGGTGGCGACCGGCGGCCTGTCGCACCAGGTGCACGGCGAGCGCGCCGGCTTCAACAACACGGCGTGGGATGAGCGCTTCCTCGACCTCATCGAGAAGGACCCGGTCACGCTGACGCGCATGACGCAGGCCGACTATGCGCGGCTCGGCGGCATGGAGGGCGCCGAGGTGATCATGTGGCTCGTGATGCGCGGCGCGCTGTCGGCGAACATCAAGTGCCTTCATCGCACCTATTATCTGCCTTCGATGACCGGCATCGCCACCGCGATCTACGAGAACGAGGCGGTCGAACCGATGGCCGACGTCAATGCCGACTATCGCCGCCATATCGGCCACCAGCTCGCCGGCGCCGAGGCGCTGACCGGCACCTACCCGTTCACTTTGGCGCGCAGCGTGAAGGGCTTCCGCCTCAACAAATTCCTGCACGACCTGATCGTGCCGGAGAAGCGCGCCGCCTTCCTCGCCGACGAGAACCAGGCCACCCGCGCCGCCGGTCTCTCCGCGGAGGAGCAGGACATGCTCCGCCGCCGCGACTGGCGGACGATGATCCGCTACGGCGTCTCCTTCTTCATGCTGGAGAAACTCGGCGCGGTCACCGGCGTGTCCAACCTGCACATCTACGCGGCCATGCGCGGCGAGACGCTCGAAGAGTTCCAGAAGACGCGTAACGCGCCGGGCGCGCTCTATTCGGTGGCCGGCACGGATGCGAAGCGGCTCGCGTGGGACGAGGAGCCGGTGGCTTGACTACTCCGCCGCCTGTGCGATCGCCTCGGGCTGCCGCCGCTCCACATGGCCGACCAGCACCGCCAGACCCGCCGTCAGCACGAACATCGCCAGCGCGATGGCCGCGTTCGCCGCCAGCACCAGCGGAAAGCCGCCCTTGTCGTGCAGAAGCGCGATCATGCCGATGGCAACGCCGGCGCTGACGAACAGCAGGAAATAGCGCACCGCGTAGATGCGCCCGCGCCAGGCGTCGGCGGTGTAGCGCGCCAGCACGATGTCGTTGACCGTCACCTGCCCGTAGATCGCGGCGATGGCGACCGCGAGCGCCACCATCAGCATGACGCCGTCGGCATAGGCCGCCCACAGATTGCCGAGGAAGCCGAGCGCGGTGATCGCGGCGAACAGCGCATGCGGCGGGAAGCGCTCGACCAGGCGGCCGACGCAGAGCTGCGCGATCGCGCCGCAGATCAGCACCAGGGTGGCGACACTGCCGGCGAGGAGCAGCGGCACATGCGCGGCAAGCCGCTCGTCGATGATCTTCGGCAATGCGATGGTCAGGAGATTGAATACCGTGCCGGCGGTGAGCGCGATGCCGATGAACAGCCCGAACAGCAGCACCGCCTCGCGCGCCGTCATCGTCACCGCCGCAGTCTTCTTGCGCATCCTGGCGTGGTGGCGGTCGTCGGGCGTCACCCACAGATAGACGACGCCGGTTGCCACCGCGAGCACGGCCGGCGCGAGGAACGCCATGCGCCAGCCGAGCCAGGCGGCCAGCGCCGCGCTGATGCCGGCGGCGAGCGAGACGCCGAGATTGCCGCAAACACCATTGAAGGCGAGCGTGCGGCCCCGCGCCTGCGAGGCCTCGATCAGCATGGCCATGCCGACCGGGTGATAGATCGAGGCGAAAGTGCCGATCGCGAAGAGCGCCACGGCGAGCACGATCAGGTTCGGCGCCAGCCCGGCGAGCGCCAGCGAGCCGCCAACGCCGAGATAGAAGATGCCCATCATGTTGCGCCGGCTCCAGCGATCGGCGAGCAGGCCGGCGGGGAGCGAGAACACGCCGAAAGCAATGAAGGCGGCGGTCGAGTAGACGATCAGATCCGAATAGGGCCGGCCGTAGACGGCGCCGAGCCCGAGCACCACCGTCGGATAGATCAGCAGCACGAAGTGATCGAGCCCGTGCGCCCAGTTGAGGAAGCCGATCAGCTGGCGCTTGTGCGCCTCGTCGTGGCCGGAATGGCCGACCGTGGTGGGGTTCATCGTCCCGACTCTCCCATTGCAGGCCCGGTATACCGCTTGCCTTTTGGCGATGTTCGGTCGATTTTCGTCGCGATCAGGCCAGGGAGCTGCCAGTGCCCGGATCGCGGCCGATCTATCGGCCCAACATGGACGACGCGCCGCGCCCGGTCGCCGTGATGGCGAGCCGGCGGACGGCTGGCGAGCACATCCAGCTTCACATCCACCGCCGGGCGCAGTTCCTGCACACCTCGTCCGGCATCCTCCGCGTGGAAACGGAGCAGGCCGCCTGGATCCTGCCGCCGGCGCGCGCGCTCTGGCTGCCGTCGGAATGGCCGCACAGCATCACCATGCGCAGCCAGGTGGAGATGCGCGCGCTCTATGTCGATCCGACCGCGGCTATGAGCCTGCCGCAGCAGCCTGTGCTGGTGGAAATTTCCGGCCTGATGCGCGAGCTGATCCTGGCGTTGCTGCACGAGCCCGTCGATTTCGACGAGAACGGCCGCGGCGGAATCATCGCGCGCCTGATCCTCACCGAGCTGGCGCGGCTCGAGGAACGACGGTTCGACGTGCCGATGCCGCGCGATGCGCGCGCTTTGCGCGTCGCCCGCGCTTTGCTCGACGACTGCAGCATCGACCACGATCTCGACCGCTGGGCCGACGAGGCCGGCGCCAGCCGGCGCACTCTGGCCCGCATTTTCCGCGCCGAAACCGGCCTCGGCTTTGCCGAATGGCGGGCACGTTTGCGTGCTGTCGACGGCCTTGCCCGTCTTGCCGATGGCGCCTCGGTTGCCGAGACGGCGACCGCGGTGGGTTACGCCAGCGCGAGCGCATTCTCAGCGATGGTCCACCGCATCCTCGGCGGCCCGCCGCGGCGGCTGCGCCGGGCCGGCTGACACAACCGCAGCACACGTTTTAGTAGACATACCCACAGCGACGCGCTTTGATTGCACAGGTATTTTGGTACTCGTTGTGTTGCGTCTGTGAGGCGTCATGCGTCGGGGCTGGGACTGGAGCGTGGCACTCGCCGCCGCGGCCGTGGTGCTTTTGTGTGTGGGCGACGCGCAGGCCGGTGACGACGAAGACGCCACCACGATCCTGTTTTCCGGCCGCGACATCTGGCGCAACGGCGCCTTCACCTATGGCGGCTTCCTCACCGCGCCCGGCGGCTTCGACGACGACGGCCTGATGTTGAAGGTGCTGATGTCGGGCGGTCTCTACCGCTACAACGCCGGCGACCTCGGCGGCGAGCAGGTGGTCGGCGCGGAATGGCTGCTGCAGGTGCTGCCCGGCTGGCGCATCAAACGGCACGGCGTCGACATCAAGGTGTTCTTCGGCCCCGACATCGAGCGGCACAAACTGTGGCCCGGCGACCCCGGCAATCGCCTGCAAGGCAGCGACTTCGGGGTGCGCTTTGCGACCGAGCTCTGGTACGAGCCGACGCCGGACACGATGGTCGCCTCGGAACTGTCATTGTCCACCATCGCGACCAATATGTCCGCGCGGTTCGCCGTCGGCTGGCGCGTCTGCGAGGACATGTTCGAGGACGGCTTCTACATCGGGCCGGAGACGCAATATTTCGGCTCCGACGGATACCGGCACGTGCGCTTCGGCCTGCACATCACCGAGCTCAGGGCGGAAAATTACGAATGGTCCTGGGCGGTCGGTGTCGCGCGCGATTCCGACGGCATGGTGAGTCCGTACCTGCGGCTCGGACTTTCGATGCGGCAGTGATCAGTCGAGCGTGCGGCGGAAGCGCGTCACCGCGATGGTCATCGCCACCAGCATCAGGATGGACAGCGCGATCGCGTCGTGACGCAGGTCGCCCATCGACGACCCCTTGAGCATGATTGCGCGCGTGATGCGCAGGTAGTGCGTCAGCGGCAGCGCCTCGCCCACCCATTGCGCCCAGCGCGGCATGCCGGCGAAAGGAAACAGGAAGCCGGACAGCAGGATGTTCGGCAGGAAGAACATGATCGTCATCTGCATCGCCTGCAGCTGGTTCTGGGCGATGGTCGAGAAGGTGTAGCCGATCGACAGATTGGTGGCGATGAACAGGGTGCTGAGCGCCGCGAGCAGCGCCAGGCTGCCGACGATCGGCACGCCGAACAGCAACACGCCGATGGCGATGATCATCGAGGCCTGTACGAAGCCGACCAGGATGTAGGGAATGATCTTGCCGAGCATGATCTCGACCGGCGAGATCGGCATCGACAAAAGGTTTTCCATCGTGCCGCGTTCGATCTCCCGCGTCACCGACAACGCGGTGAAGATCAGCATGGTCATGGTGAGGATGGTGCCGACCAGCCCGGGCACGATATTGAGCTGGGTAACGGCGGCCGGGTTGTAGCGCGGATGCACGCGGATCTGGAACGGCATCGCCGAAACGGCCGGGATGTCGCGATCATGCGCGAGCGCCGTTTGCACGACCTCGCCGAGCGCGCTCAAGGCCGAGCCCGACGCCACCGGATCGGTCGCATCGGCCTCGACCAGCATCGACGGCGACTCGCCGCGCCGCACGGCGCGCTCGAAATTGGCGGGGATCTCGATGGCGAACAGCACCTGCCCGGAAGCGAGCAGGCGATCCATCTCGGCCTCGGTGTGCGGCAACTGCGTGATCTTGAAATAGCGCGTGTTCTTCAGCGCCGCCAGAATCGAACGCGACAGATCGCTCGACTCCTGCAGCAGCACGGCCGTCGGCAGGTCGCGCGGCGTGGTGTTGATGGCGTAGCCGAACAGCATCAGTTGCACCAGCGGCACCATGATGATCATGGCGAAAGACACGCGGTCGCGCTTGAGCTGGATGAACTCCTTGACCAGCACGGCGTAGGTCTTGCGCCCGAAACCGGAGCCGGGAATCCGCCGCGGCGGCGTGGCCGACATGACGCGCGTGGTCGAGGCCTCGCTCATTGGAAATTGTCCCGCGCGCGGCCCATCAGGTCGATGAACACATCCTCGAGCGACGGATGCGACGGCTTCCAGTCGAAGCCTTCGCTATGGAACGGCGCAATGGCGGCATCGAGCTTGGCGCGATCGCGCCCCGACACGTGCAGGCTGGTCCCGAACGGCGCCACCATGTCGATGCCGGGCGTGTGCGCGAGTTCGTCCGCCAGCGCCGCCAGCGCGTGGCCATCCGTGCCGCTGACGATGTAGGTCGACAGATGCGAGCCTTCAATCACGTGCTCGACGGTGCCGTGCACCATGAGCTCGCCATAAGCGATGTAAGCAATCTCGTGACAGCGCTCGGCCTCGTCCATGTAATGCGTCGAGACGAGCACGGTGAGCCCTTCGGCGGCGAGCGCGTGGATCTCGTTCCAGAAATCGCGCCGCGCCTTGGGGTCGACGCCGGCGGTCGGCTCGTCGAGCAGCAGCAATTGCGGACTCGGCAGCGTGCAGGCCCCTAACGCCAGGCGCTGCTTCCAGCCGCCGGAAAGCTCGTGCGCCAGTTGGTCCTCGCGCCCCTTCAGGCCGAGGCGCTCGATCGCCGCGCGCGCAGCTTCGCGCGGCCGCGCCAGTCCGTAGATGCGGCCGATGAATTCCAGGTTCTCGCGCACCGAGAGGTCTTCGTACAGGCTGAAACGCTGCGTCATATAGCCGACGCGCGGCTTGATCTTGTCGGTCTCGGTGCGGATGTCGAAGCCGAGACAGGTACCGGTGCCCTCGTCCGGCGTGAGCAGCCCGCAAAGCATGCGGATTGTCGTCGTCTTGCCGGACCCGTTCGGGCCAAGGAAGCCGTAGATCGTGCCACGCTTCACCTGCATCGACAGATCGCGCACCACCGCACGTCCGTCGAACTTCTTGGTCAGGCCGTGCACATCGATGACGATCTCGGACGTCATGATCCCGCTCCGCCCGGCAGCGTGACGGTGACCGGCTGGCCGACGCGGAATTTGTCCGGGTCCAGCGGATGCGCCTCGATCAGGTAGACGAGCTTCGCCCGCTCATCGAGGCTGTAGATCACCGGCGGGGTATATTCGGCGCTGCCGGAAATGAAGGTCACTTTCGCCTTCAGATCCGCAGCGCAGCCGTCGCAGGAGACCGCGACCGTCTCGCCGTATTTGATGGCGGGAACGAGCGTCTCCGGCGCGAAGAAGCGAATCTTCAAATTCTCCGGCGGCAGCAACGACAGCACGGCGCGGCCTGGCGCCACCGTCTCGCCGGGCCGGAAATAGATTTGCTGAATGGTGCCGTCGGCCGGGCTGCGCGCGGTGCGCCGCTCGAGCCGCGTCTTCGACCAATCGAGATTGGCTTTGGCCTGACGCACTGCCGCCTCGGCATCGTCGTAGGTCTTCTGCGTGCCGGCCGCGGTCTTGAGCAATTCCTTGGCGCGCGTGAACGTCTGCTGCGCGTTGACGAGCGCAGTTTCCCTCACTGCGACGTCCGCCTCCTGCAGACCGTCGTCGACGGTGAACAGGAGATCGCCTTTGTGCACGCGATCGCCTTCGCGCACCTTCAGGAGTTCGACGCGTCCCTGCTCGTCGGGACTGACGAAGACGAGGTCGGCCTCGACCCAGCCCTGCAGCACGTTCGGGTTGCTGGAATCGCAGCCGGCCAGCGCCAGCGATGCGACGACGAGGGCGGCGACGGCGGAAACTCTCATATAGCCCTCCGCGAGCCGAACAGCAGATCGACATGCGTCTTCATCATCGCGCGCACGTCGAGCGGCTCGAACCGATCGAACAATCCGCCCCAGATGATGGCTATCAGTCCGGGTGCGGCGACGAGCTGCGGAAAATCAACGAGGCCGGCGGGCACCTCGCCGCGCGCGGCGGCGCGACGCATCAGCGCGCGCACGGCGGCGATGATGCGTGAAAGCACTTCGCGATAATAGAACTCGGCGATCTGCGGGAAGCGCCGGCCTTCCGACAGGATGAGGCGGATGACGTCCTTGCGCCGCGTCTCGTAGACCTCGCGTACGAACATGTCGACGATCCGCTCGGACAGGATCGCCACGGGCACATCGACGGTGCCGAGCCCTTCGAGGATGCCGGCAATCGGCGTCAGCGTCGTACGGATCAGTTCCTGGAACAGGCTCTCCTTGTCGCGAAAGTAGAGATAGATGGTGCCCTTGGCGACGCCGGCGCGTTTTGCAACGTCGTCGAGCCGCGCCGCCTCGAAGCCGCGCGCGGCGAACTCGTCGAGCGCCGCGGCGAGAATGGCCTCGCGCCGCGCGATGCTTTGCGTCTCGCGCTTGCCGGCGCGCGCCGGTTTGGCGGCTGGCGTGGCGGCGGCGCGTGGCCGGGCCGCATCGGACGCGGACTCTCCCCGCTTCTCCGTCCGCCCTTCCCGCTTCGCTGTCGCGACCTTGCGCTTGGCCATGCGTTTTCTCGAATATGACTGACCGGTCAGTCATATTTAGCACAAGGGAGCGACTGGCGCAAGGGCGGAGGATGCCGCTGGCGTCGGAAAGCGTATGCCGGGCTGAATTGCGGAGGCCGGGGGCCTTAGCCCTTGGCGTCGCAGAAGAAGGTGCGGATGACGCAGTCCTTGGCGCCGTCGGTGTAGCAGGAGCGCAGCGCGACGTTCTGGCTGGCGCCCAGCCGCGGCCCCTTGCCCCAGCCATGGCTGCCGCAGGGGTTGGCGTAATCGACCGCCAGCGCCGCGCAGCCGCGCTTCACCGTCGCGACGACGCGGCAGCTCTCGTCCTTGCACTTGGCGAGCGCGCTCTTGCTGGCGTCCGCGATGCTGCGGAAGTCAAAAGCCTCGCCATAGGCGCCGCACTTGCCGATCGCCAGCGCGCCGGCGGCGCGTGCGGTCTGCACCGTGACGAGCATCAGCGTCGCGGTTGCTGCCAGCAAGGCGGCAACCACCAGCACGCGGGCGAACGGTCTGTAGACCTCTGCCATGAAGGCCCCTGCCCCAATTGCCGGCAAGCTGGCGTGAGTCGGGGAACCGGTTCAATGATTCGAGTCTCAAGCGCGTTCGATTTCCGCCTTGACCGCCGACAGCGACTCAGGGGTGTCGACGTCGATCAGCGCGCCTTCCCCGGCCACCGGCACTTCGACGACCGCCTCGGCATAGCTGCCGATCAGGTTGCGTGCGCCGATGTCGCCCTGCACCGCCATCAGATCGGGGAAGAAGCGGCGCGACCACACCACCGGATTGCCGCGGCGGCCGTCGATCGTCGGCGTGACAACGAGCGCGCCCTTCTCGGGATCGAAGGCGGCGATGAGCTTGTCGATAAGCGGTGCGTCGACCTGCGGCATGTCGCCGAGGCAGACAATGGCGCCGTCGGCCTCCGCCGGCACGGCGGCGATGCCGGTGCGCAATGACGAACCGAGGCCTTCGGCGTAATCGGGATTGTGCACCAAACGCACCGGCAGGCCGGCGAGCGCCGCCGCGACCTTGTCCTTCTCGTGGCCGGTGACGACGATGACCGGCGATGCGTGCGAGGCGAGCGCCTGCTCGGCCGCAATGCGCACCAGCGGCTTGCCGCCGATCTCGGCGATCAGTTTGTTGACCGCGCCCATGCGCGTCGAGCGGCCGGCGGCGAGCACGACGGCGGCGACGCGCTTGCCCTTCTCGGGCTGCGGCTCGGCGCGCGGCTGCGGCCGCGTCACGATTTCCATCAGCAGGCCGCCGACGCCCATACCGGTGATGTCCGCTCGTGTGACCGGCAGGCCGGCGAGCAACCGCATCAGGATCCAGTCGAAGCCGTTCTCCTTCGGCGAGCGCGCGCAGCCCGGCGCGCCGACCACCGGCTGCCCGGCGATGCGGCCGACCAGCATCAGGTTGCCGGGATCGACCGGCATGCCGAAATGCTCGATCTCGCCGCCGGCGGTCTCGATCGCCATCGGGATGACGTCGCGGCGGTCGGCGATGGCCGAGGCGCCGAACACGATGACAAGCTCGGCACCGGCGTCACGCACCTGCGCGATGGCGCCCGCGAGCGCCGCCTGCTCGTGCGGCACGCGCTTTTCCATGACGATGCGCGCCCCGGCCGGCGCGATGCGCGTTTCGGTGATCCTCAGCGTCTTGTCGATCACCTTGGCGGCGAGGCCCGGCAGCAGCGTCGAGACGATGCCGACTTTTTTGATCGTATAGGGCGCGACGCGGATGACCGGCTGCACGCGCACCGCCTCGGCCATCGCCTTGTCGCGTGCGCCGCCGGCGACGCCGAACGGGATGATCTTCACAGTCGCGATCATCTCGCCTTCGACCACCGGCTTGTAGGCGGCAAGCGTCGCCACCGTCACCGCCTCGTCGACGCGGTTGAGACGATCGACCGCGTCGCGATCGACCACCAGCACGCCGGCCTTTTCCGCGAACAGATTGCAGCGGCCCGTAAAGGCGCGATCGAGCCGTACGTTATCGCCGCCGATCGCGGCGGCGATGTCGGCCGCCGCCCGGTCCTCCGAGACGTCGTCCGGCTCGAGCCGCGCGACGACGATCTCCTTGACGCCGGCGGCGTTGAGCGCGGCGATTTCCTCGGCACGGATCAAGGTGCCCTTCTTGAGCACCAGATCGCCCTGGCGGATCGAATGCACCGCTGTGGCGCCGAGCGCTTCGCCGACCGGGACCGCGCCGAATTTCATGCCGCTACCGCCGCCTTGTCGCTCCTCACGCGCAGCGACTGCGTGATCTCGGCGATGATCGAGACCGCGATCTCGGCCGGCGACACCGCGCCGAGCGACAGGCCGATGGGCGCGTGGATGCGCGCAATCGCCGCATCCGGGATGCCGGCCTGCTTCAGCCGCTCGACGCGGCGGCCATGCGTCTTCTTCGAGCCGAGCGCGCCGATGTAGAAGCAGTCCCTCTGCAAGGCATGCAGCAACGCCGGATCGTCGATCTTCGGATCGTGCGTCAGCGCAACGAAGGCGGTGTAGCGGTCGATGTTCAACGGCGGCAGCGCCGTGTCCGGCCACTCGGCGAGCACCTTCACGTCAGGGAAGCGTTCGGGCGAGGCAAAGGCGGTGCGCGGATCGACGATGGTCACGTCGTAGCCGAGCAGTTGCCCCATCGGCGCCAGCGCCTGGCTGATGTGCACGGCGCCGGTGATGACGAGCCGAGGCGACGGCACGTGCACGGTGAGGAAGGCGCGGCCCTCGGCCGTCTCCTCCATGCCGCTTTTCGCCATGCGCAGACGCTTGTCGATCACGTCGGCGAGCGGATCACGGCCGATGTCGGCCGCTTTCACGATGCGTTGGGCGCCGCTCTCGACGTTGGTGACGACGACGACAGCGCGCCGCGCGTCACGCTCGGTGTTGAGGGTGTGGAGGATGTCGAGTTTCAATTGAGAACTCCCGGTTCATTCTTCCACCCTCCCCTGGAGGGGGAGGGTCGGCGAGCGAAGCGAGCCGGGGTGGGGTGAATCCTAAAAGTTCACCCCCTCCCGCCAACCTTCGCTTCGCTCAGGCTGGCGACCTCCCCCCTCCAGGGGGAGGTGAAGCGAGCAAGCTGCGATACAATCTAACTAACTTTCTCCACATAGACGCGGATGGTGCCGCCGCAGGAGAGGCCGACCTTCCAGGCGGCATCGTCGGCGACGCCGAACTCCAGCATCTTCGGCTTTCCGCTATCGATCACATCGATGGCTTCGGTCACCACCGCGCCTTCGACGCAGCCGCCCGACACCGAGCCGAGGAAGTTGCCTTCCTCATCGATGACCAGGTTGGAGCCGACCGGCCGCGGCGCCGAGCCCCAGGTCTCGACCACCGTCGCCAGCGCCACGCCGCGCCCGGCCTTGCGCCAGTCCTCGGCGGCTTTGAGGATGTCTTCGTCACGTGCGAGCATTGCAAACCTCCGCTTGTTCTCCCTCTCCCCGCAAGCGGGGAGAGGTAAGAAAGATCAGGCCACGCTCCGCAGCATCTCCTTCGGATCATGGCCCTTGACCGGCGCGCCCGCGAGCGCGCGCACCAGGTCGCTCATGGCATCGAGATTGTGGATCGGCCGCAGTTCATCAACATGCGGCAGGATCGTCCGCACCCCTTTGGCGCGGGGCTCGAAGCCCTCGAAGCGCAGGAGGGGATTGAGCCAGATCAGCCGGCGGCACGAGCGGTGCAGCCGGTCCATTTCGAATGATAGTGTATCGTCGGCATCGCGCTCAAGCCCGTCGGTGATGAGCAGCACCACCGCCCCTTGCCCCAGCACCCGCCGCGCCCAGCGCTTGTTGAATTCGGCCAGCGAGGTGGCGATGCGCGTGCCGCCGGCCCAGTCGACGACATTGGCGCCGCAGGCAGCGAGCGCCTCGTCCGGGTCGCGTTGACGGATCGAACGGGTGACGTTCGTCAGCCGGGTACCGAACAGAAAGGTGGTGACGCGCTTCTCGCGCTCGGTGACGGCGTGCAGGAAGTGCAGGAAGAGCCGCGTGTACTGGCTCATGGAGCCGGAGATATCCAGGAGCGCGACGATAGGCGGCTCCTTCTGCCGCGGCCCCATGTATTTGAGGTCGATGACGGCGCCGCCAGCCTTCATGCTGGCGCGCAGCGTCCGGCGCACGTCGATGATGTGGCCGCGCCGCGAGGACGCCAGACGCCGCGTGCGCACCAACTCGAAGGGCAGCGCCATCCGCGCAATCGCATCTTTCGCCTGCGCGACCTCGGCCGCGGTCATCTGCGCGAAGTCCTTCTTCTGCAGCACCTCGCGATCGGAGACGGTCAGCCGTGCGTCGATCTCGACCTCCTGCTCGCGCTCGCGCTGGTTGCCCGCAAACAGCGCGTCCTGGATGCGCTGCGCGCCCGCCTCCGGCGGCTTCGGTGCCGACGGCAGCGTCTCAGGCAGCATGGCGGCGAGCATCTTCTCCATCAGCCCGCGGCGGCGGAAGAAGATGCGGAAGGCCTGATCGAACAGGATAGAGTGCTCGTGCCGCTTCACGAAGACGGCGTGCAGAGTCCAATAGAAATCGTCGCGATTGCCAACCTGCGCCACCTGCACGGCTTCGACCGCATCGAGCACCGCGCCCGGCCCGACCGGCATGCCGGCCGCGCGCAGCGCGCGCGCGAAATAGAGGATGTTGTCGGCGAGTTTGCCGGCCTGTCCGACGGAAGAACTTCCATCCTGGGAAAAAGCGCGATTTCCGAAAGCGCGTTCGATTACAGCAACGATTGGATTATCCGGATCGTCGACCCAGTCCTTGGCTAGGCGATCTACAAACGAATCTGCGTCACGCGGCCAACGGCAGGCGGCAAGCATCTCTCGCTCCTGATCCAGAAGGTGCTGCAAGGCGTCGGCGTCGTAGGCATAGATCGCGCCGCTCTTGATGCTGCATTGTGCCGATAAAAAGATTTTTGCTCTTAAGCCTCGTCCGTGCAGCCTCGATGCGAGAGCGTTCACATCCATCGACAATAGGTTTTCTACTGTATTGAGGGGCAGATAACCGATCGGTATCGAAGATCCCACATCCGTGAGACTTCGAAGAATGTCTTCGTTCGTGATGTCCGATTGGTCAGGCATCGATAGGTCCAATTACTCCGCCGCCCGCAACTCCGTTTTCACCTCGTCGAGCAGCGCCTTCACCTTGCTGGTGTCGAGGCGGGCAATGTCGTCCTGATATTTCAACAGCACACCGAGCGTGTCCGACACCGTGGCCGGATCGAGCGCGACGGCGTCGAGTTCGGTGAGCGCGCCGGCCCAGTCGAGCGTCTCGGCGACGCCCGGCACCTTGAACAGATCTTCCTTGCGCAGACGCTGCACGAAGGCGACGACCTGCTCCGACAATTTCTTGGCGATGCCCGGCACCTTGGTGCGCAGGATCTTCAATTCGCGCGCGGCGTCGGGATAGCCGACCCAGTGATAGAGGCAGCGCCGTTTGAGCGCGTCGTGCACCTCGCGCGTGCGGTTCGACGTGACGACGACGATCGGCGGGTGCGGCGCCTTGACCGTGCCGAGCTCCGGCACCGTCACCTGGAAGTCGGCCAAAACTTCCAGGAGGAACGCCTCGAAGGCCTCGTCGGTGCGGTCGATCTCGTCGATCAGCAGCACGGGCGCGCCGTCCGGGTCCGGCTCCAGCGCCTGGAGGAGCGGCCGCTTGATCAGGAATCTCTCGGAGAACACGTCGTGCTCGATGCGCTCGCGGTCACCCCCGCCTTCCGCCTCGGCGAGACGGATGGCGATCATCTGCGCGCCGTAATTCCACTCGTAGACCGCGGCGGAGACGTCGAGGCCCTCGTAGCACTGGAGGCGGATTAGCTTGCGGCCGAGGCTCGCCGCCAGCACCTTGGCAATCTCGGTCTTGCCGACGCCGGCCTCGCCCTCGAGGAAGATCGGCCGCCCCATCTTCAACGCCAGATAGAGCACTGTCGCCAGCGAGCGGTCGGCGATGTAGCCCGCCTTGCCGAGCAGGTCGACGGTGGCATCGATGCTGGTGGGGAGCGGTGTAACAGACATTCCTCGGTCACCTCCGTGACACTTTATCCGAACCGGGGGCCGGCTTACATGTGGGTAGCAAAGCCGCTCCCGGCCAGCCAGGGATAGCTCCCATGTCCACCGAAACTGCCGAAAAGACCCGCGAATTCCAGACAATCGACGCCGGTGTCCGCATAGGCCACGTGCACTTGAAGGTCGCCGACCTCGATCGGGCGCTCGCCTTCTATTGCGGCGTCCTCGGCTTCGAGGTGACCACCACCCGCCCCGGGGCCGCCTTCATCTCGGCCGGCGGCTACCATCATCATATCGGGCTGAACACCTGGGAGAGCCGCGGGGGGCACCCGCCCGCCCCCGGCACCACCGGCCTTTACCACACCGCCATCCTCTACCCGACCCGGCGGCTGCTGGCCGACGCACTCAAGCGGCTGGTGATCGCCAAGATTCCGCTCGAGGGCGCCAGCGACCACGGCGTCTCCGAGGCGCTTTACCTGCGCGACCCGGACGACAATGGCGTCGAGCTCTATTGGGACCGGCCGAAGGACAAGTGGCCGCAGAAGCCGGACGGAAGCTTGCAGATGTTCACGCATCCGCTCGACCTGCACGATCTCTTAGCCGAATTGGACAAGGCGTAGGCTTGGGCACAACGCCTGCTTCACCTCTCCCATAGGGAGAGGTCGGATCGCCCATAAGCGCGTTTGCGCGCGTCTTCGACGCGCGATGGGCGATCCGGGTGAGGGGTTACAGTATTCGAGAGTCACGCCACCCTCTCCCCACAGGGGAGAGGGAGCAGACCATGCGCGCGGAGCTGCTTCAGCCGGTATCATGAGCTTCGCGCGATCAACTCCTGCAACGCCGCGCGCACGCGGGCGACGACCGGCCCCCAGGCGCGCGTCGCGTTCTGCCGGAACAGCCGCGCGCCCGGATACCACGGGCTGTCGTGGCGGTCGGTGAGCCAGCGCCAGTCCGGCGCGGTCGGCAGCAGCAGCCACAACGGCTTGCCAAGCGCGCCGGTCAGATGCGCGACGCTGGTGTCCACCGCGATGACGAGATCGAGCTGGGCGATCAGCGCCGCGGTGTCGGCGAACGTGTCGAGGTCGGTGCTGACGTCGACGATCTTCGCCGTCTGCTTGAGCACGGCCGCATCGGCGGCACGCACGTCCTTCTGCAGGCTGACGAAGGTCGCCTCGAGGTCGAATAGCGGCAGCAGCGCGTAAAGCGGGATCGAGCGGGCACGGTCGCGCTTGTGGCCGGCATTGCCCGACCAGGCGAGGCCGATGCGCGGCCGCTTGCTCCCCAGACGCGCGTCCCACGCCAACGCGCGCTCCGGCGCGTGCAGATACGGAATTTGCGCCGGGATCGACTCGAGCGTCGTGCCGAAAGCGAGCGGCAGGCTCAAGAGCGGACAATGCAGATCGAATTCGGGCAGCGCCTCGCCGCGGGCGACCACGGTCGCGACACCCGGCAGATCGCGCAGCAAATCGACGAGCGGCTTCTGCACCTCGAGCACGACGCGCGCGCCCTGCGCGGCGACCAGCGGCGCATAGCGGCAGAACTGGAGCGTGTCGCCGAGCCCCTGCTCGGCATGGAGCAAAATGGTCTTGCCGGCGAGCGGCCGGTCGCCGAGCCACAATGGCTGCGCGAACGCGCGCTGCAATTCCGGATGCGCCTTGAGCCGCCACTCGTGCGCGCGCCAGCCCTGTTCGAAATCGCCGGCGAGCAGCATCGCCTGCGCCCGGTTCCAGTACGCCTGCGCGAAAGCGGGCCTGATCGCGACGGCACGATCGAAACTGGCGCGCGCCTCGTCGATGCGGCCGAGTTCGTACAAAGTGAGGCCGCGGTTATTGCAGGCCTCGGCGTTGTGTGGATCGAGCGCCAGCGCGCGTTCGTAGCTCGCCAAGGCATCGGCCGGCCGCTGCAAGGCAATCAGCGCGAGGCCACGATTGTTGCAGGCGTCGGCGCTGTCCGGCTTCAGCCGCAGCGCCTTATCGCAGCTCGCCAGCGCCTCGTGCGCCCGGTTCAGCTCCTTGAGCGCCAGCGCGCGGTTGATGAAGGCGTCGACATGGTCGGGCTTGGCGGCGATCGCTTTGTCGCAATCGGCGAGCGACTCCTCGAAGCGCCGCAGCGCATTGAGCGCCGCGCTGCGATTGGCGAGCCCGACCGGCTCGTCCGGCCGTTGCGCCAGCGCGGCGCCGATCAGCGCCACCGCTTCCGTGTGCCGCCCCTGCTGGTGCGCGAGCACGCCGATCAGATGGAGCGCATCGAAATTGTCCGGTGCGGCGGCGAGCACCGCGCGATAGAGCGGCTCGGCGTCAATGAGCCGCCCGGCCTGATGCAGCGCGATGGCGTCGCGCAGCATGCTGGTGCAATCGACGGCAGCGGTCTGACGACTCATCGGGCGAGGATAGCACCCCGCGCGCCGGGCTGACGCTAGGCGGCGACGACCTCGGTCATCATGATGTCGAGCATGAACGAGCCGTCCGGCTCGATGGCGAAATGCGCCCGCACCTCGGCCGACGCGGCCATCTGCAACGCGCGGATAGCGCGTGCACTGACCTCGGGCGTGCGCATGCGCGCGATCCACACCGGGTAGTCCATGCGCAATTGCCAGGTGCGCTGCGCGCGGATGGCAAAGCCAGCGCCCTCCAGCGCCAATGCCCATTCGGCCAACGTGTAGTCGCGCACATGCGAGGTGTCGCGCAGCAGCTCGACCGCCTGCACATGCGTATCGTAGAGGGCATCGCCGGGCGCATAGGCGTCGATGAACACCGCCGGCGCGCCTTGCTTGAGCACCCGCCGCGCCTCGCGCACGCCGGCGACGAAATCGCGCCAGTGATGCGCCGAGTAGCGGCAGCCGAGGAGGTCGAACGTGCCGTCGGCAAACGGCAACTTCTCTGCCGGCGCTTCCTCGGTATCCAGATTGGCGAGGCCCTTCTCCGCCGCGGTCGCGCGCACCGCCGCCAGCATCTCCGCCGACAGGTCGGTCGCGGTCACGCGCCGGGCGTGCTTGGCGAGCCGATAGGCGACGTGCCCGCCGCCGCAGCCAAGGTCGAGCGCGTGCGCCGGTGCGGCCTGTCGCACCAACATCTCCAATGCATCGAGATCCTGCCCGGCGGAATGCACCGCGCTCTCGACATAAGCCTTTGCCCGCGGGCCGAACTGTTCGTCGACGACTGTCTCATGCGCGCGCGACATCGATGTGCTCCTTGCTTGCCGAAGGCACTGTCGCGCGGCGGATAGCATGGTACAATATTGTCGTTTATCCTGGTATAAGCATTGCCATGGAGCGGCCCATGACCGATCCCGACAGCCTCCCGGACCGCCGCCGCCTGCTCGGTGACTTCGTGCGCGCGCATCGCGAGAGCCTGGCGCCGGAAGCCGTCGCCGGGCGGCGTCGCACGCCCGGCCTGCGCCGTGAGGAGCTCGCCGCCAGGGCCGGCATCAGTCCCACCTGGTGCACGTGGATTGAACAGGGTCGCGACGTGCAGGTGTCCGGCCATGCATTGAGCCGGCTTGCCCGCGCGCTGGCACTGACGCGCGCCGAGCGGGCCTATCTGTTCGAACTCGCCGACCGTCGCGATCCGGAAGCGCCCGTGCCGGCCGAGATTGCAGACGCGCCCGCCTCGCTGCAGGCCGCCGTCGCCGCGGTGACGCATCCCGCCTACGGGCTCGACCGCCTCTGGAACGCCTGCTGCTGGAACCCGGCGGCCGAGCGTCTGTTCGTCGGCTGGCTCACCGAGGGCTGCCAGCGCAATCTGCTCCGGTACGTCTTCATCGAGCCGACGGCGCGCAAGCTCGTGCGCAACTGGAAGGACCGCGCCCGGCGCCTGCTCGCCGAGTTCCGCGCCGATTACAGCCGTGGCCTCAACGATCCGCGCCTGCGCGAGATGGTCGAGGGCTTGCGCCGCGACAGCGCGTTCTTCGAAGCCGAATGGAACGCGCAGACCGTGCTCGGCCGCGAAGGCGGGCTGCGCGGCTTCACGCATCCCGAGGACGGGGCCCTCGCCTACCGGCAATACAGCTATAGCCCCGCAGACCGGCCCGACACAAAGTTCGTCTTGCTGGTTCCCGCGGCGCAGGGCGCGTGATCACGGGGAGACTTTGTTAATCGCTGCCGTCCTAATCTCGACGATCCCGGGGACACAGCCATTTCAGCATTTCGATGACACGCGGGCTTGGAACAATCAGAGCGCTCGGCGAAAGGTTCACGGACGTGGACCCCGCCTCGCATGAGGAGACCGCCGCCGCCGTGGCACGGCTCACCGCCTTGGTCGAGGCGCAGGCCCGCACCATCCGCAACCACGAAGCGGCGATGGCGCGCAGTCGCGACATCTTCGAGCGCGCTTCCGCCGCGGCGCGGCTCGGCCTGTGGGAGTGCGACCTCACGAACGAGACGCTGCAATGGTCGGGCGGCACCTACGACATGTTCGCTATTCCGCGCGACACACCGCTCAGGCGCAACCAGACCCTCATCCGTTACCCGGCGGCATCGCTGAAGACACTCAATACGATCCGCAGCCGAGCCATCGCCGAAGGCAGCGGCTTCAATCTCGACACCGCCATCGTGACGCCGAACGGCGGCGAGCGCTGGATCCGCATCACCGCGACGGTCGAGTGCGCGGGCGAGAGGCCGACCCGGCTGTTCGGGCTGAAGCAGGATATCACCGAGGAGCGACGACGCTCCGAGCGCACCCGCTATCTCGCCGAGTTCGACGAACTGACCGGACTCGCCAACCGCAACCAGTTCCAGGCGCGGCTGGCGCGGGCCTGCGGCGAGGATGGCGCCCCTGATACGGGCGGCACGCTGCTGCTCATCGACCTCGACGGCTTCAAGGAGATCAACGATTCGCTCGGTCATACCGCCGGCGACGAGTGCCTGAAGGAAGCCGCGCAGCGTCTTGCCGCCGTCTGCGCCGACGCTGGGAGCGTCGCCCGCGTCGGCGGCGATGAATTCGCCGTGCTGCTCGCGCCGTGCGCGGGCGCCGGCACGCCGGTGCTGCTCGCCAAACAGTTCATCGCGGCGATGCGCCGCCCGATCCGTTGCGGCTGGCAGCGCTGCCAGATCGGCGCCTCGATCGGGCTTGCGCAGATCGCCGGCTGCTGCGCGCGCGACGCCTTCAAGCGCGCCGACGCGGCGCTCTACGCGGCAAAAGCCGCCGGCCGCAACACGTTGCGCTGGTTCGATCCGCAGCAGATGCGCTTCTAGCGCCGCCTTACCGGCCAATCACGTTCCGAAGAAACGCTGCTGGTTTGTCCATTCGGCGATGTCGTTGGCCTTGATCCACTCGGCCAGCTCGTCGTGCCGCACCAGCCAGGCGTCGGCATGACCGCGGATATATTTCAAGATCCGGTCGAGCTGCGCCGCCATCAACGGCCGGCCGCCGAAGTGGCAATGCAAGGTGATGTTGAGGAACGAGGTCGGCTCGTTGGCGTAGAGATAGTCGAACGTGTCCTTGTACACATCGAACCAGTCGCGCGGATTGCCGCGCAGCACGCGATGGTCGGCGAAGTCGGAATGCGGCAGCGCCACCAGCGTGCCCTTTTTCGTTTTCACGCAGAACGGCAGATCGATGTGGTTATAGTCGCCGTACCAGAGGAAGCCGGCCTCGGCGATCAGCTCTTCGGTGTGCGCCGTCGGCGCCAGCACCGGACTGAGCCAGCCTTTCGGCGGCGCGCCGGTCATCTTCCTGAACACGCCGGCGCACTTCTCGATGATCGCGCGCTCTTCCTCCGGCGACAGATACGCCATCAGCGCATCCTGCGTGTATGAGTGGGCGGCGATCTCGTGTCCCGTCTTCAGCATGCAATCGACGGCTGCGGGCGCCCGCTCCATCGCATAGGCGTTGGCGACGAAGGTCGCCGGCACCTGGTTGTGGTTGAGGATCTTGAGCAGCCGCCACACGCCGCGCTCGCTGCCGTACCAGCCCCAGGTCATCGCTGCCCGATCGTGCGTGCCGGGCTTGAGCGACGTGGTCTGCACCGAGAACGGCGGCCCCTTGTCACCCGACCAGTTCTCCATCAGGCACGTGACCGCGACGGCGATGCGCGCGCCATTTGGCCATGTGAAACCCTTCGATGACGCGGGTGCTGACATGATCGATCCTCTGTCGCGGGCCTGAATAGCGTGAGACCTGCGGCTGATGCGGTCATTACGCATCGAAGTCAATATGCAAATCCGGCGAGCGGTCATGCCTGCGGCGTCGATTTGGCGCTCGATTCCCGTAACGCGGCCCGCTAGCATCCCGCACCATCGATCAAAGGCGGGCGGAAGTCCCGCCGCACTCACAACAGAACGGATGGGGAGGAATGACCATGGATCGCCGCCAATTCATTGCGTTGTCTGTGGCCGGCGCCGCCGCGCCCCTGCTGCGGGCCGGCAGCGCTTTCGCCGACACGAAATATCCGGCAGGCAACATACGCCTGCTCGTGCCTTACGCGGCCGGCGGCGTGGTCGATGCGGTCGCGCGCAACTGGGCGGAACGCATGCGTCAGCCGCTCGGCACTTTGGTGGTCGAAAATCAGGGCGGTGGCGGCGGCACGATCGGCGCCGCCACCGTCGCGCGTGCCAAGCCGGACGGCTACACGCTCCTGTTCGGCGATACGAGCTGCCAGATCATCGCGCCCTATCTGATGCTGCGTCCGCCTTACGACCCGACCAAGGACTTCACCCCGATTTCGATGATCGCCACCTCGTCGACGGCGATCGTGGTGCATCCAAGCGTGCCGGCGACCAATCTCGCCGCGTTCGTCAAGTACGCGAAGGAACATCAGGACAAGCTCTCCTACGGCTCGGCCGGCACCGGCACGGTCACGCATCTCGCCGGCGAACTGTTCAAGCAGCTCATCGGCGCGCCGAAGATCCTGCACGTGCCTTATCGCGGCGCCGGTCCCGGCCTGATCGATCTGGTCGCCGGCGTGCTGCCGATGATGACGCCCAACGTCACAAGCCAGGTGCTCGCCTTCCATCGCGCCGGCAAGGTGCGCATCCTCGCGGTCTGCGCGCCGCAGCGGCTGAAAGCCGCGCCCGAAATCCCGGCGGCGACCGAAAGCCTGCCGGGCATGGTGGTGCAGCTGACCTGCGGAGTGCTGGGACCGGCCGGTCTGCCACAGCCGGTCGTCGATCAGATCGCCGGCATCACCGCGAAGGTGGTGCAGGACCCCGGCTTCAATCAGGCGCTCGGCGCGGCCGGGCTGGAGGCGCGCTCGGACGCCAGCCCGACCGGCGCACGCGAATTCCTCGTCGCCGAACGCAAGCACCTGCTGCCGATCATCGCGGCGGCCGGCCTGAAACCGCAGTAGGACACTTCATGACGCAACTGACGCTCGACGCCGCCAACCGCATCATTGCCGCGATCATCGCGCGCGGCGTCGAGCTGCAATGCCGGCCGCTCGCCGTCATCGTCGTCGAACCGGGCTGCGTCGTGAAGGCCTTCCAGAAGGAGGACGGCTGCTCGATGGCGCGCTTCGAGATGGCCTACGGCAAGGCCTACGCCGCGCTAGCGCTCGGCCGCAATTCGAGCCTCGTGCGCATCCGCAACGAGGAGAAGCCCGCCTTCATGCAGTATCTGTTCGCCGCCACCGACCACAAGATCTTCCCGGAAGGCGGCGGCATGCTGATCCGCTCGGCGAGCGGCGACGCGATCGGCGCCGTCGGCGTCACCGGCGACACCGAAGAACAGGACGAGGAACTGGCGGCGCTCGGCATCCGCACCGCCGGCTTCAAGACCGACGAGGACTGCGCCGGCATGGGCCGCAAAGTGAACGTCCGCCGGACCAAATAACCTCACCAAATAAAAACGACGCGCGGCCGCGAGACCGCGCGTCGTCGATTTCGCGGGCGTTGCGCTTACGCCGTCGCCTTGGCGACCGCCCGGCGCGCCATCACGCCGACGAGATGCGCGCGATATTCCGCCGAGGCGTGGATGTCGCTGTTCATGCCGCTCGCCGGAATGGTCAAGCCCTCGAGCGACTTCGGCGAGAAGCGCTTCTTCAATGCCTCCTCGAACGAAGTGACGCGGAACACGCCGCTCGAGCCGGCGCCGGTGACCGCGACGCGGATCTCCGAGCCGCGCTTCGACACGAACACGCCGACGAGCGCGAAGCCGGAGGCCGGATGCTTGAACTTCTCGTAGGCCGCCTTCTTGGCGATCGGGAAGCTCACTTTGGTGATGATCTCGCCGTCTTCCAGCGCGGTCGAGAACATGCCGGTAAAGAAATCGTCGGCGGCGATGCGGCGCTTATTGGTGATGACCGTCGCGCCCAGACCGAGCAATGCCGCCGGATAGTCGGCGTTCGGATCGTTGTTGGCGATCGAGCCGCCGATGGTGCCGCGGTTGCGCACCTGCGGATCGCCGACCGAGCCCGGCACCGAGGCGAGCGCCGGCATCGCTTCCCTGAGCACGTCGGATTTGGCGACGTCGGCATGCCGCGACATGGCGCCGATCACCACCGAGCGGCCCTTGAGTTCGACGCCGCTCAGACCCTCGACCTGCGACAGGTCGACGAGCGCGGAGGGTTGCGCCAGCCGCTGCTTCATCACCGGCAGCAGCGAGTGCCCGCCGGCGAGCAGCTTTGCTTCCGGATTGCGCGACAGAAGGCCGGCCGCCTGGCGGACCGTGGTCGGACGATGGAACGTGAAATTGTACATTGCTGTCTCCCGTAAATCCTTTAAGCCGCCTGTCGCGGAGTCGCGTGTTGCAACGCCGACCACACCGCCTGCGCGGTGGCCGGCATTGCCAGTTGTTCGGTACCGATAGCGTCGGTGATCGCGTTGATGACCGCCGCCGGCGCGGCGATTGCGCCCGCCTCGCCGCAGCCCTTGATGCCGAGCGGATTGGACGGCGACTTGGTCTCCGTCGTCTCCACCTTGAACGACGGCAGGTCGTGCGCGTGCGGCATGGCGTAGTCCATAAATGAGCCGGACACGAGCTGGCCGTCCTTGTCGTAGACGACGCCCTCGAGCAGCGCCTGGCCGACGCCCTGCGCGATGCCGCCATGCACCTGACCCTCGACGATCATCGGATTGATCACGGTGCCGAAGTCGTCGACCGCGGTCCAGTTGACGATCTCGGTCTTGCCGGTGTCGCGGTCGATCTCGACCTCGCAGATGTGGCAGCCGGCCGGGAAGGTGAAATTGGTCGGATCGTAGAAGGAGGTCTCTTTCAGCCCCGGCTCCAGGTCCTGACCGGAGAACTTGTGCGCGATATAGGCATTGAGCGCGACGTCGCCGAAGGCCGCCGACCTGTCGGTGCCGGCGACGGTGAACTTGCCGTCCTTGAACTCGATGTCGCCTTCGGCCGCCTCGAGCATGTACGCGGCGACCTTCTTCGCCTTCGCTTCGATCTTGTCGAGCGCCTTGACGATCGCCGACATGCCGACCGCGCCGGAGCGCGAGCCGTAGGTGCCCATGCCGAACTGCACCTTGTCGGTGTCGCCGTGCACGATCGAAACGTTGTCGAATGGAATACCGAGCCGCTCGGACACAAGTTGAGCGAAGGTCGTCTCGTGCCCCTGCCCGTGCGCGTGCGAACCGGTCAGCACCTCGACCGAGCCGGTCGGGTTGACGCGCACTTCCGCGCTCTCCCACAGGCCGACGCCGGCGCCGAGCGAGCCGACCGCCTGCGACGGCGCGATGCCGCAAGCCTCGATGTAGGTCGAGTAGCCCAGGCCCCGCAGTTTGCCGTGGCGCGCACTCTCGCGCTTGCGCTTGCCGAAGCCCTTCACGTCGGCGAGCTCCAGCGCCTTTTTTAGCGAGGCGCTATAGTCGCCCGCGTCGTAGGCCATGATCACCGGCGTCTGGTGCGGGAAGGATTTGATGAAGTTGCGTTTGCGCAGGTCGACGGGATCGAGGCCCATCTCGCGCGCCGCGACTTCGACCAGCCGTTCGACGACGAAGGTCGCCTCCGGCCGCCCGGCGCCGCGATAGGCATCGACCGGCACGGTGTTGGTGTAGACCGCGTCGACCTCGCAGTAAATGTGCGGGATGTCGTACTGGCCCGACAACAAAGTCGCGTAGAGATAGGTCGGCACCGACGACGAGAAGGTCGACATGTAGGCGCCGAGATTAGCGATCGTGTGCGCGCGCAGCGCCAGGATCTTGCCGTTGAGATCGAGCGCCAGCTCGGCCTGTGTGACGTGGTCGCGGCCGTGCGCATCGGTGACAAAGGCTTCCGACCGCTCCGCCGTCCACTTCACCGGCCGCTCGATCTTGCGCGCCGCCCACAGGCAGACGACTTCCTCCGGGTAGATGAAGATCTTGGAGCCAAAGCCGCCGCCGACGTCCGGCGCGATGACGCGCAATTTGTGCTCGGGCGTGATGCCGACGAAGGCCGAGATCACGAGCCGCGCCACGTGCGGGTTCTGCGACGTGTTCCACAAGGTCAGGTGATCGTTGCCGGCATCGTATTCGGCGAGTGCGGCGCGCGGCTCGATCGCGTTCGGCGCCAGCCGGTTGTTGACGATGGCGAGCCTTGTGACGTGCTGGGCGGTGGCGAAGGCCGCCTCGGTGGCCTTGGCATCGCCAAGCGACCATTCGTAGATCGTATTCTTCGGCGCGATATCGTGGATCTGCGGTCCGCTCTTGGCCTGCGCCGGATCGACGACCGCGGGCAGCACCTCGTAGGCGACCGTCACCTTCTCGGCCGCGTCCCGCGCCTGCGCGCGCGTCTCGGCGACCACCACCGCGACCGCATCGCCGACGTGATTGACCGTGCCCGCCGCGAGCGCCGGATGCGGCGCCATCTTCATCGGCGTGCCGTCTTTCGAATGGATCATCCAGCCGCAGATGAGGTTGCCGATCTTGTCGGCGGCGAGATCGGCGCCGGTGAGCACGGCGAGCACACCGGGCATCTTTTTCGCCTCGGCGGCGTCGATGCTCTTGATGCGTGCACGCGCGTGCGGCGAGCGCACGAAGACGGCGCGGGTCTCGCCCGGCCGGACCACATCGTCGGTGTACTGGCCCTTACCCGTAACGAAGCGGAGGTCTTCCTTCCGGCGCACCGCCGCGCCGATGCCGGTCGCGCTCATGGCGGTCTCCTCCCAGTTGACTGTTCTTTTCCGTCGTCCGGCGGCGGCCGCGCCTTACGCCATTGCCTTCGCGCCCGCTGCGATTGCCTTCACGATGTTGTGGTAGCCCGTGCAACGGCAGAGATTGCCGTCGAGCTGGTCGCGGATGGTGTGCTCGTCGAGGTCGTGGCCGTTGCGGCGCACGATGTCGAGCGCGGCCATGATCATGCCGGGCGTGCAATAGCCGCACTGCAGGCCGTGATGCTCGCGGAAGGCTTCCTGCATCGGGTGTAGCTTGCCGCCCGGCTCGGCCAGACCCTCGATGGTGGTGATGTTGGCGCCCTCGCACTGCAGCGCCAGCGTGGTGCAGGACTTGCCGGCGATGCCGTCGATGTGCACGACGCAGGCGCCGCACTGGGAGGTGTCGCAGCCGACATGGGTGCCGGTCAGGCGCAGGTTCTCGCGCAGGAATTGCACCAGCAAAGTACGCTCTTCGACGTCGCCGGTGACAGGCTTTCCGTTCACCGTCATGGACACGGCCGGCATCTCATTCCTCCCACTTTTCGTCCGAATTGCCCGTTTTTCGCCGCCCACCCAGGAAACGGCGACGGCATGGGCGCGAAATCAAGGCGATTTCGATCCAGTTTCGATCTGGAACATGTCGCAAGTGTGGACCCCGGCCGCAGCCCGGGTCAAGCGGCTAGAGCGGCGCAATGCGCCGGGCGGTATACCGATCAGGCCTTTTCGACGCTCGCCGCGAAGTTGCGGAAGAAGTCGTCGGCAAGCTTCTTGGCCGCGCCGTTGACCAGCCGCTGGCCGAGTTGCGCCAGCTTGCCGCCGATCTGCGCTTCGACATTGTAGGTCAGCAGCGTGCCGCCGTCCTTGTCGCTCAGGGCCACCGTCGCCCCGCCCTTGGCGAAGCCGGCAATGCCGCCGTCGCCCTCGCCCGAGATCCTGTAGCCGTTCGGCGGATCGAGGTCAGTGAGTTGCACCTTGCCTTTGAACTTGGCCTTGACCGGCCCGATCTTGGTGACGGCCACCGCCTGGAATTCCGTGTCTGAGGTCTTGTTCAGCTCCTCGCAGCCGGGGATGCAGGCCTTGAGGACCTCGGCATCATTGAGCTTCTGCCACACCACCTCGCGGGAGGCCGGAAGCTGCACCTCGCCCGTCATCGTCATCGCCATCGGAGCCGTCTCCTTCGATACTCGAACACCCCGGGCTTTAAGGCTTCCGGGGGCTAATGAAAAGAGGTTTGCAGCATCCCTCGCCTTCCCCTAATGGGTGGCTTTGCTGCGCCTTGGGCAAAGAACGATACAAACGGGGGAAGGAATGCCGACCATCACCACCGACGACGGCTGTCCGATCAATGTCGAAGTCTCGGGCAGCGAGAGCGCGCCGCCGTTGATGCTGTCCAACTCGCTCGGCACCGACCTGCACATGTGGGACGACCAGGCGGCCGAATTCGCCAGGCACTTCCGCCTCATCCGCTACGACCGCCGCGGTCACGGCAAGTCCGGCGCGCCGAAGGGCCCCTACAGCTTCGACCGTTTCGGACGCGACATCCTCGCGGTGCTCGACGCGCTCGGCGTGAAGAAGACCAACTGGTGCGGCCTGTCGATGGGCGGCATGGACGGCCAGTGGCTCGGCGCCAATGCCCCGGACTGCGTCGAGAAGCTGGTGCTCGCCAACACCAATTATCATTATCCCGACAAGGCGCCGTGGGTCGACCGCCTGCGCTACCTCGAGCAGCACCAACTGGATGAGATGGTCGTCGCCAACATGGAGCGCTGGTTCACCAAGGGCTTCCGCGAGCGCGATCCGCAGGCGATCGCGCGCATGACCAAGATGTTCGTCGCCAGCGATCACGATGGTTACATGGCCTGCGTCGCCGCCGTGCGCGATATCGACTTCCGTGCCAGCAATCCGACGATCAAGGCGCCCACGCTCGTCATCGTCGGCACGCACGACCCGGCAACGCCGCCCGCGAACGGTGAAGTGATCGCCAAGGCGATCCCCGGCGCCCGTCTCGGCGCGCTCGACGCGGCGCACATCTCCAACGTCGAGCAGCCGCAGGCCTTCACCAAGGCCGTGCTCGATTTCCTCAAGTAAGGCGGAGCCGTCGCCCTACCCTCCGTTCATTCCCGCGTAAGCGGGAATCCAGAGCCACGAATGAGAGTCGTTCAATTGATACCCTGGGTCCCCGCTTTCGCGGGGACGAACGGGTGAAGCGCTTCGAGGAGATCACGATGGACGAACGCGAACGCTACCAAAAAGGCATGGCGCAGCGGCGCAAGGTGCTGGGCAATGCCTGGGTCGACCGCGCCAACGCCAAGAAGAACCCGTTCACCGAAGAATTCCAGGACTTCATCACCCGCGCCGCCTGGGGCGAGGTGTGGACGCGACCGCATTACGACGAGCGCACCCGCCGCGTGCTGGTCATCGGCACGATGCTCGCGCTCGACAAGTGGGAGGAATTCCGCATGCACGTGCGCGCCGCGCTGACCGAAGGCGGCTTCTCGCACGACGACATCAAGGAAATCATCCCGCAGCAGGCCATCTACTGCGGCGTGCCGGCGGCCAATCACGCATTCAAGGAAGCGGCCGCGGTGATCGAGGAGATCGGCAAAAGCAAATAAGCGGACCTTGCGGTCCGCTTACATTCCGCCCAGCGCGCGGACGACCTCGTCCAGGCGCTGGGTGACCTCCAATGTATATTCGTGCATCACGAACCAGGCGAGACCGCCGCGCAGGCCCCAGAGCAGCAGCAGCGGCATCAGACGATCGAGCATCGGACTGCCTCGCCATGGCTTTTCAACCGATCAGGGATGCAGCGCCGAGCCGGTTGCGGCGGACGACGTCTCGTCGTCCTCGGCCGGCAGCACGATCTGGCTGGCGAGATTGCGTTCGGCGATGCACAGCGCGAGACCGAGGCAGGCCAGCAGGATCTGGATCGCGTATTCCCGCACGATCGACGGATTGGTCGACCAGACCGCCGGCACGACCGAGAGGAAGCCGAACATCACGACGATGATGAGCGCGCCCTCGAGCACCTGCGGATCGGCCTGACCGCCGGCGAACGAACGCAGGCGATCGACGATGTGCAGGCCGCAGATGCCGGCGACGGCGACCTTCATCGCCGCGAAGAAGGCCGCGAGCTTGATGAGACCGATGGGCGTCAGATGAAGCAGACGGCCCGCATCGAAGACGAGTTGTGAACGCCACACGTCGTCGAGGCCGTAATTCGGCGAGGCCAGAGCCCGCAGGCCGTCGACGCCCCAGCTCAGCGTGAAATAAAGGGCGATGGCGACAATCAACGCTACGGTCGCGGCCGAAGCTTTTCGCATGGTGTCCTCCCTGACTTGCAGGCAAGACCATGCGTATTCGCTTCAACTGTTACGGGCAAAAGAAACCGATCCTTTACCTTACCTGTTAGCCGCTTAACCACAGGCGAGTTAGCGGAACACCGCGCCTGGCACGGCAGGAAACGGGTGGGATCGCGCAAGCCAAAAGACCACCTACCGGTGTGATGGCACCGGACCCGATCACAAACGGTGATGCTTTCGACCACAAACATTCGTTTCCCGGGCTGGAAGCAGAGGCGCACAAGGCGCCGCCGCATCCGAGAGGGACGAGTCGGGAGAGAGACCGGCACTGGACGCCACGAAAGGACTTGTCATGACCTTGGCTGCGACATCGAACCGGAAGGCGGCGCAGACGGCGCCGCGCCTCGTTCTCATCGCGAGCTCGCTCGCCGTACTGTTCGCGCAGATCGACACGTCGGTCGTCAATCTCGCGCTGAAAAGCATCGGCTCCGATCTGCACGCCGGCATCAGCGCGATGCAATGGGTCGTCGATGCCTACAATCTCGTCTATGCGAGCCTGCTGCTCACCGGCGGCACCCTCGGCGATCTGTACGGCCGGCGCCGCATCTTCGTGCTCGGCATCGCTCTGTTCATCGTCGGCACGCTCGTCTGCGCGCTGGCGCCGAACGCGACGGTGCTGATCGCCGGGCGCGTGGTCAGCGGTCTGGGCGCCGCCTTCATGGTACCGATGTCGCTTGTTCTGCTCGCCCTCGCCTATCCCGAGCGCCACGAACGCGCGCATGCGATGGGCGTGTGGGCCAGCTGTAACGGCCTCGCCTTCATCATCGGTCCGATACTCGGCGGCTGGCTCGTGGACACGATCGGCTGGCGCAGCATTTTCTATCTCATCCTGCCGATCTGCGCGGCGGCGCTGGCGCTCACTTATGCTGCGGTCCGGGAAAGCGCCGAGCCGGCGGGGCGACGGCTCGATCTGCCCGGCCAAGTGCTCGCCATCGCCGGCCTCGTGGCCTTCGCGTTCGCCGCCATCGAAGGATCTCACTGGGGCTGGACTTCGCCGCTCATCCTCGGCACGACGGCGTTCGCCGTCGCCGCCTACGGCTTGCTGGTCTATGTGGAGGCCCGCACGCCGGGACCGTTGCTGCCGCTCGAATTCCTGCGGCGGCCGACCTTCTCGGCTTCGCTCGCCTGCGCCGGACTGATGACGTTCGGCATGTACGCGCTCCTGTTCATCATGCCGCTCTACTTCCAGACCGTGCGCGGGACGACGCCATTTCTCGCCGGCCTCGACTTGATGCCGATGCCGATCGCATTCTTCGTGGTCTCGCAGTTCGCCGGCACTCTGAACAACCGTCTCGGCCCGCGCGTGGTGATGACGGCCGGCATGCTCTGCATGGGGCTCGGCGCTCTGACTCTCGCCTTCGTCGGCAAAGCCAGCAGCCTCATCATGATCGAGTGCGCACTGCTGGTCGTCGGCATCGGCCTCGGTTTGAACACGGCGCCGGTCAATGGCGTCGCGGTCGCCGCGTTGCCGCCGGCACGCTCCGGCACGGCGTCGGGCATGCTCAACACCACGCGTATGGTCGGCGCCACCCTCGGCGTCGCCATTCTCGGAGCGTTGTTTGCCGCCCATGCCGGACCGCAGGCGGCAGAGGCGAGTGATTTCCTCGCCGGTCTGCATGTAGCGCTGGCCGGAGGCGGCGGCGCGGAACTGCTCGGCGCGCTGATCGCCGTCGTCTTCCTGCGTAAGGACTCGCTGAAACAAAGCGCCTAGCCGCCGCCGAGGGCCTTCGGCGTCAGGCGCTCACCTCTTCACGAACAGGGCGCGCAAGCTCTCCCGCTTGCCGTCCCGCGTCCAGGTGATGTCGCTGATGCGCCAATCGTTCTTGATTTTCGTGAGATCGAGCACGACCGTCCGCGCCGAGCCGAGGTTGGTGAACTTGACCGTGGCCTGCGCCTTGTTCGGCGTGAGGTCGACAACCTTGATGTCGAACGCGTCGATCTCCCAATCCTGTGCATCGATGAAGGGATCGCCGTCAAGCGCACCGACCTCGCCGCGCTTGGCTGCCGCGTTCTGATCCTTGATCATCAGGGCCGCCAGCGCCGGCTCGAAATAGCGGCGGATGGCACCGTCGCTGTCGAGCGGCCGGCCTTTCGAATCCTTGCCCTTGTAGGCGTCGTAGATCTGCGTGACGAAAGCCTGCGCCGATGCATCCGCCGCCAAAGCGGGTGCGGCGACGACGACGAGAGCGGCGGCGGCGCATAGCACGTAACGTCGAGTGAGCATGCCGAACCTATTACGGATGGCGTACGCCTAACCGCCCCTGCCGTCGCGGAACGCCTGCGGCGTCATGCCGGTCTGCTTGCGAAAGAAGCGCGTGAAATGCGACGGATCGGAGAAGGCGAGATCGTAGGCGATCTCGTGGATGGCCTGGCCCGTGAAGACGAGCTGACGCTTGGCTTCGGTCAGCACGCGCTGGCGGATGAGATGTCCGGCGGTGACGCCAGTCGCGCGCTTGACGTGGTCGTTGAGGCGGTCCGGCGTCATGCTCAGCTTCTCGGCGTAGAAGCCGAGCAGCCGCTCGTTGCGGAAATGCGCGTCGATCAGCCGGCGTAATTCGTCGACGCGCGGATCGGCCGGCGACAAGGTCACCTGCCCGCTGCGCGCGCGGCTCGCCGCCAGCCGCACCACCTCGATCGCGATCAGCGCCAGCAGCGCGCGCATGGCGAGACGATAGCCTTCGCGCGCAAGGAAGCTCTCGGCGTGCAGCTCGCGGCACAAAGTAACGACGCGCGCCACCTCGGTGGCGTCGGCGAGCGGCAGAAGCGGATCGGCGCCGAGCGTCTTCAGCCGCGCCATCGCCTGTCCCGACTGCTCGCCGAGCGCGTCGGCCACGTCCTCGGTGAAGCTCACCACCCAGCCGGTCGTCACCTGCGGCGTGAAACGGAAGCCGTGCGCGATGCGCGGCGGCAGGAGCAGCACCGCCGGCGCGGTGAACGACAGCGTCGAGGTCTCCAGGCTCATGTCGGCGCCGCCGGTTTCGATGACGAGGATCTGAAACAGGTTGCGGTGACGATGCGCGCGGATGGTCCAGTCGTGCACCGTGGAGCGGGCTGCGATCGTCTCGATGTGGATGAAATCGAACGCCTGGTCGTCCGGCGGATCGCCGTAAAGGTGGAAGAGCGGCAGCGCAGCGGTGGCCATGGCGGGACACCATAAGCGAGGGCGGAACCGGAGGCCATAGCGGCGCGTCCACCATCAAATTGGTGTGCAAATCCCGTGAGGAACCGGCCGCAACCTTACGAGTTCCCCTGTGCGAACAAGGCAATCACAGGGGCGACACATGGGACGATATCTACTGCTCTGGCTGCTCGGCGTGCCGATTCCGATCCTGCTGCTGATCTGGGCCTTCGGCGGCCTGCATTGACGCTGCGCCGCGGCGGAACGGCTGGGTCAGCAGGCGCAGCAGCGTCCGCTCGGCCGGCTCGCGAAAATCCGGCAGGCCGATGACGACCCCGTCGTCTCCGGCCGCCGGCGCGGCGCGATAGGTGCCGAACAGCCGGTCCCACCACGGCAGATTGAAACCGAAATTGCTGTCGGTCTCCTGCCGGTCGGCCGAATGATGGACTTCGTGCATCTGCGGCGTGACGACGAGCCAGCGCGCCAGCGGCTCGAGGCGCAGCGGCAAGGCGACGTTGCTGTGGTTGAACATCGCGGTGGCGTTGAGCAGCACCTCGAAGGCCACCACCGCCAGAGCCGGCGCGCCCAGCGCCACCACCGCTGCCACCTTGATCGCCAGCGACAACAGAATCTCGAATGGATGGAAGCGCAGGCCGGTCGTCACATCGAGCTCGGTGTCGGCATGGTGCACGCGGTGCAGCCGCCACAGCACCGGGACATGATGGAAGGCCATGTGTTGGGCATAGATGACGAGATCGAGCGCCACGATACTGACGAGCACGGCCGGCCAGTACGGCACGTGGAGCAGAGGTAACAGCCCCCATCCGTTGCCGGCGACGAGGAGCGCGGCGCCGACCGCTGCGGTCAGCGCGATAAGCCGCACCGCGATCAGGTCCACCGCGAGAAGGCCGAGATTGCCGAACCAGCGCCCGCCCCGGCCGGCCTCGCGCCGGCGATGCGGCGCGCGCCACTCCCACAGCGCCAGCAGGGCGAACAGCCCGGCGGCGGCGCCCAAGCGAATGGCAATCTGGCTCTCCGGCGTCAAAGGGCACTCCTTTGCCGCGGAGTTAATAACACAGCCGGGCCCTCCGGCGTTGCCGCTCGCAAGTGGCCCTGATACTGCTTGTCGGACGGACGTTTACGCGTGTGGGGCGCGGCTTCCGGCAGGCGCAGGGGACGGGATGGACGTATTCATCCAGCAACTCATTAACGGCATCACTCTCGGCTCCATCTATGGCCTGATCGCCATCGGCTACACGATGGTCTTCGGCATCATCGGCATGGTGAACTTCGCCCACGGCGACGTGTTCATGGTGTCGGCGTTCATCGCGCTCATCGCCTTCCTGATTTTGACGACGATGCTGGGCATCGGCTCGGTCGCGCTGGCGCTGTTCCTCGTGCTCATCGCCGCCATGGTGTTCACCTCGCTGGTGAACTGGGTGATCGAGCGCGTCGCCTATCGCCCCTTGCGCGGCTCGTTCCGCCTGGCGCCGCTGATCTCGGCGATCGGCATGTCGATCTTCCTGTCCAATTTCGTGCAGGTCAGCCAGGGCCCGCGCAACAAGGCGATCGCGCCGATGGTGCAGGGCGAGTTCGTGCTGATGAACCACGGCAACTACGCCGTCACCGTGTCGCTGAAGCAACTCATCATCTGGGGCGTCACCGCCGTGCTGCTCGCCTGCTTCTGGTATCTCGTCGCCAAGACGCGGCTCGGCCGCGCCCAACGCGCCTGCGAGCAGGACCAGAAGATGGCGGCTTTGGTCGGCGTCAATGTCGATCAGACCATCTCGATGACGTTCGTGATCGCCGCCGCGCTCGCCGCCGTCGCCGGCACGCTCTATTTGATGTACTACGGCGTCGTCTCCTTCTCCGACGGCTTCGTGCCCGGCGTGAAGGCCTTCACCGCCGCGGTGCTCGGCGGCATTGGCTCGCTGCCCGGCGCCGTGATCGGCGGCTTGCTCATCGGCCTGATCGAGACGATGTGGTCGGCCTACTTCTCCATCGACTACAAGGACGTCGCCGCCTTTTCCGTGCTCGCCATCGTGCTCATCTTCCTGCCGCAGGGCCTGTTCGGCCGGCCGGACGTCGAGAAGGTGTGACGATGGCGGAGGTGCAAGCGCAGCGCAGCGACGTCGCCGCCGCGTTCCGCGACGCGGCGCTTACGGCACTGATCGCGCTTGGCGTGTTCCTGCCGCTGATCGGCTTCCAGACGATCAACAACATCCACAACGAAATCGTGCTCACGACGCGCTGGCCGCTGTTGTTCGCACTGGTCGCCATCATCGGCTGCGGCCGCCTCTGCTACGCACTCGCCGTCGATCCCTGGCTGCGCCGGCGCGCCTTAAGGCCGGTCAAGGCCGAAGTGCCCGCCTGGCGCACCTTCGTCGGCAAATGGTTCGTGCCGTTCGCCATCGGCTTCGTCATCGTCTATCCGGCGATCATCCTCGGCCTCGTCGGCTTCCGCGGCGCGTTGAAATGGGTCGACAATTTCGGCATTCAGATTCTCATCTACATGATGCTCGGCTGGGGCTTGAACATCGTCGTCGGGCTCGCCGGCCTGCTCGACCTCGGTTACGTCGCCTTCTACGCCGTCGGCGCCTACTCCTACGCGCTGCTCGCCAAGGAGTTCGGCTTCTCGTTCTGGATCCTGCTGCCGCTCGCCGGCTGCCTCGCCTCGTTCTGGGGCGTCCTGCTCGGCTTCCCGGTGCTGCGCCTGCGCGGCGACTATCTTGCCATCGTCACGCTCGCCTTCGGCGAGATCATCCGCATCGTCATCGTCAACTTCGTCGCGCTGACCAACGGCTATGCCGGCATCAGCGGCATTCCGCGCCCAAGCTTCTTCGGCATCCCGTTCAACGCCGACGATGACGGCTTCGCCGCGGTCTTCCATCTGCCGTTCACGCCGGTCTACCGCACGCTCTTCCTCTATTACGTGATCCTCGCGCTGGCGCTGCTCACCTGTTACGTCACGGTGCGACTGCGCCGGCTGCCGGTCGGCCGCGCCTGGGAAGCGCTGCGCGAGGACGAGATCGCCTGCCGCTCGCTCGGCATCAACACCACCAACACCAAGCTCACCGCCTTCGCCATGGGCGCGATGTTCGCTGGCTTCGCCGGATCGTTCTTCGCCGCGCGGCAGGGTTTCATTTCGCCGGAATCGTTCACGTTCCTGGAGTCGGCGACGATCCTGTCCATCGTCGTGCTCGGCGGCATGGGCAGCCAGATCGGCGTCGCCATCGCCGCCATCGTCATGATCGGCGGCACCGAGATCATGCGCAATCTCGACTTCCTCAAGGACATCTTCGGACCGACATTCGATCCGACGCAGTACCGCATGCTGATCTTCGGCTTCGCGATGGTGCTGATCATGATCTGGCGGCCGCGCGGGCTGATCTCGACGCGCTCGCCCTCGGTGTTCCTCAAGGAGCGCAAGACCATCAGCGCCGACCTCGTCGGCGAAGGCCACGGCTGATGCCGGAGGCCGCCGATATCCTGCTCAGCGTCGAGCATCTCACGATGCGCTTCGGCGGCCTTGTCGCGGTCGATGATCTCTCGTTCGCGGCGCGGCAGGGCGACATCACTGCGCTGATCGGACCGAACGGCGCCGGCAAGACCACCGTATTCAACTGCATCACCGGCTTCTACAAGCCGAGCGAGGGCCGCCTGGCGCTGCGCCACGGCGAGGCCTCGGCATGGTCGGCGCTGGAAACGCTCACCGCCGGCGGCAAGCGCAGCCGCAAAGCCGACGGCGGCGCGCTCTTTCTGCTCGAGCGCATGCCCGATTATCTCGTTGCGCAGCAAGCGCGCGTCGCCCGCACCTTCCAGAACATCCGCCTGTTTCCCGGCATGACCGTGCTGGAGAACCTGATGGTGGCGCAGCACAACCGGCTGATGCTCGCCTCCGGCTACACGCTGCTCGGCGTGCTCGGCTTTCCCTCGTACGGCGCGGCGGAGCGCGCGGCGGTCGAGCGCGCGCGTTTCTGGCTCGACCGCATCGGTCTCACCGCCCGCGCCGACGATCCGGCTGGCGACCTGCCCTACGGCGCGCAGCGGCGGCTCGAGATCGCGCGCGCCATGCTGACCGATCCGGTATTGCTCTGCCTCGACGAGCCGGCCGCCGGGCTCAATCCGCGCGAGAGTGCCGAGCTCAACGAGCTTCTGCTCTCGATCCGCGCCGACGGGCTCTCCATCCTGCTCATCGAGCACGACATGTCGGTGGTGATGCAGATCTCTGACCACATCGTCGTGCTCGACTACGGCGTGAAGATCGCCGATGGCGCGCCGGCGGTGGTGCGCAACGACGAGAAGGTGATCGCCGCCTATCTTGGCGTCGACGACGAGGACGTGGCGCGGGTGGCGGCGGAGGTGCGCGCATGACCGCGCCTTTGCTCAGCGTGCGCGGCGTCAAGACCTTCTACGGCCGCGTGATGGCGCTCAAAGGCGTCGACATGAACGTCAATGCCGGCGAGATCGTCACACTGATCGGCGCCAACGGCGCCGGCAAGTCGACCTTGATGATGACGGTCTGCGGCAATCCGCGCGCGCGCGAGGGCGCCGTCGTCTTCGACGGCCGCGACATCACCCACCTGCCGACGCACGAGATCGCGCGGCTCAGACTCGCGCAGGCGCCGGAAGGCCGCCGCATCTTTTCGCGCATGACCGTGCTCGAGAACTTGCAGATGGGCGCCACCGTCGCCGAGAGCGCGAATTTCGACGCCGACCTCGAGCGAGTGCTCGCCCTGTTCCCGCGCCTGAAGCAGCGCATCGGCCAGCGCGGCGGCACGCTCTCCGGCGGCGAGCAGCAGATGCTGGCGATCGCGCGCGCTTTGATGGCGCGGCCGCGCCTGTTGCTGCTCGACGAGCCGTCGCTCGGGCTGGCGCCGATCATCGTGCGGCAGATTTTCGACGCCATCAAAACGCTCAATGCCGAGACTGGCCTCACCGTGTTCCTTGTCGAGCAGAACGCCTATCACGCGCTCAAGCTTGCGCATCGCGGCTACGTGATGGTGAACGGGCTGATCACGCTCGCCGGCACCGGCCGCGAGTTGCTCGAACGGCCCGAGATCCGTCAGGCCTATCTCGAGGGAGGCCGCCACTGATGGACTGGCTGGCGCACGCCTTCTCGATTCCGCACCTCCTGGCCGAGGAGGACAATTTCGGCGTGTTCTTCCTCGTCACCGTCGCGCTCGGGGGCGGCGCCGCCTGGCTGACCGGGCGCGCTATCGCACAAACCTGGCGGCCGCTGCGGCAGGTGGCGATCTACAGCCTCATCCTCGCCGCCGCCGTGCGCTTCATCCACTACAGCCTGTTCGACGGGACCCTGGTGTCGCTGCATTTCTATCTGGTCGATGCGACGACATGTCTCGTCTTAGGCCTTGCCGGATTCCGCGCCGCCCGCGCCCAGCAAATGGTCAGCCAGTATCGCTGGATCAACGAGCCGAACGGGCCCTTGCGCTGGCGCGCCAAGAATCGCTGAGGTAGGCTCAAGCGTTTTCACGCGGCGCCATATTTGGAGAGGAACGAGAAATGATGAGGACCATGACCCTGGCCCTGGCGGCGGGCTTTGCCCTGGCGGCCGCCGGAACGGCCTCGGCGCAAGTCAAATTCGGCATGGCCGGACCGATCACCGGCCCGAGCGCGGCCACCGGCGCGCAGATGAAGAATGGCGTCGCCCAGGCGGTCGAGGACATCAACAAGGCCGGCGGCATTCTCGGCAAGCAGATCACGGTGGAATACGGCGACGACGTCTCCGATCCAAAGCAGGGCGTCTCGGTCGCCAACAACTTCGCCGCCGACGGCGTCCGCTTCGTGATCGGCAATTACAATTCCGGCGTCACCATGCCGTCGTCGGAGGTCTATCAGGAGAACGGCATCCTCGAGATCACGCCGGCCTCGACCAATCCGCAGGTTACGGAACGAAAGATGTGGAACATCTTCCGGACCTGCGGCCGCGACGACCAGCAAGGCCAGGTCGCCGGCGCCTACATCGTCAAGCACTTCAAGGGCAAGAAGATCGCCGTCGTCCACGACAAGACCACCTACGGCAAGGGTCTCGCCGACGAGACGATCAAGGCGATGGCCAAAGGCGGCATGAAGCCGGTGCTCTACGAAGGCATCAATGTCGGCGAGAAGGACTATTCGGCGCTCGTCTCCAAGATCAAGCAGTCCGGTGCCGATCTCGTCTACTGGGGCGGCCTCTACACCGAGGGCGGGCTCATCGTGCGGCAGATGCGCGACCAGGGCGTCAAGGCGCCGCTGATGGGCGGCGACGGCATCACCTCCGACGAGTTCGCGCAGGTCGGCGGCCCCGGCGTCGAAGGCACGCTGATGACCTACGGTCCCGATCCGCGCAACAAGCCGGAAGCCAAGGCGGTCGTCGCGGAATTCCGCGCCAAGAAGTTCGAGCCGGAAGCCTACACGCTGTACAGCTACGCCGGCGTGCAGGTGGTCAAGCAGGCCGCCGAAGCGGCCAAGTCGCTCGAGCCGAAGAAGGTGGCGGAGAAGATGCACTCCGGCATGCACTTCAAGACGGTGATCGGCGATCTTTCCTACGACAAGAAAGGCGACATCACGCGCCTCGATTACGTGATGTACGTCTGGAAGAAGCAGCCGGACGGCAAGATCAGCTATGTCGAATGCCCCGGCAGCGACTGCTCGAAGATGAAGTGACGCTGTCGCTCCACACAATCTGCACAAGAGCAAAAAGTCCGCCGCGAGGCGGGCTTTTTTTGTTGCCTGCCCCGGACGCGGCGCGGCAGGCAGCGAAGCTGCGTGTTGCGACGCAGATCCGGGGCCGTTGCAAATGCGGAGGATTTGGCGGTCCCGGGTCTGCAGCGCATCACTCACGTGCTGCGCCGCGCCCGGGACACGAGACGCCCTCAGCCGATCTTGCCGAGGCCGGGGAATATTTCGAGCAGCCAGATGCTGAGCTGATTGAGGCTGCCGGTGAGGAAGGCGATGCCGGTGAGCACCAGGAGCGCGCCCATCGTCTGTTCCACGCGGCGCAGGTAGTGCTTGAAGCGGGCGAGGAACTTGGCGAAGGGTTCGACGGCGAATGCGGCGATGATGAAGGGGATGCCGAGGCCGAGCGAATAGACGAGCAGCAGGCCTGCGCCGCGCGCCACGGTCTCCTGCGACGCGGCGACCGCCAGGATGGCGGCGAGGATCGGCCCGATGCACGGCGTCCAGCCGAAGGCGAACGCGAGCCCGATCACGTAGGCGCCCCACAATCCGACCGGCTTCGAGACTTCGAGCCGCTTCTGGTGGTGCAGCCAGGCGATCGGCGTCAGCCCCAGGAAATGCAGGCCCATGACGATGATGATGACGCCGGCGACAATCGACAGCGGTTCGGAATAAGCGCGGATCAGCGAGCCGATCACACTGGCGCTGGCGCCCAGCGCCACGAAAACCGTCGAGAAGCCGAGCACGAACAGGAGCGCCGCCAGCACCGTCTCGCGCTTTACCCGCCGCTCCGGCTCGCGGTCGGCGAAGCGCTCGAGCGAGGTGCCGGCGAGGAAGATCAGGTAGGGCGGGACCAGCGGCAGCACGCAGGGCGACAGGAAGCTGACCAGACCGGCGATCAGGGCGGCGAGAAAGGTGACGTCATGCATGGCCGCCTACATGCACGGCCCAATATGGCGCTGGCAAGGTGCCCGGTGTCGCGCTGGCGCGGATGTGATAAGCGAGTGATGCCATGCGCAACCTCATCACCGACGTCCCCGGCGTCCGCGTCGGCCAGGCCGACGACCGCGCCCTCGCCTCCGGCGTGACTGTCGTCGTCTTCGACCGCGCCGTCACCGGCAGCGTCGACGTGCGCGGCGGCGGGCCGGGCACGCGCGAGACCGCGCTGCTCGATCCGGCGCAGACGGTCGAGGGCATCGACGCCATCGTGCTCTCCGGCGGTTCGGCCTTCGGTCTCGACGCCGCCTCCGGCGTGCAAGCCTATCTGCGCGAACAGGGCCGCGGCTTCCGCATCCGCGAGGCCGTGGTGCCGATCGTGCCGGGCGCCATCCTGTTCGACCTGCTCAACGGCGGCGACAAGGCCTGGGGCCGTTATCCGCCCTATCGCGAGCTCGGCTATGCCGCCGCGGCGAGCGCTTCAAGCGACATGACCCTCGGCAGCGCCGGCGCCGGGCTCGGCGCGACCACCGCGACGCTCAAGGGCGGCGTCGGCTCGGCCTCGGCAAAGACCCGCGCCGGCATCACCGTCGGTGCGCTGGTCGTCGTCAACGCTGTCGGCACGACGACGGTCGGCGACGGACCACATTTCTGGGCGGCGCCGTTCGAACAGGACGGCGAATTCGGGGGCCGCGGCGTCGCGCCGCGGGTGAGTGCCTCCGATCTCGCCATCCGCGCCAAAGGCGGGCCGCGCGAGAATACGACGATCGCTGTTATCGCCACCGACGCGAAGCTGAACAAGGCGCAGGCCAACCGCCTCGCCGTCATGGCGCAGGACGGCTTTGCGCGCGCCATTTATCCGGTGCACACGCCCCTCGACGGCGACGTGATCTTCTCCGCCGCGACCGGCGCGATCGAGCTTCCCGATCCGCATTACGGCATGGCCGAGCTCGGCATGATCGCCGGCAATGTGATGGCCCGCGCCGTCGCGCGCGGCGTCTACGCAGCGACCGCCCTGTCCTTCCCCGGCGCGCTGCCCAGCTGGCAGGATCGCTTCGGCCGTTAGCGAACCAAGACGGCGGCACTGCGTTGTTCCGGCGAGGACCGCAGCATGCCGTCGAGCGTGATATCCAGCTTCACCTACCAGCCCGAGCGGCGGCGGCTCGTCGTCACCTTCGTGACCGGCCGCGTCTACGAATATGACGCCGTGCCGCCGAACGTCGCGACCAATTTCCGCGCCTCGTTCTCGAAGGGCGTCTATTTCAACAGCCACATCCGCGACCACTACGCCTGTCGCGAAATCAAGACCGAACGGAAGGCGACGCCGAGCCGCACCTAATCCCGACCGCTCACGCGTCGCAGGAGTGCTTCGGCATCTGCGGGCAGCACATCGCCGGCGAAGACGACGAACTGGTCCGGCCGCACCAGCACGAATTTGCAGCCATAGGCCTCGCGCCCGCCAGCCGCGGAATCGCGGATGATTTTCAGCGGAACGCCGCAGGCCTGCGCCGCGGCCGCAAAGCGGTCGACCTCGTCCGACGCCGCATCGAGCGCCAGCAGCGTGAAGCCCGCCCCCAACTCCTCGAACACGTTGCATCCGCTCGACAAAGGCTGCGGCGCCAGATGATGGCCGGCGCGCGCCGTAAAAGAATGATCGCCATGCGCGCCGCTTGTGCCGCCGGGCGGGCCAATCACAACCGGCGACCCCTCGTAATTCGGCTCGTAACGGTGCACGCGCTTGCCGAGATCGCCTTCATGCTCGTCCCACGCGCGTTCGAACGCGGTGCGGTCGCGCACCGGATCGTGGCGTTCGAGAAAATCGCCCTCCTGGCGAACCCGCGCGGCGATGAAGTCCTCGGCGACGTCGCGGAACACCGGCTGCCGCTCGGCCGAATACGAATCGAGCAGCGACTCACCGCCCCAGCCTTCCAGTTTCGCCGCCAGCTTCCAGCCGAGATTGACCGCATCCTCGAGCCCGTTGTTCAGCCCGAAGCCGCCATAGGGCGGATGCGTGTGCGCGGCGTCGCCGGCGATGAAGACGCGGCCGTTGCGATAGGTGTCGGCCACCGCGTTGCGCAGTTGCCAGAAGCCGGAATAGTCGATGTCGCAAGCGAAATCGAAACCGGCGGCGCGGCGCAGCGGCGCGCGGAAATCGAAGCCTTCGCGTTCGGTGTCGCGCGGGATCGGCGCGTGGAAGAAGAAGCTTTCCTCGCCGTCGATGCGGCCGAAGAACTGCCAGTAGCCTTCGAAGTCGGGATGCAGCACGCGATAGGTCGAGCGTGGCGGAAAGCGCTTGAGCTTCTCGTGCAGGTCTCGCGAGCGGAACACGACCAGCACCATCAGCTTGTCGAAATCGGTGCCGCTGCGCGCGATGCCGCAGGTCTCGCGCACCAGCGAGTTGCCGCCGTCGCAGCCGACGGCGTAGTCGGCGGTGATCGTCTCCGTCTGCTGCGTCGCCTCGTTGACGATCGTTACGCGCACGCCGTCATTATCCTGCGTCACGCTCGTGGCGCGCCAGCCGAACCGCGCATCGACCGCCGGCAGCGTCATCACCTTGTCGCGCTGCACCTGCTCCATACAGTACTGCGGCATACGGTCGTTGGCCTGAAAGTAATAAGGCCGCACCAGTTCGCGCCCGCGCGGCGCGTGCCAGTACTCGCTCGCCAGATCGCCATAAGCGGTGATTTCGCCGATCGGCGCGTCCGGCGGCATCATGCGCGCGCGGCGTAAGTTCTCGACGATACCCCAGCACCAGAAATGCTCGAGCGTGCGCTGGGTGAGGTTCTGCCCCTTCGGGATGCGGTGCATGGTCGTCCGCGGCTCGACGAGGATGCAGCGCACGCCGCGCTGACCGAGCGAAATGGCGAGCGCGAGGCCCACGGGTCCGCCGCCGACAATGGCGACCTGCGTGTCATGCGGCATTACAGAAACCTTTCAGCCCGATACGGCGCTGGATCGACCACCGGCGTGGCGCCCGTGATCAGATCGGCGATGAGGCGGCCCGTGATGGGCCCGAGCGTCAGGCCCCAATGCGCGTGACCGATGCCGAGCCAGACACCCGGCAGCTTCGGCGCCGCGCCGATCACCGGACGCGAGTCGGCAAAGCACGGACGCGAGCCCATCCAGGTGTCATTGTCGGCGCGCTCGCCGAGCGGAAAGAGCGTGCGCGCCCGCGGCATTAGCCGATCGAACTGCACCGGCGTCGCCGCCGCGTCGCGGGCGGCGAACTCCGTGCCGGTCGTCAACCGGATGCCCTGCTGCATCGGCGTGATCAGATAGCCGAAGTCGACGTCGACTACTGGCCGCGCCAGCGACGCGTTGCCTTCGCCGCGGAAATGCCGGTGATAGCCGCGCTTCACCGCCATCGGCAGATTGAGACCGAGCGGCTCCAGCACGTCCGGCGCCCACGGCCCGAGCGCCACCACGACGTTCGATGAATCGAGCCCGCCTTCGTCCGTCTCCACGCGCCAGCGGCCGGCCGAGCGGTGCAGCGACCGCGCGTCGCCGTTGACCATGACGCCGCCGAGCGCGGTGAAGCGCGCGGCATAGGCGCGCGTCAGCGCCAGCGGATCACTGATGCTCGCCGCCTTCGGCCAGAACACCGCGTGGCGGAACACCGGGCGCAACGATGGCTCGAGCGCCTGTGCGCCGGCCGAATCGAGCGCGTCGAGCGGCAGCCCGAAGTCCTTGGCCAGATCGAACTCGAGCCGCATCGTACGCAGCGCATCCTCCCGCCGGTAGAGCTTGAGCCAGCCGGTCTTGCGCAACAGCCCGGTCGCGCCGGCCTCTTCCATCAAGGCCTCGTGCTCGGCCACGGCGCGCGCGAACAGCGGCCGGTTGAGGCGCGCCGTCTCGGCGATCAGCCGCGGCTGCGAGTAGTGGCGGAAGGCAAGGAGCCACGGTGCGATCGTCGGCAGGAACGAGAGATGATAATTCGCCTGGCTCGCCTGCTTGAGCGCGACCCGCGCCAGCGTGCCGAGATCTGAGGGGAACGCCGGCGGCAGGATGGTGCTGCCTTCGATGACGCCGGAATTGCCGTAGGATGTCTCGCGGCCGACGCCGTGGCGGTCGACCAGCGCCACCGACAGGCCGCGCTTGGCCAGATGCAGCGCGACGGACGTTCCGACGATCCCCGCGCCCAGCACGATCGCATCGGTGCGTGCCATGTCCTCTCCTTTTCCACCGTTCCTAGCGCGGCGCGCCCGCGCGGCATAGATCGTCCCTATCGAAGACGCTATCAAGGTCGGCACGCCCCGCCGGGCGGCGGAGTCTTCCCCGCAATGAAAGCACTCGCGGCCCTGCTGAGCCTCGTCGGCCGCCACGGCACGTTGCTCGCCGCGCTTTCCATCTTCATCGGCCTGTTGCTACCCGGCCTGCCGCCGCTGCTGAAGCCGTCGCTCGGCACGGTCATCGTGATCATGCTGACCCTGGCCTTCCTGCGCGTCGATCCGGTGGCGCTGAAGGGGCATTTCCGGCGGCCGGGGCTGATCGCCGCGGCGGCCGTGTGGCTGATGCTGGTGTCGCCGGCGCTGCTCGGCCTCTTGTTCCATGTCCTCGCGGTCGAGCAGACGCTCCCCGGCCTCTATTTCATCCTGGTGCTGCAGATCTCGGCGCCCGCCTTGATGTCGGCGCCGGCCATCGCGGCGCTGCTCGGCCTCGACGTGGCGCTCACGCTGGCGACGCTCATCGTCTCGGTGGCGGTCACGCCGGTCACGGCCAGCCTGTTCACGCACTTCTTCCTCGGCCAGGCGCTCGCTTCCCCGTTGGCGCTGGGCGTCAGGCTCTTTTTGATCATCAGCGGCTCGGCGCTCGTCGCGACCGTGATCCGGCGGCTCGTCGGATCGGGGCGGCTCGAGCGGCAGCGCGAACGCATCGATGGCTTGAGCGTCGTGAGCTTCGTGATCTTCGCCATCGCCGCGATGGACGGCGTCACCGCGCACATCTACAGCGTTCCGAAGCTGGTGGCCGGGGTGACGCTGCTCGCCTTCGCCCTGTCACTGGCGCAGACGGCAATCGGAACGCTGCTGTTCCTGCCGGCCGGCCGCGGCCTGGCGCTGGCGATCGGGCTTGCCGCCGGCAATCGCAATCTCGGGCTGATGCTGACGGCGACGGGCTTCGCGATCCCCGACACCGCTTGGCTCTATTTCGCGGCGGCGCAGGTGCCCGCCTATATCCTGCCGCATCTGTTGCGGCCGCTGGCCCGGCGGCTGACCGCGCCGCCGGGACAGAGATCAGGCCACGGCCGACACTGAGGCGCCCTGCTGCGAGACGAGTTGCGCCTGCAGCCGGATCAGTTGCTGGATCAGGTTGTTGCTGTTCGAGCCGCCGGCCGTCTGTCCGTTCGTACCGTCGCCGGACGTGCCACCATTCTGCTCAGCAGCCGGCGTCGTCATGGTGACGGTGCTGCCGTCGGCATAGGTGATGGTCGTCGTTGACGATCCGTCGGAGTTGCTCTCGGTCTGCGTTGAGGCTCCGTTGGCGCTCGTCGAGTTGAGGAGCGAAGCGAGCCCGCCTTGATCGCCGCCGCCGCCACTGCCGCTCGCCTCCATGTGGTGACCGTGGCCATGCCCATGACCGCGATGCGCCGACGACGACAGTTCGCTTTGGCTGACGCTGCCGTCTCCATTCTGGTCGAGTTTGGAGAACAGAGCATCGGCGCTCGACGTGTCGACGCCGGACTGGCCGAGCGCGCTCTCGAACTCGGTTTTGCTGACCGAGCCGTCGCCGTCAGTGTCGAGCTGCGAGAACAGGCCTTGCGCACCGCCGCTGCCGCTCGCGCCGTTCGCCCCCTGCCCCTGCAGCGCCATCAGCGCCGCCATCGTGCCGCTGGAGAATGGCGGCGGGGATGGCCCGAAGGCATTGCTGGTGGAGCTCTGATTGGTCGAGCCGTTCGCCGGCGAGCCGGAGAAGAGCTGCGACAGGTTGTCGAGCGGATCGGTACTGGCTGCCCCGCCGACGCCGCTCGACATCGACTGAAGCAGGTTCTGGATATACGATAACGCGTTCGACGTAGAGTTGACTGACATCGACATAACGCATGTCCTCTACTCACCGGCAGATGCCGGCAGTGCTCGCCCCGCTGCCCCTCACGCAAGAGCCGCGCCACCACCTTCGGCCGGCGAAAAGCCCGGTATTGCGGCCTTTTGCGCGATCACCCGCGCCACGGCCGGCGCTGGCGCCCGGCAAAACTTGCCGGTGACGACGTCAATTTGCCGGGGATGCCGGACCCTCCCCGCGTTGCCCGTGCCCGCCCCGCATGGTACGCGGACGCCTTACGGAGACCCGTCCATGCCACGGCCGCTTCTCATCGCGCCCTCCATCCTCGCCTCCGACTTCGCGCGGCTGGGCGAGGAGATCCGCGCGATCGAGGCCGCAGGCGCCGACTGGATCCACGTCGACGTGATGGACGGGCACTTCGTCCCCAACATCACCATCGGCCCCGACGTGGTGAGGGCGCTGCGCCCGGTCTCGAAGAAGACTTTCGACGTGCACCTGATGATCGCGCCCTGCGATCCCTATCTGGAAGCCTTCGCCAAAGCCGGCTCCGACATCATCACCGTGCATGTCGAGGCCGGCCCGCACATCCACCGCTCGCTCCAGGCGATCCGCGCGCTCGGCAAGAAGGCCGGCGTCACCATGAACCCGGGTACGCCGGTGTCGACGATCGAGCACGTCATCGACCTCGTCGACCTCGTGCTGATCATGTCGGTCAATCCCGGCTTCGGCGGCCAGGCCTTCATCCCGGCCGCGCTCGACAAGGTCGCGCAGGTGCGCGCGCTGGTCGGCGGACGGCCGGTCGACATCGAGGTCGATGGCGGCGTCACCAAGGACAATGCCGCCGACGTCGTGCGCGCCGGCGCCAATGTGCTGGTCGCCGGCTCGGCGGTATTCAAGGGCGGCGACTACAAGGGCAACATCGCCGCCATCCGCAACGCCGCAGCGCTCGCCCGTGGCGAAGCGGCGTGAGGCTTTGCTTGTCATGGCCGGGCTTGACCCGGCCATCCCGATAAGGGACGCAGTGCCTATCTAAGCGAGATCGCCGGGACAAGCCCGGCGATGACAGGGTTCAATGATTTTCGGCAAACAAACATGATCCCCCGCTATTCCCGCCCGGCGATGACCGCGATCTGGTCGCCGGAGACGAAATACAAGATCTGGTTCGAGATCGAGGCGCATGCGGCCGACGCCATGGCCGAGCTCGGCGTCATTCCGAAGGATGCGGCAAAGACGATCTGGGCCAAGGGCAAGGATGCGAAGTTCGACATCGACCGCATCGACGCCATCGAGGCCGAGGTCAAGCACGACGTCATCGCCTTCCTGACGCACGTCTCCGAGATCGTCGGGCCGGAAGCGCGCTACATGCACTCCGGCATGACCTCGTCGGACGTGCTCGACACCTGCCTCAACGTGCAGCTCGTGCGCGCCGCCGATCTCCTCATCGCCGATCTCGACGCGCTGCTGGCGGCGCTCAAGCGCCGCGCCTTCGAATACAAGATGACGCCCACCGTCGGCCGTTCGCACGGCATCCATGCCGAGCCGACAACGTTCGGACTGAAGCTGGCGCAGGCCTACGCGGAATTTTCGCGCGGGCGCGAGCGCATGGTCGCGGCGCGCAAGGAAGTGGCGACCTGCGCCATCTCCGGCGCCGTCGGCACCTTCGCGCAGGTCGATCCGCGCGTCGAAGCGCACGTCGCCAAGGCGATGGGCCTCGCCGTCGAGCCGGTGTCGACGCAGGTCATCCCGCGCGACCGCCACGCGATGTATTTCGCGACGCTCGGCGTCATCGCCTCGTCGATGGAGCGGCTGGCGATCGAGATCCGCCATCTGCAGCGCACCGAGGTGCTGGAGGCCGAAGAGTTCTTCTCCGAGAAGCAGAAGGGTTCCTCGGCGATGCCGCACAAGCGCAATCCAGTGCTGTCGGAGAACATCACCGGGCTTGCCCGCATGGTGCGGGCCTACGTGACGCCGGCGATGGAGAACGTGGCGCTCTGGCACGAGCGCGATATCTCGCACTCCTCGGTCGAGCGCATGATCGGGCCGGACGCGACCGTGACGCTCGACTTCGCCCTCGCGCGGCTCACCGGCCTGATCGACAAGCTGCTGGTCTACCCGGCCAACATGCAGAAGAACCTCGACCGGCTCGGCGGCCTCATCCACTCGCAGCGCGTCTTGATCGCGCTGACGCAGAAGGGCGTCGCGCGCGAGGACGCCTATCGTCTCGTCCAGCGCAACGCGATGAAGGTGTGGAGCGGCGAGAGCAACGACTTCCTGGCGCTGCTCAAGGCCGATCCGGACGTGCGCAAGGCGCTCAGCGACAAGGAGCTCGAGGCGAATTTCGACCTCGGCCATCACTTCAAGCACGTCGACACGATTTTCAGGCGCGTGTTCGGCGCCGCCTGAGCGCGAGCTTTGCCGTCGAACCGCCATTGTCTGCGGGACATGTGTTCATGCTAACTGAGCAAGCCAAACACGCCCCGCCCATTCGCCCGCGCCATGCCTGAGACACCACCGCCGACCATCCTTGTGTTCGATTCCGGCGTCGGCGGCCTGACCGTGTTCCGCGAGGTCAAAACGGCGCGGCCGGACGCGGCATTCGTCTATCTCGCGGACGACGCCGGCTTCCCCTACGGTAACCAGCCGGAAGACAAGCTGATCGCGCGCATCGCCGACGTCATCGGCGCGGCGATCGCCCGCCACGCGCCCGACCTGATCGTCGTCGCCTGCAACACCGCCTCTGTCATCGCGCTCGCCGACCTGCGCGCCCGCTTCACCGTGCCTTTCGTCGGCACCGTGCCGGCGATCAAGCCGGCCTGCGCGCAATCGCGGACGAAGCGCATCGCCGTCCTTGGCACGCAGGCAACGGTCAGCCGCGAATACACCCGCGCGCTCATCCGCGAATTCGCCTCCGGCTGCCACGTTGCTTTGGTGGGATCGCCGCGGCTTGCCACTTACGCTGAGGCGGAGCTCGCCGGCACCCCGGCGACCGACGTCGAGATCGCGGGCGAGATTCTGCCCTGCTTTCTCGACGAGGAAGGCCAACACACCGACACCATCGTGCTCGCCTGCACGCATTATCCGCTGCTGGCGGAGCGCTTCCGCCGCGTGGCGCCGTGGCCGGTCGAATGGCTCGATCCGGCGCCGGCGATCGCCCGGCGCGTTGCCGACCTGCTGCGCGAGCGTCCGGTCGCGGCCGTCGCCGGCACGCAGACGATCGAATTTACCTCCGGCCGCATGCCGCCGCCCACATTGAAGAAGGCGCTGGCCGCCTTCGGCTTCTAGCCGCCCGCGAGCGCCTCGATCTGCCAGAAGCCGCGCCAGATCATGTCCAGCGCGACATAAAGCACGATGGCCAGCCCGATATAGGCAATCCAGCGGTGGCGGCCGAGCAGGCGTGCGACAAGATTGGCCGCGACGCCCATCAGCACGATCGACAGGCCGAGACCGAACACAAGCGCCCAAGGATGCTCGCGCGCCGCGCCGGCGACCGCCAGCACGTTGTCGAGCGACATCGACACGTCGGCGACGACGATCTGCCAGGCGGCCTGCTTCAGCGTCTTGCGCGGCGCATGCGCCTGCGCCGCCGCCACTTCATCGTGCGAAACCTGATGCGCGGCGCGCAGTTCGCGCCACATCTTCCAGCAGACCCAGAGGAGGAGGATGCCGCCGGCGAAGACGAGCCCGACGATGCTCAGCATTTCCACCGCCACGCCGGCGAACAGGATGCGCAGGATGGTGGCGGCGGCGATGCCGACGAGGATGGCGCGCGTGCGGTCCTGCCGCGGCAGGCCCGCGGCGGCGATGCCGATGACGACGGCATTGTCGCCGGCCAGCACCAAGTCGATGACGATGACCTGGAACAGCGCGGCAAGCGCCTGATGCGTGATGTCGAAAGGAAGCGTCATTGGGACGGGCCCCGCTCAATCAGTCCGACATCGCAGTCCCATGACTGCCAGAGGGGCCCGGCCTGACGGTCCGGAAAATGGCCTCTCGGCCGCCCGCCCGCAAGAGCATAAGGGTTTGACACCGCCCGCGTTCACTCCTACAACCCCCGCGTCCTGGCGGCCCGAAAGGCCGCCAGAGACGTTTCGCGACCCGTGGCAAGGCCTTGCGCTTTCGAGGCTTTTCCTGTCGGGCCGGGGGAGACCCCGGTCAGAGGAGGGCGCGGTTCCTCAAAGATCAACATTAACGCGAGGACGCGATGACCAAGCGCTTGGAATCCAAGTATAAAATCGACCGCCGGATGGGCGAGAACATCTGGGGTCGTCCGAAGAGCCCGGTGAATCGCCGCGAGTACGGCCCCGGCCAGCACGGCCAGCGCCGCAAGGGCAAGCTGTCCGACTTCGGCGTGCAGCTCAAGGCCAAACAGAAGCTGCGCGGCTACTACGGCAACATCTCGGAGAAGCAGTTCCGCGGCATCTACGCCGACGCCATCCGCATGAAGGGTGACTCGGGCGCGCATCTGATCGGCCTCCTGGAGCGCCGCCTCGACGCGGTCGTGTTCCGCGCCAAGTTCGCGCCCACCCCGTTCGCGTCGCGCCAGCTCATCAACCACGGCCACATCCTGGTGAACGGCAAGAAGGTCAACATCGCGAGCTATCGCGTGAAGGTCGGCGACGTCGTCGAGGTGAAGGAGAAGTCGAAGCAGCTCGCGCTCGTCCTCGAGTCGCAGGCGCTCGCCGAGCGCGACGTGCCGGACTACATCGAGCTCGACGCCGCCAAGCTCACGGCCAGGTTCGCGCGCATCCCGACGATCACCGATGTGCCCTATGCGGTCCGCATGGAACCGCATCTGGTGGTCGAGTACTATTCGCGCTGATTTCGCGTCCTCTTCGCAGGAGCGTGCAAATCCCTCGCCCTCAGGCGGGGGATTTTGCTATTCAGGGGGGCGAATGTGTCCGGGGACCCCAGCATGACCGCCCTCACCCGCCGCTCCTTTCTCGCCACCACCGCCGCCGGCCTTGCCACCACCGCGCTGCCCGCTTTCGCCGCGCCGACGACGTTCAAACACGGCGTCTTCGAGGTCACGGTCGTCAGCGACGGCCATCTCGTGCTGCCGGTCAGCTTCCTGGCGACCGACGCGCCCGACAAGGAGCGCGACGCGGTGCTTAAGGAATCCGGCATCAGCGGCACGCAATACAATTCGCCGACCAATGTCACGCTACTCAGGCGCGACAACGAATTGATCCTCATCGACATGGGCTCGGGCGGCCGCTTCATGCCGACCGCCGGCAAGTTGTGGGACAATCTCCAGGCCGCCGGCATCGACAAGAGCAAGATCACCAAAGTGATCTTCACACACGGCCATCCCGACCATCTCTGGGGCGCGGTCGACGAGTTCGACGAGTTGCAGATCCCGAACGCGACGTTCCATGTCGCCGCCAACGAGTGGAATTTCTGGGAAGGCGACAACGCACTGCGCGGCCTGCCGCCGGAGCGCGCGGGCTTTGTCACCGGCGCGCGTCGCAATTACGCGGCCCTCAAGGACCGAGTGAAAATGATGAAGCCGGGCGACGAGGTGGTGCCCGGCGTGCACGTGCTCGACACCCCCGGCCACACGCAGGGCCACGTGTCGCTGGCGCTTGCCGGCGGCGACGGGCTGATCATCGCCGGCGACGTGCTCACGCACGCGATCGTCTCGTTCCGCTATCCGCAATGGCGCCCGGCCGCCGACCACGTCCCGGATCAGGCCGTCGCGACCCGCAAGAAGTTGCTCGACCGCCTCGCCACCGACCGCTCGCGCCTGATCGGCTTCCACCTACCCTATCCGGGCCACGGCATGGTCGAGCGAAAGGACGGCGCCTATCGCTTCGTATCGGTTGCCTAGATTGTCTTGATGAAATCGACGAAGGCGCGCAGCGGCGCCGGCACCAGACGCCGCCCGGGATAATACAGAAACGGCCCGGAGAAACTCTGCCACCACGGCTCGAGCACCGGCTCGAGCGCGCCGCTCTCAAAATACGGCCGCAGCCACTCTTCGAACAGCGCAACGATGCCGGCGCCGCCGACCGCGGCGTCGACGGCGAGATCGGTCGCCGTGCCGACGCTGACGATGAGCGGCCCGGCCGGATCGACCCGCACGACCTCGCCGTCGCGCTCAAATTCCCAGGCGGTCATCATGCCGCTGGAAAAGCGGCCGCGCAGGCAGTCGTGGCCAAGCAAATCGCGCGGGTGCGCGGGCCGGCCACGGCGATCGAGATAGGCCGGCGACGCGCCGACAGCGAAGCGCTGCACCCGCGGCCCGATCGGCACCGCGATCATGTCCTGCTCCAGCCGCTCGTCGTAGCGGATGCCGGCATCGCAGCCGGCGGCGAGCACATCGACGAAGGCGTCCTCGGCGACGATCTCCAGTTTGATGTCCGGATAGGCGGCGAGGAACGCCGGCACGATGCGCGGCAGGACCAGGCGCGCCGCGCTCACCGGCACGTTTAGCCTGAGCGTACCGGCGGGCCGATCGCGGAAAACATTGACCACGTCGAGCGCGGCTTCCACCTCGCTCAAGGCGGGAGCGAGCCGTTCCAGCAGGCTGCGCCCCGCATCGGTCGGCACCACGCTTCGCGTCGTGCGGTTCAACAGTCTGACCCCGAGCTTTGCCTCGAGCCGCCGCACGGCGTCGCTCAGGCCGGAGGCGCTGAGGCCACTCGCACGCGCACCGTCGCGAAATCCGCCGGCCCGCGCCACCGCCAGGAAAGCGTTCAGATCAGCCAGGTCCACTTGCATTGTTCGATAGTCCGTACAGCCCGTGCATATTGTGCGGAATTATCGCGGGGTAAGCAAAGGCCTATCTCCCCTTCATCTTGCAAGGGAGATGATCATGACCACCATCGACAAAGCCGGCACCTATGCCCTCGCCGACCGCACCGTGCGCCGGCTCGGCTACGGCGCCATGCAGCTCGCCGGCCCCGGCGTATTTGGACCGCCCAAGGACCCCGAGGCCGCCCGCGCCGTGCTGCGCGAAGCGGTCGCCGCCGGCGTCAATCACATCGACACCAGCGATTTCTACGGCCCGCACATCACCAATCAGATCATCCGCGAGGCGCTGCATCCCTATCCGGACGATCTCGTCATCGTCACTAAGATCAGCGCGCGCCGCGGCGCCGACGGATCGTGGCTTCCCGCCATGTCCCCGGAGGAACTCACGCAGGCGGTGCACGACAACTTGCGCAATCTCGGGCTCGACGTGCTCGATGTCGTCAACTTTCGCAGCATGTTCGACGTGCACGGCCCCGCCGAAGGCTCGATCGAACCGCAGCTCACTGTATTCGCCGACCTTCAGCGCAAGGGCCTGGTCCGTCACATTGGACTGAGCAACGTGACGCCGGCGCAAATCGCCGAAGGCCGCAAAATATGCGACATCGTCTGCGTGCAGAACCACTACAATCTGGCGCATCGGCACGACGACGCGCTGATCGACGATCTGGCCCGCGACGGCATCGCGTATGTGCCGTTCTTCCCGCTCGGCGGCTTCACGCCGCTGCAGTCGTCGACCCTGTCGAACGTCGCCGCAAGCCTCCGCGCGACGCCCATGCAGGTCGCGCTCGCCTGGCTGCTCAAGCGGGCCCCGAACATCCTGCTCATTCCGGGGACCTCGTCGGTCGCCCATCTGCGCGAGAATCTGGCTGCGGCGGAATTGGATCTGTCAGCTCAAGTGATGAGCGAACTGGACGGGATCGCGGCGCGCGCCGCCTAACCGTCGGCCTCAATACGGCGCCGGCAGCAGAAACGCGGCGAGCGCCCCGGCCGGCGGCACAAAGGCGGCAGCGAGTCCGGCGGCGGTCCTGCCGTTCTTGATGAGGATGAAGCCGACGACCGGCGCGGCGATACAAACGATAACGGCGGCCCAAAAGGCCGCCGCGGCAAATCCGCCCGCATTCATGCTCTCCGGCCCACCTCCGGTGACGAAACCGGAGACGCCGACGAGCAGCACCGCAATCGCCAGATCGACCAGCGCCGCAACGACCAGGAGGACCTTCGTCACGGCGCTGTGCGCATCAGGCTGTCTGCTGCGCGGCGAGACCCTTCTCGCTCAGCATCTGCTGCAATTCGCCCGCCTGGAACATCTCGCGGATGATGTCGCAGCCGCCGACGAACTCGCCCTTCACGTAAAGCTGCGGGATGGTCGGCCAGTTCGAATAGGCCTTGATGCCGTTGCGGATGTCGTCCGATTCGAGGACGTTGACGCCTTTGTAGCTGACGCCGAGATGGTCGAGGATCTGCACGACCTGGCCCGAGAAGCCGCACATCGGGAACTGCGGGGTTCCCTTCATGAACAGCACGACGTCGTTGTTCTTCACTTCGTTGTCGATGAATTGCTCGATGGCCATGGATTCCGTCCTGTTGGGCGGACGCCGCGCGGCCTCGTGCCGGCGCGGAATCGAACCGCCTCTTGACCGATATATGTACCGCAGATTGCCCCGCCAACCCAAGGGGCGGTCACGGAAATCGGTGAACGCCCCGAAATGCCGCCCTCAGGCGCTCTCCGGCGCCGCCGTCTGCAGCGCCAAAGCGTGCAGCACGCCGCCCATCTGGCCCTGGAGCGCCTGGTAGACCAGCTGGTGCTGCTGCACCCGCGATTTGCCCCTGAATGAGGCGGACACGACCGTCGCGGAGTAGTGGTCGCCGTCCCCGGCAAGGTCGCGGATGGTGACCCGCGCGTCGGGGATGCTGGCCTTGATCAGCCGCTCGATTTCGCCGGCGTCCATCGCCATGGCCGGAAACTCCTTCATTTGCCGCCGCGCGCGGCGCTTCCGTCGCGATAACGCCGGGCCCGCGCGAATCCATGCGGTTTCCTAGCGGCCATTTGCGCCCAAATTTTTACCGCTGACAATATCCGCGCCGCCGGTAACAATGGTTTGCACACGTCCGCGGAAAGCGGACCAAGACAAACCGAAACCGGAGGCTTCACGATGAGACACAGCATCATTTTGACGCTGGCCGCGGGCGCAGCGCTCCTCGCCGCCACGACCGCGCAGGCGCAGATCACCAGCGCGCAGCAGAGCGCGCTGCGCGCCAACTGCCGCTCCGACTTCATGTCGCACTGCTCGGGCGTCACGCCAGGCGGCAAGGACGCCCTGATGTGCCTGCAGAAGAACGTCGGCAGCCTGTCCGGCGCCTGCCAGTCGGCCGTGCGCGCGACCATGCCGGCGCCGGCCGCCGCCAAGGCGGAGCCGACCCCGCAGACCATGGCGCCGGCGCCTGCCGCTGCAGCCGCACCGCCGCCCCCGGCCGCCACGGTCACCGTCGCGCCGCCGCCAAAGGCCGTGGTCGCCGCGCCGCCGCCGGCGCGTCACGTGATCAAGCCGGCCGCCGCGGCTCCGGTCCGGGCTCCGGCGGTCGCCGCCGTGGCTCCCCCACCGCCCCCGCCGCCGGCCGCCGGTCCCGACCCGGCCAAGCTGAAGGCATTGAAGTTCACCTGCCGCGCCGACTTCCGCCGCCTGTGCAAGCATGTCCCGGAGGGGCCGCAGGCGTTCGCCTGCCTGGAGGCGCATCGCGCACGGCTGTCGCCGAACTGCCGCACCTCGGTCGCCGATCTCGCCGCCTCGATGCCGGCGGGCGGCATGCCGCCGGCGATGCCGGTGGCGGTGAAGCCGGCGCCGGTGCCGCACAAGCCGAAGGCGCCGGTCGTCGACGCCGCGGTCGTGCTGCGTGCCTGCAAACTCGATGTCATCCGGCACTGCCGCGGCGCCGGTCTCGGCGGCGGCAAGATGCTCGCCTGCCTCACCGCGCATGAGGAGAACCTCACCTTCCGCTGCCGCGCGGCGATGAAGGTGTCGGCTCCGCTGCACTGAACGAAAACATCACCACAAGTACTGAGCACTCCCTCTCCCCTGTGGGGAGAGGGTTGGGGTGCGGGGTTCCTGACTCAATGAGTTTGTAACCCCTCGCCCGACGCGCTAACGCGCGTCGACCTCTCCCTGTGGGAGAGGTGAAGAGTGCCCGCGGAAACGTCTCAGGCGTTGGTGACTTCGCCGGCCATGTAAGCCGGCAGCCATGCTTCGAATTTGCCGCGCAGATCGGCGACGGCAAGCGGCCGCTCGCCCGGCAGCGTCAGCGCATTGCCGCCGGTGGCGCCGAGGCGCCACACGGGCACGCTCGCGTCGCGGGCACGCGCGAGCACCGCCTCGACCTTGGCCGCCGGCACGGTGACGACATAACGCGCCTGATCCTCGCCGAACCAGAAAGCGTGCGCCGGCACGTCGTCGGGCGCCGACTCGAGCACCGCGCCGATGTGCCCTGCCATCGCCATCTCGGCGATCGCCACCAGCAGCCCGCCGTCGGAGACGTCGTGCACAGCGCTCGCGGTGCCGTCGAGGATCAGGCCGCGCACGAACTCGCCGTTCTCGCGCTCCTCGGTGAGATCGACCGGCGGCGGCGCCCCGTCCTCGCGTCCGCACAGATCGCGCAGGTACATCGACTGGCCAAGCCAGCCTGTGGTCTCGCCGACGACGAGGATGGCCTCGCCCTCGTGCTTGAAGGCGATGCTGGCCGACTGTTCGAAGTTGTCGAGCAAGCCCACGCCGCCGATCGACGGCGTGGGCAGGATGCCTTTGCCGTTGGTCTCGTTGTAGAGCGAGACGTTGCCGGAGACGACCGGGAAGTCGAGCGCCTTGCACGCCTCCGCGATGCCGCGGACGCAGCCGACGAACTGGCCCATGATTTCCGGCTTCTCGGGATTGCCGAAATTGAGATTGTCGGTGATGGCGAGCGGCTTCGCGCCGACCGCGGTCAGGTTGCGCCAGCACTCGGCGACCGCCTGCATGCCGCCTTCGAACGGATCGGCCTCGCAGTAGCGCGGCGTCACGTCGGTGGTCAGCGCCAGCGCCTTCGGTCCCTCCTCGACGCGCACCACCGCGGCGTCGCCGCCCGGCCGCTGCACGGTGTTGCCCCCAATGACGTGGTCGTACTGCTCCCACACCCAGCGCTTGGAGCAAAGGTCGGGCGTCGCCAGCAGCAGTTCGAGCGCGTCGGCGTTGGCATGCGGCGGGTGCACGGTCGCCGCGTCCACCTCGTCGAGTTTCATGCCGGTGACGAAGGGGCGCTTGTACTCCGGCGCCTCCGTGCCAAGTTCGGTGATCGGCAGGTCGGCCATTACCTCGCCGCGGTGCTTGACGATGAAGCGCTTGGTCGGCGTGGTCTCGCCGACCACGGCGAAGTCGAGCCCCCATTTGCGGAAGATCGCCTCGGCCTCCTGCTCCTTCTCCGGCTTGAGCACCATGAGCATGCGCTCCTGGCTCTCGGAGAGCATCATCTCGTAGGCGGTCATGCCCTCTTCGCGGCACGGCACCTTGTCGAGATCGAGCGTGACGCCGAGATCGCCCTTGGCGCCCATTTCGGTCGCCGACGAGGTGAGCCCCGCCGCGCCCATGTCCTGGATGGCGATGACGCAGCCCTTGGCCATGATTTCGAGGCAGGCTTCCAGCAGCAGCTTCTCGGAGAACGGATCGCCGACCTGCACGGTCGGCCGCTTCTCCTCGGCATCGGCGCCGAATTCGGCCGAGGCCATCGTCGCGCCGTGGATGCCGTCGCGGCCGGTCTTGGAACCGAGATAGACGATCGGCATGCCGACGCCCGAGGCCGCCGCATAGAAGATCTGGTCCTTCCTGGCGATGCCCACCGCCATGGCGTTGACCAGGCAGTTGCCGTCGTAGCGCGCGTGGAAGCGCACCGAGCCGGCGACGGTCGGCACGCCGAACGAATTGCCGTAGCCGCCGATGCCGGCGACGACGCCGGCCACCAGATGCCGCGTCTTGGCGTGCTCCGGCGCGCCGAAGGACAGCGCGTTGAGGCAGGCGATCGGCCGCGCGCCCATCGTGAACACGTCGCGCAGGATGCCGCCGACGCCGGTTGCCGCGCCCTGATAGGGCTCGATGTAGCTCGGGTGGTTGTGGCTCTCCATCTTGAAGACGCAGGCCAGTCCGTCGCCGATATCGATGACGCCGGCGTTCTCGCCCGGGCCCTGGATCACCCACGGCGCCTTGGTCGGCAGCCCGCGCAGGTGCACCCGCGAGGACTTGTACGAGCAGTGCTCGTTCCACATCGCCGAGAAGATGCCGAGCTCGGTCAGCGTCGGCGCGCGGCCGATGAGCTTCAAGATGCGCTCGTACTCGTCGGCCTTGAGGCCGTGTTCCGCGACGATTTCGGGAGTAATGGGTGTGGAGTTCGGAAGCACTTACGCGGCCTTCGCCAGGTGATCGACGAGCCCGGCGAACAGGCCGCGGCCGTCGGTCGAGCCGAGCGCGGCTTCGACGTGATTTTCCGGATGCGGCATCATGCCAAGCACGTTGCCGCGCTCGTTCATGATGCCGGCGATGGCGTTCATGGCGCCGTTGTGATTCCAGTTCGGGTCGATCATCCCGTCCGGCGAGGAATAGCGGAAGATCACGCGCCCCTCGCCTTCCAGCCGCGCGACGGTCTCGCCGTCGGCGATGTAATTGCCCTCGCCGTGCGCCACCGGCACCTTGATCACCTGGCCCGCATTGTAGCCGCGCGTGAACGGCGTGTCGGAGCGCTCGACGCGCAGATAGACGTCGCGGCAGATGAACTTGAGCTGCGAATTGCGCATCAGCACGCCCGGCAGCAGGCCCGCCTCGCACAAGATCTGGAAGCCGTTGCAGACGCCGAGCACGAGGCCGCCCTTGGCGGCGAAGTCGTGCACCGCCTTCATGATGGGGCTGCGCGCCGCGATGGCGCCGCAGCGCAGATAGTCGCCGTAGGAAAAGCCGCCCGGCACCACGACGAGGTCGGTGCCCTTCGGCAGGTCGCTGTCGGCGTGCCAGACCATCGCCGGCGCGGTGCCCGAGACGAGGCGCAACGTGCGCGCCATGTCGCGCTCGCGATTGATGCCGGGGAAGACGAGGACGGCGGCTTTCATCGCGGAGCCTCCCTCAGCCGACGACGTCGACGCGATAGTTCTCGACCACCGTATTGGCGAGCAGCCTGTCCGCCGCCTGCTTCAAGAGCGCTTCCGCCTTGGCGCGGTCGGGAGTGCCCTCGATTTCGATGTCGAAGATCTTGCCCTGGCGCACGCTGGCGACGCCCTCGACGCCGAGCGAGCGCAGCGCGCCCTCGATCGCCTTGCCTTGGGGATCGAGCACGCCGGATTTCAGGGTGACGGTGACGCGGGCTTTCATCGGGGTTCCCAACGCGGAATTAAAAGCAAAACGGGGGCCATCAGGGCCCCCGGTTAGCATCCTTGCGGATTCGGCTCAATGACGGCGGGACGCCGTCCTCAGCCTTTCACCAGCACCGGGCCGGTACCCTGCGGGCGCTCGCCCTCGGCCATGATGCCGAGGCGCTTGGCCACCTCGGTATAGGCCTCGAGCAGGCCGCCGAGGTCGCGGCGGAACCGGTCCTTGTCGAGCTTCTCGTTCGACTTGATGTCCCACAGCCGGCAGCTGTCCGGGGAAATCTCGTCGGCGACGACGATGCGCATCGTGTCGTTCTCCCACAGCCGGCCGGTCTCCATCTTGAAGTCGACGAGACGGATGCCGACGCCGAGGAAGAGCCCGGAGAGGAAGTCGTTGACACGGATGGCCAGCGCCATGATGTCGTCGATCTCCTGCGGCGAGGCCCAGCCGAACGCCGTGATGTGCTCCTCCGACACCATCGGGTCGTTGAGCTTGTCGTTCTTGTAATAGAACTCGATGATCGAGCGCGGCAGCTGCGTGCCCTCTTCGATGCCGAGGCGCGTCGCCAGCGAGCCGGCGGCGACGTTGCGCACGCAGATCTCGAGCGGGATGATCTCGACCTCGCGGATCAACTGCTCGCGCATGTTGAGCCGGCGGATGAAATGCGTCGGCACGCCAATGTCGTTGAGGTGCTGGAAAACGTACTCGGAGATGCGGTTGTTGAGGACGCCCTTGCCTTCGATGATCTCGTGCTTCTTGGCGTTGAAGGCGGTCGCGTCGTCCTTGAAATGTTGAATCAAAGTACCCGGCTCGGGGCCTTCATAGAGGACCTTCGCCTTGCCTTCATAGATGCGGCGACGGCGGCTCATTGGAGTGTACCGTGGTTTGTGAAAGTCCATCGGATTTGCCGTGGCTCCTGTTGCAAACGAAATCGAGATCCGCGGCGGCGGGCCGGACGAATCGCGCGAATCTCGCGCTGAAGCTCCGGACACGTGGGCAACCTAGCCCAACGGTCTGGGCGACACAATCGATCCGATCCGGTGTTTTCCACTCCGCATTTTCGCCGCAAATGCGCGCCGGGACGTTGCCTTGACCCTGGCGCGGCGATATGCAAGGCGCGATAGAACACGATAGAATGTGTGCACGCGCGGGCGCGAGCGCAAGGCGGCCTCATCGGCCGACGGCATTCGTTGCGCTGAATCAATCCGGCAGGCGCGCCCACGCGTTATGTGAGAGATCGTGACCACGAGGGGCGGTATGGCAACGACATTCGACAAGCGCGAAGAAGGTTTCGAGAAACAGTTCGCGCACGACGAGGAACTGCAGTTCAAGGCGATGGCCCGCCGCAACAAGATGCTCGGGCTGTGGGCCGCCGAAGTGCTCGGCAAGACCGGCGCCGACGCCGAAGCCTACGCCAAGGAGGTCGTGCTCGCCGACTTCGAGGAGGCGGGCGACAACGACGTGCTGCGCAAGGTGGTGAAGGACCTCGCCGGCAAGGTCGACGAAGCCGAGATCCGCGCCAAGATGGGCGCCCTGTTGTCGCAGGCGGTCGAAACCACCAAGAAGACCGGCTAGGTTCTGGCCCGTGTCCCGGACGCGGTGCAGCGTGCAACGCTGCGCCGCAGATCCGGGACCGTGACGGGGTGCTTCGCCATGACCGACGCCTTTTCCCTCGCCCGCCGGCTGCGGGCCGGCGAGACCGTGTTCTCCGCCTGGTGCACGGCCGCCTCGCCGCTGGTCGCCGAGACGGTCGCGCGCGCCGGCTACGAAGCGGCGATCCTCGACAGCCAGCACGGCCTCTGGGACATGGCCTCCCTCATCGCCGGCATTGGTGCCGTCCATCACGCGGGCAGTACGCCGGGCGTGCGCGTGCCGCTCAACGATTACGCGACGGTGTCGCGCGCGCTCGACTGCGGCGCCGAGGCGATCATCGCGCCGATGATCAACACCGCCGGCGATGCGCGCGCCTTCGCCGCCGCCGCCAAATACCCGCCGCTCGGCGAGCGCAGCTGGGGGCCGTTGCGCGCCATGCCGCTGCAGGGCCGTACCGTCTCGACCGACTACCTGCGCGAAGCCAATGACGGCACGCTGACATTGGCGATGATCGAGACGCGCACGGCGCTCGGCAATGTCGACGCCATCGCGGCGACGCCGGGCATCGATGCGCTGTTCATCGGCCCCTATGACCTGTCGACCGCGTTGAGCGGCGGCACGGCGCAGGACATCGACGCGCCGGCCGTGGACGAGGCCATCGACCGCATCGGCGATGCGGCGCGGAAGGCCGGCAAGATCCCCGGCATCTATTGCCGCGATCCGGAGCGCGCGCTGGCGATGGCGAAACGTGGTTTTCGCTTCCTCACCGTCGGCAGCGACCTCGGCCTCGTGCGCGACGGCGCCGCCGCCCAGGTCAAGGCGCTGAAGGCGTGACGTCTATTTCAGCGTGACGTGGAAGGTGAAATTGCCGCTGACATTGAAGCCCTGCGGAATCTGGTTGCCGTACTGACGGTTGACGCTGATGTTGATCGACTCGAGCCGGCAGTCGCTGGCGATGGCGCTACGCAACACCTCACATTCGCGGGCGGCGCTCTCGTAGATCACGCGCCGCGCCTGCTCCTGTGCCTTGACGGCGGGTTCGCTGTCGTCGGTCGGTGCCACGACGAAAAAGCTCATGCCGACATTGATGCGGATGTCGCCTTTCGGGCCCGGCGCATTGCCGAGGCGCGGCTGGATGACGATGTTCTGCGCCATGGCCGGCGCGGCGAGAAGGACGGCGGCGACGGTCGCCAGGCGGATGATGCGTGACATGGGTGCCCCTGATGTGTGTCAGGCGAGCCTAGCGCGCGTCCATTGCGATCCGATTGCAGACAAATGGAAATGCAAGGGGCGCGGGTTTACCGCTTGGCAAGCATACGCATTCAGGCCGGGCCGATGGCGGCCGCCAGTTGCTCCAGCACCGCCGCGACCTCGCGCTCGAGGTCCTCGGTGCGCACCTCGGTCACCCTGTAGTCGTGCGCGGCGAGCCAGGCGCGCTTGTCCGCGCGATGCTGCGCGGCCTCCGCCGTCTCCTCGGTCGGCACCAGGTCGATCACCGTGCGCAATGAGAACGAGACGAAGTCGGCCATGTGCGGCCCGACCGGGACCTGCCGCTTGAAGCCGCGGCCGGCGAAGCGGCGGTCGCTGGTGAGCGCCTCCCACAGCAGTCGCTCGGCCTCGGTCGGATTCCTGCGCAAGAGCCTGGCCAGCCCGCGCGCCGGCGCACGCTCGCCGTCCGGCCCCTGCGCGTTGACGAGCGCGCGCAGCCGCGCCGCCTCATCGCGGTCGAGCACGCCGCCGCGCGCCGAGCCCTTGCGGCCCTGCGTCAGCGCGTTGACCACGCCGTGCAGCGTGCGCACGTCCTGCTGCGTCATGTCGAGGCGCTGGAAGATATTGCGCAGGTTGACGCGCATGACGTTGCGCTTCTCTTCCGGGCGGAAGAACTCGACTTTCTCCAGCTCGCCTTCGAGGTTGGCGAAGAAGGCGGCGATCTGCTCCTTCGGTGCGGGCGGCGAGCGCTCGCTCGTCGAGAACGGCAGGCCGGGGCCGGCAAGCTTGAACCACTCGTAGCCGACGATCACCACCGCCTGCGCCAGGTTGAGCGAGGCGAAGGCCGGATTGACCGGCAGCGTCAGGATGCGGTCGGTCTGCCCGACCTCGTGGTTTTCCAGCCCGTAGCGTTCGCGGCCGAACACCAGCGCCACCGTCTCCCCGCTCGCGATGCGCGGCGCCATCTCCGCCGCCGCCTGCTCGGCCGAGATCACGGGCTTGGCCTGGTCGTGCATCCGCGCCGTGGTCGCCACGACGAAAGAGCAGTCGCCGATCGCCTGCTCCAGGCTGTCATAGAGTTCGGCCCCCTCCAGCACGCGGTCGGCGCCCGCCGCCATGACGGTCGCGCGCTCGTTCGGCCAGCCCTGCACCGGCTTCACCAGCCGCAGCCGCGACAGGCCGAAATTGGCCATGGCGCGGGCGGCTGCGCCGATGTTCTCGCCGAGCTGCGGCTGAACCAGCACCACTACCGGCGCGGGGGTCGTCAGCCAGCGTCTGGTCTTGTCGGTGCCGGCGCCCGGCATGCACTGCTCCTGAAGCGGGCCAATGCCCTCATCGCAGCCCCTGCCCAAGCCGGCCGCCCGCGTCAAGCCGCGGCGCGCGGCCGCGCCCATGCGCCGGCTGCATTTCCGCCGACCGGCGTTGATCCTGCACAAGGCTTTCACCCGCGATGTGCGGATGCTATAGGGCGCGCGCCGAATTGCCGTCGGCCGGATCCCCGGCTGACGGCCGTCCCCGCCGCGAACAATCCATTCGAGGGCCGGTCCACCGCGCCCGTCAATGTCGTTTCCGGCCGGCCCCAACAAGCGCGGCGCTCAGAGGTGCAAGGATGCCAAATCTCGAAATCATGTGGACCAAGGTCGATGAAGCCCCGGCGCTCGCGACCTATTCCCTGCTGCCGATCGTCAAGGCCTTCGTCGGCGCGGCAGGCGTGTCCGTGACACTGAAGGACATTTCGCTCGCCGGCCGCATCCTCGCCACCTTCCCCGAGAAGCTCACCGCCGCGCAGCGCATCAACGACGAACTCACCGAACTCGGCGAGCTCACGCTGCGGCCCGAAGCCAACATCATGAAGCTGCCCAACATCTCGGCCTCGATCCCGCAGCTCAGAGCCGCGATCAAGGAACTGCAGGGCAAGGGCTACAACGTTCCGGATTATCCGGACAACCCGACGACCGACGCCGAGAAGGACATCAAGGCGCGCTACGGCAAGGTGTTCGGCAGCGTCGTCAACCCGATCCTTCGCGAAGGCAATTCCGACCGCCGTGCGGCCGCCGCGGTCAAGAATTACGCGCGCAAGAACCCGCACAAAATGGGCGCCTGGAGCAAGGACTCCAAATCGCACGTGTCCCACATGTCGAGCGGCGACTACTTCGGCTCGGAAATCGCGACCACGGTCGACAAAGCGACCAACGTTCGCATCGAATTGGCCGGTGCCGACGGCGCCGTCACGGTGCTGAAGCCGAAGACGTCGATCGCCGCCGGCGAGATCATCGACGCGTCGGTCATGAGCGCCAAGGCGCTACGCAAATTCTTCGCCGAGCAGATCAATGCCGCCAAGAAGGAAGGCGTGCTGTTCTCGCTGCACGTCAAGGCGACGATGATGAAGATCGCCGATCCCATCATCTTCGGCCACGCCGTTTCCGTCTACTTCGCTGACGTGATCGAGAAGCACGCCGCCACGCTGAAGAAGCTCGGCGTCAACCTCAACAACGGGTTCGGCGATCTGCTGTCGAAGATCGAGACGCTGCCGGACGCCGAGAAGAAGGCGATCAAGGACGACATCGCCGCCGAGTACGCCAAACGACCCGCCCTCGCGATGGTGAATTCCGACAAGGGCATTACCGGCCTGCACGTTCCCAGCGATTTCATCATCGACGCCACGATGCCGGCGATGATCCGCGAGTCGGGCCGCATGTGGGGGCCCGACGGCAAGCTGCACGACACCATGGCCGTGATCCCGGATCGCGCCTATGCGCGGCTGTATCAGGCGGTCATCGAGGACTGTAAGGCCAACGGCGCATTCGATCCCAAGACCATGGGCACGGTGCCGAACGTCGGCTTGATGGCGCAGAAGGCCGAGGAGTACGGTTCGCACGACAAGACCTTCGAAGTGTCCGCGACCGGCACGGTCCGCGTCGTCGCGGACGACGGCAAGGTGCTGCTCGAGCGCCCGGTCGAGACCGGCGACATCTTCCGGATGTGCGAGCTCAAGGACGCAGCCGTGCGGGATTGGGTCAAGCTCGGCGTCCGCCGCGCGCGCCTCACCAACACCCCTGCGGTGTTCTGGCTCGACAAGAACCGCGCGCACGACGCACAGCTCATCGCCAAAGTCGAAACGTACTTGAAGGATCAAGACACCAAGGGGCTCGATATCCGCATTTTGGCTCCCGTCGACGCGATGAAATTTTCACTCGAACGGATTCGCAAAGGCCAGGACACAATTTCCGTCACCGGCAACATTCTGCGGGATTACCTGACGGATCTTTTCCCGATCATGGAGCTCGGCACCTCGGCCAAGATGCTCTCGGTCGTCCCGTTGCTGGCGGGCGGCGGCATGTTCGAGACCGGCGCCGGCGGCTCGGCGCCCAAGCACGTCGAGCAGTTCCAGAAAGAGGGCTATCTGCGCTGGGATTCGCTCGGTGAGTTTCTCGCCCTCGGCGCGTCGCTCGAGCATTTGGGCCATACCTACAAGAACGCCAAGGCGCTGGTGCTTGCCGAGACGCTCGACACGGCCATCGGTCAGTTCCTTGAGAACAACCGCAATCCCGCGCGCAAGGTCGGCGAGATCGACAACCGCGGCAGCCACTTCTACCTCGCACTCTACTGGGCGCAGGCGCTGGCGGCGCAGAGCAAGGACAAGGAGCTGCAGACGCGCTTCAAGCCGCTGGCCGAGACGCTCGCCAAAAACGAAGCCAAGATCAACGGCGAGCTGATCGCCGTGCAGGGCAAGCCGGTCGATCTCGGCGGCTACTACCTGCCCGACGACGCCAGGGCTTCAGCCGCGATGCGGCCGAGCCCGACGCTCAACGCCGCGCTCGCCTCGCTCTGAGGCGCGCTCCGCGCACGCGGATTTTTCCGGCACAAAGGCTCGCTCGGTGGCGAACCCATCGAGCGAGCCTTTTGTTTGCGCGGCCGTGCCGCGCAACGCGGCTTTCGTGACAAGAAAGGCAATGCTATAGAGCCCGCCGTGGCTGCGGCGGCGTCTCTGCGCGCCGATTTTTCCGCCAGCCCGACGACCGGTGCCGGTGCTCGAAAGGTGGCTCCCACAAATGACGAAGATCAAGGTGACGAACCCCGTCGTCGAAATGGACGGCGACGAGATGACCCGCATCATCTGGCAACTGATCAAGGACAAGCTGATCCACCCTTACCTCGATATCGATCTCCTTTATTTCGACCTCAGCATCCAGAAGCGCGACGAGACCGACGATCAGATCACCATCGACGCGGCCGAGATGACGAAGAAGGTCGGCGTCGCGATCAAGTGCGCGACCATCACGCCGGACGAAGGCCGCGTGAAGGAGTTCAACCTCAAGAAGATGTGGCGCTCGCCGAACGGCACGATCCGCAACATCATCGGCGGCGTGATCTTCCGCGAGCCGATCATCTGCCGCAACGTGCCGCGCCTCGTGCCGGGCTGGACGCAGCCCATCGTCATCGGCCGCCACGCCTACGGCGACCAGTACCGCGCCACCGACATCACGGTGCCGAAGGGCGCCAAGCTGACGCTGAGCTATGTCACGCCCGACGGCAAGAAGATCGAGCACGAAGTGTTCGACTTCCCCGGCTCCGGCGTCGCGCTGACCATGTACAATCTCGACCAGTCGATCCGCGATTTCGCCATGGCTTCGCTCAACTACGGCCTGTCGCGCGGTTTTCCCGTCTACCTGTCGACCAAGAACACCATCCTCAAGGTCTATGACGGCCGCTTCAAGGACATCTTCCAGGAGGTGTTCGACAAGGAGTTCAAGGACAAGTTCGCCGCCAAGAAGCTCACTTACGAGCATCGCCTGATCGACGACATGGTCGCGGCGTCGCTGAAGTGGTCGGGCGGCTACGTCTGGGCGTGCAAGAACTACGACGGCGACGTGCAGTCGGACATCGTGGCACAGGGCTTCGGCTCGCTCGGGCTGATGACCTCGGTGCTGATGACGCCGGACGGCAAGATCGTCGAGTCCGAGGCCGCGCACGGCACCGTGACGCGCCACTACCGCGAGCACCAGAAGGGCCACGAGACCTCGACCAACTCGATCGCCTCGATCTTCGCCTGGACGCGCGGCCTCGCGCATCGCGCCAAGCTCGACGGCAACGCGGCGCTGGCGAAGTTTGCCGCCACGCTGGAGAAGGTCTGCGTCGACACCGTCGAGGCGGGCTTCATGACCAAGGACCTGGCGCTACTGGTCGGGCCGGAGCAGAAGTGGCTCTCGACTACCGGCTTCCTCGACAAGATCGACGAGAATTTGAAGAAGGCGATGGCTTAATTCCCTCTCCCCGCACAGCGGGGAGAGGTGACTACTTGATCTCCTCGGTCACCATGTCGCCCTTGGGCGTCACCACCTCCTGGCCGACCCGCTTCTCCACCACGTCCTTGATGCGCGCGGCGACGCGCGAGTCGCGCTGCATCAGCGCGTGCAGGTCCTGCGCGTCGAGCACGAGCAGGCTGGTGCGCGACAGCGCCGTCACCGTCGCCGAGCGCCGCGCCCGGCGCAGCACCGCCACCTCGCCGAAGAACTGGCCGACGCCGAGGTGCAGCCGCTCGTGTCGCACCGTGATCTCCACCTCGCCGGAGGCGATGAAATACATCGAATGCGCCGGCTCGCCGGCGCGCACGATCGCCTGCCCGGCCTCCGCCACCTGCGCGCGCAAGAGCTGCATGATGTCGGAGATCTCGGCCGCGTCGAGTTCGGCGAACAGCGGCACGCGCGCGATCATCGCCCAGGTGACGATGAAATCGCGGCGATGGATCTGCTCGGCGAAGGCGGTGGCGATGATGCCGACCGGCAGCGCGATCATGACGAGGCCGAGGAAGATGGTGCCCGTGGCGATGAGCTTGCCGAGCGCGGTCACCGGCACGACGTCGCCGTAGCCGATGGTGCCGAGGGTGACGATCGCCCACCACAGCGCATCGGGAATGGTGCCGAGCTTGTCGGGCTGCACGCGCCCTTCCGCGAGATGCATCAGCGCGGCGGCCACCAGCGCGGTGCCGAGCGTGATGACGACGCAGCCGAACAGCGCCCTCCGCTCGCGGTAGAGCACGTCGAGCAGCGAACGCATGGCCGGCGAATAACGCGCGATCTTGAAGAAGCGCAGGATGCGCAGCACCTGCAGCACGCGCAGGTCGTCCGGCAGCAGCGGCGCGAACCAGAACGGCAGCACGGCGACGAGATCGACGAGGCCGGCCGGGCTGAGCATGTATTTCAGCCGCGCGCGCATCGGCGGCATGTGGCGGTGCGGGCCGTATTCCACCGCCGACCACACACGCAGGGCGTATTCGACGGTGAAGGCGACGAGCGAGACGTATTCGATGACGTCGAAGAGCGGCCGGTAGGCCGCGCGCAGATGCGGCACCGATTCGAGCGCCACCGCGACGAGATTGACAAGGATCAAGGTCACCAGCAGACGGTCGACGAGCACGGCCGTGCCGTCGCCGACCGGGCCCTGATCGAGCACCTGGTAGACTCGCCTGCGCCAATGCTTGATGCCGTCGTGGGTCATACGGTGATCGGCAGATTCGTTCGATGCCGACGGTAACATCCGCGCCCGCTCAGGTCGCCTCCGAGCAAACCCGGAGGCAACACCATGGCGCCCGCCTGGCGGGACCGCTAACCCGCGAGCGCCGCCTCGATCGCTTTCAGCGCCGCGTCGGCCTTCGACCCGTCCGGACCGCCGGCCTGCGCCATGTCGGGACGGCCGCCGCCGCCCTTGCCGCCGAGCGCCTCGGCGCCCTTCTTGACCAGATCGACGGCATTGAAGCGCTCCACGAGATCGGCGGTGACGCCGACCGAAATGCCGGCGCGGCCTTCGTCACTGACCGCGACGATGGCGATGACCCCGGAGCCGATCTGCTTCTTCGCCTCGTCGATGAGGCTCGGCAATTCCTTGGGCGAGATGCCGGAGATGGCGCGGGCAATCAGCTTGACGCCATTGACCTCGCGCACGCCCTCAGCCGCCGCGCCCGCGGCAGCGCCGCCGCCCATCGCCAGTTTCTTCTTCGCGTCGGACAGGTCGCGCTCGAGCTTCCTGCGCTCGTCGAGCAGCGCGGCGATGCGCGCCGGCATGTCCTCGACCGCGACCTTCATCTCGGCCGCGGCATGCTTGAGCAACTCGCCCTGATGGTTGGCGGCCTTGCGCGCGGCGCGTCCGGTCAAGGCCTCGATGCGGCGCACGCCGGCGGCGACGCCGGAATCGCCGAGAATGGAGATGACGCCGATGTCGCCGGTGCGCCGCACATGCGTGCCGCCGCACAGCTCCACCGACCAGCCGAGCATATTGCCCGAGCCCTCGCCCATCGCCACGACGCGCACCTCGTCGCCGTACTTTTCGCCGAACAGCGCGCGTGCGCCTGAAGCGATGGCGTCGTCCTGCGCCATCAGCCGCGTCGTCACCGGCGCATTCTGCAACACGATGTCGTTGGCGATGTCCTCGACGCGGATCAGTTCGTCGGCGGTGATCGGCTTCGGATGCGAAATGTCGAAGCGCAGGCGGTCGGGCGAGACCAGCGAGCCCTTCTGCGCCACGTGATCGCCGAGCACCTGGCGCAGCGCCTCGTGCAGTAGATGCGTCGCCGAATGGTTCTGGCGGATGGCGCCGCGGCGGCCGTGATCCACCTCGAGCAGCAGCGGGTCGCCGGCCTTCACCGTGCCCTCGGTGACCTTGACCACGTGCACGAACAGGTCGCCGGCCTTCTTCTGCGTGTCGGTGACGGTGAGCCTGACGCCCTCGCGGCGCATCTCGCCGGTGTCGCCGACCTGGCCGCCGGACTCGCCGTAGAACGGCGTCTGGTTGACGACGACGAGGCCGGTGTCGCCGGCTTTCAGCGACGTGACCTCGTGGCCGTCCTTGACCAGCGCGGCGACGACGCCCTCGGCGCTCTCGGTCTCGTAGCCGAGGAATTCGGTGGCGCCGACCTTTTCGCGCAAGCCGAACCAGATCGTCTCGGTCGCGACCTCGCCGGAGGAGAAGCGCGACTCGCGCGCCTTCTCGCGCTGGCGCTCCATCGCGTCGGTGAACGAGGCGATGTCGACCGAGATGCCGCGCGCGCGCAGCGCGTCCTGCGTCAGGTCGAGCGGGAAACCGTAGGTGTCGTACAGCGTGAACGCCGTCTCGCCGTCGAACATGTCGCCGTGCTTGAGGCTGCCGCTCTTCTCGTCGAGGATGGCGAGGCCGCGCGCCAGCGTGGCGCGGAAGCGCGTCTCTTCGAGCTTGAGCGTCTCGGTGATCAGCGCCTCGGCGCGCACCAGTTCCGGATAGGCCTGGCCCATCTCGCGCACCAGCACCGGCACCAGCCTCCACATCAGCGGCTCTTTCGCCCCGAGCAGTTCGGCGTGGCGCATGGCGCGGCGCATGATGCGGCGGAGCACGTAGCCGCGGCCCTCGTTCGACGGCAGCACGCCGTCGGCGATGAGGAACGAGGAGGCGCGCAGGTGGTCGGCGATGACGCGGTGCGAGGCCTTCTGCGCGCCGGTCGGCGACACCTTGGTGAGGTCGGCGATGGCGGCGATCAGCGTGCGGAAGAGATCAATGGAATAGTTGTCGTGCGTGCCCTGCAGCACCGCGGCGATGCGCTCGAGCCCCATGCCGGTGTCGATCGACGGCCGCGGCAGATCGAGGCGCTCGCCGGAGGCCAGCTGCTCGTACTGCATGAAGACGAGATTCCAGATCTCGATGAAGCGGTCGCCCTCGGCGTCCGGCGTGCCCGGCGGACCGCCCGGAATGTGTGCACCGTGGTCGTAGAAGATCTCCGAGCACGGGCCGCAGGGACCGGTGTCGCCCATCTGCCAGAAGTTGTCGGAGCCGGCGATGCGCAGGATCTTCTTCTCGGGCAGGCCGGCGATCTTCTTCCACAGGCCGAAGGCCTCGTCGTCGTCGATATAGACGGTGACGAGGAGCTTGTCGGCCGGCAGGCCGAACTCCTTGGTGATCAAAGTCCAGGCGAGCTCGATCGCGCGTTCCTTGAAGTAATCGCCGAACGAGAAGTTGCCGAGCATCTCGAAGAAGGTGTGGTGGCGCGCGGTGTAGCCGACATTGTCGAGGTCGTTGTGCTTGCCGCCGGCGCGGACGCATTTCTGCGACGAGGCCGCGCGCGAATAGGGACGCTTTTCCAGGCCGGTGAAGACGTTCTTGAACTGCACCATGCCGGCATTGGTGAACATCAAGGTGGGGTCGTTGCGCGGCACCAAAGGCGACGAGGGGACGACCGCGTGCTCGTTGCGGGCGAAGAAGTCGAGGAAGTTCTTGCGGATATCGTTGACGCCACTCATCGCTTTTGACTGCTCGGCCCCTGCGCCTCAGGGGCTAAATCCCCACCCGGCTTGATGTTTTACCCGGGGTTATTTAGCGGCGGGGGTGCTGAGAGTCTAGGAAGGGGCCCTTTCCTTCTCCCCGTTCTTACGGGGGAGAAGGTGGCGAGGGCCGTCAGGCCCGAGCCGGATGAGGGACAGGCCTCTGCTTGGCGCCGCCGACAGGCCCCTCCTCGTTCATTCCCGCGAAAGCGGGAATCCAGCCGGACCTTTCGGCACAGCAATGCCGCGCTGGGTCCCCGCTTTCGCGGGGACGAACGGGAGAGTCACGCCGTATACAGAAAAAACGCCTTCGCCCCCGTCCTCGGTGGCGGCCGCTTTACGCAGCCGGGTGCCGACGGGGGCGATACGCGGGACTATGGGCCTGGAAACAAACGGGCACGGGGGTGGCCGCGCCCGGCCGGCGGAAAGGAAATACGCCCTCCCCGCCCGCGGCGGCTCTTTACGCCTCCGTCGCGTCGTCCTCGTCGTCCTTCTCGGACTCGCCGGTGACGATCGCCTCGGCGATCGGACCGGAATTCTGGCGCACCGCCGCCTCGATCTTGGCGGCCATGTCCGGATTCTCTTTCAGGAACGATTTGGCGTTCTCGCGGCCCTGACCGATGCGCTGGCTGTCATAGGAGAACCAGGCGCCCGACTTCTCGACCACGCCGGCCTTGACGCCGAGATCGATCAGCTCGCCGATCTTGGAGACGCCCTCGCCGTACATGATGTCGAACTCGACCTGCTTGAACGGCGGCGCCAGCTTGTTCTTCACCACCTTGACGCGGGTCTGGTTGCCGATGACCTCGTCGCGGTCCTTGATCGCGCCGATGCGGCGGATGTCGAGACGCACCGAGGCGTAGAACTTGAGCGCGTTGCCGCCGGACGTCGTCTCCGGCGAGCCGTACATCACGCCGATCTTCATGCGGATCTGGTTGATGAAGATCACCATGGTGCGCGACTTGGAGATCGAGGCGGTCAGCTTGCGCAGCGCCTGGCTCATCAACCTTGCTTGCGAGCCCGGCTGCACGTCGCCCATCTCGCCTTCCAGCTCTGACCGCGGCACCAGCGCGGCGACCGAGTCGACCACCAGCACGTCGATGGCGCCGGAGCGCACCAGCGTGTCGGCGATCTCGAGGGCCTGCTCGCCGGCGTCGGGCTGCGAGATCAGGAGGTCGTCGGTGGAAACGCCGAGCTTGCGGGCATAGACCACGTCGAGCGCGTGCTCGGCGTCGACGAAGGCGCAGATGCCGCCCTTCTTCTGGGCTTCGGCGATGGTGTGCAGCGCCAAAGTCGTTTTGCCGGAGGATTCCGGTCCGTAGATTTCCACGACCCGCCCGCGCGGCAGGCCACCGATGCCGAGCGCGATGTCGAGCCCCAGCGACCCGGTCGAGATCGACTCGACATCCATGGTCTTGTCGTTCTTGCCGAGCTTCATGATCGAGCCCTTGCCGAACTGCCGCTCGATCTGGCTGAGCGCGGCGGACAGGGCTTTCGACTTATCCATGGACGATCCTTCGACGAGACGCAGGGCAGGCTGACTCATGTCGCGCTCCTTATGGCCGGGAATCGACCCTCCGACAACGCGAGGCCGAAAGGGGTTTCGGCGCCGCCGGAATCGACTGTTAAAGCCAATGTACCCTATTTGTTCTCAGTTCGCAATATGTTCTTTTTGGCTTGTGGGTACTGGCCCCTTTCCATGGTGATTGGCCCCTTTTGAATTGATCGGTGGCCCCTTTTGGGCGCGCCCATTTTCCATTAGCTTTATCAGCCGCCGCACAGATGGAGTTTCATCGGTGCGGTTGTAATTTCCTGTCGGCGACGTTGTATGGGGAAAGGCCATGACCGAACTCATGCCAGACAGCTTGCTGGACCTTCGGGAGAGGATCGACCAGCAACGCAACACCATCGATGCACTTAAGCGCGAGGGGCATGAATGCCCCGACGCCGAACGCCAATTAAGGCATATGCTGGCGGAACTGCGGACGAGCGAAACCGTCGCGCGGCGAATGCAAGGATAGGTGCCGGCCTATTCGACCCTAGTGGTCTGTTTCGAACAGATCTTGGTTGCCGTAATCGATAGCATCGTAAGTATGCACACATCTGACGAATGTCTGGCCATAGCTGAAGCGAAGTTGGCTGAGGCAGAACGTTTGCGCGATAAACGCCGCGCCAACCGTCTCATCTCGGCCGCTAATGCGTGGCTCATACTTGCTCGCGGACTCAAGTCGCTTGAGACTGAGGGGCTACACTGAATAGAAACATCGCCTAGGCCGCCTCAGTTGGCGGCCTCTTTCGATTCCATGTGTTCAAAAAGCGGACCAGCGGACTGTGGAAGAGCCATATGTTCCGCTTTCGGTGGCGGCACGGGGAAATCGAAAGATTGCTGACCGCCGAAGCGTTCGGTGATTTTGCGCTCGTATGTGTATCTGTCCGAAGATGACTCGGCCATTTCTAAAACGCGACCAAGGTGCATTCTTAATGCGCGCGTTCCAATCTCGTTTAAAAACTGGAATAGCTTTTTTGCCCGGTCTCCGCCGCTCGCTTTGTGTGCCCTAAGCAGTTCCAGAATCTTCCCGCTGCTTTGCGCAAGTGGGTAATAGATGTGATTCACTGTCAAATATTTGAAATGCCAGGGCCTGCCGCGCTCAGGGACGGGAATGCCATAAAGCCTGTACCATTGCACATACAGTTCGCTTGGAAACTCTGGCTCGTACTTGCGCGCTTCCTCCTGAATATAAAGTTTGAAAGCAGCGATGACTTCTTCGGCGGACGGATTGTAGCCAGCAAGCCGATAGACAAGACCTTGGATTCCCGACTTCGCTGAAGCGCCGACGATAATGTGGGCTTGTCGAGCGATCTTCTCATATCGCTTGCCAAGCTTACGATCCGCCTCCGCCGCGATGATAGCGTTGCAGAGGTCGATCAACATTGTCACGTCGTAGCCGTGCACCGTAGCCGGTGCCGGCGCGTTCGCGCCCGGCGCTAGCCCCTGAAAAACAAGAGGTTTTTCGAGCTTTTCTCTTAATTCGCGCCCGACGTAGCGGGCCATCCTTTCGCCTCTGATGAAACTCGCGAGCCGACCACCGCCTTGCGTCAACCCCAGCGCAGCACCCATGCCGCGTTGGCTGATAACGGCAGTCTTTCCCGGATCGTTCAGCACGTAGCATTCCACATCGATGCCGAAGTCCTGTTGGAAGCTCCCTTTGTGCGTAGCTTTTAAGCCCCACCGGGCGACAGCGCCGGCCCGAGCAATCTCCGCACGTCGCTGCGCAGGCAGCACTTGAGCCCGCCGCGCCCCCCCTATCTTGCCGGCCTTCTGCTTATCTTTCTCGACCATCTGGCTCTCCATGCTTGGCACTCTAAAAATATGCTTGACATGACCCTTGTGTCAAGCATAATCGCCTCATGCTAAGCATGGCGCAGAAGCACAAAGGCCCCGCCCGGTTGCACCCGGACGAGGCCTTTTTCTGTGTTCGGAGCAGTGATCGTCTAGCGGTAAGGACGCGGGGGCTACATCCCCGAAACGTCAGTTCGAACCTGGCTCGCTGCACCAAATCTAGTGGGACCGCCTCGGTTGCACCCGAAACGGCCCCTGGTCTTCAACCTCGGGATTGGCCCCCGGAGCATCGGACCGTAGGTAATATAGCATCTACGGCGCTGATTTTCCACGCGGCCCAATCCCACAACATGTCGGATTGGCCCCGCCGTGAACAACCTGCCCCTCTCTAAGCAAGTCGAGATCATTTCCGCGCTGTGCGAAGGCGTCGGCCAGCGTGCCGTTGCCCGCCTCACCGATACCGACCGTAAGACGGTGGCCCGCATTGCCCTGCGCGTGGGCCGTGGGTGCGCCGAACTGCACGACCGCATGATGGTTGGCCTTCGGGTGCACCGGATCGAGTGTGACGAGCTGTGGGCCTACGTCGGCCACAAGCGCAATCCGCAGAAAGGCCCGATGCGCCGTCCCTCACCGGTCAAAGGCGACCAGTACACCTATGTCGCCTTGGCCGCTTCGACCCGCGCGATCATCGGCTATCGCACCGGCAAGCGAGACAGCCTGACCACGGACGATTTCATTCAAGATCTTCGGCAGCGCGTCATCGGCGTGCCGGAGATTTCGACGGACGGCTTCCACCCCTACAAGAACGCGATCCGCGATGCCTTCGCCGGCCGGGCCGCGCACGGCGTCATCAACAAGACCTATTCGGTAACGCACCTGAATGTAACGGAAGCCTCCCGCCGCTATTCGCCGGCCCAGGTAGTAGCCGTAGAGCGCGTAGCCGTAGAGGGCGATCCTGAGCACATTTCGACCAGCTACGTCGAACGGCAGAACCTGACGCTGCGCATGGGCTCAAAGCGGTTCGCCCGGCTTAGCAACGGCTTCTCAAAGAAGATCGACTGCCACCTTGCGGCGATCAGTCTGCACGTTGCGTTCTACAATCTGTGCCGCACGCATGAAGCCCTGCGGATGACGCCAGCGATGGCGCTTGGGCTGACCGACCGGGTATGGGCCGTGGCCGATCTAATCGAGGCCGCGCTTATTGCTGTTCCGCCGCTCCCAATCCCGACTGCCCCGGAGCGTCGTAAAGGCTTTCGGGTAATTGAGGGAGGGAAATCCTGACTCGCGCGAATCGCAAAGCGGCGGCCGGACTCGCCATGGTTGGTTGTCAAGACCCATTTCGCGAGTCACAGTTGGTTGCTGCAACCAACGCGGGAGAGTGCCTTGTCCGAGATTATAAATTTTGAGAACCGCCGGCGCGAAAAGAAAAAAGAAGAACCGCCCCAAACGATCATACGAATCGTTGACGGCAACCCGATTGAATATGAGCTTTGCGAAGAAAGAAACTTTGCGCCGCAGTCTCCCCGCGGCGCAAAGTAAGTTATTGCTTATGCCGCCAAACGGTCGGCGTTTGTGGGCATCGAGGTAGCCGTCCCGTTGCTGAACAATTTATCGCAGTGTGCCAACATCGATTCGATGAAGCGACCGTGATAAACGGCGTACAGGCCGGGAGAAGTCTTGTCGCTCTTGCGGCGATAAAAGTTCATCACAAGCCATCCGGTGTAGATGCTCGGCCTGAGCACGGCCTCGTCTTTCCATTGCGAAGGCGTGTGCGTGAAATTGCCATTGGCGTCGTAGGACCACGTCACGACGTGACCTTCGTCAATGGCCTTCTTAAATGCCGCAAGCAAAGCCTGCGGGTTCGCGGTTTCGAAATTGATAGCCATTTGCTTCTAGTTCCTTTTCGAAGGAGCCTAGCAGCAAGGAACTAAGTCTTCACTTGACAGTTGACTACACGTACCTACATAACTGTCAACGTGATCACGAAATTCCCTGCCACCAAGCGGGGTTAAGGGGCCGGACGGTGCGCAAACACCTCCGGCCCTTTCTGCGTCTGCCGGATGGCAGACCTGTGCCAAGTAGGTACGTATAGTTCCTAATGCAAGGGGAACTGTGACGAAAATTTCACCACCTAGTAACGAATAAACGTTTTCGGAACTTCGTCGTTCCGTGGGCGCAATAATCGTTCGCGCGCTAATGGTTTTGCCGGCGGCTGGTTGGGGGTAGACTCGACTCTTACGTGTGGAGGCGTAATCTTTCCCCGCAATCATAAGGGGAGAAACGCCAATGGCTAAAGTCCCTGCCTATCACACGGACTCGCCGGAATATCCGCCCAAACATCGCGAGGTCTATCACGACCACGACGATTGCCATGATGGCAAGGCGATTAAGCCGTGGCACCGTAAAGACGGGACTGGATTCAAGCCGCGGTGCAGTGTTTGCGCTAAGCTGGGCTAGAAAATTCGTCTTCTGAAAGTGACTTCCCAGTGCGGCCCTGTCGGCTCGTGTCCATCTAGGACATCCCACACGCGCCGCAGTGCCAGCACTGGGAAGCCATAGGCTAAGCAAAGTGCCAGCGCCCGCCATCCCGCCTCCGGCGGACCGTGGAATCTGATTGTGGGGTCTGCGAAGGCATGGCCCGGGCCACCCTCGCAGGATTCAAACGTCTCAACCCCGCACTCGCGCAGTATTTCGACAGGTCGCTTGATGCCGGGGTCTAGCTGCATACCGACCGGCGGCTTGCGCTTAGGCTCTCTACTCTTTCCCACCCAGTGGCCCCTATCGGTTAGGAGCACTGGTCCCTTTTGTGGCTAAAGGGGCCAGTACCGGCTTGTGGGTACTGGCCCCTTTCCATCCACTCTGGCCCCTTTTGAATGAGGTCATTTGACTGACCCTGCGACGAGGGCGACTATCCCCATACCGGCCATTTATGCCGTGTTTATAGCAGGGGAAACAGTCATGAATTTATGCAAGTTTTCTTATGCACTGCTCGCCTCGGCCATCTTCTTGGGGTGGGCCGCAAACACCGTCAGTGCCGAGGACGCTCCCAAAGGCAACAAGGGCTTCAAGCCCAGCAAAACTACAGTGGTCGATTTGGCACCCGAGATCGAAGGCATGGCTGGCCGGGAACTTCGGATGCGCGTCCTCACCATCGAACCGGGCGGCTACATTGGGCTCCACAGCCACAAGGATCGGCCCGCCGTCGTTTACTTCATGCAGGGAACGGACGAGGTTGGGCTCGCCGATGGCAGCAAGACGGTCAAGCATCCGGGCGATACCTCGGCTACGCCCGGCAGCACGACACATTACCACCGCAACGTCGGCAAGGATAATGTCGTCCTGATCGCGGTCGATGTTTTCAAGACTGCCAAATAAAGGAAGCATGGCGGGATGCCAGAGGCCGCCTCAGTTGGCGGCCTCTTTCACTTGATTCCCTCAGATTGCAGAATGCCCCTTCCTACACGGGAGGGGTACTGGCCCCTTTTGAAATGAGGCCCCTTTTTCACAACCCGTAGATGACTTTCGTGGCCGACCGTGCAGACTGCCGTCCTGACTTGAACGGCATCTGTAGAGGGGATCGATGCGGCTTCACATTCTCATGCTCGCTCTTGCTGCGGTCCTCGTAGCCCCGACGTCCGTCCTGGCGCGCGACACCGCTCCCGATCTCGCGGCGTCGCTGCGGCCTCATGCGCCGGCTCACCGGCTGGCCCTGGCGTGCCAAAAGGGGTACTGGCCATGCAGCGCCATGCGGCCTTGTTGTCCCGGGTGGGTTTGCAAGTACGTCACGCCCGAACAAGCGCGGCGCGGCGCCGCCGACCGCTGCTTCCCGAGCCGGTGACGGACCGTTAGTCGTCAGGTCACGTAAAATTCAATCGCCTCTGCATCATTTCATGCGGACGTCGCTGCACCCGCGTGCTTGGATCACTGCCAAAGTGAACGAGACGGGGTCGCGTCATGGATGACCACCATCTGGGAAATATCTGCCCCAAATGCCGCGTGCCGATGAATTTCCGCGCGCTGCAGCACGTCGACGATCCGCGCAAAGGCGGGGTCGAAATCGCAGTCTTCGAGTGCCCTGTCTGCGGCCGTCTGGCCGCAGCACCGGAAGTGGAAGCGGAAGCGGAGCCGGCGCTGCACTGAGCGCGGCGGCCGTGCACCGGGCACGCAGGACCGAGCACCACGAAAAGAAAAGGCCGCGCCCGTCTGCCTGGCGGGCGCGGCCTTTCGATGCCTCCCAGCACCTGACGAAGGCCGGCGGGGGGCTTCTACGAGGGGGAGTCTCGCTTGGGGGACGAAACCGCAGCCGCCGACCTGTCACCCCTATTAAGACGGCAATTCGGCAGACGTTCCCGAGAAAATGCACCGACCGCGATCCGGGTCGCCGGGGCCGCCGCGCGCCGGGCGCGGAGCCGCTACGACGTGCGCGCCGCCGCCGCGCGCCCGAGTTCGCTCTCCGCGAGCTTCAGGTAGCTCTCGGCGACGTCCATATATTGCGCGCGCAGCGTCTCGTCGCCGATCCGGTCGGCGATCGCCAGGCATTCCTGTGCGCGGGTGCGATAGCGCGCGATGCGCTCGTCGAAGTCGGACATGGATCGATAAACATCAACGCGGGGAACCGTGTCGGTCCGGCTGCTAACACTGCCGGCCACGATCGGCCGCCGTGGCCACCGGTTTGCATGAATGCCAAATCACATTTTCGCGGGTTACGTCGGAAGCCATACACATCATTGCCGTTTTATGTAAAATTTACGAGATGGATACGCTCGAGGACTCTGCCGATCCCACGGATTGCGCGGCCTGCGGCGGCAAGCTCCGCCTGCTTTCCGAGATCCCGCCACGCGACCATGCGCATCCGCAGGACACGCCGCGCGTCGCCTATTTCCGCTGCGAGCGCTGCGCGCAGATCAAGATCGTCGAGCGCTGACCGCGGCGGCGCCTGCGAGCCACGCGCCGCCATGAAGATGCAGCCGCGCTGTTTTGCAACCTTGACGTACAGGTATGCTGGTAGTATCGACGGATTGCCTCGCAGGAACCTCCGAGTCGATGTCCATGGCCCCATCGAAGTTCAGCCTGCCGGCCGCCACGCCATGGCGGCACCGGTTCGGCGCGACGCTCATGCTGGTGGCCATGGCGCTGCTGACGGCGCTGTTCTGGGCCGGCGTGATCCGCCTCATCCTGACGACCTGAGCGCCGCAAATTGTTCGGTAACGTGGCACCAATCCACTTATTCTGTCCGGTGATCGCAAGACAGCACGCCACGACTCGCGCCAAAACCAAGCGTGATGACGGTTCATCCCGACGATCGGTCGCCACTCGCCTGCGCACGGTGCGGAGAAGCGCTGCGCTATCTGACCACGATGCCGAAGCGCTTCGATCAGCCGACCGGCTTCACCGTGTTCCGCTGCGATAGCTGCGGCCACGTCCAATGGGAGGCAAAACCCGCTCGGCCTGACTGAGCCTTTGCGCTTCGACAGCGCGGTGGAACGAAATCGGCGGCCGGACGTTCCGGCCCCTAACAAGAACCGTGGGCGGCGCAACATTCTCGTCACTTGGGAGGGGTCAGCCCCGTGACACCCGCCGAGCAGTATCGCGTGCTGGCGTCACGGTTGCGGGCGAAGGCGCGCCTCGCCGAGACGCCACGGCTGACGTCCGAGTGGGAGCATCTCGCGCGCTGCTACCTGCGCCTCGCCCGGCAGGCGGAAGAGAACGAAAAGCTCGATCTCGTTTACGAGACGCCGCCGCGCCGGGAAGGTGACGCGCCCGCCTGATCCGTCCTCCGCACAAGTCCTGAGTTGCGCAAAACCCCGCCTGGCCTGATGTGTTGGCCATGCCGATAGCCAACGACAATCCCGCGTCGGAGCCGACATCGCCCGCCTGTCCCTGCGGCGGCAGCGCGCTCGAGCTCGTCGGCAAGACGCCGCGCGTCGGGCCCTATCCGGAGCTGAAGACATTCCGCTGCAGCGATTGCGGCGAGGTCATCACCGTCGAATCCGACTGAACCGGCGAACGCACCGCGCGCGCATTCTGTTCGATACGCGACGCAACGGGTCTCACGCGTTTCGTGTGTTGAAACAACCACTTCGGCTCAACGCGAAGTTGTGAGTTTTCCTGCCCGCCGCGACCATGCGCCGCAGAATTCATGCGGTAATACGCGGCGTCATCGTCTATGAGTCCGCGTCAGGCGCCGCACAGACGGCGCGAACAAATCCGGTTCTTGGGGGCTCACCGATGCAGCAAATGAGCATCGCAGCGTATCTGCGTAATCTCGCCGTCCGTTGCACTCAGATCGCGCGCAGCAGCACCGACCCGCGGGTACAGGAAGCGCTGGAAACGATCAGCACCGAACTCGCCGACAAGGCCGAGGTGCTGGAAGCAACGTTCCGGCTGCCCACGTCGAAGCGCTGATCCTGTCCAATTTTGGTATAATTACAGATAGTCAGCGGTTTTCACGCTTCGCAATAGTTGCAGAGCGCGTTATATTTGGAACCGTGCGCGAGGGCCTCTCCGCGCTTTGGAGGTCGGGCATGGACAAAACAATCGCCCAACTCAACATCAACCACTACCGCCGTCTTCTCGAGAAGGAGACGGACGAGCAGCGCCGTCGGATGCTGCTGCGTCTGCTCGCCGAAGAAGAAGCCAAGATTGCCGATAACGCGCCGAAGGATCGCAAGCGGCGTTAGCGCGCGACCGCTTCGGCGCCGCTTCGCGCCGCATCCCAGCGCCGCCAATGCGTCGGCCGCACGTCCAGCCGCTCTTTCGTGTCCGCATTCATCCAGCTGCCCAGAATGCGCCGGCAGGGAAACACCAGCGCATGCGGATCGCCCGCGTCGATGACGGCGAGTTCGAGGTCACAGTCGAACGGTGCGGAGGCGACGGGCTGCCACATGTCCTGATAGTCGGCGAAGGCGCAATACGGCTTTTGATGTAAGTCAGACACGTCCGAAATTTTTTCGCCGTCCGGCGAGGCCCTCGGCGCATCTGCATTGACCTGGATCAACGGCTCGGTCGCGGCGATGCGTCATCAGGGCAAGCTATGACCTCGCATCCCAGACCTCCCATCCGCCATTGCCCGATCTGTGGGGTCGCCATGCAGAGCTCGCGCACCCGCGAGGACGGGCGCGACTTCGACCGCTTCGACTGCCAGACCTGCCACACGGTGATCGAACTGCCGCGGCCGCCGCGGGACGACGCGCAGGCGCGCTGACGAATCGCTGCGGGGGAACCCTTACGTCGAAAGCCCGACGCAGCAAGCGACTGAAATCTCCAAACATTACACGCGGTTACGCGGGTATTCTTTTTCAGGAACAAACCCTCGCCTGAGGCGTTGCGGCTCTAACCGGAGCCTGAGCCGGTTGTCGCCAACCTTGGGGGAGTTTCAATGGAAGGCCTCACGAAGTCTGCCGTGACCAAGCGTTCGGTCGTCATCGGCGGGCACAAGACCAGTGTCAGTCTGGAAGATCCGTTCTGGACCGAAGTCCGCGCCATCGCCGATGCCGAAAAGCTGACGGTGTCCAGCCTGCTGCGGCGCATCGACCGGGAGCGGTCGAACGCCAACCTGTCCTCGGCCATTCGCGTCTACGTGCTCGAGAACGTGCGCGACCGCGCCAACGGCGCCCGCCGGCCGGAGGGCGAATTGCACCGCACCAACGGCAACGGCCTGCACGTGAGCTGACGCCTCCCGTCCGATCCGAAACATGCCGCGCGGCCGCAAAGGCCGCGCCGGCGCCGGCGCTTGACCGCGCGTGCCGCGCTTCCGACAATCGGCGCGGACAACAGAATCGGCACGCCGGATTCGTTCACGCATGACGCGCGCCCCGAATGCCGTAGATTTCTGGCGCGGCTTCGCGCTGATCACGATCTTCATCGATCACGTGCCCGGCCTCGTCTACGCCAACTACACCTTGGCCAATTTCTCCATCGCCGACGCCGCCGACCTGTTCGTCTTCCTCGCCGGCTGGTCGCTGCGGCTGATGGCCGAGGGCCGCGGCGAGAGACGGCCGATCCGCGATGTCATGCTGCGCCTGTTCGGCCGCGCGCTCGAGATCTACGCCGCGCAGGTGCTGATCACCATGCTGGCCATCGGCATGCTCGCGCTCAGCGCCACCGAGCTCGACAATCCCCTGCTGCTGCAATGGCACAACGCCGACGCCGTCTTCTCCGACCCGGTGCCGACGCATATCGGTCTGGTGATGCTCACGCACCAGCTCGGCTATTTCGACATCCTGCCGCTCTATGTCGTGCTGATGCTGATGGCGCCGTTCTTCGCCCTGCTCGACCGCGCCGCGCCGTCGCTGCTGCTGCCGGTCTCGCTCGGCATCTATGTGTGCGTGCTCGCCTTCCGCCTGACGCTGCCGACCTGGCCGGTCGCCGGCACCTGGTTCTTCAATCCGCTCGCCTGGCAGAGCGTGTTCGTGCTCGGCTTCGCCTGCGCCAATCCGAGGCACGGCCTCGGCGCCTTCGCCCGCCGCAACATCGGCTGGCTGCGCGCCGTCGGCGTGCCGATCGTGATCGCCGGCGCGCTCATCCACCTGTTCGACCTGTGGCCGGACCCGACCAAAGTGCCCAATCCGAAGCTGTTCTTCATCGCCGACAAGACCTTCGACACGCCGATGCGGCTCATTCAGTTCCTGTCGCTGGTCGCGGTCTTCTCCTTCGCCTGGCCCTATATCCGCAAGGCGGCCGAGGCGCGGGTCATCGGCCGCGCGGTCGAGGCGCTTATCGGCCTCCTCGCCATGCTCGGGCGCAATTCGCTGTACGTGTTCTGCATCGGCTCCCTGCTCAGCCTGTCGGCGCAGGTGGTCCGTCTCTATTATCGCGGCTCTGTCGCCAGCGACACGGCCGTGGTACTGCTCGGCATCATCATCATGGCATTCACCGCATGGCTCGCGGAATCGCGACAACGCGGACGGCCCGCGCCGGCATCGCCGGCGCCGCGCTCGTCCTCGCGCTGACGGCCTTCGCCGCCGCGCAAACGCCACCGGCCGCCGCGCCGGAGAATACGCTCGTGTCGAAGGCCTGCGCGCCCGGCACTGCGGCGCAGAACGACGAGCAGCCGCTGCCGAATGTCGCCGCGGCGCTTGCCGCCGGCCGCACCTTGCGCATCCTGTCGATGGGCGCCGCGCCCGGCCGCATCGGCCGCCACGGTGGCACCTATACGGCGCAAATCGAGGACATGCTGCACGCGGCCCTCAAGGTCACCCGCATCGAGATCATCAATCGCGGCGTCTCCGGCGAACTCGCCGCCGCCGCCGCCGTGCGCATGCGCAACGAGGTGGCGCTGGAGGAGCCGGACTTGGTGCTCTGGCAGGTCGGCACCAACGACGCGCTCGCCTACGTGTCGTCGGAGGAGTTCGCCAACACCGTGCACGACCAGGTCGCATGGCTCAAGGCGCACAAGGTCGACGTCGTGCTGGTCGGCCTGCAATTCGCGCCGCAGATGCTGCGCGACGCGCATTACGTCAAGATTCGCGAGACGCTGCGCAAGGTCGCGGCGCAGGAGCACGTCATCGTCGTGCGCTTCTTCGAGGCGGTCGAGATTCTCAATCGCGGCGACAACGCGGCGATGCCGGCGGCCGACGAGTTCGAGCGCAGCGAGGCCGGCTATAACTGCCTCTCGCAATATGTCGCCCGCGCCATCACCCTCGGCGTGTTCGCCAGGCACTTGCCGAACCGGCCGCCAAATCCGCCGGCGGCACCGCCTCCGGCCGGCAAACGCTGATCCGCGCGGTGGATTTTCAGACGCCCAGCCAGCGCTGCAGCACGGTCGGGTCGGCCTTGATCTCGGCGGTCGGACCTTCGTGCACGATGTGGCCGTTGTTGATGATGTAGGCGCGGTTCGCCAGCGCAAGCGTCGCGGCGAGGTTCTGCTCCACCAGCACGATGGTCTGTCCCGCCTCAACCAGCTTGCGGCAGGCGAGCATCAGATCGCGCACGATCACCGGCGCCAGCCCCTCGAACGGCTCGTCGAGCAGGATGATCTTGGGATCGCGCACCAGCGCGCGGGCGATCGCCAGCATCTGCTGCTCGCCGCCGGAGAGGTCGGTGCCGCGGCTCGTGCGCCGTTCCCTCAGCCGCGGGAACATGTCGTAGATGCGCTCGAGCGGCCATCGCCCCTGCGCCGTCAGGCCGGCGAGGATGATGTTTTCCTCGACGTTGAGGCTGCCGAAGATGCGGCGGTCCTCCGGCACGAGTTGCATGCCGGCGCGCGCGATCGCATGCGCCGGGCGGCCGGCGACGTCCTGCCCGTCGAGCACGATCGAGCCCGCGCGCGGCGCCACCACGCCCATCAGGCTCTTCAGCGTGGTCGACTTGCCGGCGCCGTTGCGTCCGAGCAGCGCCACCACTTCGTGCTGCTCGACGCGCAGGCTGAGGTCGAACAGGATGTGCGAGTCGCCGTAATAGCTGTTGAGGCCTTTGACTTCGAGCAGGCTCATGGCGCGTGCACTCCGCCGAGATAGGCTTCCTGGACCGCCGCGTTCGCCTTGATCTCTTCCGGCGTCCCCTCCACCAGCACCGAGCCTTCGCGCAGCACCGTGATCTTTTCCGCAAGCTCGAAGATCGCGTCCATGTCGTGGTCGATGACGATCATGGTGCGGCCGCGCGCGATCGACTTCAACAGCTGCACCGTCTCCAGGCGTTCACGCGGGCTCATGCCGGCGAGCGGCTCGTCGAGCAGCAAGAGGCTCGGCGCCGTCGCCAGCGCCAGGCCGATCTCGAGCCGCCGCTTCTCTCCGTAGGCGAGCTCGGACACCGGCAGCTCGGCACGCTCGGTCAGGTGCACGAGCTTGAGCGTGTCCTCGACGCGCTGCGTCAGCCCATCGACCCCCCCGACGCTGCGAAACAGGTCGAGCCGGAACGGCCCGCGCTTCTCGGCGAGCGCGGCGATGGTGACGTTTTCGCGCACCGTCAGCCGCGTGAACAACTGGTTGACCTGGTAGCTCTTGGTCAGGCCGAACTGGCACACTTGCGTGACGCCGAAGCCGGTGATGTCGCGGCCCTCGAACGTGATGCGTCCTTCGGTCGGATGCACTTCGCAGGTCAGCATCTTGAAGAAGGTCGACTTGCCAGCGCCGTTGGGACCGATGATGCCGCGCAATTCGCCGCGCTTGACCGAGAAATCGATATTGTTGTTGGCGACGATGCCGCCGTAACGCTTCGTCAGGCCGGTCGCCTCGAGGATCAATTCGCCGCCGTTCGCCGGCTTTGGCCTGCGCGGCGACGGCACGAACTCGATCACCGGCGCGGCCGCCGCCGCGACGGCGCTGGCCGCAACCGCGTGCGGATCGGATGCGGCCGCCTCGCGATGCGTCGGCCCGCGGCCGGTGGCGAACTGCCACAGTTGCACCAGGCCGCCGACGATGCCGCGGCGAAGGAACACGACCAGCAGCACGAAGACGATGCCGAGCACCAGCTTCCAGGTGGCGCCGAGATGCAATGTCGTCTGGAAGAAGTCGCTGAGATAGAGCCAGACCGTGGCGCCGACCAGCGGCCCGAACAGGGTGCCGGCGCCGCCGATCGCCGTCTGCATGATGAGCTGACCCGACGTGTCGAACATGAAGGCGTCGGGCGGCATGAAGCCCTGCATCAGGCCGAGCAGGCCGCCGGCGAACCCGGCATAGACGGCGGCGATGACGAAGGCGGTGAGCTTGTAGCCCTGGATGTTGTGGCCGACCGCGGCGGCGCGCAGTGGATTGTCGCGTATGGCGGAGAGCACCGCGCCGACCGGCGAGCGCACGATGCGCAGCGCGATGACCAGGCCGACGAAATACCAGAACGCCAGGAAGACATACATCGACCAGTCGGTGTTGAACTTCAGCGTCATGAAGCCGAGGAAGATCGACGGGCTCGGCACGCCCGGCAGGCCGTTCTCGCCGCCGGTGAAGGCGGACAAGGGATTGAACTCGACGAAGAAGAACACCTCGGCGATCGCCACCGTGATCATGGCGAAATAGATGCCGGTGCGCCGCAGCGCGATGAGGCCGATCACGTAGCCGACGACGCCGGCGACGATGGCACCGACGAATACCGCCGGGATGGTGTAGGGGAAATTCACCTGCGTCAGCAGATAGGCCGCGACCATGCCGCCGGTGCCGTAGAACGCCGACTGGCCGAACGACAACAAGCCAGTGAAGCCGAACAGGATGTCGAAGCCGATGCCGAACAGGCCCCAGATGAGGATGCGGTTGATCGTGGCCGGCGAGAAGCCGAGATGCGGCAGCACGAACGGCGCGGCAATGAGCCCGACCGCGGTCAGCGCTTCGACGAGAACAGGACGTTTTCTGACCATGGCGTCGGGCTACTCGCGTCCGGCGGTGCCGAGCAGGCCGTAAGGCCGCAGCACCAGCACCAGGGTCATGGCCGCGAACAGCATGACGTAGGCGTAGCCGGGGTTGAACATCGAGGTGATGCTGATGATTTCGCCGGCGATCAGGCCGCCGAGCACGGCGCCGGGGAACGAGCCGACCCCGCCGATGACGACGACGACGAAGGTCTGCACCAGGATCGTCTCGCCGACGTCGGGCGAAATCGACACGACCGGCGCGTTGACGATGCCGGCGAAGCCCGCCGCCATCGCGCCGATGCCGAACACCAGCATGAACACCTTGTAGACGTCGATGCCGAGCGCATCGACCATGACCGAGTCTTCGATGCCGGCGCGCACGATCATGCCGATGCGCGTGCGGTAGAGGACGATGTAGAGACCGACCAGCGCCACCGCGACGATGCCGAGCAGCGCCAGGCGGTAGGTCGGGTAGAACATGAAGCCGAGATTGACGATGCCGCCGAGGCCGGCCGGCGGCGGCACGATCTTGGACAGGCTGCCGAAGAAGAAGCGCGTCGCTTCGACGAAGACGATGCTCAGGCCGAAGGTGACGAGCAGCTGGTCTTCGTGCGGGCGGCCGTAGAACGAGCGGATGATGCCGCGCTCCACGACGATGCCGACCAGCATGACGAACAGCGAGCCGGCGATGACCGCCACGATGAACGACCCACTACAGGTGTAGGCCACCCAGCCGGCGTAGCCGCCCAGCATGAACATGGCGCCGTGCGCGAGGTTCAGAACCCCGAGCGTGCCGTAGATGATGGTCAGGCCGGACGAGATCAGCGCGAGAAGCGCGCCGAGCACCAGCCCGTTGAAGCATTGCGAAACGAAGTTGGCCCAGTTGATCAACGCGCGCCCCAGTCTTGGCGGTATCCAGTGTGGCGTTCCCCGCACGCGGTGCAGCGCTTTAGCGTTGCACCGCAGATGCGGGGTCCCGGTTTCTTCAAAAAGCAACCGGGGTCCCGGGTCTGCAGCGCATCACTTGCGTGCTGCGCTGCGCCCGGGACACGCGGTTACGGCGTCATCGGCTCAGGTGTAATCGCCGAGCTTGCAGCCGAAGGCGTCCGGCTTCTGCATCAGCGGCGCGCCCGGCACCACCTCGACAACCTCCCAGTAGTCCTCCTTGTTCTTCATGTCCTTGGGCGCCTTGCCCTTGACGATGATGACCGGGCGGACGAGCTGGTGATCCTCGGCACGGAAGTGCACGTCGCCGACGGTGGACGGGAAGGTCTCGCCCTTCTCGTACTGCTTGATCACGGTCGGCGGATAGAACGTGCCCGCCTCCGAGACCATGCGCGCCCAGATGGCGAACGACATGTAGGAGTTGTTGGCGCCCCACTCCGGCTTGTAGCCGAACTTCTTGTCGAACGCCTCGACGAACATCTTGGCGAGCGGGTACTTGTCCTCGAGCGTCCACCAGAAGTCGGTGGCGGCGTAGACGCCCTCGGTCAGCGCCGCTCCCACTTCCTTGGCGAGGAACGGGATCTGATACGGGATCACCATCTTCATCTTCGGCGTCAGGCCGAACTGCTTGGCCTGCTGCACCGAGAGCACCGCGTCGCGGCCCCAGTTGACGTTGATGATGACCTCGGCGCCCGAATTGGCGATGTTGGTCAGGTACTGCGAGAAGTCCGAGGTGCCGAGCGGCGAGACCTGGTTGGTCACCATCGTCCAGCCGCCGTTCTTGGTCAGGTAGTCGTTGACCGACTTGGTCACGGTGTGGCCATAGGTGTAGTCCGGCGTCATGAACGCCGCCTTCTTGCCCTTGCCGTAGGCCTTCACCAGCACCGGGCCGATCGCGTTGGCCGCCGTCTCGCCGTAGAAGTTCTGGCGGAAGCCGTAGCGCACGCAATCCTTGCCGGTGGTATCGTTCGATCCGGAGATGCCGGTGACATAGAGAATGTGTTCGCGCTGCGCGAACTTGTTGAGCGCGACTGCGACCGCAGAGGAGGTCGAGCCGGTCATCAACACGATCTTGTTGTCGTTGATGAAGCGCTGCTGCGCCTGCACCGCGTCGTTCGGCTTGGCGCCCGAGTCGGCGACGACCAGGTTGACCTTCTTGCCGAGCACGCCCTTGGTGACCTTGGGTGCGATCTTCTTGATCAGCGGGTTGCCGTCGTTGATGTGCTCGACGGCGAGCTGCATGCCCTTGAGCTCGTCCTCGCCCTGCACCGCGTAGGCGCCGGTGCGCGGCACCGCGGCGCCGATGTTGACGGTGTCGCCCTGCGACCCGGCCGGCCACGTGCCCATCGCCGGCTCGTTGGCGCCCCAGGCCGGCATGGCCATGCCGCCCGGCAGGACCACGGCGCCGGCCAGCCCGGCGCCCGCTTGAAGAAGAGTGCGGCGTGACACGCCGTTCCTGAAATCGTTCATAGGTTTCCTCCCTTTGAAGGTCATTCGAGTCGCCCCCTCGAATGCTTGGTTTAAAGTTTCTGATTGTCGTTTCGTGCCGCGCCGTCGCCCGGCGCACGGATCGCCCCCGGTAGTTCCGCTCAGCGTTGGAGACGAGCCGGCACGCGTGCCCGATCGGCGCGCGGCCCCCGCCACGATCAATAATGCATTTGCCCGGTTTGCGGCCTGTGCCGTCAATGCTTCTTTGGTCGGGGAGGCAGCCTACGCCGGCCGCGTGGGCTGGGCGCGCGGCAATTTGCTGCACGCGCGTTGCCCGCGTGCACTGCACAAACTTGCAGTTGGGGCACCGGACGTCCAGCGTCCCCTTTGGGGCCGCCTAACCCAGATTGAGTTCCTTGAAGAAGTCGTTGCCCTTGTCGTCGATGACGATGAAAGCGGGGAAGTCCTCGACCTCGATGCGCCAGATCGCCTCCATGCCGAGCTCGGGATACTCCTGCACCTCGACCTTCTTGATGCAGTGCTCGGCGAGGTTGGCCGCGCTGCCGCCGATCGAGGCGAGATAGAAGCCGCCATATTTCTTGCAGGCATCGCGGACCGCCGCCGAGCGATTGCCCTTGGCCAGCATCACCATCGAGCCGCCGGCCGCCTGGAAGGCGTCGACATAAGAGTCCATGCGCCCGGCTGTGGTCGGGCCGAACGCGCCGGAGGCGTAGCCCTCCGGCGTCTTGGCCGGTCCCGCGTAATAGACCGGGTGGTCCTTGAAGTACTGCGGCAGCCCCTGCCCGCTTTCGAGCCGCTCGCGCAGCTTGGCGTGCGCCAGGTCGCGGGCGACGATGATGGTGCCGGTCAACGACAGCCGCGTCTTCACCGGATACTTCGTGAGCTGCGCCAGGATCTCCGTCATCGGCTGGCGCAGGTCGACCTTGACCACCTCGCCGCCGAGCGCGCCCTCGTCGACGTCCGGCAAGTACTGCGCCGGATGATGCTCGAGCTCCTCGAGATAGACGCCGTCGCGGGTGATCTTGCCGAGCGCCTGGCGGTCGGCCGAGCACGACACGCCGAGCCCGATCGGCAGCGACGCGCCGTGTCGCGGCAAACGGATAACGCGCACGTCGTGGCAGAAATACTTGCCGCCGAACTGCGCGCCGACGCCGGTCGCCTGCGTCATCTTCAGGACTTCCTGCTCCATCGCCAGATCGCGGAAGGCGTGGCCGTCCTCGCCGCCCGCGGTCGGCAGCTCGTCGAGATACTTGGTCGAGGCGAGCTTGACCGTCTTCAGGTTCAATTCGGCCGAGGTGCCGCCGATGACGATGGCGAGATGGTACGGCGGGCACGCCGCCGTGCCGAGGGTGAGGATCTTCTCCTTGAGAAAGGCCAGCATGCGGTCGTGCGTCAGGATCGACGGCGTCGCCTGAAAGAGAAACGTCTTGTTGGCCGAGCCGCCGCCTTTGGCGACGAACAGGAACTTGTAGGCGTCGTCGCCTTCGGCGTAGATCTCGACCTGCGCCGGCATGTTCGACTTGGTGTTGGTCTCCTCGAACATCGACAGCGGCGCGAGCTGCGAATAGCGCAGGTTCTTCTTCAGGTAGGCGTCGCGCGCACCCTCGGCGAGCGCGCCCTCGTCCGCGCCGTCGGTCCAGACGCGGCGGCCCTTCTTGCCCATGATGATGGCGGTGCCGGTGTCCTGGCACATCGGCAGCACGCCGCCGGCCGAGATGTTGGCGTTCTTGAGGAGATCGTAGGCGACGAAGCGGTCGTTCGCGGTCGCCTGCGGATCGTCGAGGATGGCGCGCAACTGCTTCAAGTGCGCCGGCCGCAGCAGGTGGTTGATGTCGATGAACGCGGCCTCGGCCAAAGCCCGGATCGCCTCGCGCGAGACGGTCACCACCTCCTCGCCCATGACCTTTTCGACCTTCACGCCGTCGGACGTGATCTTGCGGTACTTGGTCTTGTCCGGACCGAGCGGAAAGAGCGCGGTGTGGTGGTAGGGCGGCAGGGGATGGGCTGTGGGGGCGTTCATGGGGGGCACCGGAAAAGTAGAGCGGAGTTACGCACCAGTAGATCAAATACGCCCAACCGCAAAGGTGTGGACAAGTTCGCCATCAGCGAACTTTCATTGACACTAGGCGATTCGCGTCTCATACTTGTCGCGCGTTTGGTTGGACATTCATGCCTCCTAACCGGGCAGTGAAAGGTGCCCTTGGGGCTCGCAAGAGCCCTCCAACTTTGTGCCCGTCTCTCTGTGGCGACCGCCGCGAGACGACGAGCGGCGGAGTTAGAGCGAGCATCCAAGGCGCGATGCTCGCTGGGAGCTTAGAGGTCCTTCTGTTCGAGATGCTCCTTGTTCGAAGGCATCGGGGCAATTCCGCCTCGATGAACAAGGAGATGGCCAATGGTAAGTACCACTGACCCCCCAAGCGCCGAGCAGAAGTTTACCGAATTCTGGAAGACGGTCCGCGGATTTATCCGACGGATCGTTACCAGGCGGACGCTAATGACTGCAATCTTCGTCCTCGTGTGGACGGTGCGGGCAGTAAGGCTTCTGAAGCTGATGTTCGGTGGCTTCTAAGCAAATTCCCATGAACACAATCTACAGTACGACGTTATCCAGCAAAGGAAAGTCAGTGACCAAGACCGATCAAATGTACGCCCGGGCACTAAAATTGATACGGCAGTATCACCGACTTTCGCAGGTCGAGCTTGCAGACAAACTCAAATTATCAAAGTCTTTCATATCCGAACTAGAAGGCGGTCATAAGAATGCAAGCCTTGATGTTCTAGAGCGATATGCAACTTTTTTTCGAATCCCGCTGTCTTCATTGATGCTATTTGCAGAAAAAGCTGAAACTGCGGACTTTGGCGAGCGCACAAGGGCTTTTACCGCCGACAAAATTATGAAAATGCTCGAATGGCTACAAGAAACTTCAGATAATCACGCTCTAATTAAACACTGAGCAGACATGAGCCGCCGTCGCAGCAGCGACTTGAAAATAGAAGATTGCTGGCTATACGCGGTCGCCTCCCGGCCGACCTCGCACGCCGCCTTTCGACTCGCAATCTTTCGATCACGATAAAAGATCTTGAAGAACTTTCTAAAGACGCAGGCAATTTCAAACTTTTCACTATCAATGCCGGGACCGCCAAAGCTCGGGCTATCCAAGAGCCGAAGCCCAAGCTTCAGATACTACATCGCAGGGTTCATAACCTACTTTCTCGGGTATCAGTCCCAGAATATCTACATTCGGCCGTCGCGGGCAAATCATACCTTTCTAACGCTGCAAAACATTCTGCCGATGTCCCAGTTATCAAAATAGACGTAAAGAAATTTTTTGCTTCAGTCCCCCACGCCGCAATACTGAAATTTTTCGAACTGGGCATGAAATGTCGCAGAGATGTGGCTCGCATCTTGGCCGACCTGTTGACGTTCGATTCCCACCTCCCAACAGGAAGCAGCGCGAGCCCGATCATCGCATATTACGCATTTAAACCAATGTTCGATGAAATAGAGGCGCTCGCAAAATCTCTCTCGCTCGAGATGACTTGCTATGTTGACGATATGGCCCTGAGCGGACCTGCTGCTTCAAAGACAGTTTTGCACAATGTTCGGAAGATAATTGCCAAATTCGGCTTGAAGTCGCACAAGGCCCATGCGTTCGCGGCCAGCGCGCCGAAAGTAATTACAGGTGTCTGCATTACCTCGGACGGGAACAAGGTGCCCAATAAATTGCATCTGAAGATTAGAAAAGGATTTGAAGCGATTGCGGAAGCGACATCGTCCGAGGCGAAACAAAAGGCATCACTGCCGTTGATCGGCCGCCTCGAAGCAGCAGGGCAGATCGACCCCTTGTTTAAAGCCCGCGCAGCTACGCTAAGAGCAACTCTGCGTGCCGAACGTCCTGTCGCCTCGGTCAAACAAAAGTAGCCTTCGATACGGCACACCACACCTGCACTGACGCGCCCTACACCCCCCACCACCTCCACCTCCCCCACCCGCTTCTTCGCCGGCTTCACCGTGATCCGCACGTGCCTCGCCGCGCGCGGCGAGAGCCTCCATCAGCCGCTCGACTGCAGAATTGCCGGCGCGGTCGCGCATCGCCGCCGCACCATTCTGTCGTCACCGGGCATAGCCCGTCGAAGACGGGCGTGAACGCCCTTATGTCCCGGTGGCCCCGCTCAGAAGGGCACAGTGCCCGCCTGATCGGGATGGCCGGGACAAGCCCGGCCATGACAAGAACTATTTTCCGGCCTTCTTCTTCCCCTTCTTCACCGGCTCGAAGCTGATCTTCAGCCGGTGCCCCGTCGCCGCAGCGAACCGGGCGAGCGTACGCGTCGACGGCTTCGCCCGGCCGCTTTCCAGCCGCGCGATGGCACTCTGCGTCGTCTTCATGCGTTTGGCGAGTTGCGCCTGACTGAGGCCCGCCCGCGCCCGCGCCGCGATCAGCGCGAACTCCTCCTCCAGCGCGTCGTACTCGCGCCGATACGCCGGGTCCTTCATCCACTTTTTGTGCAGTGTGTCGAACTTGATCATGTCACGTCCTTCGCGCGTTGCCGCGCAATTTCGATTTCACGCGGAGGCGTCTTTTGTGTCCTTTTGACGAAAACCCGCAGGACGACCACGCGTTGACCGCTCGCAGTCACATAAATCGCCCGCGAAATCCCGTCGCGCCCGGTTATGCGCAGTTCCCAGAACTTGCTCTCGAGATGCTTGACGCTGTCTCGCGGCAGCGCCTCGAAGCCGAGGTCCTGTATGATGCTGACGAACCGCGCGAGCCGCGCCCGCATATCGTCCGGCAGCGCCGCAACCTCCGACGCCACGACCGCATTGAGAAACAGCACCGTCCAGCGCATTAATGCTATATAGCGCTAATGCGATAATGCTTCAAGCGGGCCGCGAACGTCAGGCGCCGCTCACCCCGCCACCACGTCCATCCCCCCTACCCGCCTCTTCGCCGGCTTCACCGTGATGCGCACGTCCTGGCCGAGCGCGGTCAGAAACTCCATCAGCCGTCCGACCGAGAAGTTGCCGGCGCGGTTGCGCATCAGCGCCGAGACATGCGGCTGCTTGATGCCGAGCACCGCGCCCGCCTGCGCCTGCGTCAGCCCCCGCGCCTTGACGATCTTGTAGATTTGCAGTGTGAGCTGCGCCTTCAGCAGTTCCTGCTCCGGATTGGGCAGGCCAAGATCGGCGAATACGTTACCGCGCTTGCTTGATGATTTCTTCGCCATCTGCTGTCTCTTGAGGTTTTCGGAATAATTATAGCACGCGCGCCGCTCAACTCTGTGAGCGGCAACGCTCTCCCCCTGTCGTCACCGGGCATAGCCCGTCGAAGACGGGCGTGAACGCCCTTATGTCCCGGTGGCCCCGCTCAGAGGGGCACAGCGCCGGCCTGATCGGGATGGCCGTGACAAGCCCGGCCATGACAATTGACGGGCCCAGGTCCTTTGAGGGCGCCTCCGGCGCGCACCTCAGGACGAGAGAGGTGTTGTACAAATTCTTTTACTAGGACTATTGACTCCTAGTGGACCATATGCCTATCCTCGCCCCGTCCTGCTCGCCAGGGGCGCCGTCATGGGGCGCTGTGAGGGTGGAGCAGTGGTGGGACGGAAGGCCGGAGATGCGGCCTTTCGCGCTCATCGGGCCGGAAACGGTCCGGTCGATGCGGCGCCCGCGGGCGGAGGGTACGCACCCTGCGCACTCGGGAGGCCCTGGCCAGCCGTCCGCCGGCATTATGACCGGCTGCCCGCAGTTCTACGGAACGATGGGCTGCACGCGGCGGCGACGAAGGAGCGGCGGCCACTGCTCCGGATCGGGGGCTTGAACACGGGCCCCGTCGCTTCCCGGAAGCGCGGTCCAAGGGGCCTCAAGGAGAACGCCGCACAAATAGCCCGGACGGCGCAAGCTTGTCCGGGTGCGGAGCGCCGGGAGGCGCCTTTCTCCGATCGCAAGGAGGAAGGAGACGCCTTCGCACGGTGTCTCGGGCGGTCTCGCCGACCGCTCAGGGAGCTTCGCACGCTCCCGCGTTTCCCGGCGCTCCGCTCCCCTGGTTCGGGGAGCGCGATGAGGATGGGAATGACGGCTCACCCGGGGCCGAGCAAAGAATACGGGCGATGAGTCATGCGCGCTGTTTGAAATTTGAATCGGTGAGTTACGACGCGTGAGTCGCGATCGTTCTTCACCCTCCCCTCCAGGGGAGGGTAAAGCGCTCACACCGCGCGGCACTTCCCCGGCACGCCCAGCGAACACTCGAGCGCGCTGCGGTCCCACTTCGCCAGAACGGCGGCGGCGACGTAGGTCGACTGCAGGAAGCTCAGGAGCGTCGTGTCGGGTTCGTCGCTCGCGCGCAGCGCCGCGTAAGGCAGGATGAATTCGCCGAGGTCCTTCGACCAGAATGCTTCCTTCGGCGTGACGCGCGCCTCGGCGAAGCCGGCCGGCGCCGGATAGGCGTAGGAGTAGAACGCCGCCTCGTCATAGACGCCGCCGCCGCCCGGCCAGAAGCCGGCGCTCGACACTTCGTGCGAATAGGCCTCGCGCGCGACAGTGTCCGGCAGGTGCGGCACGCCGCCGGGATGCGGCGGCGCGCTGCGCCCGGAAAAGCGCGTCACGGCGAGATCGAACGAGCCCCAGAAGAAATGCACCGGGGACACCTTGCCGAGGAAGCCGGTGCGGAAGCGTGACAGCACGTCGTTGGCCGACAACAGCGCGTGCCAGAACCGGCGCACGTAGATTTCGTCGTAGCTCGCATGCGTTAAGTCCTGCTCGAACGGGATCGGATCGGCGATCTCGTTCGGCATGGTGCGGATCTTGACGTCGATGCCGAGCTGCTCGAGCGCCGACATCGTCTCGTCGTAGAATTCCGCCACCGGCATCGGCCGCAGCATCACCTGGCGATAATGGCCGTCGCTGGTGCGGACCCACAGCACGTGGTCGATGAAGTCGAAGTCGATCTGGAACGAGCGGCCGCGGTCGGGGATCGGCGAGGTGGTGAGCCCGCGCGCGGTGATGTAGAGCGGCACGTGCCAGGAATGGTTCTGCCACGGCGTCAGCGCCAGGCGGATCTTGCCGACGATCTGCGTCATCAGATGCAGCGTCGAGCGCGTGTCGCGCCAGGCGTCGGCGGCGAGCTCCGGCCAGCGGTCGGGATTGGCGGTCATCGCGGGCACCTCCGCAGAGCATCATGGCGGGCGCGCGCACGGCGGACAATGGGCTCGCCTCGAAGGAACACCGCCTCACCTTGAGGGTTCATCGTGCACCACCGGAGGCCTTCCATGAAACTCGGCATCATCGGCGCGGGCAAGGTCGGCTGCGCCTGCGCGCTCACCGCCGTCAATCGCGGCACCGCGCGCGAGATCGTCCTCGTCAACCGCACGCGCAAGACGGCGGCCGCGGTGGCGACCGACATCCGCTACGGCCTGCCGCTGTCGCCGCGCGCCGACATCCGCGATGGCGACGATGCCGACCTCGCCGGCTGCGGCGTCGTCATGATCACCTCCGGCATCAACGAGAAGACCGGCGGGGCCACCGACCGCAACGACAGTGAGGGCCGGCTCAGGCTGCTCGACAAGAACGCGGCGATCTACCGCCACATCGTCCCGCGCATCGTCAAGGCGGCGCCCGAGGCGGTGCTGCTCGTGGTGACCGACCCGCCGGACCCGCTCGCCGACGTCGCGCGCATGGCCGCCGGCCACACGCGCGTCATCAGCGCCGGCACCTATCTCGACTCGCAGCGCTTCCGTGTGCACCTGGCCCGGCACTTCGACGTCGACCCGGCCACCGTCGAGGCGCAGGTGCTCGGCGAGCACGGCACCTCGCAGATCTTCGCCTGGTCGACCGCGCGCATCGGCGGCGTGCCGGTCGCGGACTTGCTCAAGCGCCGCGGCGAGGACGCCAAGGCGATGCACGAGACACTCGAGAAAGACGTGCGCTACGCCAACATCACCATCATCGAGGGCAACGACGCCAGCCAGTACGGCATCGCCATCGTCGCCTGCCGCATCGCCGAGATGATCCTCCGCGACGAGCGCGCCGCCATCCCGATCGGCAGCTATCACGAGCACTACGGCGTGACATTGTCGCTGCCGAGCGTCGTCGGCCGCGGCGGCATCGTCGCGGTGCTGGCGCCGGCTTTGTCGGCGGAGGAGGACGCGGCGCTCACCAGAAGCGCCGAGAGCATCGCCAAGGCGATGCAACGGGTGAAGGGATGACGGCCGCGCCGGCGGCGATCCGGACGCTGATCCCGGCGCGGCTCGACCGCCTGCCGTGGACGCGCTTCCACACCCTCATCGTCATCGGCCTCGGCGTCACCTGGGTGCTCGACGGCCTCGAAGTGACCATGATGGGCGCCGTCTCCGGCGTGCTGCAGGAACCGGCGACGCTGCACTTCACCAGCGCCGATATCGGCCTCATCGCTTCGTTCTATTTGACCGGCGCCGTGCTCGGCTCGCTGCTGTTCGGCTGGCTGACCGACCGCTTCGGCCGCAGACTGTTCTTCTTCGTCACCCTCGCGACCTATCTCGTCGGCGTCCTGCTCAGCGCCTTCTCCTGGGACTTCTGGAGCTTCGCCGTCTTCCGCTTCATCACCGGGGCCGGCATCGGCGGCGAATACGCGGCGATCAACTCCGCCATCGACGAACTGATCCCGGCCCGCGTGCGCGGCCGCGTCGATATCATGATCAACGGCACCTACTGGGTCGGCGCCGCGCTCGGCTCCGGCGCGACGGTGCTGCTGCTCGATCCCGCGCTCCTGCCAGTCGACCTCGGCTGGCGGCTCGGTTTCGGCATCGGCGCCGTATTGGGCTTGGGCATCCTGCTCGTGCGCAGCTTCGTGCCGGAGAGCCCGCGCTGGCTCGTCACCCACGGCTACGAGGCCGAGGCGGAAAAGACGGTCGCCGGCATCGAGCGGCTGGTGTCGGCGGAAGCGCACCGGCGGCTCGCCCCGGTCGACGAAGACGACGCCGTCACGGTGCATCCGCACCACACCTTCGGCTTCGGCCTCATCGTGCGCACGGTGTTCGGCCGTTACTGGCGGCGCGCGCTGGTCGGCTTCTCGCTGATGGTGGCGCAGGCCTTCCTCTACAACGCCATCTTCTTCACCTACGCGCTGGTGCTGACCCGCTTCTTCCATGTCGAACCCAGCGTCACCGGGCTCTATTTGCTGCCCTTCGCCTTCGGCAATGTGCTCGGTGTCTACCTTTTGGGCAGCCTGTTCGACACCATCGGCCGCCGCCAGATGATCGCGGCGACCTACGCGCTGTCGGCGGTGCTGCTCGCGATCACCGGCTGGCTGTTCGCGATCGATGCGCTGACCGTGATGACGCTGACCGCATTGTGGACGGCGGTCTTCTTCATCGCCTCGCCGGCGGCGAGTTCGGCCTATCTCACCGTCAGCGAGATATTCCCGCTGGAAACGCGGGCTTTGGCCATCGCCTTCTTCTATTCGCTCGGCACCGGCGCCGGCGGCATCGCCGCGCCCTGGCTGTTCGGAACCCTGATCGGCACCGGCTCGCGCGTGAACCTGTTCTACGGCTATGTCGCCGCCGCCGTGCTGATGCTTGCCGCCGCCGCGATCGAAATGGTATTCGGCGTTGCCGCCGAGCGGCAGTCGCTGGAAAAGGTCGCCGAACCGTTATCGGCGCACTGAACCATCCCCTGTTTTATTTGACGGTGACGCGCACTTCTGGCATTGCGCGCGCTGCCTTTGACAACGCAAAGACGCCAATGCCCGTACGTCCCTTTCGCCTCGGCCGCTCCCGCACCGGCCTGGGGATCTTCGCCACCAGACCGATCAAGAAACGCGTCAGGCTCGCCGAGTACAAAGGCCCTCTGCTCGACGTGAAGACGGCAGAAAAGGCCGAGAACCGCGGCAACCGCTATTTGTTCGAGGTCAACAGCAAGTGGACCATCGACGGCAAAAGTCGCAGGAACATCGCCCGCTATTTCAACCACTCCTGCAATCCGAACGCGGACTCGACGATCCGCGGCAAACGCGTGTTCGTCTACACGCTGCGGGCGATCAAGCCGGGCGAGGAGATCACCTACAACTACGGCAGCGACTACCTGAAGAACGTTATCGGCAAGTCGAACTGCCAGTGCTCGCGTTGCCGCAAGCGGCGCGCCAAGCGCGCGGCCGAACTGCGCGTGGCGCGCAAGCGCAAGGCCGCTCGGGCGGCCCGGACCGGCAGCAAGCGATAGCCGGAATGCCGCAACGCAAGCCCTATCGGGTCGGCCGCTCGGCCACGGGCCTCGGCCTGTTCGCCACCGAGACGATCGAGGAGCAGGCGGAGATCGTCGAATACCTGGGCCGCCGCATCCCGACCAGGCTGGCGCAGGAGATCGACCGCCGCCGCGGCAACAAGTACCTGTTCGAGATCGACACCCGTTGGACCATCGACGGCTCCACGCGGCGCAACCTCGCCCGCTACGTCAACCACGCCTGCGACCCGAATGCCGAAGCCGTGCTCAAGGGCGACCGCATGGTCTACCGCGCGCTCGAGCGCATCCCGCCCGGCGCCGAGATCACCATCGACTACGGCGAGGAATACGTCGAACTGTACTTCAAGCGCGGCTGCCGGTGCGCCGGCTGTCGGGAGTGAACCCGCTCCTGCACCGGGCGGCATTTCGTGCTAGGCAGGGCGCCCCGCCCGAGGCCCCCTGTCCGTGACCGCCGACACCACCGCACCAGCGCCACGCCTGCGCACCGAGCATGTGCCGCTCGGCATCGTCTACATGCTCGGCGCGACGGTGATGTTCGCGGTGTCGAGCGCGGTGTCGAAGTGGCAGGTTGCCGCCTATTCCTTCGACGAGGTGCTTTTCTTCCGCGGCCTCGCCTCGCTCGCCACGGCGGCGGTGCTCATTCTGCCGCGCACCGGCCTCGCCGTGTTCCGCACGCGCCGGCTCGGCAGCCATGCCGCCCGTGGCGTGACGCAGACGGTGGCGCAGAGCTGCATCATCATCGCCTTCAGCCTGATGCCACTCGGCGGCGCGGTCGCGATCAATTTCTCCGCGCCGCTGTTCGCGACCGTGCTGGCCGCATGGTGGCTGAACGAGCGCATCGGCATGGCCCGCGGCGGCGCGCTGCTGGTCGGCTTTGCCGGCGTGGTGCTGGTCGCGGCGCCGGGCGCCGACTCCTTTCGCATCGGCGCGCTGTTCGCGCTCGCCAATGCCGTGCTCTACGGCAGCGTTACCGCGGCGGTGCGCGGCATGACATCGACCGAGTCGGCCGAAACATTGACCATGTACCAGATGGTGTTCCTGGCGCTGTTCTTCGCGCTCGGACTGCCGCTGTTCGGCTTCGTATGGCCGAGCAATGGCGACCTCGCGCCGCTCCTCGTCAACGGCGTCATCAACGCCGTCGGCCAGTACTGGTGGACCCGCTCGCTGTCGTTGGCGCCGCCCGCCGCGGTCGGGCCATTCTATTATTTCTCGCTCGTTTGGGCGCTGCTGCTCGGCTTCGTGTTCTGGCACGATATCCCGGCGCTGCCGCTGCTCGCCGGCTCGACCATCGTGGTCGGATCCGGCCTGTTCCTGCTCTGGCACGAGAACAGCCGCAAACGCCGCGCGCGAGAGAGTCTTTTGCAAGAAAAAGGAGAAAAAGGATGACACTGAAACTTCGCCGCGTGGTCACCGGGCATGACGCACAGGGGCGCTCGACGGTGCTCATCGACGAGCAGGTCACCAACCAGCATTCGCCACGGCCGGGCGCGACCTACAGCGTGATCTGGTCGACCGAAGAGCTGCCGGTGAACAATGACGGCAACGACGACCCGTCGAACAAGAAGATCCCGACCGCTATCGCCAACGGCAGCGTCTTCCGCGTCGTCAGCTTCGGTCCCGGCGTCGTGCCGCGCAACCACCGCACCGACTCGATCGACTACGCCGTGGTCATCTCCGGCGAAATCGACATGGTGATGGAAACCGGACCGGTGCGCCTGAAGGCGGGCGACGTCATGGTCCAGCGCGGCACCATCCACGACTGGGTCAACAACGGCAGCGAGCCCTGCGTCATTGCCTTCGCGCTGATCGGCGCCAAACCGGTCGCCAGCGCCGGCAAGACGCTCGCCGCGCAGGGTTGATCAGGCGTCCAACTCCGGATAGTGGCGGAAGATGCCGTCCTCGTTGAACGGGATGCGACGCTCGGACGCGAGATACTTTTTGATGCCCGGTCGCCTGGCGACGCGGTCGTGCACGTCGACGAGACCGGGCACCTTCTTCTCGATGCGCTTCATGCCTTTCGGGAAGGCGTAGCGCAGCCCTTCGACGAGCTGGAACATCGACAGGTCGACGTAGGTGCAGCGACGGCCCATCAGCCACGGCCCGCCGCTGCGCGACAGCACCGTCTCGAAATAGCCGAGATATTTCGGCGCGCGCTCGCCGAGAAACCCCTCGGCGTAGCGCTTCGCTTCCTTTTTCTGGTCCTGATAGTAAAGCCCGGTGCCGACCGGATGATGCGTGTCGTGGATTTCCTTGACGAAGTCGGTCACCGTGAGTTCGAGTTGATGCAGCCACAGCCGGTCAGCTTCACTCTTCGGCGCGAGCTTCAGCTTCGGCCCGAGATAGAAGAGGATCTCGGCGACCTGCGCGATGACGAGATTGCCGGCCTTGAGGAACGGCGGCGCATAAGGCGGCCGTTTCTCGCGCGGGCCGCGCATCATGGCCATCATGCGGTCCATGCCGCCGGACTGCCGCGCGACGTCGTCATAGCCGGCGCCTGCGTCCTCGAGCGCCAGCCGCACGAATTCGCCGCGTCCCTGAATTCCCGGCCAATAGAAGAGCTGGTAGCGCATGGGCACCTCCGTTTCGGCGCCCGGCAGTATATCAGCGCGCGATCAGGCGCACGTGGGCGTCGGAGGAAACACGGCCGTCGACGACGCGGTTCCGCCCGCCCGACTTGGCCTCATAGAGGCGCTTGTCGGCGCGCTCGAACAGCGTGTCGTAATCTGTGCCGTCGCGCGGACAGCTGGCGACGCCGATGCTGACCGTCACCTCGCGCTCGTTGCCGGCGCCGGCGTTGGCGATGCGGCGGCGGATGCGCTCGGCCATGGCATGCGCTTCCACCGGATCGACGCCCTCGGCAACGACCACGAACTCCTCACCGCCGAAGCGGTAGGTGAAGTCGGAGATGCGCGCCCCGGCCATGATGTCGAGCGCGATGCGCTTGAGCATGCGGTCGCCCTCGGCGTGGCCGAATCGGTCGTTGAAATCCTTGAAGTGGTCGATGTCGATCAGCAGCAGCGCCAGCGGGCTGGCGACCGCCGCGGCGTGCTCCACCGAGCGGCGACCGTGCGCCTCGAGCGAATGCCGGTCGAGCGCGCCCGTCAGCGCATCGCAGCCGGTGCGCGCCAGCAGATCCTCGTAGCGCTCGCGATAGGTGAGCAGGTCGAACACGTCGGAGATGCGCGGCGCGTTGCGCGCGCGCACCATCGGCCGCTCGAAGCGTTGCAGATAGAGCGCGGCGAGCACGCTGTAGATCGCGACCGCGCCCATCTTCGCCGCCCAGCCGCCGATGAGCACGTGCCATCCCGCGCCGGTCAGCATGGTCAGGCCGACGAAGAAGGCGAACTGATCGAAGGTCAGGACGAGCGCGCCCGCCACCGCCAGCCGCGGCAGCACGCGGTCGCCGAACCAGGCGCGCGTGCGCTCGTAGAGCAGGATGATGATGATGCAGTCAAAGAACAGCACCGCCGTGCCCCACACCATCAGCGCGCCCATGCGGTCGAGGAAGCCGAAGTCGGCCGTGGTGTCGATCGGCACGATGTGGTGGCGCATGACGTAGCCGAGGAGGAACAGGAGCACGTTGCCGAACAACAGGCCGTAGATCGGCTGGCGCACCACCACCGCGTCTTCGCGGATGTAGAGCAGGAGCAGCATCATCAACTTGCCGGTGAACAGCACCGTCGAGCCGGGCGACGCGAGGATGCCGAACGGCAGCGGCACGTAGAGAATGCTGGCGAGATAGGTCTCGAGGAAATGCATCACGCCAAGGGCGCAGAAGAAGGCGCCGAGGCCGATGCGTTTGCGCGCCCGCAACAGCGCGCTCAGGGCGAAGAAATAGATCAGCGCTTCGCCGATCATCAGCAGCAGATTGGTCAGTTCGGGCATTTCCAGAACGGCGCCCGACCCGAACGGGTGCCGCCTCTCCCCCTGCGTACGATCCGGCGCCGGCTTTGTATGCCTAATCGGCTACCAAGGGAAGTCAACAGGTGGCAAATCGATTCGCTGCAACGGGAAATGGTGCGCGGCCGCGACGGGGCTTCCCGCCTGCGGCCGCGCGCCGTGGTGCGTCAGGTCAATTGACGGCGAAGCAGTAGAGCAGCCCGTCGCCGCCGGTCGAGCGCAGGTCGGCCTGCGAGCAGCCGCCGTCCGGCCCGCGTGACGGATGCGACGAGTTCCAGGAATGCGAGGCCTCGTCGTCGCGCAGCCCCTCGCGGTCGTTGTGGCCGAGCATCACCGAGCCCTGCGTCGCGCTCGTGTAGTTCTTGCAGGTGTGGTCGGCGCTGTCGGCGAAGGCCGTCCCGTCCGGCCTGGAGCCGGTGAGGATGTCGTGCCGGTTCGGCTTGTCGCCGCGGCCGTTGATGACCTCGCCCTTCTCCGAGAGGTTGTTCTGCTTGGTCAGCTTGTTGTTCGCGCTGTGCAGATCGGCAACGCTGGCGGCGACGACGACGCCCTTGGCGTTGGTCCAGGGGCCCTTGCCGATGCGGTCGCGCGCGTTCACCGCGCCGGCGCCTTGCGTGGACAGATAGGCGTGCCAGGTCTTGCCGCCCGCGCCGGCCGATTGCGCGAGGCTCTGGCAGTGCGCGTCGGCGCCGGCGAGACCGCCGAGGTCCGCGCCTTTGCCCGGACCGTGGCTGGTGACGAAGAAGGTCATGCTGGATTGTTGCGCCTGCGCCGGCGTCAGAGCGAACAGCGCGAGACAGGCGGCAAGCGGCGCAGCGACACGGATATCGATCATGTGGACGTCTCCCCCGCCGCATGGCGAGGGCGAAGTGCCGGCCATCGGCTGAGAGGACGAACACCGCGGCGGTGGCGCTATTCCGGCGCCGCACGTCGCGCCGGAATCAAAAAGCCCGGCGTCTCCGCCGGGCTCCGATATCGTTCACGATACGCGCGATCTCACATCGGCTGCAAATTGCCTGCCGCCTGCTTGCCGCGCTCGGTGACGATGTCGTAGCTGACCTTCTGGCCTTCGTTCAGCGAACGCATGCCGGCGCGCTCCACTGCGGTGATGTGCACGAACACATCCTTCGAGCCGTCGTCGGGCTGAATGAAGCCGTAGCCCTTCTGGGTATTGAAGAACTTCACAGTTCCGGTAGCCATCGTAGTTCCTTTCAAGCATCTCTTCGTTGATCGCCGGGCCGAACACCGTCCCGGCGGCAACAATCCGAGTTTTGGGGGGTCACTTGAGTCGCAGCCCAAAGCCGGGAGCGTGTCAGCAAGAGAGGCCGAAAACCAGGTTGCCGGCGGGCAGATAGACGGATTTCCCGTCACGGTCAACGGAAAAGCCGCCCGGATACCGACCGCCGCAAGGCCCGTTCAGCAATTGGTAAGCGGTGCCGCCCTAGAGTTCTCCGTTTCGGCGCGTGACGTTAACCTTCGGCAGCGGACCAGCAATGCCGTCCTCCATCCAGGCCTCCTCCGGCAAGGACAAGCGCAAGAGCAGGCGCCAACCCGTGCGCTATGCGGCCCGCGTCGAGTTCAAGTCGGGGCGTACCGCGGGCTGCTTCCTCTCGGATGTTTCCGATACCGGTGCGCGGCTGGAAGTGCCCTACTCCGACAAGGTGCCGGAACGCTTCCTGTTGTGGCTCACGTCAGACGGTTCCGCCCGCCGTACCTGCCGCGTCGTGTGGCGCAAGCCAAACCAGGTTGGCGTGGCGTTCGAGCGGCGGCTGCCGGCACAGCAGCGGGAAACGCTCGAGCCGGTGAGCCCCGCCGAGGCAAAGCACGCCGTCGCCGCGGCGATGAACGAATAGCCGACTCTCAGGCTTGCTGGATCGCCGACAGTACCCAGGCGCCGCCGCGCGCGCGCACGAAGGTCCACACCTCCGTCACCTGCTCCGGCTGGCCACCCTCGACAACGCGACCGCTGCCGCGCTCGACCATGCTGTCGGTGAGCGTGAAGCGCATCGCCACGGTCGCGTATTCGCTATCGCCTTCGCGCCAGGCTTCCGACAGGTCGCCCTGCATGAGGCGCACGTCGCTGACGCGATCAACCAGGCCGCGGCTGGCGTTCTGTGACAGTTGTTCGTTGAAGTAAGACAGCATCTCCGGCGTCACCCGCGCGCGCAGCGCGCTGATGTCCTCCGCCGAATACGCCTCCTGGATGTCGCCGAGGAGCCGCTCGAAGGCGTCGTAGTCCGCCTTGTCGATGGTGATCGGCGTCGAGGCCGGCGCTGCCGCGCCCGCGCCCGCGCCGAAGCCGCCGCCGGACGGCGAGAAGCCATAGCTCGTGCCGCCGCCGCTGGCATAGGCCGACGCCGGCACGTTGCGCCGCTGCAGCCAGGCGAAGAAGAGCTTGACGGCGAAGTAGATGAGCACGAGCTGCAGGACGAGCCCGAGCACCGAGCCGAAGCCGAGCATGCCGCCGAAGAAGCCGTGTCCGAACAGCAGTCCGAACAGCCCGGCGCCGAGGAAACCGGCGGCAAGGCTGCCGAACAGGCCGCCGCCGAAGAAGCCCGGCCGATAGCCGCTGCGATAGGGCGAATTGGTGCCGGAGGCCGGCGACGTGGCGCTGCGCTGCACCGGCGATGCCGACGGCGCCGTGCGCGTCGGCGCCGGCATCGAGAACGTGCGCATCCCCCGACTGCCGCCGGAGAACCCACCGCCGGCGCGCGCATTGGCTGCGTCGCCCGAGACGAGCACCAGTGCAGTCGCAATCGCGGCGAGCGCGATCAGCCAGCGGTGACGAAGCATGGTCGTAAGTCTCCCAGCGCCGAAGCGGCGCAGACAAAATAAGCAGGGTTCCGGCCCATTGTAAGGGGGTGCTGCGGCAACCGGCACGGCGGTTTCGTCACGCAATCGTCAAGTCGCGTCAGGAACCTGTCGCCCCAGCCGGCATTTCACCGCCGACGGGATTTGGAAGGGACGCGCCATGCGAGCAATTCTCGCCATCGCCACGGTTTTGACATGGACAGGCGCTGCCTTCGCCAAACCGGAGCCGGTGCAATCGCCGCGGCTGACGCCGTCGCCGGGCGAGCTTGCCATCGCGGTAGGCGCCGCCGGGGCCATGATGGAAACCGACTACTTCAAGGCGCCGCAGGCGCAGTTCTCCGGCCACGGCGTGTTCGCCTGCCGGCTGCAGTCGGAAATGTTCTCGAAAATCCGATTGGCGCAGGCCTGCAACTGAGCCGTCACTCGGCGAGGGTCTTCTTCACTTCCGCCACGAGCTGCTTCAGCGTGAACGGCTTGGCCAGGAACGCGTACTGCTCCTGGCTCGGCAGGTTCTTCGCGAACGCCTCCTCGGCATAGCCGGAAACGAAGATCACCTTCACGTTCGGATCGCGCCGCCGCAGTTCCTTCAGCAGGCTCGGCCCATCCATTTCCGGCATCACCACGTCGGACACCACGAGGTCGACCTGCCCCTCGCGCTCCAGCACCTCGATCGCCTCGACGCCGTTGCTCGCCTCGAGCACGGTGTAACCGCGTGACGCCAGCCCGCGCGCGTTGAGCGCACGCAAGCCCTCTTCGTCCTCGACCAGCAGGATCTTGCCCTCACCGGTGAGGTCGGCGGCGGTCTTCGCCATCGTGTCGGCGGCCGACATGGCGCCGCTGACCGCAGGCGCCTCTCCAGCCGGCGTTTCCGCCGCCGTCGGCACGTGCCGCGGCAGGAAGATGCGGAAGGTCGTGCGGCCCGGCTCGCTGTCGGCATAGATGTAGCCGCCGGTCTGCTTGACGATGCCGTAGACCGTCGACAGGCCGAGCCCGGTGCCTTTGCCGACTTCCTTGGTGGTGAAGAACGGCTCGAAAATCTTTTCAATGATGTCTTGCGGAATGCCAGTGCCTGAGTCGCTCACCTCGACCAGCACGTAGTCGCCCGTCGGCATGCCCTTGGTGCCGAAGCTGCCGGAATCCTTCGCCTCGACATTGGCGGTACGCAATGTGAGCTTGCCACCGTCAAGCATCGCGTCGCGCGCATTGACCGCGAGATTCACGATCACCTGCTCGAATTGCGAAATGTCGGCCTTCACCGGCCACAGGTCGCGGCCATGCACGACCTCGAGCGCGACCTTCTCGCCGATCAGGCGCTTCAGGAGCATGCCGAGATCGCTGAGCACTTCGCTCAGATCGAGCACCTGCGGCCGCAAGGTCTGCTTGCGCGAGAACGCCAGCAGCTGCCGCACCAAAGCAGCGGCGCGGTTGGCGTTCTGCTTGATCGACATGATGTCCTTGAAGGACGGGTCGGTCGGTCGGTGCGCGTTGAGCAGGAAATCGGTCGCCATCATGATGGCGGAGAGCACGTTATTGAAATCGTGTGCGATGCCGCCGGCAAGTTGGCCGACCGTGTCCATCTTCTGCTGCTGCTGGATGCGGTTCTCCAGCGTGCGCTGCGCGGTGGTCTCCAGCGCGTAGACGATGGCCGCCTCGCCTTCGCCCTCCCCGTCGGCATCCTCGACGCCGAGCACGAAGAAGTTGGCCCAGCGCTCGGCCTGGCCCGCGAGCGCCGCTTCGACTGGCGCGATCTCGCTGCGGCCTTCCGCCGCCTGGCGAATGGCGGCTTCCAGCGCCGTGCGGTCGCGTTCGGCGACCACGTTGAGGATGGATCGGTCATCGGCCTTGAGCACGCTCTCGAAGGCGGAGGCGAAGCGCACATTGGTGCGGCCGATGCGGCCGAAGCGGTCGACCGTGGCGATCGCCATCGGCGTGTTCTGGAAGAAGCGCATGAAGCGCACCTCCGCCGCGCGCTGCGCCTCGCTGCCGCCGTCGCGCGCGCGGTTGAGCACCAGCGTGCGCGAGGCGCCCACCTGCCCGTCGGCGCCGAATGCGACCTTGTGGAATAGCCGCACCGGCACCGGTTTGCCGCCGCGCGTGCGCAGATCGAGGTCGATGACCTCCGTCTTCACTTCGCCTGGCGCGGCGGCGATCGTGGTCAGCAGCTTGGCGCCCTCGCCGGCGACGATGTCGTCGAGCTTGAGCGACCCGGCGCCGACCTGCGCGAGATCATGATCGAGCCAGGTGGCGAGGGTCGCGTTGAGATAAACGATGCTGCCGTCGCCATCGACCGAAAAGAATCCGGCCGGCGCGTGATCGAGATAGTCGATCGCGTGCTGCAACTCCTGGAACACGTTCTCGTGCCGCTCGCGTTCGCGCGTGACATCGGCGATCGACCACACCGTCATGCGGGCGTCCGCCTTCGACGTGCCGAGCGGGCGCACACGCATGCGCAGCCAGCGCGCGCTGTCACCGGAGCCGGCGAGCCGAACCTCTTCCTGCAGGCGGCGGCCTTCGCGCGCCGCCTTCAGCAGGCGGTAGACCGGTTCCGAGACGTCCGGGTCGCCGATGAAGACGCGCTCGACCGGTCGCACGTCGTCGACGCCGGCGGCGCCCGTCAGGTCGAGATAGGTGGCGTTGGCGTAGAAGACGCGGCCCGCGTGATCGGTGACGAGGATGCCTTCCGGCGAATTGTCGACCACCGCCTTGAGCAGCGGATGGCCGGCGTCGCGCCCGGCCCAGCGCAAAATCCCGGCTGCCGAGGCGAACAATGCAAACACACCGATGGTGCCGAGCACCGCCAGCAGGCCGACAATATAGGTTTCGGCATGCTCGCGGCCGACATAACCGAGACCGCCGGCCGCCGCGACCAGGAACAAGGCCACCAGCAGCACCATGGCGACCGAGCCGCCGCGCGGCGCGCTCTGGCTCTTGTCGAACGCCGGCCGCCCCGGCGCTTCGCCTTGTTCGCCGCTCTGCCCTGCCCGGTCCTGGCCTGCCATGACGCTCTTTGCGACCTTCTCTCGCCGCAGCGCGAGCTCCAGGTTCTTGGTGCCTGAGAGCGCCCGCCGCCGCAAGGGCTTGCCCGGCCGCCCTCTGGATAAGCGGTGTCGCGCCGCCTAACGGCGGGCGACGGCCCGCCGCAGCCGCATGACGTAGCCGATCACCTCCGCCACCGCCTTGTAGTGCTCGGGCGGAATCGGCTGATCGACCTCGACGGTCGCGTGCAGCGCGCGGGCGAGCGGCGGGTTCTCGACGATCGGAATGCGGTGCTCGCCGGCGATCTCCCTGATCTTCAGCGCCAGCGCGTCGACGCCCTTGGCGACGCAGATGGGCGCCGGCATGCCGCGGTCGTATTGCAGCGCCACCGCGAAATGGGTCGGATTGGTGATGATGACCGAGGCTTTCGGCACCGCCGCGATCATGCGCTTGCGCGAGCGCTGCTGCCTGATCTGCTTCAGCTTGCCCTTGATGGTCGGATCGCCTTCGCTCTGTTTGAACTCCTCCTTGAGTTCGCGCAGCGACATCTTCTGCTTCTCGTACCATTGCCTGTACTGGAACAGGTAATCGCCGGCGGCGACCACCGCGAGCATGGCGACGACGGTGCCCATCAGCTTCAGCGCCAGGGAGGCGGTGAAGGGCAGAAGCGCCGCAGGGTCGGCGTACACCAGCGCTTCCATATGCTTGCGCTCGGGCCACAACAGCGCGGCGAGCACGGCACCGACCAGCACCACCTTCACCAGTCCCTTGGCGAGGTTGGCGACCGCCTGCATGGAGAACTGACGCTTGAGCCCGGCAAGCGGCGACACCTTCGAGAGGTCGGGTGTCAGCGATTGCACCGACCAGACGAGCCGGTGCTGCACGAAGTTGCCCGCGGCCGCGGCGATAATGAGGATGAGGAACGGAAGGCCGATGGCCGCGATGATCTCGCCGCCGATCGTCATGAACAGATGGGGCAACGCCGGGCCGTCGACGCGGATCTGCCAGCCATTGGCGATGAGCCCGCGCATGGTCGTGCTCAGGTCGCGACTCATGCCGCCGGAAAACGACATCAGCACCAAGGTGGCGCCGGCCATCACGAACCAGGTGTTGACCTCCTGGCTCTTGACGACGTCGCCGCGCTGCAGCGCTTCGTCTAAGCGCTTTTGACTTGGTTCTTCTGTTTTATCGGAGTCGTCCGTCTCGGCCATCGCGTGCCCCTATGGCGGAGTCGCGAGTTGGCCGAGCACCGTCTGCAAGAAATCGGTGAAGGTGCCCATCATGGCGCCGAGCACCGCGACCAGCAGCAGAAGCCCGAGCAGGATCGACAGCGGCAGGCCGATGAAGAACACCTGCATCTGCGGCATCAGCCGCGACAGCACGCCGAGCCCGAGATTGAACAGTAGTCCGAACACGATGAACGGCGCCGCGAGTTGCACGCCGATGCGGAACGAGGCGGCGACGACCTGCGTCATGTGCTTGGCGACGTCCCCGGCGAACGGCAACTCGCCCGGCTTGAACACCGCATAGCTGTCGTTCATCGCCGCGATCACCAAATAGTGCATGTCGGTGGCGAAAATGAGCGTCACGCCGAGCACGGTGAGGAAGTTGCCGACCAGCGCGCCCTGCTGGCCCTGCGTCGGGTCGATCGAGGTGACGAAGCCGAGGCCGAGTTGCTGCGCCACGACCGAGCCGGCGATCTGCAGCGCCGAGATCGCCAGCCGCGCGCTCATGCCGATGACGAGACCGACCACGACCTCTTCGACCATCTCGACGGTCACCGGCGCCAATGAGTTGAGATTGACCGCATAGGCCTGCCGGTGCAGCGGCAGCAGCACGGCGGTCAGGACCAGCGCGATGGTGAGCCGCACGCGCGCCGGCAGATTGGCTTCGCCGAAACCGGGCAGCAGCATCACCATGCCGCCGATCCGCCCGAAGGCGAGGATGAAGGCCGCCCCCAGCGCAGGCAGGAATGAAATATCGACGTGCATGAAGCGCCTGCGGTGTGCGCGGTCACGCGAACCGCGACGAGCCGCCCTAACCAGTAGCGATGCGCGCGGCGATTCGCAGCATTTCCATATGCAGCTTCTCGGCCATGAACGGCAGCGCGATCAAAAGCGACACGAAGATCGCCAGGATCTTCGGCACGAAGGCGATGGTCATTTCCTGAATCTGCGTCAGCGCCTGCAAGAGCGAGATGACGACGCCGACGACCAGCCCGACCAGCATCACCGGCGCGGAGACGACAACGAGGGTGATGATCGCTTCGCGGGCGACGTCGAGTACTTCCGGTCCGGTCATAACGTCCCTGTTTCTGCCTCGCGCCGCGTCAGATCGGCATCTTCATGATGTCTTCGTAGGCCGAAATGATCTTGTCGCGCACGGCGACGACGGCATCGATCGCCACCTCCGTCTCCGACACCGCGGTGACCACGTCGACCATATTGGCCTTGCCGCTCGCCACCGCGCGCGTCTGCGCATCCGAATTGCGGCCGATATGGTCGACCTCGCCGATCGCCTGCTTGAGCACCGAGGCGAAGCTTGTGCTGCTGTCGCCGCCCGCCGCGGCGGCCCCGCCGCCGAGAGGATTGTTGGAGGTCAGCCGCGCGATGCTGGCATAGGCGTTGGCCGCGCTGATCGGTGAGGCCATGGTCGAGGGTTTCCTGCTGCTCAGGCCTTGAGGATGTCGATCGTGCGCTGAAGCATCGCGCGCGTCGCGGTAATGACGTTGACGTTGGCCTGATAGGAGCGCTGGGCGTCGCGCATGTCGGTCATCTCGACCAGCGAGTTGACGTTCGGGTATTTGACGTTGCCGTTCTTGTCAGCGGCGGGATGGCCCGGCTCGTATTTGAGCTGGAAGTCGGAATTGTCGGTGACCGTCTTGCCGAGCTCGACGACATTGGCGCCCACCGCTCGATCGTATTCGGTCTGGAAGGTCGGGATCTTGCGGCGATAGGGATCGGCGCCCGGCGACGAGGCCGTCGAATCGGCGTTGGCGATATTCTCCGAGATGACGCGCATGCGCCCGGCTTGCGCCCGCAAGCCGGTCGCGGCGATCTGCATGCTCTTGAGGAAGTCCATCGGTCTTCTCCTTGTCGCGCGCGCGCTGCGTCAGGCCTTGCCGATCGCCGTCTTGAGCATATTGAGGCTGCGCGCGTAGAGCGCCGACACGGCCTGGTAATCCATCTGGTTGGCGGCGACCTTGATCATCTGGTCTTCCAGATTGACGCCGTTGCCGCTGGCGCGGATGTCGAACTGCCCGCGCTGTTGCGTGCGGAACTCGCCCCCGGTGTCGCCGAGACCGGGAATGTGGCCGGTCTCGGTGGTGGCGAGCCGCACCGGCTGCACGCCGTGCGATGCCGAATCGAACTTCAACGGCGCGAGGTCGGCCGGGCGGAAATTCGGCGTGTCGGCGTTGGCGACATTCTCGGCCAGCACGCGTTGACGCGCCTGCGCCCATTCGAGACGGGTGCGCAGCATCGAAAAGATCGGTATGTCGGTAAGTGCCATCGAGCGCCCCCGTTTTGAGCGGTTCCTGCGAGCCGAAGCCGCAGTAGGCAGACTTTGCCGGGTGTATGGTTAACGGCCGGTAAAGAAACCGGGCGGCTGACAGCCGACGCGACGGCGGCATTAACCACCCCGCCGGGCGCCAAACCCGCCGTTTCGCGCAAAACCCTCTTTATTTGTCCAGACTCTGTTAGTATGCGGTCGGCAGATTGTGCCTGCGTCCATTAACACTTCGGGCGGCTCGCGCCCGATCGCGGCGGCACCAGAGCGGAGCTTGCGTATGTTCGATTCCCTGTTTGGCCTGCCGTTGGCCGCGCGGTTCTTCATCGCCTTCGTGGTGGTGCTCGCCTTGATCGGCATCACCGCCTGGGTGGTGCGCCGTTTCGGTGCGGCCCGTCTGGGCGGCGGCTCGGCGCGCGGCCGGCAGCCGCGCCTCGCCGTGATCGACGCCGCGACGGTTGATGGCCGTCGCCGGCTCGTGCTCATCCGCCGCGACAACATCGAGCACCTTTTGATGATCGGCGGCCCGAGCGACGTCGTGATCGAGCCCAACATCGTGCGCGCAGGTGCGCCGCGCGAGGCTGGCCGCATCGACACGCCGCCGCGCGATTCGGCGCGGACGACCCCGGCGGTCGACAACGGCTGGCCGCTGCAGCCGATCAACGAGCCGCCTGCCCCGGCGCCGGTGGCGCCCGTTGCGCCGGCCGCGCGTGCGGCTTTCCGCGCCGCCGCAGCCGAAGAGCCGTGGACGGCGCCGGAGCCCGGCGCGCGTGCCCGTCCGGCCGAGAATCTGAGCGGGCTTGCGGCCGAACTGTCGTCGCGCCTCGCCGCGTCCGAACTGCCGCCGCAGGCGCTCGCGCCGCGGCCCGAACCGGTCGCGCCGCGCGCGGAGCCGACGCCCGCTCCCGTGCCGCGCGTGACCGCCGTGCCGCCGCCACCCGAGCCGGTCGCCGAGCCGGCGGGAACGCATGACCAGAACCTCGCCGACATGGCGCACCAACTCGAAGCGGCGCTCCGCCGCACGCCCGACAATCGCCCGCCGGTGACCGATCCGCTGGCGCAGGCGCGTCCCGCCGAAGTGCGCGCGGCCCTGCGCGAGCCGAAGCCGCGCAGCGAGCCGTCGCTGGAGGTCAAGCCGGAGCCGCGCAACGAGCCCAAGCTCGACGTCAAGCCCGAGCCGCTGTTCGAGCCGAAGTTCAAGTCCGAGTCCAACGTCGCGCGCCTCGAGCCGAAGCTCGACATCAAGCCCGAACCGAAGCCGCAAGCGCCGGCGAAGGGTCAGGACTTCTACGACAACCTGGAAGAGGAGATGGCCAGTTTGCTCGGCCGTCCATCCGGTAAATCGTGACAGGCCATTCCGGCCGCCGTGTCCGTCTGTTGACGGTGGCGGTCGGGGTAGCGGCGGCGATGCTGGTTATGACGTCGCCTGCGGGTGCGCAGGACGTCAGCATCAATTTCGGCCAGGGCTCCGGGCTCACCGAGCGCGTCATCCAGATGATCGCGCTGTTGACGGTGCTGTCGCTGGCGCCGTCCATCCTCGTGATGATGACGTCGTTCACGCGTATCGTCGTCGTGCTGTCGCTGTTGCGCACGGCGCTCGGCACCGCGACGACGCCGCCCAACGCCGTCATCATGTCGCTGGCGCTGTTCCTGACCGCCTTCGTCATGGGCCCGGCGCTGCAGCAGTCCTACGATCAGGGCATTCGCCCGCTGATCGCCAACCAGATCACCGCCGAGCAGGCCTTCGACCGCGGCGTCCAGCCGTTGCGCGCCTTCATGCAGCAGAACGTGCGCGCGCAGGATCTCAAGCTGTTCATGGACATGGCGAAGGAGCCGCCGCCGGCGAAGCCGGAGGACATGTCGCTGCGCGTGCTGGTGCCGGCCTTCATGATCTCGGAGCTCAAGCGCGCCTTCGAGATTGGCTTCCTGCTGTTCCTGCCCTTCCTCATCATCGACCTGGTGGTCGCGTCGGTGCTGATGTCGATGGGCATGATGATGCTGCCGCCGGTCGTCGTGTCCCTGCCGTTCAAGCTGATCTTCTTCGTGCTGGTCGACGGCTGGAGCCTGGTGGCGGGATCGCTGATCCAGAGCTACGGGCACTAGGGCGAAAGCGCTGGCTACCCCGCCTGCGCGGAGCATGACGCATCGCGTTGCGGACTAGCGCTGCGACCGCTCCGGGATTGACCCGGTCGGCACCGGATCTGGACGCAGCGGCACGCCCTTCGGCGCTGCCGGCGGCGCGGGCGGCTTGGGCGGCGCCGTCTTCACCGTCTGCGCCGGCACGGGAGCCGGCGGCTTGGGCTTGGCGAGAGGTTTCGCCTTGGCTTTCGCCTTCGCCGCCTGCTCGTCCGGATAGCGCGTCTCGATGTCCTTGATGAAGGCGGCGAGCGTGTCGATCGACGCCACGCGGCGCGCCACGTCCTGGAATTCGGCGCCGTCGGTGCCGATGGGCGCGCTCACCACGTTGAACGCGCGCGCGTCCGGCGTGTCGGCCATCTTGGCCGCGTACTTCTCGCGCAGCCGCATCAGCCCGATCGATTCGTCGCTCATCGCATAACCGATCGCCGCGCGCAGAATGTCCGAGCGCTCGGTGTCGTTCAGCGGCCGGAAATCGCGCCAGCGGTCGCCGTAGAGCAACTCGATCTGCTCGGCTGCCTCGCGCCAGCGCTTTGCCGCCCACAGGATGTCGCCGCGCAGACGGATCGCCTGCGATGTCTGCATGTTTGCAATCAATTCGAGCGCCAGCCCGTGCCGGCCGAGCTCGGACAGCGCGCGCGCCTCGAGCAGCAGGCGGTGGTCGCGCAGCTCGTTATTGAGGTCGCTGCTGCGCGTCGATTGCAACGTGGCGAGCGCCTTGTCCGGCTTGTGATCCATCAGATAGATGGTCGCGAGCTTGGTGGCGACCTGCGCCCGCGCAGCGCCCTCGAGGCGGTGGTCGACCTGGTGCTGCAACAGCTCCGCGGCCTGCCCGAGCAAATCGACGGAGACGAGGCGGTCGGCGAGCTTGCGGATCATCTCGTCGCCGCGGCGGCCGATCGGCGTCAACTCGCGATAATCGTAGAACAGGCCGAGCGCCTCGACCGCCGGCATTTGATCGCCGGCGCCGCCGAGGAACAACTTGTCGAAGGTCGCCGCCGCCTCGTCCTGGATCTTGCGCGTGATGTCGCTGCTCGGATGCGCCAGCATCGCGGTCTTCATCACGTGGAAGGCATCGCGATAGCGGTGCTCCTCGGTGTAGAGGTGCGCCAGCAGGCGGAGCCCTTCGGTCTCGGTCTCGTCCCCACGCCATACGGTGGTGAGCATCTCGAGCGCCCCGACGGCGTCCTTGCGCACCATCTCGTGCGAGCCCCACAGCAGCTCGATCTCGCGCAGACGCCCCTGCGCCGCCGCACGTCGGTCGTTCGAGGCGATCGCCGCCCGATAATGAGTCAGCGCCTCCTGTTTATGGCCGAGGCCTTCTTCTAGGCGGCCGCGCAGCACTTCGACCTCAGGCGTCATCCGCGCCGAGACGCCGATCGTTTCGAACTCGTTGATGAGCCGCGCCGCGCCGCTGTAGTCCCTCACCTCGAGGTCGGTGCGCAACGCCTCTCTCATCGCCAGCCGCTGCAGTTCGAGCGGCAGCGTCGCCACGCTGCTGTCGAAGGTCTTGAAGGCCTCGCGCGCCTCGATCCATTTGCCTTCGCGCGCGAAGGCGATGCCGCGCCACAAATTGGCGCCCTGCTGGTTGCCGATCTTGGGAGAGCCGAGATCCACCAGCGCCTCGTCCGGGCGGTCCATCAGCACCTCGGCGACAGCACGCAGGATCTTGCCGCCGACGTCGTCGTCGCCCGTCTTGTCCGGCAATGCGACGTCGAGCACGGCCTTGGCTTCCGTGGCCATGTCCTGCGCCAGATAGAAGCGCGCCAGCGCGAAGCGCGCCGCCTTGCGTCTGGCCGGCGGCGCCGCTGCGGCCTTGTTCAGCAATTCGGTTTGCCGCGGAAAGAACTGCGCGTGCTGGTCGAAGCCCCAGATTTCCGGATCGAAGGTCACGTCCTGGAAGCTGACGCCACCGCCCTGCTCCTGCGCGAGGGCGGTCGCCGAGAGCGACAGTCCGTGCGGACGGGAGATGGTGACCTTGTCGGGCGCAATCGCCGCGGTCACGTCGTCGGCGATCGGCTGCACCACGATGCCCTGGCTGGAGGAGAGCGTGCGCAGCTCGACGAAATGTTGATCCTTGAGGAAGCCGCGCGGCGGCGCGAGCGCGGTCACCACCACCAGCCGGTCACCGATCTCCGGATCGCGAAGGCGATGCACGGCGCTCGCCTTCACGAAAGGAATGACGATGTTGGCGCGGTCGCGGCCGACCACGCTGCGCGCGATCAACAAAGGCTGCGGCGGCCGCACCAATGTGTCGGCGACCTCGATCGTCCAGGTGCCCGCCTCCGCGGTCGCGCTGATGAGGCGCGGCCGGTCGAGCTGGATGCGGATGATCTCCTCGCCGTCGGCCCCGCGACGCTGGGAAACATTACGGATGCCCCGCGGATCGCCGCGGACCGCGGCGAGATCGATCTTCGCCTTGCTGTCGAACACCATCCACAGCATGTCGGCGCGGCGAAACACCGCGGCCGGCGTCGGCGCGGCGAACGGGAACGTCAGCTTCAGCATGTCGCCGGAGTGGTCCATCGCCGCCACCACCGGCGCATCGGCGTCCGCCGGCGCGGGCGCGGGCATTGCCGCCGCTTTCGACGCTTCCGCCAGCGGATGCGGCTGGCCGTCGTCCTTCGGCTTGGCTGCCGTCGCTGCGATGGGAGCTTGCGGCTTCGCTTCGGCCAGCGGCTTGGCTGGCGGAGGAACAGGCGGCTGCGCTGCAGGCGCCGGTGCCGGTGCCGGCGCCGGTTTCGGCGGCGGCCCGCTCGGCACCGCCTCACTCGCCGTGGACGGCGCGACCGTTTGCGGCGCGTCGATGACCAACGGTGCGGCCGCCTTGGCCCCGCTCGGCCCGGCGGCGCCGGCGCGGCTGCCGTCGCGGCCGATGTCGATCACCAGCGAGCGATCCTCGCGGAAGCTGTGCACTCCCGGCGCACCGTTCAGCACGAAGGTGACGCTGGTCGAATTGATGCCCATCTCCGCGGCGATCGAAACCAGACCCGGCGGTTGCGTCGCAAGCGCATCGGCGAGGTCCCAGCGGATTTGCCGGTCGAAGCGCAGGGTGATCTTGCCGGCGCTCTGATCGGGGACGACGTCGGCCTGGTCCGGCAGCGGAAAGACGTAGCGCGTGAAGGTCGGCTGCACCGCCACCTTCACCCGCACCAGCGGCGGCCCGCGCGGCGCTTCCGCATTCCGCCTCTTGAGCAGCCGTGTCGCCTCCTGCGCGCGGTCGGCGAGCTCGTTGATGACCGATTGCGGCAGGCCCGGCAGCACGCCCGACCAGTTCTCCGGGAGGAAATCGATGAACAGGCGCTCCGCCGCCGGAATCACATTGAATTTGACCGGATGCGCCAGCGCGATGCGCACCGCGCTGCCGTCGGGATCGCGGCGGGCGGCGCTGAACAGGTCGGGCGCCAGCGTATTGAGCTTGTCGACGCCGACGTTCACCGGCTTGGCAAATTTGATGACCATGATCATCCCGTCGAGGGTGACCTTGGCCTTCACCTCTTCGTCGAAATGAAAGACCATGCGCGAGAAGCCGGTCTCCTTGCTGACGCGCACCTGCCCGCTCACCGGGTCGGCCGCGCGCACCGACGGTGTCAACGTCAACAGGGAGGCAATGACGGCAACGGCAAACGCACCCGCTCGCGCAAGCGCGCGCCACGGGCGGTCTGGCATCTCCATGAAACGAGGAGGCAGAACCGTCATGAAGCCGTCCAGCCGGGCGAAGTGCCGGCAGCAAGAGCCTAGAGGCGGCCGTTTAACGGAGCCTTAACCGTGCCGGGCGAATTGGCCGCGCTCTAGCGCGCCGTCGGTCGGCCCTGAATCTTGGGCAACTGGTCGGCGGCGGGGCTGGCGTTGCCGCCGGCGCGGTTGGCCAACTCGACGGTCAGCCGTTCGGCCGATTCGGGCGTCATCAGCCCCATGATTTCGGCCATCTTGGCCGGCTTCATCTGCGTCGACACATCGACCAGGATTTTGAGGTCGAGCCGGTCGAAGATGCGCGCGGCGTCCTTCGACTTCATGTTCTCGTACATGGCGACGAGATCCTTGAAGCGCGCCGCATTACTCTTCAGGCGCGACGCCTGGGCGCCGTCGACCTGCGTCTCCATGCCGCGCAACTCGGCCAGCTTGGCGTTGATGCGCTTCTCCGCCGCCTTCAGCAGGCTTTCGCGCATGTCGAGGGAACGGTTGCGATCGTCGAGCTCCTGGCGCCGCTCCTGCAGGCGCTCCAGCACCGCCCGCTCGCCAGCCGAGGCGATGTGGGAGGAATCCTGCACCACGGCGCCGCCGACCTCGACCTTGGTATCCCCCGGCGGGGTGTCGCTCACCGCCATGCCGTCGATCTTCTGCACCTTCTCCGGCGGCTTGGCGGCTTCCTTGCCGTCCTTGCCGTCCTCGCCTTTCTTGTCCTTCTCGCCGACGGAGCCGGTGATATCGGCACTGTCGCCGTTAAAATTGAACATCTCCTGCGCCCACGGCTTGGGCTTGGCCGCGGGCTCGGCCTCGGCGAAGGTCTGGCCACGCTGGTCCTCGCGGATGATCTTGGGGTAGGCGGGAATGTGCTCGCCCGTGGTGACTTTCAGCTCGGGCTCGCCACGATTCTGCAGCCGCTCGGCGAGCGTATAGCCGCCGTCGAAGACAATCCCGGACACCTTGAGCACGAAGAGGCAGATCGTGGCGAGCAGCACGATCGGAATGAGCCTGACATCGCGCCAATAATTCTTCACGCCGCCAGTCCGTTCAAGCGGGCGCGCGCCCGTTCCGTGAAAGCCTGCGCCGCCGCGGCGACTGCCTTCGGATCCGGCGCCGCCGGGGTGGCCGGCGCCGCCGGCTCGATCTGTCTACCGGCCGTAGCGATGCGCGTGAGCTTGGCGAGCAGCGCTTCCGCGCCCTTCATCTGCTGCTCGATCTCGCCCGACAATTCCTCGCTGCGCTGCAGGCGCGCGCTGAGTACCTGCTCGCCCTCGCGCATCGTCTGCTTCAGGCCGGCAATGGCGCGCTCGGCGATCTCGGTCGCGGTGATGAGCTCGGAGATGGTGATGCGCAGCGACTGCTCGTCGGCCTTCAGCAGCCTGAGCTGCTTGTTGAGCCGCACGCAATAGAGAATGGTCAGCAGCAGCAGGATAGAGACCATGGTCTCGATGCCAAGACCCAGATTGTAGCTCACGGAACCTCCAGGCGATTGCTAGACTCGTCCGCCTTCTCGAACATGGCGAACGTGGTGCGCGGTTTGCGCAGTTGTTTGGCGACGCGCACGGCGACGCGGTCGCCGACGCGGCCCATGCGGCCTTCGCTCATCGTGATGTCGCCGCAGCGGACGGTCACCATGGCGTCGGGCTTGAGCTCCAGCATCAGCGTGTCGCCGACCTCGAGATCCATCATGCGGCGCAGCGGCAGGCGCGCCTCGTAGAGCACGGCGTCGACCTCGATCTGTGCCTGCCCGATCTCGGTGGCGAGATGGCCCTCCCAGATGGGATCGCGACCGAACTTCTCGCCCATGAACATCTGGAGAAGCGTCGCGCGGATCGGCTCGATCGTCGCGTAGGGCAGCAGCAATTCGACGTTGCCGCCGCGGTCTTCCATGTCGATGCGCAGGCGCACCAGGATCGCGGCATTGGCCGGCCGCGAAATCGCGGCGAAACGCGGATTGGTCTCCAACCGGTCGATATTGAAGCGAACCGGCGACAGCGGCTTGAAGGCAAGCTCGGCGTCGGCGAGCACCACCTCGATCAGACGCTTGACGAGGCTCGTCTCGATCGTGGTGTAAGGCCGGCCTTCGACGCGCACGGTACTCTGGCCGCGACGGCCGCCGAGCAGCACGTCGATGATCGAATAGATGAGACTGGAATTGACGGTGACGAGGCCGAAGTTTTCCCACTCTTCCGCTTTGAACACGCCGAGTATCGCCGGCAGCGGAATGGAGTTGAGATAATCGCCGAAACGCACCGAGGTGATGCGATCGAGCGAGACCTCGACGTTGTCAGAGGTAAAATTGCGCAAGCTGGTCGTCATCAGCCGCACGAGGCGGTCGAAGATGATCTCCAGCATCGGCAGACGCTCGTAGGAGACCATCGCCGAATCGATGATCGAGCGGATGCCGGAATTGTCCGTGAGCGAAACGTCCGACAGGCTGAAGCCGAGCAGACTGTCGATCTCATCCTGATTGAGGATGCGCTCGGCGCCGCCTTTGCCGCCCTGCAGCGCCTCGCCGTCGTCGACCATCGCCGCCCATTGGGCGGCGGCTTCCTCACCGGGCCCCGTGGCCTTTTCCGCCGCGGCGCCTTCGGTCTCGGCGTCGAGCGCCTGCCCCCATTCGGCGGCGAGCGCGTCCTGATCGATCTGGTCCTTGCCGGCCATCAGTGGCTCACTGGACGACGATTTCTTTGAACAGCACCGCGTCGATGTGGTTCGGCGCCAGCACGGCGTTGACCCGACGCGTCAACTCTTCCTTCAGCCGGTAGAGCCCGGCGGAGCCGTCCAAATCGGTCGGCCGCAGTTCCCGCAGGTAGGTCTGGAACGCGTCCATGACGCGCGGCATCAGCGGCTTGATCCGCTCGACCAGCCCCGCGTCGGGCAGTTCGAGCACGACCTTGACCTTGAGATATTGCGTACGCTCGCTGCCGGAGTTCGCGAGGTTCACGAGCACGTCCGGCAGATCGACGAAGGTGGCGGGCTTCGCCTTCGCCTCCTCCTTTGGCTTCTCGACCTTGCTGCCGTGGCCAAGGAAGAGATAGCCGCCGGCGCCGCCACCGAGCACCAGCACCGCGGCGGCCGCGATGATGATCATCTTGCGGGAAAATTTCGGCTTCGCCTTCGGGGCTTCTTCGGTGTCCGCCTCGGCGTCAGCCGCCTCAGCCTTCTTCTTGGTCTTGCCTGCCATGAACAGCCCCGATTGCCACCCCGGGAGCGGCGGACGACGTCGGCAAAATCATGCCGCGTCGCGGAACGGCGCCCCCACTGGCAAGCTAGGTCGGCATGGTTAACAGATGCTTTCCACGACCCCGGCGCCGGGAATTTTTTGCCGGGTCGATTGCGCTTTTTGCCCTGCCGCCGGGACCGGTAATTTTCATCATCGATCTGATTTCATTGGCAAATCAAAGTTGGCACGACCGCTGCAACAGGATCGGCAGCCGCCCGGGTTTGGGAGAACCAGGGCGGTACCGATGAAACGGTCGGGACGCGCCTCGGGAGGGTTCGTCTCAGCCGCGCTGATCAGGGGAGTTGCCGATGCAGAATACGTTTCTGATCGGACTGTCGCGCCAGGTCGCGCTTAGCCGCGAAATGGACGTCGTCGCCAACAACATCGCCAACGTCGACACCACCGGCTACAAGGCCGACGGTTCGCTGTTCGAGGAATATCTGTCCTCGTCCGCCCGCACCGACGCGGGTGCGCGCGTCAGCTATGTGCGCGACCGCGGCGTCTGGCACGACATGAACGCCGGCGGGATGCAGCGCACCGGCAATCCGCTCGACGTCGCCATCGACGGCGACGGTTTCTTCACGGTGCAAACATCGCGCGGTCAGCGCTACACGCGCAACGGCTCGTTCAAGATCAACCCCGCCGGCCAGTTGGTGACCTCGGAAGGCGATCCCGTCCTCGGCAGCGGCGGCCCGATCACGTTCCAGCCCAACGACCGGCAGATCTCGATCAGTCCCGACGGCACCATCAGCGCGCGCCAGGGTAATTCCACCGCCGACAGCGTGCGCGGCACGCTGACCGTCGTCAATTTCGCCAATCCGCAGCAGTTGCAGAAGGACGGCGGCAGCACCTTCAAACCGCCGGCCGGCGTGACGCCGCAGGCCGCCGCGGGCGCCAAGATCGTGCAGGGCGAACTGGAGAAGTCCAACGTGCGCGGCGTCGTCGAGATGTCGCGCATGATCGAGATCACGCGCAGCTACATGCAGATCGCCTCGATGCTGCAGCAACAGAGCGACGTCAGCCAGCAGTCGATCGACAAGCTGGCCGCCGTACCGAATTGATGAAGGAGTTTTAAGTCATGCGCGCTCTGAGCACCGCAGCGACCGGCATGATGGCCATGGAGCTCAATGTCCAGGTCATCTCCAACAATCTCGCCAACATGACCACCACCGGATACAAGCGCCAGCGCGCCGAATTCCAGGATCTGCTCTACGACCACGTCAGCCGCGTCGGCACACAGACCTCGGCGCAGGGCAACATGCTGCCGGTCGGCATCGACCTCGGCTCCGGCGTCAAGACGGTCGGCACCGTGCGCCTGATGACGCAGGGCAACCTGACGCAGACCGGCAACCAGCTCGACGTCGCTATCCGCGGCGATGGCTTCTTCAAGGTGCAGTTGCCCGACGGCACCTTCGCCTATACGCGCGACGGCTCCTTCAACATGGACTCTCAGGGCCGCATCGTCACGCCGCAAGGCAACGTGCTTCAGCCCGCGATCACCATTCCGCCGAACTCGACTGGCCTCACCATCAACGCGCAGGGCCAGGTCTCGGTCATCCCGCAGGGCTCGACCACGCCGCAAATTCTCGGCCAGTTGCAGATGACCCGCTTCATCAACCCGGCGGGCCTCCTGCCGATGGGCGACAACCTCTACCAGGAGACGCCCGCCTCCGGCACGCCGATCGACGGCCTGCCAGGCACGGACGGCGCCGGCGACCTGCAGCAGGGCATGCTCGAGCAGTCCAACGTCGATTCCGTCTCCGAGATCACCAACCTGATCACCGCTCAACGCGCCTACGAGATGAATTCGAAGGTGATCTCCGCCGCCGACCAGATGATGCAGTCGGTCTCCAACCTGATGCGCTGAGGCACGGTCATGAAGCGGTTCATGCTCTCTCTCGGACTTCTCGCAGCGTTCACCAGCGCAGCCGTCGCGCAGGACGCGACGCCGCACCCGGTGCTCAAGGCCAATGTCGTCGTCAACGGCGATCTCGTCCGCATCGGCGACGTCGTCGACAACGCGGGCATCATCGCCAAAGTGCCGATCTTCCGCGCCCCCGACCTCGGCATGACCGGCACGGTGCCGGCGGAAGCGGTGGCCGAGGCCGTGGGGCAGTACAAGCTCATCGGGCTGGACACCAATGGCATCAGCGAAGTGACCGTCACTCGCGCAGCGCGGATGATCCCGGCCAAGGCTGTCGAGGACGAGGTCGCGCGCGCGCTGTCGGACCAATATCAGCTCGGAGCGGCCAAGGACCTCATGGTCACCTTCGACCGCACGCTGCGGGCGATGTATGTCTCGCCGTCGGCACTGGGCGAGCCGCGCGTCACCCGCATCAGCTACGACAACCGCAGCAACCGCTTCGACGCCGACATCGACCTGCCGACCGGCGCCGACAGCCGCGGTACGCTCCGCTTGGGCGGCCAGGCCATTCCCACCATCCAGGTGCTGGTGATGGCGCATAGCGTCGAGCGCGGCGCACTGCTCAAGGACTCCGACATCGGCGTCGAGCGCAAGCCGCGCGCCGAAGTCAGTCGCGACGCAATCACCGACCGCGACCAGGTCGTAGGCCTCGCCGCGCGCGACAGCCTGCCGAGCGGCCGGCCGCTGCGCCCGAGCGACCTGACGCGTCCCGAGCTCGTGCAGCGCAACGACATCGTCACCCTCACCTACGACATGCCCGGCCTCTCGCTCACGGTGCGCGGCAAAGCCACCGAAGGCGGCGCCCAGGGCGACACCATCACGGTGCTCAACGAACAGTCCAAGCGCATGCTGCAAGGCGTCGTCATCGGGCCCGGCCGCGTGGCCGTGATCACCGGCACCGCCCGTCTTGCCGCCAACCTTCCGCAGATCGGCGGCTCCGGCCGCTAGTCCTTGAGAGTTCGAATTCGTCCGGCGCAGCCGCGCCCTTCCCGAAAGCGACACCGATGAAACCTTACAAAGTCTTGCGTGCGATCGGCCTGGCGCTGCTCACCAGCTCCGCCCTGAGCAGTTGCGCGGCCATCGACCGGCTGAAGAATATCGGTGAGCAGCCCAAGCTCAGCGCCATTGACAATCCGACGGCGGCGCCTGGCTACAAGCCGGTGCAGATGCCGATGCCGGCGGCGGCGCCCGCCTCCTACAATCCCAACTCGCTGTGGCGCAGCGGCGCGCGCGCCTTCTTCAAGGATCAGCGCGCACACCAGGTCGGCGACATCCTCACCGTGCAGGTGAACATCACCGACAAGGCGATCATCGCCAACGAGACGCAGCGCAGCCGCACCAACACCGAGGATTCCGGCATCACCGACTTCCTCGGCAGCAAGACCATTCCCAATCCGGCGAAGGCGATCCTGCCCGGCCGCATCCTCACTGCGGACTCGACGGCATCGAGCGACGGCAAGGGCTCGGTCAACCGCTCGGAAGCGTTGCAGACCAACGTCGCCGCCGTGGTCACGCAGGTGCTGCCGAACGGCAACCTCGTAGTCGAAGGCAAGCAGGAGATCCGGGTCAATTTCGAAGTGCGCGAACTGGTGGTCGCCGGCATCGTGCGGCCGGAGGACATCCAGAGCGACAACACGATCGACTCCTCGAAGATCGCGCAGGCGCGCATCGCCTATGGCGGCCGCGGCCAGATCACCGACGTGCAACAGCCGCGCTACGGCCAGCAGGTCATGGACGTGATCCTGCCGTTCTAGTTCTCAGCTCCCGCGCCGTTTTCGTCTCGCGAGCGGAATCGGCGTCTAAGGTGCGGCCTCCGGTAGCTCCCCTGCCGGAGGCCGTGCTCGTTTTGGCGCCGGATGCGAGAGCGAGGGCCGCCGCGTCGCCAGCACAAGCGCGAGATGTCCCCGCACCTCCTCGATCACCGGCTGCCAGTCCGCGAAGCGCGGCTGCCGGAATAGTTCGGCGTTTGGATACCACGGACTGTCGGTGCGTTCGCGCAGCCAACGGAAGTCGGCGGCGAAGGGTAGCATGAGCAATGTCGGTACAGCGAGCGCGCCGGCAAGGTGCACGATCGCCGTATCGACCGACACGACAAGATCGAGGTTTTCGATCAGGGCGGCGGTGTCGGTGAAGTCATGCAGGTGTGCCGACACATCGACGACACCGCGGCGTTGCAACAGCGCGCGCTCCTCGTCGCTCGGCGGGTACTGCAGGCTGACGACATCCGCGTCGATGCCGGCCCACACGTCGGCGAAGCGGGCGAGCGGCAGCGAGCGGTTGCTGTCGTTGCTGTGCGAACTGCGGCCGGCCCAGCAGATCCCGATGCGCGGCCTGCCCTGCGGCAGCCGCGCCGCCCAGGCTGTGACCTCCGCCGCGCCGACGCGGAGATAAGGAATCGCAGCCGGCACCGTGGCGACGCTGGTCCCGAACGCGCGCGGCAGGCTCATCAGCGGACAGTGCAAATCGAATGGCACGAGTTTATCGCCGCGCGCCACGACACGCGCGACGCCGGCGACACTCTCCATCAGCCGTGCGAGCTCGGGCTGCACTTCGAGCACGACGCTGGCGCCGCGTTCGGCCACCAGCGGCGCATAGCGGACGAACTGGATGGCATCGCCGAAGCCCTGCTCCGCGTGCAGCAGGATGGTGCGGCCCTTGAGGCTCTGCGCGCCCGTCCACAGCGGCGACTTGAAATCCCGCCGGTGCCCGGCGAAGGCGCCGGTCTGCCAGCGGCGCTCGTAATTCGACCAGCCCTCGGCGGTGTCCCCACGCGCAAGCTGCGCCAGCGCGAGTTCGAACGTCGCTTCGGCGAAGTTCGCATCGCGCGCCAATGCGCGCGTGAGATCGGCGACGGCATCGTCGAGCCGGTCCAGCCGCCGCAAGGCGTGCGCGCGATTGGTCAGCAGTTGCGCGCTCTCGCCGCCGGCATGCATCGCGGCGTCGTAGCTCGCGATCGCCTCCTCCGGACGGTTGAGCGCGACCAGCGCGTTGCCGCGATTGCCCAGCGCGTCGACATGCTGCGGGTCGCACGCGAGCACGCGGTCGAAGGCTGCAAGCGCCTCTTCCGCGCGGCCGAGACGCAGCCACGCCGTGCCGCGGCGGTTGATGAGATCGGCATCGCCCGGCGCGAGCGCCAGCGCTGCGTCGTAGTGCGTCAGCGCCTCGTCGAGGCGGCCGAGCGTATGCAGCACCAGGCCGTATGTGGAGAGCAACTCGGACGAGTTGCCGTTCTGCTTCAGCGCCTGGGTGAGATAATGCATCGCCTGCGCCGGACGGCCGGCCTGATAGTTGAGATAGCCGAGCAGATGCAGCGCGCCGACGTGAGCCGGATCGCGCGCGAGCACAGCCTTGTAACGCTTCTCGGCCTGCGCCAGCGCGCCGTCGCGATGCGCGGCCTGCGCCTTCTCGAAGAGCGGCGCGAGGTCCGCGCCTTGAATTGCGGTCTGGGCAAGCGCCATTGCGGCAGCGAGTCGTTAAGTCAGAGGAGAATCACGACCGCAAGGATAGACGAAACGACAAAGCCCGGCGCGCGCGCCGGGCTTCATGAATGCGGATGGATCGTGCGCGGCCGTTCAGTCGTCGCGATAGACCCGCTCGCGGCGCTCGTGCCGCTCCTGCGCTTCGACCGACAAGGTCGCGATCGGGCGCGCCTCGAGGCGGCGCAGCGAGATCGGCTCGCCGGTCTCCTCGCAGTAGCCGTAGGTTCCGTCGTCGATGCGCGTCAAAGCCTCGTCGATCTTGGCGATCAGCTTGCGCTGCCGGTCGCGCGCGCGCAGCTCGATGGCCCGATCGGTTTCCGAGGAAGCGCGGTCGGCGAGATCCGGATGATTCTGGTTCTCCTCCTGCAGATGCTGCAGGGTCTCCTTGGCTTCCTTCAGGATGTCCTCGCGCCATGCCAGGAGCTTCGTGCGGAAGTACTCCCGCTGGCGCTCGTTCATGAACGGCTCCTTGTCCGAGGGCCGATAGTTCGCCGTCTTGGCCAACATCCCACTGACTCCCCTGTCTTCTTCGGTCTTCTTGTGTCGTTGAGTAGAGTGCTACCCCTCTACTTGCGGCAGGCTTATATACGCGCGTCCGCAGGCGGACAACACCTTCCGCGCGGCATGTTCATAGCCAGATTTCTATGACAATTCAGTGACTTGCCAAGGGATAGGCAGCCGCCTGCCTGCGCCGAAGGCAGTTCCGCCGACCCTTTGCGGATACCGGAGCCGGCTACTGGACGCCGGCCTTGGCGAGTTCCACCGCAACCCGGAGATTGATCGCCGATAGGACGGTGTCGAGGCCGGGGTCGCCGCTTTCCTCGGTCAGTCCTTCGGCAGCGACCTTCAGGCGCGCCACGGCCGACTGATCCAGCGTGCCGTCCAGCAGCGCGGCCTTGAGGCGATCGAGCACGTCGAGCGCATGGCGGCCCTTGGCGACCGCCCGCTTCTTCTTTTGTGTTGTGTCCTCGATGCCTTGCAGCGCGAGCAGCGCGTCGACGGTGGAGATCGAACGCAGACCGCCGGTCTGCGCCGTGCCATGCGCGGATTCCTGCTCGTCGACGCTGAAGCCGCCGGAGGCGGTGCGTCGCGCGGCGCCCGGCTTGGCGGCGAGCGCGGTGCCGCCCGCTCCATAGATGCGCATCGAATCCCCCACAGCGGCCGAGTGCCTGTGCCCCCGTGCGTGACAGCCTGCCCGCGTATGGTTAACCGCGGGTAAAGGGCCCGGCAAAACTTGCCGCCTGAGCCGCTTTCTGCCGACACGGACCCTGCGGCTACTGCGCCGGCGAATCAGGAAAATCACATTGACTCAAGACCTTGCGGGGCCGCGCCGACGTGGCACGCGGATCGCATAAGGATGTGCAGTCATACGTCACATTGGGGAGCAGTGATGACGAGGACATTGCGTACCGCACTCGTTGCGGCACTGATGGCTTTATCTATCCCGGTCAGCGCCGGGGCGACCTCGCGCATCAAGGATCTGGCGAATATCGAGGGTATTCGTCAGAACCAGCTCATCGGTTATGGCCTGGTGGTCGGTCTCAACGGCACCGGCGACACCCTCAACAACATTCCTTTCACCAAGCAGTCGCTGCAAGCGATGCTCGAGCGCCTCGGCGTCAACATCCGCGGCCAGACGCTGCGTACCGGCAACGTCGCCGCCGTGATGGTGACCGCTAACCTGCCGGCATTCGGCACGCAGGGCACGCGCATGGACATTACGGTGTCATCGCTCGGCGACGCCAAGAGCCTGCAGGGCGGCGTGCTGCTGGTCACGCCGCTGCTCGGCGCCGACGGCAACGTCTATGCCGTCGGCCAGGGCTCGGTTGCGATCGGCGGCTTCGCGGCCGAGGGCGAGGCCGCCAAGATCGTCCGCGGCGTGCCGACCGTCGGCCGCATCGCCAACGGCGCCATCATCGAGCGCGAGATCGACTTCAATCTCAATCGCGAGAACCAACTGCGCATCGCCTTGCGCAATCCAGACCTCACCACCGCCAAGCGTGTCGCCGCCGCGATCAACGACTATATCGGCGTGCCGACGGCGGAGCCGCTCGATCCGGCGACCGTCGGCCTCACCGTGCCGCAGCAGTACCGCGGCAACGTCGTCAAGCTGCTCACCGACATCGAGCAGTTGCAGGTCGAGCCGGACGAGGCCGCCAAGATCGTCATCGACGAACGCTCCGGCATCATCGTCATGGGCCGCGACGTGCGCGTGTCGACCGTTGCGGTCGCGCAGGGCAACCTCACCGTCACGATCTCCGAGACGCCGCAGGTCAGCCAGCCCGGGCCATTCTCGCGCAACGGTCGGACCGTCACCGTGCCGCGCACGCGCATCGGCGTGCAGGAGGACAGCAAGAAGCTCGCCGTGGTCAAGAACGGCATCTCGCTGCAGCAACTCGTCGACGGGCTCAACTCGCTGGGCATCGGTCCGCGCGACATGATCGCCATCCTGCAGGCGATCAAGGCCTCCGGCGCCATCCAGGCCGATATCGAGGTGATGTGATGTCGGCCACCGTCGCCCTCCCCCCGCCCGGCCTGACGCCGCTCGACCTCATCAACAACGCGCAGCTTCAGGGCAAGGTCGATACCTCGACGCAGGCCAAAGCGAAAACCGCCGCCCGCGATTTCGAGGCCGTCTTCCTCAATTCCATGTTCCAGCAGATGTACACCGACATCGGCGGCGACGGCCCGTTCGGCGGCAGCGGCGCCACCGGCGTCTGGCGCTCGATGCTGACCGATCAGTATGCGCGCAGCTTCTCCAAGGCCGGCGGCATCGGCATTGCCAGCCAAGTCTATCAGAGCCTGCTCGCCCATCAGGAGCATCGTCAGTGAGCGCGAGCGAAACCGATATGGCGATCTCGACCGCGGCCGAAGCCGAGCGGGCGATCGCCAACCTCAACACGATCATGGACAGCCTGATCGAGACGGTCGAGGAAGAGACCGCGCACATGCGCAAGGGACGCCTGCGCGAGGCGGTCGCGCTCGAGCCGCGCAAGACCGAGCTCGCGCAGCGTTACGTCGCGGAGAGCGCGCGCGTCAACACCGCCAAGCCGGCGATCGCCAAGGCGCTGCCGCAGGCCCTCGCCGCCTTGCGCGAGCGGCACGCCGCCTTCCAGAGCCTGCTGCAAACGAACCTGACGGTGATCGCCACCGCGCACGCCGTGTCGGAAGGCATCATCCGCGGCGTCTCCGGCGAGATGAACCGGCGTCAGGCGCCCTCGACCTACGGTGCGAGCGGCCGCACCAACGCGCCGGCCCCGCGCAACAGCCAGCCGCTGGCCGTCAGCCGCAGCCTTTAGGCCCGTCAACTGCCGCTACTGCTCGTGCTCGTGACCTGGCTCTCCTTAAGACCGGTCACGGCGTCGATCTGCGTGCCGTTGGAAAGCGTGATGATATTGGTCTTGCTGTTGAGATAGGAGCCGCCGCCGAGATCGACCAGATCGGCGGGATCCACATAAGGGAGCCCGGTCGTCGTGTCGATCTGGCTGCCATCCGGCATCGTCAGGATATTGTTGGTCGTATCGAGCGACGAGCCGTTCGAGAAATAGATATACGGATCGAGCGTGTTCTGCGGCTGAACCATCGACTGCTGGGCCTGCAACTGGGCAAGAGCATCCATGAGCTGTTGCTGCTGCTGCGTCTGCTGGTTGTTCGCCGCGATCTGCGCGTAGAAATTCGTCGCGCTGGTCACGGTATTCTGCGTGATCGAGGCGAAGGTGTTGGCGTAGCCGGATGCCTGGCCCAAGAATGAACTCACCGAGCCGTCATTGCCGCTCGTCAATGCGTCGAAGATGCCGCCGAGCGAGCTCTGGCTGGCCGCCATTGCACCGGCAATCCACGAACCGCTGCTCTGAATACTCATGGGAACGCCCGCGGGAAGCGCTACCACTACCGCCTTTGTCCTTAACAAATCGTGGCGACACTGTGCCCGGCAGAACCCATAGCCCGCTTGCCACGCGGATTAAGATTGCAAATTCAATCGCCCGCAAATTTGAATTTGATTCAAAAGCAGGCGCGGACAATAAAAATAACGAAACATTAACCACAACCTTTAAGCGCCCGTTTGGACGTATGTGAGATCACAGGCACCGATCCACTGGATCGAATTCAAGCGCCAGTACGGCATATAGACCAGAAAGGTACCGACTATGTCCTCTATCGTTCTCTCGGCGGGCGTCCGTTCGAACCTGCTGCAGCTCCAGCAGACGTCGGATGCGATCACCCAGACCCAGACTCGGCTGGCCACCGGCCTGCGCGTCAACTCCGCCCTCGACAACCCGAACAACTACTTCACCGCTCAGGGCCTCAACAACCGCGCCAGCGACCTGGGTAACCTCCTCGACTCGATGGCGACCGGCATCAACACGATCCAGGCCGCCAACAACGGTATCTCGGCGATCACCAAGCTCGTGCAGTCGGCCCAGTCGCTGGTCAGCCAGGCTCAGCAGACCTCCGACACCACGACCCGCGCCAGCCTGGCCACCCAGTTCGACCAGATCCGCAGCCAGATCGACCAGCTCGCGCAGGACTCCGGCTTCAACGGCATCAACCTGCTGAACGGCGACAACCTGACGGTCACCCTGAACGAGACCGGCAAGTCCTCGGTCACGATCAGCGGCGTCACCGACACGACCGCCAGCAAGCTGGCGATCAACGCCTCGAGCAACAACTGGGCCGGCGCCACCGACATCACCGCCGCCTCGACCGCGCTGACCTCGGCCCTGACGACCCTGCGTTCGCAGGCCCAGAGCCTCGGCTCGAGCCTGTCGACCGTGCAGATCCGCCAGGACTTCACCAAGGCCACGATCAACACGCTGCAGACCGGCGCGAACGACCTGACCCTGGCCGACTCGAACCAGGAAGGCGCCAACCTGCTCGCCCTGCAGACCCGCCAGCAGCTGTCCACGACGGCTCTGTCGCTCGCCTCGCAGGCCGACCAGAACGTCCTCCGCCTCTTCCAGTAATCGGCAGAGCGTCAAATCCGATGGAAACGGCGGCCTTCGGGCCGCCGTTTTTTTTGCCCTCGGCTACCGAAAGAGGCTTTACCGCAGTCCCCGGCTTTAAGGCCCCATTAACCTTAACAATTCATTGTTGGCGGATACCTCGGTCGGTTTTCCGCCAGACAAGGGACTGCCATGAGCAATATCGTTCTCTCAGCCGGCGTAAGGTCGAACCTGCTGCAGCTGCAGCAGACCTCGGACCTGATCACGCAGACCCAGGATCGATTGGCCACGGGCAAGCGCGTCAACTCTGCGCTCGACAATCCGATCAACTACTTCACCGCGCAAAATCTCACCGGGCGCGCCAACGACCTCAACGCCCTGCTCGACTCGATGTCGACGGCGATCAACACCATCCAGGCCGCCAATAACGGCATCACGTCGATCACCAAGCTGGTGCAGTCGGCGCAATCGATCGTCAACCAGGCGCAGCAAACCACCGACACCACCATCCGCGCGAACCTCGCCACGCAGTATGACCAGATCCGGAGTCAGATCGACCAGCTCGCGCAGGACTCCGGCATCAATGGCATCAACCTGCTGAACGGCGACACGCTCACGGTCACGATGAACGAGACCGGGACCTCGAAAGTATCCGTGGTCGGCGTCACCGATCTGACCAGCGGCGCCGTGGCGATCAACGCCTCCGCCAACAACTGGTCAGGCGCCACCGACATCAGCGCCGCTTCGACCCAGCTCACCGCGGCATTGACGACGTTGCGGTCGCAGTCGCAGGGGCTGAGCGCCAACCTGCAGACCGTGCAGGTCCGCCAGGATTTCACCAAGTCGATGATCAGCACGCTGCAGACCGGCGCCGACAACCTGACGCTCGCCGATTCGAACGAAGAGGGCGCCAACCTGCTCGCCTTGCAGACGCGCCAGCAGCTCTCGACCACGGCGCTGTCGCTCGCCGCGCAGGCGGACCAGAACGTCCTCAGACTCTTCCAGTAATCCCGGCGCTCGCCAGCGCCTTCGAACACGCAGAAAGCGGATCGAAATGGGCCTCAAGGTTGAACTCAAGCCTGGCGAGCGGCTGATCCTCGGTGAGTGCCTGGTTACCAATGGCGACCAGCGTACGCGCCTGCTGATCGAAGGGCAGGCACCGATCCTGCGCGAAAAGGAGATCATGACGCCGGATCTGGCCGACACGCCGGCCAAGCGCATCTATCTGGCGGTACAGATCATCTACACCTCACGCGATCCTCGCCCGCATCACGAGACCTATTTCACGCTCACGCGCGAACTCGCGGAGGCCGTGCCGAGCGCATGGCCGTTCATCGAGGAGATCGGTAATCACATCATAACCGGCGCGATGTATAAGGCCTTGAAGTCGGCCAAGGCACTTATCGCCTACGAGAAGGAACTGCTCGACCATGCATCACGCAGCACGGACCTACGGCGCGGTCGCGAAGCAGACCGCAAACCCGCGTGAGCTCGAGGCCGATCTTCTGCTCGATGCGGCGGCGCGCCTGCAGGCGGTTCGCGACGGCTGGGAGAACCGCAGCGCCGAGCTCGAGGCCGCGCTGACCAACAACCGCAAGCTCTGGTCGATCTTCCTCTCGTCCGCGACGAATTCCGAGAACCCGCTGCCGCCCAACCTGCGGCAGAACATCGCCAATCTCGGCATCTACATCTTCAACGAGACGCTGTCGATTCAGTGCAATCCGCGGCCGGACGCGCTGGCGCCGCTGATCCGCATCAATCGCGAGATCGCCGCCGGATTGCTCGGGCGCGGCTGATCACCGCGCCGCTGCCGCGATCATATTCGCATAATCGGGTTCATTATTTCAGATAGTTGACCAGGCTCGTCTGGTAGAGCATCGCCGTCGTCTGCATCGTCGCGGCCATCTGGTTCTGCAGCGACAGCAATTCGGCGCCGACCTGCTCGTTGCTGATCCCGGTGATGCCCTGCAGCATGTTGGTGAGAGTCGCGCTCGTTTGCTGGTGCGTGCTCTTCGACGAGTTCATCGAGGCCTGGGCACCGGCAAGCTCGGTTTCGATGTCGCTGATCGTCTGCACGCCGGGCCCGCCCGACATCGCCGTGCTCAGCCGCTGGCCGAGCGCCGTGCTCAGAGCCGCTCCGTTCGGATCGCTCGGCGAGATCGTCACCGCCGCGAGCGTCGCAACGTTCTGCACGAGATTGCGCAGCGCGCTCTCATTCGCGCGCGTGCCGTACGATACGACAAGGCTGGGATCGATGCGCGTCGACGCGCTCGAGCGGGCCGAGCCGGCGCCGTCCTCTCCGGTGTACCAGATGACGGTGTTCGCCGCGGTGCCGGCAGTCAGGCTGGTCGCGGTGTCGTAGGGCGGACCGGCCACGCGTTGCGGCGGACTGCTGGTGTCCGCGTTGAAGAAGTCGTTCGAGGCCGTCACGGTCGACGCAGCCTTCAGCGACGTGGCCGCGAGGCCGCCCACCGCCGTCGTCAGCGCCGATTGGAAATTGGCCGCAGTCGCCGCCGGCGTGGCGCCGATGGTGAACTGGTTGGCGCCCGGCGGCGATTGTGACGTCGCCGTCAGCGTCAGGTTCTGAGTGGTGCCGTCCGGCAGGTTGAAATTGAGCGTGATCGCATCGCCGTCGTTCGGCGCGCCGGTGAAGTTGACCGAGACCGCCGCCGGCGAGCCGGACGGCCCGCTGACCGTGGCATTGGTCAGGCTCGAGGTCACACCCGCCAGTTTGAAGCCGAAGGGCGACACCGCGTCCTCGGCGACCGAAGCCGTACTGCCCGCCGTGCTGAGGGTCAGGCGGCCAAGCCCGCTCGCGCCGAGGTCGGCCTGGTTGCGCTCGCTGATGATCTGCGTGAGGCCGGCGCGCGTACCGCTGCCGTTCATGATGTCGTCGTAGGTGGCGACCGAAGGCTGATCCGGCGAACTGCCGGAGAAGAGGTAGCCGTTGCCCGATTGCGTGTTGAGCAGGCCCAGAATCTGCTGCAACGAGGATTGCGCGGTCAGTTGCGCCGTATTGGCGTTGCCGCCGGTGGTGTTGCCTTCCAGCACCAGCGATTTCACCGTATCGCCGATAGTACCCATGCTGTTGAGCGCGGTCTGCGCCAGGCCGACGCGCGTCATCGCCATGTCGATGCCGTTGTCGAAGCCGCTGATTGCGGAAAGCTGGGCGTTGAGGCTGACCGTCAGGCCGCTGCCGACCCCGAGACCCGCGTAGGTCTGGGACTTCTGCCCGCTGCTGAGCTGCTGCTGCAAATCCGTGAACTGCGAGCGCATGTTGACCAACGACTGGATCATCGCGTTGTTGACGGAGTTGATCGACATATTACAGGCCCAGTTGCATCAGCGCGTTGAGCATGGTGTTGACGGTGGTCATCACGCGTGCGTTCGCCGCGTAAGCGTTCTGCAGGGTGAGCAGATTCGACATCTCCTGGTCGATATTCACGCCCGACGTGCTGGTGAAACGCTGCTGCAGCGCGCTGAGCACGACGTCCTGGCCCTGCTGAAGGTTGGTGGCGTTGTTGGCCGCCGTGCTCTGCACGCTGGTGATCTGGCTGAGGTAGGAACTGAGGGTGCCGCTGTAAGGCGAAGCCGCCGAGCCGATCCCCGCCGAGGGTGAAAAGCCCAGCGAGGCGCTGGCCATCTGGCCGTAGATGAAGTTGGGCCGCGTCGCATCGGCGGACGTCGTGCTCGCCTGGTAGGCGACGAGCGCGGACGGGTTGGCCAGCAAGCTGCCGTTCACGGTGATGCGCCCGGCGAGACCGACGCTCTGCGAACCGACCGACGTGATCGCGCCGGTATAGGGCTGGCCGCCGTCGGTGAACATCGGCAGTTGCACCGACCCGGTCAGCGACGTCGCCGTTGCCGTCGTCGACATGGCGTTCACGTCGACGGTATTCGCCGCGCCGTCGTCGAGGATCCGCAGCGTCGTGCCGGACGGGTTCGACGCCGTCATGCCGGTCGAGGAGAGAGCCGCGTTGATCTGCGACACGACCGAGGCCATGCCGCCGGAGAAATCGATGCCCACCACCTTGTCGTTGGGATTGGAGGTGGCGGAATTCTTCAGCGGCAACGCGGACGGGTCGTCGACGCGCATCAACGTCAGTTGATGCTGCGTGTTGGTCGCCGTGTCGGTGTAAGTGATCGACACCGTATTGCCGGCCGAGAGCGAGCCGACATCGACGTCGAAGCCGCTCTGCGCGCCCGATGTGGCGGCCGTGCCCGGCGTCGTCGTATCGGAGAGGCCGCTCGCCATGGCGCCGGCGAATTGGTCGAGCTGGGCCTGCGCCTGCACCAGCGTGGTGTCGCGCATCTGCAGATAGGCGGAGATCTCGCCGGAGCGGATCGCACCGTTGGCGATCAAATCTGTCTTCGCTCCGTTCGGCGAGGTGAGCGTAATTGTTCCGACCGTGGACTTGCTCGGGTCCGCACTCCATTGCGACTGCGCCGACATCGCGCCCTGAGCATTAAAGCTCAGGGTCGAGGCCTGACTGCCGCTAACGAGCTGGACACCCGAGCTTGTCAGCAGCGACACCTGGTTGTTGTCGCTGTTGATAACGCGGACGTCCATCAGCTTGGAGATCTGGTCGATATAGACGTCGCGCTGGTCCTGGAGCGCAGAATAAGCCGAATCCTGCTTCGAATAGGAGGCGAGCTGCCTGTTGATCTGCGCGATCTGCTGCAGATCGTTATTGGCCGTGTCGACGTCCTGTGAGATGCCGAGTTCGGCCTCGCCGCGCAGCGACTGGATGCTGCTCGACATGCTGTTGAGCTGCTGCGTCAGCGCCTGCCCGGCGCTGAGCACGGTCAGCTGCGTCGGCCCGTCGTTCGGCGTCGTGCCGAGTGCCTGCAGCGCCGAAGTGAAGTTGTTGAAGGTCGATTCCAGCGTCCCGCTTGAGCCGGGCGTGCCGTAGATGCCCTGCAGCTGCTTGTACATGTTGCTGACCGCGTCGGCGTAGCCAGCGCCCGCCGACTCGGTCCGCATCTGCGCCTGCACGAACTGATCGAGGACCCGGTTGATCGCATCGATCTGGACGGCGCTGCCGATCGTCCCCGAGGCGTTCTCGGTGATGGACGGAGTCTTGCGCACATAGCCCGGCGTCTGCGCATTGGCGACGTTGCCCGCGACCAGCGACATGCTGGTCTGGGTCACGGTCAGCCCGCTCAGTGCCGTCGAAAGTGCCTGCGTAAGACTCATTGCCTGAAATTCACCTCAAGGCGGCGCGTGCCGCTTACCGGATCATGCTGAGCAGGTCCTGCGACATCTGGTTCGCCGTGGTGATCACGCGCGTGTTGGCCGAATAGGCCTGCTGCGTCACGATCAGCTTGGTGAACTGGTCGGCGATGTCCGCATTCGATCCCTCCAGCGAGCCGCCGACCAGCTTGCCGCTCGCGCCCACCAGCGCCGGTCCGGAATCGCCGGTGACGGCGAACGCGCCGCCGCTGAGCGCCTTCAGGTTGTTCGGGCTGGCGAACGAATAGAGCGGTACCTCTGCGAGGTCGACGTTCTTGCCGTTGGTGAAGCTGCCGGTGATGCGGCCGTTGTCGCTGATCGAGATCGACTGCAACTGGCCCGGCGGATAGCCATCCTGGTTGAGGGAGGTGACGGTCACCGACCCGTTGGTCGACGAGAACTGCGTCAGCCCGTTGATCTTGATGGCGATGTTGCCGAGCGGGGTGCCGTCGATGGTGACGCCGGTCAGCGGCACCGAGCTGACGCTCGGATTGAGATTGCCGGTGGCGTCGAACGTGAAGTTGGTGCCGACGTTCTGCCAGGCGGTCGTCGTGCCGCTTGCGGTCGAGTTGGTCTGGTAGAACAGGTTCCAGGTGTCGGTGCCGGTGTCGGCGTTCGTGCCGTTCGCCGTCACCGAGGCCGCAGATGCATAGCCGAGCAGGCTGGCATTCGGGCTGCCCGAGCCCGTGAAGTTGTTGAGGGTCACCGTGTCGGCCGCGCCGGCGGTGCCGGTGCTGGTGAGGATCAGATGACCCGCGGTGTCGGTCGAGGCGTTGACGGTGATGCCGGCGGTGCCGTTGATTGCAGCTGCCAGTTCGCTGGGGCTGTACTTGCCCGCGCCGCCGGAGCCGGCGAACGTCGACTGCAGCGTAACCGTCGTGCCGTTGATGTCGAACGTGATGTTGCCGCCGCTGGCGTCGACCGTGCCGAGCGCGGTCGTGCCGGTGAGCGCGGCGTTCTGCGCCGGCAGGCCGGTGCTGTTGGTCTTGGCCCAGCGCAGCTGCGTGTTCACGGGCTGACCGGACGAATCGTAGGCGGTCACCGAGCCGCCATCGAGCGACTCGCTCAGGAACGTGGTGACATCCTGGCCCTGGACCACCCCAGTGCCGGCAACGGTCGGGTCGTTGTGGAAGCCGGTCACATTGAGGAGCTCGGATCCCGGGAACGCCGCATTGTAGGTGCCGGTGTGCGGCAGGCTCGGCAGGTTGGCGCCATAACTGATCGTCGTGGTCGCCGTCGCCGGCAGGAAGGCGTTGCTGAACTGCAGGGGCGCGACGGCGTTGCCGATCGGCGCATTGGTCTTCGGATCGATCGGGATGCCTTCGAGCGTAAAGCCGGCGCCGTTCACCAGGTAGCCGAACTGGTCCATCTGGAAGTCGCCGCGGCGCGTGTACATCGGATTGCTGTTGTAGATCGGCCCGCTGCTGTTCGAACCGGTCGGCTGCTGCACGGCGAAATAACCGTCGCCGTTGATGGCCATATAGGTCGAAACGGAGGCGTTGGTGATCGCGCCCTGCACGTTGTTGGTCGCCATCGAGCTGGCGATCACGCCGCCGGCGATCTGCTCGTTGGCCGGCGCGTCCGGCAGCAGATCCGAAAAATTCGTGCCGATCGCCTTGTAGGCGATGGTTTGCGAGTTCGCGATGTTGCCGGAGATGTTTTGCAAGGCGTAGGACTGGCTTTGCAAACCGTTCACTGCGGTATTCAGCGCGCCAAACAGACCCATATTGTCTCTCCACTGTCACGCGACGCTCACGCCCGATGAGCGGGCGCACGGACGATCGCAATGGCTGTCGCAATCCGCGTGCCAAGGAAAAGCCCAGATAAATCAAATCCTTGTGCGAGCGGTGCTGGCCGGCCTGTGGGGATGATTTGCCGCCGCCCGGCAGTTTTTGCCGGTGCGCCACCGGCAAGTCCTAGGCGCGCACGAAAATGCCCGCGCCGGCGCGGCGCAGGGCTTGAAATTGCAATTGATCGAGAGGTGAGGACCGGCGCGCCGCCTCAGGCGACGCTCGACAGCTCCGCGGCCGGCGCCGGCACGGCCGGCGAGAACTGCGTCGACAGGTCTCCGTAATAGGTGGTCGGCCCGACGTGGTTGAGGCGGCTCTGGAGGTCACCCCAGATCTCGCCGCCCATGTCGGTCCAGCGCTTGCAGAAGCTGAAGTCCTCGCTGAGATAGAGCCGGGTGACCGGCTCGATCATGCACTCGAAGAGCGCGAAGCGGTTGCGGCTGGCGTTAGCAAGCCCCGACACCGAGTGCTCGAAGTTGAACTGCAATTCGGGATGGTGCCGGCACATCTGCTCGAGCACGTGCCGGCGGATCATCAGGAAGCCGGTGCCGGCGTAACGGATGCGGGTGAAGCCCTCGCGCACCACGATATTGTCCGGGTCGTCGACTTCCAGCACGTAATTGAGCGCGGCGGAGCCAATATTGTCCTTGTTCGCCGCGATCGCCTTGCGCACCTTCGCCCAGTCGATGCGCTTTATCGGATAGGCGCCAGCGACCATGTCGTGGCCGCTCGCCAGCAGGCGGAAGACCTCCGCCGGCTCGAAGCCGATATCGGCATCGATGAAAAGAAGATGCGTCGCGGTCGGATCGTCGAGAAAATTCGCGACAATGTTCGCCCGCGCGCGGTTGATCAGGGCATCGCCGTCGCGCAGTTGCACCTTCAGCTCGACGTCGGCAACGTCGCGCACGGCCTTCTGCAGCTTGAACATCGAGGCGAAATAGATGGTCGAAATCTGTCCGCCGAAGCAAGGCGTGCCGACAACGAGGTTGATCTTCTCAGGCATGAATCGTCCCTCGGATCAGAGACTGGAGTGCGCGTAAGCTTTCAGCTTCTCGCGATGCCGCGCCACCGGGAAGGAGATCCAGGCGCGGTCGGTCAGATGCGGCACGCGATTGACGTCGACGGTCTGCGCGAGCTTGCGCAGATAATAGAGCTCTTCCTTCGTCTGCACGCTGAAGGCGGCGAATTCCTTCTGGCCGTCGCTCAAGTCGGCGTCGCTGATCGCCGCGTCGAAGCGGCGCTTCCAGCCGGAATCCTGCGGCGAGACGTCGAGCCCGGCGCCCTCCCCGAACGGCACTTTGGTGCGGTCGCGGATGCTGGCGGGCAGTTGGTCGGCATAGAGATTGTAGACGCCGCGCAGCGGCATCTTGCCGCTCGGCAGCCCGTTCAAGTCGCGCACCAGCGCCCCGGCTTCGAGGCCGAGCGCATAATTCACGACCTCCGGATCGAGATAGGGCTCGCGCATCTCGACCTGATGGCGCATGGCGCAACGGTCGACGCGCTGCAGGCTGATGCGGTGCATGAGCCCCAGGCAGTCCTCGCGGATTGCGCGCGCATTCTCGTCGTTCTCGGCGAAGGCGATTTCGAGCGGCGCATAACCGCAAAAGAGTTCGTCCGCCCCCTCCCCGCACAAGGCAACTCGGAAGCCATCGTCGTGCATGCGCTCCGCCGCCATCAGTGAGCAGACGGCGCCGCGCACCAGGTTCGGCTCGAAGGATTCGGTGGCGGCGACGACCTCGTCGATGCGGCCGAATACGGCGTCGCTCTCGGGATCGAACGGCACGATGCGCAGGTCGAAGCCGGTCTGCGCCGCGTAATCGGCGGCATAGCGGAAATCCGGCGCGTTCACGCTGCCGACGAAATAGCCCGGCGCCTCCGGCCGGTATTGCCGCGTGTAGTGGGCGATGAGCGTGCTGTCGATGCCGCCGGAAAACGAGATCGCCACCGGCAGATCGGGCGGCAGGCGCAGGCGCACGGCCTCGGACAGGATGTAGTCGAGCGCTTCCGGGCTGGCGTCGGTCGGCACAGCGGAGCGTGGGAAAACCGGCGACTTGAAGCGCGCGCAGGACTTGCGCGACAGCGCGTAGCCCGGCGGCAGCAGCATGACCTGATGCCGCTCGATGGTGTCGAGCAGGGGCCGCATCTCCGAGCAGAACACGAAGCCCTGCCCCGCCTGCACGACATAAAGCGGCTTGACGCCGAACGGGTCGCGCGCCGCGAGGAATTCGCCGGTGCCAACGTCGACCGCAACGAAGGCGTACATGCCGTTAAGGCGTTCGAGGGCGCCGAAGCCCCAGACCTGCAGCGCGTTCGCCAGCACCTCGGTGTCGGATTCGGTGCGGAACGGCACGCCGAGCGCGGTCAATTCGACGCGCAGTTCCTCGTGGTTGTAGATCTCGCCGTTGAACGAGACAGCCAGTTGCCCGTCGAAAGAGAATTGCGGCTGGATGGCGTGCTCGGCATCGACGATGCGCAGCCGGCGGGTGGCCATGGCCGTGTCCGGCCGCGGCGACACAACGGGATCGCTGACATCACCGCGGTGCAATATCCGGCCGATCAGCCGCTGAACAACAAGCTCTGCTTCGGGCCAGTTGATGGCGACCGCGACCCCGCACATGCGCATGCCTTTCGGTGACGGCCGCCGGTTCCCCCCGAGGCCTTTTTGCCCCGGAATCGCGAGAAAACAGGGCGCCGCCCGCGCATTCAGGGTTCGTTCACCATATTCGCCACAGGGTGAATTTTGACTTAACGGGAGCCACCCTCACGACGCGCCGGCAGGGGTCGGCTCGAACTTCAGCGCCAGCCCGTTCATGCAGTAGCGCAGGCCCGTCGGCTTCGGCCCGTCATTGAAGACGTGGCCGAGATGGCCGATGCAGCGGGCGCAGTGCACTTCGGTGCGGGCCATGAAGAACGAGCGGTCGGTCCTGGTCGCCACCGCTCCCGCCAGCGGCTGGTAGAAGCTCGGCCAGCCGGTGCCGCTGTCGAACTTGGTGTCGGAGGAGAACAGCGGCAGGTCGCAGCCGGCGCAGGCGAAGGTACCCTTGCGCTTCTCGTGGTCGAGCGCGCTCGAGCCGGCGCGCTCGGTGCCCTCCTCGCGCAGGATCCAGTACTGGTCTTTCGTCAGCCGCTTGCGCCACTCGGCGTCGGTCAGCTTCTTGAAATCAGTGGTGTCGGCGGCGGGCATGTCGTTGGCCTTCGTGGGGGTGCGGGTGGCGATGAGCGCGGCCACAGCCGCGCCGCCCATCAGCAGACTGCGTCGATCAAGTCGCATGGCTGGTCTCCCTGGTCTCAAGCCCCGCAGCGCGTCGCGCCGGACCGCCCTTCTCTACAACGCCGCCCGGGCCTGCCGCGTTCACATTGCGCTCACCCGCCCATCACGCCTGTGCGAGGGCCCTGCCCTCTGGACGACTCAGCAGGGCTTTTCTACCCATCGACGGCAGGGAGCCCCGCCGTTCATGCCGCCGTCGCCGCTGCCGCAAGCCGCCTCGCTCAATGTCGCGCAGGCCTTCGCCGAGGCCTTGCGCTGCCATGAGCAGGGCCGCCTCGCCGAGGCCGAGCGCCTCTACGCCATGGTGCTGATGGCGCGGCCGGAGCATTTCGAGGCGTTGCAGATGCTCGCCGTCCTCAAGCACGCCAAAGGCGAGCACGCGGAAGCGCTACGACTCATCGCGCAGGCAATGACGCTGCGCCGCCCCTCGCCGCAGATCCTGCTCAACTACGGCATGATCTTGCACGCGCTCAACCGCAGCGAGGAAGCGATCGCCAGCTTCGATCAGGCGCTGAAGCAGAAATCGAAATTCGCCGAGGCCCACAACAATCGCGGCGCCGTGCTGTCCGCGCTCCGCCGCGACCAAGAAGCGCTCGACAGCTTGCGCAAGGCCGTGGCGCTCAAGCCCGACTATGCCGATGCACAGTATAATCTCGGCTCGGCGCTGCGCGCGCTCGGCCGCCACGAAGAGGCGCTGACGCATTTCGATCGCGCGCTGACGCTGCGGCCGGACGATGCGCGCACGCACAACAATCGCGGCGCGGCGCTGGAAGCGCTGATGCGTTCTGCGGAAGCGCTCGCCGCCTACGACCGGGCCTTGGCGCTGACGCCCGACTTTCTCGAGGCGCGCAAGAATCGGGCCCGCGTGCTCATGCTGCTCAACCGCGCCGAGGAAGCGACCGAGAGCTTCACGGCGGCGCTGGCGCTTGCGCCCAACGATGCCCGTCTCTGGTATTTGCGCGGCCGCCACTTCATCGATCTCAACCGTAACGATGAAGCCCTTGCCGATCTGGCGCGTGCGCTGGCGCTAACCCCCGATGAGGCGGCCGCCCACTTCGCAGCCTGCATGGCGGAACTGCCGGTCGCCTTCACCGACGAGAACGAGCTTGCCTGCCGCCGCGCCGCCTACGAGCGCAAGCTGCGGACACTCGCCGCCGACGTAGAGGCGGGGCGCATCAATGGCGATCTCGTCAATGCCATCGGCGGGCAGCAGCCTTTCTTCCTCGCCTATCAGGGCGGCAACGACCGGCCGCTGCAGGAGATCTATGGCGGCATGGTCGCCACGATCGTCGGCCGCGCCTTTCCGCCGGCGCCCCTGCCGCCGCGGCCCGCGCCGGGCGAGCCGATCCGCATCGGCATCGCCAGCGCGTTCTTCTACGACCACTCGAACTGGAAGATCCCGATCAAGGGCTGGCTCGCCGGGCTCGACCGCACGCGCTTCCACGTCACGGGCTATCACCTCGGCGGCCCGCGCGACGCCGACACCGCGCTTGCCGAAACGATGTGCGACCGCTTCGTGCATCGCGCCCTCGACACCGCCGGCTGGCGGCGCGAGATCCTGGCCGATGCGCCGCACGTCCTGATCTATCCCGGCCTGTTGATGGACACGCAGTCGCTGCAACTCGCCGCACAGCGGCTGGCGCCGGTGCAGATGACATCCTGGGGCCATCCGGAAACGAGCGGCCTGCCGACGCTCGACTATTTCCTGTCGAGCGACCTGATGGAAGCGCCGGACGCGCAGGAGCATTACACCGAAAAGCTCGTGCGGCTGCCGAATCTGTCGATCTGCTACGAGCCGGTCGCGACGCAGCCGGAGCCGGTCACGCGCGCCGAGCTCGGCCTCCGCGAGGGCGCCACCGTGTTCTGGAGCGCGCAGTCGCTATACAAATATCTGCCGCGCCACGACCCCGTCTATCCGCGCATCGCTGCCACCGTACCGGATTGTCAGTTCGTCTTCCTCGAGCATCACGCCGGCCAGGGCGTCACGAGGCTGGTGCGCGAACGCCTCACCCGCGCCTTCGCCGCGCACGGCCTCGATGCGGCGCGCCACTGCGTCTTCCTGCCGCGCATGAGCCAGGCGAAGTTCGTCGGCGCCGCTGGCCTCGCCGACGTGTTCCTCGACAGCCTCGGTTGGTCGGCGTGCAACTCGGCGCTGGAAAGTCTGGCGCAGGAACTGCCCATCGTCACGCTCGCGGCGCCGATGATGCGCGGCCGCCACTGCGCCGCCATCCTGACCATGCTCGGCGTGCCGGAAACGATCGCGCACAGCGTCGACGACTACATCACCATCGCTGCGCGGCTGGCGCAGGACCAGGTCTTCCGCGCCGGCATCGTCGCGCGCATGGCCGCGCAAAAGCACCGCCTCTACCGCGACCGTGCGCCGGTCGAGGCGCTGCAGGATCTGATCGAGCGCGCCGTCCGCGGCTAGGCCCTTTGCGCGCCGCATTCCCGCCTATATGAATGCCGCAAGACCCGCCGGCGGGAAGGACATGACATGCGTTTCGAAGGCACCAGCGGCTACGTGGCGACCGACGATCTCAAGATCGCCGTGAACGCCGCCATCACGCTCGAGCGGCCGCTGCTGGTCAAAGGCGAGCCTGGCACAGGCAAGACCGTGCTGGCCCTCGAAGTAGCCAAGGCGATCGGCGCGCCGCTGATCGAGTGGCACGTCAAGTCGACCACCAAAGCGCAGCAGGGCCTCTACGAATACGACGCCGTCTCGCGCCTGCGCGACAGCCAACTCGGCGACGCGCGCGTGCAGGACATCCGCAACTACATCAAGCGCGGCAAATTGTGGGACGCCTTCGTCGCCGACGAGCGCCCGGTGCTGCTCATCGACGAGATCGACAAAGCCGACATCGAGTTTCCCAACGACCTGTTGCAGGAGCTCGATCGCATGGAGTTCTTCGTCTACGAGACGGGCGAGACGGTGAAGGCGCGCCGCCGCCCGATCGTGGTCATCACCTCGAACAACGAGAAGGAGCTGCCCGACGCCTTCCTGCGCCGCTGCTTCTTTCACTACATCCGCTTCCCCGACACCGACACGATGCGCGCCATCATCGAGGTGCACTTCCCCGGCATCAAGCAGCGACTCGTCGCCGAGGCGCTGCGGCTGTTCTACGAGATCCGCGAGGTGCCCGGCATGAAGAAGAAGCCGTCCACCTCCGAGCTGCTCGACTGGCTCAAATTGCTACTGGTCGAGGACATCGGCGCCGACATGCTGCGCGAGCGCGACCCGAAGAAGCTCATCCCGCCGCTGCACGGCGCGCTGATCAAGAACGAGCAGGACGTGCACCTGTTCGAGCGCCTCGCCTTCATGGCGAGAAGGGACGGCCGCTGACGCGGCCTCTGCATGGCGCGGCGCGAGCGGCGGTGAGCGGAAATCAGACCCCCGCCTTCTTCTCTTTCTTCTCCGGCTCGGCCGCCGGCGCCGCGTCCCTGAGCCAGCCCTGCGCGCGCGCATAGGCGACGATCCTGTCGCCGATGGCGCGGCCGAGCGCGTGCGTCTGCGCCTCGACGTCGGGCGACAGCCGGCCGGCGGCGGCGCTATCCGGCGGCAGCGCCGCGGCGACCGCGGCGAGGTCGACCTTCACCTTGCCGCTCGCCGGCTGCGCGGTGAAGCCGGTCAGCTTCTTCTTGCCGAAGGTGCCGAGTTCCTCCATCGACATCTCGGCGACGACCCCTCTGCGTCCGTCGCCGATACCGGCGCCCTTGCCCTTGTCGGCGCCCTCACCCGGCACCAGCCGGCCGCTGACGATGAGCGCGTTGTCCTTGAGCGACACGCCCTCGACGCTGCCCGGTGCGGCCTCGAGCCCGGCAGCGCGCACGGTGACCACCATGGCGGCGACGATCTCGTCGTTCACCCGGGCCAGCGTGCGCTCCTTGCGGATGTGGAACGGCAGGTCGTTCTTCTCCTTGCGCGACAGCCGCACGGTGTAGCCGCGATCGATCACGGTGACGTCGGGCGAATAGACGAAGTCGGTGACGACCACCGTCTTCGGCTTCGGCGTGCCGTTCGTGGAGGTCAGGTTGAGGCCATCGGTCTGGCAGCCGGCAAGCGCCAGGGCAGCCAGGGACAGGCAGATCGCAATTGCGCGCATGGATGAGAGGACTCGGACGGTGGTGTTCGGAGGCGCCCTACTACCACAATGCCGGCACGTCGAAAGAGTAAGTAATGCCGGTTCCCACCTGAATTTGGTCGCGCGCGCCGCGCTGGGTCACTAGCGGGGAATTGGCGGCATCGCCGTCCAGCTGCTGATATTCGAGATAAGTATAGGCCGTCCACTGCGGCGACCAGGTGTAGCGCGCCTGCGCGCCCAGCCCCCAGGAGTGGATGCCGCCCTTCGCGGTGTAGACCGGCAGCCCGGAGGTCACCGCTTGCGAGGCCGTCACGCTGTAATAGGGATCTTCCGCCTTGTCGGTGGCGAGCGTCAGCCGCGGGCCGCCGGACAGGGTCAGTTGCGGCGTCAGCGGCACGACGAAATCCGCGGTCAGATCGGAGACGATGCCGTGGTGGCCGCCGAAGCCCTGGCGCAGTTCTGCGCGCGTGCGCAGCCATGGCGTTAGCCAGTAATCGGCGAAGGCGCCGACCTCGAAGGCCCAGTCGACGCCCAGGCCGCGCAGGTCGGAATCATCGCTCTCGCGGCGAGGAAAGCGGATCTTCACCGCCGGACCGATGCGCAGGCGGCCGTTGTCATAGAGGCCGAAGCCGAAGCCGTCGCGCGGCGCGTGGAACGTCGGCGGCGTCCCGGCCTTGCGCAAGTCGAACAGCGGGAACGGCCGCAGCATGTAGCGGTCCGAGCCCTCATAGGTTGGGAGTACGCCGGCCTCGACGCCGAATGTGACGGTCCACTGGTTCGTGATCGCGGCCGGCTCGGTGGCCTGCGCGGCGACGCCGAAAGCAGCCAGCCCGATGACCGTCACTGCCGCACGAATGCCCTGCATTCCCACCCCATTACCGACGCGACCGGCGCTGCGATCGAACCATCGCCGGCACAGTAACACGGCGGCGGCTAATGAAAGCTCGCCGGCCCGCACTTGTTCGCACCGGCCGGTCAAACGATTGAACGCTGTGGCAATTTTGCGTCAGGCGGTTCCCTGATCGGCCGGCTTGGATGTGGCGCGGCGCACGCGCCGCCGCTCGGCACTCCGCGACCAGGCCGCACGCGCGGCGTTGACCGGCCCCGCGCCCCAATAGACGCTCTGGATCAGCGCGCGGCCGATGCGGCCGCCGGCCCACACCAGCTCGTAGGGCGCGAACAGCCGCCACGTCTCGTCATTGTCGATCATGCCGCGCGCGATGAGCTCGCCGGCCATCGCCGTCGTGTTGAGCCCGTGTCCGCCGAAGCCGCTCGCCAGCCACAGACCGGGCTCCAACTCGCCGATCTGCGGCATGTGGTGCACGGTGCGGCCGAGCGTGCCGCGCCACACCGAGGCGGCCGTGATCTCGCCGAGCGCCGGATAGTTGCGGCGGATGTCTCCTATGAGCGCGCGGGTGAAGCGCTGCGGCTCGGCCTCCCAGGTGCGCAGGCGGCCGGACCATTGCAGCCTCTGGTCGGAAGAGTTTGCGGCGCCGACGATGCGGTAGTGATTGTCGGCGCGCTCGCCGTCGCTGACCGCACCGCGATAGCGGATCACCTCGGCGAGATTGGCGATCGGCTCCGTCACCAGCACGAACGTGGTGAGCGGCAGCAACGTCGCCGCCAGCCGCGGCATCAGCGGACCGATATTCACATTGCCGGCGAGCACCACCTTCGACGCGCGCAGCCGCGCCGCCGGCGTGACGATGCGCTTGCGCACGCCGGCCGCATCGATCGACAGCGCCGGCGTATCCTCGAAGATGCGCGCGCCCGCCTTTTCTGCCAGTGCGGCGAGGCCGAGCGCGTAATTGAGCGGGTGGATGTGGAAAGCGTCGCGGTAATGCAGCGCGTTGAAATAGCGCGGATTGGGCAATCGCTCGCGCACGCGCTCCGTCGGCCAGAACTCGACGTCGGCGCCGATCCAGCGCAGCCGCTCGACCTCGGCGCGCTGCACGTCCGGCGTGTCGATCTTCGACACGGAAAGCCAGCCCGGCACCGGATCGACGCCCGGCATCGCCGTCTCCGCGATCGTGCGACGCACATAGTCGACGCCGCGCCCCGACAGCGCCCATAATTGCTTGGTGGCGTCGAGACCGACGCGCTCGATCGTGTCGCTGACGTCTTCCGAAAAACCCGGCAGCACGAAGCCGGTGTTGCGGCCGGAGGCAGCGCCGGCGACGCGCCGGCTCTCAAGCACGGCCACCGACCAACCGCGCTCGGCGACCTCGCGCGCGACGGTCAGGCCGGCGAGCCCGGCGCCGACGACGCAGACGTCCACGTCGAGGTCGAAATTCAGCCGCGCCCGCGACGGCGCCGAAACGCGCGTCGCCTCGTACCAGTTGCTCGTGTTCTCCGGCATTCCGGGCTTTTCCTGAGCGGCCCCCCGCGGGGGGCGCATGCTAGACTGCGGCAGATTCGAAATCGACCCTGGCGCGCCGCGCTAGAACCGCACCGCCGCGACCACGTTATACCCGACCATGCGCCGACTTTTCCTGTTCCGCCACGCCAAGGCCGAAAGCTCGCAGCCCGGGCAGAAGGACATCACGCGCGCGCTGATCGAGCGCGGCCGCCGCGACGCCGCGCGCATCGGCGGCTACATGGCGAGCCATGCGCTCATGCCCGACCGCGTGCTGGTCTCGCCGGCACGGCGGACGCAGGAAACGTGGAAATGTCTGTCCGGCGCGCTGAAGCCGGCGCCGGGCGCCGCCACGATCGAGAAGCTCTACGACGCGACGCCGCACACGATCCTCGCCGCCATCAAGGACGCGCCGCAGAACGCGCACACGCTGCTGATCGTCGGCCATAATCCCGGCCTGCACGAAATCGCGCTGATGCTGATCGCCTCCGGCGACATTGACGCGCGCGAGCGCCTGCGCGAGAAGCTGCCGACCTCTGGCCTCGTCATCATCGACTTCGCTTTTGATGATTGGAGCAAGTTGCATCCACAATCCGGCCGGCTGGAGCGTTTCGTCAGCCCGAAGACACTGGACGCCGCGGCCTGACCGCTCGCTCCCCCTCCTTTCGACCGGAGCTCACCGGACATAAAAGAGGCCGCCGTCGCCGGCGGCCTCTTTGAGGTCATCGCAATCGGCAATCAGCTCTGGCTGCCGATGCCGGCGTCGCGAACGGTGAAGTTCGACTGCTGCGCCGGGGCCTGCGCGAACGCGCCCATGCCACGGCCGTTGATCGCCTGCGCGTTGACCGGCTTGGCGACCGGACCGTTGGCGTAGACGTAGGTGTTGCGCTCGGCGAGCAGCGAGGCTTCCGGATCGGAGGCGAGCGCCGGCGCGACGGCCGAGATGGCCAACAGGGCGGCGGTGGCAAACTTGATGGTGAGCTTCATGGTAGGTCTCCAGGGTTGGTGTTGCGTGTCATGAGCAAGATGTCGCTCTTGCTGGGCCGTCATGTCGCGCCAACGCGGATCACACTCAACCAACATTGAAGTCACAGAATTTCGCGCACCCTTCACGCAAACGCGAGGCATGCGTCACCGCGCGAAGGGAATATTCATCAAGACGGCGCGGAGCGCATACGGCATCTACCGCGGCCATGATCGTGAGGACATTTTTGCGTCCGTCAGCCCTTCGGCAGCAGAGACGGCGGCGGCTCATTCACGCGATAGCGGCCGGGCCGGTTTCGGCCAAAGAACATCCATCCCTGGCGCACGAACAGCGCGAAGAAAATCGCGACGAAGACCGCGCCGGCGATCACGTGCGCCTGAAGCGCGCGCACGATCAGCATCGCCATCGCCAAGGTCACGCCGACGAACACGACGAGCCCCGGCCAGTAGATCAGCGGCGGCCGCCCGCGCTCGCAGTCGACCGCGACGCGCGCCGCGGCGAGACGCGCGTGCAGCTCGGAGACGAAGCGCGTATAGGCTGCGTCCTGCCGCTGCTGCTCGACCATGCTTTTCCATGTCGTCGAGACGATGCGCAGCGCCGGCGCCTTCAGCGCCCAGACTTCCGTGACAAAGCGATGACTTTGCATGCTGGTCGGGCGGTACGACAGGCGCAGCCCGCGCACGTCGCCATAAGGAATGAAGCCGGAGCGCGGGCCGGTTCTCCAGTCAATGCCGGCGGGCGTCAGGCTGAAATGCCAGCCGGCGCCGAGCAGTGACGAACGGTACTCGTATGACAGCGCCTCCCCGGAAGCGGAGGGATCGGCGCCTGTCGCGGCCGCGGGCGCTTTATCGGCGGCGCCAAAGTTCCCGTTAACCATGATGTCGCTTGATCCCGGTCAATTGCGGCTTTGGACGCCGCGATTGTTCCCAACGGTATTCATGTATAATATGTTAATTTCGGTAATCCGGTCGAAGACCGATCGGTCGGTTGCGTAGTTCGGGGGACGTCACATGGCGAAGCTGTCGGACATTTTCGGCCGCAAGAACGAAGGCGGCACCGACAAGGTCATCCCTTTGCCAGCTATGCCTTTGAAGGGCAATGGCCAGAGTGAGCACGAGGTCGAGACCTTGACCGAAGTCGGCTCGCGCATCGGCGAAGAGAACGAGGCGCTGCGCAACCTGCTCACCGACGCCGGCCGCAAGATCGGCGAGCTCGACGAGCTCAAGCTGGCCTTCGACCGCCTGGTGATGCCGTTCAATTCGACGCTGCGCTCGCTGGAGACGGAGAAGTCGCTGACGATGAGCTTGTCGGCGCGCCTCGACGAGCAGCGCGCGGCCTACGACACCCTGTGCAACGAATTCTACGCCACCGAGAAGAGGGCGACGCAACTCGGCGCCGAGACCGAGAAGCTGCGCGGCGATCTCGAACTGTCGCGCGAGAACGGCCGTGCGCTCGACAGCGCCCGCGCCGAATTGTCCGAGGAATTGAAGGCGCGCAACGCGCACATCGCCGAGCTCGAACGTCAGCTCGAGCAGGAGACCGCGCAGCGCCGCTCGCTGAGCGAGACGCGGCGCGCCATGCAGGAGCAGCTCGACGGCGCCGAGAAGCACATCGTCGCGCTCGAGGGCGAGCTCGCCGCCGCGCGCGAGCGCCTGGTGCTCACCGAGAACGAGAAGGCGTCGCTGCAGACCGCCGTCGATCAGGCGCATGCCGAAAATGCCCGCCTCACCCGCCGCCTGACCGACAGCGACAACACGCTGACGGCGACGCGCGCGCAGCTCGCCAAGCTCGAGGCGAGCTATGCCGAGGCCTATGGCGAACGCGGCCGGCTCGCTGCCGCGCTCGACGAGGCGAAGGAGCAACATCAGGCCGAGCGCAACACGCTGACCATGCGCCTCGACGGCCTGCAGTCGCGCGCCGCCACCGCCGAGCGCCTGCTCGCCGAGACGCGCGCCGGCCTTCTCTCTCGCACCGAAGAGGTGCGCGCCTTCGACCGCAAGGCGGTCGAAGCGACCATCGCCCGCGGCGCCGCCGAGCGCCGCCTGGCGCAGATCGAAGCCGCGCACGAGGCGCGCGAGCGGCAGATCCGCGATCTCGAGAGCGCCCGCGCCGTGCTGGCCGAGCGCAACAACGAGGTGACCAAGTCGCTCAAGTCGCGCGAAATGGCGCTGGCGCGGGCCGAGGAAACGGTCGCCACCCTGACAGCCCGCAACGGCCAGCTCGAGGCCGACGTCCAGGTCAGCCGGACCGGTATCGAGCGTCGCATCGAGGATCTCAATTCGGCGCTCGAACGCGAACGGCTGGAGCGCGCGGTGGTCGAAGGCGCGCTGGAGGCCGCGCGCGGCGACAATGCGCGGCTGCGCAGCGAGCTCGCCGGCCTGCGCATGAGCGTCAGGCGCGGCATCGCCTTCGACGACGCGCCGATGGCGCCTGCCGCCGAGCCGGTGCAGGAGGACACTGCCCTCTCCCTCGCCTCCTCCGAAGCGCCCTCGGTCGCCGCCGCCGGCCAGAAAGCGTAAAGCCGCGCCCACTTCGCGCGCGCGTGCGACCGAAGCGCGCGAGCGTTCCCGAATACCGTGATGTCCGGAACGTGACGTAGCGAAACCGCATTTCCTCCGAGGGCCGCGCGTGAATTGTCGCGCGCCCTGAAGTTCCACGGACCATCTGGAACGGAGAGGAGGCACTATGATCAAACGCAGCCTGACCGCAGCCGCGCTCGCCGCCGTGCTGGCGCTTCCCGCCTACGCGCAGATGTCCGGCACGAGCCCGGCCTCGACGCCGTCCGCCAATCAACCCGCGCCGGCGGTGAAGGCCGCCCCGACGGACTCGAATGACCAGGCCGGCTTCCTGCAGCAGCAGGATCAGGGCCAATGGCGCAGCTCGAAGCTGGTTGGCGCGAGCGTCTACGGTCCCGATAACAAGTCGATCGGCAGCATCGACGACCTGATCGTCGACCGGGAGGGCGGCATCAAGGCCGCGGTGATCGGCGTCGGCGGCTTTCTCGGCGTCGGCCAGAAGGACATAGCGGTGCCGTTCAGCGCGCTGAACATCCAGCGTAAGGCGAATTCGTCGTCGATCGACAGGATCACGGTGACCTACAGCAAGCAGCAGCTCTCGCAGGCGCCGACCTTCGCCTATTACCAGGTGCAGCCTTCGGGTACGGCGACGACCGGTGCGAACACGCCAGGCGCGGCCCCTGCTCCCGCGGGCGCGGGCGGTGCCCGCAAGTAAGCGATACCGCACGCGGCGAATGCCCGGCCCCCACGGCCGGGCATTTTGCGCACCGCCATGCCGGGAGCCGGACTGACAAGCGCGCGTCCAAGCCCTATATCGATGACATGAAGGCGCTGTACATCCTCGTTCCGCTGTTCGCCCTGCTGGTCGGGGCGCTCTGGTTCGCGGTCTCGATGTGGGAGGGGCTGGTGGGCGACGTGCCGCTCTACGGCTGGTTCGCCATCGGCGGCGGCGTGCTGTTCTCGCTGGCGCTGGGCGGCGGCCTGATGACGCTCATGTTCTATAGTGAGCGCCACGGCTATGACGACAACGCCGACGGCCGTTCGCACTGATTGACGATCGTCAATTATCGGATTTTTACGGGATATCTGGCCAAAGTTACGGTTCCGACACTCGAAGCGGCCGACCCGCAGCGAAACGATGTGCTTTCTGCATCATCGGACATGCCGGGGGGCTTCGATGTGGAGTCAAGTCTATAATCCTTTCAACAATTCGGTGCTGTCGACCGTCGCCGCCGCGCTGCCGGTGGTCACGCTGCTGGTGCTCATCGCCTCGAACAAGGTGAAGGCGCACATCGCGGCGGTCGTGGCGCTCATCGTCGCCAACTGCGTCGCCATCTTCATCTTCACCATGCCGGCGGACATGTCGCTGCGCGCCACCGTGCTCGGCGCCGTCACCGGCTTCTTCCCCATCGGCTGGATCGTGCTCAACGTCATCTTCCTCTACCGGCTCACGGTAGAGAAAGGCGCGTTCGAGACGTTGCAGAATACGATCGGTGGCGTCACCCAGGACCGCCGACTGCAATTGCTGCTGATCGCCTTCTCCTTCGGCGCCTTCTTCGAGGGCGCGTCCGGCTTCGGCACGCCGGTCGCGGTCACCGGCGCCATCCTCATCGGACTGGGCTTCTCGCCGCTCGCCGCTTCCGGGCTGTCGCTGATCGCCAACACCGCGCCGGTCGCTTATGGCGCGCTCGGCACGCCGATCGCCGGCCTGTCCAGCGTCACCGGCATCGACCCGTTCCTGCTCGGCGCCATGGTCGGCCGCCAATTGCCGTTCTTCTCGCTGATCGTGCCATTCTGGGTGGTGTGGGCCTTCGCCGGCTGGAAGGGCATGAAGGACGTGTGGCCGGCCATCCTGGTCACCGGCGTCTCCTTCGCCGTCCCGCAATTCCTCATCTCGAACTACATCAATCCGTGGATCGTCGACATCGGCGCGTCGCTGATCTCGATGGCTTGCCTGATCGGCTTCCTGCGCGTGTGGCAGCCGAAGGTGATCTGGACTTCGCCGGCGCTGCGCGGCAAGGACGAGTCGGCCGCCTCGGCGCCGCCGCCGAAGCCGCTGAAGAAGGTGAGCACGGCGCAAGTGTGGCTGGCGCTGCTGCCGTGGATCGTGGTCTGCGTGATCCTGCTCCTGTGGGGCACCAATGCGGTCAAGAACGTGCTCAACGCCTATGCCACCTGGAACTATCCGGTGCCGGGCCTGCACAACATGATCAACAAGGTCGCGCCGGTGGTGGCGACGCCGACCAAGGAAGGCGCGGTGTTCTCCTTCACCTGGCTGTCCTACACCGGCTCGGGCATGCTCATCGCCGCTATCATTTCCGGCGTGCTGATGGGCTTCTCGCCGGCGAAGCTGCTCGGCGAATATGCAAAGACAATCAAGGTCTGCGCCTATTCATTGATCACCATCTCGGCGATGCTGGCGATCGGCACGCTGACGCGGCTGTCGGGGATCGACGCCACGCTCGGCCTCGCCTTCGCCGGCGCCGGCGTGTTTTACCCGTTCTTCGGCACGCTGCTCGGCTGGCTCGGCGTCGCCCTGACAGGCTCGGACACGGCCTCGAACATCCTGTTCGGCAACCTGCAGAAGATCACCGCGACGCAGCTCGGCATCTCGCCGATCCTGATGAGCGCCGCCAACTCGTCCGGCGGCGTCATGGGCAAGATGATCGACGCGCAGTCGATCGTCGTCGCCTCGACCGCGACCAACTGGTTCGGCCACGAAGGCTCGATTTTACGCTTCGTGTTCTTCCACTCGATCACGCTCGCCTGCCTGGTCGGCATCCTCGTGATGCTGCAGGCCTACGTCTTCACCGGCATGATCGTGCATTGAGCTTCTCCCCACTGACGGCCCCGCACGGCGACGTGCGGGGCCTTTTTGTTGCCAGGCGGGCCTCAGCAACGCGGCAACGAAAAACGCCGGCGTCGCGGGACGCCGGCGTTCTGATGTGCGAGTTGAGGGCGCGCTTATTTCTTCGCGTGCCGCTTCCAGTGCCGCTTCGGCGCCGCCGCCGGCTCGTCCGGCGCCCACATGATGTGATGGTCGTAGGCTTCGTTCACCAGCCAGCCGCCGACGAACGGGATGATGCAGCTCGCCACCAGCACGTGCGCCTCGCGATAGCTGAGCGGACGATTGAGCACGACGGTCGCGACCATCGGCGACACCGCGGCGCAGCCAATCGTCGTCGCGGCGATGGCGCCGGCGCTGGTGAGGCCTGAACGGCCCGAATCCCACTTCCAGTTCCAGTCGTTGATGGCGAAATAGGCCGCCGTCGCGCCGGCGCCAACGACGGCTGAGGTCGCGGCCAGCACCTTCTTGGCATGGTGATGACGGCCGCCTGCGCTGGCCGGCCCCTGCGCCAGGCCGATTACGGCCAACGCGGCCACGAAACAAGCGACTTTCCGGTACATTCCAATCTCCCGTTACGGCGTTTGATTCACGAGTCTGCAATGTGATGGATCGAGGCGGCTCCCGTCGAGCACGACGGGAACCCCAAACGCAATTGTGCACAACCAACTTGGTTCCACTCGTCGTGCCGGCCACTCACGGTGGCATGCCGCGCGCCGGCTTTCCAATCACTCTTCAGCCCGTTGATTTTGTTGGCAATCGCGGAACGGATGCCCGCTTATTGATTTAGCGCAAGGAGAAGACGAACCGGCCCGGCTTGATGGAATAAGCCGCTCCGGCGGGCCGAGGACGCGCGCATATGCCGTACCCAACCAATTTCGATCTGCCAGCGTCCGTCCGCGGCCACCTTCCCGATCACGCGCAGGACATCTACCGCGAAGCGTTCAACCACGCTTATGCGGCCCATGCCGGCGAGGCCGACCGCGAGCAGCGTTCCCACATGATCGCCTGGGCGGCGGTCAAACGCCGTTACGAGAAGGCCGACGACCGGCAATGGGTCTCGCGACACACATGAACCGTCCTTTCGCGCTCGCCGAGCGCAACGTGCCTCGCTACACCTCCTATCCGACCGCGCCGCATTTCAGCGCGGCGGTGACGCCGGCGGTCTATCGGCAATGGCTGGAGGCGCTGTCGCCGAACGCGACCCTCTCGCTTTATATCCACGTGCCGTTCTGCCAGGAGCTTTGCCACTATTGCGGCTGCAACACGCGTGCTGTGCGCAAGCGCGAGCCAATCGACGCCTATGCGGAAGAACTGCTCAAGGAGATCGCCCTCCTCGGCATGGTCGCGGGACGCGAGTTGACGCATCTGCACTGGGGCGGCGGCACCCCGTCGATTCTCGGTCCGCGATGGCTCGAGACGATCGCGGATAGGCTTGCCACTTTGTTCGATCTCTCCGGTGTGAAAGAGCACGCCATCGAGCTCGACCCGCGCCGGGTCGATCGCCCGTTGGTGGGCGCGCTCAAGGCGATCGGCGTGACGCGCGCCAGCCTCGGCGTGCAGGATGTCTCGGAAGACGTGCAGCGGCTGATCGGCCGCGTGCAGCCCTTCGCGCTGGTCGAGCGCGCCGCCCAGTGGCTGCGCGAGGCCGGCATCCGCGATCTCAACATCGATCTCATGTACGGCCTGCCGGGCCAGACCGCGGCGCATGTGCGCGACAGCGCCCAACGCGCCGCCGCGCTGAAGTCGCAGCGACTGGCGCTGTTCGGCTACGCCCACGTGCCCTGGTTCAAGACGCATCAGCGGCTGATCGATGAATCGCAATTGCCCGGCCTCACCGAGCGGCTGGAGCAGGCGGAGGCCGCGGCCGAAAGCTTGCGCGCGGCCGGCTACGAGAGCGTCGGGCTCGATCATTTCGCGCTGCCCGACGATTCGCTCGCCGTCGCCGCCCGCGAAAAACGTCTGCGCCGCAATTTCCAGGGCTATACCGTCGACGAGGCCGACGCGCTGATCGGCCTTGGCGCCAGCGCCATCGGCAAGCTGCCGCAGGGCTTCGCCCAGAACGCGCCCGACCTCGGCGGCTATTCGCGCAGCCTAGCGGCAGGCGAATTTCCGATCGTGAAGGGGCTGGCGCTCAGCAATGACGATCGCCTGCGCGCGGCGATGATCGAGCGGCTGATGTGCGACCTGGAACTCGATCTTGCCGCCTTCGGCGGCCGCGACCGCTTTGCTGAAGAGGTCGAATCGCTGGCGCCGCTCGTCGATGCCGGGCTCGCCCGCATCGAGGGTGAGCACATCGTCATGGCTGCGGAAGGCCGCGCCTATGTACGCATCGCCGCCGCGGCGTTCGACGCCCATCTCGCCGCCGGGCAGAAGCGGCACTCGCTCGCCATCTGAGGATCGGGAAATCTAGCCGCGCCGTTTGGCGGAACGCAGTTCGCCGGCGTTCGGGCAGAACGGCGGCACGTCGCCCAAAGTCTTGGGCGCGCGCGCCAGCCAGTCGCTGCACACTTCGGCCGCAGCGCACCGCTCGCACGCCGTCACCGCGAAGCCGAGATGCGCAATGCCGGTCGGCCATGCGGCCGCGACCGTGCGCAGGCCGGCGCGTCCGGCCATCTCGGCGAGATTGGCGGCAGGCTGGCTCTGGTTCAGCGGCGACAGCATGGTTTTCTCATCCTTCGGCATCGTGACGCGAAAATGACAGGTTCCGCGCTGGGCGCATTGATGCATCGCAAATGGTGAATGAGACAACTTGCGCATCGCACGGCGCAACCTCGCCCCCGCCCGCACGTTCCCGCCAGACACGGACAATACACGGGAGCATCCGATGAACGCGACACGTCGCACACTCGCCATTCTCACCGCCGCCTTCCTCGCCGCCGGCAGCGGCGCAGCCTTCGCGCAGGCGGGCGGTGGTGCCGCCGGGATGAGCGGCGGCACCGGAACGGCCGGCACCGCTGGCGGCGCAGGCACGCGCAGCCTCAACAGCCCCACCATCGGCCAGAACCCGTGCGGAGCGGGCTCGGCGGCCAGCACCGCGCCGAACGCGAACGGCAATTCGTCGACCGCGATGAACGGCGCAGGCGGCACAACCGGCACCGGCACCGGCAACGGCGTGAACGGCGGCCTCAACGCCTCGGCGATGAACAACAGCACCTCACCGAAATCGCCGAATTCGGGCGCCAACCCGATGATGGGCAACAGCACCACCGGCAGCGGCGGCACGCTCAACGGCACCGCCGGCGCCACCGGGGCCGGCGGCCACGGCGGCTGCTGATCGAAAGTTCTGCTTTAACGTGAAGGCCGGCGCGTCCGAGCGGCGCGCCGGCTATGTTAGTTTACCGCACCAGTTCCCGCATCGCGCGGTCGAGGCCGTGGAGCGTCAGCGGATACATCCGCCCGCCCATGAGTTGGTGGACCATCTTAATGGAGTAGGTGAAATCCCATTCCTTCTCGGGCACGGGATTGAGCCACACGCTGGCCGGGTAGGTGCGCGTCACGCGCTCGAGCCATGCCCCGCCCGGCTCGTCGTTGTAGTGCTCGACCGAGCCCCCCTGCGCCGTGATCTCGTAAGGCGACATCGAGGCGTCGCCGACGAAGATGACCTTGTAGTCGTGCGGATAGGTATGCAGCACGTCCCAGGTCGGCGTCGTCGCCTGGAAGCGGCGGCGGTTCTCCTTCCACACTTTCTCGTACAGGCAATTGTGGAAGTAGAAGTGCTCCATGTGCTTGAACTCGGTGCGCGCCGCCGAGAACAGTTCCTCGGTCGCCTTGATATGCCAGTCCATCGAGCCGCCGATATCGAAGAACAGCAGCACCTTCACCGCATTGTGCCGCTCGGGGCGCATGTGGATATCGAGGTAGCCTTTATGCGCGGTGCCCTTGATGGTTCCGTCGAGATCGAGCTCTTCGGCCAAGCCGGTGCGGGCGAACTTGCGCAGGCGTCGCAGCGCCACCTTGATGTTGCGGGTGCCGAGCTCGACCTCGTCGTCGAGGTCCTTGAACTCGCGCTTGTCCCAGACCTTCACCGCGCGGCGATTTCTGCTCTCTCCGCCGATGCGGATGCCTTCCGGATTGTAGCCGGCATTTCCGAAGGGTGAGGTACCGGCGGTGCCGATCCATTTGTTGCCGCCCTGATGGCGGCCCTTCTGCTCGGCCAGTCGCTGTTTAAGCGTCTCGATGAGCTTGTCGAGGCCGCCCATCGCCTCGATCTGCTTCTTCTCGTCCTCAGTCAGGTATTTCTCGGCCAGCTTCTTCAGCCACTCGGCGGGGATTTCGGCTTCGACCGCATCGCCGACCGTTTCAAGCCCCTTGAAGACGTGGCCGAACACGCGGTCGAACTTGTCGAGATTGCGCTCGTCCTTCACCAAAGCCGCGCGTGAGAGATAATAGAAGTCCTCGACCCGGCGGGAGGCGAGGTCGGCCTCCATGGCCTGCATCAGGTCAAGATATTCCCGCAAAGTCACCGGAATTCCGGCGCCTTTGAGTTCCTGAAAGAACGTGACGAACATATGCGAGCATTTGCCTCTGGCCATGCATGCGTCAAGCCGGTACCAAGGGGCAATTGCCGGGGGATTTCAACGCATGTTTAGCCGCGACCGCGCCCGCTGGGCGTTGGCCACTCTTCTGTCCGTTGCCTTCCTGAGCGCGCCCGCCGTCTGGAACCGTTTTCCGCTGCTGCAGTGGGACACCGGCGGCTACATCGCGCGCTGGTACGAGCACTCGCTGGTGATCAGCCGCTCGACCGCCTACGGCCTGTTCCTTAATGCCGGCTCGCCGCTCGGCTTCTGGCCGGTCGTCGTCGTGCAGAGCCTGCTCACCGTCTGGGTGCTGGCGCTGACCATGCGCGCCGTGGGCCTGCGCAACCGGCCGTGGCTGTTCACGAGCATCGTCGCGGCACTGTCGGTGTTCACCACCCTACCCTGGCTCACCTCGATCCTGCTCACCGACATCTTCTGCGTCATCGGCGTGCTCGGTCTCTACCTGATCGTCCTGCACCGGGATGTGCTCAACCGCTCCGAGCACGCCGGCCTGATCGTGCTGGTGGCGTTCTCCGCCGCCACGCATAACGCAACTTTGGCGGTGCAGGGCGGGCTCCTGATCCTCGCCGTGCTGCTCTGGCGCGTGAACCGCAAATGGGTGCCGGGCCGCCGCGTCGCCAGCGGCTGCACCGCGCTCGTGCTCGGCGTCGCCATGGTCTACGGCGGCAATTATTATATCGCGCAGCAGATCGCGTGGACGCCGGGCGGCTTCTCGCTGTCGTTCGGCCGCATGCTGCAGGACGGCATCGTCAACCGCTACCTCGACGACCACTGCCCGGATCCGTACCTGCGCCTGTGCAAGTACAAGGATCAGTTGCCGCGCGACGCCGACGAGTTCTTCTGGGGCAGCCCGCTGTTCGACAAGCTCGGCCGCTTCGCCGGCCTCGGCAAGGAGATGGAGCGCATCGCGCTCGGCAGCCTCACCGACTATCCGCTGATGCAGATCGACAGCGCCGCACGCGACACGGCGCAGCAGCTGATCGACGTGCACACCGGCGAAGGCGTCGAGAACGTCGTCTGGCACACCTACGGCATCATCAAGGACGACTTGCCGCAGCTGGTGCCGGCGATGGAGGCGGCGCGCCAGCAGGAACGGCCCGACGGGCTGGCGCACGTGTTTCCGCTGATCAACAAGCTGCACTATCCGGTCGCGCTGGGGCTGATGGCGCTGCTGCCTTTCGTCGTCCTGTTCGCCTGGTTCGGGCTCATGCCCTTCGGCATCGGCGAACTCGCGGCGGTGACCATCGTGGCGCTCCTCGGCAACGGCTTCGTCTGCGGCGCGCTGTCCAACCCGCACGATCGCTACGGCGCGCGCATGGTCTGGCTCGCCGGCTTCGTCGTGGCGCTGGCGGCGGCGCACGCGCTGCAGCGCCTGCGGCAGCCCCGCGTCAAGCCGGTGCCCGGCGCGGAGCCGCTGTTCTACTGATTCTGCGAGACAGCCCCCTGCAAGTGCACGCGGGAGCGTGCTATGCGTCCGGGCTTTCAATCAGGAGACCCGCCGATGGCCGACGCCGCCGCGCTCGCACAACTCGCTCCCACCGGAACGCTGCGCATCGCCGTGGCGATCTCGCCGTCGCCTTCGGCGCAGTTCGCCGTCAGAGACGGTGACGCCATCAAGGGCGTCGCGGTGACGCTCGGTCAGGCGCTGGCGAAAAGACTCGGCGTCCAGGGTGAGGTACTGCCGCACAACGCTTCCGGCGAGATCCAGAATTCGGCCGCCGACAACAAATGGGATGTCGCCTTCCTGCCCGTCGACGCCGAACGCAAGAAGTTCGTCGACTTCGGCAACGCCTATCACCTGCTGCAGAGCACATTCCTGGTGGCGCCCGGCTCGAAGATCGCCTCGGTCGCCGAGGCCAACGCAAAGGGCGTCGGCATCGGCGGCGTCGCCAACACCGCGACCTTCCGCGCTGCCGTCAAGGCAACGCCGAACGCCACGCATGTCGAATTCGCCAAGGTCGACCTGGCGGCGCAGGCCATGCTCGAAGGCCACATCCAGGCGATCGCGCTCTCGCGCGAATCGCTCGGCGGTCTGGTCAAGAAGATTCCCGGCTCGCGCGTGCTCGACGACGCCTTCCTCAATTCCTCGACCGCCGTCTGCGTGCCGAAAGGCCGGCCGGCGGCGCTTGGCTACGTCAGCGACTTCATCGAGGAAGCGAAGGCCTCCGGCCTCGTGCGCAAGGCGCTCGACGAGATGGGGCTGACCTCCTCGCAGATCGCGCCGGCGGGCATGAAGCCGTAGACGCCGCGATGTCCGACACCTCCGAACGTCCACGCAAGCCGGCGCCACGACTTGCCGATTATCCGCACCAGGTAACCGATATCATCCGGTACGCCGATCTCGATCCGCAGGGCCACGTCAACAACGCGGTGTTCTCGACCTACCTGGAGACCGGCCGCGTCGCCATGTTCCGCAATCGCGATCTCGGCATCGGCGTCGAGAACGCGACGGTGGTACTGGTGCGGCAGGAGATCGACTTCGTGCGCGAGCTGCGCTGGCCGGGCGAAGTCACGGTCGGCACCGCGCTCGCCGCCCTCGGCCGCACCTCGTTCACAATGGCGCAGGTGATCTTCGACGGCGAGCACTGCGCGGCGATGGGCCGCGCCACCATGGTGATGCTCGACGCCGCAACGCGCAAGCCGCGCGCGCTGACCCCCGAGGCGATCGCGAAGCTGGAGCCGTGGACGTATCGCGGGGCGTAATCCTCTGACGTCATGCCCGGCCTTGTGCCGGGCATCCACGTCTCTACAGCGCCCAAGCAAGCAAGGCGTGGATGGCCCGGACAAGCCCGGCCACGACGAACTCAGAGACGCGCCTCCGGCGTCTCGATGTGCTCCGGCCGCACACCGAGGCCGATGATCCTCGCCGGAATACGCTGCAGCACTGGAAACCAGTTGAACAGTTTCGCCGCCATCGGCGGCTTCGGCCGCGCGCTGCCGCCCAGGACCGGCGACAGCACGCGGTTCTGGATCTGGATCTGCAGCCACTGGATGACGCGCATCGGCATCGTCCGCCGTGCCTGGACTTGCGCGAGCAGCGCCTCGGTGACGCGCCCCTCTTTCAGCGGCGCCGCCAGGATATTCGCTGCCGCCACCGCGTCCTGGATGGCGAGGTTGATGCCGACGCCGCCGATCGGCGACATCGCATGCGCCGCATCGCCGATAAGCAGCAGTCCCGGTCTGTGCCAGCGTGGCAGCCGCTCGACCGCCACCGTCAACAGCTTCACATCGTCCCAGCCTTTGATCTCGCCGACGCGGTCGCGCAGAAATGGCGACAAGGACAAGATATTGTCGATGAAGGCCTGGAAGCCTTTCGCCTTGATCTTGTCGTAGCCGCCCTTCGGGATCACATAGGCGCACTGCCAGTAGTCGTTGCGATTGAGCATGACCAGCATCATGCCCGCTTCCATGTGGCCGAAGGCCTCCGCCGAGTCGTCCGCCCGACGCGAAACGCGAAACCAGAGGATATCCATCGGCGCGCCGAGGTTCTCGACCGCAAAACCGGCGCGCTCACGCAGCGTCGAATGCCGCCCGTCGCAGCCGACGACGAGGTCGGCGCGGATATCCAGTTCGCCGTCCGGCGACTTCGCCTTGACGCCGACGACGCGGCCGCCTTCCTCGATCAGCTCGGTCGCCTCGGTGCGCATGTGCAGGTCGAACGCCGGATACGTCTTGCCGTGCGCGGCGAGGAAATCGAGGAAGTCCCACTGCGGCATCAGCGCGATGAATTTGCAGTGCGTCGGCAGATGCGAGAAGTCGGCGAGATGGATGGTGGTGGCGCCGACCTGCCCGCTCAGCCGCTGAACTTGCGAATGCGGCAGCTTGAGGAATTCGTCGATCAGCCCGAGCTGCACCATCAGTTTGAGCGTCGAGGGATGGATAGTGTCGCCGCGGAAGTCGCGCAGGAAGTCGGCGTGCTTCTCGAGTACCGCAACCTTGACGCCGGCGCGCGCGAGCAGGAAGCCGAGCATCGTGCCGGCCGGTCCGCCGCCGGCGATACAGCAAGTGGTGGTGAGCGTTTGTGTTGCCATGAGCGGCAACCTAGCCATCCGTTCGTCCCCGCGAAAGCGGGGACCCGGCGCGGAGGTTGCCCGTTACGCCTGCTTGTCCGGCGTACGCACGACCAGCCCGTCGAGCTCGTCGGTCACCTTGATCTGGCACGAGAGGCGCGAGTTCGGCCGTACGTCGTAGCCGAAGTCGAGCATGTCCTCTTCCATCGGCGAGGGCTCGCCGGTCTTGGCGCGCCACTCTTCCTCGACATAGACGTGACAGGTGGCGCAGGCGCAGGCGCCGCCGCATTCGGCCTCGATGCCGGGAACGTTGTTGCGGATCGCCGTCTCCATCACCGTCGAGCCGACCTCGGCCTCGACCGTGCGTCCGGTTCCGCTGGCATCGATATAGGTGATCTTGGGCATGAGGCGGCGCGCCTTGAATCGATAGAACTCACGGGAAAAACCCGCGCCGGAGCCGGGCGGGCGCGCCTCCTATAACGTCTAACGACCGCAGGCGCTAGCGCAGGATAACGGCAATCTCCGCGCGCGCCCGCGCGACCGCCGCGGCGAGCACGGCGCGCCGTTCCGTCGTCGGCGCCTGCTCGATCGCCGCCGCCGCGGCCGCGACCTCGCTCGCGCCGACACCGACCGCCGAGCCCTTCAGCGTGTGCGCCAGCGCGGCCACCGTGGCCGGATCGCTCTGCGCGATGCGGGCAATGAGGAGCTCGGCCTGGCGGTCGAACAGTTCGAGCAGTTCGCGCTCGAGCGCCGCCTCGCCGAAGGTCATGCGGGCCAGGTGCGCCCGGTCGATCACCGCCGCAGCCTCGTCCCTGTCCCTGATCGCCGCCTGCGCCATGGCCGTCCCTCCCCGTTTTGACGATGCTGCGCCGGGGACAACCAAGGCCGGGTAAATGCGGCAAAAGGCCCGCCCGACCCTGGTTAATTGCCGGGTAAAAGGGCGGCGCAAAATCGGTGGCCTACGGCCCAAGCCGCGCCGTATTTCACGAGCCATGGTGGGTCGCCGGCGCGAAAGCCCCTGCTGTTATGGTTAACAGAGAGTTAACGATGATCGCAGTTGCCGGCTTGCTGTGGTTTCTTTCGCACACTCAAGGCGATAGGATGGCCGCACGGCGGTCTATTGGGGCTTAAGCGAAGCGGTTAACTCCGGCTTTCGAGGCGGTTGCGGACGACGTCCCGCGGCCCTCATGGACCGTGACGGTACGGGCCGCGGCAAGTGTCCGGCGTAACGACGAGGCGACGACCGAAAATGGCGAATAATCCTCAGAAGACCCAGGATCCGACCGAAGCCGCCCTGTCGGCGATCCAGGAGGCCCTGAACATCCGTCCGGCGGGCGTCTCGTCCGCGCCGGTCGGCGCCGAGCCGGACGCCGAAGCGGCCCCCCTCACCCCCGATCTCTTCCCGTCCGAGGCGGAAGGCGAAGGCGTCGGCCTGCGCGCGCCCGCCAACGACGACCGCGAGCAGGTCGGCATGATCCTGCAGGCGCTGCGCCGCCGCCCCTCGCGCACCCCCTATCTCATCGCCGGCCTTGCCGCCGTCATCTGGGCCGCCGCCGGCGTCGCACTGGCCTACACCTTCTCGGGCGAACTCGCCGGGCTGGCGCCGAAGGCGCTCGCCGGCGCGGTGGCCGCCGTCGCCGCCGGCATCGTCGTGCCGATCGGCTTCTTCTATGCGCTGGCGCAGATGTTCTCGCGCGCGCAGGACATGCGCATCGTCGCCGAGTCCATGGCCGAAGTCGCCATGCGCATGGCGCAGCCGGAGAGCATGGCGCGCGAAGCGGTGGTCTCGGTCGGCCAGGCGGTGCGCCGCGAGGTCGCGGCGATGGGCGACGGCGTCGAGCGCGCGCTCGCCCGCGCCGCCGAGCTCGAGGCGCTCGTGCACAATGAGGTCTCCGCCATCGAGCGCGCCTACAACGACAACGAGGTGCGCATCCGCGACCTGATCAATCAGCTCGCCAGCCAGCGCGAGACTTTGGTCAACCAGGGCGACCAGGTGCGCAACGCCATCGCCTCCGTGCATCTCGACCTGTCGCACGACATCACCTCGGTCGGCGATCTCGTCGCCGACAAGGTCAGCGAAGTCGCGCAGCGCGTCACCCGCTCGCTCACCGAGAAGGGCGAGGTCATCACGCTCGCGCTCGGGCAGGCCGGCGATTCGATGATCGATGCCTTGAGCGAGCGCGGCTCGACGCTACTCGACAAGCTCGAGAGCACCAGCTTCAACGCCACCAGCGCCATTACCTCGGCAAGCGACCAGCTTGTCGGCAGCCTGCGATTCCGCAGCGAGACCGTGCACGAGGAGTTCGCCGAGCTCGCGAAGAAGCTCGAGGGCACCCTCACCGCGCGCCTCGAGACCGTGCAGAAGAATTTCACCGTCAATGCCGGCGGCACCATGGACACGATGGTGGCGCGCTCGCAGCAGGCGACGCAGGCGATCGTGCAGGCCGGCGCAACCGTCAACGACGCCCTCGCCGCCCGCGGCGACGACATCACCGAACGCCTGCGCAACAGCGGCAACGCGCTGGTGCAGGAGCTCGGTCTGCGCGGCAGCGAGATCGTCGGCCGCATCGAGCAGACCGGCACGCGCGTCGCCGACACGGTCATCGCCCGCTCCAACACCGTCGCCGACACCTTCCGCGACAACGCCGAAGTGCTGGTCAAGACCATCGACAACCGCGGCGAGGCGATGCGCGAGATGCTCGCGGCGCGGCTCAAGGCGTTCGACGAGCTGTTCGAGACACACGGCGGCGAGCTCAGCGAGAAGCTGTCGCGCGACGCGACCAACCTCGCCAACGTCATCACCCACAATGTCGGCGAGTTCGACCACACGGTGAAGACCTACGGCGGCGAACTGGTCGAGCGCCTCGGCGCCCGCACGAAGGACGTCGCCGACGCGATGCGCGCCTACCTCGACTCGTTCGACCAGCGCGTCACCGGCCGCACCGGCGAACTGTCCGAACACCTCGACAAGCGGCTTGCCCGCTTCGAGGAACTGCTCGGCGCGCGCGTCGCCGACATGGCCAAGACGCTCAGCGAAGGCGGCAAGGAGATGGTCGGCTCGCTCGACCGCCGTATCGCCGACATCGGCTCGACCATCGACACCCGCGCCGCGGAAGCGGCCGATACGCTCGGCTCGCGCGCCGACGCCATCGGCTCGACGCTCGACGTGCGCTACGGCCGCCTCGAGGAACTGCTCATCGGCCGCACCGAGAAGGTCGCCGATGTCGTCGAGAGCCGCACCAAGGCCGCGGCCGACACGCTCATCGCCCGCTTCGAGCAGCTGAGCCACGCCATCCAGGTCAACTCGTCCAACGCCGAGCGCAATCTCGGCCAGCTTGCGCAGACCACCAGCGACGCCATCCGCGACAGCGCCAGCGAGGCGGAGCGCACCTTGCGCACGGTCAGCGAGGAGGTCTCGCGCGGCTTCATCGGCGACGCCGAACGCATCGCCAGCGAAGTCTCGAGCCGCACGCACGAGATCGAGACCATCCTCTCCGACAAGAGCGGCAGCCTGCTCGCCGCCATCAGCGACCAGGGCCTGCAGTTCGGCCAGGAGATCACCAAGGCCACCGAACAGGCCATGGCGGTCATCGAGGAGCGTGGCTACGGCTTCTCGCGCTCCGTCGCTGAGAACTCCGAGCAAATCGCCCGCCTGATCAACGCCGCCGGCGAGACCGCCGCCGATACGGTCAACCGGACCCTCTCCGGCTTGCAGGAAAAGGCCGAGCAAGCGATCGCGCGCTCGCAGGAGACCGCGACGGCGACCGTCAACGAGCTCATGCAGACGCACAACATGCTGCGCTCCGATACGACGGCGCTGTTCGGCCGCCTGCGCGAGGCCAACGTGCTGCTGCAGGAAGTGCTCACCGGCTCGCACGAGAACATGAGCGCGCTAGAGAACACGCTGATGCTGCGCGTCTCCGAGTTCGTCAGCGCCATGAACGACGTCACCCTCGCCACCGGCGAGGCGACCGGGCGCATGGAGCAGAACATCGGCGGCTTCCGCGAGGTGACCAGCCAGGTGCTCACCGACCTCGGCCAGCTCGCGCTCAGCTTCGACCAGCACGGCCAGGAGCTGGTCAAGGCGACGCAGCTCATCGAGACGAGCAACCGCAGCACCGAGCAGAGCGTCAACGAGCGACGCGTGCAGCTCGACGAGCTGGTCACCGCGCTCGACGCCCGCACCGGCGACATCGCCGAGCGGCTCAAGCGCTTCTCCGGCCTCATCGACCAGACGCTGGACGCCGCCGCGGCGCGCGCCCGCGACGTCGCCCGCGTCGTCTCCGAGGCGACCGCCGACTCGGCCCGCACCATCGCCGAGCAGTATGAGCGCGTGCGCGAGCAGAGCGAGGACGTCGCCCGCACCATGCAGGAGACGAGCACCGAGAGCACGCGCGCCATCGGCGAGCAGTTCGAGCGCATGCGCGAGCAGGCCGAGACCGAGCGCCGCCGCGCCAGCGCCGCCATGCGCGACATCTTCGAGCAGTCGACCGGCGAGACCCATTCGCTCTTCGAGGACGCCAATAGCCGCTTCGCCGAGACGCTACGCGGCATGAAGCAGATGGCGTCCGAGATGCAGCGCGAGCTGGAAGGTACGCGCGAGGACGTGCAGCGCGAGCTGGAAGCCACGCGCGCCGAACTGCGCCGTGGCGTGCTCGAACTGCCGGAGGAGACCGCGGAGAGCACGGCGCAGATGCGCCGCGTCATCGTCGACCAGATCGAGGCCTTGGCCGAGCTCAACCGCATCGTCGCCCGCCACGGCCGCAGCATCGACGCGGTCGAGTCGACGCCGGCGCGACGTAGCCGCGAGGAGACGCCCTCGCTAGCCGTGATCGGCGGCCGCAGCGAGCCGGCCGCCCGCAGCGACAGCCCGCGCAGCGAACCGCCCCGCAACGAGCCGCCGGCGCGCCCTGAGCCGCGCACGCCGCCGCGCGACGTTGCGAGCTTCGCGCCTTCGCCCTCCTCCCGCCGTTCGAGCCCGGTGGAAACGCCGTCGGCGCCGCTGCCGCAGCCGCCCGCCGGCCGCGGCTGGCTCTCCGACCTGCTCAACCGCGCCTCGCGCGAGGACGACGACCCGGAATTCAACCGCGAGCGCGAGCGCAAGGCGGCACGCAGCGAGCCGACAGTCGACAACCGCAACGACGAGCGGTCGCCGCGGCATTCGATCGAGTCGCTCGATAGTCTGTCGGTCGACATCGCGCGCATGATCGACCACGACGCGGCGATCGACCTGTGGGACCGCTACAAGCGCGGCGAGCGCAACGTGTTCACCCGCCGCCTCTACACGCTGCAGGGCCAGCAGGCCTTCGACGAGATCCGCAAGAAGTACCGCACCGACCGCGAGTTCAAGCAGACGGTCGACCGCTACGTCGGTGAGTTCGAGCGCCTGCTCGACGAGGTCTCGCGCGACGACCGCGGCCAAGTGGTGGCGCGCACCTACCTCACCTCGGAGACCGGCAAGGTCTACACCATGTTGGCGCACGCGGCCGGCCGCTTCGACTGATCGCGCGTGCGAGGCACAAAATGAAAAGGCCGCACTTCGGTGCGGCCTTTTTGTTTTCGTAGGCGGTTATCTGCGGATCGGAAACTACTGCCTCTTCGGCGCCGCGGCCGACGGGCTCGATCCGCCCCAGATCAGGCGGCTCGGATTCTTGTCGAGATTGTTGAGCACGCGGTCGGCGGTCGACAAGGTGCGCTGGAAGCTCGCCGACATGACATCGATCTGTTTCGTGCCCGCAGACGTCATGCGGTTGACGCCGGTAGCGATCTCGGCGGTACGCTTGTCGACATTCGTGACCAGGCTGTGCACCGAGCGCACGGTCTCGTTGATCTCGCCGCCCTTGCCGTCCTTGCCGCCGGTCAGATCCTCGAGCCCTTGCGCGATATGATCGAAGCGCTGGGCGTTGGTCGCCAGCACGCCGCTGAACTTGTCGACGTTGGTCAAGGTGGAGTCGATCTTGTCGGTCGAGTTGGCGAGCGCGGCGGAGAACTTGTTGATGTTCTCGATCGCCTCGTGCAGCGCCTTCTGGTTTTCGGCGATGAGCTTGTCGAGCCGGCGCATGACATCACGCGCGCTCTGCGTCACGTCGACGGCGGAGCCGGCCGGGGCCTCCAGGAGCGGCGGCTTCGCCTTGGTGCCGGCCGCGACCGCGCCGCCGCTACCGCCCTTGAGCGAGAGCGAGGCGATGCCGGTCAGGCCCTGGAATTCGAGGCCGATGTCGGTGTTGTTGTAGATCGGAACCGATTTGTCGACCGCGACAGTCACGAGAACCTGCTGCGAGTGCTTCGGATCGAGCGAGAGGCCCGTCACCTCGCCGACGCGGATGCCGTTGAACATGACGGCGCTGCCGGTGCGAAGGCCGTTCACCGAGCCGTCGAAGGCGATCTGGTAATAGCCGCGATTGCCGCCGCCGCCAGAGCCCTGGAACCAGTAGATGAATCCGAACGCGCCGGCGATCACCACCAGCGTGAACAGTCCGATCAAGGTGTAGTTCGCCCGGGTCTCCATAGAGGGTCCTTATACCTTGCGAATTACGGCGCCGCCGCGGCGGGTTCCGCCACGGGGTGCGCCGCGCGCGAACGCTTGCCGCGAAAATAGGCCTTCAGCCAGGGATGCTCGGAGGCGAGCATCACGGCCATGTTGCCGGCGGCGATGATCTTGCCCTCCGCCAGCACCGCGATGCGGTCGCAGACCGTATGCAGGCTGTCGAGGTCGTGGGTGACCATGAACACCGTCAGCCCGAGCGTCCGCTGCAGCGTGGCGATCAAAGTGTCGAAGTCGCCGGCGCCGATCGGATCGAGGCCGGAGGTCGGCTCGTCGAGGAAGACGATGTCCGGGTCGAGCGCCAGCGCGCGGGCGAGCGCCACACGCTTGGTCATGCCGCCGGACAATTCGGACGGGATCTTGTCGAGCACGCTGGCGTCGAGCCCGACCATTTCCAGCTTGGCCAGCGCCAGTTCGTCCATCAGCCGCTGCGACAGATTCAGGTACTCGCGCAGCGGAAACTGCAAATTCTCCTTCACGGTCAGCGACGAGAACAGCGCGCCCTGCTGGAACAGCACGCCCCAGCGCCGCTCGACCGCCTGCCGCTCCTCGTCGCTCGCGGCGTCCATGTCCTGGCCGAACACGCTGATCGTGCCGCCGCGCTTCGGCAGCAGGCCGATGATGGTGCGCATCAGCACCGACTTGCCGGCGCCTGAGCCGCCGACGAAGCCCAGGATCTCGCCGCGATAGACGTCGAGGTCGACGCCGTTGAGCACGAGGCGCTCGCCGAAGCCGACCTTGACGCCGTGCGCCTCGATCACCGTCTCCTTCGCCTTGCCATTCCCTTGCGCCATTGCTCACATCCCGATCGAGGCGAAGAAAATGGCGAAGAAGCCGTCGAGCACGATGACCAGGAAGATCGACTCGACCACCGAGGCCGTCGTCTGCAGGCCGAGCGACTCCGAGGAGCCCTTCACTTTCAGGCCCTCGATGCAGGCGACGACGCCGACCACCAGCGCCATGAACGGCGCCTTGATCATGCCGACTTCGAAGGTCTTCAGGTCGATCGCCTCCTTCAGCCGCTGCAGGAAGATGTCGGGATCGATGCCGCCGTATAGCCAGGCCACCAGCCCGCCGCCATAGAGTGCGGCGAGCGAGCCGAGGAAGGTCAGGATCGGCACGCCAATGATCAGCGCCAGCACGCGCGGCACCACCAGCACCTCGATCGGGTCGAGGCCCATCGTGTGCAGCGCGTCGATCTCCTCGCGCATCTTCATCGAGCCGAGCTCTGCGGTGTAGGCGGAGCCCGAGCGGCCGGCCACCATGATGCAGACGATGAGCACGCCCAATTCGCGCAACACCAGGATGCCGATCATGTCGACGACGTAGATGTCGGCGCCGAACTTGCGGAAATGGAAGATGCCCTGCTGCGAGATGATCGCGCCGACCAGGAAGGTGATGAGCAGGACGATCGGCACGCCGCGCCAGGCGACGTTGTCGAGCTGGTGCACCAGCGAGGTGAAGCGGAAGCGGCGCGGATGCGCGATGACGCGGACCAAAGCGACGCAGAGCGCGCCGAGCATGTTGAGGACGGAGGTCAGAGTGTCGCCGATGCCGGCGACGTTGCGGCCGAGCGCCGCCAGTCCAGCGACGATGCGGTTGCCGCCGTCATGCGATGGCGCTTCGAGCTTGATCTGATGCAGCTCGTCCATCAGCGCCCGGTAGTCCTGCTTGAGGCCGGTGACTTCGGTGGCGCAGCCCCGGCTGGTGAATGAGCGCACCAGCCGCTCAAGCAGCCAGGCGCCGAACGTGTCGAGCCGCTCGACCGCCGCCATATCGATGGCGACCGACTTCGCGTCCGCGTGGCGGCGCGCTGCGGCGTCGATCTCACGCTCGAGCGGCGTGGCGTTGTGCGAGGTCCACGCGCCGCTTGCGGAAAGACGCAAAGTTGCGCCTTCCGTCCTGTCGATCAGCAGTGCATCCGCCATTGCGGGGGGGCCTCAAATGCTGCCGTATGCCCGGGAATCGTGCGAAGGAACGGCTGGGGTATTAAACCGACTCACTCTCCCCGAAAGAGCGAGTGTGACCGATACTTGACCCAGCCGGCGGAACCTGTCGAGGGTTTCGGCAAGTCGGATATTGAAGATGACGCGCCGTCTGTCTCTTTCCGTCGCGATCGAACGCTGGCCGATCGCGGGTTCCTTCACCATCAGCCGCGGCTCGAAAACCGAGGCCATGGTCGTGGTCGCCGAATTGGGCGACGGCAAGGCACGCGGCCGGGGCGAATGCGTGCCCTATGCGCGTTATGGCGAAACTGTGGAGGGCGTGGCGGCGGCGATCGAGGCGTTGCGGCCGCGGCTCGAAGCCGGGCTCGACCGTTCGGGGCTGCAGGCGGCGCTGCCGCCGGGCGCTGCCCGCAACGCGCTCGACTGCGCCTTCTGGGACCTCGAGGCCAAGGCGACCGGCCGCTCCGCCGCCGAACTGGCCGGCCTGCCGCCGCTCAAGCCGCTGGTGACCGCTTACACCATCTCCATCGGCGCACCGGAGGAGATGGCGCGGGCGGCGGAGCGCGAGGCGCAGCGTCCGCTGCTCAAGGTCAAGCTCGGCCGCGATGGCGATCCGGCGCGCATCGCCGCCGTCCGCCGCGCCGCCCCCGGCGCCACCCTGATCGTCGACGCCAACGAGGGCTGGGACGAGCGTCACCTGGAAGCCAACCTCGCCGCCTGCGCCGAGGCCGGCGTTACCCTGGTCGAGCAGCCTCTTCCCGACGGCCGCGACGGCGCGCTGGCGCGGATCGCCCGGCCGATCGCCGTCTGCGCCGACGAAAGCGCCCATGCGCGGGACTCGCTCGCGGCGCTGACCGGCCGCTACGACGCGGTGAACGTGAAACTCGACAAGGCCGGCGGCCTCACCGAGGCGCTGGCCATGGCGGCGGAAGCCGAGCGGCTCGGGCTCAAGCTGATGGTCGGCTGCATGGTGGCGACGTCGCTCTCCATGGCCCCGGCCGTGCTGGTCGCCCAGCGCGCCGACGTGGTCGATCTCGACGGCCCCCTGCTGCTGGCCAGGGACCGTCCCGAGCCCCTGCACTATGCCGGCAGCCGCGTCGACCCGCCCTCGCCGGCCCTGTGGGGCTGAGCGACCACCCGCGGCCCCTTGCGCTTGATCAAGGCGGGGCTCTGCCGATGCGTGCAGGGTGCGAGCGTCGCAACCGATGGGCCGCAACCGTGCCAAATTCGCAGCAGCTTGCCGAGCGTCTGCGCGCGCATGCGCGGCTCTACCGGCACATTGCCGAACAGATGTGGAGCGAGACCCGGGCCGAGGAACTCATCCGCCTCGCCGAGGAATGCGTGCGTGCGGCCGAAATCGCGGAGGCGACGGCGGCAAAGAACAAGCCGGACGCGGCCTGAGGCGCACGCCGCAATTGCAATTCCCTGCCAATTCCGTCCGCATTGTGTGGCGTACGAAAGGGCAAAAACATTGTCCGTCATCTGGCGTTCCGGGAACTCATGCCGATCGATAAAATTTAATGTAATTGCCCGGCTTTGTTCACCAAACGTGCACCGTTTTTTGGTTAACCAATCCTTTCCATCGTCCCCCGTTCAGCCTACACTTCTGATGAAATAACAACCGCCAGTCGCGGACACGTCACGGGGACGGGGGTCATGCGTTTCGGGAGCCTGGTTCTGGTTTGCGTTGCGATGCTGGCATCCGCTGTGGTGCCTGCATCGGCCACGATGCGGATTTCCGAGGACCGCGGCGGCCAGATCGGCCAGTACCTACAGAATTACGCGACGCTCCGCTCATCCGGCGAGCGCGTCGTCGTCGACGGCAACTGCCTCTCTGCCTGCACGCTGCTGCTCGGCGTCATCCCCCGCGACCGCATCTGCGCCACCTCGCGCGCGCGCTTCGGGTTCCACGCGGCGTGGATGCCCGACGACAACGGCCGGCCCGTGACCAGCCCGCTCGGCACCGAAGCCTTGTGGAACATCTATCCGACGTCGGTGCGACGCTGGATCAATCGACACGGCGGTCTGACGCGGCACATGATCTTCATGCAAGGCACGGATCTGCATGGCGTGGTCGCGAGTTGCGACGGCGTGCGCACCTATCAGGTGCGGGCGGAACACCGCTATCGCGACGTGGAGCATCGCCGCCCTATGCACGTCGCGCGCAGCTATCGCGCCCGCTCAGTCATGCGCCACACTCATTATCACCGGACGGCCCGCTATTCGGGCGCATATTCCGCCAGCGACCGCCGCTAGCGCCATCGCGGTGTAGGCCGCCACGCCGAATTTCGCATAGAGCAGACCGGCCAGCGCGCTCATCAGCGCCATCGTGATGCTCTGCGCAATGGCGAGATGGCCCTGCGCCGTCGCCGCCTGCCCATCCGGCGCGTGCCGCGTCACGTAAGTGAGCGCGCCAAGATAGGTCGTGCCGAACGTCAGCGCGTGCAGGATCTGTAAAAACGGCAGCAGCGCCTCAGGCGGATTGAGCGCCATGGCGCCCCAGCGCACGAGCCCGCCAACCGCACCGAGCGTCAGTAGCGTTGTCGGCGAGACGTTCAGGCGTCCGGAGAACGCGAACAGCACGATCTCGGCGAGCACACCGATTGCCCATAAAGCGGCGATGCTGCCGCCGCCGAGGCCTTCGGCGCGCCATTGCAGCACGGAGAAGCCGTAATAGACGGCATGACTACCCTGGATGAGGCTCGCCGCCGCCAGCACGGCGAGAAAGCGGCGGTCGCGCAAGAGGCCAGCCCTGGCGAGATGCGGCGCCGCGGCCGCGGCGGCGCGTGTCGAGATCGGCTGCAAGGTAATAGCGGCCAGTGCGACAAGTCCGCTCGCTCCCACCAAAAGCCAGATCAAATGCCGCGCCGGCAGCACGTCGAGCGCGGCACCGGCGGCAAAGCTGGCGACGATAAAGGCCGCCGATCCCCACAATCGCACCGGCCCGTAAGCGCGGCCGCGCGCCGACAGGCCTTTCAGCGCATAGGTTTCGGTCAGCGGCATCACCGGCGCATAGAGCAGCGAGGCGAAGGCATAGGTGAGAAAGATCGCCAGCGTCCCCGCCGAGAGACCGACCAGCACGAAGGCGAACACGCTCGCCGCGGCGCAGACGACGATCGCCAGCCGCAGTTCGTCGCGGCGGTCGGCCTCACGCGCCGCAAACGGAATGCCGGCGACGCGCACCAGCGACGGCACCGCCACCAGAAGCCCGATCAGCGCCGGATCGATGCCCTTCGCTCTCATCCACACGGGCAGGAACGGCAGCTGGATGCCGGAGAAGATGAAAAGGCCGATATAGAGCCCGGCGAGGCGCGGCGCGAAGCCGAGACGCAGGGCGGTCCGAGGCGGCATGGAGCGCAGGTCCACCGTTGGCCGGCTGGCCGAATCAGCCGTCATGATTGATAAACTGCGCAGGCAGGGATTGCACATGTCCAGCGAAGCGCTCGCCGCGCCGGCGGACGGCCCGAGCGAGGACGACTATAAGGCGTTCTACAGCGTGCTCGCCTCGAGCGCGCGCGGCCGCGCGTTCCTGGCCGAGCACGCCCGCCGCGCCCGCCATGCCGAGACCGAGACGCTGCTCGCCGCGATCGCGCGCATCGAGGCGACCTTGGCCGAGCAACGCACGCCCGAGCCGACGCGGGCAGCGCCGCCCGCCACCACCGCGCTCGCCGCCGTGGCCGCGCAGGCGATCGCCGCCGCCGAGAGCGACCTGCCTGTGATGAAGGTGATCAAGGCCGGGCGGATGCCGCCGCCCGCCCGCTTTGCCGGCGACGATTTTGCGGCGGAAGAGCCGGCCGGAGCCGAGCCCGCGCCTGACGCGGCGAGCGAGCCGGTGGTCGAAGCGACGGACGTTGCGGTCAGTTCGAACGTCATCGCTGCCGAGGTCCCCGCCGAGCACGTCGCGCCGCCGGGCACCGCCGTCGCCGAGGCGCTTGCCGCCATCCTCGCGCTCAGCGAGGAAGAACGTCTCGCGCTGTTTTCGTAAGGGCTAAGCCGCGATCAACGTCGCAAACAGCGCGGCGTCGACATTACCGCCCGACAGCACGCCGGCAACCACCTTGCCTGTGAGATCGAGCTTGCCGGCGAGCATCGCCGCGAGCCCCACCGCGCCGCCCGGCTCGACCACGAGCTTCAATTCCTCGAAGGCATAACGCACGGCAGCGCCAACCTCCGCATCGGTGACGCTGAAGCCCTGCCCGATCAGCGTGCTGGTGATCGGAAATGTCACCTCGCCCGGCGTCGCGCTCATCAGCGCGTCGCAGATCGAGCCGCTCATGCGCGCATTCGTCTCGCGCTTGCCGCTCTTGAACGAGCGCAGCGTGTCGTCGAAGCCGTCCGGTTCGACCGTATAAATCGAAACGTCCGGCGCGCGCGCCTTCAGCCCCAGCGCCGTGCCGGCGGCAAGTCCGCCGCCCGAGGCGCCGATGAAGAGCACGTCGGGTTTGAGCCCCTGCGCCGCCAGATCCTCGGCGATCTCACGGCCGATCGTGCCCTGCCCGGCGACGATCAGCGGATCGTCGTAAGGCGGCACCAAAGTCGCGCCGCGCTCGGCCATGATTCGCTCGGCGATGGCGGCGCGATCCTCCGTGTTGCGATCGTAGGCGACCACCTCGGCGCCGAGCGCCTCGGTGCGCCGGCGCTTGGCCACCGGCGCATCCGACGGCATCACGATCACCGCCGGCATACCGAGCAGCTTCGCCGCAGCGGCGACGCCCTGCGCGTGATTGCCGGACGAATAAGCGACGACGCCGGCGGCGCGCTTGTCCGCCGGGATCGACGAGCATTTGTTGTAGGCGCCGCGGAATTTGAACGAGCCGGTCCGCTGCAACGTCTCCGCCTTGAGGAAGACGCGGGCCGAAAGATGCGCATCGAGCGCGGGATTGTTGATCAGCGGCGTGCGCACGGCGACGCCCAGAATGCGAACGGCGGCGGCATCGACGTCGGCGGCGGTCGGCAGCGGCTTGGCGTGTGCGGTCATGCACGCGAGGGTAACGCATTTCCGGCCGGCAATCACGCGGCTCGAGCCGGCGCCTGCCTACGCCGCCACTGAGCGCCGCAGCCGGCGCGCGCGCTTCTTGCGCAGCGGCGTGTTGCCCTCGCGCACGTGCTGCAGGAACAGCCGCGCGCTCTCCGTCCAGGTCATCTTCAGCGCAAACTCGCGCGCCGCGTCGCGCGAGCAGTCGAGCGCGCCGAGGCAGGCGCGGCGCAAATCGTCATCGAGCACGCCGACCGGCGCAGCGCCGATCACGTCGCGCGGCGCATCCGCCGGAAAGGCCGCGACCGGCACGCCGCTCGCCAGCGCCTCGAGCAGCACCAGCCCGAACGTATCGGTGCGGCTCGGGAACACGAACACGTCGGCGGCGGCGTAGACCTCGGCCAGCGCAGCGCCGTGCCTGGCGCCGAGGAACACCGCGTCGGGATATTGCCGCGCCAGCGACGCACGCGCCGGGCCGTCACCGACCACGACTTTCGTCCCCGGCAGATCGAGGGCGAGGAACGCGTCGATGTTCTTCTCCACCGCCACGCGTCCGACGGTCAGAAAGATCGGCCGCGGCAAATCGAGCGTCGCGTCCTCGCGCGGACAGAACAGTTCCGCATCGACGCCGCGCGTCCACAGCTTGACGTTTCGGAAGCGGCGGCCGGCGAGTTCCTGCGTCAGCGTCGGCGTCGCCGCCATCACCGCCGTCGCCGGCGCGTGAAAGCGGCGCAGCCACGCCCAGGTGAGATCGGACGACCAGCGGCTCGCCAGCGGCACGCGCTCGGCGATGTAGTCGGGAAAGCGCGTGTGGAAGCTGGTGGTGAACGGCAGGCCGCGGCGCAGGCAGACGCGGCGCATCGCGTGTCCGAGCGGCCCCTCCGTCGCGATGTGGATCGCGTCGGGGCTAATCGCATCGAGCCGCCGTTCGATCATGCCGGGCGACACGAGCGAGAGGCGAATTTCGGGATAGCTCGGCATCGGCACGGTGCGGAATTCGCCGGGCGCGAGGAATTGAATTTCGGCGCCGAGCGCCGGCGCCTCGCGCGCGACCTGGCCGAGCGTGCGCACAACGCCGTTCACCTGCGGATGCCAGGCGTCGGTCGCGATCAGGATTTTCATGAAGTCTCCGCTCACGCCGCCCGCGCCGAGGCGAGCTCGGCGTCGTCCCGCTCGAGGGCCTGCGGCGCCTCCAGCACCTTGGTCCAGGTGATGATCTCGAAGGTGCCGTCGTGCCGCTCGCCGATCGCCGTGCAGCTCTCGACCCAGTCGCCGCAATTGAGGTAACGCAGGCCGAAGTCGTCGTGCAGCGCCGGCGTGTGGATGTGGCCGCAGATGACGCCATCGGCCTGGTGCCGCTGCGCCTCGGTAGCGAGCGCCTTCTCGAAGGCGCCGATGTAGTTCACCGCGTTCTTGACCTTGTGCTTGGCCCACTTCGACAGCGACCAATAGGGCGCGCCGAAGACGCGGCGCAGGCCATTGAACACGCGGTTGGCGGTGAGCGCGAAGTCGTAGGCCTTGTCGCCGAGCAACGCCAGCCAGCGCGCCTGCGTCACCACGAGGTCGAACATGTCGCCATGGACGACGAAGTAGCGCTTGCCGTCGAGGCCCTCGTGCACGATATGCTCGACCACCTCGATGCCGCCGAAATGCGTGCCGTAATAGCCGCGCAGGAATTCGTCGTGGTTGCCGGGAATATAGACGACGCGGGCGCCTTTGCGCGCCTTGCGCAGGAGCTTCTGCACCACGTCGTTGTGCGCCTGCGGCCAGTACCAGGAGGATTTCAGCGCCCAGCCGTCGACGATGTCGCCTACGAGATAGAGCGTGTCGGAATCGTGCCAGCGCAGGAAATCGAGAAGTATTTCCGCCTGACAACCGCGCGCGCCGAGATGAACGTCGGAGATGAAGAGCGCGCGATATCGCTTCGTGGCGAGGTCCGTCACGAGCCGATTCTCGTTGGAATGCTGTTCATGTGACGTGGCGTCTAGCATGGTTCTATTGCAATTTTATGACACCGCTTCACCCTCGCCCTCCAGGGGAGGGACAAGAGAACTCACGCCGCCGCCCGCTCCTGCGCCAGCCGACGGAAACGCACCAAGGTGTAGAAGCCGAACGGCTTGACCTTGCGCCGCTCGATCAATTCCGCGCCGCCGTGGCTCTCGGCCCAGGCGGCAAGCCGCTGGAACGGAAATTCCGGTCTCAAGCCCACCTTGCGCGCTCGCTCGGCCAGCAGCCGCTCGACCGCGGCCGCGAGCCCCTTCTCCGAATAGAGATGATTGACCAGGATGATCTGCCCGCCCGGCCGCACCACGCGCGCGCATTCCGACAGAACGCGCTCCGGATCCTCGACCAGAGTGATGACGAACTGGCCGACGACGCAGTCGAATGTCGCGTCGTCAAACGTCATCGCCGCGGCATCCATCACCGCGAGCTGCTTGACGAAGGGATAGCGGCCCGTGGCGGCCCGCTCCTGCGCCCGCGCGATCATCGGCGCCGACATGTCGATGCCGGTGATCTCCGTGGTCGCACCGTAGTCGTCGAACGACAGGCCGGTGCCGACGCCGATCTCGAGAATGCGTCCGCCTACCTCACGCGCGGCGGCGGCGGCGGCGCGGCGGCCGCTCAGGAACACCGGACCGCACAACGTATCGTAGACCGGCGCCCATTTGGCATAGGCCTTCTCCATCACATCCTTGGCGGGATCGCGCATGAATGCCCCTCGCGAATCAGAAAACCTTCGGTGCGTGCGGGGCTAGCAAGCTTCTGCGACAGTGCCGCGACACACGACGGCCGGCGCTCGGGCGCGCGTGCCTCGCCCTGGACAAGGAAATGTTCGGTTCCTTGCGAACTTGCGGCGAGGTGTCGCGTTGGCCCCCAGAGGTACTAATTTGAGGCCGACCTATGAAGCAGCCGCATCAGCCGCGCCGTTCGATCGCCGTTGTTGTCGACGACGACGCGGCGCAGAGATTTCTCTGTGGAACATTGTTCGAGGAAGCGGATTTCGAGGTCGCCGAATGCTCGACCGCCGACGAGGCATGGGAGCTTATTCAAGCGCGCCGCGATGATGTTCAGTTGTTGTTCACCGACATCTATCTGCCCGGCAGCATGGACGGCATCGAGCTTGCGCGACGGGTGCACGACGCGCTCCCCGAAGTGCCGGTGATCGTCACTTCCGGCGCCGCCGGCGAACGCATTCACGAGTTGCCGCCGCGCGCGGAGTTTCTCGCCAAGCCGTGGCGGCCGCTCGATTTGCTGATCCGCGCTGAACGTTTCCGCGCCTGAGGCGCGCCGCCTCCGAGCCGAGGGCTCCGCGCAAAATAAAAGAGCTCCCGCGCGCGGCGGGAGCTCCTTCAACGTCGCTCGCGACTCAGTTGCAGCGGCGGATTCTCCTGGTGTAGCCGTCTTCGTGCACGACGATCGTGCGGCAATGCCGACGATGAACGACCACGGTCTCGTCGCGGTCGCGGCGCCAATCGTGATCGCGATGAACGCCGACGCCGATACCCACCGGGCCCGCACCGACATAGACGCCTTCCGCATTCGCCGGCATAGCGAGTGCAATTCCGGCAGCAGCAAGCATTCCAATTACCAGCGTGCGCATATCAGCCTCCATGCTTATGCATGATCTGACAACCCGCTCGCCGGGCGATTGGTTCCGAGCCGTCGCCGAATGGTGGCCGGCGTTGATCCGGCGCAATAGCGCGCGCGTTCTCGCCAAGCCGCAATCAGCGGATCGAGCGGACCCCACCGCCGAACGCACGCGTGCCTGACGCGGGCCACCCCACAAAATGAATGAGGCTCCCGATCGCGGCCGGGAGCCCTTTTTGCGGCCGGCGCAATAGCCGTCCGGCCCGGCTGCGGACGGCCGAGAGCGCCGCTCTTGACCGGCTCGCGCCCACGCATTCTAACAGGCGGCCTGTTTCACCGACCCCTCGTGAGGACACCGCCATGGATCTCGGCATCGCCGGCCGCAAGGCTATCGTCTGCGCTTCGAGCCGCGGGCTCGGCCGCGCCTGCGCCGAGCAGCTGGCTGAGGCCGGCTGCGCGGTGGTGATCAACGGCCGCGACGAGGCGCGCCTTGCCGCCACCGCCGCCGAGATGGCCAAGCGCTATAGCGTGAAGGTGACGCCGGTCGCCGCCGATCTCGCCACGCCCGAGGGCCAGAAGGCGCTGCTCGCCGCCTGCCCCGACCCCGACATCCTGATCAACAACAATGGCGGTCCGCCGCTGCGCGACTTCCGCGAGTTGACGCGCGAGCAGATGCTTGACGGCGTCGTCGGCAACATGGTCGTCGCCATCGAGCTCATCCAGAAGACGATCGGGCCGATGCTCGAGCGCCGCTTCGGCCGCATCGTCAACATCACCTCCGGCTCGGTGAAGATGCCGCTCGCCGGCCTCGACCTCTCCTCCGGCGCGCGCGCGGGCTTGACCGCTTTCCTCGCCGGCGTGGCGCGCTCGGTCGCCGACAAGAACGTGACCATCAACCACATCCTGCCCGGCGCCTTCGACACCGACCGTCTCAAGGGCACGCTGAAAAAACTGGCCGAGACGAAAGGCATCTCGCTCGAGGAGGCGGCCAAGCAGCGCGCCGCATCGGTCCCGGCCAAGCGCTTCGGCCAGCCGGACGAGTTCGGCGCGGCTTGCGCCTTCCTGTGTTCCGCGCAGGCCGGCTACATCACCGGGCAGAACCTGCTGATCGACGGCGGCGTGTTTCCCGGCGCGTTCTGAGACGCAGCACGCGCTGGACGCCTGGGCGCCGCCGAATGTCGCAATCTGCCGCTGCCGTCGTAAGCTGAAGCGATCAAGAACAATCGCGGTCGGGAGGACAACAATGAAACGCGCTATCGCCTGGCTCATCGCAGCCGCCCTGAGTGGCACCATGCCGCTTGGTGCTCTCGCGGCCGAGACCTTCCCGGACAAGCCGATCCATTTGATCGTGGCCTACGCGCCGGGCGGCACCGGCGACGTCATTGCCCGCATCGTCGCCGAGAAGCTCGGCGAGACGCTCCACCAGCCGATCGTCGTGGAGAACCGCGCGGGCGCCAGCGGCGCCATCGGTGCGCGCTACGTCGCGGCGGCGGCGCCGGACGGCTACACGCTCCTCGTCGGGCAGACCGCCGAAATCTCCATCAATCAGAGCCTGTTCGCCAATCAGGGCTACGATCCCGACAAGGACCTGATCCCCATTGCGCTCGCCGGCGTCGTGCCCCTCGCCCTGACGGTGCCCGCCAGCGCGCCTTACTCGACGCTTGCCGACTTCGTGAAGGTGATCAAATCCGGCAAGGAGGTTACCTTCGCCTCCGCCGGCACCGGCACGCCCGGCGATTTCGCCGGCGAGCTGCTCAAGCTGCGCCTGAAGGGCAACATGGTGCATGTGCCATACAAGGGCGCGGGTCCGGCGCTGAACGATCTCCTCGGCAATCATGTCGACATGTATTTCCCGGGCTTCCCCGCGGTGCTGCAGCACATGAAAGGCGGCACGCTGAAGATCCTCGCCACATCGACCGCGCGGCGCGTGAAGGTCGCGCCGAACATTCCGACCGTGGCCGAAGTCACCGGCATAAAGGAATTCGATTTCAGTCTCTGGGCAGGGCTGTTTGCGCCGAAGGGAACGCCGGCGCCCGTCATCGAGGCGCTCAACACCGCCTTCAATCAAACCTTGAACGATCCCAAGATCAACGCGCGTCTCGCCGACACCGGAGCGCAGGTCACCGCCATGACGACCGCCGAGTTCTCCGGCTTCGTCCACGCCGAATCCGAAAAATACAAGAAGCTCATTCAGGAGACCGGCGTGAAGGTGAAGTGAGGCGGCGGCCGCAGACCGTCAGCGTGCCGAGCGACTGCGCGAATGGCCGCGTCCTGACTCGAGGCCGCGCTCACGCACGGGACACGACGTCGAACTTCAAACCCCTGACCATCGTCAAAAATGCACGCATCAACGGGTTGGTGTCGTTCGATCGGACGATGATCGTCGTCTCCGACTGGCTCCCGGTCCCGGCGATGCGCCGGTAGGCGATTCCGGGCACCGCGATGCGCTCGTGCGATGTGGTGACCGCGCCGATGCCGAGCCCGGAGGCCGCGAGCGCCAGCACCGAAAGCATGTCCTGTGCGCGCGCGACGATGTTGACCGACGCGTCCGGCGCGCAAGGCAGGATCAGGTCCTCCCACAGCCGGGTCTCCTTCTGAAGGATCGCCGCCAGAAGCGGTTCGCCGGCGAGTTCCGCAGGCGGCACGGATTTGAGGCGCGCGAGGCGGTGTCCCTCCGGGATCGCCAGGATATACGGCTCGGAATGGATGCGGATCCCGGTCAGCCCCGATGGATACCGCTTCAGTGTCCGCGTGATGCCGGCGTCGAGGCGGCCTTGCGCGACGGCCTCCATTTGCGCGTAGGTCTCAAGACGCTGGAGTTGAAAAAAAACATCGGGCCGCGAGGCGCCGAACGTGCGCGTGATCTTCTGCAGGATGCCGCTGGTGACCGCTGCCATCACGTAGCCGAGCATGATGGTGCCGACTTCGCCGCGACCTGCCTTCCGGCCGATCAACGCGGCCCTGTCGAACTGCAGCACGGCCGCCCGCGCCTCCGGCAGGAAATTGCTGCCCGCCTGGGTGAGCGAAATGGCGCTCTTGGTTTTCCGGTTCAGCAGGCGCGCGCCCAACTCGCCTTCCAGCGCGCGCAGTTGCTGGCTGAGCGTGGCAACGGACACGTTCAGCCGGTCGGCCGCCCGCCCGAAATGCAGGTCCTCGGCAAGGCAGACGAAATAGCGAAGATGGCGCTGCTCCATGGGGACGATTGTTAGCCTGGACTAAACAAAAAAGGCAAGCGAGTGGAATGAAACCTCGCGCAATGCGTGTTTAGATTTCAAAAGCCCTCAGGGAGACGGCCCCGGGCTGACAAAACGCTGAATAATAAAGCCGCCGGGGAGCGAAAGATGGGTCTTCATCGCCGTCAGGTTCTGCTGTCCATGGCCGGCGCGCTTGCCGCGAGGCCGCTTGCGGCCTTCGCGGCGGGATATCCGGACCACCCGATCAAGCTGGTCGTGCCATTTGCCGCCGGCGGCATCACCGACGTGCTCGGCCGCGTCTGGGCCAACGGCGCCGCGCCGGAATTGGGAACGATCGTGATCGAGAACCGCGGCGGCGGCGGCAGCATGATCGGCGCGACGGAAGTCGCGCACGCTGCGCCGGACGGCTACACGCTGCTGGTCGGCAATACCAGCAATCAAGTGCTCAATCCGGAGCTGATGGCATCCCCGCCGTTCAACGCGGAGAAGGATCTGATCGCGCTGGCCATCTTCACCGCCATTCCGAACGTCATCGTCGCCTCGGCGTCGCTGCCGGCGCGCGATTTGAAGGAGCTCGCCGCCTACGCCCGGAAAAATCCCGGCAAGCTGTCGTACGGCTCCGCCGGCGTCGGCACGATGACCAACCTGTCCGGTGAGCTGTTCAAGAAGCTCGGCGGCGACCTGAACATCGTCCACGTGCCCTACCGGGGCGGCGCGCCGGTCATCGCCGACCTGATCAGCGGCACCTTGCCCATCGCGTCGCTGAGCGTCGCCGCGCCCCTGCTCGCGCTTCACAAGCAGGGCAAGATCCGCATCCTCTGCGTCGAAGCGGAAAAGCGCCTGACCATCGCGCCGGATATCCCGACGGCGGCAGAATCCGGCTTCCCCGACCTCGTTGTCGAAGTCTTCGACGGCATCTTCGCGCCGACGGGGACGCCGCAGCCCGCCATCGACAAGGTGGTGGCCGCGAACGCGATAGCGATGAAGAACCCGATCGTGCTGGGAACGATCGAGAAGGTGGGCGGACATCCGATGTCCTTCACCGATCCCGGGTCCGCGGCGAAGTTCATGGCCATAGAACGCAATCGATGGCGGCCAATCATCCGGGAGATCGGCATCCCGAAGCGCTGATCGGCCGACGCCTTCGCTCTTACATTTTTGGAGTCTCTCCATGCCTGTCCTCTTGAAGCCACAGGAGCTGCACGGTCTTGTCGATATGGAATCCGCCATCGACGCCGTCAGCGAGGCGTATCGCGGCGCCGTCGAATTCCCCGTGATCAACGCGCCGCGGCGGCGCGTGCACGCCCCCACCGGCGTGCGCGTGAGCAATTTCCCCGGCGGCGTTCATTCGCTGGGCGTCATCGGCTCCGGGACGCGGGCCGAATTGGTCCGGCAGGCCGACGGCAATCAGCACTACGATTTCCGCGAGCACCCGGTGCACGTCCTGTGCGACTCGAACACCTCGCAGTTGATGGGCATCGTTCTGGGCGAGGTGACGGAGAAGACGCTCGGGCCCTCCAGTCTCATGGCCTTCCGCACCGCCGCGACGAGCGGCGTCGGCTTTCGCTTCCTCGCTCCCCGGAACGCGAAAGCGGCAGGCGTGTTCGGCTCGGGCGGACAGGCCGCCTACCAGTTGCTCGCGCTGCTGACCGAGCGGCCGCAAATATCGAAAGTGTTCGTGTACAGCCGTTCGCCGGAAAACCGGAAGGCCTTCGCCGAGCGCTATTCGAAGCTGTTCGGCGTCGACATCCAGCCGGTCGAGGACGCGCGCGCGGTCGTGGAGCCGGCCGACGTCATCGTCTGCGCCACCAACACGAACAAGGTGCTGTTCGACGGCGCCTGGCTGCGGCCGGGGCAGCATGTCACCGGCATCATCGGCGGCAACATCCAGCTCGTCGAAGGCGGCTTCCTGAAGCAATCCCGGCGCGAGCTCGACAATACGACGGCGCAGCGCGCCAACGTCATCGTCACCAATCTGCGCGAGTCGATCCTGAGCGAAAAACAGGGCGACCTGTGGGAGCCGCTCGAAAAGGGGCTGATCAAGCTCGCCGACATCTTCGAGCTCGGCGAGCTGGCCGCCGGCGACAAGCCCGGCCGCACCGACGAGACGCAGATCACCTATCACAAGAACAACAACGGCACGGGCGCCGCCGACCTCGCCTTGACGACGCTCGCCTATCGCAAGGCGATCAAGGCCGGACGCGGCATGGACATCGCCATGTAAGTCGCCGCGCAAGCGGCACCGGCATAACCGAAGCGGACCAGCGCCGCGATCACAATGATCGCGCAGACCGAACGAAACGAGGAGCCGCGATCGGGCGGCTCCTCGTCGCGTCGGGCCGGGGATCAGCCTTCCTTCGGCGCGCCCGGCAGGTACATGCTGTGGTGATGATGATGGGTCTTCTTGATGATGATCTTGCGGTGATGGTGGTGGTGGCGACGCTTGATGATGATCTTCGTGTGGTGGTGATGATGATGGTCTGCGGCGAGCTGGACGCGGCCACCGGCCTGCTGCATGCGCGCCGCGTCGTCGGCGGCGAGCAGCGTCGGCGCATCGCTCACCGGGCCCAGTAGCTCGGCGTACGACGCCGCCTGCGGCAACGGCGTAATGGTCGCATCGTGCTGGGTGGCGGCATGGGCGGCGCCCGTCGTCGCCAGGCCGGCGACAGCGCCGAGAAGACCTGCGAGCTTTTTGTCCATCGATAGCTCCAAAATGCGTGCGCGAGGCCGGATTGGCCGCAGTCCGCCGCACCCCGAGGAACCGCGCCCTCCCTTGTTGGGTTCCGGATTGCGAGAACAAATAATGAGTTGTCGGGGGAAGCCGGTTTCGGCATCCTGATACGCCCGGCCGACAAGGCCGCGGGCGCTCAAAGCGTCAAAGTCATAAAAATGACAGTCGGACCGCACGCTCGCGCGACGACACAGGGGGGTCTCATGAAATTGTCTCGCCGCAATATGCTGCAACTGGCCGCGGGCGCCGCCGCCCTGCCGGTCCTCGGAAACCTCGCACGGGCGGACGCCTATCCGACGCGGCCGATCACCCTGGTCGCGCCCTTTCCGGCCGGCGGCCCGGTCGACACTTTGGCGCGCATCATGGGCGACCATATGCGCCGGACGTTGGGCCAGCCGATCATCGTCGAGAACGTTGCGGGCGCGGCCGGCAGCATCGGTGTCGGCCGCGTCGCGCATGCCGCGCCCGACGGCTACACGCTCATTCTCGGCCAATGGAGCACGCACGTCGCCAACGCCGCGATCTACAAATTGCAATACGACACGCTGACCGACTTCCAGCCGATCGCCCTGCTGTCGAACAATCCCGGGCTCATCGTCGGACGCAAGGATCTGCCGGCCAACAACCTCAAGGAGCTCATCGCCTATCTCAAGGCGCATCCCGGCACGGTGCGGCAAGGCACGTCCGGCGTCGGCGGCTTCGGCCACATCGGCGGCGTGTTCATGGACAAGATGGTCGGCACGCGCCAGCAATTCATCCCCTACAAGGGCGCCGCGCCGATGATGCAGGATCTGCTGGCCGGCCGCGTCGACATGCTGATCGATACGCCGACCTCGTCGATCCCGCAGATCCGCGCCGGCACCATCAAGGGCTATGCCATCATGTCCAAAAAGCGTCTGGCGGCCATACCCGACGTGCCGACCGTGGACGAAGCGGGCGTGCCGGAATTGTACCTGTTGCAGTGGAATGCCATCTGGGCGCCGAAGGGCACGCCACGCGACGCCGTGGAAAAGCTCAACAAGGCGGCCATTGCGGCGATCGCCGACCCGGCCGTGCACAAGCGGCTGGCGGATCTCGGGCAGGATTTCTACCCGCCGGAGCAGATGACCCCGGAAGCGCTTGGCGCATTCCAGAAGGCCGAGTTGGACAAGTGGGTGCCGATCATCAGCGCGGCGAATATCAAGGCCGGCGGCTGACGGCGCTCACCGCCGCGCGATCACCGCGTCCCACGCGGGACAGAGCCGCTCCTCGAAGGGGCGGCTCCAGTCCGCGCAATTGCGGCGATCGACGATCTGCACCGGCAGGATGATCTCAGACGGGATGCGCTCACCGTCGAGATGGCGGATGGCCGCTTCCATCCCGATGGCGCCCATCGCCATGGCGTCGAAGTTGGCGCTCGCCAGCATGCGCCCCGACGTTATCGCCGCGATCGCGTCCGGGGTGGCGTTGACGCCGGCAATCGACGGCAGCCGGTCGATGCCTCGCTCGGCCATCGCGTCGAGGACGCCGAGAGCCATATGGTCGTTCGCGCACAGGACAGCGTCGACGCCATCGAGGCGGTCGGCGGCCTCGAGCCAGGCTTGCCTGGCGATATCGCGGCGATAGTCGCCACGCAGCGACACGCGCACACTTATTCCGGGATGCTGCGCGAGCGCCCGCTGAAATCCGGCAAGGCGCGCTCTGCTCGTCGGCGATGCGGCCGCGCCTTCGACGATGACGACGTCACCGCGTCCGGACATCGCGTCGAAGAGATAGCGCGCGAGGTCCAGGCCCAGGGCTTCGTCATCCGAACCGACGAAGCACACGCGCCGTCCGGCAGTCGTGCGCGCAACGATGTTGACCAGCGGGATATGCGCGGCGTCGAACTTCACGATGGCGTCGTTGACCGCCGTCTCGTGGACCGGCGTGAAGAGCACCGCGTCCGGGCGCGTGGCGATGGCGCGCTCGATGAGCGCGATCTGTTCGTCGACATCATCCGGCTGGACGGGAACGTAATGGCTGGTGACGACGCCGAGCCGCGCCGCGGTGCGGTCGGCGCCGATGCGGGCGCCCTGGTAGCCGGGGTTGACCCGGTTCTTGGTGAAGACGGCAATGCGGCGCGGCATGCAGGCACTCGGGTCTCGCGGACATTCACGCGACCGAGATCGGTATCAGGGGCCCGCCGCGGGCGGAAGCCGGCGCGCTTGCGGGCAACCCGCCCGTTCGAACTGACCGCAGGGCGAAAGTCGGCCAAGGTCGAAATCGATAGATTACGATAAAATCGATTTTGCGCGGATCGGTTATGACGATCGGAGCGGACATCCACGTGACCGACAGAACGCTGACCGCCGCGCTCGTCGACCACCTGCGACAGGCGATTGTCGCCGGCCGGTTCAAGCCGGGCGACCGGCTGCGGCTGACCGACCTGCGCGACGAACTTGGCGTGAGTCTCAGCCCGCTGCGCGAGGCGCTGATGAGCCTGAGTGCCGAGCGCCTCGTGGACGTCGAGGCACAACGCGGTTTCCGGATGCCGCCCGTATCCGAAGCCACGCTCAAGGAAATCACCACCCTGCGCATCGAGTTCGAGAGCATGGCGCTCCGCGCCGCGATGGAGCACGGCGATCTGGCGTGGGAAAGCGGCATAGCCGCCGCGCTGCATCGGCTGCTCGGCACCGGCCGGGCGCCGTCCGGCAGCGGGCTGCAGGAATGGGAAAGCGCGCATCGCGCCTTCCACATGTCGCTGTTGTCGGCCTGCGCGATGCCGCTGCTGTTGAATTTCTGCTCCCTGCTGCACGATCACAGCGACCGCTACCGGCGGCTGTTCCTGCGCACGCATGCCGGCGACCGCGACGTGCCGGGCGAGCACACGCGCATCGCCGAGTTGACGATGGCGCGCAAGGTCGACCAGGCCTGCGCCCTGCTCCGCCAGCACATCGCGCGAACCGGCGTGAACGTCCGCCGCGCCTTGACGTCCGAGCCGGGCGCGGCCGCCTCGCCGTCACCGAAGCCTAAAAAACCGCAAGGCCGTTCGGGCCGGCCGGGCTCCTCACGAACGACGGACAGACGATGAGCACAGACAAAACGCTCGCCGACTTCGAGCGGCGCTATCAGGACATGATCGGCCACGTGCCGCCCAAGATCGCCAAGCGGCTCAAGCTCGGCATGGCGGTGGACCCTGATCTCGTCGCGGCGCTCGAGGACTGGCGGATCGCCGCGCTCACGCCCGACGCGCTCGACGCCAAGACGGTGCAGCTCATCTGCTTTGCCGTCCTGCTGGCGCAGACATCGGAGGCCGCGGCCAACCACGCGCGCGCGGCGGTCAAGGCCGGCGCGACCGTCGAGGAGCTTCATGCCACGGCGGGCCTGGCGACGCTCTTCCGCGGCGTTGCCGCGTTCAATCTCGCCGGTGAAATGATCAGCGGCCTGTTTCCGGACAAAGCATGACAACAATGGCCGCTCCTGTCGGCCTGGCGAAGGGAGAACAACAATGTTGAAGGCGACATCGAGGCTAGCGGCGGCGACCGCGGCCGTGCTGTTTCTGACGGCGGCCGGTCACGCTGCCGGATTTCCGGACCACCCGATCCGCATTCTCGTCGGTTTCGGCGCCGGCGGCGCCAGCGACATCGCCGCGCGGGTGATCGCCGCCAAGATGTCGACCGAACTCGGGCAGCAGGTCGTTGTCGAGAACAAACCGGGCGCCAGCACCTCGATCGCCGGCGAAGCCGTCGCCACCGCCAATCCCGACGGCTACACCTTGTTTCAGGCCGGCAACGCCAATGCGGTGAATGCAATCTCGACGCCGAAGCCGCCGTTCGACATTCTCACCGCCTTCGCGCCGATCGGTGTGGCGATCACGACGCCGAGCGTGCTGGTGGCGCATCCGTCGGCGGGCATCACGTCGGTCAAGCAACTGATCGCGAAGGCCAAGGAGAAGCCCGGCAGCATCATGTACGGCTCGTCCGGCGCCGCCGCCGTGTCGCATCTGGCCGCCGAATACATGGCGCACGAAGAGCAGATCAAGCTCACGCACGTCCCGTACAAAGGCAGCTCGCAAGCCATGACCGATCTTCTGGCGGGCCGCGTGCAGATCATGTTCGCGCCGATTTCCACCGCGCTGCCGATGATCCGCGACCACCAGCTTGTCCCGCTCGCGGTCACGTCCGACACGCGCGAGAAGGAGTTGCCCGATGTGCCGACGCTTGCCGAGGCGGGCGTGAATGGCGTCGACATGGCCATCTGGTCGGGCTTCGTCGCGCCGAAAGGCACGCCGGCGGACCGCATCGCCATCCTCGGCGACGCGCTGCAGAAGGCCCTCAAGAGCGACGACGTGCGCAGCAAGCTCGACGTGCACGGCATCCAGACCGTCCCCGGCGCCGGGCCGGAGGCGTTCAACAAACACATGAAGAGCGACATCGAAAAGCTGCAGAAGCTCGTGCGCGATACGGGCATCAAGCTCGGTGCCGAGTAAGGAACTCCAATGCAGACATTGAAGGCACTCGTCGACGCCGGCGATTTCGTCGTCGCGCCCGTTGCATTGAACCCGGTGATGGCGCGCCTCGCCGAAGACGCCGGCTTCAAGGCGGTCTATCTCAGCGGCGGCTCGCTCGGCTGGCTCAAATGCGTGACGGAAGCCAACCTCAGCCTCTCGGACATGGTCCAGGTGGCCGTCGACATCCGCAGCGTGAGCAGGATTCCGATCGTTCTCGACGCCGGCGGCGGCTGGGGCGAGCCGGTGCACATCCACCGCACCATCGCGATGTCGGAAGCCGCCGGCTTCGCGGCCATCGAGATCGAGGACCAGTATCTGCCGCGGCGGGTGCAGCACCATATCGGCGAGGAGAACCTCATTCCGCCCGAGTCGATGGTCGACAAGATCAAGGAAGCGGTCGCCGCGCGCACCGATCCCAATCTCATCGTTATCGGGCGCACCAATGCACGTCGTCTGCACGGCCTCGACGAGGCGCTTCGCCGCGGCGAGATGTACCACTGCGCCGGTGCCGATATGCTGTTCATCCACTCCCGCGATCCGGAGGAGCTGCGCCGGATCGCCGAACGGCTTCCCGCCCCGTTGATGATGTTCGCGCCCCAGGACGGCTTTTCGAGCTTCGGCATTACGCCGGCCGAATTGACGAAGCTCGGCTATCGTCTCGCGGCCTCGTCGGGCACCGCCTTCGCGGCGATGTACAAGGCGGTGCGCCAGTCGTACGAAGCCCTCGCGCGCGGCGAGGTCGACCCGCTGCTGGGCAAAGGCGGCGCGGTCGCGGAAATGAAACGCGCGCACGACACCACCGGATTGCAAAAGCTTCTGGACATCGAAAAGCGAACCACGAAGCGTGTCGGCTGACATCCTCGCGACCTGATCCGGCGGAAATGGGCGGGTGCCGGCGGACCGGCGGGCGCCCGCCCGCTCCTGCGTCGTCGTGCTCGTCTCCGCAGCCTAGCGAAGATTGGCGAGGTCCGCGGAGATCGCCCCTGCCGCAGCACACAATGCTTCGGCATGCTCTGCACGAGCTGGTGCAAAAAAAGGCTCGCCGAGCGGCGCCGGCGTTGTCATACACGGCAAAGTTAAGACAAACCCGCGCGCCGGAAGCCTTCCAGGTAGTGCTCCAGATCTTCGTCCCGCATGATCGGCATGTGGGTCGCGATCCAGTCCAGCGAAATATTTGGTTGCGCGCGGCGAAGCTCATACAGCGCCAATTCGGCAGCAGCCTTGTCTCCGGCCATTCCCGCAGCGGCTGTCAACACGCGGTGGGCACCGACGAAATCGCCTCGTTGACGAAGGCCCTCGCGGGAAAGACGCATTGCCTCGGCATAGTCACGCCCGAGGAATTGCGCATAAGCAGCGATGCCATAATAGACCGCCGAAAACGGATCGCGCGGGCTTAAGCGGATAGCACGACGTGCCGCTCCGTCAGCCTCCTGCCAGCGTCCGCAATACGACAGAGCCAGGCCGTGGTAGCCTTGCGCGAGCGAGAAATTCGGGTTGAGCCGAAGTGCGACCTCGAACTCGGCTAGCGAATCATCGAAACGCCGCATGAACAAATAGACACATCCCAGCGCATGATGGGCCCAAGGATCTTCGCTATCGGTTCGGAGGGCCGCAAGCGCAGCGGCCTTGGCGATTGGTGCCGAAGTGACCATGTCCTCCCAGCCCATGTGGGCGCTGAAGGTATGGCTGGTGGCAAGCACTCCGAGCGCCTGTCCATAGTTTGGGTCGATACTGATCGCCTTTTCCAGCAGCGCCTGGGCCACGACATTGTCCTGGCGTGTCACGCGCCAATAATGCGACAGCGCCCGCATCACCAGGTCCCAGGCGTCCATGCTACCCGGCGGTTTGCGTTGGGCGTGGAAGTTCTCCGCGGCATAAAGCTGCGGCTCGATCGCCGCGACAATGGCCTCGGTGATCTCGTCCTGTACGGCGAAGACATCGGCGAGATCGCGATCGTACCGCTCCGCCCAGATGTGGCTGCCGGTGGCGGCATCATTGAGTTGCACCGTGATGCGCACACGGTCGCCACCCTTGCGCACGCTACCCTCCACCACATAACCGACGCCCAGCTCCTTGGCGACTTGCTTCATGTGGACAGCCTTGCCCTTGTAGATGAACGAGGAATTGCGCGCGATCACGAAGAACCACCGTAGTTTCGATAACGCGGTGATAATGTCCTCGCTTATGCCGTCGGAGAAATATTCCTGCTCCGGTTCGCCGCTCATATTGGTGAAGGGAAGCACCGCGATGGCGGGGCGGTCGGGCAATGGAAACATCACACTCGTCGGCGGTAGCGGCGGCTCGTCGCGCAAAGCGCCGACAAAACGAAAGCCCTTCCGCGCGGCGGTGCGGATCAGGTTTTGCTGCTCACCGCTATCCCCGATTGCCTTGCGGGCCGAATTGATGCGGCTGGTCAGTGTCGAATCCGACACGATCCGCCCAGCCCAAACCGAACTGATGAGATCGTCCTTGCTAACGACGCGGTCTCGATTCTCGATCAGAAACACCAGGAGGTCGAACACCTGCGGTTCGATCGCGACCAGTTCGGCCCCGCGCTTGAGTTCGCGCGTGCCAGTGTCCAGCCCGTAAGCCCCGAAAGAATATAGCAAATTGCCACTCCCGCTCGCCCCGCGGCAGCGGGGTTTCGCAGCGTCTGGACCAACAATCATGATGATCTGATGAGTAAATCAAGCGTCCGTCAAAGGCTTTCCGCTGCTCCTCAACTATCCAAGCCCAGGTACGGCAGCAAAACGGAGGGTCCTATGGGACGCCTGTTGGCACTTCTCTATGGCATCGTTTCCTACTTCGTATTTTTCGTGGTGTTTCTCTATGCCATCGGATTCGTTAGCGCGCTTGGCGTTCCGAAAACCATTGACACTGGCGCGGCGGCGCCTCTGCTCGAAGCGTTGACGATCGACATCTTGCTGATGTCCATATTCGCCATTCAACACAGCGTGATGGCGCGCCCGCAGTTTAAGCAATGGTGGACTCGTCTCGTTCCGAAGTCGGTCGAGCGGAGCACTTATGTATTGTTCTCAAGCCTCGCGCTTGTCTTGCTGTTCTGGCAATGGCGCCCGATCCAGGGACTGGCCTGGCAGATCAACGATCCACGAATCGCGATGGCCGTCATCGGCTTATCGCTTGTCGGCTGGCTGATCGTTCTCACCAGTACGTTCCTGATCAATCACTTTGAGCTGTTCGGATTGCACCAAGTCGCCAACAATCTCACCGGACGGCCCATGCCGCCCCCCCGCTTTCGCACGCCGCTGTATTATAATTTCGTGCGCCACCCGATTTATCTTGGCTTCATCATTGCATTTTGGGCTGCACCCAAGATGACGATGGGGCACCTTCTGTTCGCAGCGGTCACCACCGCTTACATCTTCGTCGGCATCATGCTGGAGGAGCACGACCTGACCACGGTCTTTGGCGACGACTACAGGCGCTACCGGCAACGCGTGTCGATGATCGTGCCCTGGCGCAAATCGGCCTGACCGTTACCTCGATCCGAAGGCGTCGGCGCGTCTGCTTCTGGCCGTTTCCGGACTCGCCGCTCCCCTTCCCCACTTCGTAAACATCTCCGCAGTCTTCTCCGGCGCCGGGTCTCTCGTTCCATTTGTACTCGGCGCCGGTCGAGGTGAACCAGCCGTCGCTGTAGCCGATGACGACGGGCGAGCCGGCGGCGAGTCAGCCGTCGCCGGATTCCAGAACATCGACGACAGCGCGCCGCCGGCGGCGATGCCGGTATAGGAAAACCGCTGTCCCTAGGCGCCGCTGGCGGCCACGCCGAAACAACCCGCGCGTGCCGCGAAGGCCCCGGATGTCGATGCTAGCCCGCCGGCTGCGGCGGAACGGTATGGTGCCACAACCTGTGATGTGGCCAGGCCGGCCCGCCGCGGTGGCCACCCACCGCCCAAGGCAACGCTCACGCCGCGGCTTGCCGCAGGCTTGTCGCCGCGGCCGCGCTTCTTTACCGGCGCTTTATGGAGCGCCGCGCAGGGCCCGCCTACACTTCACGGTGGCTCTCATGCGGCGCGACCCGCGCCGGCAGTGTGGCCCGAAGCCGGACATGCTCTCACCCCTCCGTGACCTGATCGGCCCCTCGGCCACCAACTGGCTCATCGTCGCCGGCGCCGGGCTGGTATTCCTCGCCGCCGCGACGCTGCTGCCGGCGCTCATCCGCCGCCTGTTCGGCAAGGGCCGCGAACCCCTGCTCTAGGCGCCCCTCGTCGCCCGTCTTCGCCCCTCTTGCCGCTGTTGCGCCGGCGACGCATGATCCGCGCCGATCCGGCTGGAGTCCCGGCCGTCCTCACAGAAAATCCCAAGGAGAGTTGCGATGAAGCTTGTCCGGTATGGCGCGGCGGGGCGGGAGAAACCCGGCATTATCGGCGAGGACGGCAAGATCCGCGATCTGTCGAAAGTCGTGAAGGACATCGACGGCGCGATGCTGGCGTCCGGCGGGCTGGCCAAGATCAAGAAGCTCAACCTCAAGCGCATGAAGCCGGTCGCCGGCAAGCCGCGGCTCGGCCCCTGCGTCGGCAACGTCCGGAACTTCATCGCCATCGGACTCAACTACTCCGACCACGCCGCGGAAGCCGGCATGCCGGTGCCGAAGGAGCCGGTGATCTTCTCGAAGACGACGACCTCGATCTGCGGCCCGAACGACGACACCGTCACGCCGCGCGACTCGACCAAGCTCGACTACGAGGTCGAGATCGGCATCGTCATCGGCCGCCGCGCGCGCTACCTGGAGAAGGACAAGGCGAAGGCGGCGATCGCCGGCTATTTCGTCGGCAACGACGTGTCCGAGCGCTCGTTCCAGATCGAGCGCTCCGGCGGCCAGTGGATGAAGGGCAAGTCGTGCGAGACGTTCGGCCCGATCGGTCCGTGGCTCGTCACCAGAGACGAGATCAAGGACGTGCAGAACCTCGACATGTGGCTCGACGTCAACGGCGAGAAGCGCCAGCGCGGCAACACCAGGACGATGATCTTCGATTGCGAGCACATCGTCTGGTACGTGTCGCAGTTCATGGTGCTCGAGCCGGGCGACATCATCATCACCGGCACGCCGCCGGGCGTCGCGCTCGGCATGAAGCCGACGCCGAAATTCCTGCAGGTCGGCGACGTCGTCACCCTCGGCATCGAGGGCCTCGGCGAGCAGAAGCAGAAGGTGGTCGCGGCGAAGAAGTGAGGGGTTGCAACGGTACCACCCTCCAAAGCGGAGGGTGGTATTCACTTGGTCAGGATTGGGATTATTGTTCAGATTTCAACGACTTTCCGCTCGATATCTTGTGGCGAATTGCGCTTAAGACGATTATCCCCTCTTATACGCAACTGTGAGAAGAGCCCGGAAGCGGGCCAGCGTACAGAGGAACGCAATGCCTGAATCGTCAGTATCGCTGCGAAATCGACTATTATTGGAACGCAAAGCGCTTCTTGATCTGGGAATTCGAAACCGACTTATTCACGTTCCCCTTCGCACCCGCAATATCCGCGCAATCCAGATAGTCGATGAACTAACCAGCCAAGTATTTGGTACTTTAGCCGACGGGAAGGGATTCACTTTTCTCCCCGGACGCGAAGCCCAACCTAATGACGGCTCCAAAGACGACAGCTCCCTTGAGGTTATCTTCGGGCAACCGGGAGACGATGAACCCGATGCAACCCGCCACACGGACACCCGGCTCCAGACTCGTCTGACCTCAGAAGGTTTACAGAAGCGTCTATTCGAAATTTGGTACGACTCCCGAACTCTGGAAGAAGAACAAGGCGTCAATATCCTCTACTTAGCTTTCGGACTTTTGAAATGGTTCGAAGATGACAAATCTGATGTTGAGCGCTTTGCTCCATTGATCCTGCTTCCGGTAAGGCTGGAGCGAAGCAGCGCTGCCGACCGCTTCACCTTAAAATCGCGTAACGAACCACCGTCAGCAAATCTTTCGCTACAAGCGAAGATGAATGCAGAATTTGGTCTGAAATTTGATGATTTGGCCGAAGACGACGATGTCGATCTAACATCATATTTTAACAATATCGCAAAAACGATATCCGCGAAAAAACGTTGGGAGGTTATGCCCAATGCGATGGTGCTCGGCTTTTTTTCGTTCGCTAAGTTCCTAATGTATAGAGACCTCGATCCCGATAATTGGCCGAACGCAGAGCTACTTGAAAATCATGAGGTGATCGGATCGCTGCTTGGGGAAGGGTTCCGACCCGTTGACCCCATAGTCCCTGACGAGGGACGGATAGATGCTTACATTCCTCCGGCAACAAAGACCCATATCGTCGACGCAGATTCGTCTCAATCGGTTGCAATCGAGGAGACGGTCCGCGGACGTCATCTCGTAGTAAAAGGCCCGCCCGGAACCGGAAAAAGCCAAACCATTACAAACATTATCGCCGGCGCGGTCGCTGACGGCAAAAAGGTTCTGTTTGTTGCCGAGAAAATGGCCGCGCTTGACGTGGTTCATAGACGCCTGCAATCCGCCGGCTTGTCCGCGGTTACACTTGAGCTCCACTCCAGCAAAGCAAATAAGCGATCCGTACTTGAAGAACTTCGAAAGACTAAGGAGCAAGCGATCGCGAAACCACGCGGTGACGCCACTATTATTCAACGCCTCACCGATACACAAAACGAGCTGAATACTCATGCAGACCGCATGCATGAAAAGCAGCAACCGTCTGGCCTTACACCATTTCAATTGTTGGGTCAGTTGTTGCGGGTTCGCAACGAAGGTGGCGCTCCTAATTATGCCTTAGCGTCCCCAGAAACCTGGACACCGACAGAATTCCGAACTCGCAAAGAATTACTGCAAGAGATCGCGGAGCGAGCCGAGACAATTGGTCCACCAAGCGCACACCCATGGCGCGGCGTGAAACGCGAAGCCCTCGATCCCTCGGAGTTGGAAGCCTTACGAAATCGCCTCGAGGCAATAAAATCGGATCTCGACATCGCGGTCGAGACCGCAAGCGCCGCCGCGGAACTCTTCGAAACCGATAAGCCGAAAACGCTTCGCGATATCGGACGATGCCTAAATCTCGTTGTTGCGGCCAGTACATGCCCGTCGTGCGACTACTCCGCTCTCGCCGGCTCCGCGTGGAACGATCCGGCCAGGATCACAGATACGATCGCACAGAGCGAACGTTTCGCGCGGCTTAAGAATGCAGTAGAGACGGCATTCGTAGATTCTGCGTGGGCAGCATCGTTGGCGCCGTGTAGACAGATTGTGGCCATGAAAGGTGGCTCGCTCTTCCGCGCACTCAGTTCCGAATATCGTTCCCAAATTGCGCTCTTGAAATCCTACATCAAGGTTCCGCTGCCTCCCTCGCTTGAAAAACGACTCCAACTGATCGACGGATTGCTTGCTGCCCAAGCTGCGCGAGAGTCCTTCGAACGTACGAAGCCGATTGGCAGGTCCGCATTTGGATCGCTATGGCGAGGCGACCAGTCTGATTGGGGCGAGTTGAAAGGCCTAATCTCGTGGTGGGAGCAGAGCCGAGTTGCCGAGTTGCCCGCTCACTTCCTTCGGAAGCTAAGCGTCATTGGTAGTGACCATCGCCCAGCAAATTACGCTCAAACGCTACGAGACGCCTACGCGCACCTCATGCACAATCTCGGCTCGCTTGAGCAGTTTTTGCAGCTAGATTTGGATGCCGCTTTCGGCGCGCAGCCTTGGAATGACGTGTTGCTCTTAGAGCTTTCAACGCGGCTGGGGGAATGGCGACAATCGCCCGAGCGAATAACACAATGGATAGCCTTCGCTGGGCGCTGCGAAGCGGCCAGCGATTTAGGACTCCAATACCTCATCGAGGGACTATGTAACGGTAGCCTCCAGGCAGGTACATTAGAGCCGACTTTCGAAAAAAGTTACTTCGAAGCCCTCCGTACCGATTTTTTTCGGGCGATACCCGCCCTAAAGCGCTTCGATGGCGAGCATCACTCGAGAGAAGTGGCGCGGTTTAGATCGTTTGATAATCTCCGAATAGACCTAGCCCGCGAACAGATCGCACAGCAGCACGCGGCTTTATTGCCGAGGTCGGCTGGTGGCATTGGCCCGCTTGGCGTTCTAAATGGCGAGTTCGCAAAGAAAAGAAATCATCTTCCAATACGCCAACTCTTCGAACGTGCCGACGCAGTTATCCAACAAATCAAGCCTGTTTTCCTTATGAGCCCGCTGTCGGTAGCCCAGTTCTTAAAACCGGGCGCAATCTCTTTCGACTTGCTGGTAATGGATGAGGCATCTCAAATTGAGCCGGTCGACGCCTTCGGGTCGATTGCCCGAGCCAAGCAGATCGTGGTGGTCGGCGACGAACGCCAACTTCCCCCGACGCGATTCTTTTCAAAGCTGACGTCGGATATCGAAGATGAGGACGAGGACGAAGATATCACCTTTAGGGCGAAAGATGCGGAGAGCATCTTGGACCTATGCTTAGCGAAAGGCATGCACCATCGCATGCTGAACTGGCACTATCGCAGCAAGCATCAATCGCTCATCGCGGTCTCGAACAGACAGTTCTACGAAAATAGACTGTTTATCGTCCCGAGTCCGTATGATGCGGTCGCGGGCATGGGTCTGAAATTTAACTATCTCACCGACGCTCACTATGATCGTGGAGGAACCCGCACTAACCCCGTCGAAGCAAAAGCCGTTGCGGAGGCAGTAATCAAGCACGCGCAAACGCACCCGGACACCTCATTAGGTGTAGCTACATTCTCAGTTGCTCAACGTCAGGCGATCTTAAATGAGCTCGAAGTACTTCGCCGCATTCATCCCGATGCTGAGGAGTTCTTCTCTAAAACAACACCTGAACCGTTCTTCGTCAAGAATCTTGAAAACATTCAAGGCGACGAAAGGGACGTGATTTTTATCTCGATTGGCTACGGTAAGAATCATTCCGGCTATATGGCCATGAGCTTCGGTCCTCTCAATTCGGACGGCGGCGAGCGCCGCCTTAACGTACTCATTTCTCGTGCAAAGCTTCGTTGCGAAGTATTCTCGTCGATCACCGGTGACGATATCGACCTTGAGCGCGCGAGAACAAAAGGCGTCGCAGCCCTCAAGATGTTTCTGACCTTTGCGCAAACTGGCAAGCTCGGAATAGCCGAGTTGACCGGAAAAGACCCTGACTCGGTCTTCGAAGAGCAAGTCATGCAAGCACTGCTCAATCTCGGCTTCGACGTGAAGCCTCAGATCGGCGCAGCAGGATTTTTCGTTGACCTTGCAATTGCGGACCAGGATAAGCCCGGGCGATTTATTTTAGGAATCGAATGCGACGGAATGCAATACCACTCGTCCCGCTCTGCGCGCGACCGCGACCGCTTGAGACAGAAGGTTCTCGAAGATCACGGGTGGATCATTCATCGCATTTGGTCAACGGATTGGTATCTACGACCTGACAGCGAGATTAGGAAAGTTCAGGCTGCGTACGATGCGGCACGGTCTGTTTGGAGGGAGCGCGATGACGGGCTTTCCGCTCCAAAGAAGGCCGTCCCTCTCCAAATCACCTCAGAGCGCGAGGGCGACACTGATATTATTATCGGCACAGTAGCACCATCGGCGGAGTCGCTCGCGCAGGTTTATGTCGAAACAGTACTGAGAGTGCGCAATGGCCGCGAGCCGCATGAAATACCAGTCGCGGAAATGGCGAAATACGTAATCCAGATCGTTGAAAACGAAGGCCCCGTTCACGAAAACGAGGTCATCGTTCGGATCAGAGACGCTTGGGGTCTAGGCCGTGCCGGCAACAGGATCCGTGACGCGGTGCAGAGCGCGATTAAGGCGGCCAAGCGAAATGGTGATATCGCTGGGGGACCATTTTACGCGATTCCGGGCAGGCCGGTAATTATTCGAGATCGGACAAATGTCCAATCTGCTAGCCTTCGGAAGCCAGAAAGCCTACCGCCCATAGAGATTCAGGCGGCCGCTCTTGCTTTGATCGACGCCAACTACGGAGCTTTGCGGGAGGAACTACTCGTTGCGACAGCAAGGCTCTTCGGCTTTCTATCAACGAGTTTGCAATTGCGGACCGCTATAGACGAAGTCATCGATGACATGCTTCAACGAGGTCTCGTCTCGGTCGAAGGAGCACAACTGATACGCTGCGCGAGCAAATAGCGGGCTGGGTCCCCGCTTTCGCGGGGACGAACGAGTGAGCGGCCCCGCCGCCTCACCCTCACCCCTGCCCCGGCATCAGCCGATCGTACCGCACGGTCGACACCAGCGTGCCGCCCCCGCCGCGCAACCCCTCGACAATAAATATTCCTCGCCTTGTATCGGCGCCGAGCGTGCGTACCTCCTAAAGGTGCCTGGAGATTTATTCAGACATATTGAAATGAATTTCAAATGACCAATAGTCCGAGCAATTCCAACGAAGCGCCGAAGACTCCCGTGCAGAGCCAGCCGGCAGCTGCCCCGCAGCAGAACCAGAGCGGCGGCCAGAAGCAGTCGGATCAGAAGAAGCCGTCCGAGCAGCAGAAGTAGCCTGCCCGATCGCACGGATCAGGAAGCCCGGCGATTGCCGGGCTTTTTTTGTCGGATGCCCGGCGAAGCCGCAGGCCGGCTTCACGAGCGCCGTCGCGGCGGACGTTGAACATTACCGAACGGGCAACGGATAAATCGTGGCCACGGCGCCATCCGCGCACGATTGTGTGCTACACGCTCTCGATGTCGATGCACGATGACTTTTCGGTCGTTGTCAAAAACCGCGCCGATCCGCCCAGGCCGTGGCGGTGGGAGATCTACAGGGCCGGCCGGCGAAGCCCCATCGCGCATTCGAAGGAATTCTTCGCCACCGTGTCGGAAGCGAACCGCGCGGGCAATACCGCGCTGCGGCGCATGTTGAGCGAGTATCCGTAGCATGCAGCGCGGTGTGCGGACATGGACGGCGCGCCGCATGTGGCATGGCCTAAATTAAAATGACGCGCGGCCGAATGACATTGACCGCAGGCCGATAACGGCGTATACGCGGACGTGTTGAAACCTTGTTTTTTGGCTTTGCCTTGCATGCGGCCCCGCAGCGGCCCCCGGCAGGTCACCCCTCAAAAAATCCGGATGTTTCGATCGCCGAGGCGGGAAGTCGCTCTCGGCGCCGTATCGCCTAATGTAAGTTCACTCGCAAGGATATCGCCATCATGGCAACAGGTACCGTAAAGTTCTTCAACGGCTCCAAGGGTTTCGGCTTCATCACCCCGGCCGACGGCTCGAAGGATGTGTTCGTGCACATCAGCGCCGTCGAGCGCGCCGGCATGAGCACGCTCAACGAAGGCCAGCGCGTCTCGTATGAGGTCGTCACCGAGCGCGGCAAGCAGGCGGCAGCCAATCTGCAGAACGCCTGAGCGCGGCTTTGCAAGCCTCACACGCCCGGCCCCACGCCGGGCGTTTTTGTTTTGCGCGCGTCAATCGCGCCGCACGAAGCCGCGGCGCAGCAACGGAGAGCCATCATGCTTCACAAATACAACGTCGGCGCCGTGGTCCATTTCGAGGGCGGCACGCTGACGCCCGGCGCCCGCGCGCCCTACAAGGTGACGCGGCAATTGCCGGTCGAGCGCGACAGCAGGATCGTCTACCGTATCAAGAGCGTCGCCGAGACCTTCGAGCGCACGGCGGAAGAGCACCAGCTGCGCCGCGGCGAGTGACGGCGGCAACGCCGCGGGCGTGCCGTCGTCGGCGCGTCACGATCGGCGATTACGACAACAGGATCGTACCACTTCACACGCGACGCCGCTGGCAGCCGTGCGGTCGCGGTGCTAGTCTGGCCCGTACGTGCGTGGATCGCACGGCCACCGACCGAGACACGCGATCGTATACGCCGCCTCGCCGAGAGCGGCACGCGTCTCCCGCCTGAGCTTCAGTCGGACTTCCGGACGGGCAACCGGCCGGTCACCGAACGACAGGATGGGCTGGATGCAGAGAATCATCGAGGCCAACATCGCCCGGTACAAGGCTTTGTTGGTGGACGAGACCGACGCAACCAAGCGAACGATGCTGGGCCGCCTGCTCGCCGAAGAGGAAACGGCGCTCGCGGCCGCCAAGCAGACGCCGGCCGAGGTCAAGAAAGCGTACTAGCCGCCGTCGCCCCAGCGCCGCCAGTGCGTCGGCGTGATGTCGAGCGGCCTGTGCGTCACGGGGTCGCTCCAGCCGGAGGCGGTGCGGCGGCAGGGAAACACCAGCGCGTGCACGCCGCCGCGCGCGATCACGCAGACTTCCAGATCGACGTCGCGCGGCGCGATCGACACCGGCAGCCATTTGTCGGGAGGCGTCAGCGCTTCCATCATGCCGCCGAGTTAAGCGCGACCCGCCGCGACGGCGCCATGATCCAGGTCAAAGCGCGCCGGCGATTTGCCGCCGCAGCCGGCGCAGGACGCGCCGTGTGGGGCTGCGCGCTGCGCTCAACGTGGTGCCCTCTCACCCGCCCCGCGCCCAGCCCGGCACCAGCGGCCCGTCGCCGCCGAGCGAGCGGATGCGCGGCTCGGCGCGCGGCTTCACGATGAGTTCCGTCACCGCGTAGACCAGCGCGTCGAGACGGTCGGGCGAATGCCCGGCCGACAGGCCGGACAGGCCGAAGTCGGCCATCTCGTCCTCGAGCGCGGGAAACGCGCCGACGTGCTTCACTTTGCCTTGCGCGTAGAGCGAAGCCACCGGCTCGGCGCGCAGCCACTTGCCGCGCGTCGCATGCACCGTCTTCACCGGCGCCGCCGCATCGACGCCGCGGATCACTGCGCGCACCATGTCGCCGCCCTGGTTGACCTCGGCCACCAGAGTGTCGGCCTGATGCCGTCGATAGACGGCGACGGCCCGCGCCGCCCACTCGGAAGGCATCGCGCGTTCGACGCTGGCATCCTCGAGCACGTAGACGAGGCCGTCCTCGCCGACGCTCGCGGCGATAATGCCGCAGCGGTCGGAGCCGGGCTTGGCGCTGCCGGGCGGATCGACGCCGACAACGATGCGCGCGAGCGCGGGCGCGGACCGCACGCGCGCCGCTTCGATCATGGCGCGCGTCCACAGCGCGTCGGCGCGGTCCTCGATGATCTCGCCGTCGATCTCCTGCCGGCCGAGCCGCGTGCCGGCATAGCGTTCGATGACGGCCGAGAGGAACGCCGGCGACAGGAACGCGGCGTTCGCCTGCGTCGCCGCGCGCGTCACCGCCGTGCGCGGGTCGTCGACCAGGCGTTTGACCAGTGCGATCGGCCGCGGCGTGGTGGTGACGATCTGGCGCGGGAAGCGGCCGAGCCGCAGGCCGAACTGCAGCATGTCGAAGGTCTCGTCGGCGTAATGCCACTTGGCGAGCTCGTCGCACCAGGCGGCGTCGAACTGCGGCCCGCGCAGCTGTTCCGGATCTTCCGCCGAGAAGGCGTAGCCGACGGCGCCGTTCGGCCATTGCAGGCGGCGGCGCGTCGGCGTCCATTGCGGCCGCATCGCGCGCGGGCCGGTGTGCAACAGGCCGGCGGGGCCGTCGATCATCACCTCGCGCACGTCGTGCTCGGTCTCGCCGACCAAAGCGATCGCGCCGTGCGGTGCGACAGCGTGCGGGCTCTCGCCGTGGACCAGCGCCCGCACCCACTCGGCGCCGAGCCGCGTCTTGCCGGCGCCGCGGCCGGCGAGCACCAGCCAGGTCGTCCACGGCCCGCCATTGTTGGCGGCGGGCGGCGGGTCCTGGTGCGCGTGGGCGAAGAGGGCGAAGTCACGGTCGAGCGTGACGGTGTCCTTCACCGGGATCCTCATCACCATCTCCAATGTCCGGCCGCCGTTCGAGGAATGCTTCAATTTTTGCCGCAAGTCGGAGACGGAATGCATCGATGTCCTCGGGAATGTCGTCATTGGTTTCGTTCTGCAGTGGCGTGCTGCGGCCGTTTTGCAGGTCGCGAAGCTGGTGTTCGATGATGGCGGCGGTGGCGGCGAAGTTCTTCACCTCGGCGTTGATCGCCTTCGTGTCCTCGCCGCGCTGCGGATGCGCCTGCTTCTGCCGCAGCAGCGCGAGCTGGAAGTCGATGACGCGCGCCATCTCGCTCAAGCGCGCCATGCGCGCGTCCGGCGCGAGAACGGAGAGATCGGCGGCGCTCGTAGTCGTTGGTGGTGGGGGTGGCGGCTCGGTCTCCCCTCCTCCCGCGAGCGAAGCGCGTGGTGCGCGCGCAGGGATGGTTGAAGAAGCGCCACCCTCCACAGGACGACGGGAGAGGTTGTTGAGTTGCGCCGCCTCGGCGGCGAGCCTGGCCGCCGGCGACACATCGAGCGGCGGCGGCACGAACTTGGTCCAGCCTTCCTCGCGCGCGAGCTTGCGCAAGGTGGTGTGGCTGCGCGCGAAACTGGCGGCGATGTCGAGCACGGACTCGTCCGTCTGCTCGAAACGGAAACGCAGGTTCTCCAGCAGCGCAGGCGTGTACGCCTGCCGGCGGCGGGGCTTCGCCATGGCGATCATCCTTCAGATTGTCAGGGAAAAATGAAAAACGCCCGGGCGGCACCCCATGCGGGCGCGGCTCTCGAGCGTGCCCAAATCATGCCCGAGGAGCGTTACGCTGTCAAGGGCTTTTTTCCTTCCTATGGACTATTCACCCGAACGCCGGCGCGTCTGGCGCCGGGCCCGGCCTCCCGGCAAACCATTGACCGACTTGTCATTTGACAGCCGCGCGCCGCGTTGGTCCCATGGTACCGGTGGGAGCCCGCGATGACGACGATCGTTGCCCTGTTCCAGACGTCCGAGTTCGGCCCCGAGACGGCCGACGTCATGGCCCGCGCCTATGAAAAGGCGCGCAAATCGCTGCACGACAAGGGCCAGCCGTGGATCGTGCAGGAGGTGATCGCCGCCCGCATCATCGCCGCCGCGCGGGGCGGCGAGCGCGATCCCGACAAGCTCTGCCGCACGGCGTTGTCGGCGCTGGGGCAGAAGGTCGACTTCCCCGAATAGCGCCGGGCGGGACGACGCGAGACGCCGGCCCGATCCTGCGACCGATTTCCTTTGACCGCGGCCCGGTAAAGGCGTATAGAGCCCGACGTTGAAACTTTGTTTTTTTGGTTCTGCCTCACCGCGCGGCCCGACGGGCCGGCCCAGGCATCCCTCAAAAATCGGATGTTTCGATCGTCGAGGCGGGAAGTCCCACTCGGCGCCGTTTCGCTTAACTACAGTTCACATCTCGAGGATATCGCCATCATGGCAACAGGTACCGTGAAGTTCTTCAACACCCAGAAGGGCTTCGGCTTCATTACCCCGACCGACGGCTCCAAGGACGTCTTCGTGCACATCTCCGCCGTCGAGCGCGCGGGCATGAGCACGCTCAACGAAGGCCAGCGCGTCTCGTACGAGATCGTCACCGAGCGTGGCAAGCAGGCCGCGTCGAATCTCCAGAACGCCTGAGGCGCATCGCGCTTCGGCAGGACGCCCGGCCGATGCGCCGGGCGTTTTCGTTTCTACAGACTTCGGCGCCAGCTAAAGGAGAGCCGCGATGACGCACAAATTCACCATCGGCACGACGGTGCATTTCGAGGGCGGCGCGGCCGCCGCGCGCGGCATCTACAAGGTGACGCGGCAGCTGCCGGTCGAGAACGACAACCGCATCCTCTACCGCGTCAAGAACCCGGCCGAGACCTTCGAGCGCACCGCCGAGGAGCATCAGCTCAGCCGCGCCGGGTGAGGGTAAGGCGGCACGACAGCAGCAGCGTACCCGCCCCGGTCCACTTCGGGCCACAAGCCGTCGCCGCCTCTCGTTCCGCTATTGTCTATGCGGCCCGATTTTCCTTGGTCAAGAACGTCGCGTGGGTGATCGAGACCGTCGTGCCCGCCGGGTCGGCGAGAGTATCGACCTTCGCGCCCAGCTGTTGCGCGAGCGCCTTCACGATGCCGGTTCCGAGTCCGGTTTTTGTTTGAGCGAATGTGCCGTCCGGCCTGCCAGACCCGTTGTCAGCGACCGAAAGCTTCCAGTTTGCCCCATCGACGTCATAGGCGATGACTATTCGACCGTCGTTCTGCTCGGCCGGAAAGGCATGCTTTATAGCGTTCATGACAAGTTCGGTAGCAATCAAGCCGATGCTTTCAGCGTCACGGGGAGTCGCAAGCCCGCCTTCGCCGACGACTTTGATCGTGATCGGGCGATTGTCGCTGATCATCGAGGTCGCGAGGGTGGCGCATAGCTTCGAGAGATAAGGCACGATGTCGACAGGTCCGATGGCTCCGGACGCGTGAAGCTGGGCCTGCACGGCCGCAATCGAAATGACGCGCTTGTGAGCGTCCTGCAGATGGGCGCGCGTCTCTTCGGAGTCTACTCTTGTCGCTTTCATCAATATGATGCCGGCGATGATCTGCAGGCTGTTTGCAACGCGGTGTTGCAGTTCTTCCAGCATCATTTCCTTCTGTCGCAACAGCGCATCCTTCTCGCGCTCCAATATCCGCCGCACGGTAACGTCTTCTATGCCCAGAAGAATGGAATTTTCGGCGCCCGCCTTGTAGACCACCTGGCGGGCATTCAAGTACATCGTGCGGGGTCCAAGATCGGGGAACTCGTGCTCGACCTCGTAACCATCCATGACGCCGTGCTCGGGAATGATCTGTTCGAGCAGCACGCGAAGCTTCGGGATGTCCCATTGTCCATCCCCCAAGGTATAGAGAAGTCTGCCTTGGGTATCCTCGGGCCGGACCTTGAAGTTCGAATAGAAGGATCTGCTGGCGGCAATCACCCGCAGTCCTTTGTCGAGCACCAATACCGGTTCGCGGACGGTGTCGACGATGCTTTGAGCGAGCTCACAGGCGTCAGCGACATCGGTGAACTGCTCCCTGAAATTGGTTGTCTGCATAGCTGAATCACTCACTCGCTAACCCCTCCCCGGCACGTCGAGGTTACGCTGTCTGACAGACCTATATCTGTATAGAATTGCTCACTTTGGCCGGATAGATGTCCGCACGGGCCGGGAGTGATGTCCGCCCACAGGGTAGAACCCGGCTATTGGCCGCCGCTTGAACCAGGCACGGAGGCTCGCGCGGCACCTCATCATGGCTGATGGCGTCGCAGGCTTTACAATGGAACACGTTGACTTGGCCGGATGTCGTCAGGTCGGCAACGCGCGCCGCGGCTAACTTGCGAACGCCGGCAGTGCCACAACGGCACAGGACTCTTGTGCATGGCGGGGTTCGCCCGACATTTCCAGCAGCCGCAGTCAGCAGGCTGCGCTAATTATATGGCTTATGTATTCTGACAATTCTTGGCACTGTCACCGACGGAATACGTCGACAAGCCCGACGGTCCCCGAGACGGGGACGCGACACCACATGCGGTTCAGCACATGCGGTTCAGCGAGCGGTGTGGCGTTCTCTCCCCGGCGGATGGCGCTTTGTCGTACCGGGATTACGTGCTGTCGCCACAGGCCCGCCTTTCAGGCAAGCACCGGCGGCCCGGACTTCATCAGGACTCAACGTGGCATCGGCATGCGCTTTCGCTGCCTTATAGCCATACTGCGCCACCGCGGCGCGGACCTGACCACATTGGTCTGCGGTCTGCGCCGAGGCCGCGCCGGCCAGCAGCAGCGTGAGCCCCACGGCGGACATCACTATACTTTTGATCATCCCGCGAGCACCTTCATCTCGAACACAAAAGGTTGCCTTACCAGTAGCCGCGACGGCGACCAAAGTATCCACCACCGCCGAAGAGCAAGAAGAGCACAACGATAATCAAGAGCAATTCCATCGACGCCTCCTTTGGAGCGAGGCAACGCGGCCATGGTCCACAACAGCATTCGCCATGATCGGCGCCGCTCAAGCCTTTGTCGTTTAGTTGGGTAATGGACTCAACACGCGCTGAGTCAAAACGTTCCCTTTATAATGGCGGCCTTGGGCTGCCATCACGCGATGGGCCACACGCCGTCGCCTCAGGAGGGAAAACGCCGTTTCAATGGTTGCCCTTGCATCTCAGACCACGGTGCCGAAGAGCTTGCCGATTCCGGCCGTAATCGCGAGCGCCAATGCCCCCCAGAATGTCACGCGGACTGTGGCGCGGAGCATGTTTGCACCGCCCGCTCGCGCGCCGATGGCCCCGAGCAGGGCGAGAAAGCCCAGTGACGCGCCGGCGACGATTGGAAGCAGCGCCTTCGTGGGTGACACGACGACCATGAGCAACGGCATGGCCGCGCCAATCGAAAACATCGCGGCCGAGGTCAGCGCCGCTTGCACCGGTCGCGCAGCGGTGACTTCCGATATTCCCAGTTCGTCGCGGGCATGGGCGGTCAGAGCATCTTTCGCCATGAGTTGCTGGGCGACCTGCCGGGCCAGCGGCTGATCGACGCCTCGTTTGACGTAGATGTCGGCAAGCTCATCGAGTTCAAAGACCGGATTGTCGCTCAATTCTTTGCGTTCGCGCGCCAGATCGGCTCGTTCCGTATCGGATTGCGAACTGACCGACACGTATTCGCCGGCCGCCATCGACATGGCGCCGGCGACCAGTCCCGCAATCCCCGCGATCACGACTTCATGCTGCGTCGTGGCAGCCGCCGCCACACCCACAATCAAGCTTGCGGTGGAGATAATGCCGTCGTTGGCCCCGAGCACCGCCGCTCGCATCCAGCCGATACGGCCGACGAGATGGTTCTCGATGTGAAGGCGGCTCATCGGAGATTCTGCCGTGCGGTCATATCCGTCCGAGCAATGCCAGAATGAGAACGATGATCAGGATCGTGCCAATCAACCCTACGCCACCGTGGCCGTAACCATATCCGTAGCCGCCGAAGCGGCCGCTGAAGCCACCCAACAGAAAGATGACGAGGATGATAACCAAGATAAATCCGAGCGACATTTACGACCTCCCTTTGCTGTTACCTAGCGAACGCCAAACCTTTCCGTGCGCTCAAACCGACATCTGCTTCTTCTCGGTGGAAACTCCGCCTTTGCCGACGTTGATCTCGATGCCGTTCGCTTTCTGCCGCGCCTGAGAGAGCCGATAACTCACCGCTCGCGCGATGGCGGCCAGCGCCCCGATGACGACAGAAAGACCGTTGCGATTCACGACGCTGCATCCTGCGGCTTGAACATCACAGAAAGCCGCGTGCCTTGACCTTGGTCCCCTGCGCCGAACTTCGGTTCGCCGCGGATTTGTCTCACCAATGCGGCAATGATCTTCACGCCCAGCCCAGGCGCCCCCAAACCTATGAAACTCCCGACCTCATGAATGCAGAGCAATTCAACGTTACGAGTGCTGCATTTTCAGCAAGCACGCCAATTTCGCTCGCAAAGCGCCCAGTAACATTGACCTAAATCAACGGTGTTCGACGCCAGACATTATGAGAAAAATTGCGCACTTTGCAGCGTCGCCGTCCTAATCGACACGAAGCAGACCGTTGTCGATTGGGCGAGGACGTTGGCCGGTCTGGCGTCGCCAGCTCAGTACGTACCGGCGGCGGCGCGTGGAGGCGGCCTAGCTGACCTGCACCTTGTCATAGAAATCGAAGTCACCAGACTCGATTTGCTTTTGCTCTTCCTCGGCAAGCAGCTTTTCGATGCGCTGTCGGTGTTCGTTGTCGTTCGTCTGTTCTAATAATTCTCGATAGTGCTTAACGTTCTCACGCCTTATGAACTTGTCCATTTCCAGCCCCTTCGCGGCTGTGGAGACGACAATGACAATAGGCGCAACGGAACTCTGGAAACTGTCCCGTTTTGCTCATTTTTGGAGAGGGTCCCTGGGCTCAAACCGGCCCATACCCACAGCGTCTTTTGCGGTGGCACTTCCCAAAGCATTGGCTCCTTGATCCCGACCCTTGGCGATCGACCGAGGTCAGCTCAGGATCAAACGCGGACATTGCGTCTCGCATGAATCCGGGATCGGTGGATCTATGGGTCGAGGATACCTTCGAGGCCCGCGCCATTGCGCTTCGAAGACGCACAAACGTACCGATGGCGCTGTCGCCTCAGGACGACGCGAGCGATTTGCTAATGCCCCCGGCGCGGTCGCAGCCGCACCACCTCGCCGCGGCGCGGGGCCGGGCTGACGCGGATGGGTCTCAGTCCCGTGAATCTAGTCCAGCCTCGTAAAATGGCTTGGCAGAAGGTCTAACAATCCGGGCCCGCGATCATATATTACATGATCACCTACAGCGGCCCTGTGCCAGGCGTCGGTGGCTGAGAGACAATCGAGCTCCCGCCTGAGTGGAGGGAATTCCGTATGTCTCGTGCCTCTAGATCGAAGCGCGCCAGGCGAAGCCAAAACTCCACACCAGGAAAAGGCACGCCGTCCGACCCGGCGGTGTTTTTCACAAAGGCGGCGCCTGGTCGCGACATTTCAAATTATTCAAAGAAGGCCGTCATTTTCGCTCAAGGCGACGCAGCGGATGCGGTTTTCTATATCAAGAAAAGCAGGGTCAAGGTCGCGGTCGTGTCGAAGGACGGAAAGGAAGCCGTCATTGCGCTTATGGGGCCTGACGAATTTGTTGGAGAAGGTTGCCTGACCGGTCAGCAAAAGCGTTTAGCGACTGCGTCCGCGATGACGGAATGCGAGACGGTGCGAGTGACCAAAGCCGAAATCCAGCGACTTCTTATTGACGAGCCCGCATTTTCGCAGATGTTCGTCTCACATATTCTCGCACGGAACGCCAGGATTGAAGAAGACCTGGTTGACCAACTATTCAATTCAACCGAGAAGCGGCTCGCGCGGCTGTTACTGCTGTTAGCGAATTTCGGAAAGGAAGGCCGAACGGAGCCGATTCTTGCAAAGATCAGCCAGGAAACCCTTGCTGAAATGATCGGCACAACGCGATCCCGCGTGAGTCACTTCATGAACAAGTTCCGCAAAATGGGCTTTATTGATTACAACGGACATCTTGAGGTTCACAATTCTTTGGTGGGTGTACTCCTGACCGATCAGCCGCGGGCCGTGAGTCCATCGAAATGACGTCGGCCGCGGGTAGATAGAGGAACAAAACCGGTACTTCGGAGTTATTCACCGAAGGGGTACACATCATGATCGCAGTTCGAAGCGTCGTTCAGGTTGCCTTAATTGCAGCTTGTGCTGCGGTCAGCTTGGTGGCCCTCCAGGTCTTTATGTCATCAAAGGCAGAAACGATCCCTCATACGGTCACCGCTTCGAAGGCCGATGCAACAGCTTCGAAGCGCATCAAAGACAACGATCTCGAGGCGTCACGCCCGATGGGGCCTATCTACCCGACAATCAAATATACAGCTGCGCAACTTGCAGTCCCATCAGCGACAAAGCCGATAACGATAAAGTCGAAAAGGGTTGCCAAATCTGCGCCGCACTTGCCTTTTCAGATCGCATACGTACCGACCATTGCGGCCGCATATATTCACTAACGCGCCTGATTCTCCGTTAGCCGGCGCACCGGTGGAGGCGCTCAGCAAAGGCCGTCCGCTCGTAGCCGATCGCTTCAGCATGAGATCCACGAGTTCTGCCGTAGGGAGCCTCATGAGAGAGCGCGTGTAATGCCGGTTATTCTGCGTCCACAGTAATCAGCCTGCATTCCGGCGTCGGCCGCTATCGACGTCAAAACGGTCCGCGTTCTTTGCAAAGAAAGCATCAAGCCATAAATGACTCAAAATCCCGCAGATCCCGAAACCAACGTTCTCGTTGTCGAGGACGAACTCGTTTTGCGGATGCGCGCCGTTGATATTGTCGAAGATGCTGGGTTCACACCGATTCAAGCCGTTAATGCCGACCAAGCTATTTCGATCTTGGAAACTCGATCCGATATCTCTGTCCTCTTTACCGACATACAGATGCCAGGGTCGATGGACGGGTTAAGACTGGCGCACGCGGTTCACGATAGATGGCCATCGATCAAAATCATATTGGTTTCTGGTCGAATAATGCCGCCGATAGCGGACAGGCCCGTCGACAGCTGGTTCTTTGGAAAGCCACTGGAGACGGCCAAAATAGTTACTGAATTGCAGAATATGGTCGGCGCAGGCGCGCTTGAAATCCTGCAAACACCAACCAGGCTATCGGGGCCCACCGATCACGACTCTTTAGTTGCTGAGAACGATAATCTTCGCTTATTACTGGAGCAAGCTGCGGTTGATGCCCAGGCCTTACTTGCGCAAGCCGGTATCGATGCGAAGGAGCGGGAAGCCGCCCGCCATTTGCAGACGCTCATTCACGGCGAACTTCACCACCGTATTAAGAATACTTTTGCGACCGTGAGCGCCATCGCGTCGCAAAGCCTCCGTAATGCGGCGAGTCTTGAACATGCCAAACATGCCGTTGAAGGACGACTCACGGCTCTCGGCAGGGCGCACGATCTGCTCATGCAAGGTAGCTGGGCAAATGCACGGCTCGCTGAGACCGTCCAACGTGCAATAGAGCCCTATAGCAGCGAAAGATTTTTGATCACCGGACCGGATATCTCTATCAATTCCGGCGCGGTCATCGCGCTTGCCATGACATTCAATGAACTGTGCACGAACGCGACAAAATTTGGCGCGCTGTCGGTCCCGACCGGACTAATCGAACTAGCATGGGCGGTAACCGAGACCGGCCGGTTTACTCTCCTTTGGTCCGAAAAAGCGGGCGCTAAAGTCGAGCAGCCAACCCGTCGAAGCTTTGGTACGCGAATGATAGAATCGCTTGGGCAACAACTGAACGGCGCGGTGCGACTTGCATACGAGCCTACCGGCTTCGTCTACACGTTGGACGTTCCGCTGCAGTCGCTCGCGGCGGCGAATTAAATACTGGATTAAGCCTATTCGCTGCCAGCCTACCAGGGTCAGCGACCTTGCTAGTCTCTAGTCCCACACAACGATGTGCGAACCCTTTTGTCGCGTTACATCCGGCGCGATTAGCCCGGTCGATTTCGCTGATGATGCAGGTGCGTGCGGATCGCCGCAAGGACGAGTGGCGTCGGGGCCAATGTCTGCATCGGGTCAAACGCGGACATTGCGTCTCGCATGAATCCGGGATCGGTGGATCTTTAGGTCGAGGATACCTTCGAGGCCCGCGCCGTTGCGCAGCGACCACGCACAAACGTACCGATGGCGCTGTCGCCTCAGGACGACGCGAGCGATTTGCTAATGCCCCCGGCGCGGCCGCAGCCGCACCACCTCGCCGCGGCGCGGGGCCGGGCTGACGCGGATGGGCGCACCCTGCTCCAGCAGCTCTGCGACCTCACCGCGCGCGCGGCCGTGGCCGCCGGCGTCGCTGTTCTCGAAGAAGGCGTCGATCGTCACGTCGAGAATGCGCGCCAGAGCCGTCAGCCGGCGCGAGCCGATGCGTTCGGTGCCGGCCTCGTAAGCGCGCAGGCGCACCAGCGGCTCGCCGAGCGCGAGCGCCACCGACGCGTCGGACAGGCCACGCTCCTCGCGCAGGCGACGGATGTTGCGCCCGACATAAAGATCGATCGGATTGGGGCTGTTCATTCCACAGACATCGCACGTTAAAGTAGCGGGCGAGCCTAACACCCGGCGAGCGGCTTCGCCAATGTCAGCGCGTAGATTTCCGTCCAACGGAAAGCGCCCGGCCTTCGCGCGCCAGTCCGGTGCCGCGCAACAGCGCCTGCACGCGCGCGCCGGCGGCGCTGGTCTCGGTGCCGCTCGCGAACGGACGGCCGTCGAGCCGCACCTCCCAGCGCCAGCACGGTCCGTCCTCGACGATGCTGTACGACACGGCGGCGGATGACATGGCAGCTCCGGAAGGATGGCGGACGCGACCGCGTGCGCGCCCGTCCGATAGCAGCCAATGCCGTCGATCCGATAATCGTTCCGCTCAGAGCGTCCGTTCCTTGTGCGCGTCGTGCGGCGGCAGCGGCACCGTCTGCAGCGCGCGGCCGCTCAGCACCGGCGAGGCCAGGCGCACGTCGCCCTCCGTCGTCAGCCGCACCTCGACCGTCTCCGGGCAGTCGGCGGTGATGGCGAGGAAGGCGCGCAGCGCGTCCCGCGCCCCCTCGGGCAGGTTGACGTAGTGGCGCAGCACGGCGAGCAGTTCGGGCTCCTCGCTCCAGTAACAGAGCTCGAGCAGGCGCGCCGGCTCGTTGCAGGTGGCGGCGAGCCGCTTGAGCACGGTGCGCAGGTTCTGGTCGGATCGAACGGATGCGGTCATACGCCTGCTCCCATGGCCATGCGGTACATCACCAGCGCGCGGTCGATCAGCGGACGCTGCGGCCCCTTGCGCACCAGAACCGGGCCGCGGAGGCCGGCGCGCTCGCGCAGGGAGTCGAGCGTCGCCGGCGAAATCTCGATGCGCGCCGCCATCGTCCATTCGTTGTTGACCAGCGCCGGCAGGCCGAGCGGCCGCACGGTGAAGCCGCTCTGCTGGAAGCGCGGCAGCCACCAGGTCTCCATCACCGCGCTTACCTCGGTGATGCCTTCGTCGAGACATAGTTCCTGCGCTGCGGCCATGAGCTGCTGATTGAGCTGGCCGTCGCGCCGGTCGCGCACGACGAAATAACGCGACCATTCCCACACCGCCGGATCCTGCGGCACGCCGCGCACCGCCGCGAGGTAGGCGAACGAGGTGCCGAGCATGTTCGGCCTGGTGGTCGGATAGAGCCGGTGGCCACCGACGATGCGGTCGCCTTCCATCGCCAGGCAATAAACGGCGTTGATGTCGTCATAAGCATCGACCTCACGGCCGTCTGGCCTCGCCAGCTCCGTCCAGCCGCGTTCGCCGACGAAGATGTCGTGGCGGATGCGGAACATGCGTTCGATCTGGTCTTGGTACAAATGTCGATTGGATGCGCTCACCACGTGGATCATCAGCCCCTCCCCGCACGTGACGTCACGGGGTGAGAAGAAACCGGTCTGCGCAGGGCGCGGGTATTGGGAAATTTACGGGGTACAATATGACCGTTTGGCTACACTCGGGCGCATGGCCCGCCCGGCCGATCCGGAGGCGATCATGCTGCGTGTGATTCTGCTGCTGACGATGCTGCTCGCGTCACTGCCGGCGCCGGCGGCCGATGCGCTCGATGAACTGCGCGCGTCGTTCACGATCGGCGGCAAGCCGGTGCCGCCGGAAGTGTTCGGCGATTTCGGCGACGCGATGATGTCCGACAATCGCGCCATCGTCGTCGGCATCGATGCGCTGACGGCGATCGACAGCAATCGTTATGCCGATCCGGCCAAACGCAACGGCGCCTGGATCGAGCAGATGAAGCCGCAGAACACCGGCATCAACGGCGCGGAGACCGAGTCTTATAATTTCATCGGCGCCGCCGCCAACGGGCTTCTCGTGGTGCTGACATCGTGGAGCGGCGGCGGCACCGGCGTATTCTACACGCTGCACATCGTCGACGCCGCCTGGGCGAACGCGTTCGACGAAGACGGCGCGCGTTATCGGCGGCTCGTGCTGACGCCCGTGCGAAGCGTCATCCTCGGCGACCGCTGGCAGGGCGACGCGACGATCGCCGGCAACGCGGTGCGCATCGAGACCACGGCGAGCCGGAGCGAGCGCAGCCTGGCGCCGGTCACGATCGACGCGCGAAGGCCGTGAGGCTCAGCGCCAACGGCCACGCTCGCGGGGACGTGCCTCGCCGCTGGTGTACGGACGGCCGTCATAGAATTGATTGGGCACGCAGAAGCCGCCGATGCCGCTGACGGTGGCCATGCACTGGCCATAGGTGACGAAGCCGCAGTTCCTGCCGGAGTCGCCGGTACTGTACTCCGCGCACCAGCGGTACGGATCGGCGTGCGAGATGGTGGGCACGGCGGTCGCGAGCGTCACGCCGGCGGCCATGAGAGCAATAAGGCGCATCGAAAGTCTCCTGTTGTCATCCTATCGGGTGAGCGACAACGCCCGGATCATACGCGAGTTCGCGACCGGACGAGAGCCCTTGCACGGACCCGGAATTGACACACGGCAAGGACGGCGGGGCGAGGCGAGCCTTCGCGCCTTCGCCCAAGAGTGACGATTTGGCTATTGCGGTGTGAGGCCGTTCGAATTGGCCATCCGCCCGGCTCCGGCGATGATTGAGCGGCCAATGAAGCCGACGCTCGTCGCCAGCCAACAATCGACACCCGGGAGGACCAATCCATGCACGGCAAACAGTTTTCGCTCGATCGCAGACAACTGCTGATCGGAAGTTCCGCGCTCGCGCTCGGCGCCGCGCAGCTCGGCGCGATGCCCGCCTTTGCCAGCGCGCCCCTCGTGCATACGCGGGCGCCGGCCTTCTACCGCTTCGAACTCGGCGCATTCGAAGCGACAATCATCTCAGACGGGCCGCTCAATTTCCCGACCAAGATCTTCCGCGGCCTCCCCGACGCCGACATACAGCAGATGCTGGTCGCCGACTTCCTGCCCGCCGCGACGGTGCGGATGGAGCAGAACATCCTGGTGATCAACACCGGCGAGAAGCTGATCATGATCGATACCGGCATCCTGTCGATGAAGGCGGCGAATTCGACAGCGGGCCGCATCCTCACCAGCCTCGGCGAGGCCGGCATCAAGCCGGAGTCGATCGACGCCATCGTGCTCAGCCATCCGCATATCGATCACGCCGGCGGCATCATGACGCCGGACGGCAAGACGCGGCTGTTTCCGAATGCGCAGATCTATACGACCGAGGCCGACTTCAGATTCTGGACCAACGAGAAGCTGCTCGGCACGCCGGCGCAGGCCTCGGTGCGTACCGCGCTCAAGAACCTGCTGCCGAACAAGGACCGGCTGGTCATGTACAAGGACGGACAGGAGATATTCCCCGGCATCCACGCGATGGCGACGCCCGGCCACACCGTCGGCCACAGCTCGTTCATGATCCAGTCGAACGGGCAATCGCTGTTCTATACCGGCGACGTCGTGCTGCACGAGATCATGATGGAGAATCCGAAGGTAGCGGTCTCGTTCGACACCGATTCGGACAAAGGCGTCGAGACGCGCATGCGCGTGCTCGACATGCTGGCGCACGACAAGGTGCAGGCGCTCATCTTCCACATGGCCTGGCCGGGGGTCGGCCATGTCGTGAAGGCCGGCTCCGGCTATCGCTTCGTGCCGACGCCCGTCCTTCCGGTGCTCTAGCCGCGGCGGGCATCAGCGCTCGAGGGCCAGTCTGCGACGCCGGCTATGACGGGCTTCGTGCCGGCGTCCGCCCTTCCAGCAATTCGAGAATGCGGTCGAGCTTGTTGACCTCGAGCTGCGCCAGGCTCTTTTGCAATTCCTCGATGCGCCGCTCGGCCTCGACATTGGTCCGGTAGTCCTCTTCCGCCTGATGGCGGTCGCGGTCGGCCTGCCGGTTCTGGCTGATCATGATAAAGGGCGCCGCATAAGCCGCCTGGAACGACAGCGCCAGGTTGAGCAGGATGAAGGGGTACGGATCCCAGTGCTGCATCCAGGCGATGAGATTGAGCACGATCCACACCGCGAGGATGATCGACTGCACGATGATGAAGGTCCACGAGCCCATCGTCGTAGCGACGCCGTCGGCGATGCGCTGGCCCGTCGTCAGCTCGGCGGCATGAGTGGCATGCCAGTTCTTCCATTTTTCGGACATTGCAAGCGATCCCCCATTGCCCCGCGCGCACTGTCGTCCTGATTCCGGGAGGCCGGCAAGCCCGGGGGCACGCTTTAAGGAACCCGAAACGCGATTCGCGCTTTTCCAGTTTTTGGAGGCACGACATGGCACAAGCAGCCTGGAAACGTCCCGGATCGCCGATCGGCAGGAAGGGTCGCCGCAAAGCCAATCCCAAATACAAGCGCCGTTCGCGCGAGCGCTGGACGACGCAGGAAGTGCGGCAGCTTCGCTCGCTGGCGCGCGGCAACACGCCGACCGGCGTGATCAGCCTGAAGCTGCAGCGGCCGCCGGCCGCGATCCGCAGCAAGGCGCAGCGCGAGGGCATCTCGCTCAAGCCTGCGAACCGCTCCCCGTACAATCGGCGCAAGCGCGCGCGCTAGAGAGCGTCGCGCACGCCTTCTAACGTCCGACGGCCCGGACGCCCCTCGCATTGGTCACCGCGCGGGACTCACCATACCTCGGATCGGTTGACCGGATGACGCGGCGCGCGAGTGGGATGCTTGCGCATCGCGGCACCGTGACGATCGGACCCGCTCACAAGCCGATCGCCGACGGCTCCGCCGGCCAAGGATAGTTCGATCCTACCACCAGGACAGATTTATTAGCGTCCGTTGATCAAGCGCAAAGCCTTGACGCGCCGGTCGCGTGCCAATTCGCGCGTCGATCGCAGTGGACGTGGCATATGCACGCGCAATACCGCTCATGGGCGACGGCACTTCGGCTTATCGCCCTCGCCGTCATACTCATTCTCGCGCCCGCCCACGGCTGGGCCGAGCCGGTCGTCTTGAAATTGTCGTTCTTTACATCGGACCGTTCCACCGTCTACGAATGTCACGTCAAGCCTTTCGTCGACGCCGTCAATGCCGATGGCGCCGGAATTATCCAAATTCATGTCTATTTCAGCGGAGCGATCAGCGCATCGCAGCCGGAACAGCCCAAGCTGGTTCTCTCGGGGGCGGCGGACATGGCGCTCATCGTTCCGGGCCGAACGCCCGAGAATTTCCCCGATTCCTTTGTTTTTGCGCTTCCCGGTCTGTTCAGGAACGATGAAGAAGCGTCGTTGGCCTTCACCCGGCTCGTCGAAGACAACGCATTGCAAGGCTACAGCCGCTTTTTCGTGGTCGGCGCCCACGTCTCCGTCGCCGAAAACATCCACAGCCGCAAGCCAATCGCGACAATTTCCGATCTCAAGGGCCAGAGATTGCGTGTCAACAATGAGGTGGAGGCCGATGTCTTGAAACGGCTCGGCGCCGTGCCGGTGGTCTTGCCGCTCAATCGCGCAATGGACTCACTCAGCGAGGGGACTATCGACGGCGTCGTGGTGGACCCGTCCGTGCTCGCGGAGTTCGGCTTCAGCCGTCTCGCGCAGAACCATTATTTGCTCGGCCTTGGCGCCGCCCCCTTGGCGCTCGTGATGAACCGCGAAAAGTTCACCAGCCTGCCGCCGCGCGCGCAGGAGATCATCCGCAAATACAGCGGAGACTGGTCTGCGAAGCAAAAGGCAGCCTGCTCTGGCGCAAAAGCCCGCGAAGTCATCGCGCAGTTGCGCGCGGCGCCACGCCGTGCGGTCATCGACCCATCGCCGGCCGATCTTGCGACCGCACGCGCCGCCTACGATGCGGCGATCCAGGCATGGACAGCCGCGAGCCCGCACAATCGCGAACTGATAGACAAGGTGACGGCCGCGCTCGCAACGCTGCGCAAGAACGGCAACTGAAGGATCGAGGCCCGCGATGAGCGCGCTTGCGACAGCTCGAACCCGCCGCCGTCCGGCCGGCCGCGGATGCGCGAGGGCCTCGGTTTGGCTCGGCACGCTGGCGATCGCACAGTTACTCGCGATCGCGGCTATGGCCCAGCCGGCGCGTCTCAAGCTCGCGTTCTACCAGGACCAGGATACCGCGGTTTATCAGTACGCAATCAAGCCGTTCGTGGACTCGATCAACGCGGAAGGGACGGGGTTGCTGGCCATCGACGTCTATCCCGATGGCAAGTTGGCCGCTGCCCTTGCCGAGCAACCGCGCCTCGTCCTCGATGGCGCTGCGGATATCGCTTTCGTCATCCCGGGGCAGACGCCGTACCGGTTCCCCGACAACAAGCTGCTCGAATTGCCCGGGCTTTTCCACGACCTGCGCGAGGGCACTTTCGCCTATACGCGGCTCGTCGGCGCCGGCAAGCTGCGCGGATACGAAAACTTCTTCGTCATCGGCGCCTACACGACCAGCGCGAACACCATCCACAGCCGCAAGCCGATCGCCTCGCTCGAGGCGCTGAAGGGGCAGAAGATCCGCGCCAACAACGAGATCGAGGCAGCCGTACTCGAAGGTCTCGGCGCCACGCCCACGGTGCTGCCCGTGCCGCAGATCGCCGAGACGATCAGGAAGGGCGGCCTCGACGGCGCCGCATTGGCGCCGACCGCCATCGTCGATTATCACATCGCGATGCTGACGCCGCACCATTATCTCCTGCGAAGCGGCGTCAATCCACTGGCGCTGGTCATGAACCGCAAGAAATTCGAGAGCCTGCCGGCGACGGCGCAGGCCCTTATTCGCAAGTACGCCGGAGAATACGCCGCCAAAATGTGGGTCGATACCTACGGCCGCAACGAGCAGGACATCTTTGCGGCGATCAAAGCCGATCCCCGGCAGCAGATGGTCGAACCTTCAGCCGCCGACGCCGAGATCGCGCGCGGCGTCTTCCAATCCGTCATCGCATCGTGGACGGCGGAAAGCCCGCGCAATTCCGAGCTGCTGAAGGACGTGCAGGCGGAGCTGGCAAAACTGCGTTTGTCGAAATAGGCGGTCAGGGAACAGCCTCGTCGTCGACCTGGCGCTCGATGCTGCGCCTGAGCTCGAGCAAATCGCTCATGCAGCCGAGGTAAGCTGCGCTGCCCTCGGCAAATCCCCAGCGCTTGCAGTAGAGCGCGTCCGCCTGCTCCCGCGCGTTGGCGCGCGCCGCCTCGGCCTCGGCCCGGTACCGTGGCATTTGCGGCACGATGACGAACGCGCAGAAAATGGCAAAGCCCACCAGGCCAGCCCACAGCGCCAGGTTGACCTGGTCGTAGATACGACGGACGGTGGTTTTCGCGCGCGAGCCTGCCATTATCATTTCAGCTTAGCGACGCAGTCGCAGCCGGCCGTCAACCGAACGGTTGATGGCGCTGGCAGACCGGCGGAACGCTGGCACCGGCTGATCGTCGAAAGATATCTTGGCGCGAGCTGAAGAGATCCGGTGCGGTCCGCGACCGGGCACCGTCGGATGTCCGCGTTAATCGGTCTGGCTCCTGCTCGAGCCGCGTATCAGCAGCGCAATCAGGCCGCTGGGCATGACCAGGATGAGCACAGCTCCGGTGCGGTCACAGCAGAACCAGTCGATGAAGACAGCGGCTGCGATCGCGGCCGCACCGATCACCCCGCAGGACAGATCGAAGGCCCTGTTTGAGCGTCGCGACGGGCGCGCCTGCCCCCATGTCGCGACTGGCAGACGAATCGGCACGCCGGACCTCCTGCTGAAATTCAGGGCGAGACGAAAGACATCGAGTTGAGCGCCCACGCAAGGCCGATGCCGATGAGCGAGAGCCCGCCGACAATAAGGATGCCACCGGCGCACTCCAATTGCGCCACGCGCCCGACATAGCGCTCGGCGAGCAACGCCAGCACAATTCCGGCCACCAGCAGCGACAGTCCCGCGCTTCCGAGAATCATGGGCGCTTCCTTGCTGCGAACGCCGGCATCACCGCAGACCCGCCAGATTGAACGCACAGGCGAAGGCCGGGCTTTGCATCGCCAGCAGCGCGCTGACGACGCCCACCATGGCCGCTCCGACAATCAGGAGAAGCTCATCGCGCACGACGAAGAAGCGTTCCGCCCGCCTCCGCCCGATGGCCACAGCAAGATCCGTCGGCATGACAATTCCCCCCGGGGCGCGCCGCGCTTCTCGGGGCTCTCTTCGCAGGACGGCCGCCGGGCGTCGTCAACCGAACGGTTGAGGGGCAAGGCCGCGCGAATTGGAGTTAAAGGCGGCTCGATACCGAGACTTTTTTCACACAATTGCACCGAGCCCGGCGCGCTTGTGCAGGCCTGCGGTTGCGGTACATTTGCATACCGCATCGACGGCCCGAACGGACCAATGCGGCCGTTTTCCGGACTGCATCGATCGACACAATGGGCGACACCGGACCGACTGAGCCGCTTCTGGACGGCATCTACGATGCTGCCGTCGACCGCACGCGCTGGCCTCGCATACTTGGCGAGCTGGCTGCGCATTTCAGCAGCGGCTCGGCGCATCTTTCCTTCGAGAATTTCGAGTCGACGCGCGGCAAGATGATCTCCTCCGGCGCCGATCCTGCCTTCGCGCTGCAATACGGCGAGTATTACGTCACGCGTAACGTGCTGTGGCATGAGTTCGTGCGGCGGCGGCTCTCCATCATCATGTGTGACCGACAGGTCATTCCGAAGGAGAAACTGCGAAAGACCGAATTTTACAACGACTTTCTCGCGCCGCAGGACTGCGACGACCTGCTCATCGCGCCGATCACTCGCGAGGAGGAATGCGGCAGCACGATCACGCTGTGGCGTTCGCGCCGGGACGATGGCTGGACCGGCAGGGACGTCGCGCGCTTTCGCGGCCTGGTGCCGCATCTGGCCCGCGCCGTCCGGATCGGCGACCACTTTGGGGCGGCGGAAACGATCAATACCTTTTCCGCGGAAGCGCTCTACCGGCTCGGCCGCGGCCTTTTCATCGTCGCCGCCTCGGCGATAGTCCTGTTCGCCAATGGCATCGCAGAAAGTCTGCTTGGCGAACGCGGCGGGCTGAAGCTGCGACAGCAGCGCCTCTCGGTCGAGCATCCTGCGCAAAACCAAGCCTTGCAACAGCTCATCGTTGCCGCGGCCCAGCGCAAGGTTGGCGGGAGCACGATCGTCACGCGCGGCGAAGCCGCGCCGCTCCTCCTCACGGTGATTCCGGTACGCGCGGACAATTGGAGCGCGGTCGGCGGACAGCCGGGCGCGATAGTCGTGACCAAGGAGTTGAACCCCGCCGCACCGCGTCTACTCGACGCGATCAGTCGCCATCACGGCCTCACGCCGGCAGAAACCCGCGTAGCGAGCGAGTTGCTGGTTGGCGACGGCATCGCGGCCGTGGCGCGGCGATTACATATATCGGAAGCAACGGCGCGTACGCATCGCATCCACATTTTTCAGAAAACCGGCGTCCGCCGCCAAGCCGAGCTTGTCCGCTTGATGCTCGAGTGGACGGACGGTCTGCAACTGACCACCGCGTGCAATTCATGAACCTCCGCCTATCCCCCGGCCTTCTCATCGCCGCGGCGCTGGCGAGCGGCATCGCCGCCGCCCGCGCCGACGACATCCGCGCCTGCGAATTCAAGCTCAAGTCGGGCTGCATCGCCGGCGACGCCAAGGTCACGCTCGCCGACGGCAAGGTGCAGCATCTCGAATTCGATATCGTCTGGTGCGGCCTGAAGAAGGACGCTCCCGGTTACAGCTGCATGATCGACGCCTCGCGCAAGGACGATCCGGAGTCCAAATGGTCGGAGAACGGCGGCGCCACGACCATCACCGCGTCGACCGACACCCCGACGCAGCCCGACACCATCAAGGTCACGGTCGGGCGTTTCGTGTCGATCGACTTCTCGCGCGCGCAATCGGGCGGCCGCTGCGGCGCCGGCGCGGAATTGCCGCGCGCGCTCGTCATTCCCGAGAAGGCGGGCCGCCCCTGCCGGGTCTTTCTGTCGCCGGACGAGCAATAAGGCGTCCCTAGAACAGCGACCAGACGGACCTGCTCTCCCGCACCAGGCGGAAGCCGAGATTGCTCGGCGGGACACCGGCTGCGCAACCGCCGGCGCGCGGGTCGCGGATAAAATCGACGACGTAGGCGCGGTGGCGGCCTTCGGCAATCCGCACGCCGCAATTGACCGTGCCGCGGCCCGCCGGCTTGCCGGCCGCGTCGAGCACCGTGCGCGTATAGCAACTGTCGGTCCACTCCCAAACGTTGCCGGCGATATCGACAAGGCCGTTCTCGTTGGCGCCGAAATAGCCGACCGGCTGCGGCCGCGTATCGACCGGCGCCGCCTGCGATTCGCGCGTGTATTGCGCGACCCAGCGCGCCACCGCGTCGGCCTTGCCGAGCGGCGCCTCGTTGGGCGCGCGGTGGCCGGCGGCATAGGTCCATTCCGCGTCGGTCGGCAGCCGGTAGTGCGCACCGGTTCGCTTCGACAGCCAGGCGGCGTACGCCGTGGCGTCGTTGAAGCTCACCATCACCGCGGGAAGGTCCGGATTCGTCTGGCCGTCGGCGAGAGGGACGCAGGCCTTATCAGCAACGCAGCGATTGTATTCGCCGACGCTGACCTCGTGCCTCATGATGGAGACCGGAGCCGACATCTGCACCGTCACGTGCGGCGCGTCGGCCGGCTTGCCGTCGCGCGTGAACTCGCCGGCCGCCCAGTATTGCAGCGCGCCGGACTTGAGCGCGACGAGCGCGGGCGGTTCGATCGTGCCCGCTGCGGCGGCACGCGGCACCATCATGGCCGCGACCAGCACGGCGGCGCCACAGATCGATTTGACGAGGCAGGTCATCGTTCGCCTCCGCCGGCCGGCCCGGTCGGACCGGCCGATGCTGGGTTCGCCGTTACGCCGTCTTGATCGGCGCCGGCGCCTGCACCTGCGTCATCAGGTCGTCGTTCCACTTGCCGTCGACCTTGAAGTGCGCGGTCGCGCCGAGCAGAGCGGCTTCGATCAGGTTGTGGTTCACGTAGGCGTAGACGCCGGGCTGACGGAACGTGTAGAGCGCCGCACCCGCCGAGCCGCCGCGCACGAACCAGGTTTCGAGGTTGGTTTCGGGCGGATTGGAGAACTTGCCGCTTTCCCAGACATAGTCGCCGTGGCCGCCGATCAGGTGCGGACGCGTGTCGCGATTCGCCTGCGAGTGCACGATCAGCACGGTCTCGCCGACATGCGAGGTCATCGCATTTTTGCCGGTGAGCGCGCCCACCTTGCCGTTGAACACGACGTGCGAGGGGACTAGTCCGCGCATCGTCTGCTCCATATCGGGATAGGCTTCGCCGGCCGATTCGTAGGTCTTGAACTTGCCCTTCTCGTCGCGCGGGATATAGAAGTCGCTCTCTCCGACATAATAGACGCGGTCGTAGTGCAACGGCCGGCCCTGGGCGTCCTTGAGGCCGTCGCGCGGCAGCACCATCACCACGCCGCTCATGCCCGAGACCACGTGCCACGGGATCATCGGGCCGCCGGGCGCGCAGTGATAGACGAACACGCCGGGGCGCGTCGCCTTGAAGCGCAGAACCGTCTGCTCGCCGGGATTGATCAAGGTGAGCGCGGCGCCGCCGAGCGCGCCCGTCGCGGCGTGGAAGTCGATGTTGTGCGCCATCGTGTTGGTCGCCGGATTGACCAAAGTGAGCTCGATGTAGTCGCCCTCGTGCACGACCATCAGCGGCGCCGGGATCGAGCCGTTGTAGGTCATCGCATGCATCGTCGTGCCGTCCTCGTCGACGACGATCTTCTTCTCCTCGACGGTCAGCTTGAACTCCTTGATGGCCGGCGGCTGATTGGCGACCTGGTTGTGCGGATGCACGAGCGGCGGCGCCACGAGATTGACCTTCTCACGCCTGAGCGCCACCGGCGGCGCAGTGTCGGCGATGGCGGGAACCCCGGCGGGTGGCACGTTCGTGCCGGAGAGACTGACCAGTCCGGCCGCACCGGCCGCGCCGGCGACGCCGAGCAAGGCAAAACGTCTGCTGATGTTCATGGCAATCCTCGTGCAATGTCTTCTTGAATTCGATGCACGGGTTATGCGGCGGCGGCGCGTGCGCCTCTTTGTGCCGGATCAAATTGTACAGCCGTTGCGGCTCCGTATGAATGCGTAAGGACATGCCGCGAGCGCGCGCGAGCTTGCGCCGGCGCAAAGACGCAACCCGCGCGCCGCCGTTAACGTCTGCGGCATGTCGATAGTAACGCGCCACCGCGAACCCGACCTCAGCCACTCCGTCGACGATATCATGCGGCTGTGGCCGCAGACGATTCGTGTGTTTCTCGATCACCGCATGCGCTGCGTCGGCTGCCCGGTCGGCACGTTCCACAGCATCGAGGACTCGTGCCGCGAGCACGGCGTCGACCTCGACGCCTTCACCGCGGAGCTGCGACGCGCGATCTAGGTAATGTTACGGAGGCGGCCGCCTATTCGCCGGCGAGCTGGAACAGCCGGTGGGGATCGCGCAGCACGATGCGCTGCCGCCCGCCCTCGACCAGGCCGTCGCTCTCCCAGGCGCTGAGGATCCGGCTGACGGTGTGCAGCGTCGTGCCGGTCATCTCGGCGATATCCTGGCGACTGATCGGGAAGTCGATTTCGATGCCGGCCTCGACCTTGCGCCCGGCCTGCTGCACGAGGCGCAGCAGCGCGTGCGCGACGCGGCGCTCGACCTGCTCCGTCGACATCTCGATGACGCGGTTGTGACTCTCCTGCAGGCGCGCTCCGACCGCCTGCAGCGTATTGGCGGCGAGCCCCGGATGCCTTTCGACGAGCCGCGGCCAGGCCGGGGACGGCCAGGTAAGCGCGACGCTCTCGTCCACCGCCGTTGCCGTCGCCGGATAGTGCGAAAGCCCGATGGCCACGGCGACGCCGAAGGTCTCGCCCGGGGTGATGTAGCGCACCACGACCTGCTGGCCCGCCGGTGTGGTCTTGGCGGCGCGCACATGGCCATGCAGCAAAAGGAAAAACGAGTGCGCCTCCTCGCCCTGTGAGAACACGGCGGCATTTTTCGGATAGCGGGCGGAACGGGCCTCGGCGAGCAGCGCATCGAGATCGGCCGGCGCCACGCCGGCGAACAGCGGCATGCCGGCAACGAGGGAACGGTCGATGGAGGCCATGGAACTCCTGGAGGCGATTTCGGTCGCACGGTAGCGACCTGCTTACACCAGCTCAATACGACATGCGAGCATCGCCGCGATGAGCGCACGTGGCGAGGTGCCCGCGCGGCCAACCTGGTCGGCGCACGGGCGCGGCGGCACGGTGCCGGGTGCCCTTTCGCGCTCTGTCAATTGTCGCTACCCTGCAACCGCATTCGCTTTCGGGCGCACGGCCGTGAGGCCGCATTGGGGGGATCATGGCAATCCGTCGCTGGCGGGCACTGTGTTTCGCAGGGGCAGTTGTCGCGGCGATGCTGGCAACGCCGGCGCTGGCGCAATCGGGGCGTCCGGTGCGCATCATCGTGCCCTTCCCGCCCGGCGGCAGCGCCGACCTGCTCGCACGCGTCATCAGCCAGGGTCTCGGCGATCTGTCGCAGCAATCGATCGTGGTCGAGAACCATCCGGGCGCCGGCGCCTCGATCGCCTACGACCTCACCGCGCGCGCGGCGCCGGACGGCAATCTCGTCGTCGTCGGCTCCAACTCGCTGTTGATCAATCCGCTGCTGCGCAAGGTCAGCTACGACTCGCTCACCAGCTTCGCGCCGGTGTGCAATCTTGTCGCCTCGCCGATGATCTTCGTCGTCAATGCCGCCTCGCCCTTCAGGACCATCGGCGACCTGATCGCCGCGGCGCACAACCGGCCCGGCACGCTGACGCTCGGCGCGCTCGGACCGGCGACCACGCAGCACATTGCGTTCGAGAGCTTCAAGCACGTGAGCAAAGCCGACATGATCTTCGTGCCGTTCGCCGGCGGCGCTCCGACCGTCAACGCTCTGCTCGGGCAGCACGTCGATGCGGCGCTGATCAACTATTCGGAAGGCGTCGAGCAGATCAAGGCGGGCAAGCTGCGCGCGCTGGCGACCACGTCGGCGGCGCGCCTCAAGCCGGCACCTGACGTGCCGACGGTCGCCGAGAGCGGCTATCCCGGCTACGCCTCGGACGTCTGGCTCGGCCTCCTCGGGCCGGCAGGTACGCCGCCCGCGCGCGTCGCGCAGCTGACGAAATGGCTGGCCGAGGTCATGAGCCGGCCGGAGATCGAGTCGAAGCTGGAGATGGTCGGGCTCTATCCGACCGTCACCTGCGGCGAGACGTTCGCCGGCTTCCTGCGCGCCAAGAAGGACGAGTACGCGCGTGTCATCCGCGAGGCCAACATCAAGGTCGACAAATAGCCGGCGGAACCGCCGCCCGTCTCATCTCGTGAAATAGAGCTTCAGCGCATTGAGCCCCAGGATCTTCTCGCGGTCCATCGGATCGGTCACCGTATCGGTGAACCAGTCGATCGTGCTCTGGTAGGTCGTCGACTCGACGCCGACGAAGGGGCAATCGCTGCCCCAGACCAGTTTGTCCGCGCCGACACGTCGGATCAGCTCCTTGAGATAAACCGAGGACTTTTCCAGACCGAGCCGGTAGGCGCCCGACGCCTTGACCCAGGTGCGGCCCTTCTCGACCGAACGCACCATGGTCTTGAAGCCCTCGCTGTCGATGCCGCCCTGCGGATCGGGACGGCCGAGATGATCGATGACCAGAGTCGCGCCTGTCTGCTCGAGCAGCGGCACCAGCGCCGGCAGCTCTTTGCCCTCCGCATGCAGATGGATGTGCCAGCCGAGGTCGGCGATGCGGCGGAACGTGCGCCGGTATTCGAACGTGGTGATGTCCGGCATCGTGTCGAGGCCGATCATGTGCAGGCGCACGCCGATGACGCCGTCGCGGGCCATCGCCTCCATGACGTAGCGCTCGACCGTCGGCTGCAGGATGACCGTGCCGCGCAGGCGCGGATTCCGCTTTACGCAGTCGATCAGGTAGTCGTTGTAGTCGAGCCACGGACTCGCCGCGGCCAGAACCGCGAAGCCGACGCCGTGCGCATCGAGGATCTTGAGATAATCCTCGACCGTGAAGTCGTAGGTCGGGGCGTGCCGCGGTCTGTCGCGCAGGGGCATGTCTGCGGTGAAGACGTGTGCGTGCGCGTCCACCATCGGCGAGATACGCGGCTTCGAAGTCCCAGTGCCCATGCGTGTCCTGCCTTATTCCTTCGGAATGCCAGCTTGCGCGATGACGGCCGCCCATTTCTTGCGATCTGCCTCGAAGATGGAGGCCATCTCGCCCGGCGTCGTCGAACGCGCGATCGTGCCCAAGGTCGCAAAGCGTTGCTTGACGCTTGGCATCGCGGTGACCTTGACGACCGCCGCCTGCAGCCTGTCGATGACGGCGGGCGGCGTGCCTGCCGGCGCATAGAGCGCGTTCCAGCCGGTCACGTCGTAATGCTCGACGCCCTGCTCCTTCAGTGTCGGCACGTCGGGCAGAGCGGGGTTGCGCTCGGGCCCGGTCACCGCGATCGGTCGGATGCTCGCATTATGGATGGCGCCGGCGAAGGCCGTATAGGACTCGATCGCCAGGCCGATGTCGCCGCGCATCAGCGCGGTCTGGACCTCCGGCGAGGTGCGGTAGGTGACGATGACCGACTTGATGCCGGTGACAGACTGGAACAGATCGGCCGCGAGATTCTGCGTGCTGCCGGGATTGACGGTGCCGATGTTCAGCGAGCCGGGTTTTTTCCGCGCATCGTCCAGCAGTTCTTTCACCGACTTGTAGGGCGAGTTCACGTTGGTGAACAGGATGAGGTCGAACCAGGCCACCGTCGAGATCGGCGTGAACTGGGTCTGTGGGTTATACGGGAGATGACTGAACAGCGACGTCGCGATCGTCGTGCCATTCGACAGCACGATGAGCGAATAGCCGTCCGGCCCGCCTTTCAGCGCCGCGCTGGCGGCGGCGATGCCGCCGGCGCCGGGATGGTTTTCGATGACGAGCGGCTGGCCAAGCAGGCTCTTCATCTGCTCCGCCGCGATCCGCACGGTCACGTCGGCAAGCCCGCCGGGGCCGAAGGGGACGATGACGTGGATGGGCCGCGACGGATATGCGTCCTCGGCGAAGGCGCCGCGCGCACTTAAGGCGGCGCCGGCGGCGGCCAATGCACCTCCCAGCACGATGCGGCGCGTGGGGCCCGTCCCACGACCGGCGGCGGATCTGTCCCCGTAGCGCATGCTTCCTCCTCGGCGTTCTTCGGCCGCGACCTGGGCGCGCGGTCCGACGTTGTTAGTCGAGAACCGCGCCGAACCCAAGCGCAAGCGAAAGGCGCCGACGGCAGCGCCTGTCAGGTATTCCGATGAGCATTGCGGTATCGGTGGAGCCGCCGCGACTTGCCGGCGCGCCTTACGGCTCGATGATGCGGTCGCGGATGGCGATGGCGACGGCGCGCGTACGGTTGCCGGCGCCGAGCTTGCGCGTCGCGGCGGCGAGGTGCTCCTCGACCGTGCGCTGCGAGATGCCGAGGATCTCGCCCGTCTCCCAGGCCGACTTGCCCTGCGCCGCCCAGGCCAGCACCTCGCGCTCGCGCGGCGTTACGCGCGGCACCTCGTGCGCCGGCGAGAGCAGGCGGCGCACGCGCTCGAAGCCGTACATCGCCATCAGGTGCAGCGCCGGCTTGCTGCGCTTGTTGAGGTCGAGATGCGTGCCGCCGATCGAGACGCAGGCATTGTGCGTGCCGTCGCCGTGCACCGGCACGATGAAGCCGCGCGACATATGGAAATCGCGGGCGCGATTCATCACTTCGGCCGCGCGCGGCTCGTCGTCGGCGTCGAACGGCGCCTCGCACCATTCGAACGGGTTGAACGAGCGGCGGCATTGCCGCGCCACCGGATCGACGCGGATATAGTCGTTGGCGGTGTAAAGGTTGAACCACTCGACCGGCCAGCGCTTGGCCAGCACCACCTGCTCGAAGCGCTCCTGCGGATGCGGCAGACCGGTGACAATGAGGGTACGGAAGCCGAACTGGGCAAAGGCGTTCTCGATCGCGTCCATCGCCGCATCGACGGTCGCGATCCGATCGAGGCTCTCTATGAAATCCAGGGCGTCCTTGCCGTAATCCTCCGCCGCGATCATGCGGTTCCCATTCTTCTTGTCTGATATCGCCCCGGAATGCCGCCACACCGGAGGTATTTTCGTATGCCGATATTGAACACGCGACGAGAAACATCAAGGGGCATTTTTACATTATCGTAATGCCAAATGGCCGGAATGTTTGTCTGCCGGCGGACAGATCCGGACAATCGTCGCAGTTATTGTTTGCATACAAACGAATGAGGCGTCCGCGGGCGGTGTCCATCCCGCGGAAACCACGCGACCGCGCTATTTCGATTTGTCGACCAGCGCCACCGCGTCCTTGTAGATGCTGTTGTCGATCAGCTTGTCGTAGGCGACCGGGGTTTTGCCCGGCTGGATGTTGCCGGTCTTCACCTGACTCGCGATCACGCCCTCGATCTGCTTGCGGTCCATGCCGCCGCCGTCGGCCGGCCAGTAGTCGATCGCCTCGAGCTTTTCCAGCGCGCTCTTCGCCTCCGCCTTGGTGCGGCCGGTAACGGTGGCGATATCTGCGAACTTGTCGGCATTCTTCGGATCCTTCATCCAGCGCGCCGCCGCGATCAGCCCGGCGACGAAGCGGACATAGGGCTCGCGGTCGGCCTTGAGGCGGTCGCTGCGCACCGTGAACAGCACCATGTGGGCTTTTGGGTTGGCCTTGCGGATGCTGGCGACCTCGGTGATCGGCTTGCCGTGCTCCTCCAGCACTGGAATCTCGTCCATGTGCAGCACGCCGTAAGTAAGACGGCCGGAGATCATCGCCTGCTGCGTTGCGGTCGAGGGCAAAGCGACCTGTTTGACCTGGTCCAGCTTGACGCCACAGGGGGCAAGCATGAGGCGCAGCGCCACCACCCGGGCCCCGTTGATGACGTCGACGCCGACGGAGTGCCCTATCACATCCTTGCAGGTCGCTTTCTTCGGATCGGTCGAGGCGAGCAGGAAGTCGGGATGCGGCAGGCCGAAGATGCCGACGTAAGGCACGCCGGCGTTCGACGCCTGCGCCGTGACCTGCGGCGTCGGCGCCATCGCGACATCGACGTCGCCGGAGATCAAAGCGCGCGCCGCGGTCGTGCCCGATTCCATGAATTTCACTTCGACGTCGCCGCCATATTTCTTGAAGAAGCCCATCTTGTCGGCGACGATCGGCAGTGTCGCGGCGAAGATCGGCGGAATGCCCGGCGTGCCGACGATCAATTTCTTCCCGGCGGCGGTAGCGGGTGTGGCCTGCAGCGACGCCATGGCGGCGGCAAGGGCAAGGCCGGCAAGGAGCTTGCGCATTGGTCCATCCTCCCGATTGTTTTTATAGGAGAGGATGTTCGCCATTTTCGCCCCCGCCCGCAAGCGGACAGACGGCCGCATGCGGGTTCCGCCCCCCATTGCTGCCCTGCAGCAAAAGACAATTCTGAGTCGCGACGCGCGCCTGCGCGCGTCTTACCAGCCGAACTGCTTGCGCAGCACCGCGCCAAGAATATTGGAATAATCGTCGGTCCAGGCGGCGACCCGCGGATCGAGCGGCAGCGGCGCCCAGCCCGGCACACGTTCGAGGTCGCGCAACGTGTCCGATGAGGGGACGAGCGCAACGACCTGCGCATTGGTGCGGTAGTCGTAGGGGACGCTGTCGGGCCGCCGGTCGATCTTGCCCTCGGCCGTCAGCCCCTCCTCTCTCGCGATGGCGGCGACGACGTCGGCCAATTCGAGATAGCGGTTGGAGATGTGCAGCACGAGCGCGCCGTGTGGGTCGAGCCTTGACAAGTAGCCCCGGATCGCCTCGCGCGTCAGCAGGTGCACCGGGATCACGTCCGACGAAAAGGCGTCGAGCACGATGAGGTCGTAGGTTTCGTGCGATTGCGCGAGCGTCAGCCGGGCATCGCCCAGCACAATGCGCGCGTCCGGCGCACACGACGTCATGAAATTGAACAGCTTCGGATTCTCGGCGATGGCCACCACCGCCGGATCGATCTCGTAGTAGGTCCAGCGTTCGCCGCCGCGGCGGCTGCAGGCGAGACTCCCCGTACCGAGCCCGACCACCGCCACGCGGCGCAGTCCGCCATGCGCCGCGCGGATCGCGTCGACGCTTTCGGCGAGCGCAGCCCCGGGGTGATAATACGTGAGCGGCTCGGGGCGCGCGCCCGCGAGATCGGCGATGCGTTCGGCGCCGTGCAGAGTCGTGCCGTTGTAGAGCAGCCGGTACTGGCCGTCGGCGGTGTCGATGACCTGATGCACGCCGAAGAAGCTGCGCACCGCGAGCACGCGGTTGAGACCCGGCTGCCACAGCGCGGTGACGACGAAGCCGAGCACCACCAGCGCCGCGAAGCGCGGCGGCCGCTTCCGCTGCAAGAGCATCACCGCCGCCAGCGCGACGAGCGCGATCTGGAACGGCAGTTCTGCGCCCGCCGGCAGATCGAGGCCGAAGCCGAGCCGCGCCACGGCGGCGACGGCCGCGAGCGCCAGCGGCGGAACGATCTCGCGCGCGAGCGCATGTCCGCGCAGCGCGCGCATGCCCGGCACGGCCATGAGCGCGGTCACGATCAGCAGCGGATATTCGAAAGGCAGCGAGAACAGATGCGGCGCGGCGAGCGCGGCGAAGAGGCCGCCGACGACGCCGCCGACCGACATCCAGAGATAGAACTCGGTGAGCTTCGCCGGCTCGGGCCGCCGTCGATACAGTTCGGCGTGGCAGAGCAAGGTCAGCAGCACGAAGGCCGCCAGGTTGAGCACGATCATCGCGAACAAATAGCGCTTGGCGCCGCCAAGCAATCCGATCGCCAGCGGCGCGACGGCGATGGGAACGAGCATCACGACGCTGGTGGTGGAGACCCACGGCCGCTCGCGGAACACGGCGACGAAGGTCAGGAGATAGAGCGCCAGCGGCACCACCCAGAGGAACGGCGCCGAGGCGATGTCGGTGCTGATATAGGACGTGACCGCGATGACGAGCCCGACCGGTACCGCGGCGAGCGCCATCCAGCGCAGTCGCGTCGCCAGAGCCGTCGGCACCGCCGCCGTGGCGGGGGCCGAGCTGTCGACCGGATGGCGCGAGGCCAGCACGCCGGCAATCGCGATCAGCACCGCAAGGACGGCGAAACCCATCGACCACAGCCGCGACTGCTCCCGCAAGGTGAGGAACGGCTCGACCACGACGGGATATGCGAACAGCGCCGCGAAGGATCCGAGATTGGAGGCGGCGTACAGAACGTAAGGATTGCGCGCCTGCGCATGGTCGGTGCCGGCGAACCATCCCTGCAGCAGCGGCGCGCTCGCCGACAGCGCGGCGAAGGGCAGTCCGATCGAGGCCGAGAACAGGCCGATGAGCCACAGCGGGATGCCGTCGCTCGGCGGCGGACCGAACAGCGACGAGATCGCGATCGGCAGCATCGCGCCTGCGCAGGCCAGCAGGCAGAGATGGACGAAGGCGCCGAGCCGCGGCGACAGCTGGCGCACCAGCACATGCGCGTAAGCGTAGCCCGCGAGCAGCGCCGCCTGGAAGAAGACCATGGCGATCGACCAGACGGTGGGCGCGCCGCCGAGGCGCGGCAACACCATCTTGGTGAACATCGGCTGGATCAGGAACAGGAGCAGCGCCGACACGAACAAGGTCGCGGCGTAAAGCGCCGGGACGAGCCGCAGCGTGTTGGTCGCGGCGGGCAGCGCAACGCGTTCGACCGTCATCGGCAGGGCCACGGGCTGGAGGGCATGTTCAGCGCGACGCTACCCTGCGACCGTTAAGCTCCGATTAGTCCGGTCCCGCGAATGATTAAGGAGATATTGCCGGCCGCGATCGGGCCCGGTGGCCACGACCGACTGACATTACAAGCACGCGCATCCGGCGCGTGGCCGCGCGCCGGATGCCGCCTGCGTGTGCCCCCTACCCGCGCTCAGGTCGCAAGCCCGACCCTCTGCGCCTCCGTCTCCGGTGACGATCCCGAGGAGAGGCGGGATTTGATCACCGGCCGCAGAACGAAAAAGCCGAGGAGAGCCGCCACGACGTTCATGCCGCAGCCGACGGCATAAACGGCATGCCAACTGCCGGTCATATGCGTGAGCACGTTGCCGAGCGGCACCAGCAGCGAGGCCACGCCTTTGGCCGTGTACATGATGCCGTAATTGACCGTCACGTAGCGGCGGCCGAAGGCATCGCCCACCGTCGCTGCGAACAGGCTGAAGATGTCGCCCCAGAACAGGAACACGAGCGCGTCGGTGATGATGAACGAGATCGGCGTCGTGCCGAAGAAGCCGAACGCCGCGATGCACAACGCCTCGATGCCGAAGGCGATGCCCATCATGTTGGCGCGGCCGATGTGATCGGAGATCCAGCCGTTCAGTGGCCGTCCGACGCCGTTGGTGATGCTGTGCGCCGTGAGCGCCGCGACGATCGCCGGCGTGGTGATGCCGAAGATGGTCACCAGCGCGTCGGCGATGCCGCGCTCCTTGGCGATCGGCGCGAGTTGCGCCGCCGACATCAGGCCGCCCGCCGCGACCAGGAAGAACATCAGGTACATGATCCAGAAGATCGGCGAGCGCACGGCCTGCGACGGCGGCAGGTCCCGGGTCGACTGCGCGACCTTGATGGTCACCGGCGGGATATCGCTGTCACGCGGCGCGCGGATGAAGTTCGACACCACCACGATGATGACGCCGTAGATAATGGCGAAGACGAGGAACGTATGCTGGTAGCCGCTGGAACTGATCATCGCGCGGATCGGCGCGATGGTAATGGCGGCGCCGGCGCCAAATCCGGCCGCGGTCAGCCCGGCACAGAGACCGCGTTTGTCGGGAAACCACTTCAGCGCGTTGCCGACACAGGTGCCGTACACGGCGCCGCCGGCGAAGCCCGCGATGGCGCCGCCGAGATAGAGCATCCACAAGGACGTCGCCATCGAGTCGATGCCCCACGCGATGAACGTGCACACACCGCCCGCCGCGATCATCCAGCGCGGGCCGATGCGGTCGACGATCGCGCCCTCGAACGGCACCAGCCAGGTTTCGAACAGGATGAAGATCGTGAACGCGATCTGGATCTCGGCCTTGGTCCAGCCGAAGTGGTGCTGGATCGGCAGCACGAACAGCGTCCAGCCGTATTGCAGGTTCGCGACGCTCGCCATGCAGACGATGCCGAGGATGAGCTGGATCCAGCGATTGGGCTTGTTGGCTTGTGCACGAGCGGGCTGTGTCGACATCGGCTGTTCCGTTCTTGTTTGACATCCGGCGATGCACGCCCTCCCTTGGCTGCGCGCGCATCGCCGCTCCCCGAAATATCAATGCAATCGGCCACGTTCCACGCCATTCGCGGCGATCGGCAGCGCGAACACACGCGCCGGCACGCGCTTGTTGCAGCGCAAAGAAGCGGAACAGGCCGCCGGCCCATTGCGGGACGGAGGCTTAAAGGAAGGCGCGTTCTATAAATATCGCAATGCGATATAACTTAGGACATTTTGCCGCACGGCGCCGTTCCGCCTGTGGACAGGCGCGCCGCGCGGCCAACGAAAAACCCCGGGCCGCAGGGCCCGGGGTCTGGAAAGCTGTTGCTGTGCGCGCCGCTTAGAAGCGGTAGTTCAGGCCCGCGCGCACGACGTTGGCGTTGAAGCTGACATTGTCGCTCGAGCCGGCGACGCCCGTGCACGACACGCCGCAGTCGAACTTGCCGAGGTCGACGTAGAGGTATTCGAGCTTGACGCTCCAGTTCGACCACATCGCGTATTCGACGCCGGCGCCGACGGTCCAGCCGACCTTGGTCTTGCTGGCGTCGCCAGCCGCGTCGCTGGCCTTGACGTTGCCGATCGCGGCACCGCCGGTCAGATAGGGCAGCCAGTTGTTCCAGCCCGCATAGCCGAGACGGCCACGCACCGTCGCCAGCCACGGCAGCTTGGTCTCGCACGAGCCGCCGGCGCAGTCGGTCGAGCCCTTCATCGCGGAGTAGTCGGCGTCAGCCTCGAGGCCCCAGACCCAGGTGCCGGTCTGGAAGTTGTAGCCGAGCGTCAGACCGCCGAGGAACCCCTTCGGGCTCGGGCTGACGGCGGGAATATCCCAATTGGACTTGCCGAAGCCGTAGCCGGCGTTCAAGCCCACGTAGAAGCCGGTCCAGTTGGCATAGGCGGGCGCGACGTAAGCGGGCGCCTTGTACGGGCCGCGCGGCAGATCGGCAGCATTTGCAACGAGTGCGGTGGTCATCAGTGCGGCGACGGCAACGCCGGCGCGAAGCAGGAAACTGGTCTTCATAGGTCGGCCCCTTGACTGGTCCTATCGGTTGCAAGCGGGCGAACGCGGTCACCCGTCGGTGTCACATTCGCCGCGCCCCCCGACGGGACGGTCCGCGCATGCACACGCACGTACAGGAATGCCGCCAAACACTTAAAGGGTGGTTAACCTTAACGGCCGGTTCGCGCCGGAGACGTAATCGCGTACGGCTGTGACTCGAAAGCCACAACGCACGCCGGTCAAACGGCGGCCTCGGTGCGGCGCACGGCGCGGAACACGGCCAGCGACAGCGCGGCGCAGGCCAACATCGCCACGGCCAGCCATAGCGGCGCGGCAGCGCTGTGCGAGACGTCGCGCGCAAAGCCGGCAATGCCGGGCGCTATGCCCATGCCGACATAGTAGACGGTAAAGTACACGCCCATCGCCGGCGCGCGGCGCTGAGCCGGCGCCGCCTGCCCCGGCAGCGCCATGATCAGCCCGCCCGGCGGGCCAAAGATCAAGCCGATCGCCGCCAGCAGCGCAGGCGCGCCGCCGACGAAGGGCAGCAGCGCGATCGCCAGCGCGCCAAGCGCGAAGAAGGAGAACATGGTGGTCATCGGATGCCCGGCGCGGTCGGCCAGAAAGGCGCCAAGCGGGATCGCCGGAAGGATCAGCCAGCTCACGAGACTGACCACCGCGCTTGCATGCGCGGCCGTGTCGCCGCCGGCGATCAGCCACGCCGGACCGAACGTGAGCACGAGGATGAGGCCCATATTGTAGAAGGTCCAGACCAGGCCGGCGAGCATGGCGAGCACGAGCTCGCCATGCGCCAGATCGAAGCGCAGTCGCGCGGCCGCGGACGATGTTTGTCGCGAGCGATAGGCGACAGCGACCAGCACGAACGCGACGGCGCTCAGGCCTGCCCCGGCAACCATCGCGGCGTGCCAGGACGCCGCCGCCGCAAGCCGCGGCAGCGTCACCAACGCCAGCGCAATGCCGAGCGGCCAGCTGGTGATCAGCACGCCGAGCGCCGTCACCACCTCGCGACCTTCAAAGGTGTCGGTGGTCATCTTGGTGAGCAGCACGTTCAGCACCACCGCGCCGCAGCCGGACAGGACGCGACCCGCGGTGAGGAGCGTCTCGTCGCCGGACGCCATCATGAGGCCGCCGAGCGTCATCGCCGCTAGCCCGAAGAGGACCATACGCTTGTCGCCGAAGCGCTGCGCCAGCACGCCGCCGGGAATGGCCACCGCCACGCCGGGCAGCAGATAAAGGCCGATGACGGTGCCGAGCGCGGCGTAGCCGATATGAAAGTCCGCGATGACCAGCGGCGCCACCGCCGCCACCGACTGGAACTGAAAGCCCATGACGGTGCGCGCGAAGGTCAGCGCGGCGAGGATCAGCCAGCGGTTGGACATGGCGCCTTCTTTATTTCACCGCGCTACCCGCGCGCCCTGAGCACGGCCTCGATCGACACGCGCGACCACGGCGCCGTGCGATCGCGGAAGCCGAGATAGGACGCGTGGATCTTGCCGCTGATGGCGTCGCGCGAGGCGAGCTCGCCGAGCACCTCGCCGGACTGGTTGCGCGCCGCGGTGACGAGATCGTCGGGGAACGGCGTGAGCTTCACCTTGTGCTCGCCGGTCAGCGAGGCGAGCGCGGCGGCGTTGAGCCGCTCCATTTCGGCGAGCGCGTAGTTCGCTTCGGTGGCGCAGGCATGCGCGACGATGGCCTTCAGGTCGTCCGGCAGTGCGTTCCACGCCTTCAGCGACACGATGCATTCGCCGGTGCCGTTCGGCTTGTTGAAGCCGGGATAATAATAGAACGGCGCCACGCGATAGAGGCCGAGCGCGATGTCGGTGCCAGGGCCGACGAACTCGGCGGCATCGAGCACGCCCGATTGCAGGCTGACGAGGATTTCGGCCGGCGGCGTCGTCTGAGGCGTGGCGCCGAGGCGATGATAGATCTCGCCGCCGAGGCCGAGCGAGCGAATCTTGACGCCCTTGAGGTCGGCGAGGCTTTTCAATTCGCGGCGGAACCAGCCGCCCATGCAGACGCCGGTGTTGCCGCCCATGAACGGCTTGACGCCGAACGGCGCGTAGAGCTGGTCCCACAGCGCCTGGCCGCCGCCGGCGTCGATCCAGGCGACGTGCTCGGCCGGCGTCAGCCCGAACGGCACGGTGGTGAAGAAGTTCGCGGCCGGCATCTTGCCCTGCCAATAGAAAGCGGCCGTGTGGCCGATCTCGGCGACGCCGTTGCCGACGGCATCGAGCACGCCGAAGGCCGGCACGATCTCGCCGGCGGCATTGACGGCGATATCGATTCGGCCGTTCGACATGGTCTTGATGCGCGTGGCGATGCGCTCGGCCGACATGCCGGGGCCCGGCAGCCGCTTCGGCCAGGACGTGACCATGCGCCATTTCATGGTCTCGGCGCGCGCGATGGCCGGCGCGGCGAGCATGCCGGCGGCGGCGGTGCCGAGAAAACGGCGGCGCGTGGTCATGTCTTTCTCCATTGCCGGTAGAAATGATGCAGCGGCCCGTGGCCGTGACCGACCGCGAGCATGTCGGCGGCGGCGATGGCCGTGCTGACGTAGGTCTTCGCCGCGGTGGCCGCGTCATAGAGGCCGAGGCCCTTGGCGAGGCCGGCGGCGATGGCCGACGACAATGTGCAACCGGTGCCGTGTGTGTTCTTCGTGGCGACGCGGCGGCCGGCGAGCCGCGCAACGCCGCCGCCGGCCTCGACCAGGAGGTCGACGCTTTGTCTGCCGCTGCCGTGGCCGCCTTTCATGAGCACGGCCTTGGCGCCGCGCTTGAGCAGCGCGCGCGCCTGCTGCTCCATCTCGCTCTCGTTGCCCGCGACCGGCTGATCGAGCAGAGCCGCGGCTTCCGGCAGGTTCGGCGTGATGAGCACCGCGCGCGGCATGAGCGTGCGCGTCAGCGCCTCGACGGCGTTCTTCGCCAGCAGGCGGTCGCCCGAAGACGCGACCATCACCGGATCGAGCACGATGTTCCTGGCCTTGTGACGGTCGAGGCCGGCGGCGACCGCCGCGATCGCCTCGACGCGCGACAGCATGCCGATCTTGACCGCGCCGACGGCGAGATCGGAGAACACCGCGTCCATCTGTTTGGTGATGAAGTCCGGCGGCACGTCGTGGATGCCGCTGACGCCTCGCGTGTTCTGCGCGGTCAGCGCGGTGATGACGCTGGCGCCATAGACCTCGAGCGCGGCGAAAGTCTTGAGGTCCGCCTGGATGCCGGCGCCGCCGGACGAATCGGAGCCGGCGATGGTCAAGGCGATCGGCGTCATGCGCTCACCTTGGCGCGGGCCATCAAGGTCGGCGCATCGAGGGCGGCAAGCGCGTCGATGATGTGAAACGCGAAGCTGCCGGGCCCGGCACTCTTTTCGGCGGCGATCTCGCCGGCGACGCCGAGCGCGATCAGCGCTGCCGCGCTCGCCATCAGCGCGTCGGGCTCAAGCGCGAGACAAGCCGCCACCAGCGCGGAGCCGGCGCAGCCCATCGCCGTGACCCTGGCCATCAGCGGATGACCGTTGCCGATGGCGATCGTGCGCATGCCGTCGGTGATCAGATCGGCGGTGCCGGACACGGCGACGACGACGCCGGTCGCGCGCGCATAGGCCATTGCGTCTTCGCGCGTGGCGCCGTCGGCAAGCGCGGTGAGCTCGGCGTGGTTGAGCCGCACCACCCGCGCGCCGCGCCTGACCAGATCGCGCGCAAAGGCGGCGCGCGAGGCGCTGCGGTCGACGAACACTGGATCGAGCACCCAGGGCCGTCGGTGCTCATGCGCCGCGGCGATGGCGACACCGGTCGCCGCGCGCCGCTCCGCATCGAAGGTGCCGAGATTGACCAGCAGCGCGTCGGCACGGGCGACGAAGCCGCCGATCTCCTCGGCCGACAGCGTCATCGACGGCACGCCGCCGGCGGCGAGCAGCATGTTAGCCGTATAGGCCTGCGCCACGGTGTTGGTGATGCAGTGGACGCGGGGGCCGCGTGCGTGCAGCTCGCCGACCAGTCGCGCCGCCGCCCTCGGCGCGGCGTCGGTCAGGTCCCCTCCGGCGTGGTGCATCTCTCATCCCTCCGCCGGCATGACCCGGATCAGGTTCGTTGGGTTGGCCATGGGATCAGGCCTCTCAGCCCGGCTTGCGGCCGGACACCCCACGAGATTGCTGGCGGATTACCTACTGCCGCGGGGCCGGGCAAGGCAAGCGCGCCCTCCCCGGTTCGCCGCGCTTGTCAGGCCGGGCGCTTTTTGCTGTCTAGGGCCGACAGCCGGAGGCGTCCAATGACCCCCTTCTTCGTTCAGATCAAATGCGAGCTCGGCAAGGCGTACCAGGTGGCCAACGCGCTGGCCGAGGCGGAGATCGCCTCCGAGATATACTCCACCGCCGGCGACTACGACCTGCTGGCGAAGTTCTACGTCGAGGCCGGCACCGACATCGGGCACTTCGTCAACGAGAAGGTGCAGACGCTGCCCGGCATCAAGGACACCTACACCATCATCACCTTCAAGGCCTTCCAGGCCTGACGGCCGGCCCGTCAGGTCCTCGATGCGCCAGTTTCTCTCCGCCCGACATTTACGCCTCGCTCGTGTGACCTCGGCGCACTGGCAGCGGCGCACGCTCTTCGTCGTCGGCGGCATCACCATCGGCGCCGCCGCCGTTGGACTGGCGCTGGCAGCCGACTGGGTGCAGGCGGAATTCAACCGCCTCGTGACGCACTGGCGTTACGCCTCTCTAATCGTCACCCCGCTCGGCTTCGCGGTCTCCGTCTACCTCACCAACCGCTTCTTCCAGAACTCGCAAGGCTCCGGCATCCCGCAGGCGATCGCCGCGCGTGAACTGGAGGATCAGGATGCGCGCGGCCGCCTCGTCTCCATCCGCATCGCGGTCGGCAAGATCCTGCTGACGCTGCTCGGCCTGCTGTGCGGCGCGTCCGCCGGCCGCGAGGGGCCGACGGTGCAGGTTGGCGCCTCGATCATGTTCGCCATCGGCCGCTTCTCGCCGCGGCGCCAGCCCGGCCTGATTCTCGCCGGTGCCGCCGCCGGCGTCGCCGCCGCGTTTAACACGCCGCTCGCCGGCATCGTCTTCGGCATCGAGGAGATGAGCCGCGCCTTCGAGACCCGCACCTCCGGGCTCATCATCGCCACGGTCATCACCGCCGGCCTCACCTCGCTGGCGCTGGTCGGCAACTACGCCTATTTCGGCAGCAGCCCGGCCATGCTGCGCAACGGCCTTGACTGGCTGGCGATCCCCGTCTGCGGCATTGCCGGCGGGCTCGCCGGCGGCCTGTTCAGCCGCATCGTGATCGTCGTCGCGCGCGGGCTGCCCGGCAGCCTCGGGCGCGCGATCAAGGCCAACCCGATCCCTTTCGCGCTGGCCTGCGGCCTCCTGGTGGCGCTGTGCGGCATCGCTTCGGGAGACGCGATCTACGGCACCGGCTACGCGCAGGTGAAAGCCGCCCTCGAGAGCGGAACGCCGCTGCGCGGCGACTTCGGATTTTTCAAATTCCTGGCGACGACCTTCTCGACGATCAGCGGCATCCCGGGCGGCATCTTTTCGCCGTCGCTTGCGGTCGGTGCCGGCGTCGGCGCCAATATCGCGCATTACTTCCCGACCGCGCCGACGTCAGCCATCATCCTGCTCGGCATGGTGTCGTATTTCGCCGGCGTGGTTCAGGCGCCGATCACCGCTTTCGTCATCGTAACCGAGATGACGGACAACCACGCCATGGTGATCCCGCTGATGTGCGCATCGCTCATCGCTTACGCGGCGTCACGGCTCGTGTGTCCGGAAGGCGTCTACCACGCGCTCGCCAAGGGCTTCGCGCACGCGCACGAGCCCCATTAGTTCGGTCGGATTGGGCCGCGCCCGTCCCGGCAATGTCGTATATCGGACACGCCGGCGCCGCGGAGATGAACTGCACTTGAATGCGGCGATAACGCTCAATTCAGCGGGGCCGACTAAACTCCAATCATTCGGGGCGATTCGCACGATACAACCTGGGAGAAACGACGTGAGAAAATATGCGACCTTCCTGCTGAGTACGGCGGGTGCACTCTGCATGCTGGGCGCCGCGCAGGCGGCCCCGGTGCAGAGTCCCGTGACCGCAGCGCAGTCCTATGCCGAGTTGCTCGAGCCGGTCGGTAACGCCAGCGCCGTGCTCGCCGCCGACGATCTCGCGCAGGCGCAGCAGCCGCGTCCGCTGCTGCAGCTCGTGCAGTATCATCACCATCACCGCTATTATCATCACCATCATCATCACGGCTTCTTCCCCGGCGTGATCGTGGCGCCGCCGCCGGCTTATTACGGCCCGGACTGCTATATCCGCCGTCAGGTCTGGTACGACCGCCATGGCTACCGGCACATCCGCAACGTGCGCGTCTGCAACTGACGCACAGCCCGGGCGCCAAAACGAAGAGGCCGCTCTCGCGAGCGGCCTCTTTTGCTTTGGCTGACCGGCAGTGCAGCGACTCTAGAACTGATCGTCGTCTTCGATCCGTTTGATCACCGCGCGGCTGAACTGCTTCAGATCCGACATGCAGCGGGCATGCTGACGCGTATCCGCCGGCATGCCCCATTTGCTGCAGTAGAAGTCGCATTCGTGCTCGAACGCGGCAGCGCGCGCCGCGGCATTGCGCTGCTGCGCCGCCGGTATACCCGGCAGGATGAAGAGCGCAAAGACGACCAGTCCGGCAATCAGGCTCGCCCAAAGCGCGAGCTCGATTCCGTCGTAGATGCGGCCGACGAGCGGCCAGATGCGGTCGTCGTTCATCGCCCCCCAACCGGCCCCGATCTAGGCCTTGCCCAGCATCTTGGCGTCCACGCTGTAACGGCCGGCGCCGACGGCGAAGACCAGCAGGGCGCCTCCGAGCGCCGCGAAATTCTTGGCAAGGTAGGTCGCCTGCACCAGCTGTCCCGCCTCCGGATAGTGCCAGTACTGGTGCGCCGTCACCGATGCGACGAGGATGAACGCCACGGCGATCAGCGCACCCACGCGCGTCGCGACGCCGAGCACCAGCGTGACGACGATGATCCATTCGGCAAGCTGGGCCAGCGCGCTGAAGGCTCCCGGCGCCGGATAGCCGAGGAAGGTCAGGTAGGCGGCCGTCGGCGATCCTTTCGAGACCGTCAGATAGAACATCGCCGCGACGCAGATGCGTGCGATCAGCAGCAGCACATCGCGCAGGCTATCCGCCGCCCCGTCGCAGCAGGCCAACATCGAGCGAATCGATCCGTTACCTTGCATTGCATTTCCCCCAATTTTGATTTCCACGCCGTGCGCCGCGAAGCTGCGACGACACGACGCCGCGCGACGCATGCGCGCGTGTCCGATATGACTACGATTACTGTGAGACTTGCTGTGGCCCGCCGATGGCCGCATCGCCGCTCGTCTATTTTGCGGGGTTCGGCACGCCCCGTCCGCAAGCGGCTTGTTCAAAAGTCTAGCAGAGCCACGGGGACGCGCAATCGGCCGTGTACGGCCCGCCCCCACAACTCCGGCGTGTCGTCCCGACTACGGTGCAAGATCGTCGAGATCGTCGTCGTCTCCTGACGGCGCTGAACGAGCGAAGCCCTCGCGCCGGCCGGCGCGGCGGCTTTTTGCCTGCGCCTGCCCTACTTCGCGAGCGGCGACAGCGACTTGATGTAGACCGCCATGGCGTGGCGGTCAGCGTTGGAGAGTTGCGAGATGCTGCGCACCACCTCGACCATCGGACCGCCGACGCGGTCGGAATCGGGCGTATCGCCCGTGGTCAGGGTACCGACGATGTCGTCGACCGACCAGTCGGCGAGCTTGTCCTGGCGGATGCTCGGCACGCCGCCCTGATCGGTCGGGCTCGGCCCGCCGTCGAACTTGCGGCCCTCGACGATGGCGCCGAGCGCGTTGCGCGGGCTGTGGCACTCGGCGCAATGGCCGGGCCCGTTCACCAGGTAGGCTCCCCGGTTCCATTCGGCCGACTGCTTCGCGTCTGCCGTGAAACCTTTGCCGTCGAGAAAAAGCAGCTTCCACAGGCCGACGGTGCGGCGGATATCGAACGGGAATTTGAGATCGTGCGGGCGCACGCGGCCGGCAACCGGCGGCAGCGTCTTGAGATAGGCGAACAGGTCGCGCACGTCGCCGAGGCGCATGTGCCGGTAGGACGGATAGGGAAACGCCGGATAGAGGTGCGAACCGTCCGGCGCCGTGCCTTCGGTCATGGCGGTGACGAACTCCGCCTCGCTCCAGCCGCCGATGCCGTCCTGCCGGTCGGATGAAATATTCGGCACGTAGAACTCGCCGAAGGCGGTGTGCAATTGCAGGCCGCCGCCGAGGCGCGTGGCATCCGTCTGCTTTTGCGTCATGTGGCAGGCGGCGCAGCCACCGGCGATGAACATGGTGCGTCCGTTGCCGAGGTTGGGCGTATGCGGCGGCAGGTCGGCCACCGCCACCGTCTTCGGCACCGTCACGAACCAAAAGACCGCCGCGGCGCCGATAAGCGCCGCGACAACCGCTATGAGAATCTTGTGAAACAGACGTCCCGTCCCCGAGCGCTAACGCCGCGACAGACGGTAGTCATTGTGGCGATTATCGCAAGCGTCGCCGACCGGCTTGGCGGCCGCTTTCAGGCCGTCGAGTGAAGCCTTCGCCTTGTCTCGGTTCTTGGCGACAACCTTGGCGAAGGCCGCTGCCCCGGCGTCGAAGGGTTGCTGGCCTTTCAGCATCTGCGAGATGTTACCGCCAGAGCCCAGTTCGAAACCATGCCGGAAATCCCTTCCAATGACCCTCTGCAGGGTAACGAACATTGGAGATGGGCGGTCTATTCCGCGGCGGCCCGCGTGGCCGCTTGGATTGCCGCCCAGATCTTTTGCGGCGTCGCCGGCATGTCGATGGCGCGGATGCCATAGGCCCGGTCCAAAGCGTCGATCACAGCATTGATCACGGCCGGGCAGGACCCAATGGCGCCGGCCTCTCCTGCCCCCTTCACCCCGAGCGGGTTGGTCTTGCACGGCACGTTGCGCGTCTCGAACACGAAATCCGGCGCGTCCGCGGCGCGCGGCATGGCGTAATCCATGAACGAGGCGCTGACGAGCTGGCCGGAGGCGGCGTCATAGACCGTGTCCTCGAGCAGCGCCTGGCCGATGCCCTGCACCGTGCCGCCGTGAACCTGCCCTTCCAACATGAGCGGGTTCAGCGTGGCGCCGAAGTCGTCGACGATGACGTAGGCGATGATGCGGGTGGCGCCGGTGTCCGGATCGATCTCGACCTCGGCGATATGCGTGCCGTTGGGAAAGGTCGGCGCGTCGACGCCGAACTCGTTGGCCGCCGTCAGTTTCTCCGGCGTCGCCGACGGATGCGCGGCGAGATCGGCGAAGGTAATGGCGCGGTCGGTGCCGGCGACACGCACGGTGGCGTCGACGACCTCCATGTCGACGGCGGATGCTTCCAAGGCGTCAGCCGCGATCTCCTTCATCTGGTCGGCGAGCGTCTTGCTGGCGCGGTCGACCGAGACGCCGCCCACGGGAATCGAGCTCGAACCGCCGGTGCCGGCCCCGGTTGGAATGCGGTCGGTGTCGCCCTGGATGACGCGCACGCGCTCGGGCGGAATGTCGAGCCGCTCGGCGACGAGTTGCGCGTAGGAGGTGGCATGCCCCTGCCCGGTCGATTGCGAGCCGATCAGCACGGTGATGCCGCCGTCGCGATCGAGTGTGACGCGCGCCGTCTCCGGCCCGTTGTTGCCACAGGCCTCGACATAGGTGGCGATGCCGATGCCGCGCAACTTGCCGGTGCGCTTCGACTCGCGCAGGCGCCTGGAGAAGCCGTCCCAATCGGCGAGCGCCTGCGCGCGCGCCAGCGTGCCGGCGAAATCGCCGGAGTCGTAGACCTTGCCGGTCGGCGTCGTGTACGGCAGCGCCTTGGGCTTGATCAGGTTCTTGCGGCGGATCGCGTCGGGCGCCATGCCGATCTCGCGCGCGGCATGATCGACGGCGCGCTCGATCAGATAGGACGCCTCGGGGCGGCCGGCGCCGCGATAGGCATCGACCGGCACCGTGTTGGTGTAGACCGAGCGCAGACGCACATGCGCGATCGGAATGTCGTAGGGCCCGGTCGCCATGCCCATGCCGAGCCAGGGAATGTACGGCGCATAGCACGAGAGATACGCGCCCATGTCGGCGACGATATCGAGTTCCAGCGCGAGGAATTTGCCCTTGTCGTCGAGCGCCAGCCGCGCCGTCGAGATATTGTCGCGGCCGTGGCTGTCGGCGAGGAAATGCTCGGAGCGGTCCGACACCCAGCGCACCGGCTGGCGCAGCCTCTCTGCTGCGACGGCGGCGAGCGCGTATTCGCGATAGGGGAACAGCTTGGTGCCGAAGCCGCCGCCGACATCGGGGGTGATGACGCGCATCTGCTCCGGCTTCAGCTTCATCACTTCGACGCCGATGATGTCGCGGATGATGTGCGAGCCCTGGCTGCCGAGCGTCAATGTGTAGCGGCTGCCGTCGAATTCGGCGACGACGCCGCGCGTGTCCATGTAATTGGTGACGAGACGCTGGTTGACAATGGTGGTCTCGACCACCCGCTCCGCCTGCGCGAAGGTGGCCTTGGTCGCCGCTTCGTCCCCCATCGTGGTCTCGAACGACAGGTTGGAGCGGTCCGGCCAGACGCGCGGCGATTTGGCGTCCAGCGCGGCCATGGCGCCAACCACGTGCGGCAGTTCCTGCCAGTCGATGGCGATGGCCTCGGCGGCATCGCGCGCCTGCGCCAGGGTGTCGGCGACGACGAAGGCGACCGCGTCGCCGACGTGCTTGACGACGTCGCGCGCCAGCACAGGGTAGTAAGGAACGTCGATGGTCGGCCCCGGGATCACGCCCGGCGTCGGCATCGGGCCGAGATCGGCGACGTCGGCGGCGGTGAGCACCAGGCGCACGCCCTTCATGGCGCGCACGGCCGACAGATCGCGGATCGTGAACTTCGCGTGCGCGTGCGGCGAGCGCACCACCACCGCCTGCAAAGCGCCGTCCGGCATCACGTCGGCGATGTAGCGCCCGGCGCCGCGGACGAGCGCGTCATCTTCCTTGCGCTTGAGCGGCTGACCGAAACCGAACTTCATCGCCATGCTCACTCACTCCGATGTGCCGGCTCCTCGGCCTTGCGGCCCCTGACCTTCGCCGTCCGCAACGCGATCCAGCGGCAGACGACGTAGAACACGGGCGTGAAAATCAGGCCGAACACGGTGACGCCGATCATACCCGAGAACACGGTGGTGCCGAGGGTCTGCCGCAGCTCGGCGCCGGCGCCGACCGACCAGACCAGCGGCGTGACGCCGAGGATGAAGGCCATCGAAGTCATCAGGATCGGGCGCAGGCGCAGATGTGCGGCTTCGACGGCGGCGCCGAAGCGGTCGCGGCCCTCGTCCTCCAGCTGCTTGGCAAATTCGACGATCAGGATGGCGTTCTTGGCGGCAAGGCCGATCAGCACGATGAAGCCGACCTGCGTCAGGATGTTGTTGTCCTGCCCGCGCAAGACCACGCCGACGATCGAGGCGATGAGACACATCGGCACGATCAGGATGACGGCGAGCGGCAGCGTCAGGCTCTCGAACTGCGCCGCGAGCACGAGGAACACGAACACCACCGCCAGCACGAAGGCGAAGACCGCGGTATTGCCGGCCTTCAATTGCTGGTAGGCGAGCGTCGTCCATTCGTAGGAGAAGCCCTCCGGCAGCGTCTCGGCCGCGAGCTTCTCCATGATCCGGATCGCCTGTCCCTGGCTGTAGCCGGGCGCCGCGGCGCCGTCGAGCTCGGCCGCGGGATAGAGATTGTAGCGCGGCACGCGGTACGGGCCGGTGACGGTGCGCACTGTGGTGAAAGCGCCGAGCGGCACGGTGGCGCCGCTCTTGTTGCGCACGCGGATGTTCAGAACGTCGCGGGTGTCGGCGCGATATTTGTCGGCGGCCTGCGCGACGACGCGGTAAGTGTGGCCGAACAGGTTGAAGTCGTTGACGTAGGCCGAGCCGAGATAGATCTGCAGCGCCGCGAAGACGTCGGGGATGTTGATGCCGAGCAACTGCGCCTTGGTGCGGTCGATGTCCAGATAGAGCTGCGGCGTCGTTGTCTCGAACAGCGAATAGACCTGGCTGAGGCCCGGCGTCTGGGCAGCACGGCCCATCATCGCATATGTTGCGTTCTGCAGCGCCACCGGCCCGCGGCCCGCGCGGTCCTCGACCATCATGCGGAAGCCGCCGGCATTGCCGATGCCGGAGACCGGCGGCGGCGCGGCGACGAAGACCTGCGCTTCCTGGATACCGGCCAGCCGCTTGAACAGCTCGCCCTGGATCGCCGCAGCCGTCTCGTTGGCGTGCCCAGCGCGCTCCTCGAACGGCTTGAGCGTCACGAACACGGCACCGGCATTGGGCGCCTGCGTGAAGGTCGCGCCGGAGAAGCCGACGATGTTTACCGCGTGGTCGATACCCGGCGTCTTTAGCGCGATGTCGACGACCTTGGCGTTGACCGCGTCGGTGCGGGCGAGCGAGGCCGCCGGCGGCAGTTGGGTGACGATGATGAGATAGCCGCGATCGAGCTGCGGGATGAAGCCGACCGGCGTCTTGCGGAATTCGTTGAGGCCGAAGCCGATGACGACCGCGTAGGCGACCAGCATCAACACCGACAGCCGCACGGTGCGTCCCGACAGCCAGCCGTAGCCGCGTGTCAGCTTCTCGAAACCAAGGTTGAAGTAGCCGAAGAAGGTGCGCGTCGGCCAGTTCCACCAGTGCGCGCCGTTCTCGCGCGGCGGCCTGAGCAGCAAGGTGCATAACGCCGGCGACAAGGTCAGCGACACGGTGAGCGAGATGACGGTGGCGCCGGTGATGGTCAACGCAAACTGACGGTAGAACTGACCGGAGATGCCGGTGATGAAGGCAGACGGCACGAACACCGCGGCCAAGACCAGCGCGATGGCGATCAGCGCCGTGCCGACCTCGTCCATGCTGCGGCGGGCCGCGTCGCGCGGCGACAGGCCGTGCTCGATACCGCGCTGCACGTTCTCCACCACGACGATGGCGTCGTCGACGACGATACCGATGGCGAGCACGAGGCCGAACAACGACAGGTTATTCAGCGAAAAGCCGAACATCGCCATGAAGAAGAAGGTGCCGACCAGCGACACCGGAATGGCGATGATTGGAATGACCGCGGCGCGCCAGGTCTGCAGGAACAGCACGATGACGAGCACGACGAGGACGATCGCCTCTAGGATCGTCGAGCGCACGGCATCGACCGACTGCTGGATGAACTGTGTCGGATTATAGACGATGTCGTATTTCATCCCTTGCGGGAAGCTCTTCGACAGGTCCCGCATCGTCTGCTCGATCAGCGCCGCCGTCTTCAGTGCGTTCGAGCCCGGCCGCTGGAAGATGCCGAGCGCCACCGCCGGCGACTTGTCGAGATAGGAGTTGGTCGAATAATCCTGCGCCGCGAGTTCGACGCGCGCCACGTCTTTCAGCCGTACCACCGCGTTCGCCGTCTGTTTGACGACGACATTGCCGAACTCCGTCGGATCGGCGAGCCGCCCTTGCGTCGACACCGATATCTGGAAAGCTCCCGGATGATCCATCGGCGGCTGGTCGAGCACGCCGGAGGCGACCTGCACGTTCTGCCCCTGCAGCGCCGTGACGACGTCGGACGCGGTCAGGCCGACCGATTGCAACCGGTCGGGATCGAGCCAGACGCGCATGGCGTAGTCGCGCGCGCCGAACACGGTGATCGAGCCGACGCCGTCGACGCGCGTGAGCGCGTCGGTAATCTGCAGCGTGGCGTAGTTCGACAGGAATAGCGTGTCGCGCGAATTGTCGGGCGACAGCAAATGCACGACCATCATCAGGTCGGGCGACGCCTTCTGCACCGTGACGCCGATGTTGCGCACGTCCGTCGGCAGGCGCGGCTGCGCGATGGCGACGCGGTTCTGCACCTGCACCTGCGCGGTGTCGAGATCGGTGCCGATGTCGAAGGTGACGGAAATCGAGAAGCGGCCGTCGCCGGTCGAGTTCGAGGACATGTAGATCATGTTCTCGACGCCGTTGATCTGCTGCTCGATCGGCGTCACCACCGTCTCGGCCACGACCTGGGCGTTGGCGCCGGGATACTGGCCGGTCACCGTGATCGTCGGCGGCGTGATCTCCGGATATTGCGCGATCGGCAGACGCGTGAAGGCGACGCCGCCGAGGATCACGAAGACGATCGCGATGACGGAGGCGAAGATCGGCCGGTCGATGAAGAAATGGGAAATGCGCATCGCTACGGGCTACTTCTTCTGCGCTTGCGCCGTTTTCTCCTGCGGCGTCACCTTGATGCCCGGCCGCGCGCGCATGAGGCCATCGACGATCACTTTGTCGTCGGCACCGAGGCCTTCCTTGATCACGCGTAGATCGCCCGGCAGCACCTGACCGAGCGTCACGTATTTCGGCACGACGGTGTTGCCGGCGTTCACCGTCAGCACGTATTTGCGCGCCTGCTCGGTGCCGATGGCGGCGTCCGGCACCAGCAGCGCCTGGTACGGCGGCGAGGCCGGCACGCGGATGCGCGCGAACATACCCGGCGTGAACATGCCGTTCGCGTTGGCGAAGACGGCACGACCGCGGATCGTGCCGGTCGACGGGTCGATGACATTGTCGACGAAATCCATGTGGCCCTGGTGCGCGAAGTCCTTGTCGTCGATCAGCTTGAGCGCGACGTCGACGCCCGGGCCGCGGCCGCGGCTGGCGATGTCGTCGCCGTGCGTCGCCATGCGCTGGTAGCGCAGATACGACGCCTCGTCGAAGGTGAACTCGAAGTGGATCGGATTCTCCGAGACGATGGTGGCGAGCAGCGTGGTGTTGCCGGTGGTGCCGCCGGTGACGAGGTTGCCGGGCGAGACGCGGCGGTCGCCGATACGGCCGGCGATCGGCGCACGCAGCTCGGTGAACTGCACGTCGAGTTGCGCCTGGCGCACCGCGGCGTCGGCGGCGGCGACGGAGGCCTGCGCGTTACGGTAGGCCTGCGAGCGCTGCTCAAACAACTGCTCGGTGATCGACTTGTCGGTGACGAGTTGCTGCGCGCGCTTCAGATCGGCTTCGGTGAATGTGACGTTCGACCTGGCCTGCGTCAGGTTGGCCTGCGCCTGGTCGAGTGCGATCTGGAACGACCGCTTGTCGATGGTGAACAACAGGTCGCCCTGCTTCACCATCTGCCCGTCCTTGAAGTCGATCGAGTCGAGGTACCCGGAGACCCGCGCGCGCACTTCCACGGAATCGACGGCGGTGAAGCGGCCGACATATTCGTCGTAGTCGGAAACGGTGCGCTGCTCCGGCTTCGCAACGGTCACGGCGGGCGGCGGCGGCGCCGCGGCTTTCTGGCCGTCGCCCTGACCGCAACCTGCGACGAAAGTCGCAAGCATCAGCGCGGCGGCGAAACCCGCGCCACGCATCAGCGAAATCGATGAAACACCACGCGTGCAAATCATGAATTCCCCGCACGGATTCCGGTCGTTCCGGACCCGTTCAGATAGCGTCCGCATGATGCCGTGTCCACTTACAGCGCGATCACGAAATATTTGGCTCAGCGGCGACGCCGCGCGCGAAACGCCTTGAGCCAATCGGGGCCAAACAACGCAAGAACAATGCCGCCATAGACAGCGCTTGAGATGGTGCCGAGAATCGCCAGCGTCAACAGGTCCCGGAAGCCGTGACGGTGATCGAGCAATGCGGCGACCGGCGCGTGACCAAGCCACAGCACCGCGGCCATCGCGACGCCGGCGATGAGCAATTTCGCGGTCGAGCCGCGCAGGCGCGCATCGGAGCGCATGTGCCCGGCGCGCACGCCGAACCAGACGACGAGGCCGAGATTGATCCAGGCGCCGATCGAGGTCGCGAGCGCAAGACCCACCTGCGCGAGCGGCCCCATCAACAGCACCTTGAAGCCGATGTTGACGGCGGCGGCGGCGAGCGCGGCCTTCACCGGCGTCGCCGTATCGCCGCGGGCGAAGAAGCTCGCTACCGCGCTGCGGATCAACACGAAGGGCAACAGGCCGAAGGCGTAAGCCGCGAGCGTGTGGCCGGCGGCGAGCGCGTCGGCGTCGGTGAAGGCGCCGCGCACGAACAGCGCGCGCATGATGAGATCGGGGATGGTGAAGAAAGCGGCAATGCACGGGATGCCGAGCAGCAGCGTGAATTCGACGGCGCGGTTCTGTGCGTGCGCGGCGCCGCTCTCGTCGCCGGCGGCGATGCGCCGCGCCATCTCCGGCAGCACCACCGTGCCGGCGGCAATGCCGATGACGCCGATCGGCAACTGGTTGATGCGGTCGGCGTAATAGAGCGCCGATACCGCGCCGGTCGGCAGGAAGCTGGCGATGATCGTGTCGGCGAACAGCGCGAGTTGCACGCCGGCCGAGCCGACGGTCGCCGGTCCGAGCGCGCGGAAGAAGCGCTTCACGTCGTCGTCGAGCTTGAGTGCGCGGAATTTGGGCAGCGCGCCGGTCCACCACGCGTCGCCGCCGACGAGCAGCACCTGCAGCACGCCGGAGATTAGCACGCCCCAGGCGGCGGCGTGGCCGGCGCTCGGGAAGAAGTGCGCCAGCAGCAGCGCGGCGATCATCGAGAGATTGAGCAGGATCGGCGCGGCGGACGCGGCGGCGAAGCGCTCGCGCGCATTGAGAATGCCGCCGTAGAGCGTGACCAAGGTGATCAGCAGTAAATAGGGAAACGTGATCCGCGTAAGATCGACGGCGAGACCGAAGCGTTCCGGATCGGTCCGGAAGCCCGGCGCAAGCGCGTCGATCACCGCCGGCGTGAAGAAGAGCGCCACGGCGAGCAGGACGACCTGGCTCGCCAGGAGCAGTGTGAAGATGCGGTCGGCGAACAGCCCCGCCCGGTGCGCCCCGCCCTGCGCGTGAATACGGGCATAGGCCGGCACGAAGGCGGCGTTGAAGGCGCCCTCGGCGAAGATGGCGCGGAAGTGGTTGGGCAACCGCAGCGCCACGAAGAAGGCGTCCGCCGCCGGCCCCGCACCGAGCACCGCCGCCAGGATGATATCGCGGACGAAGCCGGTGACGCGCGACAGCAGGGTATAGCCGCCGACCGTCAGGATGCGTTGAATCATCGATACCTTTGCGCGTGCGCGGGCACGAAGCGGATGCTAGAAAAGGACTTGGGCGGCGGCGCGACGGCGATTTTCGGGGCCGCCTTACCCTTGCCTTACGGCGATTCCTCTATCGAACCTAGTGCCCGTTACCCTAAGTCCGATGGCCCCACAGATCACCCCCATCCTGCTCGCCGGCGGCGCCGGGACGCGCCTCTGGCCCGTCTCGCGCGATTCCTTTCCCAAGCAGTTCCTGCCGCTGGTCGGCGACCGCTCGACCTACCAGGAGACGCTGCTGCGGGTGCAGGGCCCCGGCTTCGCGCCGCCCATCGTCATTACCGGGCCGCAGTTCCACTTCTTCGCCCGCCGGCAGGCTGAGGAGGTCGGAATCGAGGCGACGGTGGTCATCGAGCCGCTGCGGCGCGACTCGGCGCCGGCCATCGCGGCGGCCACGGCAGTGGCGCGCCAGCGCGACCCACAGGCCGTCGTGCTGGCGCTCGCCGCCGACCACATCATCCTCGACCCGCAGGCCTTCCGCGACACTTGCCTGACCGGCCTGGAAGCTGCCGCGGACGGCGCCATCGTCACCTTCGGCATCAGGCCGACCGAGCCGAAGACCGCCTACGGCTACATCCGGCCGGGCGCGCCGCTCGGGCAGAGCGGCGTGCGCGCCGTGGATCGCTTCGTCGAGAAGCCGGACGCGCCGACGGCGGCCCGCTACCTCAGCGAAGGTTATTTGTGGAATTCGGGCAACTTCCTGTTCCGCGCCGAGGTGCTGCTGTCCGAACTCGCCCGGCTCGAGCCGGAGATGGCGGAAGCGGTCCAGGCATCGGTCGCCGACGCGACCGATGATCTCGGCTTCCTGCGGCTTGATCCGGAGGCCTTCGCCCGCTCGCCACAGAAGTCGATCGACTACGCGGTTATGGAGCGCACCGACCGCGCGGCGGTGGTGGAAGGCAATTTCCGCTGGTCGGACATCGGCAGCTGGGACGCGCTGTTCGACATCCGGCCGCGCGACGCGCAGGGCAACGTGGCGCATGGCGAAGTCGTCGCCCTCGACACGCAGGACTGCGTGGTCCACTCCGAGCGGCAACTGACCGCGCTCGTCGGCGTCAAGGATCTGGTGGTGGTGGCGACGCCGGATGCGGTGCTGGTGGTGCCGCGCGAACGCGCACAGGACGTCAAGGCGCTCGTCGACAGGCTCAAGGCGGCCAAGCGGCCGGAGGCGACCGACCATCGCCGCGTGCACAGGCCGTGGGGCTATTACGAGTCGATCGACAACGGCGAGCGCTTCCAGGTCAAGCGCATCGTCGTGGCGCCAGGCGGCGTGCTGTCACTGCAGAAGCACCGTCATCGCGCCGAGCACTGGATCGTGGTGCGCGGCACCGCCGAGGTGACGATCGGCGATCAGGTCAGGCCAGTGCACGAGAACGAGTCGATCTATATCCCGATCGGCAGCGTGCACCGCATGGCCAATCAGGGCCGCATCCCGCTCGAATTGATCGAAGTGCAGACCGGCAGCTATCTCGGCGAGGACGACATCGTGCGGCTCGAGGATATGTACAAGCGCAGTTGAGCTGCCCCGCTTCCCGCCTCTTCAGGCGTAGAACAGCTCATAGTCCTTCGCATAGATTTTTCGGACAAGACTCCTCAGCTCGTCGCTCACGCAATCCGATGCCTTGTACCTGGTTTGCTCGTTGAAGCGGAGCGAGAGAAACCATTTAGCTTTCTCCTCGCCGATCCATTTCGCAAAATAAGCGTGCAGCATATCCTGGTCTTCAAGGCCCAGGATCGTATCGACCTTAAATCGGCTCCCAATCGCCAGATTGAAATGCTGCGGTCGGAAGTGGGGGTCGAGGTCCTGCGGCCGCTCCTGCACCGAAATCCATTGCGCGAAAGCGAGGCACGATCGCGCGGGATCGGCTTCGGGACTCAAATCGAGACCGCACAGCGAGGTCAGAGCCTCGCGGAATGTGTGGTAGCTGGGGTCATCGGTCGTGAGCACCTTCGATAGGAAGGCGGAGATGAAGCGCCGCAGTGGATCTCGGACAATCGAAAAACATTCCGGATTAAGCTCCAGAAACTGATCGAGGACATCCGGCAGAAACTCCGTTCCGCCGATCCGCAGGGTTGCAACGTGGCTGTCCCAAAGTCTGAACGCGTCGAAATAACGGTAGCCGTGATTGACGTAGAAGATGAAGTTATGCGACGCCGTCGACGCCGCTTTCGGGTTGACGACGTACGCCAGCGGCTTCTGCCGTCCAAAGAAGATCAGGGGCAGCGCTTGAAACTCATGAACTTCGCCGTCGATCACCAACATGCCGGTCCTCGCGCCTCACGCCGCCGCTCGCATCGGGGTGCGGCGCAGCGAGAACAGGTTGTCCTCGGCGTATATTAAGTCGCGATCCCAACCGGTGGTATATTTGATGAACCGGCGCGAGGCCGCGGTGCCGGGAACGAGATAATCGCTGAGAGAAGCGATGAGGGCCGGCGTTCGTTGCAGCCACTCTGTATTGAGCGCGAACAGGTCGTCCGCCTCGATGTCGAACTTGAGGATGAACGGCTGAGTGTCGGGCGACCTGTCGTAAATGTCGCCGACGGCCACACGCGGCGCCGCGCGATCGACCGCGCCCTCGGAAGCAACCGTCGCCTGGATGCACTGTACCGGCAGACCGGCGGTATTCGCGATGAGCAGCTCGAATTTCGCCGAATCCGGTTCGAGCGCGATGATCCTGGCGTTGGGAAACTTGTAGGTGAAGAAGACCGCGGCCGCGCCGATGTTGGCCGCAGTGTCGACGACCAACGGCGGCCTGCCACTCGCCACCATCCGCTCGTACAGCGCGACCAGTTCACCGCCGCGCCGCAAACGCTCGACGTCAAAGGCGCCGACCTTCAGTGCCTGCGCGACGACAGCCTCATCGACCGTGCCCTTCCGATAGGCAAAGGGACGACTGATGGCGCCGAGGGTGAGATTGAGGGTTGCGGCGACCACGGGATTCAATCTCCCGTTCAAACGATTGCAGTCGCCCCGCGCGCCAGACACACCGATTCGATAATTGGAGTCAAAGCGCGGTGCGCGCTGGACGTACCTGCCCGGCGCAGCGAACTGATCGAGGGGACGAGCCACTTCGGCAAAGGGCTCGAGATGCTGCCCGACGGCGGAGCATTTTCCCGTGGATTACTCCAGTTTCTAACCTTACAAAACCTGACATTTATAGCTTAAGGAGGCATAATAATAAGTGATATCAAAGTTCATGCAGCGAGATTCCATCCAATGCTCACTCAGAAGCAAATCCGTTTCGTCGAAGAGTATTTGGTCGGCGGCGTAGGAAGCCGTGCAGCCATTGCGGCCGGCTACAGCGAGAAAACAGCGCGTTCTATTGCTTCCGAACTCCTAAGGAAGCCGGCTGTCGCGGCGGAGCTGGAGCGCCGGCGTAAGGATGTGCGGCAGGCTACGAACGCCTTGTACCTCAAGGTTGTTGAGCACGCGGCCGCCATGGCATTCGCGAACTGGGGCGACTTTTATGATGCGGATGGACGACCACTGAGGGGCGACGAGCTAACCCGAGAGACTCGGATGGCTATTCAAGCAGTTCGCCGACCTCGTAAGGGGTCCGCGAGCAAAACTCCGTTCGTTGGCAGCCCGTACAGAGCATTTCCGAAGCTCCCGTCGCTAAAATTCATTGCTCAATTGGCCGGCCTAGTTCCACCGTCAGCCGGTCGACCGCGTGGCCCAGGCAGGACGCCTAAGCGCAAACCGGACGGCGGCATTACCGCGTTTATAAAGCGGTAGCTGGCGCTACCTGTGCGACTGGATTGCCTAGCCTTTATTGCCTTGGCGTTTGCGAAGGCGGACTCCCGGCCCCCCGCCGTTCTCGGGAATGAATTCCACCCCCGCCTTTTCTAGCGCGCTACACAATTTCAAACGCGCATCCTCTGACACCCGAATTCCAAGATCAGTTTCGACGCGCTTCACGGTTGGAAGAGAGAGCCCAGCATGCTGGGCTAAATCCGTCTGTGACCAACCAAGCAATCCTCGCCCAGCGCGCAACTGAGCGGGGTAAATCAAAAAATGTCTTGATCCTTTTTGGATCATCTATATGATCTCTTCTGGATCATCTATCTGATCCGTATATGTTCTACAGATCGAGGGAAGACGCAATGCTTAATGAGACAATCAATCAACCAGTTAATAGCCGCCGCACCTTCATCGGCGGCTCGGATGCCCGGATCATCATGGGGCAGGATGAGGCACGGCTGCTGCGGCTGTGGCGGGAGAAACGGGGTGAGGTCGAGCCGGAGGACCTCTCCGGTAACCTGATCGTCCAGCTCGGCAGTGCCACCGAGGACCTGAACCGTCGGTGGTTCGAGACCAATACCGGCCTAAACGTGAAGCACGTGCAGCGGCACGTGCGCCACCCAGTCAACAAGTGGATGGGGGCGACCCTGGACGGGGTCGTCGGGGCCTCAGGGGCGGTCTACGAGGCCAAATTCATGCTGCCCTGGTCCTTTTCCGAGGAAGGCGCAGCCGAGAAACATATGGCCCAGCTCCAGCATAATATGTGGGTCATCAACGCCCGGCAGGCCTCGCTCTCCATCATCACCGGAGGCGGCAAATGGGTGCATCTCATCATCAATGCCGACCCGCTCTATCAGCACCTGCTCATGACCGCCGAGCGGAAGTTCTGGCGCTGTGTCGAGACCGGCGAGACCCCGTATTTATTCGGGGTGGAGGCGCCCCGCCCGCGCATTGAGGCGGTCCGCTCGGTCGACATGACCGGGTCCAATGCCTGGGCGGAGTTCGCCGGTATCTACTTCCAAACCCGCCTGCCCTTCTTCGAGCATGAGGCGGCAAAGAGCGAGTTGAAGAAGCTCGTCCCGGAGGACGCCAAGGAAGCAATCGGCCACGGCCTGCGGGCCAAGCGCTCGAAGTCCGGCGCCATCAGCTTCGATGTTCTGGAGACTGTGGAGGCCGGCTATGCAGCAGTCCAGTGAGAGCATTGGCGCCATCGCCGCGGCTCTGGCCAAGGCGCAGATCGAGCTCACCAATCCGGAGAAGTCGCTGACCGCGACGATCAACTCCCCCTTCCCGCGAGAGGAGGCCAAGACCTTCCGCTACGCGCCGCTCTCTTCAGGGCTGGAGATCGTGCGGAAGTGTCTCGGCAAGCATGAGATCGCGGCAGTCCAGACAACCTCCATCGACAAGGACAGCGGCCTCATCCGGCTAACCACTACACTCGCCCATGCCTCGGGCGAGTGGATGTCCTCGGAATGGCCGGTGTGCCAGGTCACCGAGACCAATGCCCCGCATCGCCTCGGCGCCGCCCTCACCTATGCCCGGCGGCACTCGCTGTTTACGCTCGTGGGAATCGCCGGGGATGATGACCGGGACGCTCCGGATCTGGCTGGTCAGTCCTCGCTTGGGCAGACGGGCGTTGCGGGATCAGGGATTGCGACGGCCGTCAATTCGACGGCGGCAGGAACGACGCAAACAGCGGACCGTATAGCGCCGAGCACAACGTCAGCGACCAGCGCGCCCTCAGCCACCGCAGCCGCGGCTACAACAATCCGGCCCGCGACCGGCATCCCTGGCCGTCACGCCGGAAAGGCATTCGTCCCGCCGTCCCGCCCCCTGCTGTCGACGGCCGACTCCGCGCGACAATGCGATACGCTTCTGGATGAGCTGAAGCAGCTGCTCGCAGCCGACGATCTCGCCAGCTGGGCGCATCGCATTCTGCCCGTGAAGAACACGCTTCGGGAGGAGGACGCACGCCGGCTGGAGGAGGCGTTTGCGGCAAAGCTTCCGGGCGTAGCCACCTCCCAGGACGAGAGCGCGGCTATCGTTGCTCCGGACCAAGGAAACCCGTCCGTCACAGAAGAAGCGCTGCCGCCCGCTGCCTCGACGACAACATCACCAGATCCGGAGCCGACAAATGGCAGGCGAGCCAAACCGCGGCGCAGCAAACGGTCTGCCCCCGATGCGCCACGCATCGACAAAAGCGCCCTCGCCTTCCCCGAACCACGCCGCATTCGCGACAAGGAGCATCTCAGGTTCGTCGCCACGCAGCCCTGCCTAATCTGTGGACGCACCCCCTCAGACGCTCACCATATCCGATTTGCTCAACTCCGCGCCCTCGGACGGAAGGTCAGCGACGAATTTACAGTACCGCTATGCCGAACACACCATCGAGGGGTTCATAGCACGGGAGATGAACAGTCTTGGTGGCAGCAATATAAAATCGAGCCGATCGAGATCGCCTTAGCATTCTGGAAGTCGCATCGTAGCGAATAAGGTAAGACGGCGAACGCGTCACTTTTGTTAACCGCGACCACACTCAAGAAAAATAGTGCCCCTGGCCCCATTTAACAAACTCAGGTCAAGTTCCCGGTGTCTGCTAAGCGGCACAATGCCGTCGAAATCCGTCGTCGTCTGTACCTACAGTGGCGCAAGGTTGGGCCGCCTGCAGGTACAAAGCGGCAATAGCCCTACGCAACTAAGCGCGATTTACTTTTGTAATCGGTAAACGAATTCATCACATCCGGAACCAAAAATACCAGTGGTGATCGGCCGCGCAAATATGCGTTCAGGTTTAAAGCCGAGTTTCGAAAGCTCGGACTCGACCTCCGACGCGCTTGCCGTCTCAAAGGGATAGCCGCCTAGCCAGTCGTGCACGTCGTGATAAAAATCCATACCCCGAGAGGATCGGTAATTCGCAACATACTCCCTAAACTTTCGACCTGTCGCTACCATTGCGAAACGAAACGCGCCGATATAGGCCGCCCGAATACAACCTTGAAGTAACCTCGGCATTCGAGAGTATAGGCGTTTCTCCATTTTCCATAACGTATCCGTTCGGGTCTTGCGATAGAGAGCGATGGCAAGCAATCCACTCGGCGCAACCATTGAGGCAGCCTTTCCAATCGCTTCCCACATACTTCCTGTATGATGCAAAACCCCCCACGAATATACAACGTCGAATGTACCTTGACGCGAGGCGTCAAGGTCGAACACGCTTGTTGTCTCCACTTGCCAAGACGCCGCGACGTTATGATGAGAAAGCACTGCATCGCTCGTGGCGACGCTGTCTGGATCGATATCTATGGCGAGAATTCGACTGACGCCCAGTCGCGCGGCGCCAAGCGCGTGCAAACCAGAGCCGCAGCCGATGTCCAGAAACGAGCGATTTTTGAAATCCTCGAGAGGAACCAGCTTCAGCAGGCCCCTGGCTGCCTCCTCAATCTGAGGCTCGTCGATTAAAGACGCATATGAGGCCCAATTTTTCCCGAAGGCAAAGTGCGTGCGGACATTTTTTAAATTCTTTAACGACACGCAAGTTCCCTCGCCGCTAGGTCGACCGTTGGCAGCACACCCGCCATCAGATGTAGCTCCGGCACTTCGTAAAGCTGATCAACGGGCGTCAAATGCGTTCCCACAGCTGATTAAAGAAGCTTGGAACCAGAGGATCTGTCCGGTCAACACTCAAGCGCCAATCATTCTGCAATACATAGTCGCTGCGCTGCAGCCGGAAGCCGTCCCTGCGATTTCCCCATGATTTCCATTGCTTGAAAAAGATCGCCCGAGCGGTCTTGGATTGCATGAGGTTCAAGAAAAGGTTGACCTGCCTTGCCGTCATCTCGGGCAGCGTACTAATTGTACTGGTGACATCGAACCAGCGGTCAGGAAACAATGCCATCTGGTTGGATGTAAAAAACGCCACGTCCGAAGCTCGCAATTCATCCTCAACGTCCGCAAAGCATCCAAAGCGGCGAAATCCGAACACGCGTTTCTCCGGAAGCACCTGCTGAACATACCATTGCGACACTTCCAACGCCGGCGGAATATCAAAGATGCAATAGGTAGAAGGAACTGCCGCCGAAACCACGTGCGCCAAACGGCCGTAGCCCGCGCCGATCTCCGCAAATCGAGGCTTTGGCAAATCTGCCACGACCGGCAAAATTAAGTTCGCCTCCACAACAGAATTGGCAAGATCCTGGGAAATCAGCTTTTGGCCTACCCTGATCGAAATGGGGGCCCCGACAAGCGGCTCCTCGACCCAGTCAGATATACGCAGGCGATCAAAAGTACGCATCCTTTCCCAGACGAAACAAACATAGGCTTTGTAGATTTGCCTCTGGACGGAAGAAAGCACAAGCGGCTTGTCTACATTGGCAAGCCGCAACGTAATTTGGTCTTCGATTTTGGCGGAAAAGACAGATCTTCTTGGCGTGCGAAGCCACTTTAAAACGGCCATAACAAAATATGGATGATAGGCAGCCGTAACCGGCCAATTGAAATAATTATTGCTCAGAGTTCTTTTGAAAGACGCGATTCCACTTTCATCGAGCATAATTTCATTTCTTTGCGCGATATCGGCCCAGAATGCTGACGGCATGAACTCCGGCGCGCTCGAAAGCTCGGCTATCATTTCCTGCGTTGACATACATGCCTTACCAATAGTGACTAAACGACTGGCCGACCTAAGCTGTTCGAAAATCGTCGCAAGTCGGTGTTTTACGAGAGACCCGCCTACCGATAGAGCCCAGCCAATTCAGCACTATTCTGTTTCAGAGGGTTTTTCGGCTTACCAGATAGTCAATAATTTTGGTCGCCGATGCTTCCGGCGCTGTCCGTTCCGCATTAAGCCAGATTTCTGCATTTTCTGGCGCTTCATACGCCTGATCTATACCAGTGAAATTCTTGATCTCACCGGCGAGCGCCCGCTTGTACAAGCCCTTCGGATCGCGAGCAATGCACTGTTCGATCGGCGTATCGACGAAGATTTCGATGAACTCGCCGTCGGCGACGAACTCGCGCACCATCCGCCGCTCGGCCCGGAACGGCGAGATGAACGAGCAGAGCACGACGAGGCCAGCGTCGGTCATGAGCTTGGCGACTTCGCCGATGCGGCGGATATTCTCGACGCGGTCGGCCTCGGTGAAGCCGAGGTCCTTGTTGAGGCCGTGGCGGACGTTGTCGCCGTCCAGCATCAAGGTGTGCACGCCGCGCGCGTGCAGGCCGGCCTCGACCAGATTGGCGATCGTGGACTTGCCCGCGCCGGAAAGGCCGGTGAACCACAGCACCGCCGGCTTGTGGTGCATCAGCTGCGTCCGCTCGGCCTTGCTGACCGTGATCACCTGGTGGTGGACATTTGTCGCCCGCCGCAGCGCGAAGTCGATCATGCCCGCGGCAACCGTCTCGTTCGACAGGCGGTCGATCAGGATGAAGGCGCCGGTCGTGCGGTTGTCGGCATAGGCGTCGAAGGCCACGGCGCGCGCAAGCGAGAGATTGCAGACGCCGACCTCGTTGAGCGCTAGCGTCTTTGCGGCGAGCTTGGCCTGGCTGTCGGTATCGATGCGGTGCTTGAGCTCGGTCACCGTGGCGGTGACCGTCGCGTGGTTGACCTTCATCACATAGGAGCGGCCGGGCAGCAGCGCGTCCTGTGACATCCACACGAGATGCGCCGCAAACTGGTCGGCCACCTGAGGTCGCGCACGCACGAGCGCCAGCATGTCGCCGCGGGAAATGTCGATCTCGTGCGCCAGGCTCACAGTGACGGCGTCGCCCGCGCTCGCCTCGGCGACCTCGCCGCCGAGCGCCAGGATCGCCTTGACGCGGCTGGCCTGCCCGGACGGCAGCGCGACGACTTCGTCGTCGACGCGCAGCGTGCCGCTGGCGATCGTGCCGGCAAATCCGCGGAAATCGAGATTCGGGCGATTCACCCATTGCACGGGCAGGCGGAAGGGTCGCGTCGCGCGGTCGTCCTCGACGTCGACCGATTCCAGATAGTCGAGCAGATGCGGCCCCGTGTACCAGGGCATTCGCGTGCTGGCCGACGAGACGTTGTCGCCGTGCCGCGCCGAGATCGGGATGGCCTTGAGCTCCTTGAAGCCGAGATTGACCGCGAACTCCGCAAAGGCGCCGGCGATCTCGTCGAACACGCCCTCGGCGTAATCGACGAGATCTATCTTGTTGACGGCGAGGACGGCGTAACGGATGCCGAGCAGGCTGGCGATGATCGCGTGCCGGCGGGTCTGCGTCAGCAGACCCTTGCGCGCATCGACGAGCAGAACGGCGAGCTCG